>CAWARB010000013.1:0-275140 GCA_963784335.1 uncultured Cytophagales bacterium | reverse complement strand
CGTACACATCGTTTCCGTCGATAACCATCGGCACATCGCTGATGAGCCGAAACGACAGGACGGGATCGGACTTACTGGTGAATGTTATCTCGTGTTTGGTGCCATCAACGCGGTGTTCGGCGCGGGCATAATCGAAGCGGGGCTGGCAACGCATCCGAAAGGGGATTTCACCCCGCGTTACCACCACGCTGCGTACCAGGGCACAGTTGGCCTCCGTAGTTTTCACCGGCATAAAGTCGGTTATTTCGGCCACGCCCTCTTCTGCCAGCGAACGGGTAAGCAACACCGCCGTGTCGGGCAGATACATCTGCTTGTAGTCGACATCCTTCAGCTGCGGTTTTATGTCGAAAAATCCGCCTTTGTTCGCATCCAGGATAGAGGCAAAGATGGTGGGCGAATCGAAGCGGGTGAAGCACATAAAGTCAATCGACCCCTGCATGGATACCAGCGCAACGGTGTGTAAATTCCCGATGAGGCCGTAGTTGCCAATGGGTTGGTAGTCAGTAGAAGCCATAGTTGAGTGCCTGTTACGTGTACGAATAATCGGAAGGTATTCGTAGGTATAACGCGCAAAATGCAGTGGCTGTTAGAAATGGTTGCCGGGCTTCGCTCCGCTACGATTTAAACTGACGCAGGTTGTAGGTAAAGGTCAGCATGAAATACTGCTTCAGCACCAGCGAGCGATTGTCCTCCAGGTAGGTTTCCGAAACGACCGGCTTACGCTGGTATTCTGATTCAGCAAATCGAACACCGACACTTTCAACTCGCCGTTCTGATTTTTGAGGAATCGCTGGGCCAGGCTGGCGTTCCAGAGCGTAAACTGCTGATTGAAGCCACTCGATAAACCCGCGTATCGCTGGTAATTCACATCCGACCGGACCACCAGCCCTTTCCAGGCATTCCAGACCACATTAGCGCCGGTTGTCTGGGTGTTGTAGGACGTATTCAGTTGGGGTTGCAGCGTATTCATGACCTTGTTGTAGCCATAATTATACGACAGCGTGAAGTCGATTTTCTCGCTGATATTACTGCTCAGTACCACACCCTGGCTCACCCCGTACGCATTGGAGTTGTTCACCAGACCGTTAATGAGGCTGGGGGTCTGGTTGTGCGTCACCGACGTATTCAGGTTCAGGTTGCTTTTCATGAACGTCAGCGGACTACCGAACGACACGAACGCCCGCGAGTTCATGGATGGGCCGGTGTTGATGGATCGGGTCAACTGCGTCCCCTGTTGCAGAAAAATTGGTGTTCCCGCCGAGGAGGTAACGCCCGGCACGATGCCCGCCTGTTCGGCAATGTACAGCGACGAACCAATGGGGTCCTGCGTATAATTCAGGCTCAGCAACGCCACCAGACTGTTGGCTTTCTGGACGGATGTTTTGGTCAATCGGGCCGTTATGGCGTGGCTGTAGCTTTGTTTGAGGTCGGGGTTGCCGATGGTTTGCTGCAAGGGGTTGGTGTTGTTGAGCACGTTCTGCAACTGGGTGATACCGGGCGCATCCGTGCTGGTGCGGTAGGTGAACCGCAGCCGTAAATCCTCCGTAAACCGGTAGTCGGCAAAAACGGTTGGCAGCAGGTTCGTAAACGCCCGGTTTACCTGCCCCACGCGGGGAAAAAGCTGGTCGCTCTGCAAATTGGCCCGTTGCAGATTCAGTTGTGCCGACAGCCTGACTTTTTTATTGGACAGGTTGTAGCCCACGCCCGCCCGCTGCGTCAGGTAGTCGTTGTCGAAGCGGTTACTGAGCAGGGAGTCCAGTTTGTCGTACTGGTCCGAGAGTGGATTGAGCCGGTACGTGAGCCGGTCGGAGTTGCTGTGGTTCAGCCCGGCATTGTACGACAACTGCAGGATGCCCTTACCCAGCGGTTCGGTGTAGTTTAGCCCTGCCGAAAACTGGTACCCGTCCGATGCCGTGTTGGTGCGCTGGTCGATGACCTGCCGGGTCGTATCGGCCTGATAGAATTCATTGAGCGACGACAGGGTGCTCAATCCCGTTTTATCGTTGAGGGTCGTTCCGATATTGAGCGACATCGTGCGGCCCCGCGTCTCGAACCGATGCCGGAACAGCAGAGTATTATTGAACGTATAGCCCTGATTGCGGGCCGTGTAGGTGTTGGCCGACTGATTCAGCAACCCGTCACCAAGCTGCGTGTTGCTGTTGGTAAACGTGTTAGCATTATTGGTCTGGAAACTCAGGCGGGGCGTAATCAGCAGCGAGTTATTTTTATCGAAGGCGTAGTCGAGCCGGAAATTGAGCCGGTGGTTGATGTTGTTGCTGCTGCTCGTGGACTGTTCGCCGTAGGCTTGGGTTAAATCGTTGATTGTCTGGTAGTAATTCCGCAACAAGGATTGTTCGCTCCGGTTCCGGGTCTGGTTCATGAAATACGAGCCACGCACGGTGAGTTTTTCGCCCCATTTGTCGGAGTAATTGATACCCAGTGCGTTGGTCGTGTTGATACCGTTTTGCTGGCCGATCAGGAAATTATCGGTAGCACCACCGCCCCCTCCGCCTGAGCCACCCCGACCACCCCCACGTCGGCCACCTCCTCCCCGACCGCCACCGCCATTGCCCCCGCTGCTTTGCACCCCGAGTAAATCCTGGCTCGAAAAATTCTGCTGGTTGATGTCGTTGCTCTGCCCGATGATGGAAATCCGCTGGTCGCCGTTGAAGATATTCACGCTGGCCCCCGCGGCATCGTCCCGTTGGTGCCCACTCCGCCATACACCCGGCCAAACTGCCCGTTTCGCTTATCGGGCCGGGTTATAATGTTAATGGTTTTGGTGGTATTTCCGTCGTTTACGCCCGTAAACTGCGACTGATCGCTCTGGCGGTCGAAAATTTCAATTTTGGCGATTACTTCGGCGGGCAGATTTTTCAGGGCGATGGTCGGGTCGTCACCGAAGAATGGTTTGCCATCGACCAGCACTTCCCGGACGGTTTCGCCCTGCACTTTTATGTCGCCCCCACTCATGTCGATACCCGGCATCTTTTTGAGCAGGTCTTCGGCCTGCGCATCGCGGTTTACTTTATAGGCATCCGCGTTCAACTGAAGCGTATCGCCCTTCTGTTCGGCGCTCACAATCTTCCCCTTCACTACCACCTCATTGAGTTGCCGGGACGATTCACCCAGTACGATCCGCAGGGGCCTCACGTCGCCCGTGTCGACCCGTACCGTCTGCGATTTCGGGGCAAAACCCACGTAGGAAACCTGGAGCCGGTACGCACCTACAGACAGGTTTTCGAACAGAAATCGCCCGTCAACATCCGTTACTACCCCCCGCTGACGGCTACTATCAGGCACAGCTGTAAGCCGGACAGTGACACCAATGAGGGTTTCTCCTTTGGTGTCGACCACGGTGCCGCTCAGCGACTGGCTATAGCCAACCGTAGCGGCCAGCAACAGCAGCACGCATAGCATGTATATTTTCGGGGTTCTCATAGGGGGAGGGATGGTTTGGTTAATGAGTATCAGGGGTTGACCGGTTGTTACTAAACCCGTCAACCCCCGTGTACTGGTTTTACCGTTGCTGCTTACCACCGCGGCCGCCTTTGCGGGCGGGCATTTCGCGGTCTTTGATAATCGTGCCTTTGCTATCGGCAATCAGCATATGCCGGGGCTTATCCGTTTCGGTGAGCATGACATAAAACTTGTCGTCTTTGCTTTTGGCAATGCGCTTCATCTCGGCATTTGGGTACTTGCTCTTGATGAATGATGTGGTGGAAGCGGGCAGGTCTTTGGCGGTCAGCTGTTCCATCTCGCGGAAGTTTGCCCCACCCCGGCCTCCCCGCTGATTTGTGCTATCCTGTTGCATTCTGGCCCGTTTACCCGTCTTGGTGGCCGTTTGTGCCATAGCGTCGGAAACGTAGAAAAGCGAGGCAACAGCGAGGGCAATGAGTGTCTTTTTCATGGTTGTTTTTGTGTTTACTGGTTCGATTTGTTGTTTACTGTTCAAGATTATTTATTGGGCAACGACTTAACGCTATCAGACTACTTCATACCAGGTGTACCCCTGCTCATCCGGAACCGCCTGGTCAAAAACACCGTCGTAGAGGGCGTTGGCTATTCCATTGATACAGACCCGACCGACACCCTGTCAAACACCTTTCATATACTTAGGCCCTATGCGTGACAGAAACTTGCGCTCGGTGTGAAAAAAAGTTTTTGTATCCTGTATCAGCTTTTTTTACTGTAGGGATTGTGACGTTTTTCTGTCACTCCTCCTTACGGTCGGAATGACAGAAAAAACGCCGATTTTAGTTGAAAATGAACGTTTGAACGCCCTCAACAAAAAAAGGGAGCTATACGCCCCTCCCCTCTTGTACCATACAATGTATACATCATTTCAGGGAATCCTGGGCTTGCCTGCGCTCCCCCCTTCCCCGGTTCCCCCGGCCACCCTGCCCCGGCATTCGGAAGGTACCACCCGCCGTGGCGCGGCCGGCAACTCACTCAGCAACTGGTTGAGCAACTGCCGTTGTTTCGGGTTACAGATGGCCGCTACGTTATCGAAGTGAGCCAGCGTCATGAGTTCCACGTCGGCCGACTGCTGGTGGAAAGCCAGGGCTTTTTCCCGTCGCTGCGCTTCCGTAAACGACGGGTCAGTTAACCGGAAATAGGTTTTCCGCTCCTGCCGGAGCGCCCGCTGCCGGGGGCGTACCTGCTTGAAATACCCGGTTTGCAGGTCGGCCAGTTGCTGTTTCTGCCGGGCATCGAAGCCGAGTGTATCGGCCAGAAAGGTGCGGTTGCCGGTTCGGGGTAGTCGGTGGGCCGGTCCGTGGGAGCGGAACCAGATCCAGCCCAATAAACCGATATTCAGGACTACCAGTGCCATGATAATGCCCGTTAGTAACCGGGTGCGTCGTGAATCATTCATAGGGCGTAAGGATAGAATCAACGGTGTAATCATCCTGAAAGGCACTGGCGACCGCCGTCTGTTCCTCGTCGGCGACGGGGATAGCGGCTACGGTAGCAGCCACTCCTACGTTGAGCAGTACCAGCATGCACAACGCCGAGTAGGCGTAGGCGGGTCGGCGCAGCCACCAGGGCAGCCATGTGGCCGACTCCACCGACTGGTTCAGCCGCGCCTGTAGTCGGGTGTAAAAGAACGGGCTAGGTTCGGGTTGGGGCCGCTGCCCCCACTGCCGAAAACTGGTTTCCCACCGGTCCGGCTCATTGGGTTCGTTGGTTGATTGATTCATGACCTGAGAGGAGTTAATTTTTTACGTAACGTTTGCCGGGCGCGGAAAGCAGCGATTCGACTGCCGATACCGATGTTTCCATAACGGTCGCTATTTCCTGGTAGGACAGTTCTTCCTGATAATGCAGGGCGAACGCTATTTTCGGACTCGGCCAGCCCCTGCACGGCCTGGCTGATCTGGCGCGTCTGTTCACTCGATTCCAGCGTGGTTTGGGTGTCTGGAAATCGGGCGGGTTGTGAAAGCCTTGCCATCATCGCCAAATAGGGTTGTCATAAAGGCAAATCGTTTTTTGCGCCTGCGGTCCCGCTCTTTTTTAACGCCCTCGACATCGTCAGCCGGTACAGCCAGGTGGCCAGACTAGCCTCGCCACGAAAACTACCCACCGTTCGGAACACCTCGATGAATACCTCCTGCGCCACATCTTCAGCTTCCTGGGTTGACGAAACGATGGCCAGAGCCGTTCGGAACACCCTCTTCTGGTAGGTATCCACGAGCCACCGAAACGCGGGTTCTTGCCCCGTCGTAACTGGTCGAGTCTGGTGGTTTCATCAACGGTTTCGTTCACCCTGGTTGTATTCTTTACGTAGTAGGCCCCAAACGGAATCAAAACTTGCGGTCGAATGAAAAAAAATAAGGTAACCCGACGGCAAAAGACAACCAACGAAGGATTTGTGGCAATTTTCAGGACAATTATCCTCCGTAAGTGTTGGGCAACTTACCCTCAAACCCCGCGTGTTTGTCAGCGTTCTGGCTTAATAGCGGGCACAAGCATAGGCGTCCGCTGTCGGTACTGCACATAGGCATCACCAAACAGGCTCACCAGTTTCTTTTCTTCAAAATGAATACCGATGCGGATGTATAGAAAAGCCGAAAGGCCGAAGAGAATATGTCTCCAGTCGGGGTATTGAACAACGATACCAGTGATGACCAGTATGGTAGCCGAGATAATGGGTGTCGTACGTAGCGGAGTAATCCCTGCTGCCGGAGATGTCCCGTTTGGGTAGCCTGATTGGTAGGCCAGCCGATAAATTCAGCCAGGTTATAGCTTCTCAGGGCAAACAGGCCAAGCAAAAACCCCACTCCCATAACCAGACTCCCGGCCCACGCTGACCCATGCCAGGCACCAGGAAAGTCAGCCGGAGCCACATGCAATGCGTACAATACAGGTAGAAAAGTGAGCAGGGCAAGGCCATTATACAGCAACCGATAATAGCGTTGCAGACTGGGTGAGGCCGACTGTAATCGGTGCTTGGTCCGGCTCGTAGCCATAACGCTGTGTATCCCGCCAAATACCAGCCACGTTAAAACGATCAGGAGATAAGCTGTCATGAATCTTAGGGTTGTACGTGAACTGGTCGTTGATTATAAAACCAATAAGCCGGCCGCCCGCCAGTCGGCCCAGCCATCGGTTTGCCGGAAAGCAGCGAAGCTACCCAGACCGGCTTCCTCAAACAGGCACCTGCCTGTTGGATGGTCAGTGGTTCGGCCGCGTGCAGGCTCAGTCTGGACCAGTGCTGCATAATCCACTGGCCTGTAGGCAGAGGCAAATCCAGCACCAATTCGTCCTGCCGACGGGCAAAGGTCAGTTCTGAATGGGGCACCGCTCTGGCCCGCCCACCCGCTCGCCGTTCCCGACGCGGTTGCACCTCCGCCAGCGTGGGCGCGTGACCCGGCCACACCACCAGCGCATGGCTGCGCACCAGGTCTTCGGTAGTATCGGCAATGGCTGCTTCAATGTAATCGGGCGGCACGGTGGGGGCGGCACCCGGAAGGTGAACCAGTTGGCCAGCGGAAGTTCCAGCCCAACGCCGTGCATGTAATTGAACAGCGACTTGCGCAGGCCCTCGGCAAACCGGTCGTGGTCGGCACCCAGCGGATCGGCATGGTCGAGATCGTTGTCGGCAAAAGGGCCATCGGCGGGGCCGATGCGCTGCACATCGAAACCAGCCGGGTGCAGCCCCACGGGGCTGTGGGCCGTCATGGCAAACCGGTGCCAGAAACCGGACTGCACCACGCCAATGTCAAACAACTGCCGCACCATTTCCAGCGAGTCGATGGTTTCCTGCGTGGTCTGCGTCGGAAAACCGTACATCAGGTAGGCATGCACCATGATGCCGGCGGTGGTGAAGTGATCGGCCACGCGGGCCACCTGCGCCACCGTCACCCCTTTCTTCATCCGCTCCAGCAATCGGTCCGAGGCCACTTCCAGCCCACCCGACACGGCAATACAACCCGACAGTTTGAGCAGCTGGCACAGGTCGGCCGTGAAGGCTTTTTCGAACCGGATGTTCGTCCACCAGACCACCGTCAGCCCCCGGCGCAGAATTTCCAGCGCCAGGTCCCGCATGAGCGCGGGCGGAGCGGCTTCGTCCACAAAGTGGAACCCGTTCTGTCCCGTTTGGGCCATGATGGCTTCGATCCGGTCGCAGAGCAGCCCGGCGGTGAGGGGTTCGTAGCGGGCAATATAGTCGAGCGAGATGTCGCAGAACGAGCATTTGCCCCAGTAGCAACCGTGGGCCAGGGTGAGCTTGTTCCAGCGGCCATCGCTCCAGAGCCGGTGCATGGGGTTCACCTCAATCACCGACAGGTAATCGTGCAGCGGGAAATCGGCGTAATCGGGGGTTCCGGTTTCGCGCTGGGCCACATCCCGTTCGGTAGCCCCGTTCTGATACACTACCTGCCCATCCACCCGCATAAAAGTCCGTTTCAGGCGGGCAGCTTCCCGCTGCACCGCGCAGGTGCTCCAGCAAGGAACGCAGGGGTGCTTCGCCATCGTCCAGACTCACGAAATCCACGTAATCGAACAGGCGCGGCTCCCGCAGGCTCCGCAGTTCGGTGTTGGCATAGCCCCCGCCCAGCACCACCCGAACGCCTGGATAGTGCTGTTTCAGATGCCGTCCGCACAGCAACGCCCCATAGAAATTCCCCGGAAAAGGCACAGTCAAACAAACCACCGTCGGCTGGTACTGCGCCATTTTCTCGTCCAAAAGGTGCAGGAGCGTTTGCCCAACCAGCGTATCGGGCGCGGTCAGAGCATCATTCAGCTCATCGAAGTGGGTGGCGGACCGGCCCAGCCGTTCGGCATACCGGCTGAAACCAAAATGCGGATCAATGGCCTCGGCCAGTAAATCGCCGATGTCTTCCAGGTAGAGGGTCGCCAGGTGCCGGGCTTTATCGTGCAGTCCCATCGTGCCAAAAGCCCAGTCCAGTTCGTCGACTTCGGCAAAACGCGCGGCTTCGGGCAGGTAACTCCGGTCGGCAATAGCGTGGGCGAGGGTTGGATTCCGGTGCTGCAAAAACCGGATGGTCGGGTCAATCGTCGCGGCATAATCGGCCCGGAGCCGCAGCATCCGCTGGCTGTTCTCACTCAACTTCTTCACCGCAGAAGCCGTTGTAAACAGCGCCGTCAGCCCCTGACGGGAGAAAAGACGCAGGATTGTTTCGATGCCCAGGTCTGCCTGATGCGCCACCACGGAACCCCCATCGGCCAGCGAAAGGGTATTCAGGTAGCCTTTCAAATAGGCAGTGGCCGGATACGGGGTATTGAGTTGGGTAAACGGGGGCGTCAGCAGCAGCACGCGAGTAGTCATACGGTAGCCCGGACGGGTAATCCGGATGTTATTGATAGTTCCCCAACGAATGCAGCCGGTATATCATTCCGGGATGGGCATTCCGGTGAGCGTAACTAATGAGTTGGGCCAGCGTACGCGGCTGGCGTTTGATGGGGTCATGAATCCGAAACCACCCGTGCCTGGCCAACAGAAGAGAGAGGTAACTGTGTAAAACAGCATCAGCCCCCGGTCATAAATAACACCCGGTTCGCCAGTTGTGATGCCATCAGGTATTTGTCCGCACGTATCCCGAAATACGGGAAATTCCCCCTTGACTATCCCCTGTTTTAGCTGATACTTTATGATTCCTGGTATTGGCTATCACGGTCGGGGCCAACGAACTGCACAACCTCTCGCTTTACCCCATGGGACTCTACACGAACTTAAAAGCTGCGCTGACCCCTGACAGTACTGATAATAAAAACGAGCCTTCGACCGCTGATCAGGATACGCTCAAAATTTTTATAGGGCTCCTGGGCATATCACTTCCCTTTATTTTGTGGGGTGGCCTGTTTCTCTACGACCATCACCCCAGCAAACCCCTTGAGTCAATCAGTCATTACTACTACACACGGATGAGTAGTGCCTTCGTGGTCACGGTTAGCCTGCTCGCCATAATATTGATATTTTATAAGGGTAAGACCCGGTATGATGCCTGGTTATCGTCCATTGCCGGGGTGTTTGCTTTTCTTGTAGTTCTGTTGCCAACCACAAATCTGGCCACAAAATGCAACGATGAAGATTACCTGTACGCCGTAACCTACATTACGGACACTGCCAACAATGCAATCAGGAGTAAATTTCACTTTATTTCTGCCGGCATATTCCTCTCCTGCCTGGCGGCCATATCCTTCTTCCGATTTCCTGAAACAGACACATCTCCCGAATTTGTAAAGCATAGCCGCCTGTACAAGTTTATATACAGAGCTTGTGGGATCATCATGGTCGTTGCACTGGTAGCTATCCTGCTGGGTAACAACGATATACTCTTGAGTCGTCACTGGTTCGAAAAACCATTTTTTGGCACTTTCCTGGGGGAAGCGATCGCCGTGTGTGCATTTGGCTATTCATGGCTGCTGAATGCGGGTTTCTTTACAAGGTTCATCCAGTTTGTATTCGCATCTCCTAAAACCTGAGCCACCTCGAACAGAAACGATTGCCCGCAACGAATGACCGTTTGCTGAATCGGTTTTCGAAGGCGCTGACCCGTCAATTCATCAGAGACGGGCCACCGCCACGCCAGTGCAGACCAAACGAATACGTCAGCCAGTAAAGCCTTTCCTCAAAGTACTAACTGAAACCAAAACTGAAACCAGCAATGAACGCTATTGTTGACCTAACGGCCCGGGCCGTTTCAATCATTACCGCGATTCAGACATCACTTTTAAGAGGGTCAATTACACAAACGGATGCCGACAAAAAGACACCTGCTAGCGAAAAAACCAGTGTACTGACCATCCTTCCTGAGGATTTTGAAGCCATTCTAAAACGTATTATCGACCTGGAAGAGAACGTAATATCGGGTGAAAGCAAAAAATCGAAAGAAGACAGTTTTAGTTTACGGGCTGTAGAACTGGTGTGGATCAGTAAACGGGAGGTCGACATACCGAAAGCGGTGGAGTATACCACCACGCTAAGCGCAGCCCTTCTCCAATGGATACGAAAGAACTGGGGAAATGGAATTAATGACCTGCGGAAAGAGAAAGGAAACTATCCTACCCCGTTTAATTGGCATAAAACGATAAGTGCTATTTTATACAGAATCCCCGAAGAACGGGTGCAGTTGGCAGCAGCGTTACAATACATTCCCATAGAAGTTGTTCTGGCGCTGGGGGGGGGCAGTTACGAAGGGCATGAACAGCGGGTTCTGCAACTGTGGCACGTTAGCGACCAGGACCAGAAAGACTTGCTGACTTCTGACGAAATTAAAGTCCTCATCAGGCGGAAACAGTTGGAAGAGGATTCGGCCGTGGATGTAGAAACCCTTTTGCGGGATGGCGATAAGCTCGTTGACTACCTGCTGAAAAGTCAATCGCCGTTATCTTTCGAGGATGTGTTTAAATCGGAGTTGACGGAAATACGTAAAAACCGCGTCTGGCGCCAGCACGAACAGTACATAACGGGCTCCATCGATGCCATAGCATCAACGGATAATTCGCCAGTGCAGGACCCTTTTCAAAAGGGCAGAGAGATGGGCCTGTATGCATTGGCTTTCTCTGGTGGTGGCATCCGTTCCGCTACGTTTAACCTGGGCGTATTACAGGCGTTGGCCACGCACAACCTGCTCAACAGGTTCGACTACTTATCCACTGTATCCGGGGGAGGGTACATCGGGAGTTGGCTGGCAGCCTGGATAAAACGGGAAGGTTCTGTAGTAAAAGTCACCAACCGGCTCTGTCCCGATAAATCCCCCAATCCGCTTGGAGAAGAATTAAAGCCCATCCGCTGGCTGAGAATGTTCAGTAATTACCTGGCTCCGCAGTCGAGTATCATGTCAGCCGATGCCTGGACTGTTGGCATAACCTGGTTGAGAAATACCCTGCTGAATCAGCTCATTATCTTTCTCCTGTTGCTAGGGCTGTTGTTTACGGGCAAGTTATTGTACGAAGTCTGGCTTTCTGACTTTACCTGGGAGAACACATCGCCGTTGTATGTGCTGAGCCGGAGTGCTTTTTTGTTGATACCCGTTTCGTTGCTGGTTGGTTTTGGCATGCACATGTATTCAAGTGAAACCATACGGTTTGTGGGAATTCGACGCGAGCACACAAACAAACTAAGCAAGTCTATTATACTCATCGGCACGGTAGTCGCTTACCTGCTCAGCGCCTGGTTGCATTCCCGCATGGATCCGTCTACACTCGTTAAAATAGACACGTTGCTTCCTGCTGCGTTCGTAACCTTTTTGTCTTTATCGCTCGTTGCCATTTTGGGCAGATACAATCAGGGTATTCAGAATTTTGGCAACGGACCCTGGGGCACCTGGGCTATTTTGATCGTAACGACCCTGCTGGCTACTTTAACCGGCCTGCTGTGTCTCGTGGCCGCATGGACCATCCTGGAACATATTGAGAGCGCAAATGTCTGTTTTGATGAAGTTCCCATAGCAGACAGGCTTCAATTCATTCTCGGATCACCGCTGATACTGGAAGTGTTCAGCATTACGGTAGTTGTCCGGATGGCATTGCTCGGTAAATATTTTCCGGATGAGCGTAGGGAATGGTGGGGCCGGATAGGCGCTTACATTCACCGTATTTCCTTTCTTTGGATTTTAATTGCCACGTCTGCCTTGTTAGGTCAGTTATTCATCGGGCTTCTGTTTGAGGATGCGTGGCAGGGCGTTGCCGCTACGGGTGGGTGGATAGCCCTGGTAGGCTCTACTGTGAAAGCCGCGTTCAGTACCAAAACATCGGACAAACAAGAGGAAAAGAGTTCTTTAGCCCGGTTCCTGAACGTACTAAGTTTAGCGGGGCCGTATCTGTTTGCCCTTGGGCTGCTAATCTTTCTGCCGGGGTTAATTCCGCCCGTACTCAATCTGGCAACTAAAGCCCTGACTTCTGTAGGTTGGCAAATCTCCGACGATAACCACAAGCATTTCGACCTGAAGATCCTGTGCATCATAGTACTGGCTGTTTTATCCGCTTATGCCCTGGCCAGGCAGGTTGGCGTAAACGAGTTTTCGATGTATCACTTCTACCGGAACCGGTTGGTGAGAGCTTATTTAGGCGCTACCCGCCGAAGTACGGACAGACAACGAACGTCTAATCCGTTTACAGGTTTTGATAGTTTGGACGATGAAAAATTGAGTAAGATGCGGAACGAGTACGGCTATTATGGTCCGTACCCGGTTTTAAATACGGCGCTCAATGCGTCGCAGGTAACCGACCTGGACCGGCAGGACCGGATGGCCGAGTCGTTTATATTCTCACCTTTATTCTGCGGGTTTGATTTCAGCATGATAAAAGCGTCTGTCGATGTAAATACGAAATCGTACGATTATGCCTTTCGCCAAACGGAGCATTACGCGTTCAAAGACGGCGGGCCTACCATCGGCACTGCTATGGCCACTTCCGGGGCAGCCGTCAATCCGAATCAAGGTTACCACTCTTCCACAGGTACTGCATTTCTGTTGACCGTATTCAACGTTCAACTGGGAAGGTGGATTGGGAACCCCCGCAAAAGTACCTGGCAAATGGCTGATCCGGGATTTGGCCTTGGGTATATTATAAACAACCTGGTTGGCAAGACCAATACCCGTAACGAGTTTATCGCATTATCGGATGGCGGTCACTTCGACAACATGGGCCTATACGAAATGGTACGGAGAAGGTGTGCCTTTATCGTCGTTTGTGATGCAGAACAAGACGACCGGTTCACCTGTGAAGGATTTGCCAACGCTATCCGTCGTTGTCGAATAGATTTTGGAGCCGAAATTAACATCGACTTATCTTCTATCACGGAAAGGGCCGATGGCAGGTTTTCGACGGAAAATTATGTTGTTGGAGATATTTTTTATGCCGGCTACAAGGAAACTACCGGTAGCACCGGCAAATTACTATACATTAAATCGTCGATACTGGCTGAGGGCTTACCGGTTGACGTTCGGGAGTATGCGTTGAAAAACGAAACTTTTCCGCACCAGTCCACTGGCGATCAATTTTTTAATGAAGAACAATTCGAAAGCTACAGAAAGTTGGGCTATTACATTGCAAATCGTGCGTTTAAGGATAAAGAAGTAACAAAAGCGTTGAAATAGCATTATACAACGCATTGAATCAGTTAGCTACAACCGGCCAGGTTACGAAGCCAGCATCTGGCTCGATTCGGACGAAACTATGACTTAAGCAGAGCCGATGAGTTTTTGAAGCCGCTCAATAACCATGAAGGGGAACGGTTCAAGTCTGTCGTTGACGCGTTGAACTACTTTTACAAAAACGGCAGGGAGATTATCCCGTCTTATGCTGCCGCTGATTATCAGCATTATGTGCTTCAGCAAAGAAGCCAAATTAATAAGGGACCAGATAAGTACGTTGCCTCTGTGCGCGATCCCAGCACCGGGAAAGCAACCCGTCACTCCACGATTTTGCCGTTGACCTTCACATTTTTGAGCGTAAACCCGTCGATTATTTTTTTGTCGATAGCCGCGTTTTTACTATCGACTACGAAGTTCTCGAACGTGAAATTAGCCAGGCGGTCGTGTTCTGAAATGGCCACGTCGAAGAAGGTATCGCAGGTGAGTTTTATGTTTTTCAGACGCACATGGTCGCAGTAGGAAAGGGGTACGTCCGGGCGTCCCTGCAAATCGAAGAACTGCGTCCAGGGCTTAACATAAAGCAGACTGTGCGCCTGCCCCGTTATGTTTTCGACCGTAATGTATTCATAGAGTTGTGGGGTATCAGGCCGCATCTTTAGCCACAACACCCGGCTGGCCTCGCTGACGTGGCAGTTGCGCATAACGATGTTCCGGTTATGAATCGCTTCACTGCCGCAAGTAAGCGCCGAGTGGCAAAAGCCAAATTCACAATCCTCAATAATGATGTTGGTATTGGCTCCGTTGTTGGGTACCCTGTCGGCCCAGGGACCTTTTCCCCCTTTGAGGGCAATGGCGTCGTCATTGACCGACATATAGCACCCTTTGATCAATACGTTGGAACAAGCATCAATATCGATGGCGTCCGTACTGGGTGCTTTTACGGGCTGGTAGGGCGAATAGATGTGTACATCCAGCACTTTCACGTTTCGGCACTGGTAATAGTGGCTGGTCCAGAACCCCGAGTTATGCAGCCTTACGTCCTGAACCTGTACATCATTGCTTTTCCAGATGAAGACCAGCCGGGGGCGGGAGACCTCCAGATTTGTGCAGTTGGGATTTTCTTTCCGTCGGGCCCAGAAAGCCTCCCAGAAGCGCAGCCCATTACCATCAATCGTCCCTTTTCCCGAAATCGTAAAGCCATCGACCTGATAGGCATTGACCAGAGCCGCGAAGTAATCCAGGCTCTGCCCTTCCATGCGGGAGGGCAGTTTCGGGTAGTCAGCGATGTTATCGGAGCCTTTCAGCATGCCCCCCTCCACCACGTGTAGGTGGGTTTTGGGCTTAAAAAATAACGCACCGCTCCTGAACGTACCGGTCGGAATCACAATGACGCCCCCGCCCTTTTGGGCTGCCAGGTCAATGACCCGTTGGATAGCCACGGTCTGGACGAGAGTGCTGTCGGACTTTACGCCAAAGTCGGTGATTACGTACGCCTTTCCGAGTTGGGCAAGGCTTACTTTCTTGTTCGTTGTAAACCAGCTACCAATCGGGCTTCCATCCGGAAAGGAAGCTTCTACTGCATTTTGCGCACTAAGTTGTGTGCTTAGCGCCACCATACAAATCAGGGCAACTACTAATGATTTCATATTGACTGCGTTCTACTGCCAGAATTTATCTGTTACGTAAGAGATTTCGGCAGCATTGATGACCAGATCCCATAGTACAGGGGTGACTAGAGAGATAAGTCATTTGGGTAGGTTTTGTACTCCTGTGTGATTTTCCCAACGCGGTCATTCTTCGCCGTATGCAACTGAGTGTAGCTGTCAGTTAGTTAAATCGTTCTCCGAATCATTTTGTCAACTACCCGATCAGGACCACCGAAGTGGTAAAACAAGATCAATAATCAGAACGGGATAATGACCTTCATGCTGGCATTACGGCCCTGGTTGTAGATACCAAAGCGGCCCGTGGGTGAAGCCGTGTAATACTCGAAATACTTGAGCCGGTTCAGGTTCGACTGGTAAGCCGTGTCGAACAGGTTATCGACCTGAAAAAACAGCTGAAACAGGGATTTTTCCTGCCGGTTGTTCACCGTTGCCCCGAACCCAGCCCCAAACAGCGCGTAACCGGGCGTGGCCGTTTCGGTGTTGTCGACCCCGTAAAACTTATTCTGGGCACCGTAGTAGTCAACGTCAGCCCGGACGTAGATTCCCGATAATCGACCCACCGGTTCGCTGAAGGAAGCCCGGATTTCAGAGCGGCCGTGCAGGGGCGGGATGAAGGGCAGGTAACGGGCGGCATCGCCTTCCAGCGCAATCAGTTTATCATTCCGGTTCAGCCCCCGGATAAGCGCCAAGCTATTATTGACCGCCAGCCACTTTACCTGTTGGGGGTGCAGATTAACGCTGAACTCGGCCCCGTACAACTGCGCTTTCGACTGTTGGTATTTGTAGGTAAAGTTACCCGGCACAATCACCACCGGCTGATTGGTATCGTCGTACAACCTAGCCTGATAGATGTAGTTCTCGATGGTGTTATTGAATACCTCAACGCTGAGGTCCACTTCCTTCAGATAAGCCATAAAGGCAATGTCTGTTTGCAGACTGAATTCGGGGTTAAAGTCCCGGTTGCCCTGATACACGATGTGCGCACCGGGGTCAAGACCATTCGAACCCACTTCGGTGCTGTTGGGCGCCCGATATCCGCGAGACAGGTTGGCTTTGATCAGCAACCGTTCGGAGAGGTTATAGGTTGCCCCTACGCTACCCGACAGGCCGGTAAACGAGCGCTGGTAGGCTGGAAACTGGAGCGTTGCCGAGGTATCGGTCGGTTGGTTGACGAGTTCATCGAACCGTTGCTCCGGTCTGCGCTGCACGTACTGGTCAGCCCAGTTGTACCGGCGGGAATCGTACCGAACGCCCCCGCTGATATCCAGTTTGCCGAGCGATTTTTTGACGAACAGAAACGAGCCAATGTCCAGCAGTTGATAATCCGGAATGGGAAAGTCGGTGCCCTGTACATTCTTGTTGGCCTGGTACATCCCGTTCAGCCCCAGGGTTGCTTCCAGCCCGTTCCAGGTAGGGAAGTTATATTTTAGATCGTAATTGTAGGTGTTGAGCTGCACGTACAGGCCGGGCTGGTTGGGCACGGTGGGGTGGTTGTACTCCCGCCGTACACTCTGCTGAAACCCGACGGTAGCCGTCAGATCACTCTTACCAATAATAAAATGATTTCGGGTAAACAGGCGGTAGTGTTGAATGTGCTGGTACAAGGGATTGATGCGATACGTCCGTAACGCACTGACCGGTACCACCGGCCGACGTTTGATGTCATCGCCCTCATTTTCCAGCATCTGCCGCGTAAACCGGCGGGTAAGCGAGTCACGGCTGCCATCCGGAATTTCCTGCAAGTTGTTGTACAACGTGGCGTAGAGGTAGGTAGACCCCCATTTTTTCTCGACCCCGGTCATGGCCGACAGGTTCAGTTCATTGAACGCCGTACCATACACCCGCCCATCGACGCTGTTTTTGTAAGCGGTGGCCATTTTCCGGGAAACACGGAACGACCCCTTCCAGCCATTCCGGTTGTAAGCCGCCCCCGCCGACAGGCCAATCAGGCCGTTGTTGGTATGGTACTCACTGATCAGATCCCCTTTCACTTTCCCTTCCGGCCCTTTGGGAATGTACGGAATAAAGTTGATGACCCCGGCTACGGCATCGGAGCCATAAATAAGGCTGGCCGGTCCTTTTACCACTTCGGCCCGTTCTATACCGTACTGATCGACTTCAATACCGTGCTCATCGCCCCACTGCTGCCCCTCCTGCCGAACGCCGTTGTACATGGTCAGCACCCGGTTGTAGCCCAGCCCGCGAATAAATGGTTTCGATACATTAGGGCCAGTTGTTACCGCACTCAGGCCGGGAACGCCTTTGAGCACTGCATCAACGATGTTGTTGTTGACATTGTAGTTCATCTCTTTCCGGTTCATCACCGCAATGGCAATGGGGCTCTTTCGCAGTTCGGTAGCCCGCGAAACGCCCGTTACGACTACTTCGCTAAGCGTCGTATTGGTCGATGTCAGGTCAATAGTGAGCGTTAGAGGGGTGTCGGAACGAAGGTTTACAGTGCGGGTGTAGGGTTGAAAACCAATGGCCGATGCCTGTAGTACGTAACGCCCATCGGGCAAATTCGTCAGTGAGAACCGACCGGTGCTGTCGGCCTGCGTACCAAAAACAGTGTTGGAAATGACCACCGAGGCAAACGCCAGCGGTTTATCGTCCGAGCGGATAATACCCGACACCGTACCGGTCTGTGCGTAGATACCGGATATAGTGGCAAGTGAAACGACTAGCAAGGAGGTAAATAACTTCATAAATCCTGCGTAAGATAAGCTGGTCTACTGCCCTATCCGGCGTTGCGTGTTGTTGTCGTTTTGTCAATCGAAACACACGAAATCCGATTTCGGGTAACCTTTACTTTATGGATACCACATCGTGTATGGACGCGTTGGGCAATGAATCCGCTAATCGCCCCGACTTAATTCACACGACAACACGATGTACTGCTACAACAGGATACAAAAATAAAAGTTTAGGCAAATCTAAAAATATATTTTTACAAACAAAAAAAATAGCCAGAAGTAAGTTCTCCGTTGAAAAGCAGTGCTTTAGAAGAAGTTACGTCGGCTATTCAGGCATCATTCGCGGAGCATCGGCAAATTACCTTTCCGCAACAATCGCCCGTTTACTTGCTTGTCAAGATAATCTGACCCTCCGGATTCGGGCGATCTATACCATCTTCGGCGGTAATAAATATCCGCGTAGGTTCGGTTACAGACGTAGCGTTCAGACTGGCGTTGAGGGATTTTGACGAGGGGCTTAGCTGACCCAGCTTTTTTACGGCATTCCGCCCATCCTCCATCCAGACAATGTAGACTTCTTTGGCGGGCGTAAGGCTCTTCGACTCTGCCAGATTTCTGACGTCTATAGTTAGCGTATAGTTATCATTCTTATCCTTCTTTGTTTTTATCGAGCCGGTAGCAGCCGGTACGATGGACGAAGTAAGAAAGTTCATACTGGTAGTACAGGCGTTCAGCGTAAACGTGAACAGGCAGATGATGGCAATTAGTTTACTTGTTTTCATAGGATTAAACTGTTTATTACTTAATTAACTGTTAAACTGACAGAGGGTTTTCCATAACGTGTTCCGGTTGGTATCTGGAGATACCAAATGAAGGATTAACGCAGCGCACATGTCCGTTGGGTTTATCCTCTCCCGATTTATACCGCGCTGTTACAGGCGTTGTGCGGTCATCGACCTGTTCACCCCTGGCAACCGCATGGATACCGTCTCCCTGCCGGGCCTTGCGCAGTTCCCGTTCGGGAAACGAGTCAAAGGTTTTTCGAAGTTCGGCACTAGCGGCCAGTAAACCTATATCACGCCAGTTTGGTGCTTTGGCTATCTTCAGAACAAGAGCAGGCGTTGAGCGCGAGGGGATACAATAGCGGCTCAGGCATTAATCCGGCGGGTCAAGGGGAGCGTAGTCGTGTTGACTGGTTTCTCACTCACCTATACCGGTCAGGCCCATTTTTCCTTCATCGTATCGTACAGTGACCGTACCTCCTTTTTTTCGTAATCGGTGGCCAGCGTTGCTTCGGCATGGGCAATCGTCAGCGACGCCTGCTCACGGACAGTGGCTTTTCGTTCCTCATCCCCTATGCAGTCGCTTATCAGGGCCAAGGCCCGAATTAACCGCCGGAGAACGGCATGATTTCCTTTGGCGTTAATCCGGACCAGGTCAAAAGCCAGCCGGATATAGCTTTCAAAATCAGCCGAGAGCGCCACTATTCTCAGATGTTTGCCGTCGGAACGGAGCGGGGTCGAGAAGTCCCGATGGGCCAGTTGTGCCACGATAGCCCCCAGGTAATCGACCGACATAATAGCCGTTGTGGTGTCGTTGATACCGGGCGACAGCGCTTTCAACGCGATATCGACCAACTGCTGAATACCAAAGGACACATCCTGACCGATACTCCGATTCCGGCCAATGCTAACGTACTTGATCAAGTCATCAGGCCAGTCGGCTTCATCCGGGTCTGGCCGTTCCATGCCACTGCGCACGCTGAAAACAACTGAGTTCTCCCCCACAAATGAGCCCATATCCCGGTCAATCCGCAAAACAACCTTATGCTTAGTAGCCCACCGGAGTAACCCATCCGTATTGATTCGCTGTAGGTAACCCGTTTGGCTGGACACGATGGGATGCCAACCCGTATCGTCATTGCTATACTCCAGTGCGGTTTTAATTTCTTCCGGATCGTCGATCGGATCACCGAACTTATCGGGGTAAAGGCTTTTGATGGCATCGACCGTTTCCTGGTGAATGTGCCGGACTATGGTACCCGTCTGTAAGGATTCGGCAATGTGGTGGATGAACAGTATGAGGGCCGCAACGCCACCCAGGGCCAGCACCAGCCCCACCAGCACGGCGGTGCCCGGCACAAACTTATTCTCATCAGTTCCGCGAATGGTACCCAGCACAATCAGGCAGTAGGTAAATATGGCCACAAAATAGCCCATCACGACCTGATTAATCCGGTCGGCCATAAAATTCCGCAGCACCCGGGGTGAGTACTGGCTGCTCACCTGCGTAATGGTGGTTAGCGTCAGAGAAAAAGCCAGGGCGGCAACGGTAAGCATGGAACCCGCAATGGCCGTAAGCATGCCCCGCGACCCCTCCGCCCCTACACCAAACAGCAGGGGGTAACTCTTGGTACCATTCCAGGAAGTGTTGGCATCGAATTCAATCAGCCCAGCGGCCAGTCCTATGGCTGTAATGACCATTAGCCCAGGAACAAACCAGAGTGATTCCTGTAGTTGCTGCCAATAGTGTCCAAATCGGGTATTCATTGAGGAAATAGGGATAGCTATACTGATTAACCAGTATGGGGAGAAATGGTTACAAAACCGGCCGACCGTACCTTCCCACGCACCACAGCTATCGATCCGGATACGTGAGTTCGGTGTAGGTCAGGTAGCCCTCTATCACTTTTCATTGGCTATCGTACACATAGTTCACTATATGCTTCTCTTTTTACCGGAAAAGCAGGCAGAACTGTATTCAGGGCCTAAAAGCAGCAGAAGGGTATAAGTAGAAAAACTTAGCTTTTAACTAAATCCGCTGTATAAAAAATAAGTTGACAATAGAATCAGCGGACTATTTCCTTTCTAACTGAGATTAAATGTCCCCGTCCTGGACTTCGTTTCCAGCACTGTAAATCAGCCGCCCAGTGAATCAATATGATACGTTCATACAAACCAACACAACGGATTACAATGCAATCAGGAAATCGGCCCTGCCTATAGACCATTTCTCCGATTTACCGTTGGGCATCATTGTCTGTCAGCCCGTACGAAATGAATGTAAGTCTATCCAAAATTTGCTGGTTACCTATTGCAACCCATTCGCCTGTTCACTGTTCGATGGTACCTATGCCGGCCAGGAACCCCTTCACTTAACCGATATTCCTTTCTTACTGCCCCTGGTCAAATCAGCCTGCCACGTACTGGAAACAGGCGTTTCTTACACAACAGAATCGTATGAACAGCAGAAAGGAAACTGGATAGCGAGTTCAATTCATCGTCAGGCCGATACATGCACTATTTACCTGCAGCGACTATCTCCCCGGAAAAATTACCAGCGCAGCGCAACTTACAGGCAGGAACTGGAAGGCATTATTTCCGACGTATCGGCTCAGTTAAACAACCTGCCACCGAATAAGCTTGATAGCTGCCTGATCGATTCATTATCGCGGATTGGCCGGCATACCCGGGCCGACCGGGCATACATATTTGTTTACTCACCGGATGGACTGACCAATAGCTGTACGCATGAATGGTGCGCTGAGCACATTGAGCCACAACAGGTATCGTTTCAGGAACAGGAAAATAGCAAATACGTGTGGTGGCATCAGAAAATGGTTCACCAGGAAATCATTTTATTATCGTCACTCGACGACCTGCCTGCGAGCGCTGCTGCTGAAAAAGAAAGCCTGAAAAATCAGTCGATCCAATCGCTGCTTGTTGTACCCATGGTCCTCGATAGCAGATTGGTTGGTTTTGTTGGTTTCGATATGGTCAGGCAGCCGCACAACTGGAGTGAAACCGATATTGATCTACTGAAAATCTATTCCGGGCTAGTTGTTTCGGCCACAAGCAGAGCGGCTGATGAACAGCAGTTAATACAGGCTAATAAACGGCTGAAAGGATTAAATCGCCTTAGCAAAGCCCTGCTGAACAGTCAGTTACTGGATGAGCCAGCGGATATGACCGCGTTGAAATACATTCATGCTATGATTCCCTGCGAAGTAGGAATCGTTTTCCGTATTGATCAAACGGGCCAATTTGCTTATGCTGACAATCAAGTGCGATGGGGTAAACAGGAATCCTGGCCCGGCATTCGTTTTTCGGCTGATTATCTACGAAACCGGAAGTTTTCGAAGGGAAAAACCTTGTTGGTAAATCAGTTAAGCCCCGAAGCCAATAGCCTTCCAGCTGAGCTGTATCCCTACCACTGGGGTCACCGCTCGTTTTTAGGCGTCCCGCTTTTTGCGCATCAGCACTACGTAGGTCTGCTTGTTTTGCTGGATAAATCACCTCATTTTTTCACGAAAGAACACGTCCTGATTGCGCAGGAAGTGGCGGGGCAATTATCCATACTGCTGCTTCAGGAAGAGGCTACCTATCAACTGGCAGCCCAGGCCAACCAGCTTACCGAAAGTAACCAGCTCCTGCAGGCAGTTGTCGACAACATACCGGTTGGTCTGGGTCTCTGGCGGCCAATCCGTCAGGAAGGCCGTATTGTTGACTTCGCGTATCTGCTGGCCAATGTAGAATGTGAAACCCTGACGGGGCTTTGTCAACGGGAAACCGTGCAGCATTCGATTTCGAGGTTGTTCCCGCCTGTACGCCAGAGTGAGTTGTTCGACAAGTTGATTCAGGTAGCCGAAACGGGCCAGCCACAGCAGATTCAGTGTCAGAATAACGTGCCGGAGGGTACGCTCTGGAGTGATGTATCCATCGTCCGCGTTAACGACACGGTTTTGTTTACGGCCAAAGATATAACATCACTCAAATATGTGGAAGGACAGCTTCGGCAAACAAATGTTGAACTGGAAAACCGGATAGCAGAACGGGCGGCCCAGATTCAGCAACTCTCGACCATGCAACAGGCCATCCTGAAGTATGCCGGTCTTGCCATTACCGCTACGGATAAGTGGGGGGTTATCCAGCTTGTCAATCCAGCCCTCGAAGCCATATCAGGGTATAGGGCTGATGAATTGGTGGGTAACGTAACCCCCGCTTTTATTGAACAACCCACTGTTTTCCACGCCGGCACTGACCTGCTGAACCCCGAACGGGACAGTACTCTCCTGGCAGGAACAAATCTTACTGGCACCGATTTGACCAGAACTGATTTGCTGCAACAGGAAAATACCATTATTACAAAAGAAGGGAAGCGAGTGCCCGTATTATCCATTACCAGCGGGCTGTATGATGAACAGTTTAATCTGACCGGATATGTCAATTTCGCGACGGATATCTCCTATCTGAAGCGTATTGAAAAGGAGCTGATTCAGGCCAATGAGCGCATTCAGTTAGCCACTACAGCCGGGAATCTGGGGGTGTGGGAATGGAATTTACAAACCAGCGAGCTAACGCTGGACAAAAATTTTTACTCCCTTTTTGGTCTGCCTGCCGAAACGGTCATGGATAGGATTTCTGATTTGGCCCACTTAGTTTATCCGGATGATTATACCTATTTCATCCAGAATGCGCAGCATATTATTCAGGAGGGTGAGCCGTTCGATGTTCAGTTCAAAGTCATCTACCCAGTTGACAAGTCCATTCACTACATGAAAGCGGATGGCATGGTGCTCCGGGATGAAACCGGAACCGGGCTGCGTATAGTGGGCATAGTGCGTGACCGGACTGCTGAGAGAGAAAGCGAATATGGCGTTGAAGGAAAGTGAATTGCGCTACAAATCCCTGGTTGATCATTTAAAAGATGTCGTTTTTCATATCGATTTATCAGGTGCCTGGTCTTATCTGAATCCCTCCTGGCAGGCTATAACGGGCTTTAGCGTCGAAGAATCATTAGGTAAATCAATTTTCGATTCCATATACCCCGATGATAGAGCGAAAAGTCAGTACGTATACAATCTGTTGATAAGCCACCAGAAACCTTACTATGAGCAAGTAGTCCGGTATATTCATAAAGAGGAAGGG
Organism: uncultured Cytophagales bacterium; assembly: GCA_963784335.1. Taxonomy (GTDB): domain Bacteria; phylum Bacteroidota; class Bacteroidia; order Cytophagales; family Spirosomataceae; genus Spirosoma. The sequence continues at coordinate 251,291 of CAWARB010000013.1, read as the reverse complement.
TACCGATGGGTCAGTGTGTTTGCGCAGGCCACATTAAATGCCGATCAAACCCTGAAAGGTATAACAGGTACACTGACCGATATAACAGAGCGCAAAAAGGCCGAAGAAGCCCTCCAGGAAAGTGAGCAGCGTTTTCGGGACATTGCCGAAAACGTCGACGAAATTTTCTGGATTCGGGACCTGAACGACCCCCGTTTTATATACATGAACTCCGCCTATGAACGGTTTACCGGGCAACGTCCACAAGCTCTATACAAAAACCCATTGTTGTTTTTGACGTTCATTCTGGAAGAAGACCAACGGAAAGTCTTGGACGCCTTTATGCACCTTGGCACGGAAACGGATGTGCGGTTTCGTGCCACGCATCAGGATGGCAGTGTGCACTGGCTGGAAATCCGGGGATTTGTTGTAAAAGATGACACCGGAGCCGTTATAAGACGAATTGGCATGGCTACCGATATAACGCTGACTATCGAAAAAGAACTGATTCTGGAGGAAGCATTGAAAAATGAACGCAGCCTGAACTACCTCAAATCACAGTTTATTTCAACAGCCTCCCACGAATTCCGGACGCCCCTTGCCACAATCAGTTCGAGCGTGGAGTTGCTCAGACACTACGTCAATAAAGATACGGGTTGGCCAAAAATCCCGGTAAACAAACACATCGATAACATTTACCGGGAAGTTTTCTCGTTGAATGACTTAGTTACCAACACCTTAACGATCAGCAGGATTGAGGAAAACAGGGTAATCGTCAAACTGGAACCAGTGGCTCCGATCGAATTGTGCGAGACAATACTGGAAGACCATTTTAGTAATCGGGCCGACAACCGGTATACGAAGCTAACCAGTATTGGAAATCCGGCTACTATTGTCACCGATCGAAGTCTGCTACGTCACATTATAACGAATCTGCTGACCAATGCCTTCAAGTTTTCGGCCGGCAATCCGGTTCTGGAAGTCAACTTCAGGAAAACGTTGATTCAGATTCGGGTAATTGACGAGGGCATTGGCATACCAGCCGTTGATTTACCTAACCTGTTTGGCAAGTTCTTTCGGGCACGCAATGTCACGATGGTACAGGGAACGGGATTGGGCCTGGCGATTTGTCAGGAGTACGTGACCCTGCTGAATGGCCATATCGACGTGAAAAGTAAAGAAGGAGCCGGCACAACCGTGCGGGTCACCATTCCGATAAAAAAATAACTATTTCTTTTAATAACACCCTTATTTACTTACTTTTTCGAGTCGTTCATATCCTACACGCCCACCCGTTCTAGTAAGATCAACCGCCCCATGCCTATAAAATTACTATTAGTTGAAGATGAGGAAACACTACGGGAGAACATGGCAGAACTGCTGCGCATTAACGGATACCAGGTGGCATCGGCAGCAGATGGCCAACAGGGCCTGACTCAGGCGCTGCTCGCCCCGCCCGACCTGATTATCTGCGACGTACTGATGCCCGCCATGAATGGGCACGAATTGCTTGAACTGATCAGAACAACCCCCGCGCTGGTCAGAACCCCCTTTATTTTCCTGACGGCAAAGTCCGAAACGACCGATTTTCGGCTGGGCATGAACCTGGGTGCTGATGATTATCTGACCAAACCCATTGCCATTGCTGACCTGATAAAAGCCATTGAGAGTCGGCTCCGGCATCGGAAGCAATGGATGATACCAGCACCCGAGGCTCCAGAGAGTCAACCAGTTGGTTACCCTGCTACTATTGGGGTTTATACGGACAGAGGAAACTTAACGCTTCGCACCGACGAATGTCTTTACTTTTTCACGAAAGAACGACGATACTATGTCGTACATCAAAAAGACACCTATCAACTCAATAAAAGCCTGGATAAATTGAGCGAACAACTGGACCCTATCCAGTTCTTCCGGGTGAACAGACAGGAAATTATTCACCGAAAAACTGTCCACCACTACACGCACTGGCGAAATGGCAAATACTGCCTGTTCCTCCAGCACGACAAAAAAACGCAGGAGGTTGTGCTGCCAAAGGCCCGGTATAGGGAATTTCTCAGCTGGTTACAATCGTAGTACAGGTAAACGGTAGTTACTGCCAGCCGCCACCCAATGAACGATACAGTTCCGTCAGGGCCAGGAACTGAGCCTGCTTGGTAGTAATCAGCGCCAGTTCTGCTTCCAGCACGCTGCGCTGCGCCGTAATCACTTCCAGGTACGAAGCATACCCCCCGGCAAACAGGTCGTTGGAAGTAGCCACCGCTTTGCGTAATACGTCGACTTCCTGGCCCTGCAAATCAGCAACGGCCCGGTAGTTCTCAACACCCCGTAAATTGGTAACGACCTCGCTGAAGCCTGTCAGCACGGTTTGCCGATAGCGGTAAAAAGACTCCCGACTTTGCGCAACCGACTGCCCGTAGTTGGCTTTCAGAAAACGACGATTGAACACGGGGGCAGTCAGGCCGCCCAGCAAACCGGCGGCAATGGATGCCGGGTTGATCAGGGTTTCGAGCCGGTAGGAATTTACGCCCACGTAGGCCGACAAATTCAGCGACGGCAGGAATGACGCCCGCGCTACGTCGATGTCGATATTGGCGGCCTGTAATTCCAGTTCAGCCTGCCGGATATCGGGTCGGCGGGTGAGCATCTGAATGGGCAACCCCGCCAGTACCTGACCGGGCAGCTCCCACTCCTGGAGTGATTTACCCCGTTCAATGGGTTGCGGGAAGCGGCCCATCAGGCGGTTCAACTGATTTTCTGTTTCGATAATCTGTTGCTGAATCCGGCGTTGCCGACTTTGCGTGTTGAGCAACTGGGCCGTAAACTGCTGCACGGCCAGCTCCGTTACCCGCCCCGCCAGCTTCTGTACCTTTACCAGTTCAACCGCGTTTTGCTGAAGGTCCATGTTTTTCTGGATAATCTCCTGCTCACCATCCAGCGCCAGTAGGGCGTAGTAATGCCGGGCCACTTCGGCAACCAACGAGGTAATAACCAGATTACGCCCTTCCTGCGAAGCCAGGAATCGGATGTACGCGGCCTTCCGGCGATTACGCAGCTTGCCCCACAGGTCAATTTCCCAGGTACTGCGGGCACCCAGAAAAAAATCGGGCGTGGGATTGGGGATGAGGAGGTTCCCCTGCACATTGTTAGATAGGTTGGTATCAAAGTTACCCACTCCATTCAGGGTGGTTTTGCCGTAGCGGTCAACGCCCGCCGAAGCGGCCAGATCGACCTGCGGCATCAGGAAACCCTGACTGTAGTTGTAAGATGCCCGCGCTATCTCGATCCGCTGCGTGGCTATGCGCAAGTCCATATTACCCGCCAGCGTCGTATCGATGAGGTGAACCAGATACGGATCATCGAAAAAGGTATGCCAGTTTTCGGTGACGATACTAACCGAGTCGTCACTACCGACAAAGGCAACGGGCGTGGGCCGGGCAGATGGCTGTTGCAGGGGCTGGTAGTTCATTTGACAACCACCTACTGCAAACAACAGAAAGAAGGGAAGGTAATAGGGAATTTTAATCAATTTGTTCTTGAATGACTGCACCATTAGGGTGGGATTGGCTAATTTCTAAAATAGACTCGTCTTCATTGGCAGACCTGGAATGCTCACCCTTATTGGGTGATTTACTGGACTTACCCCGCTCGGCCAGGCTGGCGAAAATAACGTACAGACCCGGAATAACGAACAGGCCAAACAAGGTTCCGGTGAGCATTCCGCCCGCTGCCGCCGTACCGATGGAGCGGTTACCCACGGCCCCGGCCCCGGTTGCTATCATCAGCGGAACAAGTCCGGCAATGAACGCGAACGAAGTCATCAGAATAGGACGCAGCCGGGATACGGCCCCTTCAATAGCGGCCTTCACAACGGGTACGCCTTCTTTTTGCCGTTGATTGGCAAACTCCACAATCAGAATGGCGTTTTTCCCCAGCAGACCAATGAGCATAACCAGGGCTACCTGCGCGTAAATATTGTTCTGCAAGCCCAGCACCTGCAACAACAGGAACGATCCAAAGATACCCGTGGGCAATGACAGAATAACCGGCAGTGGCAACAGCATGCTCTCATACTGCGCTACCAGCAACAGGTAAACGAACAGGAGACAGATAGCAAAAATATACAGTGCCTGATCACCCGACAGAATCTCCTCGCGGGTCATACCCGACCACTCATAACTAAAGCCTTTGGGAAGCGTTTTCTGGGCCACTTCCTGAATGGCTTTGATGGCATCGCCACTGCTGTAGCCCGGCGCGGGTTCGCCATTGATCATGGCCGAGGTATACATGTTATAGCGGGTGAGCTGTTCCGGCCCGTAGACCCGTTCGAGCCGTATAAAGTTGGAGTACGGCACCATTTCGCCCTGGTCGTTTTTCACGCGCATCGTCAGCACATCTTCGGGCTTGGTGCGGTAGCTGGGGTCGGCCTGCACATACACTTTATACATCTGGCCAAACCGGATAAAGTTCGATGCGTAGTAACTGCCCATCAGGGTTTGCAGGGTGCCCATGGCATTATCGGTAGAAACGCCTTTCTGCGCGGCCTTTTCATGATCGATGTGAATCATGTACTGCGGGAAGTTGGGATCGAAACTCGTAAAGGCGTTCCGAATCTCGGGGCGCTTGTCGAGGGCCTCGATAAATTTTTTGTTTACGTCGGTCATCTTTTGCAGATCGCCACTGCGGCCCACGTCAAGCAGCCGCACCTCAAAACCACTGGCGTTACCAAATCCCGGCACGGTGGGGGGCGGAAAGAACTGAATGCTGGCATCCGGAATACTTTTGGCTTTCTCTTCCAGTTTGGCAATCATATCCTGCATCGACTCGGTGCGCTGGTCCCAGGGTTTGAGGTTAATCATACCCATCCCGTACGATGCCCCCGCCCCGTCGGTCATCAGGCTGTACCCCGCCAGGGTGGATACGTTTTCGACGGCATCTTCCTTACTGGCCAACGCCTGAATTTCGTCCAGCACTTTCTCCGTCCGTGATACGGTGGCCCCGGCGGGCGTGGTAACGTTGGCATAAATCATGCCCTGATCTTCGGTTGGAATGAAGCCACCGGGCAGAATAGCACTAACACCCCAGGTGCCGACTATAAAAGCGACCAGTACCCCCCAGGTGATAACGCTTCGGCTCAGCAACGGGCGCAACAGACCGCTGTAGGCATTGGCCAGTTTTTCGTACCCTTTGTTGAACGAGGCAAAGAACCGTCCCAGCAAGCCCTTTTTCCCTTTGGGATCGTGAGGACGCAGCAAAATGGCGCACAGCGCGGGCGTCAGCGTCAGGGCATTAACGCCCGAAATGACAATAGAAATGGCCAGCGTCAGGGAAAACTGCCGGTAGAAAATACCCACCGGCCCGCTCATAAACGCCACCGGTACAAATACCGCCGACATCACCAGCGTAATAGCCACAATGGCACCGGCAATATCACTCATGGCCGCAAACGTGGCAACGCGTGGCGACAGATGGTCCTCTTCCATTTTGGCGTGGACAGCCTCTACTACCACAATGGCGTTATCGACCACAATACCGATGGCCAGTACCAGCGCAAACAGGGTAAGCAAATTGATGGAGAAGCCAATGGCACTCATAAAGGCAAACGTACCCACCAGGGCCACTGGCACCGCCAGGGCGCAGATGAGCGTAGCCCGCCAGTCCTGCAAAAACAGGAACACAATCAAAAACACCAGAATGAAGGCTTCAAACAGCGTGTGCAGTACATTGTCGATGGAAGCGTCCAGAAAACGCGACACATCATAGGCGTAATTGTAGGTCATACCCGCCGGAAACGAGCGTTCTTTCAACTCCGCCATGCGCTTTTTTACATTAGCAATTACCTCGCTGGCGTTGGAGCCGGGCCGTTGCTTGAGCATGATAGCCGCCGATGGCTTGCCGTCATTTTTCGATAACACCCCGTAATCTGCCGAGCCGAATTCCACGTCGGCCACATCTTTAAGCCGCAGCAGGGAGCCATCGTCATTGGTGCGGAGGACCAGATTTTCGTACTGGGCAGGTTCAAAAAACTTACCCGTGTAGCGTAACACGTACTGGATCGTCTGGGGGTCGCGGTCGGCACTTTCGCCCGCCTTACCGGGGGCGGCTTCTATATTCTGCTTCCGGATACCGGCAATCACATCGTCGGCCGATACGCCGTAAACCGTCATCCGGTCGGGCTTGAGCCATATCCGCATGGAGTAATCCCGGCTACCCATAATGGCGGCAAAACCCACCCCGTCAATCCGCTTGAGTTCGGCCAGGATGTTGATATCGGCAAAGTTGTAAATGAATTTCTCATCAACCGCCGGGTCGTTACTCACCACGTTGAGGTACAGGAGCATGCTGTTCACCTCTTTTTCGGTAACAACCCCGGCCTTGATTACCTCCTCGGGCAATTCGTCAAGTACGGTCGTTACCCGGTTCTGCACGTTTACCGATGCCAGGTCGGGATCGATACCCACGCTAAAGAACACGGTGATGATTGATGTACCATCATTACCGGATACCGAAGTCATGTACGTCATGCCCGGCACGCCATTGATGGCCCGTTCGAGCGGGGTAACAACGGCCTTGACACTTACGTCGGCACTGGCGCCGGTGTAGCGGGTCGTGACCGTAACGGAAGGGGGAACAATATCGGGAAACTGCGTGACGGGCAATCCAAACAATGCCAGCAGCCCCATCAGGACAATCAGTACCGAAATAACCCCTGATAGTAAGGGCCTTTTAATGAATATATCAAACATAATAACTGTTTTTCTGACGTTGGAAGACGGACCCTACTGGCGGGCTGACGAGTACATAGCCAGCAGACTATCGGCAGGCATTGTTTTAGGGATAATGGTCATGCCATCTTTTATATTCTGGACACCTTCGTACACAATTCGGTCGCCCGGACGAAGGCCGGACTGAACGATATAGAACTGGTCTACCCGGCTACTGGGTACAAAACTCCGGCTTTTGACCTTGTTCTGGGCGTCAACTACATAAACAAAACTCTTATCCTGTACATCGAACACGGACTTTTGCGGCACCAGCACGGCATCCGTCACATCGGTACTCAACCGAACTTTACCCGTGGCCCCGTGGCGAAGCAACCGGTCGGGATTAGGAAAGCGGGCCCGGAAAGCAATAGTCCCGGAGTTGCCTTCAAAAATGGTTTCGGTAGTTTCTATTTTTCCTTTGTAGGGATAAGTCGAATCATCGGCCAGCAGGAGTTCTACCTCGCGGGCCATCGTTTTTTCGGGGTTGATTCTTTTCTTGATGAAGGCCAGGTATTCTTTCTCCGATACGTTGAAGTAAGCATATATGTTCTGTATATCCGTAACACTGGTGAGCAGTGCTCCCTCTTCAATCAGGCTTCCCTGCTTATAGGGTATCCGGTTGATGATCCCGTCGAATGGTGCCCTGATATCCGTGAGCGATATCATGCGCCGGGCATTGGAGAGGGCTGCCTTTGCCTGATCAATGTCTCCTTTAGCTACTTCAATTTTTGCTTTGGCAAGTTTCAGTTCAGAGCCGGAAATAATGTTCTTATCGACCAGTAGTTTTATCCGGTCCATTTCGATTGTTGCTGACCGGGACTGCGCAGTGGCACTCTCCAGGCTGGCTCTTGCCCTGTCTACCCCTACCTGATATTCGGCGGGGTTGAGCCGGAAAAGAAGTTGTCCTTTACGAACGGTCTTTCCTTCATCGACGAGTATTTTATCCAGGTAACCAGCCACCCGGGCGCGTACCTCCACATTTTGCACCGCTTCAAGATTACTCGCGTAATCGTGGTCCAGGGTAGCACTCTGGCGACTAAGCTGAATAACCGGAAACGGTTGGCTTACCACCTTTTCGTTTTCTTCTGTTTTACTTTCCGAGGTGCAGTTGCTTAGCAGAAAGCTTAAAAGCAGGACACTAATGCCTAAATAGTAATTCATACAAGTATGATAATCAGGGTAGTTTTTAGTTCGTTGACTAAACAGGTAACATACTAAATAATGCCCCTGTTTATCTATTTCTGCAAATACGTAAATGAGCGAGTGAAGCAGCTTAGAAAAATATTAGAATTTACTTAGAATTAGGGTTAATCATCGTTTTAATCGATAAAGCAGCCCTGCCTGACTGTTTATCTGATACGCAATACCCGGCCAAATTAATTGATAGCGTATCCACTAAGCCATCCTATGAGGTATCCTGGACTTCAGTCCGGTTTTAACTAGTCAAACCGGACTGAAGTCCAGGATACCTTACCAGACGTGTTTCCAAAATCAAGCTGGACGAGTGTTCATGTTTTACCGGCAATACCTTCTGGCAATAAAAAGAACAAACTCAAATTGGTGACCAACGGGTACAGCCCGTCACTTCTGCCAGATTGCACTACTTTTGCCTATCCTTTATTACAGGTTTCTTCTGCCGACCAGCCGCGCGCGATTACCTGGATACCCGAAAAACATGAAAAACAAATTAGTACTACTGGCCCTACTGGCCCTGGCCACCAATGCAACAGCTCAGGTAGTTGGCACCACAAGCGACCCCGTCGAGCTGGTCAATCCGCTGGTGGGTACCGATTCTAAACCGAGTCTGTCCAACGGCAACACCTACCCCGCCATTGCCCTGCCCTGGGGCATGAATTTCTGGATGCCACAAACCGGAAAAATGGGTAGCGGCTGGGCCTATACCTACGGTGCCGACAAAATCCGGGGGTTCAAACAAACGCATCAGCCATCCCCCTGGATGAACGATTACGGCCAGTTTTCGCTCATGCCCGTTACCGGTAAACTGCGTATCGACGAGGACGAACGCGCCAGCTGGTATTCCCATAAAGCCGAAGTAGTAAAGCCTTATTACTACAGCGTTTATCTGGCCGATCACAATGTTACCACCGAGATTGCCCCAACCGAACGGGCAGCCAGTTTTCGGTTTACCTTTCCCAAAACAGACAGCGCTTACGTGGTCATCGACGCCTTCGACAAAGGGTCGTACGTAAAAATCATACCGCAGGAACGTAAAATCATTGGCTATACAACGCGCAACAGCGGGGGCGTACCGGACAATTTCAAAAACTACTTCGTTATTCAGTTCGACAAGCCGTTTGCCAGAGCGCAGGCCTGGCACGGCAAGACGCTGGCCAACGATACCCTGGAGATTCAGGCAGCCCATGCCGGTGCAGTGGTTCAGTTCAGCACCACCCGAGGAGAGGCCGTTCATGCCCGCGTGGCCTCCTCGTTTATTAGCTACGAACAGGCCGGGCGAAACCTGGACGAGATCGGGAAAGACACCTTCGAGATGGTGAAGGACAAAGCCAAAAGCACCTGGAACAAGGAACTGAGCCGAATTAACGTAGCGGGTGGAACACTGGATCAGATGCAGACCTTTTACTCCTGTTTATATCGATCGCTGCTATTTCCGCGCAAGTTTTTCGAGTTCGATGCCGATAAAAAAGTAGTGCATTACAGCCCGTACAATGGTAAAGTGCTTCCCGGCTATATGTTTACCGACACGGGTTTCTGGGACACGTTCCGGTCGATGTTTCCGTTTCTGAACCTGATGTATCCCTCGCTCAATGCCCAGATGCAGGCGGGTCTTGCCAACGCTTATAAAGAGGGTGGCTGGCTACCGGAGTGGGCCAGTCCGGGTTTGCGCAATGTAATGGTTGGGTCTAATTCGGCCTCCGTCATTGCCGATGCCTACCTTAAAGGGAGCCGCAACTACGATATCAATACCCTGTACGAAGCAGTGCTGAAGAATTCCGAGAATGAGGGTCCGATGGATGCCGTTGGGCGGAAGGGCGTGAAGTACTATAACGAACTGGGTTACGTGCCTTACGATGTAGGCGTTAACGAAAACGCAGCGCGGACGCTCGAATACGCCTACGACGATTTTGCCATTTATCAACTGGCCAAAGCCCTGAAACGCCCACAGGCCGAGATTGACCGGTTTGCCAAACGCTCCCAGAACTACCGTAACCTGTTCGACAAACAGACCGGGCTAATGCGGGGCAAAAACAAAAATGGGACGTTTCAAACGCCCTTCAACCCCTTTAAGTGGGGCGATGCATTCACCGAAGGCAACAGCTGGCACTACACCTGGTCGGTATTTCACGATGTGCAGGGCCTGGTCGACCTGATGGGAGGCCGGCAGGCGTTTGTAAGCAAGCTGGATTCGGTATTTACGATGCCGCCCGTTTTCGACGACCGCTATTACGGGAGTGTGATCCACGAAATCCGGGAAATGCAGATTGCCAACATGGGTCAGTACGCGCACGGAAACCAGCCCATTCAGCACATGATTTATCTCTACAACTACGCTGGTGAGCCCTGGAAGACCCAATACTGGCTCCGGGAGGTGATGAACCGCCTATATCTGCCAACACCGGACGGGTACTGTGGCGATGAAGATAACGGACAAACCTCAGCCTGGTACGTATTTACGGCCATGGGATTCTATCCAGTTTGCCCCGCTACGGATCAGTACGTACTGGGCGCACCCCTGTTCAGGAAGATAACCGCAACGCTGGAAAATGGCAAAAAGATCGTTATCAATGCACCAGCCAACACTGATCAGAACCGCTACGTCGACGCGATGCGACTCAACGGAAAGGTACACGACAAGAATTGGCTCAGTCACGAAACCCTGCAACAGGGAGCTATTATCGACATCGACATGTCGGCCAAACCAAATAAACGGCGAGGCACCAAACCAGCGGATTACCCCTACTCGTTTTCGGCTGAAAAGACGAAGTAAAAATACCCCTGTAAGGTCTTGACGATTTTACAGGGGTATGTCTTTAACCTGGACCGGCCGGTGCCTGCTGCTGACAAAATGATGCCAGTATCAACGTAGCGTCCTGGTCAAGTTTCTTTTGAGGCAGGATACTATATCCCGGCTAAATCACAAATAAATTTACTTTTCGGCAATGGTCCTGTTGCCACCTTAAAATTACCCTGTTACACTCGTTAGGCGTGAACCATAACGGAGTATACTCTGCGGTTCACCGCAGAAAGACGGTTTACCTGAATTGCCTGATATTGAGTGGTGCTGTTGAACTGATCTGTAAGCATCGCAGTTTCCCTGATCTGGCGCATTTCTATGGCTTTTCGCCCTATAGCGTGTTGTTGTTTGAGGGCCATAATCTCCTGCAAATGCGTAGCAATCAATAAAGCCCGCTGGTCATAATCAGTCTCTTTCAATGACAGGGCCTGGTGTTCCTCCCGGTGTTTTTGTCCCAGCCTGTTTCGAGTCTCCTGTTCAAGGGCCAGGTTACTCTCCCACTCGCTGATAAAACGATTTGTTTGAATTAATTGAACGTCTTTTTCATAGTCATCTTTCATAATTTTAAACTTTCTAGAAATTTTACAAATAAGGAGTTTACTAAAATGATACATCGCTAACTAATTGGTTAACCAAGGACGATTTTACTGAGTTATAGAGCGATTTTCAGGTAAATATATCCAGCACATTAACATAACAAAAGAATTATTTACTTTTTAACTCGCTATAATTCAGGCCTTTACATATATAAATATGACGTTTTTTTGTATAGTTGATAGGTATGGGTTCAATTGGTGTTAATAAAAGTGGATCCAGCCGAGCAAAATTGCTCTACCCTACCCCTGCAACACAGCCCTACTTTAGTTATACGCACCAATGAAATCGTTATAAATTTCTATCTTTGTCTGAATCGTCCTTCTCCCCGAGTGAAGTCATTTGTTGCTATCGGTTTCTTGATTCTGTTGCTCTATCACCTGATCGGGTTGCCACTGGCGGTGCTCACGTTCGAGCAATCGTACGAGTCGGCTACACCAATTTCGCTGGCAGATCAATGGAAACTGGTCAAACTACCCATCTCTTTACCCTACACGAGTACCTGGGAGAATACCGATGGGCAGGACGGTCTGATTCAGGATGGAACTCTTTTTTACAACATCGTTCGGCAGCATTATGCAAACGACACGCTCTATACGCTGCTCAAAACGAACCAGTCGGCCAGGGAGCGTTTTTTTGATCTGGCCGATCAGTTTCAGCAACTCAATAACGACCAGGAAGCAACCCCGTCACCGCTGAGTCGTCTGCTCAAACTGCTGAAAGATCGATTGACCATCTATCTGCCCCCCTTGGTGTTCCAGCTGGCCCAGCCCGACCAATCGCCGGTTGTACGGTGTGTTCGCTATGGCAGTGTCCTGTTGTCCGCCTACGATACCCACCTCGATTTCCCCTCCCCCCCACCCCGTAGTTAGTCTGTTCTCTGTTGATTTTCTGACGGGCTCAGGCAACCGGTCTATGTAGACTGTTGCACCGGCCTGCAAATTCGGTTGGGTTGCTCTACGGCAACCCCTCAACTACTTATAGGCTATTTACGCATGAAACATATCCTTTTTGTACTCCCCTTACTGCTGATTGGCCTGGGGGCCTGTCAGCCCGATGCAACGCCCGAGCAGTACAACACGCAGGCGGCCAATCCGCAGTTGCTCAACGCCTGTTCCCAGCGGTTGACCAGTGTTATTATTCACGATATATTCAAACCACCCGTTGCCAGTCGAATCTACGGTTATACGTATCTGGCTACGTACGAAGCCCTGCGCCCCGGTTATGCCGGCTATGCCCCATTGCTGGGTAAATTAAATGGCTCGACGCCCGCCCCGCAACCCCGGCCCAATGAAGCTTATTGTTTTCCGCTGGCTGGTTTGACAGCCTTCCTGACCATTTCCCGTGCCCTGACGTTTTCAGAGAATCTGTGGGATGAATTCGATCAGGAGATGGCCCCCAAATTAAAGGCTCTTAACATACCCGGCGACGTGTATGAACGCTCCACCCGCTATGGCGAAGCGGTAGCTAAACACGTATTGGCTTATGCCGGCAGGGACCACTATAAGGAAACGCGCGGTTTTCGCTACAGCGTTACCAACAAGCCGGGTACCTGGGTACCAACGCCCCCATCGTATGCCGACGCCTGCGAACCCCAATGGAACACGGTGCGCCTGTTTGCGCTGGATTCAGCCCGGCAGTTCCGCTGCCCCCCTCCGGCTACCTATGATCTGAATCCGAAAAGCAAGTTCTGGAAACTGACGAAGGAGGTGTATGATATGGGCAAGCAGCAGGACAAAGAGCAGCAGGCCATTGCCTACTTCTGGGACGATAACGCCTTTGTGACCAACATATCGGGGCATGTTATGTTTGCCAGCAAGAAGATGACACCGCCCGGCCACTGGCTGGCCATCGCCACAACGCTGGCCCGCCAGCAGAAATTCAGCCTGATCCAGAGCGCGCAGTTGTACTCCCTGACTTCCATTGCCATGTACGATGCCTTCATTGCCTGCTGGGAGGAGAAATACACCAGCGTTCGTATTCGTCCCGAAACCGTAATAAACAACAACCTGGACCCCACTTGGCGGCCTTTTCTGGAAACCCCGGCTTTCCCGGAATACGTGAGTGGGCACAGTGCTATTTCGGCCGCTGCGGGCCGGGTCATTGCCCGTCTGGTTGGCCCGAACGTAGCTTTTACCGATTCAACGGAGCATCCGTACGGACACGGCGTACGCCACTTTCCCTCCATCGAAGCTGCGTATCAGGAAGCATCTATCAGCCGGGTGTACGGCGGTATTCACTACCGCGATGGCGTTGACGAAGGCACGCATCAGGGTGAGCACGTCGGGCAATGGCTGTTAACGAAACTGATGCCGGAATCCGTCATAGCGGCCAAATGATTCGTTGGCCTGTGTAGCCTGAATAGCCCATTCAGGCTACACAAACTACTGTTTAATCAGGTCAAACGGGTGATTGTCGGGCAGTAGCCTATCCGTGAACCATGTCCCTGTTCCATCAGTAAGTCAAACGGCACACGTCATGGCTCGTACATGAATTCTACGGGCTGCTAAGGTCATGTAAAATTAATTCCCTACATTCGTCAACTAACCCGTCCGACCGTATCTACTGCCCGCTATCAAAAATTACATGGACGTTCAGCCGCTTGGCACCATACTCGTTCCGGTGGATTTTACGGAACCCTCCCTGAACGCCCTCGCCGTTGCCGTGCGGTTAAGTCAGCACCAACAGACTGACATTCACCTGATTTACGTGCTTAATTCAGCAGTAGCTACGTCGGCAGCTGCCAATGGGCAAGTGCCCCATCCATCGCACGAACAGCCGATTCAGGAGGGAACCGACCGGATTCAGTTGCTGGCAAGGGCAACCGCTCAGGAACATCAGGTGCGCTGTTCGGCCAGTTTTTGCCAGGGTACGATTCTGGACGAAGTGGTGCGTGCGGCCAGCCGCATCAATGCCGCTCTAATCGTGATTGGCACCCAGAGCGGGGGTGATCCGGAGACGTTTCGATTGGGAGCCGATGCCTATCAGATTATAAAAACCGTTTCGTGCCCGGTATTAACGGTTCCAGTCCACCAGAAATGGATTACCTTTGAGCGAATTCTGTTTCCGGTGCGCCCCGTTCCAGGCACGCTGGACAAATACGCATTCACCCGAAAGATTATTCAGAATGACCAAACAGCCGTAACGATACTGGCCCTCTGTGCCCCTGATGAAGTAATCAGTATGCACCAGTTGGCGGATGAGGTTGCGGTGTTGACGGAAAAACTGACGCAGGACAACATCCGGAATGAGGCTATATTTTGTCAGACCGATTCAATGGCGGAAACCGTTCTGGAAAAAGTAGCTGAATTGCATACCGATCTACTGGTTATAACGGCCAGTTTGAACGTGACGACTGAGAATTATTTTATGGGGCCTTTTACGCAGCAAATCGTTTATAATTCCTGCGTACCAGTGCTCGCGATACGACCCGAATCTGCCTTGAATGAGCAGACGACCCGGATTGCCTGGCAGTATGGTCAAACTGAGTAAGGGGTAAGCCCTTCGTTTTTATTTTTTGCATTCATTGATTAAACCCCGTTACCAATGCCGAGTAAACAAGACTATATCCTACGAGTGGCTGCCTGGGCCAAAGCGCGTGGCTTTAACGATATAAAAGCCAACACCGATGGCTTCGAAACGCCAATTTCCTACGGGCGGCAACAGGATGGAGAAGCGTTTGTTCCGGATGTAACGGGTCAGCAGTTCGAACAGAAGTCTTACTTCGAAGTAATTCTTAAGACGGATGATGTCAACCACCTCACATCCAAACTGAAGCTTTTGGGTCAGCTGGCATCGGCCCGGGGCGGTCAACTGTACCTGATGGTTCCCAAAGGCCACCTCCCCTTTGCCAAGTCGGTCGCGGCCAATAGCCGGGTGGTTGCCGAGTTGATCAACCTGCTCTAGTTTATTCTGGGGCAGTCAATGTTACGTTGTCGGATTTCCGTTGCCAGTTCACGGTTCCGTTGGCCGGATGACTGGGTCAGGGAGAACTTGCTTCGACTAGTTGTTTAAAAACCAACGCATCCTGCCGCATGTGACTATTGTTGAAGAAAACGTATCCGGGTTTTTCCGTTGGCAGTAACTCCACTAAGTCTGCCAATTCATCCGTCTCATATTGATACCGCCAGCCCTGTCGACCATGTAACCGGAAATAGCATTGTTCCGGGGTCATGGTTGTGGTGACAAATGGGTCAACGACATGCCATAGCTGAAGGTCTTCACACAGGTCCTTTATAAGGTGCTTATCCCAGGGGCCACGGGGTTCCCAACAGCAGGTTAAGCCATTGCGCTCAATTCTGGTGAAAAAGTGAACCAGGTTCTGGATATGCTCCGGCGTCTGCGTAAAACTGGCTGGACATTGGAACAGAATCGTTTTGGCACCCAGTGCCTGGGCACAAGCTAAGGTCGTTTTCCAGGCCTCGTCAACGATGGTGGTCGGTTTAAAGTAGCCTGTTTCTGGTAACTCAACGTCTGACAATTTTCGCCTGAGCCGTTTATACGTAGGGCTTTTTGCTACGTGCGTGATGAGTTGCCAGGCTTTTAGCGTGAACTCGAACTCCCCGGGCACTTCACTACGCCATCGTTCCAGCGTAGCCAGTTGCGGTGGTTGATAAAAGGTCTGCTGAATCTCGACACACGAAAATAGCTCAGCATACCCGGCTTTTGATCCACTAAGCCCACAGGTGCCAATTTGCACGTTGCCTTTCATACCGCGTTACAACAAAACTACGCTACAGGAGCGGCCTGATTACTAAGGATACGTTGCATGTGCTGCCAGGTTTGATCCCAGGACTGTTCCCGTAAAAACCGCTCCAACGCTGGTTCATCATTACCCATCGGCCTCTGCAATGCCCGCGAAATACCACGCTGGAAATCGGCCACCGAATCGGCAATAACCACCCGCTCCCAATTACCATAGGTTCGCACCACATCCCGTATTGGGGTCGACACAACCGGTAAGCCAGCGGCCAGATACTCCGGGGTTTTTGTCGGGCTAATATACCGCGTTGCTTCATTGATGGCGAACGGCATCATGGCTACCTGCCAATTGCTGAAATAAGCCGGTAGTTCCTGATACTCTTTCATGCCCAGGAAATGAAGATTGGGCCTCTGTGGCAACGTAGCGGGATCGATTTTAACGATCGGCCCTAGTAAAATAAACTGCCAGTCGGGCTGCTGTTCAGCCAGATTATCCAGTAACGTTAAGTCCAGTCGCTCATCAATGACCCCGCTATAACCAATCCGCGGCCCCCCAATTGCTGCCTGATCATGAGGATCATCCAGACGGCCCCTGGTAGCGCAGCTACGTGCCTGAGAAAAATGATCGTAGTCTATACAGCTGGGAAACGCGTATACGTTCGGATGCTTTTTTTGCTTGGCTTCATACAGGCTGTAGCCACCCGTAAACACCACATCAGCCCGGTTTAATAGCCGCTGCTCCTGCTCAATAAGTTGCGGGGAAGCGCCCAAAAAGGCTGATAGTTCGTCCATGCAATCATACAAAACCAACGTTGGCCGGAGATGATCCGTGAACGAAAGGGCCATCGGAGTATAATACCAGGTGATATAGTCGGTTATGTTTTGCTGTTCGATCAATTGATTGACCAACTCCTGTTGGAGCCGAATGGCGGTTTGCCCGTCAATGCCCCGGGGTAGATGAGGAACTACAACGCGGAGATTATCGGTGACTAACCGAATCTCCAGGTGAAGCGTATCCTGCCAGACTGGTTCTTCTACATACCAAACGCGGTACTGCCGGGCAGCCCGTTTCAACAGGTGTTGCGGCCGCTGATAAACAAAATTCCAGCGCAAATGGGCAAAACAGAGTAGGTTATCAAAATCAGGGGTTGAATCTAAGCTCCCCAGCAAACCAGCTTTTTTAATTAGGGATGATCTTCCCTGAGCAGGGATTGCCGCAACCAAATCAGAAGTGTCTTCCATGGATAAAAACGTCGGGTTTAAGGTGTCATTCACAAGGCTGTAATTATCAGAAGTAAATGTCTCCTCAACTCCAACCCGGCCAGCACGACTTTATCGTTCTTCGGTGATTACCAAATGAGGGAACGGTCCTTTTTTACCCGACACTTCAACCGTCAGCCTTTAGGCTAGTAGTTTGTATCTATAGTCTTTGATTAGTAATACCTTATTATTATATATTTTTGTTAGTAAATACCCTTTTGTGACTCATGAAAAACCCAGTCAGTACAAATCCAGTGGTCCAGGCTAATTTTAGGAATGCCAAACTATTACTCATTGAAGATAATCCGGACCAGGGGCAGATCATAAAGGATTCCATTTCACGCTGTTTACCGGAAGTGAAAACGATTCTGGTCACTACGGAGGACGAAGCCCTGGCCTATCTCAACCGGTGCAGCGTTGAAGAATGGGAACTTCCCAAATTGATTTTACTGGACCTCTACCTGCCCGACCGGCAAAATGGCTGGCGATTGCTGGAACGAATCAAAGCAATGCCGGCAGCGATGGGTAAAATGCCGGTTGTTTTACTAAGCCAGTCGGCGGACAAAGGCGACATTAGTGAAGCCTATCAACGCGGTTGTTCATCGTACATTGTTAAACCCGTTTTATCGACGGATTGGTTACAACAGTTTCAATTGCTTAGAACCTACTGGTGGGAAACGGTCACCTTACCGAAAATTGGCTATTCTTTCTTTTAGACATGGGTGGCCTGATTAGATAGCCAGCTGTACCACCGTCAACCAATACTGGAGTAAATCCTTAATCGTTTTCACAAACGCAGTCGGTTCGTCGGGGACGACTACCACCGAATTGGCATCCAACAGGTAAGCCTGCATCAGATCATGACCAGAAGCAGCCAGCCAGACTACCGGAATGGCCCGCAACCGGGGATGGCTTTTCAGGGTTTGCAACGCTAAAATGCGGTCTGCCCGATTGGTACGGGCATCGATAAGAATAAAAAAGGGCCATTCTTCCGGGGGGCCAAGCAGTAATGAGGACGCGAACTCGGCTCCAAATGGAGTGGACTGCACCGCACAGGGTACCCCTAACTCGCTGAGGCCATGCCGGGTTAACAGGAGTGTATCACCCGACATAATCAGCTGCACCCGAAGGGAATCTGCTGCATTTTCCGCATGTTGATTCTGGCTATCCCGATCAGGATATAACTCGGTCAGGTTATGGTTGGTTTGTATTAACTGAAACACCTTTGGCCAACGCCGGCGGCTCACCGGCAATTCGGTACCATCCAGTAACCGAACTGATCCCGCCATTTTGGAGCGAGGGGGCGTTTGCAGACTGCTGATATAAACCGGGTTGACCAGGGCAGTTTTGTGGATACGAATAAAGGAGGGCAGCCTTTCTTCAAAATACACCAATGGCTTGGCCAGTAATCGACGTTCCCCACTTCGGAATTGAAGCCAGGCATAGTTGTCGGCCCCAACAAAGTAGGCGAGTAGGGATGGCTGCTGAAGGAGTTGGTTGATAAGTAACACAGTCCGTTTCGTTTCGTAATCGGATAATGGGTAGTTAACAAGTCCTGTTAGTTTTTCCAGGACGCTTACGCTGATGTTGGTCCGTTGGTATTAACCCAATAGGAACAGACCTGTTTGAATAGTGTTTGCATGGCTTGTATTGTGCGGGGTTTTGCCAGACAGGAATTCACCCCGGCCTCGTAGCAGGCATGAATTTCCTGAACTGATGCGGCACTAGTCATTATGACAACAGGGATGGGCTTCCAGTCCAGTTGTTCCTTGAGTCCTTTTAAGGTTTGCTGACCGCCCATGACAGGCATATATAAATCAAGTAAAATTAGAACGGGGTGTTCTTCCTCCGTGAGCAGTTCATCCAGCATAGCCCTCCCATTTGGGAATACAGATAGTCTATACTGAGGCAGAAACCTGGTAAATGCGTACTGAACCAGCTGTAGATAGTCAGCATCATCGTCAACGACGTAAATTAATTGCTTCTTCATGCCTGCACTGTTTATTCGTTTCGAGTGGTAATGAAAGAGACTAGCATAAAACGCCCTGTGGAGTCCTGTTTAAACCCGATTTAACCGGTATAATGAACCGGGAAGCGGATACGGAACAACGTACCCCGTCCGGCAATACTTTCTATTTCCAGGCTAGCCTCTAACAATTCACATAACCGTTTGACGATCTGCAGGCCAATCCCTTCACCTTGCCTGGCCCGCTGAGCGAGGGTACTTAGTTCGGCGCTGTCCGGAATCGTGGGCACATGGTCCGGTAAAACAGTCACCGGTTCACCAGCATCAACGGAAAGAACACTGGTCGCTTCAACCGTGGGTCTGAGTTGATCGCCAAATACGCCCGCCAGGGTTGGCGGCAATCCCTGGCCCGAGTCCTGAACACTAAACAGCCAGCGGGCGTCCGTTTCTAAGGACCAGGAAAGGGATACGAAACCACTGGGGGTATGCTTCAGGGCATTCAGGAGCAGATTTTGCACGATTCGCTGTAGCTTAATCGGATCGGTTTCAACCGGCAGGGAAGCCGGGCCATCAGCCCGGAGAAATAAGTTACGCTCTGCGGCCAGCCCTTGCCCACTTTGGGCTATTTCGCGCAGTAGTGGCGCCACATCAATGGCCTGAAGCTGTAACACTTCCTCCCCGGCCTCCAGCCGCGACAGGTCCATTAACGCCGTTAGCATACCTTCCACACTGGCCAGGTTTCGATTGAGCATTGCCAGATACTGCTCCCGTTGCTCTTCGCTTAGCCCCTCTAGTTTAAGCATATAAGCAGCGCCATTGATGATTCCCAAACCACCCTGCAAATCGTGGGTCGATGTTCGTAGTAAATTCACCCGCTCCTGCGATAATTCGGCCATCTTCGTGAGGGCTTCCTGAAGCGTGCCTGCGCGCTGAGCCGCTTCCAGCCGCTGGAGTTCATCAAATTTATAGACGCTCCCCTCCATGGTTTCCTGCATTATCTGGGCAATCTGCTGATGTACGTCAAGTAACAGATCGGCCTTAACCTGCGGAAAAAGTCCCTGGAATACCCGAAGCTCACTGTACAGAATTTGGGTCAGGATTGTCAATTCCCGCATGGCGTCCAGTAAGGCGAATGATTTTTGCCAGCGGTGCAGGCCATGCGCCTGAGCCGTTATGGCCGGATCGGCGTCTGGTTTCTTTCCCAGCAAACGCGCTTCAAGAATATCTAAAACAAGCGGTAGCAGGTTATTGAATTCTTCCCGGCTCAGGGATAATCCTTTGCTCAGGGTTGGATCGGCCTGACAAGCTGTCCGCCAGTTGTTCAGGATGGTTTCCCGCTGCGCAAATAAATAGGAAACGATGGTCGATAAAGACTGGGACGAATCAGAGGTAACAGGTTCCATAGGAAAGTAGTAGTTAGAACAACCGGACCACTCGTACAAAAGGCACACAAATGGAACAGTAACTGCCAAAGCAGCCAAGTAGTTAAAGCCTGAATTAACTGGTTGACCAGGCCTGCCGGTTACTAGTAAGAGTCCCTGCCTGAGGTCAATTTAGCGCCCAGATACTCTCGATTCAGCCGGGTTATGGCCTCCAGAGGAACTGAAGCCGGACATTCAACGGAGCAGGCACCAATAAATGAACACGCGCCAAAGCCTTCGGCATCCATCTGCGCTACCATCCGCTCGGCGCGCTCTTTGCGTTCGGGCTGCCCCTGTGGCAATAAGGCAAACCGGGATACCTGCGCCCCTACAAACAACATGGCCGACGCATTTTTACAGGCGGCCACACAGGCTCCGCAAGCAATGCAGCCAGCGGCATCCATCGTATCTTCCTGGGTGGTACGGGAAACCAGAATCTCATTGGCATCCGGAGCGGAACCCGTGTTGACCGATATGTACCCCCCCGCCTGCACAACTCGGTCGAACGCCGACCGGTCGACGGATAAATCCCTGATGATGGGAAAAGCGCGCGCACGCCAGGGTTCAACCACAATGGTATCGCCATCCCTAAAGCTGCGCATGTATAACTGGCAAACGGCAGCGCCGGTTTGTGGACCGTGGGCCCGGCCATTAACGTACATGGAGCACGACCCGCAGATTCCTTCCCGACAATCGTGATCGAAGGCAATGGGCTCTTCCCCCTTCCGACTTAACTGGCCATTGAGCACGTCGAACATTTCCAGAAAAGACATATCGGGATCGATATCGGCCAGCTCATAGGCAACTAACTTTCCGGGCGAGGCTGTTTTTTTCTGTCTCCAGACTTGCAGGGTAAATTTCATACGGTTTATCCAGGAATGAAGGTTGATGAGTTACTTAAACGAAGTAGGACAGACCGTCTTTTGACTACTGCCTTTGTTCCTATACACTACATTCTGTTACGGCGATGGGCTAGCCCGCTACCTCCATGTTAGTCCTGATCGAAACCGACGATGTGCTCAACAGCCGACTGCATAATCAGCATGGAGTAGTGAATACGCATTGGGCCGGCAAAGGCATCGTTAGCCGCATACGTGCTAACAAAGTAACCAACATCACTCTCGAAAATGGCAGCAACAAACTCCTCATTAGGAGCCTGATGGCCAACCTGTTGGAAAACCAGCTCACTGCCAATCCAATACGAAAGGCTTTTGATGCGTCGATTGCTGACACTGAAGCCAATTTCCTCAAGCCGCTTTTTACTACGATTATACAGCAACTCTGCCTGCGGGACGCCGATGGTGAAAGGAACAAAAAACTTCATATTCCCTCAACTCCGATCAACGCTGAATCGACACAAAACAAGCAGTGACGTGTGAGGTATTGGCCCCGGGCCATGCCTGGAACAGGCAATGAGCCGGTTTCGTGTATATCCCAATAACGGTCTGAAATACCGTCTGAAAAGCAATCTTTTTGAAGAAGGTTTTGAAAAAAGGGGTTGAAAACAATCACCGTTAGCGTACCGTTTCCTCACTTCTGGCGGCAGGATTTGCTCCCGGCGCTGGAGCCGTTGAGTTATAACAGGATTATCACCTGCGTAACCCAACTCGACGGATGAAAAAAATACGACTACACCCGCTGTGACTAGGCTGACAGGTGCTACGACCGGATGGGCTCTGTCAGGTCCTGAGAAGCGGCACCCTTTCATCGAAGTTCAGTAACTACCAACTAACCAATCAGGTCAGGCCATAAACAAACTACCTCTATGCTAGCAATGAATTACAGGGGCCCTTTCCGGGTCAGGGCTGCTCACAAACCATATCCAGAAATTCTTCACCCCGGCGATGCCATTGTTCGGGTAACCCGTTCCTGCATTTGCGGCTCGGATTTGCACCTCTATCATGGACTTGTTCCGGATACCCGGGTAGGCATGACGTTCGGGCACGAATTTATCGGCGTCGTCGAGGAAATTGGCTCGTCGGTTCAAAAGCTGGCCGTTGGTGATAATGTCATCGTTCCTTTCAATGTGGCCTGCGGAACCTGTGCCTTTTGTAAGCAGGGGCTTTTTGGGAACTGTCATGAATCGAATCCACAAGCTACAGCCGTAGGCGGCATATTTGGCTACTCGCACACGGCGGGCGGCTACGATGGGGGACAGGCCGAGTTTGTCCGGGTTCCCTACGCCGATGTAGGACCGACTATTATTCCGGACTGGATGGATCATGACGATGCCGTTCTGTTAACTGATGTGGTACCAACCGGCTACCAGGCAGCCGAGATGGGCGGTATCAAAACGGGTGATACGGTGGTGGTATTCGGGGCCGGACCTGTGGGCATCATGGCCGCCAAGTGTGCCTGGCTATTTGGTGCGGGGCGTGTCATCGTCATCGATCACCTGGAGTATCGCCTTGATTTTGTGCGCAATTACGCCCAGTGCGAAGCGTATAATTTCCGGTCGATGGAAGACCCCGTTTTATTCATCAAGAAAACGACCGACTGGTTTGGGGCCGACGTTTGTATCGATGCCGTGGGCGGGGATGCCTCAGGTAGCGCTCTGCAAACCATTACCGGCAAGAAACTACTGCTTCAGGCAGGCTCGGCAACGGCGCTTCACTGGGCCATCAACTCGGTCAAAAAAGGCGGCATCGTGTCGATTGTAGGGGTATACGGCCCTACCGACAACCTGGTTCCCATTGGCAACGTAGTGAACAAAGGCATTACCATCCGGGCCAACCAGGCTTCGGTTAAGCGGTTGCTACCCAGGCTCATAGACCATGTTCAGGCGGGCCGTCTTAACCCCAAGGCCATTATAACGCACCGGGTTCCGCTGGAAGAAGTGGCCGATGCTTACCATATCTTCTCGGCTAAACTGGATAACTGCATCAAACCCATTCTTATTCCCTCCGGTTCGTCGACCCGATCGGCTGGAAAATAACCCATCGACCTATGAAAACGACTAAAAACGAGTATGCGCATATCAAGGGCTGGGGGGTGGATGCCGACCCAAAAAATGAGCCTACCTACCCCATAAAAAACTACACCGGCGACGATCATCAGCGGCTCAACTGGGAAAGGCCCCCGCTACAGGAAGTAACCGTTGAAGTGCTAAAATCCAACGAACGCCCTACGCTCACGGCTGTTTTTGGTACCTCTTCCCCGCCGTCTGGCCTGAGTGGTATTATTCGGCGGTACGCGTTCAAATCCAGTGAGTCTGAGTACGGCCACTGGCTTCCCTTACTGCTGGCTGATCGAATAAACGTGGTGGAAGGTATTCTGGACGACCTGAAGCAGGGTCATATTCCAAACATATTTGCCGAAAAGGGCTGGAAAGCAGACTGGAAATACAACCGTACCGGCCTGGCCAGAAATGTGCTGATTGGGGTCGTGGCTACTACGGCAGTGATTGCCTTGTTGTCCCGTAAAAAGAAACGTTGACCTCATAGTAGACGGACAAAAAACGGACAAGATACCTGGAGATTATGAAACTCAAGTCGATTGTTGATCAGCTTCAACACGAAGTGAAAGTAATGCAGGGCGAAGAAACCAAAGACCGGGTCTACGCCAGTGACCGAACGTTTCCGGACGAGAGGGCGGCTGGTGATGCCTTTGCCACGTCCGTGGCGAAACTGCTGAATGTAAATGGCTGGTCGGCACTCTCCAGCCTATCGGCATCTTTTGCCCTTTACGACTCCGCGGGCAGAGCCAAACCCAACGGCCCGGCCAGCGTGGGGGATTTTATTCAAATTGACTTGCCCGGTCCAATGCCCACCAACTGGGTCCGTGTTATTGATACGTCTCTGGACGAAAAGCTGGCGGAGTTTACGGTTCAGCCCAGCCCTGACCCAATGGCCAATAAGCCGGACCAGATTGAGCATTTCTTCGACCAGCAGGCCCGCAGCACGTTTCGGGTAGTGCTGGATGGACGCACAATCAGCGCCTATGAGATTGGCCGGCAGGAAGCGATTAACAACCAGCAGCCACAAGCTGGAGAACGCGCCCTTGTCAACACATTCATTGCCGAAACAGGGTGGCTGTTTTACCAGAAAATCCAGTGGCAACTCCTGACGGACTACCTGGTTCAGGATTAAATATAACCGTCTGGTGTGCTGGTTAACTACCTCAAGGAGGTAGTTCAGGATGTTCCTGATGCTATCCGGCTGTTCTTTTCGGCATACATGAAGTAGCTGTTGCACCGGGGCCGGTATTATTATGCGTCAGAACTAGCCAAAGATTCCATCTACCAATCCCCCAAAGAGGGTCGAATCATCCGGGACTTACCCATCTCCCTGGAGGATATGCCGACGGGCTGGACGCAGGCCGGAGCCGTTGGTCAGAAAGTGGAGGGGCTTTAGCCTATATTCTGACGAGCTACGCGTATAAACGATTCGCCAGCGTACCCATCGTCGTCTTTGCTGAAAACCCGATTTACCAGGCCGACTATCAGGCAACGAACAAAACCAGTGGCTATCTAACGTGAATACGGGATTAGATCAGGGATTAATGGCCCGTATGGGCCATAACAGCGTAGCGTCGGTAGAAGACAAATGATATAGGCGAGTTTAGTGTGCCTTAGGTACACAACTACTACATAGGTTATGTACCTACGGCACATCCAGTCATTGTGTAGGCCATTTTTCTACCGACGCTACGCTGTTTAGCCCCATATGGGGCGAAAGTTAATCCCGTATTCACGATATCTAATTATACGCCTGGCCGGTAGAGCCGCCTGTTATTGCCGGGTACGGGTGCTGGCCAGGCGTGGTTCCTTATCCACGGTAGATATGTGTGATGAAGATATGGCTGACCGTGAGCCGCTCAAACCCAGCGAAACCGCTAAAATGTACCAGGAATATCAGGTTCGGGGTCAACGGCGGCTTCGGCTGGGATGGCATCGTCAGTAGATTGTCTTCATTCTGTCGCTACACAACTAACTCACTTCAGTAAAGACAAGTCTACTTGTGCAGCGACAGATACTATAGTTGACCGATAATCTTGCCGCCTGACAATACAAACTGGACAAATAGGGCTGTCACGGAAGGTGGTACGGTTTAATCACGAACGGTAAAGTTTTGGTGAAATAGGAGCCGGCAGGTTAAACCGGTCCTGGTCATGGGACCGGGCGTAAATAATAATCGACTCGGGTTCCTGCCTTATGTGCGCAAAACTCGATATAGTTTCGCGGGCAGCACTGGACTGGCCCTGCGTGTGAGGTTGCCAGCGTGAGTCGGCCGAATCGAGCAGCTTTTGCCACTGGCAGTTCCCCTCTCCCACAAAAGGTACGTCTATCGTTTGCGGCTGGCTGGAAAAATTCATCAGACATAGCACGTGCTGATTCTCATGCCAGCGGTGCAGTACCAATGTATTCTTTTCTGAATCGGCTCGTAGGGTTAACTGCTGACGATTCAGATGGGCCAGGGCCGGTAACTGCTGACGCAGGGCAATCAGGGTCTGATAGTATCGGAGTAAGCATTGATGAGATGCCTCATCAAGTAGATTCCATTGCAGCTTCGCCTGCTCAAACGTTTCAGAACGCTGCGGATCAGGCACCTCCTCATCGGAATGAAATGCGGCAAATTCGGCCTCACGGCCCTGCCGAACGGATTCGACTACCGCGGGATCGGAATGACTTATGAAGAAAGAAAACGGGTTGGTTTCGCCCCATTCTTCGCCCATGAATAACAACGGAATGTAGGGACTTACGAACACTGCTCCAGCCATTAACTTAAGGGCCTCGTAGCTATACAGAATGCTGGTACGCTCTCCCAACCTGCGATTACCAACCTGATCGTGGTTCTGGGAAAAGACAATGAACTGCTGGCCCGGATTCGTTTCGGCTTTTCGACCAAAAAATTTCTGACGAACCGGAGAGAACTGCCCGTCATACACGTACCCGTCCCGGTAGGCTTTTGTCAGATGAGCAATCCCATCAAAATCGGCGTAATACCCATTTTTAGCTTCCCCCATCGTAACCCGTAGCGCATGATGAAATTCATCCGTCCACTGGGCATCCATCCCGTAGCCGCCAGCCACAAGTGGATCAATATAGCGGGGATCGTTCAGATCACTTTCAACCAACAGGTAATGCCGGCGTCCGGTAACGGCCATCATCCGATCAACTTCTATTCTCAACTCCCGAAGGATATGCACAGGACTACCATCTTTAATGGCATGAACTGCATCCAGGCGCAGGGCGTCCACGTGAAAATCCCTGAACCACATCAGCGCATTTTCCAGTATGTAGTGCCTGACCCCATCGCACCAGGCGTCATCGAAATTAACGGCCTTGCCCCAGGGTGTACAATACTTGTCGGTTAGGTAAGGACCAAATTCGCTGAGGTAATTGCCTTCGGGACCAAAGTGATTATACACCACATCCAGCACGACCGCTATACCTTTACGATGGCAGGCATTAATCAGGTGTTGAAGGCCACTGGCTCCCCCGTAGGAGTTTTGCACCGCATAGAGATGAACGCCATCATAGCCCCAGTTGCGCGTTTCGGGGAACTGAGCCACGGGCATGATCTCAATGGCATTTACGCCCAGTGCTTTCAGGTAATCCAGTTTACTTTCCAGCGCCTGAAAGGTACCCTCGGGTGTAAAAGTGCCTGTGTGAAGTTCGTAAAGCAGGTAATTTTCCAGGGGCGGATTCACCCATTGCTGATCGCTCCATGGAAAAGAAGCGATATCCATCGCCTGGGAGGGGCCATGTACGCCCTGTGGCTGGCAAAGCGATGTAGGGTCCGGGAAATCCTGTCCACCATCCACTAAAAACGTATACAAATCTCCGTCTCTGATCCGGTCCGTAGCTAGATGCCAGTAGCCTAATTCGGCTTCTTTCAGGGGAATGGCGTTAGGTTGTCCATAAATTTTTATTGCCAGCTGTTGAACCAGCGGAGCCCACACCTTAACCTCGGCGTGAGTAGTGGCAGGAAATGTTACCCCAAGAGTTCGGCTATTTATTTGGCAGTTCATAGGTTACTGAAGACAACGTACCGTTTCCACATCAGAGCGGCAAGGTGTATTTGTCCAATACTAGTTGATAAAGCTTACTGTATGTGCTCAGTAAACACGAACGGGATAGTCCTTGCCCGGTAACCAGACAGGCCAATGAGGCAACGGTCAGTCAGTGGCTACCGGGATGATAGGTTTGGTCAATTCATTCGCCAATGGAATACGATCAGTCAGTGATAAAAGGCAAAATCCCCGGATTTGTAACATTCAGCCCGGTCAATTGCTTTTATACGCATGATTACACCCGACATTCCCCAAACCGATCTGGCGCACGTATCGCTCACGAAATCGCCGGGCCGACAGATTCTTGACAATTCCATTGCGGAGTACATCGATTTCATCCGCCGGCAACCTGCTTTCTGTGGCACTCCGGAGCAGCAGGAAAACCTGATTCAGCACGTGGCCCGTGGTCATGATCTCATCAAACTCATTGCGGCCGAGCGGCTGAAGATCACCCGCGAACTCGACCACCAGAAACACGAATGGATGGACCTGGAAAAGCAACTTACCGCGCCCATCGAAGCCGCCATGCAACCGCTCAAAGCGGCTGTGGAACAGTATAACCAGGAAGTGCTGCGCATCCGGGAACATCAGCAGGCCGAAGCTAAATCCCACAATACGCAGGCAGAGCGTGGTGACAGTGACTGGTTGAATCCTGCGGTATCCTTGAGCCCGCTCCCAAAAGGCGTTCGGATGACCTGGACGTTCGACATTATCGACCCAAACCAGGTGCCGAACGGTTACTGGACGGTGGATAAAGACGCCATAAAAGCCGCTATTGCCGACGGGGTACGGGAAATACCGGGCATTCGAATTTATGAGGAAGCCAGCACCACATTTCGCCGGTAGCTTATCAGGGAATCTGCGGACGGTTAAGTAAACGGCGGCAACCGGAAACGCCCACCCATAAAGAAATCGGATTGATGCCCACACCCGATCCAACCAAACAGAGGTTGCTATTCCCTTGGAGTCAGGAAGCTATTCCGTTACGATAGCCAATGAATAAGAAAGGGGAGTTTGCGTGCTTCGCAGATCAAAATTTGGAAAATAGGCGGCTTCGTTTTCATACCCTCAAATGGTTATAGACGTAACTTGCCAACGATAGTTAAAACTTCGTTTGCCGTATGTCGTTTTTCCGTTCGTTTCTGTTTCGACCAACCCAAAGCTGGTGGTTTTACCTGGCTATCTTTCTGGGCCTGATTGGTATAGGGTTAACATTCGAGCTCGATTTAAACACCCATTACGGAGTTATTGGCAGTGTAGCTTCCTTTCTGGCCTTTTTTGTAGCCTTTCAAAGCTGGAAAGCCTCCGAAAATACCTCCCGCAAAACTGACCAGGCGCTCGACCAAATGCACCAGGTATTGGCCGAAACCAGCCGGCTTGCCCAGCAGAACTACGCAATTGATCAGCAGATTCGGGGTGCCGTGGCGACCATCTCCGACGCCACCCGCGAGTTGTTCCGGGGCTATCGGCAGATTCTGACCGAAGTGCGGGATTTTCTGGACGGGGCCGCCAACAGCGAGTGCATCTACATCATAACCGATACAGCCGCCATTGGGAAACTTCAGGCTGCCTACAACCCACAGCTTCAGGATGCTAAACGGGAATATAAAATCCTGACCGACCGGATTCATGACTTGCTTACTACCCGCATCCGTGACTCACGGGAGTTTTACTTCGCCAGCCTGGACCCGCATCCCGACGAACCGCACGAACCAGGCAGTAGTAGTCTGTATAGTTGTTATGTAGAGCCCGTCTGGCGCACCATTCACCCCCGTGAGCCCTTGCCTGAAGACGTATGGCATGAACAGCAGCAGTTGCATCAGGCTTGTCTGCGCGAAATTGAGGATACCTTTACCCTGTTTTCTGATCATCATCAACAGCGCGATGCGGGTGTTCCGGTATTACACACGCTAGAAAGTCTGCCGCTGCAACTGCTTATCCGGGTCGATCTGGAGGCTAATGAGCCGTTCAAGGCGCTGGTGATTTTTGTGGGGCAGTACAACATGAATAAGGTGACGGACGCCCGCGCCATGCTCACCGCCGACCCCGAACTGGTCCGCACGTTCATCAGCATGTTTGAGTCAATTACGGGGCTGGACATGAATGAAAACTACGCATCTTTACGAAAGCGCCTGCCCATTTAACCCACCACCTTGCAAAGCCCACACACGGTGCCACCCAGAAGCGCCCGGGCACACGGAGAGGACGAATTGACGGGGGCTACAATAAAGACCCTGAATTCATTGGGTATAACTCAACCAGGCTCTTTGTGCCTGCGTTTTTCCATAATACGGTGCAAACTTACTCACTCAAATAAGTCGGCCCTGTACTTGATTAGTCCTTTGCTGGTCAACAGGATACCATCACGAATCATTATCGCCAAATGCCCTGCGCCCGGCCATATGTTAGTTGCATCATGCAACTAACATATGGCCGGGCGCAGGGCTACTAGTCAATCACACGAACGGCTGGCTACATGACGATCGGTGCATGATAGACATTATTTTTTATCGATACGGTACAACCTTCCCTGGTCCGTAATCGCATACAAGGCTCCATCATTGCCCTGCGTAATATCCCGGAAACGCTGGTACTGATCGGCCAGCAGCCGTTCTTCACCAACCACTTTATCATTCTTGATGATAAGCCTTAGCACGTGCATTCCGCTGAGCGAGCCAATAAAGAGGTTATTCTTCCATTCGGGTATACGATCACTGGTATAGAAGGTCATACCACTCGGCGAAACGACCGGGTCCCAATAATAGACCGGTTGTTCAAGGCCTTCTTTTTGCTGTATGGCATCGCCCACTTTCTTGCCACTGTATTCGATTCCGTACGTAATGGTTGGCCAGCCGTAGTTCTTGCCTGGTTCAATATGATTGAGTTCATCTCCTCCCCGGGGTCCGAATTCAGCTTCCCATAAATCGCCCGTTACCGGATCGAAAGCCAGGCTCTGGACATTCCGATGCCCATACGAGTATAATTCTGGACGGGCACCGGCCTGGCCGGCAAACGGATTACCAGCAGCGGGTTTGCCTTCTTTGGTAATGCGAATGACTTTTCCCAGGCCCGAATTGAGCGACTGCGCTTGTGGGCGGGTAACCATATCCGAACGTTCCCCCGTGCTGATAAACAGATTACCGTCTTTACCCACCAGTACCCGTCCGCCATAGTGCAGATTGCCTTTGTAGGCGGGTGTGGCCCGGTAAATGACCGTTGCTCCCTCAATCTTTTTTTCGTCAGCAGATAATTTACCCTTGGCTACTGCCGTCAGGTTTCCCTCGGGACTTGGTTCCGAAAACACCCAGTATACCATGCGGTTAGTGTCAAACGCGGGATCAACCCGAATTCCCAATAGCCCACCCTGACCGGATGCATTCACCTTGGGAAGCCCGGCAATTGCGTCTCCCACCTTACCGGCTGCCGTAACGATGCGCATCGTTCCTTCCCGCTCGGTAATGAGCAGTCGGCCGTCGGGCAGGCTGGTAATCCCCCACGGAAATTTGAGCGCTTCGGTTAGTACTTTACCTTCGTAGTTGGTGGCGGAGGTCACACCCGCGACTCGGGTTTGGCCGGCAAATGCAGGTTTATAAGTTGCATTGGGCTCTTTGGTTTCTACCGGACTTGTCTGCCTGGAAGCCATTGTGTTGTCAGACGTTGTTTGGCCACAAGCTGGCACCGCCAGTGAGACACCCGCTAAGAATAGCAGAATTTGGGTCTTCATAATTGATTTAGTTAGTTAAGGAACGTGAGTGCCTGGTTTTCCATGCATACGCTTTTCAGCCAAAAGAGGTTCCTGTCAGGGAATCCTACTTGCCTCCATCCCGTACCCATAACCGCCCTGGCTCAGGAATCATTCTTGAGCCAGTAGCGAAAACAGGTCTGAATAGCAACGTACTGGCAGAATTTGCAACCAAAAGCAAGTCGAAAAGGGACGTCTACTACTTAATTCTCAGCAGCGAAAGGGATTGGCCATACAAAGTAATGGTCAGAAATGGTTAGGTAAGAAAAAGCGTTATTTTGCTACCGCTCACCGGCTACTCTTCTCCGGGGTAAACAGGGTCAGATTCCATTCATTGTACCAGTGAAGCTCCATCTTGCCATCCTGGGTAATGGTGATGGGCAGAAATACGTACTGCGAATCAGGATGCCCGCCCCCGTTCCATCGATCACCCATGTAGAGGTAAGCGTTTTTGTAGCCCGGAATCTTGAAGATATAGCACGGCTGAGAATTGAACGAGTTGTTACCGACATCCCCAACAAACGGGCTGCCATGACTGGTGTAAGGCCCCATAATGCTAGAGGCCGTGTAGTAGGTGGCCGGGTTGGGCGTCCAGCCGCTGCACCCGCTGGTAAGAAGATAGTATACGCCGTTTTGCTTTAGAATGCCGGGGCCTTCGCAGTGAGCCTCTATATCGACGTCCCGGGTGGTGGTGCTGAGGTAATCGCCCGACAGCTCCACCATCCGAATAGTGCGGTTGACATGGTCGGCCGCGTAGCCGATGTAGGCTTTTTGCGTTTCGGGGTCCAGGTACATGCCAATATCCCGCGATTCGTGCCCGTTGGGCCGGCCATGATGCTGAACCACAAAGGGTCCGGTGGGTTTGTCGCTGACGGCAATGCCCAGTTCCGCCATGGAATAACGCTTGCCATCGTAATGAAACCACATTACATACCGCTTTCTGGCGGCATCATAAATCACTTTGGGTCGTTCAAATGTCTCAATCGTATCTTTGGCCAACACGACGCCCTCGTTCTTCCAGTTATACAGATCTTTCGACGAGTAGCAGGATGCGCCCCGCGGCTCTCCCCGATGTTCACCGTACCAGTAAAACGTTTTCAGGGAATCAATGTAAATAATATTGCCCCCATGACAGTCGATGGGAAGGCCGTCATCGGCGAGCCACACGGCACCGGGCTTAAATGAGGTATACTGTGTTGGCGTCTGGGCAAAAGCGGGTAAACCAACTGCACACACACAACAGCCAATCAGCAGTTGCACGGCAAAAAAGACAATTCTTGTTTTCATTTCAGTCGGTGCTATTTTAAGGCTACGTTGTGCAAGTACGAAACCACTTCATCTTCGCATTTGGGAACTACCTGTAACCGGAGAAAACGAAAAACCTGGGCCAGCCCCCTGCCAAAGCTACTTCAGTTGCTGTCGCGTTCGGATAGTACCCTGATTTGATGCTGGCTAAGTCGTTGCTCAATCAAACCCAACACGATTTGGCGAACGCCATCGGCTACAAGCCCGGAATCAACCCCGGTATGGGTCTCAACCATACGTGGACAAAGTAAACCTAATCCGCCAAAAACAGGAAACCACCACCGGATTATTAATCTCCGGTAGTGGTCTTGTCCTCTTTAACGACCCAAAAACAATTATTGCGGGGCGGTGTCCTCGTCGGGTTCCGCAATTTTGGCCAGGTCCTTATTGTTGGGGAACAGGGCCAGTCCTTTTTTCAGCCACTCTTCACGGGCTGCCTGATTCTTGGTAACCAGTTCCTCGTAAGAAATAAGGTACTTAAAGCCCAGAATAAGGTCTCTGTTATACCGCTTCACATCATCCGGCTTATCGGCTACCATGTTGATGAACTGCTCGAAGTAGGGCCTCGCTTTCCCGTTACGCACGGCGGCTTCAGGGTCATAGGCGTAGTAGTTGGACTTAGCCCGGTACAGAACGGTGGGGGCATAATCGGGTGATATTTTCTGGGCCAGCGCCAGGGCAGAATCAGCCATAGCGAAGCGTACCGTATCCCGAACCAGTTTATTGGCCGTATCACGCTGGAAACCCAGGGTGTAGTTACTCATACCATACCGAAACAAATCCTGCACATCGGCCTTGAAGCCATGTTTAGCCGCCGAATCGAGCGTAGCTACCGCCTGAGGATGCTTCTTGGTCCGGTAATAGTACCGGGCAATCTCACTATACAGATTATCGGTCGTATCGAAGGGAGCCGCTTTCTCCAGGTACGTCACGCCGATAGAATCATTCATGGCCTTTTTCATGGCGCTGAGTGAATCAGTACCGGCACTTTCGATGCCCATGTATGCCTGCCCCAGGTATTTATAGTCATCCGGAATCACCTTCTCGGGTGCTTTCTCAATAAACGTCGTGAGGTTTTCGATAGCCTTCTGCGGCTTTTTCAGCGATGAATTCGACCACCCCTCGATCCGGTACACAATGGGATTCTGCGCTAATGTTGTCCGGTTACTGTCAATCAGGCTAACAGCCCGATCGTAGTCTTTGGCCAGGAAGTGAAACTGCGCCTGCCGAAGCAGCGTTTCCTGACGCCGGTCATTGGATACCGTTACGTACTGATCTTCGTAGCTGGCGGCTTCCTTATACCGGTTTACCAGGAAGTACAACTCGGCAAGCTGGTTGTAGGCCGGTGAATAGTTTGGATTCGCTTCAATAGCTTTCTTGTAATAGTCGACCGCCAGATTCAGGTTTCGCCCCTGCCAGTAAATATCGCCGATACGCTGATCGACCCGGGAGGCATCCATACCCAGTTCAATGGCATTTTCGTAGCGCGTTACGGCCGTACCGGCATCTTTATTAAGGTAATAGGCATCACCCAAAGCTAACTGAATAGCGGGGTTTTTCTTATCCCGTTCGGCGGCTTTGTTCAGGTATTCCATAGCCTTGGCGGCATCTACTGCCTTAGGGTAGGTGGGTTTGATAGACCCATCGCCCGGCGTCAAATAGCCCGTATACGCTTCACCGATACGGAAGAGGATATCGGCGTTTTTACTCTTACTTTTCTTCAGTACTTCTTCCAGCTTCGGACCGGCGTTAGCCACATCATTGGCCACGAGGTAGCTGATAGCGATACCCGTTTCGTTCAGTGGTTCCCGCTTACCATCCAGGGGGACGCCCTTTTCGAACCAAATACGGGCCGAATCGGGCTGGCCGGCGCGGAGGTATCCGTACCCGGCATCGAAATAACTTTGTACGGTTGGACTTTGCTGAGCGTTTCGGCTGAGCAAATACTTGGCTTCGTTCACACGCCCCATACTCATGAGGGTGGTTGCATCGGGAGTGGGGGCCTGTGCCAAAGCCGTTCCGGCTAGCCCCGTCAGGAGAGAAAAGATAAGTTTCGTTTTCATGCTAGTTATGGTTTCGCTTCCCCTGTAGGATAGAACGCATCGCCGGGGAAGTAAAAGCAAGTAGCAACCAAGACCTAAGAACAGGCTTAAAGACTGCTTAGAATTGGCTTAGAATCGGAAAATAGCTTGCTATTAAAGTTCAGTGTCAAAGAGAAATGTGCGTAGCACAAGCCACCGCTCTGACCAGATCACCTTTCTAAAACGCTGAAAACAGGTAATAATACGCCCGATATAGGGGAAAAATACCGTTTCATGCTCCTTATTTCACCCGTTCCTTTGTTGGGTAATTTCCTGATAATCAAGATAACTATTTTCACCATTTTAAATTAATCAACCAAATCCCCATGAAAAATCGCCGAATATCCTCTCATGAGTTACGCTATCATGCTGCCGATGTAGCCTACAACCGCGCCCACCCGCCCCAACGCTCCAATGGCGAGGAAAGTCGTTATCGGATTTTATGAATGGAGCATGGCTAAAAAACTATCCTTCTTACATAGCCGCCTTTACTAAAGGATTCCAACATGATGTAAATGGTTTATGGCTTTCCCAGATAAAGGATTTTACTCAGACTTCATTCGTGCCTGCGATGCAGGAGATCTTGTCTCTATTCAGTTATTAAAGCTGAATGCAAGAGTAATTGGCCGTGCAGCAACCGCCAGCAAATCCTGACTAATGACTGGAAATCTCAAATTGCTCTGAATGCCAATGGAGGGGCAGGAGCCGATGTACGAGGCTGGGAGAGTATGGGAGCAGGTCTTGTTTATGATCTCGAAGGCCCCGATGCACAAGCGTTAACCATTCCACCCGCTCCTACCCTCGACAGCGAAGAACTGATTGCCGAGATGATGGAACTCTACTGGATGGCCCTCTGCCGGGATATTCCCTTCACAAATGTTTAAAGGTGGTCCGGGTTCAATAGCCGCTAACAATACTACGATTCAAGCATGCTATTGACGATCTGAACTCGTTACCCTGGTTTGATAGAACTAAAACCTACGGGCTTCAAACCTACGAATTAGCACGTAAAAGAGGCTATTATAAAGATGCCGAGTTGCAATGCATTTCGACAAACATAGACATTTTCCGGGGTAATGTAAAAGGAGATGATATAGGTCCTTATATATCTCAGTTTTTGTAGATTGGCAATTAATCACTTGGAAAATTTCCTGCCGTTTTGGAGAAGAACAGGGACTTATTGCCTACGGCTCAACTACAATTGACCAGCGGGTACGCATTGCCAAACCCAGTCATGGATTATATGACCACACTGGGAACAATGGCTCGATGTACAAAATGGAGCTAATCTACGAGAATTAGAAGCATATGAGCCCGTTAATAATGATACTAATATCAATCGCGAAGTAGGGTATCGCTTTATCTACACCCCACGCGATCTTTGCACGTATGTTCATTACGATGCGCTTCATCAAGCCTACTTCAATGCCTGTCTGATTCTATTGGGTATGGAAGCTCCCTTCGACCCCGACCTGCCGTTTCAGTTACCCGACAGTATCGATAAACAAACTGGCTTTGCTCAGTTTGGACCGCCCCACATTCTGAATCTAGTATCTGAGGTGGCTACCCGCGCCCTTAAAGCTGTTCGTTTTCAGAAATACAATGTTCATCGCCGGGTACGGCCCGAAGTGGTTGCAGGCTGGATTCATCGGTATGCTACTAGGCCATACTACGAACTCTCAATGCGATGGAAAAGGCGGTAGATACATTTAAGAGTGCACTTCTACTACTACGCCAAAAGCCGTTTGGGAAGCCGTTAAAGCTTACAATGCTACTCAAAACGCCTGGCTGACCGACAGAGATACCTCTGCAGGTAGTGATTCCTATTTGCTACCTATGCCTTATGTTGAAGGCTCACCGATGCACCCCTCCTATGGGTCAGGTCATGCTACAGTAGCTGGTGCCTGTGTGACCATTCTTAAAGCGTTCTTCGATGAGGGATATCGTATTGCCCTTTGCTTACGAAGTCGCTGAAATGGGCAAGAACTGTCATTAGACCCAATAGCCGATAAACTTACGGTGGAGAACGAATTGAATAAATTGGCGGCCAACGTTGCCTTCGGGCGCGATTGGGCCGGGGTTCACTACTGGTCCGACCAGATCGAGTCACTCCGGCTGGGGGAACAAATTGCGCTGGGTATTCTGGAGGAGCAAAAATTGCATGCACGGTGAGAATTTCTCAATGAACGTACCGCTTTTCGACGGTACAAGCGTCCGGATCTGACAACGTTTCTTTTTTGGCAAAAACGGCGCAGGGATGAGATCCTGCGCCGTTTTTGCTTTAACACCCACCCCATCCAGGCAACGCACCAGTAAGCGCCGGATTAAAAAACGTTTTTCTGCTGACCCATATCCTCAACATTTTGTTAGGGTACAATAGGGTCTTATCAGCTTGAGCAATACGACTGTTCCGGTTGCTTCATACGATGGAAAAGTTACCAAACAGTGAGCACAAGCCCGGAAATCCGGCTGAGCCAACGTGCCGGAAATGCCCTAAAAGTGGTGAACATCCCAGCCCGGGAACGCCATACCAACCGATCATTACGAACCTGTTAGCAAAGAAAAACATGGACCAACCCCTTACCCCTGCCCCCGATAATGTGGGAGCCAAGCACCGAAACCCAGTGCTGGCGCAACCCCCCGACGGATTTACGGGTCTCAAACTGAGCGAACCCGAAACGGTAGCGGCCGGTGTTAAGGCAGTGCTGCAATCGATGGCGTTTTCGTGGGGCGAAGCCGGGGTTGGCCGGGGTACGCAAGCCCTGCTGAAACTCAACCAGAAAGATGGGTACGACTGCTCGTCCTGCGCGTGGCCCGACCCGGATGGGGAGCGGTCGATAGCGGAGTTCTGCGAGAGTGGGGCCAAAGCCACCGCGTCCGACGCAGATACCCGCCGGGCCGACCCCGACTTCTTTGCCCGGCATAGCGTAGTGGCCCTGTCGCACATGACGGATCGGGATCTGAACAATGCGGGTCGTTTAACGCACCCCATGGTACTCCGCCCCGGCGCCACGCACTATACCCAAATCACCTGGCCCGAAGTTTTTCAGCTGGTTTCTACTGAACTGAACGCGCTTCAATCGCCCGATGAAGCCATCTTTTATACATCGGGGAAAGTACCCAACGAACCGGCTTACCTGTACCAGCTTTTTGTGCGTCAGTTTGGCACGAATAACCTGCCCGACTGTTCTAATATGTGCCATGAAAGCAGTGGTTCGGCCCTGAGTCCAACTCTGGGCCTGGGCAAGGGGTCGGTTACGCTGAACGACCTGCACGAAGCGGAAGTGATTCTGCTAATGGGGCAGAACCCAGCCACCAACGCCCCGCGCATGCTTACGGCCCTACAGATAGCCAAGCGGAAGGGGGCAAAGATCATTGCCATCAACCCCCTGCCTGAAACCAGTTTTCAAAAATTCAAGAATCCGCAGGATTTCATGAACCCCATCAAAGCCGTGGGAGTACTGGCAGGACCGGGAACCTCTATAGCCGATATCCACCTCCAGGTTCGGGTAAACGGCGACATGGCCGTGTTGCGCGGTATCATGAAGCACTTGCTGGAAGCCGAAGAACAGAATCCCGGCAACGTGCTGGACAACGCGTTCATCCGGGAATTCACGGCCGATTACGCTGATTTTCTGGAGGAACTCAACAAAACCAGCTGGGAGGATATTGAACACATCAGCGGACTGACGCGGGAGCAACTCCGCGAAGCAGCGAACCTGATTGCACCAAAGCAAAAGATTATCACCTGCTGGGCTATGGGTATAACCCAGCAGAAAAACGGGGTGGCTACCATCAAAGAAATCGTAAATATGCACCTGATGAAGGGGGCCATTGGCAAACCCGGTGCCGGCACCTGCCCCGTACGTGGCCACTCCAACGTGCAGGGCGACCGCACGATGGGTGTTTGGGAAAAACCACAAACGGAGTTTCTGGACGCACTCGAAAAAGAATACGGCTTTGCCCCACCCCGCGAACATGGCTTCGACACGGTAGACTCCATCAAAGCCATGCATGCCGGAAAAACGAAGGTGTTCATGAGTCTGGGCGGCAACCTGTTATCTGCCGGACCCGATACGGAGTTTGTAGCCGAAGGCATACGGAAACAGACCCTCACCATTTGTGTCAGCACCAAAATTAATCGGGGGCACCTCGTTACGGGTAAAACGGCCCTCATTCTGCCCTGCCTCACCCACCTCGATACGGATAGGCAGCGTTCGGGGCAGCAGTTTACCTCCTGCGAGAACTCGATGGGTGTGGTGAGCATCAACAAAGGCATGATAGAGCCGCTGGAAGGGGAAATGCTGAGCGAAGTGGCCATCATTTGTGGCATTGCCATTGCCACGCTGGGCGAGCGGACAAGCACCAACTGGGTTCGGTACGTGGAAAATTACGATACCATCCGGGACGATGTGTCGCGGGTTATTCCCGGTTTCGATAAGTTCAACGAGAAAATTCGTAAGCCGGGCGGTTTCTATCTGCCCAATGGCCCGCGTGAGCGCAAGTTCACTACCGAGAGTGGCAAAGCGCACTTTTCAGTGACGGACATGAAGAAGCATGACCTGGCACCCGGCCAGCTGGTATTGATGTCGATACGGAGTCACGACCAGTTCAATACAACTATCTATGACTACAATGACCGGTACCGGGGGGTGTTTGGCGAGCGACGCGTAATTTTTATGAACCGGCTGGATATGCAGGAGCGGGGCATTCAGGCGCGTCAGCTGGTCAACATTACCAGTCATTTTGCGGGACAGCAGCGGCATCTGGAGAAGTTTATTGTCATTCCCTACCATATACCAAAGGGTGACACGGCGGCTTACTTCCCCGAAATGAATCCGCTGGTTTCCATTCACAGCGTTGCGGATGTGAGCAATACACCAACGTCGAAATTTGTGGTTATCACCGTTGAGCCCGTTGCCGAACTGATGCCGGAGGGCAGTACGACACCGGTGCCCATAGCCATAGCCGCCTGATTAACGTATCCTGGAAAAGCCATCGATACTCATTCGGCATCACAGCAAAGGCCCCGCCAGTAGTTGGCGGGGCCTTTGCTGTGATGGTTCCTGCTGGCTTTATCAGAAGAACCAGAAACTGTCGCGAAGCCGGAACTCGGCAGTACCCAGGTAGGCATCTTTCGTGTAAACCGATGCCCGGTAAATACCCGGCTTGATGTTGCTATCCGGACTGACGCTGAACGAGATACGCTGTGGGTTCTTATCGAAGTTCACCGATTGGGTAGCGTGTACCGGCACCACCTCATTTTTGCCCGACAGCGTAACCGAATTGGTATTCGTTGAAGGCATTATACCCGTGTTCTGTTCATCGGTCAGGCTCAGGTACACTTCCTGCGTACCTGTCAAACCCATTTCGGCCGGAACGCTGAGGGATACCATCAACGTATTGACTTTTTTGGCTTTGGCCGTTTCTTTTTCGTTGCTTTTTACCGTCTCGACCCGGAAAGCATCGCCCGTCAGTGCCGTACGGGGCACTTTCGTTTGCAGGTCTGCGGTAAGGTCTGCTACCTGCTGTTTTAGTGGGGACAGTTCGCCATTCTCACTAGTTAATTTGGTATTGGCATCCGTTAACCAGGTTATTTTGTTCTGAACGGCCTCCATCTGACTCTCCAGGCTATCCCGTTTGGTCGTTATCGCAGCCATGTTCCGGTTGAGTCCCTGAATGGTACGGGTCCGCCCCAGGTTATTCTGGCGGAGTTGCGCTACTACCCTATCCCGATTGGTCAGCTGCGTATTCAGGTCTTCTACCCGTTTGTCCAGGCTGGACTTTTCGTCGGAAGCGGTTTCGATTTGGCTGTTGAGGCCACGGATATCGCCTTCCAGTTGTAGTTTTACCGACAGCAGCGAATCGGCTCGCTGCTCGGTCAGGTCATTCTGGCGGGTTAGTGTACCGCTTTTGTTCCAGAAATAGATTCCTCCAATTAATAATAAGGCCGCTAATGCCGACAGGCCGTAGGTGACTACGTTGTTATTTTGTCCAGTATTTTCCATGAGAGGGGTGTTGGTTAGTAAATGTATCAGGCAAACCTACTTCTCAACCCTAACAGGGGACTTAAGGAAAACTTAAAATTTGCTTAGAATGTAGCTAACGTTCAATTAGATAGCGCGACAGAGCGTTACTTCTCCAACTACTCTATTCCTGAATGCCCACTAGCCCCTCCCGTTACGTACAGCTACTCGCCTGGCTCGATCAACACGTAATTCGTCGTCTGTATACCGAGCGCGTTCGTCGTGTTATCCTTCAGAGTTTGCCTTTTTGGGTAGCGTCCGTATTGACTGGCTTGGTTGCCGTGGGGTACGAGCAGTTATTCAGCTGGGCCGAACAACTTAGTTTTACCTGGTTACGCACCCAGCCCCTGCTGGCCTTTATCATTACCCCGGTAGCCTTCCTGGTGGCCTGGTATCTGGTAGTCAGGCTGGCTCCGGCCGCCCGGGGCAGTGGTATTCCGCAGGTAATGGCGGGCATTGAATTATCTACCCCCGTAACCCACGGTCGTACGGCTTACCTGCTTAGTGTACGCGTGGCGGCCGTAAAACTGTTGAGTAGTGTGGTACTGCTGGCGGGTGGAGGTGTTATTGGCCGCGAAGGGCCAACCATCCAGATTTCGGCAGCTATTTTCCGGGCTATCAATCGGCTTCAGCCAGCCGGCTGGCCCCAGTTGTCCCGGCAAATTGCGCTGGTTACGGGTGGCGCGGCTGGTTTGGCAGCTGCCTTTAACACCCCGCTGGGTGGCATCGTGTTTGTGGTCGAAGAGCTTACCCAAACCCATATTACCCGCTTCCGAACGGCGGTTTTTACGGCTGTTATCATTGCCGGCATGACTGCACAGGCTATCCTGGGCCCTTACCTGTACCTGGGTTTCCCCAAAGTCACGGTATCAACGGGCTGGTTTCTGGGCATTGTTGTTTTTACGGCCATGTTTTGCGGGTTTGCCGGTGCCCTGTTCGCCAAGGCTCTGTTGTGGATCGGTACCTATCGCCGTCGGTTTCATACCCTGGCCCAAAAAGCAGGCTGGGTTGCCGGTTGCGGACTGGCGCTGGCTGCGCTTGCCTATTTTGTGGGTGCCGATGCTATTGGAACGGGCAAACCCATTATCAACAGACTCCTGTTTCAAAATGACCATCAAACGTCCTGGTTTCTTTTCCCGGTACGATTTGCCGGCATGGCCCTGAGTTACAGCAGTGGGGCAGCGGGGGGCATCTTTGCCACTTCGCTGAGTGCGGGGGCTATTATTGGTGATGCACTGGCCCGGCTGGCCCGCGTGACGCCGAGCGACACGAATCTGGTCATCCTGGTCAGCATGGTTAGTTTTCTGACCGGTGTTGTCCGCTCTCCGTTCACAGCCGCTATTCTGGTGCTGGAAATGACGGATCGACATTCGGCCATTTTTCAGTTACTGCTGGGCGGCCTGATGGCTCAGGGTGCAGCCTCACTGGTTGATCAGCTATCATTTTATGAACACCTGAAAGAAGGCTTCGTGCGCGAAGCCCTGGCGCAACCTATCACGAAAAAGAAACCCATAGGAAACATTGAGGCCGATTCCAATTAAGCTACTGGGCACCGGGCACCACCGTTTTTTTCGGTTCATCCATATCCGTTGGGTAAAGCCGCCGGATGAGTCGTTCCATCGTTAGCCCCTGGCCAATAACGGAGAACAAAACCACCCCGTACGTAATCGTTACAATCAGGTCTTTGTGGGGCAGTGCCTCTGGGATGGACAGCGCCATGGCAATGGAAAGACCACCCCGCAGCCCACCCCAGGTAAGCATAATAGGGGCTTTATCGTCCAGGTCGAGCCAGCGCCGGGCCAGCCGAAACGGAATCCAGATAGCCATGAACCGGGACATCAGGACCAAAACAATCGTGACAACCGCAATCATCCAGT
Source organism: uncultured Cytophagales bacterium (assembly GCA_963784335.1). Taxonomy (GTDB): domain Bacteria; phylum Bacteroidota; class Bacteroidia; order Cytophagales; family Spirosomataceae; genus Spirosoma. The sequence goes on along the minus strand of CAWARB010000013.1, from coordinate 208,567 downwards.
AGTTGTACTGAATATCGATCAGGAGTAGTTCCAGACCAATCAGGACAAAGAGCAGCGCATTAAGGATACTGTCAATCAGTTCCCAAAACTTATCGACGTATTCTTCGGTAGTATGACTCATGGCATTCTGCCGGGCGTATCCGCCCACAAAAAGGCCCGTTACCACCATGGCCAGCGGCCCCGAAATGTGAAGTTTCTGCGCCAGCAGGTAACCTCCCATAACCCCCGCAACGGTAATGATCACTTCGGTCTGGTAATGATTGATGGAGCGCAGCGTCCAGAACATGCCGTACCCCAGTGCCAGTCCGAACAATATTCCACCACCGGCTTCCTCTAAAAATAACAGGGCAATTTCCCCCGCACTCACACTCTCCGGACCATTTACCACGATCCGATAGATAGATGCAAACAAAACGACCCCCACCCCATCATTGAATAGCGACTCGCCCACAATGTTTATCTTGACGTTTTCGGGTAGCTTGAATTTGGCCAGAATTCCCAATACGGCAATAGGATCGGTGGGTGATATTAAGGCACCAAATAACAGGCAAAGCGGGTATGTAAGCGAAAAACCAAACCACCTGGCCATGAAATAAAGACCCGTACCCACCATGAAGGTGCTGAGCATTACCCCAACGAGCGCAAAAAGCATAACCGACCGCCGTTCGACATTTAACCGGGACGAGTCGGTATGGAAGGCCCCGGCAAACAACAGAAAGCTCAGCATAACGTCGAACAGTACCCGCCCGAAGTCAATCTGCTCCAGCCCCTCTTTAAGCAGGGTGAGTCTGGCCGGATAGAGGGCATTCAACCCAAGCATGAGCACCGAAAAAATGAGCGATAACACCATGATACCGATGGCGTCGGGTAGCTTGAGCAGGCGCGTGTTGACGTACGAAAAAATAGCCGCAACAACGATAAGAAAGGTAATGAGGGTAAATAAGTCCATTGAAAAAAGGAGAATTATATAAGATTGCACTAAATTTCGTTTGAAAAAAACTGCGATAGTCGACACCGTCCGTAGGCTCTACCCTTTTATGATCGTTAAAGACCCTAACCAATCTCGTAAAAAACTCCCTAAACGTTCGGCTGTACTGGTCCGCATTAGTGAGTTCCTTCAGGATCGTTTTAGTCTTGAAGAAGACCGGGAGGATGAAGCAGGCGTAATACAGTCCATCAGTCGCGGTATTGAATTCAAAGGTATCAACCTCTGGACTCTCATTTTTGCCATATTTATCGCTTCCATTGGTTTAAATGTAAACTCCACAGCCGTTATTATCGGTGCCATGCTCATTTCTCCCCTGATGGGTCCCATCATGGGTATTGGCCTTGGGGTTGGCATCAACGATTTAACCATGATTGGGCGCGCCCTGAAAAATCTGGGTCTGGCCGTTTTCATCAGTATACTTACCTCAACAGCGTATTTTTTAATTAGTCCCCTGCACATCGCCCAATCGGAGTTACTATCCCGCACATCGCCCTCCGTATGGGATGCCTTCATTGCTTTTTTCGGTGGGCTGGCGGGCATCGTAGCCGGTTCCAGTCGGGATAAAGTTACGAACGTTATTCCGGGGGTAGCCATTGCTACGGCTCTTATGCCGCCCCTTTGCACGGCCGGTTACGGCTTGTCGACGGGTAACCTGTATTACTTCGCCGGGGCATTTTATTTGTTTCTCATCAATAGTGTCTGTATCAGTTTAGCCACGCTGATTATGGTACGCTTCCTGGGTTATCACCAGAAAGAATACCCTACGACCGAAATCGAACGGCGGGTACGCAGCACTATCTGGATGGCGGTACTGGTGGTGGTGGTTCCCAGTAGTTACCTGGGGGCTCAACTGGTTCGCAAAACTATCTTCGAACAGGAAGCAAAGCAATTTGTCACGGAAGAATGTAATTTTCAGTATCGGCAACTTATTAACTACACCGCCCACTTTAACCAGGGAAATGGCAGCACGCTGGAACTCTCGCTGGTGGGTGAAACCCTTCCTAAGGACTCCATTAATTTGCTGCGGTCAAAACTGCCTACCTACGGCCTGGAGGATACCCAACTCATTGTTAAACAGGGAAACTTTAAAGACGCCGAAGTAGATGTAGATGCCATAAAAACCACCGTTACCGATCAGGTTATTAAATACAGCCAGGCATCCATTGCGCGCAAAGATCATGAAATTGATTCACTAAGGCGATATATTGACCTTACCCAAACCTCCCGACTGTCGGTTGCCGATTTACGAAACGAACTGAAGACTCTTATGCCGGATGTACAGACGTTTACGGCTTCCCGGTCATTGGTGATGAGCGGAAATAAAGCAACACCGGATACTGTCATGCTGGTTTACGCTAAGTTTTCCCGAAGGCACAGCCGGTCCGAACGGCAACGGATTGAAAAATGGCTGCAAAGCCGCACGAAAAGTAAGCGCATAAAACTGCTCATAGAGTAACTCCGTAGCTATTTTCCCTATCGGAACAACGTGGGAATATCAGCCAGCCAGGCAATCAGTACGGTCAACAAGAAAAGGATGCCTACCAATATCAGCAGCCAGTCGGGTTTGCGGGGTGGCTCTTCGTCCGGTTGGCGATGAGCCTGATTATGCAGGACATCGGGGCTCGCGAAGTCGGGGGTAAAAGAGGAAGTATTAGCATCGTCCGTTTTTTTATAGGTCATAGTACTGGTGGATTTTGTACGGGGCAGACTTTATCGATGCCGAAGTTGGCTCAAGCGACTTAACATTCGCTGATAAACTCCTTAGAATATGCTTAGAGTTGCCCACTAGCGGGGTAGTTCTACCCGAAACACGGTTGCCTGCCCCTCCTGCGAGAAGACACTTATCTGTCCTCCGTGCAGCCGGACAATTCGTTCCACAAGCGATAACCCCACTCCGTAGCCCTTTACCTCGGCGGTTTGACGACTCCGGTAAAACGGCTCGAAAATATACGGCTGGTCAACGGCAGGAATAGCCTGTCCATTATTCTGAATACGAACCGTTATCCGGTCATCCCCAAAATCAACGTCAACCAGCGCATGGCCGTCGTCAGAAAATTTACAGGCATTCTCGGTCAGGTTTTTCAGCGCTGTTCCCAGCAGCGTTTTGTTTCCATGCAGCGTTAGCATAGCCGGGTCATCGGGCAGGGTACCCAGTTCAACGATTACCCGATAACGGGAGTTGATGGCGGTTACTTCCTGGCGGATATCCCACACCACTTCGTCCAGCCGCACGACATCGGTCAGTAAATCCGTTGCATCCTCCTGATTGACCTGAGAGAGTTGCAGCAGCTCCCGGGTCAGCGAAGCCAACTCTTCTACGTCCTCCAGCACCGACCGAATGGTTTGCCGGTATGCCTCGGGCTGGCGCTGATTCAGCAGGCTGACTTCCAGTTGCGAACTGATTTGCGTCAGCGGATTTTTCAGTTCGTGCGATACGTTGGCCACGAACATACGTTGCATCCGAAAGGACTCCGCAACCCGATCCAGCAAGCGATTAATGGTGGCCGATAAGCGACTGATTTCGTCTTCTTCCCGGTTAACCGTTAATCGCTCATGCCGGTTATGGGGGAAGATAGCGTTTACGATCCGGTCAATCTTCTGCATCGGTTCGAGCGCGTCCCCCGCAAAAAACCAGCCCGAAAAAGCGGTAATACCGGCAACAAGGCAGAACAAGCCGGCAAGAGCCCAGATGAGCCGCCGTAAAAATGCATCGCCATAGGTGTTTTCGGCGCTGGCAACCACCACAAACTGGCCCGAAGCAGTCATGAACCGGATACCGGACACATAGTAAGTCGATTGCTGAAAATCCTTCCGTTTACGCTGCCTGATTTCCGTTAGTACTTTTGCGGGGATGGGTAAAGCCAGTTGTTCATTCGTGGTCAGTATGAGCGAGTCCTGATTGTTGAAAACGCTGATTTTCTGATTGGGTAACTGGTCCCGGCGGATACGGCTTAACTGGTAAACAAGTTGAGCGTTCAGGCGATGCCGAATGAGCAGATCACCCATTGTGTTGGCCTTATTGTCGAGCCGCCGGTAAAAATCGGACGAAATAAAGTAGGAGCAAAAGGCGTAGATACTGACGAAGGCCAGCAGCATAATGCTGGATACCAGCCCCGTGAAGCGTAACGCCAGTCGGTTGCGAATCGTCATTTCACTCCTCTTTGAACATATAACCCATACCAAACTGCGTATGAATCAGCTTGTTGGGAAAATCTCTGTCAATCTTTTTTCGCAGGTAATTGATGTACACCTCCACTACATTCGTTCCCGTATCGAAATTTATATCCCAAACGTGCTCGGCAATGGTTGGCTTTGATAAGACACGCCCCTGATTACGCATCAAAAACTCAAGCAGGGCAAACTCGCGGGCCGTCAGGTCAATCGGTTTATCATCCCGCCGGACCGTTTTGGCATCCAGGTCCATTTCTATCCCGCCGTACCGTAACGTTTGCGCCGTCATGGATACCTGCGTACCCCGCTTGGTCAGGGCCCGAACCCGCGCCAGCAGTTCGGTAAACTGAAAGGGCTTGGTCAGGTACTGGTCGGCCCCGGCATCGAATCCCATAATCTTATCGTCGGTTTCGCCCAGGGCTGTCAACATCAGAATAGGGGTCGTTATACCCTCGGCCCGCAACTGCCGACATAGTTCATAGCCATTGAGGCCGGGCAAAATAAGATCGGTGATGATGGCAGCGTAATTATTTTTCAGCGCCAGCCGCTTGGCAATCAGGCCATCGTAGGCAATATCGACTTCAAACTGGCTTTCTTCCAGCCCCTGCTGGATAGCCTGTAGCGTTTTCGGCTCATCTTCAACAATCAAGAGTTTCATACCGGTAAAAGTACGGGTATTGCTACCAAAAGCGAATCCTGTTTGCGTTTGCCTTTTTGCCCTGAATAAGGATGACTGTGTACCCCTCTCCGGAAGGCAGGGCTTACCCGTTGAGTTTCCCGGGTCCCTGCCTTCCGGGGTGGGACTCGGGTGGGGTATTTTCACCTATTTTCGCCAGGCTCTCTCAGCTAAAAATAACCGCCAGGCGGGTCACTTAATAAAGGGCTTCACCTCTTCCATGAGCATAGCTGCGCGTTCTTTCAGCGCGGCATAGTCACTGCCCTCTCCCGAGAACAACTGCGACCCAATGCCCACCGCCGTAACGCCCGCGCTGAACCAGGCTTTCAGGCTCTCACTAGTTGGTTCTACGCCCCCCGTAACCATCAATTTCAGCCAGGGCATTGGCCCTTTGATGGCTTTAATGAAGCCCGGACCAACCACATTGCCAGGGAACACTTTTACCAGATTGGCGCCTTGCAGCGTAGCCTGATAAATCTCGTTCAGGGTGGAGCCAGCGGGCATCCAGGGCACACCCTGTACGCGACAAATGGCCCCAACAGCGGCTGTAGTAACGGGTTGTACCACAAAATCAGCCCCGGCTTTAATAAACTCCTCGGCCTCATCGGCCGTAAGAATCGTGCCAATACCCAGCGCCATGCCGTGGCAGTGTTCCCGCACGTACGTAACCAGCTGACCAAACACAGTCAGTGCCTGATCGCCCCGGTTAGTGAATTCAAACACACGCAGCCCACCATCGTAGCAGGCCTGAACAACTTGCTGCGCGTGACTAACATCGGCATGGTAAAAAACGGGCACAATGGGGTGGTTCGTGACCAGGGCAAGGATTCTGTCGGGCGAAAATAAGGCCATGTTTGTAGGTATATTAAGAAGTTAGTATCGGCGAACGGGCCATTACATCGGCCACCGTCTGTCGGGTTGCATCACCCAGTTCCTGCAACTTACCAAAAGCTGCGGTAGCCGCAAAATCAACGACTGCCTGCGGGGTATGCTGATTATACAAGCCATAAATCAAACCGGCCATAAAGCAGTCGCCACTCCCAACCCGGTCAACGACGGAGTCCGTTCGTAACTCCGGGGAAACATACTGTTGTCCATCCACGTACAGGGTGGTATAGTACCGAAGACCCGTGGGTGGCACATCGAACCGGAATGTGTTGGCTACCACCCGGCAGCGGGAAAAACGGTTCTGAATCGCTTCCGCTGTCAGGATAGCGTGCGCCAGATAATCGGCCTTCTGTCCCTTTTGATGAATAGCCTCATCAACCGGAATGCCCAGCAGGGCGTTAGCCGCCCAGAGATTACCCATTACCACGTCGCAATGCTTCAGTATAGCAGGCATAACGTTGGTGGGCGCTTGGCCATACTGCCACAACCGCGCCCGGTGATTCAGGTCGATGGATACGGTAATGCCCATAGCTGAGGCCACGGTAACCAACTCCAGGCAGATTGCTGCCACATCGGCATTCAGCGCCGGACTAATGGCACTGATATGCAGCCAGCTTGTGTCCTGCAACAAAGCAGCCCAGTCCACCTTACCGACGGTCAGTTCCGAAAAAGCCGAATGCGCCCGGTCGTAGATGACGCCCGCGTTTTTGAGGTCGTTGCCCTGGGGCAGGAAATAACTGCCTATACGCTCCCCAAACCGGGCGATACCCGACGGGTTGATGCCTAAATCGGCTACGTAGCCAATAACATCATCGGCCAGGGAATTCTGGGGTAATACGGTGCTGTACTTGACCGGAACACCCCAGTTTGCCAGGGCCGTAGCGACGTTTAGTTCTGCCCCACCCACAAAAACGGGCATGGATGCCTGCTGAATCCACTGGCCGCTAGCCACGGGAGAAAATCGCAATAATAATTCGCCGAAGCAACAAACTTGGGTCATAATGAACGATGCATAGAAGGATACCGATTTCCGTTGCGCTACTGATTGCTTTCAGTACGTAACCTGCTTAAAAAAGAGCAGCAACGGCTTACTTTATACCCTTTTCCCTGACCGGATAACGGGCCTGTTCGCACACTTAAAGCATCAGCACTGTACCGGCTCCCTGATTAACAGCCATAGCAACTTCATCGGCATGGCAGATGATGACCCTGGAAACTCCTTTTTTCAGGGCGCTGAAGGCGTTATCCAGTTTGGGAATCATCCCTTTGCTGATGATTCCAGCCGTTTTGTATTCGTCGTACAGGGCAGGGGTAAGTGTATCGATAACGCTGTTGTCGTCTGCCGGGTCTTTTAAAACGCCCTTCTTCTCGAAGCAGTAAATCAGTATTACCTCATTGTGTTTGACCATATCGACCGCAATGGCCGATGCCATGGTATCGGCATTGGTGTTCAACAAGTCACCGGCAACATTGTAGGTGATGGGTGCGAAAACCGGGGTCAGTTCCTGGCGAAGAAAAAACTGAATTTGCCCCGAATCGACCTCCTCAATATCCCCCACCATGCCGTAATCAATATCCTTGACGGGGCGTTTTCTGGCCAGTACCGTGCTACCGTCGGCCCCGGTCAGGCCGATAGCATTCACGTCCAGTGCCTGAAGTTTAGCCACGATCTGTTTGTTTACCAGGCCACCGTACACCATCGTCACTACATCGAGCATGGGCTGGTCGGTAATACGCCGACCGTCTACCATATTGGTTGGGATACCCAGTTTTTCGGCTACCTGCGTGGCAATTTTCCCTCCGCCGTGGATGAGTATTCTGGCGCCTTTCAACCCGGAGAAAGCCGTCAGAAAGCGTTTTAGTGCCGTGGGGTCATCGATAATATTCCCCCCGATTTTAATTACCAGTAACGAAGCCATGTTGAAAGCTGTAAAGTACAAAAACGGGCTTTTGAGCCCGTTTCCACCATTCTTTTATAAACTCGTTAAAATCTCTTGCAGTACCGCCTGTGCCGACCATTCGCGGTTGGCCGCCTGCTCAATCACCAGCGATTGCGGGCTATCCAGTACGGCATCGGCCACTTTCAGGTTACGCCGAACGGGCAGGCAGTGCATAAACTTTCCGTTGTTGGTCCGGTTCATGTGCTCCATTGTAACCGCCCAGGACGGGTCCTGCGTCAGTACTTGCCCGTAGTGCGTGTAGGATGACCAGTTTTTACCGTAGATAAAATCAGCCCCGTCGAAGGCTTCCTGCTGATTGTACATTACCGGCGCGTTACCCGCAAACGCGGGGGCCAGTTCGTAGCCTTCGGGGTGCGTTATGACAAACTCTATCTGCCCTGCCTGCGCGCGGGCATTCATCCACTCGGAAAAGGAGTTGCCAACGGCCTGGGGTAAGGACTTGAAATGCGGGAGCCAGGTGAGTACTACCTTCGGACGTTTGGGCAAGTTGCTGTCGACCCTTCTTACCTCCTCAATCGTGATGCAATCAGCCAGCGATTGCAGGGGGTGCCGCGTGGCCGATTCAAGGTTTACAATGGGGACGCGGGCGTATTTGGCAAACTGGTGCATCACCTGCTCACGGTAATCCTTGTCGCGGTCCTGCAGTTCGGCAAAGGCCCGGATTCCAATAATGTTACAGTAGCGCCCGATTACGGCAGCGGCTTCGCGGATATGCTCTGCCTTATCGCCGTTCATCAGAACGCCTTCTTCCATTTCAAGCCCCCAGCTATCCTGCCCAACGTTCATGATCATCACGTTCATGCCGAGATTTTGAGCCGCCTTCTGGGTACTCAGGCGGGTTCGCAAACTGGAATTGAAGAAAATCAGTCCGATGGTCTTGTTTTTACCCAGGTGCTGGTTCGCGAACGGATTTGCCTTCGCATCGAGGCCAGACTGTATAAGTGCGTCGAGGTCGGTAACGTCGGCGAGAGAAAGGAAATTAGTCATTGGTACGCGTCGGGCAACAGATTATTTGTTTGAGATTGAAGGAGAATGAACGGCTTGTGGAATACGGCGTCGCCTTATTTTGTCTGATTTATCCACCGTATGCCTGTTCTTACGTTGATAACCTTCCGTAAATTCATGACGGCATTATGTGCTGCAAAGCTGGGTACTGTTTGGCGCATTTCAGCTTATCGGCAAAGAGGCAGCTTCCACCCGCTCGGCCGTTAACACCTTTTGTAACGCTTCCAGAAACTGGTCGGCTTCGTCAGTACCGATGGCCAGCGAGGGTAGCAATCGGATGGTGTTTTTACCGGCTACGCCCGTAAACTGCCTGTGCCCGAACAGCAACGTTTTCCGCAACTCATCAACCGGAAAATCATATTCGATGCCAATCATCAGTCCCCGGCCACGCAACTCTTTGTAGCCACCCACCTGCCGGATGCCCTCCATCAGGTAAGTTCCCATACGAGTGGCGTTTTCGAGCAGGCCTTCGTCGCGCATGATGTCCAGCACCGCAATACCCGCCGTGCAGGCCAGGTGATTACCGCCAAACGTAGTTCCCAACAGGCCGTAACTCGCTTTGAATTTGGGCGAAATGAGAATACCTCCAATCGGGAAGCCGTTGCCCATCCCTTTCGCCATCGAAATAATATCGGCTTCGATGCCACTAAACTGGTGGGAGAAAAACTTTCCCGAGCGCCCATAACCACACTGAACACCGTCCAGAATCAGCACCGCACCCGTTTCATCGCAGCGCTGACGGAGGGCTTTCAGAAAGTCGTCGGTAGCCACCTGAATACCCCCTACCCCCTGAATCCCTTCTACAATGACCGCACAGGTATCCGTCGTGATGCCAGTCCGGGCCGCTTCGGGGTCATTATAAGGTAAAAACGTGACGTGCTCCTTGTAGTTGACGGGCGCCACTATAGACGGGTTATCTGTAACCGCAACCGCCCCGGCCGTACGACCGTGAAACGATTTTGTAAAGGCTACCACCTTTGTCCGACCGGTATGAAACGATGCCAGTTTTAGCGCGTTCTCGTTGGCCTCGGCACCGGAGCTGCACAGGAAAAGGGCATAGTCGGGATGGTCGGATAGCGCCCCCAGCTTATCGGCCAGTTCCTGCTGTTGCGGAATCTGGACGGAGTTTGAGTAAAATGAGATTTTATGCAACTGGTCCGTCAGTGCCTGCACGTAACGCGGATGCGTGTGGCCAACCGAGATAACGGCATGGCCACCGTACAGGTCCAGATAACGGGTGCCATCGGCATCCCACAAGTAGCTCCCCTGCGCCCGAACGGGTTCAATATCGTAAAGCGGATAAACGTTAAAAAGCGATGCCATCGGTGTATATCATCAAATGCTTCAGCTACTGATGCCAGCTGAAACTAACTGAGATGCAAGTTTACGGATAATCAGAGTAAAAGTTGGGCTAAAATGGAAAAACGAAGCCCCTTAACCACCTCATTGACGGACTACCTACTCCGTATAACCCGTTAAAACCAGTTCGGCGCAGACGCTATCCAGGATGGAAGCCTCTGCGCCGTAACTACGAATGAATATCGAATTAAAAACTGACTCACTGGAGCCTGATACAAAGACGTTATCCGTTGATAAGACCAAGCAAAATAAGCACCAGTCCGACAACGAAGCCAATTCCACCAATAACGCTCAGTACGCTGCTCCCCCCCAGAATAAGCAACAAGAGACCGATGCCACCAATGATAATACCCAACCGAACATTGCCATTCACAGCGTCAGTTTTATCAGGAGCCACGTGGTTCTTTATTTTCTTGTCCATTTTCTTGAGCATTGTCCGCTCCATGAACGTCATTTTCCGGGTAGAAGCGGCCTTCGTCGATATAGTTGCTTTGTCGGTAGCCGTTGTCAGCAGTTTATTCAGGCGGTTCATGCGCTTGTTCAGGGTCTTGCTGGCTGCCAGTTTGCTGTCGTTGCGTACGTAGGCTTCTACCTGACTAACGGCCTCCTTAACCTGGTTTACCTGGACGGTAGCAACAGCAGGCGTTTCGCTGGCTACGGCTACTGTTTCAACTACTCCCTCTGCCGGAGCAGACACAACAGCTTTTTCAGGCTTACCGGCGGCAAACTGCTCACGGGCTGTTGGCTGAAAATAAGCAACTGGGCGGCTACAGGAAGCCAGAAGGACGGTACCTAACAAGGCAGCGAAAAGATGGTTGGTAAGTGTTCTCATAGATGAGATGGTTTGACTGATAAAAGGTGAATTTTCGAGTGTTACTGTCAACAGGTGCAACTTTATCAGTTTATTCGGGAAAAATCAACTACTATTTTAAGCGGGGCAGACAAATTCTGCAAAAACATACCATGCAGACCTGAAAATGCCCGGTTCTAACACAGCGATCAATACCGCTTAGTAAGCAAAGCGCACTAAAAAGCCAATCGGCGCACAGCATCCTGGCTGGATACCGTGCGCCGATTGGCTTTTTTCGCTTACCGAACTTATCGAAGCAGATCGACCAGAACAAGGGCTAGACCAACAATCAGGGCAATGATACCCAGCGGAGAAGCCACGTTCAGGAGAAGCAGGATCAGACCGACTACACCCACAATCAAACCGATGGTTAGCAACGACTTAGCCATGGTCTTTTCTGGCGACAAGTGATTCTTTATTTTCTTGTCCATCCGGTTCAACATCACTTTCTGAACAAGCGATGTTTTCTGAGCGGATGTAGCTTTCAGCGACGAAGCATCATTGGCTGGCGTGTTAGCTAACAGTTGCTTCACGCGATCCATACGCTTCACCAGTTTCTTGTTCGAAGCCAGTTTGTTGTCATTACGAACGTACGCTTCAATTTGACTCACAGCCTGCTTAGCCTGAGCAACCTGCTCGGCTGGCGTAGCACTTGGAGCTACTGGAGTTGCTTCCAATACGGCCACCTTTTCTGATACCGGCTGCGTGGTTGCAACGGGTGTTACCACCGCTTCCGTTGCCGCGACGGTTTCCACCTGAACCGATTTGAATTGCTCACGAGCTGTCGGCTGGAAATAAGCAACTGGGCGGCTGCAGGAAGAGATAAGAGCAGTGCCTATCAGGGCAGCCATTAGGGACTTGGAAAACATTCTCATAATAGAAGAAAGATTAAGTGAAAAAATAGAGTAAAGTGAGCAATTGATATTGTCACCATCATCAACTACAACCTAATTAATTTGTTAAAAAAAATTTCGCACGTAAGGTAGTTCTTAGTAACCAAAACCCCTAATTGTACAGATTTACAGCTAGTTATTAAACGCAAAAAAAATGGTAGAGAAGGATAGAAAACGGGAAGGTATCAACTCATGGCAATTCGGTGAGAAAATGACCTGATCCATCAGTTACGCCAACCGTAGCAGGGCATCTACCTTATCCAAAGCCTGAGTTGCCCGGGTAACAGGCGTAATTTCGGGCGTAACAGCAGAAAGGAATACAGGCTTCAGAGCAGTAGGCAGACCGGTTGAATGAGCAGCGAATGCGGGCTTTGCAGCACTGGAAAACGGGTCCGGGTGGTAGGTTAACCTACGCTGCCAGGCAACTGGAAACCGCAAACGGCGTAGCCATTTCGGGACCCCAAAGCGTATTGTATTGTTAACAGTCGGATAAAAGAACGAACACATAAAAAATTGTCGGCAACGTCAAACTGACATTGCCGATACTTTTTTTATGCATTCAGCTAAAATCAGGCTACTGATCGCAGTTGTAATGTACTGGATTTGCCGAACTTCTCACGGGCATACTCCAGACTGACAGTCAATTCGTTAACACCCGTTTGGGAGGGCATTTCAAACATGGCATCGGTAATGATGGATTCGCAGATGGAGCGAAGACCCCGGGCACCCAGGCCATATTGCAACGCCTGGTCAACGATGTAATTCAGGGCGGTGGCATCCCAATGGAGCTTAATACCCTCCATCAGAAAAAGCTTGTCGTACTGTTTGGTAATGGCGTTTTTTGGTTCGGTTAGTATCTGCATCAGGGCATTCCGGTCCAGCGGCTCCAGGTGCGTCAGAACCGGCAGGCGACCAATCAATTCGGGAATCAGTCCGAACGACTTCAGGTCGAGGGCGGATATGTACCGCATCAGGTGCCCCTTTTCAAACGTATCGTTCAACCGGCGATCGCCCGAAAAACCAATGGGGCGCGTATTGATGCGCTTGGTGATGTGGCGTTCGATACCATCAAAGGCTCCTCCGCAGATAAACAGAATATTTTCGGTGTTAAGGGCAATCAGCCGCTGATCGGGGTGTTTTCGGCCGCCCTGCGGGGGCACATTCACCACTGAGCCTTCCAGTAGTTTTAGCAGGGCCTGCTGAACCCCCTCCCCACTTACATCACGGGTTATGCTGGGATTGTCGGACTTACGGGCAATTTTATCAATCTCGTCGATGTACACAATACCCCGTTCGGCGGCTTCCACGTTGTAATCGGCGGCCTGAAGAAGTCGGGTTAAAATCGTTTCCACGTCCTCGCCCACATAACCGGCTTCAGTAATGACGGTGGCATCGGCAATGCAGAACGGCACTTCGAGAATTTTGGCAATAGACTTTGCCAGGTACGTTTTCCCGGTGCCGGTTTCACCTACCATAATGATATTCGATTTCTCAATCGTCACGTCATCATCCGTTTTGGCCTGCATCAACCGCTTGTAATGATTATAGACAGCTACGGTAATGGACTTCTTGGCATCGTCCTGACCAATAACGTACTGGTCGAGGTGCCGCTTCATGTCAACGGGCTTGATAAGGTTGATTTTCACTTCAGCCGGTTCGCTGCGTTTGGGGCGCATTTCTTCCAGCACTACCTGATGTCCCTGCTCGATACAGTAATTACAGATGTGTGCGTCGATGCCGGACAGGAGCAGCATCACTTCGTTTTTGCGTCGTCCACAGAAGGAGCAACTGATTTGTGGCATGAAGGGTTGCAGGAGAGTTGGTTGATTTTCCCGGACTTTAGAACGGACAGTTCCTATTCCCCGGTTTTGGTTAAACGGTTCATTAGATTTTTTGTTGACGTTCCATTCAACAAAAAAATGACTCAGGCGAACCCGGGTCATTCGTTGTTAACAAAGTTACTAATTGGCATATATAAACCAAACCCAAGAAGCGGTTTGAAATAGCGATTTGAGTCGAAAGGCGATGAATTTTGGTCGTAGGCAAGGCACTTTCGCGGGCCGTAGTCATAATCCCTTTGGGTTAAGAAAGTAACGCAGCCTACGACCAAAAGACGGGTTTTCAGGCCAAAGCAATTAACGCAAACCCCTTCTTGGGCCGTGAAGGGTTTCCACTCCAGCCCTCTTTCCATCCGTAACGGTAGCCAGGAGCGGTAGCTATAACGACCACTAAATCAGTCGAATTGATAAAATTTAGCGTAATAAGTACCTTGTGCGCCATTGTATCTCCATTTACTTAACTCCAAACGCCAATGGCCAGAAAGAAAGTAATTTACGTGCAATTTGAGCAGATTCGTATGCTTGATGACAGCGACGACCTGAGCGATGGCGAATTTAGATTCTATTTTTTCGTCAATGACAAGCTGGTGACCGGAGAGCCGGTGACAATCGACATTCCTTTTATAGGCAAAAAGACCGTTATCCCGAACCACATCGTCAGAGTGATGGGTACTGGCCAAACGACCAATATTAACCGGACAGGCTATGCGGAAGGCGTCAATGCGGTCAAAATCAGTGTATCGGGCATTGAAGATGATGACGACCCGGACTTTTTACCAACACTCGACAAGAAAGGAACCGGCGTGCCCCATAAACCCTTTGGCACCGGGGAGAACAGCGTGGCCGAATGGGCCACGGGAAACATTACAGTTAGCACCCCTAATCCGTCTACTGACAAAGCCGTCCTGACTTCCTTTGAACTCGATGCCAATGGCCACAAAAAAGATATCGATGTCCGTTTCAAGGTGAAAGGACAGGTGGTGGTTACGTTTTCCGGATAAGCTTTATCTATCTACTACCCCATACAATCGGCCCATAAAGCCAGAGTCAGGTAGAAGGGCCGCGAGTACTCGCGGCCCTTTTACCTGACTCTGGCTTTTACGTACTTATTTGTTCTCCCGACGAAGTACTTCGTCAATCATACCGTATTCTTTGGCTTCTTCGGCACGCATCCACTTATCCCGGTCCGAATCTTTTTCAATTTCCTGAACCGATTTGCCGGAGTGCAGCGCCAGAATTTCGTACAGCTCTTCGCGGAGTTTAACGATTTCGCGGGCGGTTATTTCAATATCAACCGACTGCCCCTGCGCACCGCCCGATGGCTGGTGAATCATAATCCGGGCGTGTGGCAGCGCCGAGCGTTTGCCCGCAGCACCACCCGCCAGCAGTACAGCACCCATTGATGCCGCCAGGCTGGTACATACGGTAGCCACGTCGGGCCGAACGTATTGCATGGTGTCATAAATACCCAAACCGGCATACACCGAACCGCCGGGGCTATTCAGGTACATCAGGATATCTTTCTTAGGGTCGGCCGATTCCAGAAACAGCAACTGAGCCACAATAATATTGGCAATGTTGTCATCAACGGGAAGGCCCATAAAGATGATCCGGTCGGCCATTAGCCGCGAGAATACGTCAACCTCCCGGAAGTTCATCGGACGCTCTTCAATAACCGAGCGGGTCATATTCTCAACCGTGTGGTGGTTATTGATGGTGTGGTTTACATACCCATCTACTGTCAGGCCATTCAGGCCCATGTGGTGGACGGCGAAATTGCGGAATTCTTTTTCGTAATTCATAAGTAAGTTTACTTCGTTCCTATAAAAACCAATAGTGTTTGGTGTAAGTTCGAGAATTGTTTCGATACAAAATTGCGTTATCATCCCGAAAAACCCTGTCGGTTTTGGTTAATAATTTATCGTTGTTACTTGATATGAATACTTCCATCGCTAATCGTGGACCGGCAGAGCGCATTCGTTTAGAGCGGCTACAGCGCGGTTTATCGCAGGAAAACATGGCCGATTTACTCAATCTGTCCACCACGGCCTACGGCGATATTGAGCGCGGAAAAACAGATTTGACCCTCTCCCGCCTGACCCAGATTGCCGAGGTGCTGAGCGTTTCACCCCTCGCTTTACTGTCCGACGAAGCCCTTCCGGCGCAGGTAATCGAACCAAAAACGGATGAACTGGTCGGCTACGAACTGGAAACCCTCCGGCTCACCGTTGAGAAACAGCAGGTAGAACTGGAGAAACTCCGCCTGGAAGCCGACTACTGGAAACGCAAACACGACGACCGCGTGGCAATGGAGGTCCTGCGCTCCATGGGCGTGGAGCAGAAACGCGAGCGGATTGGGTTTTGATTTATCTGACTGTAGCTTTAGCTTTGTTAGGACTCTGTTAAGCTTCGTATCAACACTGTTTTTTTTGTAAGCAGGTCCCCATCACTCCTGTGTCCAATTGTCACTAATGATGTATGATAACAAGATTTCAGGTTAACGGCTTCAAAAATTTAATGGACGTGGATGTACATTTCGGTCCTTTTACTTGTATTGCTGGTATTAACGGGGTTGGAAAATCTAATCTTTTCGACGCAATTCGATTCTTGAGTGATCTAACGTATATGCCTCTACTAGAGGCTGCAAAGTCTGTTCGTAGCGAGGGTCAAAAAAATTCTGATATACGAGACTTATTCAATAAGGTAGGAGAGGAATACGAGTCGAAAATGCGATTTGTAATTGATATGATTATACCCGAGTCGGGCAGTGATGATTTAGGGCAGTTTGCCGAAGCCCGAATTACTACTGTACGCTATGAATTAATTCTCTCTTATAGGGGAAGTGATGTCTTTCATCCTCAGGGTTTGCTGGAAATAGTAAAAGAAGAGTTAAAACCAATACCACTCTCCGAAGCCCGTAAACAGATGCGCTTCTCACCAGTGCATAACCAGTCTGCTCAAGATCTGAAGATTTCACGAGCGAAAGAATCTGTCTGGCAAAATTCAGTTATAAAAGGTCGACGTACAGTTCCCTTTATTTCAACGACTGAAGGCGATGAGCGGATTGTTAATTTTCATCAGGACTTGGCGGGTCAATCCGTTAAAGCAAAAGCATCTACATTACCTAAAACAGTTTTATCATCAGCAAATGCGCTTGAGAATCCTACAGCATTATTAGTTAAAAACGAAATGCGTTCATGGCAGATGCTACAACTCGAGCCAAGTGCCTTACGCAAATCAGATGAGTTTTATACCATTCCCAATGCGCGTTTAGGGGCAGATGGTAGCCATCTTCCTGCTACCCTTTATCGGTTACGATTAGAGGAGATGCAGTCAAAAACGGATGCCGATGTTTACCAGCGTCTGGCTAATAAACTATCTGATTTAGTGGATAATGTATCAGGCATTACTGTTGAGAAAGATGATAAGCGTGAAATGCTTACTTTACTTTTGAGGAGCCGTGATGGCACTGTATTTCCTGCGCGTTCACTATCAGATGGAACATTACGTTTTTTGGGTTTATCCGTTTTGGAGTTGGATAGAAAGTCGGGGGGGGTAGTCTGCTTGGAAGAACCAGAGAATGGAATTCATCCCGAAAAAAATTAAGCAAATTTTGGACTTGTTACAGGAAATTTGCACGGACATAAATTATCCGGTTGATGACGATAACCCATTACGTCAGGTCATTATCAATTCACACTCGCCCAGTGTTGTACAGTTAGTTCCTGAGGATAGTTTGTTGATGGCGCAGTTGAAACATAGCCGGACTGCTAAAGGGCAGTTTTATGATCGGGCGGTTTATAGTCCTTTAAATAATACTTGGCGTACGCGGTTAGATGGCAATGCGTACACACCCGTTTCGCTCGACAAGCTTATCGCTTATTTGACAGCCACGCCCAAACACTACGTAATGGAGGATTCGCCCTCACAACTACCACGGATAAGGCGAGTTATTGACCGTGAAGATGTAAGACAACTTCAAATTGATTTTGGTTTGTAATGGTCATTGAAGTTACTTATACGTTGCTCAGCGACGGTTCGTCAGACAAAGCACTGATACCCATTATTAATTGGACGCTCCACCAGCTATGGCCTGCTTTGCTGATTCAGGGCAACTGGGCTGATTTATCACAACTGAAGTTGCCACCCAAGCAGCTAAGTGAACGCATCAGGAAAGCGCTGGAATTATATCCATGCGATTTACTATTCATTCACCGCGACAGTGAAAGAGAGGCCCTTATCAGCCGTAAAACTGAAATCAATGAAGCATTGGAGGAAATCCATATTCGTCGGAAAAATCTATTTTCTGTCAGTATTATTCCTGTTCGTATGATGGAAGCCTGGTTACTCATAGATGAACAAGCCATCAAAACGGCCGCTGGTAATCCAAACAGTCGCTATCAGGTTGATCTACCCTCACACAGAAAACTCGAAAAGCTGCCCAATCCCAAAGAAGTACTTAGGAACCACCTTCGGCAAGCGAGCGGACTAAGCGGTAGGCAGCTTGACAAATTCAACGTAGGAAAAGCAGTCCATTTAGTTGCCGCTAATATTATTGACTTTTCCTTGCTGAAAAGCCTGGAGGCCTATAGCGAATTTGAGACGGATATCACCCGCGTTTTAACTACACTTGAATCTCACCAATTTTTCATTTCCAATGAACGAGCAGAGTAAAGAGTTTCTGTATAAGTACCTGAATAATGCCTCCCCCACCGGTTTTGAATCATCGGGGCAACAAATCTGGCTGGATTACCTCAAACCTTACACCGATGAGTACATCGTGGATACCTACGGCACCGCCGTTGGGGTCATCAAAGGAGAGGGAGACTATAAAGTCGTTATCGAAGCCCACTCCGACGAGATTTCGTGGTTTGTCAATTACATTTCTGATGACGGCTACCTGTATGTTCGGCGGAACGGTGGGTCCGATGCGCTCATTGCGCCCTCCATGCGGGTCAACCTGCACACGAAAAAAGGCGTGGTGGAAGGCGTATTCGGCTGGCCCGCTATCCACGTCCGTGACCTGGCAAAAGACGCTGCCCCGAAAGTAACCGACCTGTTTATCGACGTGGGTGCCGCTACCAAGCAGGAAGTGCTGGACATGGGTATCCATGTGGGTACGGTTTGCACCTTTGTGGATGGACTGCGCGAAATGAACAACCGTTACTTCGTCGGACGCGCACTGGACAACCGGATGGGCGGCTTTATGATTGCCGAAGTGGCCCGGCTGCTGAAAGAAAATAAGGTGATACTGCCTTTCACCCTATACATTGTGAATGCCGTGCAGGAAGAAATTGGCCTGCGTGGTGCCGAAATGATTGCCCGCCGGCTCCGCCCCGACCTCGCCATCTGCACCGACGTAACGCACGATACGCAATCGCCGAAGTACGAGAAAAAAGAGCAGGGCGACCTCAAATGTGGCGACGGCCCGGTATTATGCTACGGCCCGGCGGTGCAGAACAATGTGCTGGAGTACATCATTGATGTAGCCGACAAAAACGAGATTGCCTTTCAGCGGCAGGCCGTGAGCCGTTCTACCGGTACCGACACGGATGCGTTTGCCTACGCCACGGAAGGTATTGCTTCGGCCCTGATTTCACTGCCGCTCAAGTACATGCACACCACGGTCGAGACCGTACACATGGACGATGTGCAGAACGTTATCAAACTGATTTATTCGACATTGCTTTCCCTGAAAGGCAACGAGGATTTCCGGTATATCAAATAACAACTACGATGGGGTCAGGTTCTCTAACCTGACCCCACAATCTTCCATGACCGACCCGGCCCAAAACAAGCAAAATGCCATTGCTTTCTATGACCTGATGTTCAATCAATGCCAGCCCGAGGCCGCCATTGAGCAGTATGCGGGCGATGTGTACATTCAGCACAATCCGCACGTGGGCGATGGCAAGGAGGCATTCATTGCCTATTTCAACCGCATGGCCAGCGAGTATCCCGGCAAAAAAGTGGCAGTAAAACGGGCCATTGCGGAAGGTGACCTGGTGGTTTTGCACTGCTATCAAACCTGGCCGGGCGATAGCGACTACGCTGGTATCGACATTTTCCGATTCGATGAACAGGGCAAACTAGTGGAGCATTGGGACGTACTCCAGGTTGTACCCGATGAATCAGCCAACGACAACACCATGTTTTGAGGGGCTGCTATAGCCTGAATTCAGTACCTCACCGGCTGATGCAGCAACCTATGGAACAAGTAACTACCTCGAAGTGGGTGCTGCCTGTGATCGTTATTTCGCAGTTTTTCTGTACATCGCTCTGGTTCGCGGGGAATGCCGTCATGCCTGACATCCTGTACCGTTTTCAACTTGAACCGGGTTTTCTGGCGCACCTGACCAGCGCAATTCAGTTTGGCTTCATTACCGGCACATTCGTCTTTGCCCTGCTAGCCATCGCCGACCGTTTTTCTCCTTCCCGCGTATTTTTCGTATGCTCTCTGCTGGCCGGGCTGTTTAATCTGGGGATTGCGCTGCCCGACGTTCAGCCGACGGGCATTTTATTTTTCCGATTTCTGACCGGCTTTTTTCTGGCGGGCATTTACCCGGTCGGAATGAAAATAGCGTCGGATTATTTTCAGAAAGGGCTGGGTAAATCATTAGGATTTCTGGTGGGTGCGCTGGTACTTGGCACGGCTTTTCCACACTTGTTGAAAAGCATAACCACTCATTTTCCCTGGGTGTACGTCGTTTACCTGACCTCAATTCTCTCCGGTTTGGGCGGGCTGTCAATCGGTCTGTTAGTGGCTGACGGTCCTTTCCGAAAAGCGGGTCAGCGACTAGTTGTCGGGGAGTTTTTATCGGGGTTCAAAAGCCGGAACTTCCGGGCTGCTTCGTTCGGTTATTTTGGCCACATGTGGGAGTTATACGCATTCTGGGCCTTTGTCCCGGTTATGGTAGCCAGTTATGGAGCCAGGTACCCGGAAGCGGGTTTGAACACCTCCCTGTTATCCTTCCTGATTATCGCATCGGGTAGCCTTGCCTGCGTGAGTAGCGGTTACTTATCGAGTTATTTTGGCATAAAAAGAGTGGCGGCCATTTCACTGGCATTATCCTGCCTGTGTTGTATCGTTTCGCCGTTTTTTTTAGCCCGCTCATCACCATCCGTTTTTGTTGGTTTCCTGTTTTTCTGGGGCGTAGTGGTCATTGCCGATTCACCTTTGTTCTCAACGATGGTAGCCCATAACGCGCCGGAACAGTCGCGGGGAACATCGCTTACTATTGTGAACTGTATTGGCTTTTCCATCACCATTATCAGCATCCAGTCCATCAATCTGTTGTCAGAAAGCCTAGGTGGTCAATATGTGTATATGACGCTGGCACTCGGGCCGGTATTGGGGCTGCTTGCCTTGCGCGACAAGCGAATTTCATCAGGTAGTTGAAGGCCTAATTCGTTTCGAATTTATCCTCCACTCCGGAACCGCATTCGGGTGAAATCGCCTACAGCACCATGAACTCCACCCGTCTATTCTTCTTCCTGTTTTCTTCGTTGTTGTTCGGGGCTATCGAGTCGATAGGGCCTCGCCCAACGGCTTTCAGGCGGTGTTTAGCGATCCCTTTGTTAACCAGGTAGTCAAGAATGGCCTGGCATCGGTCGCGGGAGAGTTTTACGTTCAAATCGAAATCGCCCTGATTGTCAGTATGACCACGAATTTCAATCATAAGACCCGGATTCGTTTTCAGGACATCCGCTAACTGATTGAGTTCAGTATATGATTCCGGGCGCAGAACGGGGCTGCTCTGATCGAAATAAACATTGGGCAGGGCAATTGGTCTGCCTTTCTCAAGAGGTACCATCGGTTTGGCCGCTACAGCCGGTGTAGCTGCTGCATGCGCCACTATTGGCGCAGAAACAGCGGTCTTCCCGGGAGAAGACACGACCGGAGTTGCCTTAGCCATCGCTTTATCAGTAGCAGGTTTCGTTTCGACCGTTACCCGTTTTACGGTTAAAATTACCCGTGCTTCGTTTTGGGCACTGTCCAGCTTTATAGCTTTTACGAAATCATCGTAGCCGTTAGCCGCACAGCTTAACGAGTAGATGCCTTTACCGGGCAGTTCTACCCTGACCAATCCAGTAGTAGAATCGGGCACGAGTTTGATTGATTTATTACTTGTATTTGTGCCGCTAATCGTGAAATGAACGCCTGGAATTACTGCTTTGGTTTGTCGGTCAACAGCCAGAATAGTCAGGCTAATCTTTATCCGGTCCAGCTGGGCATCAAACTCATACCGATTTCCCTGCGGGGATACCGGTATGGTCATTTTACGATTGACCGATGTGTAGCCCGGTGCACTGATGTCGATAGACAACTGGTCGGCCTTCGTAAATGTACGGTGAAGCTGCCCCGCAGGAAGGGCAAACCGTTCCACTTTACCGGTGAGTATGGAGGTAATAACCGCCGTAGCCGACGTGAGAGGGGTCGTGATACTGCTAGCAAAAACCTTGATAACCAGCGTACTGGGCTTTGTTTTCTGCGTCGAGTCGCTAACCAGGGCAGCTTTTGTCTCCTGACGGAGAAACGGGCGTTCATTAGGCATCCCGTTATTGCCGATGCGCGCACTGCTGGCAAAGAACAGACAATACAGCGTAGAAAAGAATACAACCAGCCCGTAGCGGTCAATAGATTGACTTGTCAGGCCATTGGTCATGAATACAAAAGGTTGACTTGTACACTTACTAACGAATGGGTACGAAAAAAATGGCTGGATGCGGCTAATTTCTGCCAGCAAACAACTTACTGATAGCCCCGCGCCTGCAAGCCGAACAACTCGGCGTAGCGACCGTCTTTCTCCAGCAATTCGTAGTGACTGCCGATTTCGAGCAGGGTGCCGTTTTCCAGCACCAGAATACGGTCTGCCATGCGAACAGTGCTGAACCGGTGCGAAATAATGACGGATGATTTCCCCTCGGTTAGTTTGGCAAACCGCTGAAACACCTCGTACTCGGCACGGGCATCCAGGGCGGCCGTAGGTTCGTCCAGAATAATAAGCTGGGCATCGCGCATGTAGGCACGCCCCAGGGCCACTTTCTGCCACTCCCCTCCCGACAGTTCGACCCCTTTGCCGAATGAACGACCCAGTTGCTGATCGTAGCCCCCCGACAGTTTGGCAATAACGCTGTCGGCCAGGCTACGCTGTGCAGCCACTTCAATGCGCGGCTGGTTCGTACGCTCGTCGATATCCCCAACGGCAATGTTGACACCGGCCGACATTTTGAACCGGGTGTAGTCCTGAAAAATAACGCCGATGTTACGTCGTAGTTCGAGCAAATCATACTCCCTGAGGTCGTAGCCATTGAGCAGAATCCGGCCCTCGGCAGGGTCGTACAGCCGGGCCAGTAGTTTGACCAGCGTTGTTTTCCCGGCCCCGTTTTCACCAACTAAGGCGAGTTTTTCGCCCGGCTCGAGGGCAAACGACAGATTACGCAAGGCCCACCGTTCGGAGTTGGTGTACTTGAAACCAACATTCTCGAACTCGAATCGGAGTGCTGCTTCACCTTCCCCAATGGGCCGGGGAAAGGGGCGGGTCGTTTTGGCCGAATGAATAAGGGGTTCAATGGCAAAGTAATCGAACAGGTCCTGCAAATAAATGGCTTCCTGCGTCAGGCTGCTGAACTGGAGCAGAATACCTTCCAGCGAGCCACGCACCTGCCGGAACGAACCCGCCAGAAACGTCAGGTCGCCAAGGGAGATTTGGCCCGTTGTGGCTCGCAGCACAATCCAGACGTAGGCTCCGTAGTAGCCCGCCGTGCCAAGGGCCGTGAGTAACACACCCCAGCCCGCCCGGCTCAGCGCAAGCGCTTTGTTCTTCTGGTAAAACCCGTCCGACAGTGTCCGAAATCGATCAACCAGAAACCCCGACAGACCAAAAATTTTGACCTCTTTCGCGGTTTCATCACTGGCCCCTACGTAGCGCAGGTAATCCAGTTCGCGCCGTTCGGGCGTCCAGGAGCGGGACAGGGAGTAACTTCGTTGATTGAAATAATTATCACCGATAAACGACGGGGTCACCGCAACCAGAATCAGGAGTAGCAGCCAGGGATTGTACACCGCCAGACCGGCCGCCAGGAAAGCGACGGAAATAAGCTCCTGCACCTGCCCAAACACCCCCGACAGCAGTACCGTACGGCCCGTTGTCTGCCGCCGGGCGCGCTCGAGTTTGTCGTAAAACGTAGCGTCTTCAAACTGTTCCAAATCGAGCGTGGCTGCGTGTTCCATGAGCCGGACAGAGGTGCTGTTGGCAAATAAATCGCCCAGCAGCCCATCCATCAGCGAAACGGCCCGGGCCAGTGCCGTTGACAAAATAGCCAGTCCAAACTCAGCGGCTACCAGTTGCCACAAAAAAGTCGTGTCTTTGTCCGTTTGTCCGGCCAACCGCACCACTTCGTCGATTAGCAGCTTGCCAATGTACAGCACCGAAGCCGGAATAGCCGCCCGCACTAAACGAAGAGCCGCGTTGCCCATGAACAGCCCCGGCGAAACGGCCCAGACCAGTTTGAAAAAAGCGGGCAGATTATTCAGTGCTGCAAAGCGTTCGCGCCAGGTTAGTTCGTCTTTTGCATTTGCGACGCTGCTCCGCGCATTCTCAGATTTTGCCATATTTGAAAGGACAAGACGAGCGGGGGATTAGTTCATTGGCCGGAGCCCCTTGCATGCTCCTGAACACCATCGTGTCAGCGCATTTTCGTACCATGCTGATGCGCGTACATGTAGCCTGATCCTGTGCCCGCCCCCCAGCCGAACCCATTGGCGCTAAAAGTACTTTTTGCGTCGGATGCCCGGTCAACGGTATGGACCCTAGCGGAGCGGACAGCCATCTTTCTGGCTACAGGAACACACCGATTTTCGTTATTCGTCACCTTCATTTTCGTCGTTTGTCAGTAACCGGATGAGCGACTAACCTGACCTTTGTAGCGTACTAATCAACTAACAAACGTCATGACCAACACAAATCCTTCCGTTCTTATTCTGGGTGCTACCGGCAGCATCGGCTACGCTGTAGCGGCAAATTTACTGGCCCGCCAATGGCCTGTTACCATCCTTGTCCGCAACCGGGCCAAAGCCGAGAAGCTTTTCCCAAACGCACCAACGCTCACAATTGTAGAAGGCGATGTGCAGGATGCCCAACTACTTAACCGCCTAGCTGTCGATAAACAGTTTATTTTTCACGGCATCAATTATCCGTACAACCAGTGGTTTGGGAATATGGATACGGCCACGCAGAAAGTGATTGATGCGGCCAATCCAGGCGGGGCCAATCCAGGCGGGGCCACTATCATTTTCCCCGGTAATGTGTACAACTTCGGCAATACCAAAGCGCCGATTCGGGAAGAGAGTCCTGCCAACCCGTGTACCCGGAAGGGACAATTGCGGGTAGAAATCGAAACAATGCTTGAACAGGCAGCCAATGCGGGTAAGGTTCGGGTGATGAATGTACGACTACCGGATTTCTGGGGTCCCAACGTTCTCAACGACGGTGTGCGTCCTGTTTTTGAAAATGCCCTGAACGGTACAGCTCTTCCCTGGCTTCTGACTACTGATATACCCCACCAATCCGTGTACACCAACGATGCGGCTGAGATTATTGTCCGGTTGATGGTGCGGAAATGGACTATGAAAGACAAATCTATGTCGAAACCTTATGAAGTCTGGAATTATGGCGGCACAATAGTACCGTCAGTACGGTCGTGGTTTGGGCAGATAAGCGAACTAGCGGGCAAGCCGTTGAAAGTTCAGGTTTACAGCCGGTTTCTCATCAGCGTACTAGGCCTGTTTATGCCCACACTTCGGGAAGTGAAAGAGATGCTCTATCTCTACGAAAACACTATTCTGCTGGATGACAAAAAGGTACTGACTCTCTTTCCTGATTTCCGACCCACACCCATGAAACAGGCTTTAACTGACACGCTGACCTGGTTTTCTGAACACCAGCTTCATCGCCCATTCAAACCTGCTTGAGCCAGATTTTAACCGCAAAGAATACAAAGAAGAAAGGCGCAAAGAGCGAGAGTCCTTTATACACTGTAAGCCAATGAAAACACTATTGAAGTCCGAAGAATTGAGTCAATTTCTAGGAGCCATTTTCCTGTTCTCCCGCCTTGATTTTGCCTGGTGGTGGTTCCCCGCCCTGATTTTGTTACCCGATGTAAGTATGATTGGCTACCTCATTAATCCGGCTATTGGAGCGGTACTGTACAACCTCGTTCATCATAAAGGACTGGGAATCATCATTGGGGTATTGGGCCTGATGATGAGTAGCCAACTACTGATGCTGATTGGTGTTATTCTCTTCGCCCACGCCTGTATGGACCGGATAGCGGGCTATGGCCTGAAGTACTCCGATAGTTTCAACCATACCAGCCTGGGGAGTTTATAACTCAGGCAACCGCCTGCGCCAGTCGGAACGCGCCCGGCGTTTGCCCCGTCCACTTCTTAAAGGACCGGAAAAATACGCTGGGTTCGGCAAATCCCAGCAGGTAGGCAATGTCGGTGGTACTCATATTTTGTTCGCGCAGGTGGCTGACCGCCAGTTCCTGGCGGGTTTCATCGAGAATATTTTGGTAGGAAGTTCCCAATTCCTTCAGGTGCAACTGCATCGTACGGACGCCCATAGCCAGCCGGTCGGCAACGGTGGCCAGGGTTGGCTCTTCTCCCTTCATGAGCGAAATAATCTCCCCTTTCACCCGCGACGGCAGGGTGGGTGTTTTGAGCTGTTCCAAAATAGCATCAGCGTGCTTCTCAAACAGTAACGACAAGGCTTGGATTTGCATTCAGGACGGGTATGTCCAGCAGACTGGCATCGAGAACCATGGCTGTTTCGGGCGCGTCGAAGGTTAATTCAGCGGGGGCAAATACGCGTTCGTGTTCCCGTGTATCAGTCGGCTTCGGGTAGGCGAAATGAATGGCATCAGCCGTAACCCGATGCCCCGTCAGGGCTCGCATGGCTGACAGGTAAATGGACAACTCAGAATTGAGCACGTGCTGCGGGTAAATGATGTCGGCACTGGTAATATGCAGTGACAGAACGAACTGCGTGCCGGAGTCGGTCAGACGCCCGGTTGTGCGAACACCCTCACAAACGATATCCTGGTATTGGCACAGTTTTTCGAAGGCACCGCCCAGCGTGGGGCTGTGCATCATCACGTAGGCCAGTACGCCTATAGAAACCGGATTGACCAGTTCCCCCAGTTGCAGGGCAATATTCGGTTCGCCGGTAACAGCAACGATTTCCCGCCAGAGGGCCTGCATCTGCCGGATAAGCACACGCCCGTCGGGGTCGCGCCGTTGTTCGGGACTAATGCCTACGGCGCGGGCCAGCGCATCGGCATCGGCCCCGCGTTGCCGGGCTACGAAAAGGAGCAGATTGATCGAAGCAATGGAAAGGGTATCGTTGGTAGTGGACATTTATTCAAAAATTCGGTCGTGAGAAACAAGCAGGTCGGGGAAAATGCGGCTGGGAATTTCGCCCGATTCATACACATCGACCAGGGCGTATTTTCCGTCTTCCAGAACGTACACATTGACCGCTTTCTCTTTCGGCTGCACAACCCAGTATTCGCGCACACCCGATTCTTCATACAGGTTAAACTTTTCATTGAAATCATTTTTCACCGTTCGGGGCGACGTAATCTCAATTATCCAATCAGGCGCACCCAAACAACCGGCATCGTCTAACTTACTGGCATCGGAGATGATGCATAGGTCGGGTTGCACAACGGTATGTAACTGGTCCGGTTTTCGCTCATTGCGAACCGGTAGCCGGACATCGAAAGGAGCCGTATATATTTCGCAACGCTGGCCTTTGAAATGAAGGCTAATGTCTACCAGTAAATGACTTACGGCTAGCTGGTGCGCCCGCCGGGGTGCCGGAGACATCCGATAGAGTTTTCCTTTGATGAGTTCGACGCTTTCATCAAACTGCCATTTCAAGTAGTCGGCATAGGTGTAAGTGCCGTTGGGATCCAGTTGCGAGATGTCTGTAATCATACCGATTGGTCAATTTCGTTATGCAAGTTCCTGAAATAGTCCGAAGCCTGCAACAGACGGCTGCCGTACCACGAAAACACTTCGCCATCCACCAGCCGTATGCGTGCCGACGGACAAATGACCTGTAATTCACCTATGTGTTTTCGGGAGAATGGGTACGGCTCCGATGACAGGAATATCAGGTCAGGCTGCGCACCTTTTAGTTCATCCGCCGATACGACCGGGTAACGGGTTTGACTGGCGAAGGCATTCCGAAAACCGGCCTGTTCGAGCATGGCATGGATAAACGTATCGGCACCCGCCACCATATAGGGTTTTCGCCAGATGAGATACGCCACCGTAAGGCCGGGAGCCTGCGGCAACGGAAGCAGATCGTTTTCAATTCGGTTTGCCAGATTTTCGGCTTCAGAACCTTTTCCGACCAGCCTACCTACATCCCGAATCATGGCCAGCGCATCGGCCAGCGTGTTTACATCGGTAACGTGTACAGTATACCGTTGCCGGAGTGTCTCAATCTGTTCCCGCGTATTTTCCTCTTTATTGGCCAGAATAAAATCAGGATTCAGGGAGTGAATAGCGTTGATATTCAGCGTTTTCGTACCGCCAACCAGTGTCTTTTGGTTAACTTTATCGGCCGGGTAAATACAGAATCGGGTAAGGCCAATGACCTCCTCATTCAACCCCAGGTCGAAGAGTAATTCGGTCTGCGAGGGCACTACGGAAATGATGCGTTGTGGCGTCATACGAAAGTTATTCAGCGGCTACTAGTTGCCATCGGATCAGTCTTTAACCGCATTTAACAAAGTTTTAACGGTGAGTTAACTAAAATGTGCAACGTTTACGAACACAAGCCCTCATTCAACCATGAAACAAGTCATTTGCCTCACATTGGCCGCCGGTTTGTCGCTGACGAATCTGTTTGGTCAGGCGCCCACATCGGGCAAGATCACCTACGAAGGTATGCGCCAGATTGACCGCTCGCAGATGAGGATGGTTATCAACGGCCAGGAAGTTCGACCCCGCCTGGATTCGCCCGGGAGCCCAGACGACCCGGCCCGTCAATACCGATGGCTACTATACCGTCAATGGCTCATTTGTGATCGGGCAGCCGGTTAAATTCGTGAGCAGAGAGCCAACATAACCTGACAACCAACCTGACCTACAACACCGGTACGAGCTTCGTGAACAGTCAGTCGAACCGGGCCAAAAACTGGCTGATCGGGCAGGGAGTGAGCATAAGCTCTAATTTCGGTATTTTATGGTGAGCCGTTCTTCCATCTGGCTGGTAAAGCTGTTCAATGCAGCAATGCTTACGGGGTACTTATCGAGGTTTTGCTGAGACCGTGAATGTTCATCGATGGTGAGTGGTACATCAACTGTACAATCGGCACCCGTGTACCATCGACCAACAGCGTACCACCAGGTATTTCGGGGTTCACATGTATGATACGCTTATCCATGCCATGCAGGTTTACGATCAAATTGGCAAAAAAACACCTGGTATGGCACAACCATGCGGTTAGGTAGTTGCGGCATCCAACATCAACGATATTCTGCCTTATAAGTCGCCCCAGTGCGCTGTTTTTCATTAAATAATCGCGGCACAACTGCGTATATTTGTACAATAGCAAGAAAAAATAACACAACGTCCATGAAGGCTGTCATTGATTACTTTGCGCATATACCCCCATCCCACCGGAGTTTGATTTTGGTAGGAGGCATCACCATTTTCTGGCTAATGGAGAGTGCCGTTCCGCTGTTTCGATTCAACTACCACAAAGTTCGGCACGCCGGTATCAATAGTTTCTTTACGCTGACCACCATCGTTATCAATTCTACGCTGGCTTTTGTCCTGCTGAAAACCAGCGACTGGGCAGTCCAGCACCAGGTGGGGTTATTGCAATGGGTTAGCCTCCCGCTGTGGGCTGACCTGTTGGCTGGCTTGCTGGCACTGGATTTTATAGGCGCGTGGGTGGCCCACTGGACGCAGCACAAGGTGACGTTTTTGTGGCGCTTTCACCTGATTCACCACTCTGATGTGCATATGGATACAACCACTGCTAACCGACATCACCCCGGCGAAAGCGTTGTCCGGTTCATTTTCACGATGCTGGCCATTTTGCTTACGGGTGCTCCCATGTGGCTGGTATTTATATACCAGGCCGTTTCGGTATTGCTGTCGCAGTTCAATCACGCCAATATCGAACTTCCCCGGCTAGCCAACCGGTTGCTCGGTTTTTTCATCGTAACACCGAACATGCACCATGTTCACCACCACCATGTACTACCGGTTACCAATACCAATTACGGCAATATTTTCCCGTACTGGGACTGGCTTTTGGGTACGTATCACGAAATGGCCGCCAGTGACCTGCATTATGGTATCGACACTCACCCTGACCCGCACGAACATGACCACATTGGCAGTTTGCTCAAAATGCCGTTTCAGCCCTACCGGCCACCCGTTGGGGAGCGAATCGCGGAAAAAGAGCTATTGCAATAAAGTAGCGGGACAATCAATTTGCGCATACCGATAGCCTGTCTCAGGGCCGCTTGGCTACCAGCACCCCTGGCAATCAATTCGTTACCCATCGTACCAGAAAATGCTATCGCTGTTCATCATGACATCAATTGTAGCCGACTGCGTAGTACCCTCGCCCGACCGCTGCCAGTCGATCTGGATTTTCGTCCCACGAACAGTTCCCCCGAACTAGTCCCTATGCCCGGTCTTTCTCATACGGATTGTTATCCGGCTAACCGGTTGCCTGGGCTCCGTTAATAACCAGCCGGAGTGCGGTCGTATCTCGACCCAGGCTTTGCCGGGTACCACCGTGTTTACGGTGTGGCTACCCCCTCGGAAACGTCGCTGGCCGTCTGTTCCGACGGGCGACTCTAGCAGCCAGCCAGTAGCGAATGGGTGGTAACCAGTGAGCCGAGCATTCTGGTTTTCACTGTTGCTCACGAAAGTAGAAAACAATACAATGAAGGGAGCGTTCTCCAATCAGTCTGTTTCATCTTTCCATAATACTCAAAACAACCTGTAATTAGTCATGTCAATTAACCGGTACATCAAAATAGGGCAAAAAGGCGTTCTGTTTGCCCTGCTGCTATCCAGTTTAACCCTCACTTTTTCGGCCTGTAGTAAGCAGGATAGCACAACGCCGACCCTGTCCTCCATTACTGACCTAATCAATAACGGCAGTAAGTTTACACTGCTCAAAGCGGCCCTGGTCCGGGCCGGTCTGGATGGTACACTGGGTCAATCCGGAACGTACACCGTATTTGCGCCGACGGACGACGCGTTTAGAGCCTTCGGCTACGTTGATGTGGCAGCCGTTAATGCCGCCCCTGTCGATTTACTGAAATCGGTACTGCAATACCACGTACTTGGCAGTCGGATGGCGTCGACGGATGTACCAGTAGGTGTGAATACCGTACAAAATACATTGTTACCCACGGGGGTGGTCTATATCTCGAAAGTTGCATCGGGAACCTCTACAGCTACCAGACTATCCGTTAACGGAGCGCGTGTTGTGCAGGCCGACGGACAGGCTAATAATGGCGTAGTATATGCCATTGATCGGGTGTTGATTCCGCCTGTTTTTGGCAACATTGCAGCTACCATTCAAAGTATTCCGCTCCTGCTGCCTACGGCTTCGTTTAAGTTATTACAGGCTGCCGTAACCAAAGCGGGCATTGGCAGTTCGCTGACGGGTACAACACCCTTAACCGTCTTTGCCCCAACGGATGCCGCCTTCAGGGCTGTTGGGTACGACTCAACGACTATCGCCAAAGCGTCGGTACAGGACCTGGCCAGTCTACTAACCTACCATGTACTGAACGGCCGGACCTATACGCCGTTGATTACCGCTGGTTCCAGCCTAAGTACACTACAGGGCGGAACCATTACGGCCGGTACCAGCACCACGGTCCTGACGGTTACGGGGAAAGGGAACGGTACTACGCCCTCCACCATTATCGGACCGGACATTACGGCCACCAATGGCGTAGTCCATATTATCGACAGACTTTTATTGCCACAGTAAACCCATTCCAGGGTTTACGATACCAGTATAAAAAAGCAGGCCATTCTGGTAAGGATGGCTTGCTTTTTTATACTGGTATCGGTTTATCGATGCTCCACGGCACTCACAAAAAGTGTCAGTTTCGGAAACCAGCACCACGGAGACTCCATGACAGGGCAGGAATCAAAAGCCACCCGGTGCTGTTCTATCCAGACAGGAATTGCCCTGTTTAAATCCTCAATTTGTCGGGTCCATAATGCGCGATTGTCGGTAAGACTTTCGACCTTTGGCCTATCGACCTGTGACTCCTTTCGAATGGCTAAACCACAAAAAAAACTGTTTTTACTCGATGCGCTGGCACTCATCTACCGCGCTCATTTTGCCTTTAGCAAGTCGCCCCGTATCTCCTCACGCGGCATTAATACCTCAGCCATCTTTGGCTTCATGAATGCCATGATGGAGGTGTTGACCAAAGAAAAACCTACCCACATCGGCGTAGCCTTCGACTCGTCGAAAAAGACGTTCCGGCACGAGCAGTTCCCCATGTACAAAGCCAACCGGCAGTCGCAGCCGGAAGATATCAGCGTGGCCATGCCCTACATCAAAAAGATAGTGGAGGCCATGCATATTCCCATGCTGATTCTGGATGGCTACGAAGCCGACGATATCATCGGGACGATTGCCAAGAAGGCGGCACTGGCTGATTTTGAGGTGTATATGATGACGCCCGACAAGGATTACGGGCAACTGGTGGAAGAGCACATTCACATCTACAAACCCGCCTTTATGGGTAAACCCGCCGAAAAACTGGGTGTGGCCGACATCCTGGAACGCTGGCAGATTGAGCGCATCGACCAGGTAACGGACATGCTTGGCCTCATGGGCGATTCGGTAGATAACATTCCGGGCATCCCGGGTGTGGGCGAGAAAACGGCTCAAAAACTCGTTGCCGACTTTGGTTCGGTCGAAAACCTGATTGCCCGCGCCGACGAGTTGAAGGGGAAACTAAAAGAAAACGTGGTCAATTTCGGGCAGCAGGGATTGCTGTCGAAACAACTGGCCACCATCCATCTGGACGTGCCCGTTCCGTTCGATGAGAATCACCTGCGGCATACCGAGTACGACAAACCCCGACTGGCGGCTCTACTGG
The DNA here is from genome assembly GCA_963784335.1 of uncultured Cytophagales bacterium. Taxonomy (GTDB): domain Bacteria; phylum Bacteroidota; class Bacteroidia; order Cytophagales; family Spirosomataceae; genus Spirosoma. The sequence continues at coordinate 175,761 of CAWARB010000013.1, read as the reverse complement.
ATGAACTGGAGTTCCGGCAAATAAAAACCCGGCTGCTGGGGGCTGGGTACGACGAAAAACCCTTGCCCGATGCTTTCAAAACGGCACCGGCTTCGGCCCAGATGAACCTGTTTGATTCTCCAAATGCTCCCGCCTTCCTGCCATTTCCTAACATGGGCGCCGTCAACCCGTCGGGGTCGGAGGATTTGCCGTTCGATTTCGGGTCAGACAGTCCGCCCGAAAAACCAAAGACTGCCTCGAAGAAAACGCCGGTTCGGGTGCCGGCAGCTTCGGCCTCTCAGGCAACACCCATCTCAGTAACCGATACGGTACCAACGGACGATGGCGTTGGGCAGGAGCAGTCCGGCGTTACGGCGACAGAAGCCCCCGTTTACCTCGATGTTTATCCTGATTACGAACTGGACGAGGTGCAGCCGGAGCGACGTAGAACGATCTTATCCGTTAAACACGATTACCGGCTGGTCGACACGCCCGAACTGCGGGCTAGTCTGGTGCATTATCTGAGTCTCCAGACCAGCCTCTGTTTCGACTCCGAAACAACGGCCATTGACCCCGTAGAAGCCGACCTGGTGGGCCTGTCGTTCGCTTATCGACCCGGAGAAGCCTTTTATGTGCCTGTACCCGAAAATCGGGAGGAGGCACAGGCTATTGTCGATGAATTTAAGCCCGTGTTTGAGAGTCCGACCATTGGCAAAATCGGACAGAATCTAAAGTATGACCTGCTCATGCTGAAAAAGTATGGCGTGGAAGTAGCGGGAAAACTATTCGACACTATGATTGCCCATTACCTGATTGAGCCGGAGATGCGGCACAACATGGATATGATGGCCATGACGTACCTGAACTACAGCCCGGTTGAGATTGAAGCGCTGATTGGCAAAAAAGGCAAAGGGCAGTTGACCATGCGTGATGTAGACGTGCAGAAAGTGGTCGAATACGCGGGCGAGGATGCCGACATCACGCTTCAGCTTAAAGAAACGTTTGCGCCCCGACTCGAAAAGGACAGCCTCTACAAGTTGTTCGACCAGGTGGAAATGCCACTCGTGCAGGTATTGGCCGACCTGGAACTGGAAGGCATCACGATTGACACCAATGCCCTGGCCGAACTGTCGGCTACGCTCGATGTGGACATGAAGCAGGTGCAGCAGGAAATTTTCGACATTGCCGGGGAAACGTTCAACATCGGTTCCCCGAAGCAACTGGGCGAAGTCCTGTTCGACAAACTCAAGCTGGACAACAACGCCAAAAAGACGAAAACCGGCCAGTACGCTACGGGCGAAGAAATCCTGTCGAAACTGGAAGCGGAGCATGAGATTGCCCGCAAGATTCTGGATTATCGGGAGTTGATAAAACTCAAGAATACCTACGTGGATGCGTTGCCTTTGCTCATTAGCCGGCACGACGGCCGGATTCATACCTCCTTCAACCAGGCGGTAGCCTCCACCGGGCGATTGTCTTCCACCAATCCGAACCTACAGAACATTCCGATTCGGACCCCGCGCGGACAGGAAATCAGAAAGGCATTTGTACCCCGTGGCCCCGAATTCCTGATCATGTCGGCCGACTATTCGCAAATCGAATTACGGATTATGGCGGCTTTCAGCGGGGACGAAACCATGCTGGAAGCCTTCAATAATGGCGTTGACATCCACACCCAAACCGCCAGTAAAGTTTTCCACGTTGGGCTGGATGCCGTGACGGGTGAGATGCGCCGACAGGCCAAAACCATTAACTTCGGCATCATCTACGGCATTTCCTCCTTCGGGCTATCACAACGACTCAAGATTTCGCGCAAGGAAGCCGGGCAGATTATTGAGGAGTATTTTGCCGGTTTCCCGGCGGTGAAAGCCTACATTGAGCAGTGCATTGAAAAGGCGCGGGGCTTTGGCTACGCCGAAACCATTCTGGGCCGTCGGCGGTACCTGCGCGACATTAACTCCCGCAACCAGACCGACCGGATGTTTGCCGAACGAAACGCGGTGAACGCGCCCATTCAGGGTAGTGCCGCCGACATGCTTAAGATTGCCATGATCCGCATTCATGAATTCATGCGGGAAGAGCGGCTGAAATCCAAAATGATTCTGACGGTACACGATGAACTGGTCTTCGACGCGCACCGCGACGAAATCGACCTACTGCGCACCCGCGTGGACGATATCATGAAGAACGCCATTCCCATGGGCGTTCGAATGGAAACCGGTATCGGCGTGGCCGAAAACTGGTTGCTGGCCCACTAGCAGGACACGGGGCCGTTTACTGCGTAATGACTGATTTTTCTGATGACCCAACAACACTTGAGTCATCAGAAAAATCAGATCAGTTTATCTTCAACCGCCATCCGAACCAGTTCGGCCGCGTTGCGTACCTGTAGCCGACGCATCATGTTGGCCCGGTGGTTATCGACCGTCCGAACGCTGAGTTGCAGTTTCTCGGCAATTTCGCGGCTGCTCATGCCATCTACCAGAAACTGAAGGATTTCTTTTTCTTTGTTGGAAAGTTTCGACTGTCGCTCGGTGCGGCCGTGCCGACTCCCTTTTTTCAGTTGCTGCATGTAGCCACTCAAAATGATGGATGCAACGGGTGAGCTGTAGTATTTTTCTCCGCTGGCAATGGTGCGAATGGCTTTAATCATTTCGTCGGACGACGAGTCCTTCAGTATGTACCCACAGGCACCGGCCTCAACAGACCGCAGAATATAGTCTTCATTGTTGTGCATGGACAGCATGAGTACACGCACATTTTTGTACAGCCGGGTAATAACCTGCGTTGTCTGAATCCCCGACATACCGGGCAGCGAAATATCCATCAGAATCAGCACGGGCAACGTTGCATTTGCCTGATGTACCTTCAGTTTATCCAGCGTTTCTTCCCCATCATTAGCCTCGTCGATAATTTCCAGCCCTTCGGCCTGCTCCAACAAGAGACGGATGCCATCACGAACGATTGAATGGTCGTCTACGAGCATTAATTTAGTAGGTGTCATACTGAGCAAAATTCGTTTGGTAGGGTATGCTGATTTGTAATTTGGTCCCTTTCCCTAGGCTGGAATTGATCTTGAATTTACCGTTAACCAGTTTGGTTCGTTCCTGAATGTTCTGCAAACCCTGAGACGGGGGGCGCGATGTATCGACTCGACTAAACAAATTAGTCAGCTCATGAGCAGACGGTACGAGTTCACTAAGCTGTTTTTTTTCAGGCATCTGAAAACCCGTTCCATCATCACTTATCACTAATTGCAAAGAGTTTCTCCGCTCCTTTAGTTCAATCGTTATATGGGTCGGATTGGCGTGTCTGACGGCATTACTAACCGCTTCCTGCGTGACACGATACAGCATAATTTCAATGTTCTTGTCTAACCGAGGGCCGTTGGTTGCCAGATTCGTTTTAAACGTAACATCCATCGTTTCACTACGATCATGATCGGCCAGCATTTTAATGGCGGGCACTACCCCAAAATCGCTCAATACACTGGGCATCAGATTATTGGATATGGTACGGGTTTCCTGAATGGTTTGTGTCACCAAGCTCTTCAGCGTTGTCAGATTACCCGAGTACGCTATTCCGGTATTCTGTTCGCTGGCGGCACGGGTAAGTCCGGCTTCAAGTCCTTCTATTTGTAGTTTAATAGCCGTTAGCATTTGCCCAAGACCATCGTGCAGTTCGCGCGACAGCCGTTTGCGTTCTTCTTCCTGACCCGCAATCAGGTAAGATGTTCGTATTTTCTGCTCATCTATCTGTTGCTCATACTGTTGTTTTGTGGCATCAAATAGTTTCTGCCGGGTTTCTTTCAATGACTTGTTCGCACTCAGCAATTTCCTGTTGGCTGCCGTTGTCTGGCTTTCCGCTTCTATCAACTGCTCAAATGCCTGTTTCAGTTTTTGAGCAGCCGGCCGAAAAATCAACCAGCCAATGCCAATAAGCACCAATCCCGTAAACAGATACAGGTAAAACTCAATGGACTGCATTGCCCTGAGTTTATTTCTCAACTCGGTATTATATTCGATAACTATACCGTCCATTTTTTCCAGAAATGGCTTTTCATTCGACAGTAGTAACTTCAGGCTGGCCTGTACATCGGGTCGTTTGATTTCGTCGGGACGCTGCAACTGCATCAGCCGCCGGTTACTTTGCTGGAAGGCTTCAAATTGTGGTCGAATTCCTGCATAAAGTTGCTGCACGGCATCTGAATTAACAATCCTGACTTTTGGATTACTGATGTTACCTACCCGGCTTTGCAGGTGGTATTTCTCAAAGATGGGAAATAAGCGCCGTAATTCGCCCAGGTTTTCAACGAACCGGTTCTGCTCGCCGGGATCAGCCAACAGCAGGGCCTGTTTCACAATCTGCTGGCTTTGGTGCCTTTGCAGGGCTGCGTGCCGGATAACCAGCAGTGCCTCCTGGATGGACCGGATGCGTGATTGGGTCAATAGCTGCCCCATTGTCAGCAAAACAGCCAGAATAATAAGCCACGTCATGTACAGATGCGTGAACCGGACGGGAATTTCCAGGCTATTTTCTTCGTTATCGTCGGGTAAATCAGTCAATGTAATTGACGCAAAGTGAGTTAGTAAAAGTAATCTTTTTCGTATTTTTACCTCTGTCTTATCCTGTTAATGTATCTGAACGCTATGAGTCGTATTCTGATTCCTTTCCTTTTCGTATTGTTTATTGCCTCGTCTTTCCGGCCAGCCACATTACCGGTAGAGCGAATCAGTTCAACTAGATCAACTTTTCATGCGGCTGAGCCGGTAAAGTTATCATGGGAGATTCTGCGCGACGTAACCTTCAAGAAAAAATGGTACGCCGAAGAGTCTGTTTATATGCTTTACCCCACCTTTGGGCAAAGTATACAGAAACTGAGTGGCAAAACGGTTGATTTGACGGGGTACGTCCTACCGGTCGATCTTGAATCAAACACCTATGTGCTTTCCGCTTTTCCGTATAGTGCCTGTTTCTTCTGTGGCGGAGCCGGACCGGAGTCGGTGGTATCACTCAAATTCAAAAAGACCGATAAGAAATTCAAAACCGATGAGCGGCACACATTTCGGGGCACGTTCAAGCTCAATGCCGATAATATTTATGAATTGAATTATATTCTGGCTGATGCCGACGTATTGCCGTAATTGGTCCAACTATGGGTTAAATCAAGAGCCGCTATCCAGACAGATGGCGGCTCTTGATTTTTTTGCCAAAGCAGCAAAAAAACAGACCAGCTCCAAGATGGAACTGGTCCGTTAAGGTGGAGAATATCGGAGTCGAACCGATGACCTCTTCCATGCCATGGAAGCGCTCTAGCCAGCTGAGCTAATCCCCCAGCAAACCGCTGTTAGGCGTTTTGTGGGTGCAAATATGAGGAAAAAATCGACGCAACCCAAACCTGAATCTATTTTTTTGTTTCAATCAACATACTTTCCCGCTTAGCAGGTTATCCTTTGTTTTTTATTCCCTATTGTGTAGTTTTGACAACAGCCCCTTACCAGTATGCATACCGTTTATATTATTTATAGCCCGTCTACTGACAAGTATTTTATCGGTCAGAGTAAAGACCTGAAAATCACCCTTTGGCAACACAATGCCAAAACGAATCCAGCTACGGCAAACGGAAAACCGTGGGAAGTTAAATTTACGCAGCAGTTTGCTACCCGTAACGAGGCACTGAGTCTGGAAATGAAGCTGAAGAAAAAAGATCGCGCTCATTGGGAGGAACTCATCACCAGTACCCAACCAGCTACCTGATGAATTACCCACATAAAAACAAAAACCGCCTTCGGGGCGGTTTTTGTTTTTATGTGGGTATGGCTGACTGTCATGCGCTAAAAAGGCCGTAGTGCTTTCACAAAACGACCTTTGAAATAATCGCCATACAGATTGTCTTCCCGAACTCCCCGTGATGAGGAGGCATGGATGAAGCGAATATTTTGTGCGCCGTTCACTTCCGTTACAATACCCGTATGCGACACGTAACCCGCCTGTCCTTTGTCGGGCACGAAGAAAATCAAATCACCCGGCAGAATCTCGTTCACTTCCACTTCATGTCCCACTTCTGACTGTTGCCAGGAGATACGGGGCATTTTTAGCCCTACTTCGCTGAAAACAGCGTAGACCAGACCAGAGCAGTCGATACCGGTTGTGGTGTTGCCCCCCATCCGATACGGCGTTCCGGTATAGGTGCGGGCTATCTTTACCACTTCGGGTACGTACCGGTTCTCGTAGGTACGGCTGTCAACCACTTTACTGGGTACCTTACCGGTAGCTTTAGACGAGCGGGCTGATGCTTTACCCGTTGTTGCTCGCTTGGCAACCGGACGGGATGAGGAAGGACGACGACTGACCGACGGGCCGGAGGAACGAAGAACCTCGCAAGCCGTCAGTAGAGAAAGTAGGCAGGCGCTCAGCAGTACGGGACGTGCTAATTCCCGGAACCAGCGTAGTTGCATACGGAATGGGGTTAGGATAATAAATGCTTTATTTTAACGTAAAAGCCTATAAGAATAATGCAACCTATTAAGTTTTCATGGATAATGCAATACGTTTCCGGGCCTTATCGACCTCCAGGACCTTTACTTTTACTTTCTGGTACACTTTCACCACCGTTTTTGGATCGGAAACGTAATGATTGGCCAGTTGAGAAACGTGGACCAGTCCGTCCTGCTTCACACCAATATCCACAAAGGCCCCGAAAGCCGTAATGTTGGTAACGACCCCATTCAGCAGCATGCCCTCCTGCAAATCATCCATGGTTCTAACACGGGCATCGTATTCAAATACCGACAACTGTTCGCGGGGGTCACGGCCCGGTTTGGCCAGTTCAGCCAGAATATCGCGCAGTGTTGGTAAGCCTGCGGTATCACTAACGTACTGGTTGGGGTTGATGGACTGGCGCAGGTCGGAGTGCTGGATAAGGTCCCGAATCGTACTGCCGGTGTCAGCCGCCATCTGTTCAACCAGCGCGTAGCGTTCGGGGTGAACGGCACTGTTATCCAGGGGATTTCTGCCCCCTTCGATTCGTAAAAATCCGGCACATTGCTCAAACGCTTTCGGCCCAAGCCGGGGCACTTTCTTAAGTTGATCGCGGGAGGTAAAAGCCCCATGCTCGGTCCGGTAATCAACAATATTACCCGCTAATTGTGGCCCCAGGCCGGATACGTACCGAAGCAAATGGGCACTGGCTGTATTGAGCGACACGCCCACCTGATTCACGCAGCGTTCCACTACGGTATCCAGACTCGTTTTCAGGTTCGCCTGATCAACATCGTGCTGGTACTGCCCCACCCCAATGGATTTAGGGTCGATTTTGACCAGTTCGGCCAGTGGGTCCATGAGTCGGCGGCCAATGCTGACGGCCCCCCGCACGGTAATATCGTGGTTAGGAAATTCCGTTCGCGCCACCTCCGACGCCGAGTAAATAGACGCTCCCTGCTCACTGATCACGTACGTGGGTATTACCTCCCCCGACGGTTTGGTCAGACCTAAACTCCGGATAAACTCTTCTGTTTCGCGGCCGGCGGTGCCGTTCCCAATGGCAACAGCGTCAATTTTGTATGTCGAAACCAGGTTATTTACGGCGAGGGCCGCCTGCTGCCGCTGCGCGTCGGATTGAGCCAGGTAAAGGACTGTATCCATCAGCAAATTGCCCTGTGCATCCAGACAAACCGTTTTGCAGCCCGTTCGGTAGCCAGGGTCGATGGCCAGTACCCGCTGCTGACCGAGTGGCGGACTGAGCAACAACTGTTGGAGGTTGTCGGCAAAAATCTGGATGGCCTCCGTATCGGCTTTTGCCTTGGAATGCTGGGCAAACTCGGTTTCGAGCGAAGGCTTTAGCAGGCGCTTGTAGCCATCCCGGATGGCCAGGGACATCTGCTCCTTACACACCGGCGTACCGGAGCGCTCGGCGATAAACTGCCGCTCGAGCCGCTCGATGGCAGCCTCTTCGCCGGGGCTGATATTGACGCTCAGGAACCCTTCTGCCTCTCCCCTTCGCAGGGCCAGCAACCGGTGCGAGGGTACACGTTTCAGGGGTTCTTCGAAGGTAAAGTAATCGGCAAATTTTGCGCCCTCTGCTTCTTTCCCTTTTTTGACGGTGGAACGAACGGTGGCTTCCCGCTCGAACAGGTTACGGATGCGCTGGCGGGCATCGGCGTCCTCACTGATTCGTTCGGCCAGAATATCGCGTGCGCCCTGCAAAGCATCCGTCACGGTTGGAACCGTATCCGACAGATAACGCTGCACTATTCGTTCTATGCTGGTTTCCCGCTGGGCGCTAATCACATTGGCAAGTGGCTCAAGCCCCCGCTCGATTGCCGTGGTAGCGCGGGTTTTCCGCTTTTGCTTATAGGGCAAGTACAAGTCCTCCAGGTCCGTGAGGGAAATGGTGTCGGCTATTTTCCGACGTAGTTCAGGCGTTAGTTTATCCTGTTCGGCAATGGATTTGAGGATAGCCTCCCGGCGTTTGTCGAAGTCCAGCAGTTTCTGGTAGGTATCCTTAATCTGGGCGATCTGTACTTCATCGAGCGGACCACGGTCGGCCGATGCAGTAGCTTCTTTGCGGTAACGGGCAATGAACGGAACGGTGGCTCCGCCGTTGAGTAAGTCGATGGTGGCAGCTACTGACCTTGGGTTGAGGCCAAGCTGGGCAGCCACCCGTTGTTCGGGCAATTGGGTCATAAACGATTTGTTCTACCCGCAAAAATGGCGCAACGAACTGACAGGGCAAAAAAAAACATGCCGCGAGGCATGTTTTTTACAACGGTTGTCTTTATATCTTACAATTAAGCTATTTCGACGTTCACGGCGTTTAAGCCTTTCTTACCGCGCTCGACATTGAATTTAACTTTGTCGTTCTCACGGATTTGGTCGATGAGACCGGAAGCGTGTACAAATATGTCTTCGCCACCTTCATCAGGTTTAATGAAGCCAAACCCTTTGGTTTCATTAAAGAATTTTACAGTTCCTGTTTGCATTGTTTGTTTTAAATTTGGGCGAATAACGACACTAAAATAATACTTTCCAAATCTACGCGTAAAATAAAAGCGATAATTACTAAATATTTTCAAAAGGCCCGTTTTTCGGGCTAAATCACGCCGAATATGTGCTGAATCATGCAACCGTGCCTGTTCCAAATCGTTTTTATTTTATTTGACATAACCAATCAGTGATTGCTGTTGCCTATAATTTCACCCGCATGTTTGCGTAATTTTGGCTCCTTAATCGAATTGGCGTAGTGAAGATTGATCTGACCTGGTTCATGCGAATAGCGGGTATTATAGGAGCGTTATTTATTGGGGGACTGAACGTAGCTTCATCACAGGTTGTCAGTAGCAACGATGCCAGCCCTACTCTGTACGCCTATTGCCAGCAGTTTCAGACGCTGTACACCCGGATCAGAGAGCAAACAATCACCCCCGACTCCGCCCGGTTGCAGTTTAGCCATATCATGCATGGTTTGCAGGAACGGTTTCACAGCCGGGAAACTTACCATCAGGATTCATTGCAGCAGGATAGCCTCCGCCGAACGGGCTTGTATTTTTCATTTCCCATCCGGGGCTATACAACCAAATCTATTGGCGGCACGCACGGTGAAGGCTACCGAGGCAGAGGATTCGATTTGTTTGATTACAACGTTAAAGGGAGCCATCCGGCGCAGGACATTTTTATAGCCGACCGCAACCAGAATATTCTTGACGATGCAACCGGGAAACCAGCCGAGATACTGTCCATGAGCAACGGCCTGGTGCTAGCCATTGAAACCGCCTGGAAACCCGGTTCTGACTACCGGGGTGGCAACTGGATTTGGGTGTATGACCCCATCCTCAACGGGCTTTTTTATTACGCGCACAATAGCCACGTTGTCATAAGGCCCGGCCAATGGGTAGCCTCTGGACAAAAGCTGGCCGAAATGGGACGAACGGGCTTCAATGCCTATAAAGCACGCTCTCCCACGCATTTGCACCTGATGTACCTGCAAATCCAGCCCAATGGGCTTCCAGAACCGCTCGATACCTACCAATGGCTGTTGACCGCCAAACTGACGAAAAAATAACCTGAAGGCGCGTTTACTCCGCCATTTTGAGCAGTTCGTTCAGTTTCAGCAGGGCTTCGATAGGCGTCAGGCGGTTGACGTCGATGGTGCGAAGTTTTTCTTTGATGGCTTCTGATTTTGGGTCGCCGGATTCGATAATGCGCAGTGCCAATTCCCGTTCCTGCGGCACGGCATCCCGGATTCGCTCTTTATTGTTTTCCCGGTTGTGGGACGATTCCAGTTGCTTTAGAATCTCGTTGGCCCGGTTCACAATCTGAGCGGGCATACCAGCCATCTGTGCTACGTGAATGCCAAAACTGTGCTCCGAGCCGCCTTCCTTCAGTTTACGCAGAAATATCACTTTGTTGCCCAACTCCTTAACCGACACGTTGTAGTTTTTAATGCGGGGGTTATCGGCCGCCAGGTCATTCAACTCATGGTAGTGGGTGGCAAACAGTGTTTTGGGGCGACAGTCAGTTTTGTTGTGCAGGTACTCTGTTATGGACCAGGCAATGGAGACGCCGTCGTAGGTACTGGTGCCCCGACCGATTTCATCCATTATAATCAGGCTTCGTTCGCTCAGGTTGTTCAGGATACTGGCCGTTTCAGTCATCTCGACCATAAAGGTACTTTCACCCCGTGAGAGGTTATCCGAAGCCCCAACGCGGGTAAAAATCTTATCGACGATGCCAATTTCGGCCAGCGATGCCGGTACGAAGCTCCCGGCCTGTGCCATTAGCACAATCAGCGCCGTTTGCCGTAGCAACGCCGATTTACCGGCCATGTTCGGGCCGGTAATAATGATAATCTGCTGGGTTTCGTCGTCCAGGAAAACATCGTTCGGGATGTAGGGTTCACCGGGGGGCAATTGCTGTTCAATGACTGCGTGCCGTCCGTCTTTAATGTTCAGCACTTTGCTTTCATTGATTTGCGGGCGAACGTATTTACTCTTCACGGCTACCCGCGCAAAGGAAGCCAGTACATCCAGTACCGACAGTACCCGGGCGTTCTGCTGAATAGCACCAACGTATTCGCCGGCTGCCAGGACCATCTCATTGAACATTCGGGCTTCAATTTGAAAAATCTGCTCCTCAGCGTTCAATATTTTCTCTTCGTACACTTTTAATTCAGGCGTAATGTACCGCTCGGCATTGACGAGGGTCTGCTTCCGAATCCAGTCCTCCGGCACCCGGTTTTTATGGGCGTGGGTCACTTCCAGATAATAGCCAAACACCTTGTTGTAGGCTACTTTGAGCGACGTAATACCCGTTTGCTGTACTTCGCGCTCCTGCAACTGCACCAGGTAATCTTTGCCCGAATAAGCGATGGCCGTCAGTTCATCCAGCTCTGCATTAATACCCGGTTTAATCATGCCACCCTGATTGGAGAGCGTTGGCGGGTCTTCGCGCAGTTCGGCCTCGACCCGGTCAATCAGGAACGAAACCGAGTTGAGCTGGTCAGCGTACTTTTTGAGTGAACCGGAATGCTGGCCGGGTGATTCCTGTTGGCTTAGTGCCGTAATCAGCAGTTCCTTTATGGGTAGAACGTGCTGTAGCGACCGTTTTAATTGCAGTAGTTCACGGGGGCTTATTCGCCGGACGGCTACTTTAGACACCAGCCGTTCAAGATCCCCGATTTGCCGCAGGTGATTCGCCGTCGCGTCGGCAAAGTCACTATCCGCCACAAAATGCCCGACCATGTTGAGCCGCTCATCAATCAGTGCTTTCTCTTTCAGGGGCAGGTTGAGCCATTTACGCAGCAGGCGGGCCCCCATCGGGGTAACGGTCTGGTCCAGAATCTGAATCAGTGGCACGCCCCCCTCCTGCTGGGCGGTTGTCAGTTCCAGGTTGCGGATGGTAAAGCGGTCAAGCCATACGTACCGGTCTTCTTCCAGCCGGGTAACGCGGGTAATGTGCTGGAGGTCTTTATGCTCCGTTTCGTTGAGGTAGTGCAGGATGACCCCGGCCGCAATGATCCCATCGGGCATTCCTTCAATACCAAAGCCTTTGAGCGAGGTAGTCTGAAAATGCTGCTTCAGGAAGTTATAGCCAAAGTCGTAAGTAAAGGCCCAGTCTTCGAGGGTGTAGGTGTGAAACTTATCGCCGAAGAGCGCCCCAAATTCCTGCCGGTTCCGCTTGCAGTACAGCACTTCCGACGGGTTAAAGCTCTGGAGCAGTTTGTCGATGTAGGCCCCATTGCCCTGCGAAGCCAGAAACTCCCCGGTGGAGATGTCCAGAAACGATATCCCGAACGCGTCATCGGGATTGCCGGCTCCACCCTTGCCAAAATGGACAGCGGCCAGGTAATTATTGCGTCGGGTATCGAGTACGTTATCGTTGAAGGAAACGCCGGGCGTGACCAGCTCGGTAACGCCCCTTCGTACAATACCTTTAGCCAGCGCCGGGTCTTCCAGCTGATCACAGATAGCCACACGCTCACCCGCCCGAACCAGTTTGGGCAGGTGCGTATCGAGCGAATGATGCGGAAAACCAGCCAGCTCCTCGTTCGAGCCTCCGTTGTTTCGTTTGGTCAGGGTGATACCGAGGATTTTGCTGGCCCGAACGGCGTCCTCTCCGAATGTTTCGTAGAAATCCCCTACGCGAAAGAGCAATAAGGCACCAGGATATTTGGCTTTTATCTGGTTGTATTGGCGGTTGAGGGGCGTTTCATTCTTCTTCGATTGAGGTTTTACGGACGAGACTGGTTTCACTAAAGTACGGGTATTAGTTTACACAAATTTACCGAATTTGGGCGTAAATCGCACAGCTATTTCTAGCCGCAGCGGGTGGATGGTCAGCTGCTGAAACCTCTTTTTTTTGGTGGCTGGTGTTGTAAGTTTGCGCTATGAACAAGGACACCCCGCGTAAGCTGACCCTCCACGAACTTAATCGCCTATCCGTCGATGCATTCAAAACGGTCGAGAAATTCCCTTACTGCCTGATTTTGGCCGATATCCGGAGTCTGAACAATGTGGGTTCGGTATTTCGTACGGCTGATGCTTTCCGGGCCGAAAAACTATATTTGTGCGGCATTACGGGGCAACCGCCCCACCGCGACATCACCAAGACGGCTCTGGGTGCTACAGAGTCGGTAAACTGGGAGTATGCCCCCGATGCGTTGACGCTGGTTAAGCAGCTGCAACGGGATGGGTGGCTCGTAGCTGCCGTTGAGCAGGCAGAAGGCAGCACATCGCTTTCTGATTTCTCACCGGTTACCAACAAATCATACGCCTTCATACTGGGCAATGAAGTGACGGGCGTGGGGGATGAATTGGTTCAACTGGCCGATTTAGTGCTCGAGATTCCGCAGTTTGGCACCAAGCACTCCCTGAATATTGCCGTTACGGCAGGCATTGTCTGTTGGGATTTTTTACAAAAAATGTGACGAAAACTTAACATTGAATTTTTGATTGTCCCGGAAATTCCGTATTTATTTGTATATTTTTTTCTCCATAAAGCATATGGCAAACAAAGCCCTGAAAACCAAACAAAAATCGCTGGCGTCGGAAATCGTCAGTACACTCGAAGCTAAACTAAGTGAACTAGGTGCTGCTTCTAAAAAAATGAAGAGGTCCATCGAGAAATCGGCGGAAAAGCTGGCTAAGAAATTGGCTAAAATGACGCACAAGGCTGAAAAGAAAGCGGCAAAACCAGCAAAAGTGTCTGATAAGAAGGCTAAAAAGGAAGCGTCGAAGACAAAGAAAAACGCGGAGAAAACGGCTAAGAATGCCGCCCGGTCAGCCAGAAAAGCGGCAAAAGCAGTGAAGCCGACAGCAGCCACTCCAGCCCCGAAACCAGCTTCGACTCCCCGGCCAGCCACTCCGGCTAAGAAATCAGCTTCAACTCCCCGGCCAGCCACCCCGGCTAAAACACCGACTTCTGCCCCGAAACCAACGGCGGCTCAGTCTGCCAGCACCAACGCAACACCGCAGGCTACGCCAAAACCAGCATCCGAAGCACCGGCCGAGAAATAGAAGCCCGTTTTCTTCACGCTCGTTTAATAAAAAGCCCGTTAATAGCGGGCTTTTTTGTTGGCTGTTTTTAGTTTTTAGGATAATTTCGTGTGACATTTACACTGTAAGTACACCCAGCGGACTATGCGTTTCATTCGCTCGTTCAGGCTTCTAGTACACCCATAACAGATAGCCTTATGCCACCCCGTTCTGTTGCCTACTCACTATTTGGGCTTACGTTACTGCTCTTTCTGATTGCAGCAGGGTTCGTTTACGGCAATTGGTCCTCCATATCCATCTCAGTTCCTACCATCGGCTGGCTCCCTTTATTCGGACTTCTTTTAACGTCGCAACTGCTGATGGGGTATCTTATCTGGTGGTTACTACGCCGGGAGAAGCCAACCGAGCAGACCGAAGTGCTGCATTCCATTGTTCACGAATTTCAATCACCCATCACGGCTATCCGCATGGCAGCGGACATTCTGGATTCGCCCATTGCCCGGAATCAACCCGAACGAACGGAGAAATATGTACGCATCATTCGGGAGGAAGCGGAGCGGTTGCAGCAACAGGTAGAAACGATGCTGACCCTGGCGCGGGCGGATAAAAACACGCTGATCCTCAATACCGAGCCTATTCATTTAAACCAGTTGCTCCATTCGGTCGCGGAGCGCCACGGTACGTACCTGAAACTGAACCTGGCCAGCAGTGACCCGCACGTACTGGCCGACCGGCTGCACCTGACCAACGTTTTCTATAACCTGCTCGACAATGCCATTAAGTACAGTACCGGGGAGCCGGAGATAACTATTTATACCAGAAACACGGCCGACGGCTTAACGATTGCGGTTCAGGACCGGGGTATTGGCATTGCCCCCAAGATAGTGGCGCACATTTTCCAGCCTTTTTTTCGGGTGCATGACCGGAATCAACCCAGCGTGAAAGGCTTCGGCCTGGGGCTAAGTTATGTGCAGCGTATCATCCAGTCGCACAAATGGACTATCTGGGTGAAAAGTGAATTGGGTAAAGGCAGCGAGTTCCTGATTCAGGTGCCCCCCTCGGCTCTGCTGCCAACAACAGCCGTACTAACTGGTGAGGACTAGCCTGGACTTTTACCGTAGCAAACGGAAGAAATAGAAAAGCCGGACGACTTTCAGTGCGAAAGTCATCCGGCTTTTGGGTTTATAGGCTACCCCTCAGGTAATAGCTTGGCTATTTAGCGTTCATCGCCTGACCGGATTTCACTACTTTCATTACACCATTCATAATCCGCCAGTGACCGGGGAAGGTGCAAACGAACGGGTAGTCGCCGGGGGTACTGGGAGCCGTGAACTTGAGCCGGTACGTCTGGTCGGGATTTATCAACGGCGTAGCGGCAATAACCTGCGAAATAGAGGGCACATAGTTTTTCTCCGCGCCGTCTTTGGCCGTAATCAGCTTGTCGGCAGCCGCCCCGATGATTTCCATCGATTTGGGTTTACCAACCACCAGATTGTGCTGCATGGCGTCGGGGTTTTCGAGCACAATTTCAATGGTTTTGCCCGCCGTAACGGTAAATTCCTTTTTGTCATAGCGCATCTCTTCCCGCACGGTTTTCAGTCGTACCACCTCTACGTTAGGGTCAACAGGTTCTTCCTTCGTCAGCCCCCAGGCCTCGTATAGTCGGCCCAACCGTTCGCGGTTATCGGCGGATACGGTTCCGTTCAGGCTGGCCAGGAACGACCGGTCCGTTTCCGGCACGGTTACCTTCTGCTTCAGGTTCCATCCTTCCGATACGCCTTTCACAATGGCTTCACTCTCCGCCGGACTCAGTTTCTGCGTTTGCCGAAGCATCTCTACCACCGCTTCAATGGGCGCGACTGATGCGTAGCTGCGCGTAGCCCGTTCCAGCGTGTAAGCGCTCAGGCTTTGCGGAGCGCGGTAAACCAGGGTGTGGGAAGCGTTGTTATTCTGCTCGTTACTTTCCGCAATTTTATTCTCCCGGTCGAGCATGACCGATACGCTATAATCACCGGATTTCTCGAAGAGTACGCCCATATCACCTACCCACGGGCCGTTGTTCGATTTTGTAATCGTAACGGTTTCTCCGGGCTTGATTCCCGTATCATGTGTAACGCTGACAAAGTCGATTTTGGACGCATCGGGCGTTCCCTTTGGTCCCTCCACCCGCACCGACATCGGAATGGGCGTTCCTGCCGGAATAGCAGCACCACCCGCATTGGTGACCTCGATGAAGACTTGTGCCCGTTCCCGAACCGCTGGTGAATTGGGTGTGGTACGAACAGCCCCTACAATCAGGTCAGGCAAGTTACTTACAGGGGGAGTCGATGCCGTAGAAGCCGTCATGACGGGGGCTGATGTCCTGGCCATATCCGCGTGGTTATGCGCCGACCCATCCGAACTGGCTTTAGTCGGTGCATTGACGGCCAGTTGATTTACGTATGTTTTCAACAACCGCCCGTTCTGGCTCGTCAGCATGCTGGCAAAAGCATCGGGTAGCCACCGGTCATTCACTTCCTGCGCTCCGGCGGTACTGTTGAGCCGGGCCAGTACAGCGGCATCGGCTTTGGGATTCGATGGTAGTTTTGACAGCGCCAGTATGGTATTCAGGACCACCAGTGGTTCTTTGTCGTTCAACATATTCGCTTCCAGTAGCGTACCGGCCACTTCGCTATTGGTTGGCATTACCTGAATGGCCGTTTTACGAACCGCTGATGCCGGATGTTTCAATGCCTGTTTCACGGCCATAGCCGCATTCTGGTCAGCACCATCCAGTACGTTCAATCCATTCAGTATCCACAACGCGTGGATAGCGGCCGGGTTATTACCAATCTCATCCAGCGACTGGTCATTGACCATAGCAATCAACTGCGGCACTATATCCTTGTTGTTTCGTTCGATGAGCAACCGCTGGGCAGTGGTGCGCCAGAACATATTGGTATTCTTCAACGCAGCAACCAACTCCTGCGGACGGTCTTTGCTCAGGGCCATTGGCGCATAGGCTGGTGCTCCTTTGTAGCCCACGCGGTAAATACGACCATGGGTAAAATCGCGCAGGGACGTTTCGTAGGCGTTGCCCGAACCGTTGGTGGCACCTTTAGGCGTGGGGTTATGCTGGATAATGTAGCTGTACCAGTCAACCACCCAAACGGCTCCATCCGGTCCCACTTCCGCAAACACGGGCGCAAACCATTCATCGGCACCGGCCATCAGGTTAAACCCAACGGCATCCGAAAAATCGGTTCCGCTTTTCTGCATCACGTTCTGGTGTACGATGTGCCCCGTTGGCTCCGACACGAAGGCAATCTGGTTCCAGTATTTTTTCGGGAACGCGCGGGCGGTGTAGAAGTTATGCCCGGCTGCGGCCGTAAAGCCACCAAATACATCCACCTGCCGCACCTTTTCGGTGATGGGTTTCATGTCTTTGTGGGTATCCGTGCTGCGACTGCCATTTTCCCGGATGTGGGGTGCGCCGTTGAAGTACCGGTTCGGAATGGCCATGTACCAGCCGTGCGAGTTGTTGGCGGTTGAGCCAAAAATGTCGCCCGTTTCCATAAAGCCCAGTCCCCAGGTGTTGTTAGACGTTCCCGTCACGTATTCCAGTTGCGACCCATCCGGTTTGAACCGGAAGAAGCCCTGACCAAACTTCACGCTGTCGGCTCCGACTTTCCCCTTGAAACCGGAATAACCAACGCTGCCCCAAATCCAGTTGTCGAAACCATAATGCAGGTTGCTCGGACCGGCGTGCGTATCGAACGTGCCAAAACCGGTGAAAACAACCTTCTTCACGTCGGCTTTGTCGTCGCCGTTGGTATCCTGCAAAAACAGCATGTGCGGTGCCTGCGATACATACAGGCCACCATTACCAAACGCCATCCCGGTAGGAATACTCAGCCCTTCGGCGAAGTTGGTAAACTTGTCGGCCTTGCCATCTTTATCCGTGTCTTCGCAGATGACGATGTAATCAGAGCCACCCTCGGGCTTACGCTCGTTGGGATAATCTTTCGTCACTAACGCGTAGAGTCGTCCTTTTTCATCCCAGGCCATGGCAATGGGGTGCATTACGTTTGGCTCATGGGCAAACAGGTCGAGTGTGAAATCAACCGGCACCTGAATATGTTTCATCGACTCCTCCGGCGAGAGGGGTTTCTGCTCCAGTTGGGGACCAGGCCGCTTTTCGTAGTTAGGAAGTTGGGGCGCTTCCTGATAAGCGAATGGCTGCGGTTTTAGCTCGTCGTGCAGTTTTTTCACGTTGTCGCCCACGGCCCACATGATACCGCGCTCCAGCAGTTGCTGAAACCCGGGCTGTAACCATGTACGCTCATCGTGCCCGTAGGCAGTGTAAAACACGCGGCCTTTGCCGTACTGGCGGGTCCAGGTATACGGCTCCTCTTTCACGCCTGGTCGGTTGGCCGCTGCCATATCTTTTTCCTGGTCAGCTTTAATATCCCGAACGGCCAGCACATTATTATCTGCCTGCAAATGACTGTGCAGATACGTTTCATCGTAGGCTTTAAACGAGGGCAGACCGGCTACAATGGCATTATTGGGTTGCGTAAAACGGGTCTGGATGGTATCCATCCGATGCCGCCAGAACTGCCC
Source organism: uncultured Cytophagales bacterium (assembly GCA_963784335.1). Lineage (GTDB taxonomy): Bacteria > Bacteroidota > Bacteroidia > Cytophagales > Spirosomataceae > Spirosoma. Next base: position 157,189 of record CAWARB010000013.1, on the reverse strand, counting down.
CCCCACTACTTTATCGACGTACTCCGGCGAATTGCGGAAGCAATACGATGCGCAATGCACCGGAATGATGCCGTGCCCCGACGATACGTAGTCCAGCAACGCCTTTTCCTGCGGCTTGCCAATGCTATCCCAGTTGGCATATATTAGCAGACCATCATACTTATTCAGGTTCTCGGTGTTAAGGTCTTCCAGCTTATCGGTATAAGTGAAGTTAATGCCCTTAGCCCCCAGAGCCGCCATGATTTCCGGTACCCGCTCAACGGGTTTATGGTGGCCATTGTCGCCCAGGAACAGAATTTCTGTCCGGCGGGGTCGGCTGTCGTTGCGTACATCCTGACGGACGGCCGTTTGGGTTGTCGACTGGCGGGCGCACTGGGTAAGCACCACAATCAATCCAAACGCGGTAATTAGTTTTTTCATAGTATCCTGTTGTCTACACGTTAAAATCAGGCAATTGAATCAATTTCCCTCCCTGCATAGCCGACTCGTGCGCCAGAATACCGACGCTGGTCCAGTTGGCGGATTGGGCCGCATTGGGGAATGGGTCCCGGTCTTCAATCAGCGCCGAAATAAATTCATGCACCATGTGCGGGTGCGACCCGCCGTGGCCTCCCCCCTGCGTGAACGACAAATGCTGGGTTTCGTCCGCATCGTACACGCCTTTGGTGGTGAATCGCTGAATTTCTTCCGGCAGATAATGCGCATAATCCGGCACGGTTACTTTTTCGGGAATCTCCGGCTCTGGTTTCTTGGCGGTGTGAATCACCGGGTTCTCGTCTTCGATGAGTTGCCACTCGAACGATTTCTTGTCGCCATACACCTCAAAACTCTCGCGGTACTGGCGCGCTACATCAAACAGGGACCGGTACACGTAGGCCGACAGATCACTGTTCTTGAACTTGATGTGTGCTGACTCGACGGCAAAGGGGGAGTTGTGAATCTTGGCCAGTTCCTCCCGAATCGTTCCCGACCCAAAGCAGGACACGTAATCGGCCTCCAGTTTGAGCAACCCCGCTACCGGGCCCACGCAGTGCGTCGCGTAGTGCATGGGGGGCAAACCGGGCCAGTAATCGGGCCAGCCGTCCATATCCTGCTGGTGCGACGCCTTAAGGAACTGCACCTTTCCAAGTTCTCCTTTTTCGTACAATTCTTTAACGAACAGAAACTCGCGGCTGTACACCACCGTTTCCATCATCATGTATTTTTTACCGCTTTCCTTCGTCGCGCGTACAATTTCCAGGCATTCCTCCACCGAGGTTGCCATGGGTACCGTACAGGCTACGTGCTTGCCCGCCCGGAGGGCTTTGAGACTTTGTTCGGCATGGTTGGGAATGGGCGAGTTGATGTGCACGGCATCCACATCGGGGTCAGCCAGCAGTTCGTCGTAGCTACTGTACCGCTTTTCGATACCATAAGCGTCCCCAATTTCATTTAACTTCTGAACATTACGCTGGCAAATAGCATACATGTTAGCCTGCGGATGCCGCTGGTAGATGGGAATAAATTCGGCCCCGAAACCCAGGCCAACGATTGCAATGTTTACCATAAGGAGAAAAGAAAAAGGAAAGTAAAAAAGGGCTTAAAGTGTTGATAGTACGCTTTCTTCTTTTTTTACAGGTTGATTGATCCGGCTTTTAATAAACGTTAGTCCATCCACAGCCAGTTGCTCCGGCGACTCGAACATAGGCCGAAAAATATGCGTAGCCGCAGCCAGTTCGGGCGGGTTAGGCCCAAATGCTTCGATGGCGATGGGGCCCTCGTAGCCAATCTCACTCAGCGTGCTGAACACTTCATCGAAATTAATATGTCCCTGTCCGGGCGTAGAACGGTCGTTTTCTGAAATCTGAACGTGAACCAGATAGGGGGCCACTTTTCGTAAGGCGTCTGCTACGCTTTTCTCTTCCATGTTGGCATGAAAGGTATCGAAAGCCGCCCGGCAGTTGGGATGATTCACCTCCTCAATGTAGCGCACCAGTTCGTCGGCGCAGGTGAGCAGATAAACTTCAAACCGGTTCAGGTATTCGATGGCCAGCGTCACATCCTTTGTTTGGGCGTGCCGGGCCACCTCGCGCATTCCCGTTACCGACCAGTTCCACTCCTCGGCGGTGGCAGGCTTGCCGGTGAAGGTTTTGAACCCCGCGTACATTGGGCCCATCAATAGCCTGGAACCAACGGCGGCCGCGCAGTCGACTACCTGCTTCAGGTAATCGATTCCGGCCCGACGCACCGTTTCGTCCGGGCTAATCAGGCTGTGTTCGGGTCCGCAAATGGTGCAGGTTTGTACGCCGAGGTCCAGTGCTTTTGCCTGATGACCCAGGCGCTGCCATTTGGCCAGATTGGTGTCACTAATGGGCATTTCGACGAAGTCAAAGCCACTCGTTTGCAGGAATGACAATGTATCAGACAGATCTTCGTCCATTGTCATCGTCCAGACAAACATATTCATTCCTACCTTATTCATATTCATTCCATAAAAAATCAAACAAATATAAATAGCTTACATCTTTATATATTAGCTTTTATTAGCGAATACTAACTTTATTTTTACTTATATTAGAAATATAATTCACTATTTGCGTTAAAAATCAGCAGTTAGATGAAACAACCGTTACGAAAAGACCTTGAGCCTGTTTCAGCTTCGTTCGTTGTTAAAGAACTGGCTGAACCGCATTTTGACCCAAACTGGCACTTTCACCCCCACTTCCAGCTGTTTTTGGTAGAAGAAGGGACCGGGACCCGTTTTATCGGTGATTCAATCAAGCCGTTTAACCCTGGCGATCTGGTTTTTCTCGGGCCAAACCTTCCCCACCTCTGGCGTAGTGATCAGGTTTATTTCGACAAACAGTCTACACTGGCAACGAAGGGTATTGTGGCCTATTTTACGGAAGACTTTCTGGGCCCCAGTTTTTTCGAGAAGCAGGAAATGGCGGCATTGCGCCAATTGCTGAACCACGCCCGGCAGGGACTCGAATGGACGGGGCCTACCCGAAAACGAGTGGCTACAGTGCTCCGAAGTCTGGCTGCACAACCGGTCAGTTTCGAGCGGGTGCTGAGTTTTCTGACGTTACTGAATGAGCTCTGTTATGCCACCGATTACCGGTATCTGACCAGTGTAAGCTATACTAATACCGTTAAGCCAAATGAAACCGACCGGATGCAGTTGGTCCACGATTATGTGCTGGAGCATTTTCCGGACGAACTGAGTCTGGACCGGGTTGCGGATTTGGCGGGCATGACCTCCCCCGCCTTTTGCCGCTATTTCAAGACCCGCGCCAATAAAACATTTTCGGAATTTGTTTCGGAAGTGCGCATTGGGCACGCCTGCAAATTGTTGATGCACGGAAAACTCAACATAACCCAGATCAGCTTCGAGAGTGGTTTCCGTACCCTCTCGAATTTCAATCGCCAATTCAAGGATATAACCGGCCAAACACCTTCGGCATACGTAAAAACCTATCGTCAGTTATAAACGAAGGGCCGCTCCTGTAGGAGCGGCCCTTCGTTTATAACTGACGCCTGCGGTACAGCTTAGTAGATAGTCGTCACACCGACCGATTCCCGAATGGGAGCACCATCCTGCACGAATGCAACAAGGTCTTGCGTCAGGCGATCTTTTTCGAGCATAAATACACCGTGTGCCGATCCTTCATAAACAATGTACTGAGACGTTGGCAGAGCGCTGGCTGTTCGCTCACCCGATGCTTCGATGGGCACAGTCTGATCATCATCGCCATGAATGACCAGAGCCGGCACCTTAATTTTCGCCAGATCGTCCCGGAAGTCAGTAGTGGCAAATGCTTTGGCTGCTTCAACGGTTGCCCGGTGGGAGGCCACGTAAGCCCGGTTAAAATCACCATCCAGGTGCGCCTGGCTGACGGGTTTGTTCAGCATACCCACACCATAGAATTTTTTACCGAACGACTGTAGAAAATCAGCCCGGTCTTCCTGCATACCCTGAATCATTTCGTCGAATACGGATTGATCTACGCCATCGGGGTTGTCATCCGTTTTAAGCATGTAGGGAGTGACCGAACTGATAAAGGCCACCTTCGATACCCGCGCACCACCGTGGCGACTCATGTAACGGGCTACCTCACCACCGCCCATCGAGAAACCAACCAGGGTCACGTTCTGGAGATTAAGTTCGTCCATCACCGCTTTCAGGTCATCGGCAAACGTATCGTAATCATATCCGTCCCAGGTTTGCGAGGATTTACCGAATCCCCGGCGGTCGTAGGCGACCACCCGGAAACCATGAGCGGGCAGTTCGGCTAATTGATAGTCCCACATTTCGTGGCTCAGGGGCCACCCATGAATCAATACAATGGTTTGGCTGGCGGTAGGACCGCCTAAATCCTGATAGAAAAGTTTAATATCGTCGCCGGATGCATCCGTACCTGCTTTTATGTAGCTCATAACAAAGTTTAATGGTTGAGTAAATCTGTTTACTACTTACAAAACTGCGTGAGCCTCAAATGGTTTGTCAGGAACGTGTATCTGGCAATCAACTAATTCAGAAGGAGTCCATTGGGTCACACCTCATTTCAGTTGTTCCAATGCCGGTGATGTCCCGACACATCGAAGTGGAACATGCGGGAAAACGATTTCCGGTAAAGCCCCACGCCCCCCTGCTGTCCGGGATTATTTTTGTCCATTGTATCAACCGTTTTAGACAGTATAGTCAAATCCCGGTCATTGAATTGTCCGTTGCCATCAATGTCGATAACGAATAGATCAATGGCGTTTCCCCGCTGATGATCGCTGTTTTTGGCGGCTAATGGCATAAGCTGGTTCAACCAGTGGGGACGGTAGCCAGACAGCAGGAAATAGCGCGGTTTGTAACCCTGCTTCACTAATGCGTTATGGAGTGCTTTGGCTTTCCGCTGCACGTCGGGGGAGAGTTTCGAGTAGCTGATCCCGTAATAACCGCCTGCCAGTAAACCAACAACAAGCATACTATAAGCGAATGCTTTCATCGGGTAGTGGCGGTGTGGTCAGATTCATGCCGGCAAATGTACTAAATCAATACGCCCTGAAATACCTCATCCAGTCGGGATACGGGCTTGATCTGAATTTTATAACTTCTGGTATCCAGCCCTTTCAAATTGTATTTGGAAATGAATATCTTCTTGAAACCCAGTTTCTCTGCTTCGGCAATCCGCGATTCAATCCGGCTTACTGCCCGCACCTCACCACCCAGGCCAACCTCTGCCGCGAAGGCTACTGACGGCGAAATCGCAATATCTTCGTAGCTTGACACAATGGCGGCACAAACGGCGAGGTCAATGGCCGGGTCCTCCACGCGTAATCCTCCCGCTATATTCAGGAACACATCCTGCTGACCCAGCCGAAAGCCACCCCGTTTCTCCAGTACGGCCAGCAGCATGTTCAACCGCTTGGCATCGAAGCCAGTACTGCTGCGTTGCGGAGTGCCATAGTTGGCTACGCTTACCAGCGCCTGCGTTTCGATCATGAGCGGACGGTTGCCCTCCATCATGGAACCAATGGTTACCCCACTCAAGGCTTCGTCGCGCTGCGAAATCAAAATCTCCGATGGGTTCGTTACCTGGCGCAGCCCTGTGCCCATCATTTCGTAGATACCCAGTTCATCGGTACTACCGAAGCGATTTTTAGTCGTTCGCAGTATCCGGTAGGTGGTATGCCGGTCGCCCTCAAACGTCAGCACCGTATCCACCATGTGTTCCAGCACCTTGGGGCCCGCCAGCGAACCCTCTTTAGTGATATGGCCAATCATGAACACCGGCACGCCACTTTCTTTGGCGTACTTCATAAACTCGGCGGTACACTCCCGCACCTGCGATACGCTCCCCGCCCCCGACTCGACCAGGGAGGACTGCATGGTCTGGATAGAGTCGATAATCAGGATTTCAGGCTCAAAGTGTTCTACCACCCGAAAAATGTTCTGCGTGGAGGTTTCAGTCATCACATGACAGTCACTCGTGGGGGCATCGAGCCGTTCGGCACGCATCTTTATTTGTTGTTCGCTCTCCTCACCAGACACGTAGAGCACCCGCATACCCGCCAGCGTAAGGGCAATCTGCAGCAGCAGGGTTGATTTGCCAATTCCCGGTTCGCCCCCAATGAGCACCAGGGAGCCAGGCACGATTCCTCCGCCCAATACCCGGTTCAGTTCACCATCCGTAGTAGGAATACGGGGCTGCTCTTCAAAATTAATGGCGTGTAATGCTTTTGGTTTAGCCGCTATTTTTACATTTCCCGGCCCGGACGATGGGCTTCGCCACCCCCCCTTTTCTGGTTCATCCTTCTGGACAACCTCCTCCACCATGGTATTCCACTCGCCACAGGCTGCACACCGGCCCAACCATTTAGCCGACTGATAGCCACAACTCTGACAAAAATAGGAGGTTCTTAATTTGGCCATTTTTTCGGTTAGTAATAGATGAACCTGTAAAGCATCAGGCGGTACGGGTTAAACCTTTTTACCGGCTGCACATCAAACCCGCATCAGCAGAAAACACGTGGCTTCAGCAACCCTGAACGGGGCAAGTGGCTCATTATTTTAACGCCATTTGCTCGAAATAAGTTGGTTTTTGTACCGTGTCGGCCTGATTTTCGTTTAGCAATCAGTATTACTCTTTAGACTACAACCATGAAAAAAATCCTGCTTTTCGCATCACTCACACTATTACCAGCTCTAACATTTGCCCAGGGCTTCCAAATTGGGGTTAAAGGCGGTGTTAATCTGACGAAACTAAGTTTTGGCGACTTTGTCTCAACGGGTACAAACCCCAACGGTTCACCCACGGTAGGCGTTGATGGGCAAACGTTCCGCAATAACCTGAGCGACAGTTTTGATAGTAAGATGGGGGTTTCATTTGGTATTTATACGCGTTTCGGCAGTAATCTGTTCGTACAACCCGAATTACTGTACTCAACCCGGTCGGGTCAATTTGGCGTAATCCGGAATGGTCAGACAGAAACGGCCACCATAACCACAACCAGTTTTGATGTGCCCCTTTTGCTGGGTATTAAAGGAGGCCCCATCCGGATTGTGGCTGGCCCCGTAGCCTCGTTTCGCATCAACGATAATCAATCGCTGGGCAATGCACTCAAGCAATATACCCAGGGTAGCCTGAACGATGCCTGGTCGCAGGCATACTACGGGTATCAGGTAGGCGGTGGCCTGGATATCGGCTCACTTGGCCTCGATGTTCGGTATCAGGGTAATATTTCCGACGTTGCTCAGATAGAGAACAGCGCGGGCAAGTTTAGCCAGGGAATGAAATCCTGGCAGATTACACTGGCTTATAAGATATTCTAGCGCCTGATTCCGGGCAGGTATCTTCCGAAAGAGACAAAAAGAGCGGGTGCCGCAAACCTTCAAGAGGTTTGCGGCACCCGCTCTTTTTGTTGGTAGGCTTAAACCAGTTAGTTATACAGGAGCTGCCAATACTGGGCTAACCGCTGCGAAATATCTTTCATCCGTCGGCGTGATATACTGACTTCGCGTCCGTCGGCCAGGTGAACCTGACGCTCCCGATTAAAAATGTTTCGCTGCACATAGGCCAGATTGACAATGTACGATTTATGAATCCGCAGAAACATGGCTATATCCAGGGTCTTTTCAAATTCCTTGAGCGTTTTTGATACCAGAAACTTTTTACGGTCGCGGGTGTGCAGAAACGTGTAGTTTCCCTCTCCCTGAAGACACAGAATATCGTCCACAGAAATAAAGATTGTACGATTCAGGTAGGGTAGCGAAATGCGCTGTGTATTGCGCTGGTACGAAGACGGAAAGTGGGGAACAACCGTTAGCAACTGGATTGAGGTTAAACTGGTAGCGTCCATAATAGAAGAGGGATTTTGTTTCGGCTTTTTAAGCACTTAAATGATGAAACAAAACTACCTTATGTGCGCTATACTCAAGAGAATACCCTGATCAGTAAGGATTGGGCTAACACCATCAATCAATTACTAATCAGGGCATTACGAAGTAACTTCGTCTATTCTTCGGGTGAATGTACCCAACCTATTGCGTAAAACTACGTAGTGTAGAAGCAAGCAGTTTTTCTGCACACGCTCAAAAACATACTTGTACGATTAACTCAGTACTATTGGCTGAAAATCCCGAAAGCGGTCCATGAACGTTTGAGCGCGCCGACGTGATATTTTCACCTGTTGACCATCTGTCAATTCGATTTCCCCTTCCTTTTTGATGAAGAACTTGCGTACAAAGCCCAAATTCACAATACATGACTTATGTACCCGAACAAATGCCTGACCATCCAGCAATGTTTCATACTCCTTCAGCGTACGGGATACCAGCATTTTGGTACCATCTTTCAAAAAGAAATTTGTGTAATTACCGCATCCTTCCAACCGGACTATCTCATCAACAGAAACAACACGTTTACGGTCATAAAATGGGATAATCAATTTCTGCAAACAAGCTGTATCGGCAATTTCCTCTACACTTTTGGGGAAATTTATGGACACTGGATCGAATATAGAGTCGCTGATGAATGCATTCATTATCGTTAGATTAAGTTGATGTACATAACAGGTCTGGGCTGATAGTCAGAAGCTTACTGCCACTTTTCCACCTAGGCAGATTACTGCTTATCGTACCATGCCTGCCCAATCATTGTGCAACAATCACTCCTATTATTAAAATGTTACTATATTACCGATTCCCCCATCTAACTAACTAAAAGCCAGGAAAACAGCACCGCTTAATCAACAAATAAGGCCTACCCCATTGGGACCTATCCCCTATTCTGACGTATCTAAACAGGAACGATACGATACAGAGTCCTGGTGCGCTGATGGCTTACGCTGTTCCTAGTTTTGCCTACCTTTGTTCGAGCAAATTGCCAAAAGAATAGTCTATGCTGGATAAAGTAAGAGACCTGCAACAACAGATTGAGCAGTATACAATTACATCGCCGGAGCAACTGGAGCAGTTCCGAATGCGGTTTATTAGCCGTAAGGGCGTCATAACTGAACTTTTCGAGCAACTGAAGCTTGTTCCCCCTGCCGACCGGCGGGCGGTTGGGCAGGAACTGAATGCGCTGAAGAATGCAGCGCAGACGCGGTTTGAGCAGTCCGGTCAGCTTATGGATGAGCAGCAAACCGTGGCCGGTAATGCGCCCCCCTTCGACCTGACTTTGCCAACGTTACCTAATCTCACCGGCACCCAGCATCCCCTGAGTCTCGTTCGTCAGCGCATCATTCAGATTTTTGAGCGAATCGGTTTCAACGTGGCCGATGGCCCCGAGATAGAGTCTGACTGGTATAACTTCGGTGCCCTCAACTTTCCCGACAATCACCCGGCCCGCGACATGCAGGACACGTTTTTTGTCGAGAAAGCAGCGGATGGCGGAACGGATATGTTGTTGCGAACGCATACGTCCAACGTCCAGATTCGGTTGATGGAGCACCAGTCTCCTCCCATCCGCTCCATTATGCCAGGGCGGGTCTATCGGAATGAAACCATTTCGGCCAGGGCACACTGCCTGTTTCATCAGGTAGAAGGCATCTACATCGACCGTAATGTGGGCTTCAAAGACCTGAAGGACACGCTCTATCACTTTGTAAAAGAGCTGTTTGAGCCGGGAACCCAGATTCGGTTTCGGCCCTCTTATTTCCCCTTTACGGAGCCAAGTGCCGAGATTGATATTTCCTGTCAGATATGCGGGGGTAAAGGCTGTAACATCTGTAAACATTCGGGCTGGGTCGAAATTGCCGGTTCGGGTATGGTGGACCCCCAGGTCATTGCCAACTGCGGCATCGACCCGGAAGAATATACAGGCTTTGCTTTTGGTATGGGTATCGAACGCATTACGCAGTTGAAATACGTGGTTAACGACCTCCGGCTGTATACGGAAAACGATGTTCGCTTCCTCCGCCAGTTTGAAGGACTTTAATTCAAAGAGTGAAAGAGTAATGAGCGAAGAGCAATATCCAATGCGCTAATTATTCATTCGCTCTTTCACTCTCTCACTCTTTCAATATGTCTCCCATTCGTCTATCCGATTTAGCGTTTACCCTCGAGGCCGTTCTGGACGAAGCTTTTGGGAAGAAAGCGGTGTGGGTAGTGGCCGAAACCAGCGACATCAAAAACTACCCCGACCGGGGGTACTGCTTTCTAACCCTCGTGGAGCGGGAATCGGCCACCCGCGAAACGCTGGCCAAACTCGATGCCGTTATCTGGCGACGTAACTATCATACCATTAGTGATTTCGAGCAGGAAACGGGCGTGGCCTTCGCCCGCAATATCCAGTTGCTGCTGCTGGTATCGGTGGGATTTAGTCCGGTGTACGGATTGCGGCTGGAAATCCTCAAGATTGATCCGTCCTTCACACTGGGCAACCTGGAACGGGAACGGCAGGCCGTGCTTGACTCGCTGCTACAGAATCACCCGGAGTTGGTGTGGCAGGAAGCGGGTCATTACATTACGGCCAATCAGCTTCTGCCCCGCCCTGCTGTTATGCAGCACCTGGCTCTCATTACGGCTCCAAACTCCGATGGCTGGCGTGACTTCCGGCACGAATTGACGCAGAATCCGTTCGGGTATGATTTTGTGGTGGATGAGTTTCTGACGCAGGTACAGGGGCAGGGGGCTGAAAAAGCAATTTGCAGCCAGCTGGAGCGGATTCGGACCAGTGGCGTGGCGTATGACGCAGTGGTGATTGTGCGGGGGGGAGGCTCGCAACTGGACTTTGGCTCGTTTGATTCTTACCTGATGGGCCACACCGTAGCGGGCTTTTCCATTCCGATTCTGGCGGGTATCGGCCATGAACGCAACGTGAGCATTACCGATTTACTGTGTCATCAGAGTGTGAAAACTCCCACCAAAGCCGCGGCCTTTTTAATTGAACACAACCAGCAGTTTGAACTGGCGTGTCTGCAACTTCAGGAACGCCTGAGCCGTGTGGCCCGCGAAGCCCTGCAAACAGCCCGGGAGAACCTGGACCGGGAAACGGAACGATTACGGTTTGTAGGGCAAACGTATTTTCGGGAGCGCCACACCGATCTCACCGAAAAAACCGTAACCATTCGCCACCTAGACCCGTCCAACGTACTCCGCCGTGGCTATGCCTTACTGCTTCGAAACGGACGGATACTAACCAATAAAACGGGTATTCATCCCGGCGAAACGCTGCAGGTACAACTGCACGATGGAACGATTCAAGTCGTAAGTCAATGAGTGATAAGTGGCTGATTGGAATGAGTAAAGCACTATACAACGGCAGCCCCTTACGACTTGCTGATTTACAACCTTATGACTACCTTACCTATGACTTATCAGGAAGCCTACGACCAGTTGACCACGTTAGTCTATGAAATTGAGACGGATCAGGTATCGCTCGACGAGCTACCCGATAAAATAAGGCTGGCCACCGGATTAATTACCTTTTGTCAGGAAAGGCTCAGAGCCGTTGAGACGGAGTATCAGGAGGTTATTGAAAAACTACCAAAGCGATAAATCAGGATTTTATTGGCGCAGGTATGTACCGTTTGCTAAACCTTCCCTAATTTTATCCCCCATGTAACTACCCGTAGTACGGATGCGGCCGGGTTTAGGTTGTGCTGTAAGAAGAGAGGCCCGTATCTGTTAAGTCCCTGTTTGATCCTATTGACTCTATGAATTTATTTGCCAATATAACCCACGTACTGAGTTCTGATATACTAGCACGCATCGCGGTCTATATAGATGAATCGCCCGAAAAAACCGAAAAAGCCGTTCAGGTGCTCGTCTACACCGTGATGGGCGGTTTGATGAGACGGACGACCAACGAAATCGGCGTTAATCAACTGTACAACCATATTCAGAAAGGCCGTTATGATGGTACGCTGATCGAAAACCTGGCTACTGTCCTGCAGGACCCCGCCCAGACCAACACCATCATCACGCAGGGTAATAACGTGGTCAGTCATTTATTACCGGCCATGAAGAGCTCCATTGGGAGCATGATTTCGATTTACGCCGGTATTCGTAACTCATCGGCTATATCGCTGCTGGGCCTCATTACCACCCTGGTACTGCATGTACTGGGGAAGCAGGTCAAAGACCAGAAACTGAATGCCGACGCGCTGGCGGCTTCGCTGTTTGCCGAACGCGATACGCTGATCAATGAAGTACCGGAGGATTTCATGCACCAGTTGGTAGAAAAAGTTGGTTTGCAGCAAATTGTTACGGGCTTAGCCGTCCCCGCCCGGCGCACCGTGGTCGAATCCCCGGGTCGCTCCACTACCACTGCGGTGCGTCCTTCGGCCACCTACGAACCGGCCGATGAGAGCGACAGCGGCAATGAAACCCTGACCAAGTGGGGAGTGGGTGCTTTAATAGCCGTGGCAATCGGTATTGGTGGTTATTTCCTCTACCAGAACACGCAGAATTACTCCAGCAGGGGCGATGAAGCGGAGGTAACAACGGTTGAAAATGATACCGTTCAGGCCGACACAGTTACGCGTTCACTAGCCGTACCAACCGAGCCGGTCGTTCAGCCAAAGTCAACCGCGGTTACAGCACCAGCCAGTACGGTCCCCGCAGCTACGGCTGCCTCTTCGGGTAATTTGTCGCAACAAATGGCCCCGTACGTGGGCAATGCGGCCCTACCCAAAGGCCGTGTATTCCCGTTGGCAGGTATTACATTTCAGCCAGGTTCACTCTCCCTGACACCCACCTCGCTGCCTGTTATCAACGAATTAGCTACCCTCATGAAAACATACCCTCAGCTGCAGATACAGCTTGTTGGCTATGCCAATGATGCAAAGGGTGGTCTTACCAATAAGAGTCTTTCCTTTAAGCGTGTCAATCAAATTAAGCAGCAACTGGTCAATACAGGTATCAATTACCTGCGGGTTGACGCTATTGGACGGGGAACGGGAGTCAGCAGACTGGACACGTCGGGCGCCCCCAGACCAACGCTTCGTAAAATAGATCTGAAAGTGATAACCAAGTAAGCACCGCTTTGTGAATAGCCAAAACGGGATGGCCGATACTAAAAGAAGAGACGCAGTTGATGCGTCTCTTCTTTTAGTATCGGCCAAAATCTACCTATTTAGGCATGGCGAAAATAGCGGCATCGACTGTTGGGTTGAAAACAATGTTCGACAACGTCATCGTCATGGGTCCGGGCATGGCCGGGTTTTCCAGTTCCATTGACGTAGGAATCGTTAAACCGTCAATCGTTTTGTAATTACCATATTTGACTTTAACATCGCCCGATTGCCCCTGTACGTTAACCGTCGTTTTCATACCCACCAACTGACTTGTATTGGTATCGACGAAGTAATTGGCCACGCCTTCTGGCCGGGTCACTTTCAGGTTGTACACCTCTTTATCGTCCATTTTTTCCTTACCTACCAGCTCTACCGGGTATTTGCCCTCTTTGGCAACGGCCAGATCGGCACCGATTACATGCGCATTCCCTTTCTGCATTTTCACCTGGTCTTCCGGCAGTGCCTGCGGGGCCGTTCCACCCTGCATTGGGTTAATGGTCCATCCTTTATCACCATCCACGGCGGTTGTGATCTGCTGGCCCATCACAGTAAGATCCGTACGCAGCGATTTACCCACTACCACCGTTGATTTGCCGGTAAGGTCCATGCCCATAACATTCATGCCCTGGTCATAACTTACCGCCTTCACAGCCGCTAATTTGTCGGCTCCACCCACCGCATTGATGTTTTTGTCAATTATTTCCTGCGCCGTCTGGGCGAAGGTAAAGGCTGGAATAGCTACCAGTGCTACCAGCGTAATCAGTTGTTTTTTCATGAATTAGTTTAGTCAAAAGATAGGGCGAATCTGCTTCGGCCATCCGTAAAAGCGATACGAACTTCGTTATAACGCTGGGGAAAAGCATTCAGTACTGCATGACCGGCAAGTTTTACGGCCAATCGGCTTGCAGGGCTGACGACTGTTTTCTACCTTCATTCGACAAACGTAAAATGCTTATCTCTCCAATGCTGTCAACAACCCGCGTTAAGCTTTCCATCATGATGTTCCTCCAGTTTTTTGTGTGGGGAGCCTGGTATGGTCAAGTAACAAAGTACCTCGAGACCCAGCTTAATGCTACTGGTATACAACAGGGAGCCGCCTTTGCAACCTTTTCAATTGCAATGCTCATAGCTCCTTTCTTTGTGGGCATGATTGCTGACCGGTATTTCTCCGCCCAGAGAGTTTTAGGCGTACTTAATTTGGTAGGGGCAGCTATCTTATACTTTCTTATTCAAATTAACGATGCAGACCAGTTCTTCTGGATATTACTCGTTTACTGCTTCACGTTCGCACCTACACTGGCCCTGACCACCTCCATTGCCATGCAGCAAATGAGTAGTCCGGAAAAGGAATTTCCGGGCATTCGGGTATTGGGTACGGTAGCCTGGATAGTGGTCACAAACATTGTGGGGTATTACGGCTTCGGGGATCAGGTTACTATCTTCCAGTTATCAATGTACTCCGCCCTGGCGCTTGGTATTTTCTCGTTTTTTCTGCCCGATACGCCCCCAAAAGCAGAAAAAGCAACTTCATTTGGGCAAATTCTGGGTCTGGATGCCTTTAAACTCTTCAAAGACCGCTCCTTTACCATTTTCTTTTTATCGTCGGTACTGATTTGCATTCCGCTCTCGTTTTACTACGCTATGGCAAATCCCTCGCTTACGGATGGCGGAATGCAGAACGTAGAGAACAAAATGTCGCTGGGGCAGGCTTCCGAAGTGATTTTTATGCTGCTCATTCCGCTGGCCTATACGCGGCTGGGGGTCAAGAAAATGCTGATCGTAGGCCTTATAGCCTGGATTATCCGGTTCATTGGCTTTGGGTACGGTGATGGTGGCTCCGGTGAGTGGATGCTCTACCTGGCTATTATTCTGCACGGCGTTTGCTACGATTTCTTCTTTGTAACGGGCCAGATTTATACCGATAACAAGGCGGGTGAAAAAATCAAATCATCGGCCCAGGGACTTATCTCCATTGCTACGTACGGCATAGGTATGGGCATCGGCTCTTATCTTTCCGGTTTTGCAAAGGATATGTTTACAACCGGCGATACGGTAAACTGGACTCAGTTCTGGCTGGTGCCGGCGGGTATTGCTGCTGCTGTACTAGTCCTTTTCATACTCTTCTTTACCGACAGGAAAGTTGTACTGGCGCAGGAGGATAAGGTGGTAACCGGGAGTTTATAAACTTTGTAAAACAAGCCAATGGAAAGAAAGGCCAAACCCCGCATTACATTTTACAGTGACATGAACGGCCCCCACGAGGATCAAGTACGCGAGAACGCCCGTAGAACGCCCGAAGAATGCTGGGAGATTTATCGGCAGATGCGCAGACTTTATGTCGAACTCACGGGCAACTCTCAAAAATTAGAAAGAGGAATTACTATATCCACTCCCTCATGGATGTAGATAATATCGATTTTCTTGCCTTTGTGGCCGCAGCCGATGCCCAAAAATTGGATTATATTCTAATCGGAGGTCTTGCCTTGATTCTCAACGGAGCGGTTCGCTTTACGCAGGATGCAGATATCTGGCTTCAGCCAACAAATGAAAATCGAGATAAGTTTGTCAAAGCACTTGTAGCCTTTGGCTACGACGAGAGTGATGTAGAGACCATACGTTCGGCTGATTTCACGCAACCCCAAATTGTGCGCATACATGATATTCCAATGGATGTACTCACCCGCGTTCATCACCACTTCAACTACGCAGTGTGTCGGAAACGCGCAAAATCGGTTGTCCTAAGTGGAAATTACACGGTATATTTTCTGCACATCAACGACCTGCGCGAAACGAAAGTACTGGCCCGTCGTACTAAAGACCTGAATGATATTTTGATGATTGATGAACTTATTGCAGCCCGGAAAGAGCCTGATGAGTCCGAAACGGATAACTCGTAGTGCAACTCATTTCCTATAACCTCAACGGCATCCGGGCGGCCACAAAAAATGGCCTGATCGACTGGCTCTCCCAAAATGACTTCGACATCCTTTGCTTTCAGGAAGTGAAAGCCACCACCGATGTAGTCGACCTATCCCCGTTTGAGCAATTGGGTTATCAGTATCATTGGCACGCTGCCGAAAAGAAAGGCTACTCCGGCGTAGCGACCTTCTCTAAAATCGCGCCAACGAACGTGGTACAGGGCTGTGGATTGGCGGTGTACGACTGTGAAGGTCGTATCCTTCGCACCGACTTTGATGACCTGACCCTATTAAACTGCTACTTTCCTTCAGGCACCTCTGGTGAAATACGGCAGGGAGTAAAAATGGCGTTTCTGCAGGATTTTTATGACTACGTTCAGGAACTGCGAAAAACCCGGCCAAACCTGATTGTAGTGGGTGATTACAACATTGCCCACAGGCCATTGATATTCACGACCCCATTCGAAACAAGAACACAACGGGTTTTTTGCCCGACGAACGCGCCTGGATGGATCGGTGGTTCGGCTCGGGGATGGTGGATGCGTTCCGGCACAAACACCCGGATGAGGTAGCGTATAGCTGGTGGAGTTACCGGGCGGGGGCACGAGCCAATAACAAGGGCTGGCGCATCGACTACGCATCGGTTAGCGAACCCCTGCGCAATCAGATTCTCGACTGCCGGATGCTGCCCGATGCCATCCACGCCGATCACTGCCCGGTCTGGTTATCATTAGCCTGACTGACTGGCAACTAATCAGCTATAAAAATTTACTCCGCTTGGCTACTCTTCGCTATTTTCTCATCTATAAGCCCTACCTAATGCTGTCGCAGTTCTCGCGGGAGGGCGATAAACCTACACTGGCAGATTTGGCAGTTGATTTTCCGACTGACGTGTACCCCGTTGGCCGGCTCGACGCCGATAGCGAAGGATTATTGCTTTTGACCAGCGATAAACAACTAAACCACCGGTTGCTTAATCCAACATTTCGACATAATCGCACTTATTACGTGCAGGTAGAGGGCCAGCTGACCTCAGAAGCCGCAGAAAAGCTGGCAACCGGGGTTACAATTTCGGTGGATGGAAAATCGTATCGAACATTACCCGCCAACGCCCAAATCCTGCCCGAACCAGCGCTACCCGTTCGCAACCCGCCCATACGCTACCGGGCTGCCATCCCTACATCGTGGTTAGCAATCAGTTTGCACGAAGGCAAAAACCGTCAAGTCCGTAAAATGACCGCTGCAGTAGGTTTTCCAACCCTGAGACTGGTACGCTGGTCCATTGAAACCCTAACCGCCGATGGGATGCAGCCCGGTGATGTTCGTGAAATCACCCGCGAAGAGGCCATGCGGGGGCTAAAGTTGTGAAGCGTCCAGATGCCCAGTGGATAGCCTAATCAGGCCTTATAGAATGCCCTCATCCGCAAAACTGTAGTACGCTTTATCGGTAAAAATCAGGTGATCGAGCACCGGAATATCCAGTAACCGGCCGGAATCCTTTAGTTTTTTCGTGAGGTCTTTATCGGCCTGAGAAGGCGTAAGGTTACCCGACGGATGGTTATGAAAGAGAATCATCGACGAGGCCAGGTGCTCGATGGCCTGCTTGAAAATGAGTTTAGGGTCCGCTACCGTGCCCGACACGCCCCCCGTACTGATGTGAACGGGCCGCAAAATTTCATTGGCGCGGTTCATGAGCAAAATCCAGAATTCTTCGTGCGGCTTATCGCTGAGGTGGGGAATCATTTCATTGTAGGCATCGCGGGAGCAGGTCACTTTAGCCCGTACCGGGCGGTCCTGCTCTTTCCGCCGTCGGCCCAGTTCCAGAGCCGCGATGACACTGATAGCCTTTGCTTCGCCAATACCCCTGAATTTAGATAAGTCTTTTATACTCAGCCGGGCCAGATCATTCAGGTTGTTATTGACACTTTTCAGGATAATTTTTGCCACATCCACTGCGGTCAGGTCAACGGTACCGGAGTTTATCAGAATGGCAATCAACTCGGCTTCCGACAGAGCTGCTTTTCCCTTAAGCATCAGTTTTTCGCGCGGGCGATCTTCTTCGGCCCAGCTTTGAATGGTTCCTGAATTCTGGTAAGCCATGAGTACAAGTCGGTTACGGATTTGTTTTGGCTACCAAAATGCACAAAAAAACCTTACCCACAAAAAGGTAAGGTTTCAGAATGAATATCCCCTGGCTACTAACTGAGTCAGATAGCTACGCTTAAGCCGTTGCTACCTGAAGGCTGTTAACCAAACGAGCCAGTTTCGATTTGTTGTTGGCTGCTTTGTTCCGGTGAATGATATTGCGCTTGGCCAGTTTGTCCAGTGCCGACGCAACCGTTTTGTACAGCTCAACTGCCATGGCGTGGTCGGTTGTAGTACGAAGTCTTTTCACCATGTTCCGGGTCGTAACATGCTGGTAACGGTTCTGAAGACGCTTCTTAGCACTCGACCGGATTGCTTTTTTTGATGATGTATGGTTTGCCATTACTATATAAATAAGATCGTTGTCGCATTATGAGGGCGCAAAAATAAGAATTTCGGATGGAACAACCAACTGTTCCATCCGAAATTCTTATAAATTCGTATCCTTAGTGACGAATATCAGCGTTAACAATCAACGTTTTTTCCCAGATACCTTTATTGGTAGCTACGAACTCTTTGTAGGCATCACTATTCTCAAACTTTTTTATGTCTTCTTCTGACTGAAACGTCAGGTAATGCACTACGTCATAGTCAGAAATAGCCTGACCGGGAGAAATTGTCCTGCCAGACGTGTAACCAACGATCTGTGAAATTTCGTGCTTTAATGTAGCAAAACCGTACATATGGTGTTCAACAGCTTTGCTTTCGACCCCTTTTTTAAATTTAATGCACACAATCTGCTGTTTGTTGGCTTTGCGGGCAGGTGAGTAAGCACCATATATTGTTAGGGCAAATGCACACAACAACACAATAATGAGGGTATAACCTTTTGTTTTAGCATTCATGATTATTCGTGTTTTTCCTTTTATACCAAATTTTATTTCGAATCCGACAGTAGTTTAATTAAATAGTTAACTATTTTCTCCTTAAAGTACCATGCTTCTTCAAATGTATAACGGTTTTATTTGGTTTTTAGTTTTGGGTCTTTTTTTTTCAGGAAGTTTAGTAAACGGGGGTACTGGCAGACCCATAAATTCGACCTGTTCTTACCATACAGAACCCTATTCCAGCCTGAATCATGGTCAAAATCATCTGCACACTGCAGCGGTTCAGCATGGCGGACGTCCTGACTGGGGGTTTTTCGCCCATCAGCAAATTAACCGACTGGCCGTTTTCACGCTGCCAGCCGAAATGATCCCCTTCTTTAAAAAGCATATCGACTTCCTCACCGATAACGCCGTTAATCCCGATAAACGCCGGTACGCGGTTGTGGGCGAAGCACCCCGTCACTTCATTGACCTTGATGCCTATCCCGATACGCTTAGCTCTACCTTACCCCGTTATTATAAGGATGCCACGGATAAATACGGAGCCGATACCCTGGCCTTACATGGACTGGTACCCTGGCAAATTCAGCTCACCAAGTACCAACTTACCGAAGCGTTCAAACAACGGGATGTCCGGCGTATTTTGCGGGTGGCGGCTGACCTGGGCCACTACATTGCCGATGCCAATGTTCCGCTGCACACAACCCGCAACTACAATGGCCAGTTTACCAGTCAACAGGGAATTCATGGTTTTTGGGAATCCCGGCTGCCAGAGTTGTTCAGCACCGGGTTCGATTTTCTGACCGGCCAGGCCGAGTACATCGAGTCGCCCCAGAAAGCAGCCTGGCGGGCGGTGTTTACCGCCAATGCCGCCCTGGATTCAGTGCTGACTATCGAACAGCAACTAACCAATGCGATGGGTGAAACCCGAAAGTTTGGCTTTGAGGAGCGGAATGGCATAACGACCAAAGTCTATTCGGCCGATTTCTCCCGCCAGTACCACGACCAGCTTAGGGGACAGGTAGAACGGCAAATGCGGGCGTCGGTCAAAATGGTGGGCGATTTCTGGTACACCGCCTGGGTAGACGCTGGTCAGCCCGACTTGAAAGTGCTCGCCAGATACCAGCTTACCGAAGCGGAAAAACAGGAGGAAGCAGTAGAACAGAAGAGTTGGCTGAAACGGCTGTTTTCCGCAAGGGAGGAAGGATAAATCAGGAGTTATAATCCAAAATCAACAAAGCCAGTGAAGGGAAATGATGGCTGGTTTTTAATTGAACCAAGCCGTTTCCATGAGTGCTGATGCATTACACTTCGGCCAGCAGCAACTGGGCAATCAGGAAGTAAACACCGATGCCAATCAGGTCATTGGCGGTGGTTATGAATGGCCCCGATGCTACCGCCGGATTGATACCGGTTTTATTGAGTAGTAACGGGGTGACCGTTCCCATGAACGACGCCAGCATGACAACGGCCAGCAGGGATGTGGCTATGACGAAAAACAAGCGCGGCTCACCGATGATAAATGTGTAGGCACCGGCAATGAGCCCCACTACCAGGCCGTTTATAATGGCCACCATCAGCGTTCGCAGGAGTCGTTTGGCCATCGTCATGCTCAGGCCCGATGTATCGGTAAGGCTTTGCAGGATAAGCGATGAGGTCTGAATGCCAACATTCCCTCCCGTTGAGCCAATGATTGGAATGAAAGCCGCCAGTGCCGCCACTTTCCCCAACTCACTCTGAAATCCATTGATAACCGTTGCGGCCAGCAAACTCCCGATAGCCCCCGCCACCAGCCACGGCAGTTGCACTTTCGAGCGTTTCCAGATGCTGTCATCATCCTCTGCCTCTCCCGACAAACCCGAAATAACCTGAATATCCTCTTCGGCCTGTTCGGTGATAACGTCTACCACGTCATCAATGGTGATACGTCCCAGCAGCCGTTGCTGCACGTTCACAACGGGGATAGAGTCGAGGTCATATTTCTGCATCACTTCGGCCACTTCATCCACGGGCCGGTACGTTTCTACAAAAACAATATCATCATCGTAGATATCGGCGATTTTAGCATTCTTGCGGGCCAGCACGATCTTCTTCAGCGATACCAGCCCCAGCAACTTACCCGCATCATCGACAACGTAAATAGCGTACACATTCTCGACATCTTCGGCTTGCAGGCGGATTTCTTCAATGCAGGCATTCACCGTCAGATTAACGTTGATTTTAATCAACTCTTTCTGCATCAGGCTACCGGCCACCCCATCCTCATAATGCAACAGGTCCAGAATAAAACGGGCCTGTTCGCGGTCTTCGAGCAGGCCAATCACTTCTTCCCGCATCTGAATAGGCTGCTCATTCAGCAAATCCACCGCATCGTCGGAGTCCATCTCGTTGATGAGCGGGGCAATTTCCGCAGAGGTGAACAGTTTAAGCAGGTTCGTGCGCTCCGTGGAGTCGATGTTAGCCAGAATTTCGGCCCCAACGGAATCATCCAGCAAACTCAGCAGGTAATGCGCCGACTCGGCTTTCAATTCGTCCAGAATGCCCGAAATGTCGGCCGGATATAACTCCTCCATCTCCGCCCGCAGCAGCGTCTCGTCGCCGGCTTCAATTGCATCCTGAATGCGATTGAGGTATTCCTGAGTGAGTTCGAAAGTCACAGTTTGATTGATGACCGGGTCGCCGGTGCGATTATAAATGATAAACGGTTTTCCAATGTAATGCTATAGCGTGCCAGCAGCGCACCTAATCCATCACGGCATCGGTAACCGGGTCATCATTCATCATTAGTTGAGTAAGTTCTACAAAGTCGGCAACGCTCAATTGCTCGGCGCGTTTTTCCATAAAACGGCTGGCAAGGGCAACTTCGGGAGGATTCAATGGTTTCAGGGAGTTCCTCAATGTTTTCCGTCGCTGACCGAAACCGTGTTTCACTACCTGCGTAAACTTCCGAAAATCACAGCCCAGGTCCGTAACGGCATTGCGCCGGAGGGTAAGCACGCCCGAGTGTACCTTTGGCGGGGGATTAAATACGTCCGGCTCTACGGTAAATTCGTACTTGATATCGTACCAGGCCTGCAACAGCACGCTCAGAATCCCGTAGTCTTTATTACCCGGCCCCGATGCAATACGCTGCGCCACTTCCCGCTGAAACATGCCCACTACTTCGGGAACCCGGTCGCGCATGTCCAGTACTTTAAAGAGAATTTGCGTCGAAATATTGTACGGAAAGTTGCCGATAACGGCGAATGACTCCGTACTATCGGGTTGTCGGCCCGGCAGGTAGTCCGGGCGGATGTTCAGAATGTCGGCCGACAGGATGCGCCCATCCAGTGCCGGAAAATGCTCCTTCAGGTAATCCACCGATTCGCGGTCAATTTCGATAACGTACGTCTCAAAAGCCGGTTGTGCTGAATCAGGGGGAGTCAGCAAAAACTGCGTCAGCACGCCCATACCCGGCCCGATTTCGAGGACTTTCTGGTAACCACCGTGGCCCGTCAGGAGTCCGGCAATGCGTTGGGCAATGCTAAGGTCAATCAGGAAGTGCTGACCAAGTTCTTTTTTGGGCTTTACGTACATGGTAACGGTGGGTTTCGGTCGCATCGGCGAGCCACCACAAAGGTACGGGGCTACGCCTGAATAATCAGCTATCTTCCAGAATGGGTGGAGGTCTGTGAGGTAGAAACGCTTACTACACTTAAAAATCCGTTGGATAACCCAAAGCTGTAGAAAAATGCCGTTGGAGTTGAGTCACGCAACAGAATTCTCGTTTATTGAAGGTCATCTGTCTTATTCAGCTATAACAAACGGAAATGTATCATGGAAAGCGAAAATGAAATAGACAAGGTCGACAAAAAATACAACAAGTGGCTGACTGCTTTTAGACTGAATACCCTCATTCATTACACTGTTTGGGGGGCTGATTCAACCGACGGTGATAACGACAAGTTGTGGATTGATGACTACCAGCGCATCATCTTATTTGAAGACCCGGCAAAACTATTCGATGCAATCGTATCAAAAACCTTTCCCACCTTCGATACAGAGAACTTAGTTAGCTGGGCCTTGGCACGCAGAGCATATAAATTTTCAGATCGGGACGTGGCTTTGACCGATTTCGATGATTTGATACGGCAAGCAGGCGTTATCAGGTATGATGACTTACAAAAAGTTGACCCAGAAGTCGCAAATGATGTTGTCAATTTCATTAATTTGTTTGGCGACTACGCAAGCCAAACCAACGAATATTCGTTGGTAAAAATCTGGAAAAATTCGTCAGTTCACATCTTTTGGGAATTCATGTATGACACCTATTTCTGGACAATCCCATCAGAAGAACTAAAAGAAAGGCAGGAAGCACTGTTAAACGGTTATGAGCCTGAGCAATGCAGGAAAGCAATGCAGGAAATGATAGACACGTTCATCAATCGTTTTTTTATCGTTTCGCCCGCTAACTAACATTCTGTAAAACGCAGTGGGGGCAAGTTCTACAACTTGCCCCCACTGTCTTTTACTGCTTCACCACCCGTCGCCTGAATACGGCTTCGCCAAGCCTGACCTCTACGAAGTACACCCCGCTGGGCGCGTATTTGAGGTCGAGGGGTTGCTGGAAGGTGTCCGTTGTTTTCTGGTGCGTTTGCTGGACGATTTCCGTACCTGCTACTGTGCGAACGCCCAGCGTAAGGACACCGCGTAATGGACTGTTGAAAATTACCATCATCTGCCCATCGCTGGGGTTGGGCGTTACCTGAAGAGCCTGTTCCGCCAATGGCGTAGTAGCCGTAACCGCTCCTACCCGCACATTCACTGTTACCACTGCCGATGCGCTGCACAGGTCCGTACCCGTACCCGATACGGTGTAGGATGCCGTTTGCGTCGGTTGCGCTACTACCTGAGGCCCCAGCGTGGCGTTCAGAGCTGGTCCCGTCCAGGTGTACAGACCCGCACCCCGTGCATTGAGTGTGACAGTTTCGCCGGGGTTGATGAATATAGACGAGACCGCTACCTGTACCGAGGCTTTCTGTCCCACGCGGGCCGTGATATCGTGCGCAACGTTCAGGCCCAGACTATCCGCATAGCGCAGCCAGTTACCCTGCCGGTTCTGCTGCCAGGAGGTGGCAAACAGCGACTGGCCGTTTCTGGTGGTGATAACGGCCACAGTATCGCCCGCTGCGTAAGGGAACGATACACCCACGTGGTAGGGCAAGCCGCTGACTGGCACGTTCCGGTCGAACGTTACGGTGGTGGCCCGGTTGGCGGCTACATCCGCCAGAATAGTACGCAGGGGTACGTCCTTCTGTCCCAGTATGGCACCGGGGCCGTTCTGGAAACCACGCCCATTCCAGACGGTTACCGTTACGACTGATTCGCTGCTGGCTCCCCGGGCCGCTTTGGCCACGCCGAATTTAAGGGCGGCTCCGGCCAGATTCAGATAGCCCAGTTTATTGGCAAAAAACTCGGAAACCGCCTGCACCCGGCGGCCGTTCTGTCCGGCCACGTAGCCTATCCGACTGGTGTCGCGCAGGATAGTCGGGCGTACCGTTGAAGTTGGTCACGTCGGTGCAAAGCCCCTGGTTCAATACTTCGATGTATTGGGAGCGCACCAAAGGCTCCGACTGACCAGCCGCGTTCGAAACGACTAATTTCACCCCAAAGACACCCGGCTGCGTGTAGGTAACAATTGGATTCTGCTCGGTAGATGTAGCGGGTGTTCCTCCTTCAAACGTCCACTGCCAGGCCGTAGGAAAACCGCTGGACAGGTCATTGAACCGAACCGAGCTACCCAGTAACACCTGTTGCGCTTCGGCCCGGAAATTAGCCACGGGAATGGTTGCCACCACCGAGCCACATACGCCCGAAGTGAGCAGGCTGCTCCGGCGCGGACTGATGTCCATTACCGCCCGCATCCGGGCTTTCTGGCTTAGCGTAAAGATATTCATACACGCATCGTCCGAATAATCCATGTAGTCCTGCACCAGATTGGCACTCCCGCAGCTAACCCGACCCGTTGGACAACCGCGACTCTCAGAAGCCTGTGGAGGGGTATCGTCGCAAAAATCGTCACCACAGTTGGCATCGCCCCAAATGTGGCGCAGCCCCAGCCAGTGGCCCGTTTCGTGGGTCATGGTGCGGCCCAGGTTGTAGGTACCACGCATGGTAGGGAAGTTCCCTTTCTCCGAATTTCCGTACGAACGGTAGTCGACAACAACCCCGTCCGTGCTGGCCGGGCCCTCCGTCGGAATACCCGGCAAGTTGGACTTGCTCGGGAACTGTGCATATCCCAGCACACCTCCACCCCCGGCTACCGGTTCGTTCAGGTCCACTACCCACACGTTATAGTATTTGTCCGGGTCCCAGAAAGTAGTTGGTTTCAGCACGCCTTCAATGTCATTCCGATTCCAGTTGGCTCGTGCGCCATTGTAGCGGTCAATACCCGGTTCGGCCATGGGCCTGCCCTGCCGGTCGAGCACGGCGAGGCAGAA
This sequence comes from uncultured Cytophagales bacterium, assembly GCA_963784335.1. GTDB lineage: Bacteria > Bacteroidota > Bacteroidia > Cytophagales > Spirosomataceae > Spirosoma. The sequence continues at coordinate 131,830 of CAWARB010000013.1, read as the reverse complement.
CTCGATTTCAATATCGGCACCAAGTGGATTGGCGTTGAATCCGCGGGTGTTGGGCCTGCGCCGAAAATCCTCATTCAGGGTTTCGAGTTGGGACCGAATCTGGGCCTGACTCAGGTTACGCCCGGCTCCCACCGCTTCGCCGTTGTGCACGACGTGAACGATAATGGGAATGGTAATAACGGGGGCGGCTGGCAACCGGCCCGATCTCTTTTGCTGGTCAATAACCGTTATCCGTTGCTGGAGTTGCCGCTCGAAATCGTTGAGTGTTCCGAGTTCGGGGTGGCGCGCCCGCAGCAGGCTATCCATTTCCATGGTGGCGCATTGCTGCGTAATGGGTAGGGCTTGTGGTTTTACCTGGGCCTGCACCAATGGGTTGAGTAACGTGAGCAGCAACAGGCTGAGTAGTAGTCTGAACATACGCCTATTTGGTCGTGACGGGGTTGAACGTAAACCGATAGCTGGCATTGATGTCCGGAAAATAGTATTCAACCGTCATGGTCTGGGCCGTCAGATTTTTTATTTTCCAGGGAAATACGCCATTGAGCAACGGAATGTAGAATTGCAGGGATGCATTGGCATTAACCAGCGTCCAGGTATCCGTTACGTATACATCCGGGTCGCTAGAACTACATTTTGTAGCCCCCTCACTGGCTTCAAACTTATGCTCCGCATCGGCGTAAAACGTCAGCAAGTCGTCGGTGATGCAGGGGTTGGCATTAAGTTGGTTTACCGGAATTACCTGCGATGCATTACCATCGTCGATAATCTGGATCGAAACCATTCTCCAGGTTTTCTTTTCCGTACCCGTCAGCAACTGCGAGTAGGTTGGAATAACGGGTTCAATCTTTTCGGAGCAGCCGCCAAGCAACCAGCCAACAACTCCCGGAATTACTAAAAAGCGTATAAATTGTCGCATCCTGTCGAATCGTTAAAGGTCAATAATGCCTCACTGGGGCGTATAGGTCTGGGTGTAGCTGAGGGTCGTATCTTTACTGCTACTGAGTGCCAGCGTAAACTGAAGGTTCAGCGTAATCTTGCGGTCTTTGGGATTCCAGGCTCCGGTACCAGCTATTTTATCCGTCGGACCCAGTTCCGGACTCCCTTGAGGGGGTACCGTGAGCGAATTATCCCCGTTGTCGATAAAGGTCAGGGTGGGCCGCTGGGCATCAAAACTCAGGAACGGAATACCAAGGTTCCAGTTGCTCAGCAGGTAGTTTTTACAATCGGTGCTGGTAATCTGAATATTTGGCACGGTAGCGGCCTGCGCGCCATATATCTGTCTTCCCGTATACGCTCCGCCCAGCAGACAGTCGTCCTGAATAACGAACGTCAGTTGTTTACCCACGATGTTGTTCTGCCCAAATCCCACCTGTAATGTGCTGGGTGTAACGCTGGTCAACGTGAACGTGAGCGACTGCGATTCGAGAATATTGTTGGCGTTGTTAATGAGCTTCAGGACAATGTTTCCCGTGCTCTTGTTAGCCGGAATAACCACTTTTCCTTCGGTGCTTTGGATGGTGTAGTCTCTACCCGCCCGGGCGGTGCCGCTCACGGTATAATTGATGGTGATAGGTTCGTTCAAAATGGGCCCAACATTATGTACCTGAATAGAAACCGGCGGGCTGTAACTTTCCTTGTACGTCACCAGTGTATCCGTAAACCGGACGAAGTAAGGCCCTTCAAAGGTGCGGTCCAGATCCTGTTTCTCGCAGGCGACCGATAAACAGCCGAGCAGCGCGAGGGTAGTACCCAGCAGCCCCCAATGGCTTATTCGTTGTAGAAACGTATGTTTCGTTGGATTTTTCATGTGTTTTCGGGCGAACGAACCGTTGCGTTAGTAACCGGGATTTTGAACAAGGAGGGTGTTTAGCTGAATTTCCCGCTGGGGTATGGGCCACAACTCGAAGTGGCTGTCCCAGTTGGGCGAGAAAGCCGACATCACGGCCTGCGCCCGGCCCGTTCTGACCAGGTCGTACCAGCGTTGGCCTTCAAAGGCCAGTTCGTACACCCGCTCCCGCTCCACAGCCAGCAACACGTCGGCCTGGACTGCCAGGGTTATGGCGGGGGCTTTAGCCCTGGTGCGCAGTACGTTCAGATCGGCAACGGCTCCGGCGGCTCCGGTTAGTTTACCCTGCTGGGCTCGTGCTTCGGCCCGAATCAGGTATAGTTCGGCCAGCCGCATGTACACAATATTGTTATTATCTTCCGATGCAGTGCCGTATTTCCGAACGGTCCAGCCATTGTCGCTGGCTCGTTGCTGCTGGGGGTTATTCGTAATGGTCTGGCTCCGCGTGCCAGCCTCCGTCGAGATGAGCACAGCCACCAGCTGGTTCGACGGGATAATCTCCCGACGGCCTACGAACAAGTTATTCAATCCGGGAGACCCTGTAAATGGGTCTCCGGATGTGCCGGGGTCGTCGCTCAAACTATAGCCCACTTCCAGCACGGATTCAGCCGTAAAATCTTTGGTAACCACGTCCGAATAATTGGGCAATAGACTATACACGCCGGAATTGATTACCTGCGTAGCAAATGCTTCAGCCTGCACCCAGTTCTTCTGATACAGATAAAAACGGGCCATAGTCGCCCGGCAGTTAACTTTATTCAGGTATGTGGCGTTAGTGGTCGCGTTTGTCGAAGCCGAGGTAACGTCCGGCAAATCGGTTAGTGCGGCCTGATAATCGGCTAATACCGAAGCCAGTATATCCGCTTTAGCTGTGCGGGCTATCTGGGTGTTAGTCTGGTTATTGGTAGTGGTTACTTTGGGCAGGTCGCCGTAAGTATAAGTTCCGATAAAATTAGCCCAGCCGCGCATAAACCGGGCTTCGGCCAGCAGTTGTTTCCGCGCATCGTCCTTCACTCCGCTCACGTTCGGCAGCCGCTCCAGAATGAAATTAGCTACGTAAACAGTTCTGTAGATACTGAGCCAAAGAGCATCCACTACGGTATTTGTCGAGGTAACGCGTTTGGTACCAAACTGAATGTAGTCGTTGAATGTCCCATTAGCCTGGATGTGATCAGCCATAAAATCGCCCGCAATCATATTTGGTGACCCTATTGCTCGAAATGAATTGTACAGGCCAATCCGAACGGGCTGCACATCGTTGGGTTCGTTCAACACCAGATCATCAACCAGCAAATCGACTGGTTTAGGCTCCAGTATCTGCTGGCAGGAGGCCAGGATGGCGAGTGTCAGAACAATACTATATCGAAAGAAACGGATCATGGTATACCTGTTGTCTTCGCCCATCGGGCATGTATTAAAAACCAATGGTCAAGCCTGCAAACACCGTTTTCACCTGGGGCAGGGTAAAAAAATCAATTCCCTGCGAAGCCGTCGAACCGTCCAGCGTGCTCACTTCGGGATCGGGGCCGGAGTAGCGCGTCAGCGTCCACAGGTTGGTAGCCGATGCGTAAATCCGGGTGTTGGTCAGCTTCAACCGCTCAATCCATTTTTTGGGCAGGTTATAGCCAACCGACACGTTTTTCAGCCGCAAAAAGGAGCCATCCTCCAGAAAGCGGCTGCTGTGATAATTGTTATACGTATCCTGAAAAACATACCGGGGTACGCTGGTGATATCGCCCTCCTTCTGCCAGCGTTTCAACGCCTGCCGCGACTGGTTATTCTGAATATCGGCGCCGGTATTGACCAGCGTGGTATTCGTAAGATTGAGGATACTATTGCCATAGGAGAATTGCAGGAACGCACTCACATCGAACCCTTTCCAGGATACCCGGTTGGTCAGGCCACCGTACAGTTTAGCTTGCGCATTACCAATCACCTGCCCATCATCGGGGGTGATTCTGCCATCGCCGTTTTTATCATCATAGATAGCATTACCTGTGGCCGGGTCGACCCCAAGAAATTTCAATCCCCAGAAGGTTCCCAGCGGCTGGCCGGGCAGAATGACGTTGGTTCGGGAAATCCCATTGCCTGTATAACCCCGAAAAACGGGCTGGTCGGTGGCCAATGACACTACCTTGTTCTGGTTGTGCGAAATATTGAAGTCGGTACTCCAGCGCACCGCCTTGTTGATGTTCACGCTGGAAATGGTGAGTTCAATCCCCCGGTTCGATACCTCGCCGATGTTGCCCTGCACGGTGCTGAACCCGGTTGTTTGCGGAATAGGCTGGGCAAACAAGAGTTTATTGGTCAGGTTATCATACGCATCGACGGTAAACGTTAGCCGACCACTGAAGAAGGAGGCATCCAGACCAATGTTGGCTTCGCGGGTGCGTTCCCACTGGAGGTTCTGGTTGGCCAGGGCGGCCGGGCCAAGGCCCGTCGCTCCGCTGTAGGTAGCCGAAGACCAGGTTCCCAGAAACTGGTAATCGCCAATCTGTTCATTGCCCGTAAACCCGAAGCTGGTTCGTAGCTTCAAATCGTTCAGAAAGCGGAATTGCTGCATGAACGGCTCGGACGAGATGCGCCAGGCCGCCGATGCCGACGGGAATAAGCCAAACCGCCGGTTCTGTCCAAACCGCGAGGAACCATCGTAGCGCGAGGTAATCGTGGCCAGGTACTTTTCGTCGTAATCGTACCGAACTTCGCCAATGAGCGAGATGAGTCCGTTGCGGTTTTTGTAGGAGTCGCCCTGATCTACAATGCCGGCCGACCGAATATAGGTAAAATCATCGCTGGGGAACAGGCGCCCCTGCAGGCTTCCCCTTCGCTCAAACTGCTGCTGCACCTCAAAACCGGCCGTTCCGCTGAAATGGTGCTTCTCGGCCAGTTGGTAACTGTAGTTCAGGGTGTTGGTATTAACAATTTTTGATACGTTGGCACTGCCGAAAACACCGTATCCCTGCCCGCCCACGCTGGGCAGAAAGCCGCCGATGGCCGTGCTGGATGGCTCAAACTGGTCCTCGGTAATGTTGTTATAATCCGCACTTATTTTCGACCGGAAACGCAGGTTTTGCAGAATTTCATATTCACCGTACAACCCGACCAGCATTTTGATGGTGTAGGTTTCAAAACGGGGTAGCAGCGCCTGACCAACGGGATTAAAGTTGGGAAATCCCCCGTATTCGGCGTCATTGGGGCCGTACAGTTTCCCCTGTTCGTTGTAGGGTGAGTAATACGGTAAACTCTTTAGCGCGCCCGAATAAACACCATCCAGGAAGTTGTCGCCTTTTACCCGCTTGTTCTTCACCTGCGAGAGCGTCAGGTTCATCCCAAACGAAAGCTTATCGGTGGCTTTATGGTCGAACTTAAACTGGCCAGTGTAGCGGGTAAACTGACTGTTGAGCTGGACTCCCTGTTCGTTGCGGTAGCTGCCACTGAGGTAAAACTGCGTCTTATCATTACCGCCCTGGGTTGATAGCTGGTACTGCTGGTAAACGCCTTTTCGCAAAATGGAGTTAATCCAGTCGGTATTCTGCCCATCGGTAACCCCTTTTATCAGGCCCAGTTTATCGGGATCCTGCCCGGCATTGATCACCGCTTCCCGCTGTAGTTCCAGTAGTTCGGTGGCGTTCAGTAAATCGGGCCGACGGATAACGTCAATCATACCCTGCTGCACATCGGCCGTAAATTTCGTTTTCTGGTTGGCTTTTCCCCGCTTGGTGGTTATCAGCACCACACCATTGGCCGCCCGCGACCCGTAAATAGCTTTCGCCGACGCATCTTTCAGCACGTCGATACTTTCGATATCATTAGGATTGAAGAGTGCCAGGGCGTTGTCCGTCTGCCCACCAAAGCCCCGCTCCGTGAGCGCTCCGTTTTCAACCGGCACGCCATCCACAATGAACAGGGGGCGGTTACTGGCCGAAATAGAGGTATTGCCGCGTATGCGCACCATCAGTCCACCGCCGGGCGTACCCGACGATTGCGATACCTGCACACCAGCCGCCTGCCCCTGTAGGGCCTGATCGAAACTAGCCACCGGAATATCTTTGAATTTGTCGGGCGAAATCGAGGCAATGGAACTGGAAATATCTTTTCGCTGGGTTGTGTTATACCCCGTCACCACTACCTGCGTCAGCTCATTGATGGATTCCTGCATCTGGATATTAATCGTGGTGCGGTTGCCAACGGTAATTTCCTGCGTTACCAGGCCAATGGAAGTGGCCAGTAGTACGGCGGTACTGCCCGGAACGGTGATGGAGTAGTTCCCGCTGGCATCGGAGCTAACGCCATTGGTGGTGCCTTTCACCTGAATATTTACGCCCGGTAGTGGTTGCCCATCCTGCACTGATATAACCCTACCCGTTATACGAACATCCTGCGCCAGCAGACAACCCGGTAGTATGGCCAGCAAAACTGCCCAGAGAATAGCACTGTAAAATTTTCTCATGTATACGGTATAGGCCAAATAAAAGCGTTTAGAATCGGACGTTTCTAATCAGGGAAAGGTAATGCATCGGGGTGAATACTACTTTTTTTCAAACGAAAATAGTGCATTACATCGTATAAATCCGACCTACTGAAAAACTACCCCTGCGTTTTTTACGGGCATCATTTAGCGGGTTAGAGGCAAACAGGATTAAACCCATAGTGAAGGGTAATCGAACGACTCATTTTAGATAATAAAATACTAGGTTCATCATCTCATCGGTGGAACTCCAGCCGTAGCCCACCGTTCGGGCGGGGTGGTTAGGATTAAGCGGATTTTGGTCCGTATTGTCGTAGTGCGCTTCGGCAATGATGGTGGAGCCTTTGGGCAGTACAATCGGCTCCCGAAAGAAGTAGGTAAGTTGCCAGCGGTAGTCCCAGTCCGGGATGCTGACCAGATTGATCGCTTCCCCCGCCGGGGTTACGGCAAACGCGCGTACTGACTGACCCAGCCAGTGCATATGGGGCAATACCGACAGTAAGCGGACGGTATCGGGCAATGGCCCGTAGTTGATGTAGAACGTTGGTTTTGTATTGGCCTCCAGCCGAAAGGGCTGATTGGTCACGTTGTTTTCGGTAAGCGTAAGTGTTCGTACCGTTTTCGTCACCGGCTTTTTAGCAAAATACAACCGCACCTCCGACTGGTCCTGCGCGGCATTGGGCGACGGTGAATAATGGATATTCAGGATCAGATCGCTACCGGCCCGAATGCGCTTGGCCGAACCTGCCGGGAAAGCGACGCGGTCATTACCGGGCACCCAACCATACAAAAACTCATCGGCCAGGGGTGTTTTCTGAAAGTTGCGCAGGTGGGCATCATCCTCGGCTACGCCGTCGATACCAGCCATCGTTCCCGTTGAGTCAACCATCAACCGGCTGTGATGCAATAATTTTCGGTTGCCCGGCACAAATTCGATGGCCTCTACCCATACGTCTTTAGTGAGGTTCATGGGTACGTGGAAATACCGGAAATCCTCGTGGCCGTCGCCTTTGATGGTGTAAGGCTTCATGCGCAGAACAAGGTCAGGTTTTACTTCTTCGGCCGAATCGCCCGTCTTTGTTTCCGCTTGTTTCACGCTGGACGGTTCCCCATTCCTCTCGCCTTCCGGCATGCCTCCCTTTACCCATTCCTGAATCGCACCGATTTCGGTGTCAGACAGGCCCCGCTCATTAGCATAGTGCTGAAACTGCCGGTCGGCCGGAAATGGGGGCATATAGCGGCTCTGGGTCACTTTGGCCACGAATTTCCCCCGTTTGGCTACGTCCTGATACGTCAGCAAACTGAATGGTCCTACGCCACCCGGATGATGACAGGGGGTAGCGCAATTTCGGATAATAAGGGGTTGAATGGTAGCCGTGAACGTGGGGGGTTGGGCCATTCCAACGAGCGGCAACGCAACAACTATCGATAGCAAATGAAAAATACGCATCACCCCGAAGATACATAAAAAAGCAGCAGATCCCGCGCGGAATCTGCTGCTTTCCATACATTGTTTACTCTGTTACTTTACGCTGAAGTTAAGGCGACAGTTAGAATTGGCCTGCGACACCGGCGTGGGGTCAAGACAAATACTTTCTTCGTTCCATACTTTAAACACCGATCCATCAGTAGTAGTCAACTCCCAGGTAACCACAAAGGCATCAGCATTGGCCAGTGTTTTACCAGCCACAACCAAAGGCCCTTGCAGGCGTGCTCCTGCCGGACGGGGACGGGTGGGGTTTTCAAAGACTTTCACGGCATTCACCTTGTCGTATTTCACCGTTGCGTCTTTGTACAGGTTGTAAATCTCCGCAGGCGTAATGCTGAACATGTTCCACTGACGGTTGGCGGCTGGTGCTTCAATGGTTTTCACAATCCGGCCTCCGCTGCCCAGCGATACCGTTTTGGGATTACCATCGGAATCGGTATAGGATTCAATCATGTCTACCTTGACAACTATCTTGGTGACCGTCAATATATTGTCCAGCGTTACCCAGCGTATTTTAAAATCAATCTTCGCGTTATCCTGCCCCCCGAGCGGGAACGTTTTAGCATTCGTGGCAAAGTTGGCTTTAGCTGCTTCCGCTACCCCATCAAATACGCCTAATGCGTGCACGCCCGGCTCATAGGCTTTGTTTGGATTGAGTGACTCGTCACGGCAACCTATCAGCAGCATGAGGGCTGCCGGCAGAATGTATTCTAGTTTTTAAAAAATTGCTTCATTGTGCTTGTTCGTTTGGTAGTTGGCCGGACCCCGTCTGGTTTGCACCATGCAGCGTCCAGCCAATTTTAGTTTGTTAGAATTCCCACTTCACCTTTACTTTATCCCAAAAGAGTGGATCACGATCGAATACTACGTCGGTAATATACTTCGCTGCGTTGGGGTTCAATGCGCCTTCGACTGTGGATAGGGTAGCCGAAGCGCATATTGACGGGGTGGCTTCGAAATGGGAGCCTGAATACCAACCGAGAACTGCTTGAACTGGCTCTGGATTGGGTAGCCTGTCCGGCGCTGCAGGTTCCAGAGGTCCATACCCTGTCCCCAGGAGCAGAACCATATTTGCTTGGCTACTACGTTTAGCTTCGCCTGGTCGGTGGTTGCGCCATCATACAAATCCATCCAGGCTTTTACGTAGGCATCCGTCTCGGCCGTTGCGGGCGCCTTGGCTTTGCTCGGATCCGATTTAAGGCCCTGAGCAACCACCACGGCAACTTGTTCACGCATGGCGGCTTCAAATAATGCTTTCGCATCGCCCGTCACGCCCGTTCCGTCCAGGATAGCTTCGATTTGGTAGAACTTCGTATTCCAGCTGTGTATCAGGGGCCAAAGACCATTTCCCCCGTAGTTCAGAGCAGCCTGACCGGTTAGGCCCACGGCTGGCGTAGTACGGTCGGAATAGACACCACCCGCCGGATAAGCGCCGGGCGTAGCGCGGAGGGGACCATCGGCAGCAGCCCCCGACACATCAGCACGGTCGCGCCCGAAATAGCCGGCAATGAAGGCCAGGTCTGAACTGGGTATGGCACCCGTAATGTTAAACGCTTTCTTATACTCGTCCAGAAAAGAAGCCCGCAGGGGCAGGTAAGAGCCACCAAAGGGTGTTGTACCCCGGTCGGTTGGGTTATTCTGATCCAGAATCCGCGCCGTTTGCCGGTAGAAATAGAATGGCAGACGGGGGTCTTTATTCAGAATCATTTCCCCCATAAACTGGTGATTGATATAGGTAGGGTCCGACGTACCTGTGTACGTTATGTACCAAGGATGGGTGTTGCGCTCCGGCGACACCTGGGTTGAATACAGGTAAGACCAATTGTTGGCCGGAGCCGTGATGTACCCACCCGCATCAAAAGCGGCTTTCAGTTCAGCATTTCCATTCGCACGGCCTTTGCGTGAGGTTAGCAGCAGGCGCAGCTTCACTGTTTTGGCAATCCGGGTCCAGGTGGCCGCGTTGCCAGACCCCATGTAGTCGTTGATAACGGCCACAGGCTGGGGTTTAGCCAATTCCACAATTGCCTGATCGCACAGTTTCAGCAGGTCTTCATAGATGTCGGAATCCTTATCGAACTTAGGGGCCTTTATGGGCTCATCCGCGTTGCCTTTCCAGGCTTCGGAATACGGCATATCCCCAAACATATCTACGTAGTTCCCCATGGAGTAAGCCTTAAGCACCTGGGCAATGCCCCGATAGCGGGGATTTTTACCGTCTTCGGTGGCCCGTAGCATCTGCTCAATGCTCTGCATGTTTACGTAAGCCGTGTTCCAGGTTCCCTGATAGCTGGTATTGCTCAGGTTGTAGGCATCTGCCGAACTCAGAAGGCCGGCAAAGCCCATAGCATCACTATTGACAGAGGTAAAGGCATTACGGGCTGCGTTCTCAGCAACAGGCAAAAGCAATCCCAGCGAACCCGATGCTGGCCGGTTGGGGTCAGTGTTAATGTCCAGTTCAGTATAATTACAGGAACTGACTACACCAATGAATCCAGTGAGCATAACTGCCCTGAATACGTTCTTATAGTTTGTCATGTACTTTTTTCTAAAGAATGTTAGTATAGGGCGGCACTATCCGGTAAGCAAACAGTGCCGCCATGAATTTAGAATGAAGCGTTAAGGTTGATACCAAAACGACGGGTAGAGGGTGCAGCACCCAGGTCAAAGCCCTGAATGTTCGAATCGGAGAGGTTCGACAGAACCTCCGGGTCGAAATTCAAACCGGGCAACATGTTCGGTGCATAGAACCATAGGTTACGACCCGATGCCGACAGGCGCAGGCTACCAAGCACTTTTGCGTACTTGTTCAGGAAGGCTTTCGGTACACTATAGCCGAGCGTAACTTCCCGCAGGCGAACCACCGTAGCATCATAAATATTCACTTCATCTGCTCCATAAGCCCCGTAACCGTCCGTGAAGTGGTACTGGAAAGCCGTCATAGCAATGGTATTTTTGATGGGTTGACCATTATCACCTACCAGCGGCTTGTACGTAGCCGGATCACCCAGTACACCCGGTATTACCCGTATCCCTTCGCGATCTTCCGAATTTTTCAACTGACCACGCAGTAACAATGAAGCCGCTGTACTCGAGAACAGGCTTCCACCCGCTTTGTAATCGACCAACGCGCTTAGGGTGAAATTTTTGAACGTAAAGGTATTGGTCCAGCCCACGGTGAATTTCGTGTTAGGATCGCCAATAATAGCGGAACTGGCCGCCCGGATGGGTAATCCGGTACTGGGGTTAATGAGCAGGTTGCCCTGACCATCACGCGCATTCACCGAACCGATAATCTGCCCGTACGGTAATCCGTTCCGGAAAATAGTACCCAGGGACGAAAGTCCGGTTCCGCCAATGAAAATCTCTCCGCCAGGCCCAGCATCTTCTACTTTTGACCGGATGCGGGTGTAGGCTACGAATGATGTCCAGGTGAAACCACTGGCGGTCCGGATGGGGACCAGGGTAAGGCCCAACTCCCATCCTTTATTGGATATTTTACCGGCGTTGGTGATTTCAGTAGAAAAACCGCTCGTACGCGGTAACTCACGCGTTACAATAAGATCGGTCGAGACCCGGTCGAAGTGAGCGACGTCAATGCCAATCCGGTTATTGAAAAACTGTAGTTCAGCACCTAACTCTACTTCCGACGTAAATTCAGGTTTCAGGCCAATATTATTCAACTGGCCCGGCAAATTGGCGGTCGAGATGGCACTACCATTGTAAAACGTACGTCCCAGATTGTAGGCGGTGAACACCTGATAGGGATCAGCGTCTTTACCTACCATGGCGTAGTTAGCCCGCAGCTTACCAAAGTTCAGGATGTTTTTGGGTATTTTCAGAAACTCCGTAAAGACAAGCGAACCGGCAACGGCTGGATAATAATAGCTGTTATTGCTGGCGGGCAACGTCGACGAATGGTCATTCCGAACGGACGCGGTCAGGAAGGCAAAGTTATTGTACCCCATTGTCAGTTCCCCAAACACCCCGTACAAACGGCGGGTAAATTTGTAGTCACTGGCATTTTGGTTCAGCGTACCACCAATTGTCAGTACGTTGGGGTCAATGACGGGTGCTCCACTCACGTTGGATTCCGTGTAGCTACGCTGATTGGGGTTAAAACCCACCAGCAACTTAGCATTGAAGCGTTCCGAGAAATCGTGCTGCACCGTAGCGAGGAACGTGAAGTCAACCTCAGTTCTGCTCAGGTCGGTGCGGGAAACCGTACCCAGGGGTAAAAATGAACCACCCGGACGGAGAACGTTTTTGCGCGTTTCGGAGTAGGTATTCAAGCCGCCACGGGCCGTGAGGTTCAACCAGGGGGTTACGTCGTAGGTGAGGGTCATGTTCCCATACACCCGGTTGACGGCGGAATTGTAGAGGTTATGTTTAGCCGTCCAGAGGGGGTTATCCAGCGCCCGATAGAATACGTTTGAGCCATCTACCGGGTTTTCGAACGGATAGCCATTCAGGTTGTAGTTACGCGGTAAGTAGAACAGGCGTCCGTATATAGAACCGGCCGATGCCAGTCCACCATAGTCGGCATAATAGCCCGCACCCGATTGGGGGCTTTGTTGATTGGTATTCGTATACGCTACACTACCGGCTAAGTTGATCTTGTTATTCAGCGTGGCATTGCCCCCAAAACTCAGGGTTGTCCGGTCCGTGAACGAATTGGGAATGATACCTTCGTTTTTCGTCCGCGAAACAGATGCATTCAGCGAGGTCTTATCACCCGTTGAATTGATCTGAATACCATTTTCCATCACTCTGCCCTGGCGGAAAAAACCACCGATAACGTCGTACGGCTGGAGCGGCACGGCAATTCCCCGGCCATTAGCCTGTAACAGTTCCGGAAAAGCGGTTTGATAGCGAGCAGCGCCGTACGGTACAGTCTGATCGACCAATGGATGCGGAACTGTACCGGCCGGAAAATCGGGGTCTACTACTTTGGAGTACCGGTCAAAACCCAGCGCGGCATTTACACGATCAACTTCGGCCGGAAAAACCGTTCCCCAGTTGCCAATGAATCCTCCGCTATAAGTCTGATTAGAACCCTGTGTGTACGTATCCTGATAATTGGGAACTGAGGATACATTCTCGACCGAATACGACGTATTGAAATTAATCTCCAGCCCTTTACGAGCCGATTTGCTACCCGATTTGGTCGTGATGACGATAACCCCGTTGGCAGCCCGTGACCCATAAAGAGCCGAGGCAGCCGCTCCTTTCAACACCGTCATCGCTTCAATATTGTTGGGATCAATATCGTAGGCTCGGTTGGTGGCTACCGTATTCTGGTTGTACCCCTGCGAAGCGTTTACGGAGTTGTCGAACGGAATACCGTCCACAACGAACAGCGGCTGGTTATTACCCGTAAAGGAGTTATTACCCCGAATAGTGATACGGGTACCCGCTCCCGGTGCGCCGTTACCGGCTGTGATGTTTACTCCCGGCACCTTGCCGGCTAATGCCCGCAGTGGGTCAGGTTCTGAGCGTTGTTGAAGAAGGTCACCTTTTACATTTGAAACAGCGTAGGCCAATGCTTTTTTGTCGCGCTGCTGACCTAAGGCAGTTACGACTACTTCACCTAATTGCTTGGAGTCATTAGCCAGCCCAACGTCAATCTTGGACTTATTGCCAATCTGAATCTCCTGGGTGGCTGAACCGACAAAACTGAACACTAATGTGCCACCGTTTTCAGGTACGCTAAGCGAGTAGCTCCCGTCCGCATCGGAGTTAGCTCCCTTTGTAGTGCCCTTAATCAGGATGGAGGCTCCGGGAATTGGCGTGCCATCTTCGGCGGCCGTTACTTTACCCGTAATGGTTCGCTCCTGGGCCCATGCAGGGACCCAGAGTGAGCACACAAGAAGCATACTCACCAGTAGAATTTTCCTCATAATTTAGTTAAGATAAGTTAAGATAAGCGTGCATTAGTTGCAAATTTAGCAAAAGGCTTATACTTACCAAGTATAAGCCTCACTAATTTAATTACATCCATATTATTCGCATATATACCCTGTTTATAGAATATTATTCGGTATTGAATTATTTAGTTATTTAATTATACTCATTCCAACTATAAAATTGTTATCCGTAAAAATACTTATTCTTTTTCCGGCTGATGTAACTAATTCAAGAACACGGAAACCTATAAACGTCAGTAGCAACGGGTCATTTTTTTCAGAAACAGTAGTTCCCTGTCAAAATCAATGTTCCCAAAAGCAATGAACGCCCGGCTTTTTAGCCGGGCGTTCATTCATGCACTCCCTACATTATGCTGGTTCATCAGGTCTCAGCCGTGGCTGTGCCGAGCGCTTTTTCTATGTCGGCCGCCATGGACAGGGTGTACTGGTAACCAATCCGAAACAGTTCGCGCGCCTTGCCAATATCTGCCGGGCTATACCCGCTCAAAGCCGTTGGCTCCAGCAATACATGGCAACGGGTAAACTTTTCCCTTGTTTTACTCTGGACTGCCAGGATAATGCTTCGCTCAATAACCCCCCGCATGGAACGAATGGGTTTGGATGTGCTCAGTGGATTACAATGGGAGCCGATCAGGAAATCCACTTTATGTTCGATAATATCTACGGGCAGATTGTTCAGGACTCCTCCATCAACGAACTGGCGTTTGTTGATTATAAACGGTTCAAAAATACCGGGCAGGCAACAGGATGCCAGCACGGGCCGAATTAGTTCTCCCCGGTCAAAAATGACCTGCTCCCCCCCATTCAAATCAACTGCCACCACGTGCAGGGGTATCTGTAATCCTTCAAACGAATCGTGCGGAATGTATTTTCGGTATAAATCGGCAATGGCATCCAGCCGCAGCAACCCCATGCGGTTCCAGGCGGGTCGCAGATGCCGTACAAACGAGGATGACTCGATAATCTTCAAACTCTCGTCGGGGGTGTACCCCTGGGATAGTAAAGCACCCGCAATGGCACCGGCACTGGTACCGGCTATTTGATGGAAGTGAATATCCATTTCCATAAGGGCTTTGATAACACCCAGATGGGCAATACCCCGCGCTCCGCCCCCTGATAAAGCCAACCCTATTTTCATAAACGTCTCGTTATTGGTCAGATAACGGCAGGTATGATTTTTTGGTTTGTAAATAGTTGCCCGGTGTCACTTTCGCATTGCTACAGCAGCTCCGCCAGTTTACCCGTTTCGTGGAGCCGAATGCCTTTATCGGTCATTTCAACAGTGGCGGCTTCTATAACGGGGTCATGCTCAAACACCAATACCCAGTTCTCGGCGGCAGCCCGTTGCAACAGGCTCGTTTTTTCATCCATCGTCAGCAGTGGCCGAACGTCATAACTCATGACATAGGGCAGCGGCACGTGCGCCGACGACGGAATCAGGTCGGCCAGGTAAACCACTGTCCGGCCGTTGATACGAAAAAGCGGCAACGCCATTTTCTCGGTGTGGCCATCCACATAATGCAAGTCAATATCCGTGTAGGGAAAGGGATGCTCGATTAAGAACTGCAACTGACCACTTTCCTGCAAGGGAAGTATATTTTCTTTTAAGAACGACGCCTTTTCCCGTGAATTAGGGTTGATTGCCCAATTCCAATGCGCAGGGTGTACCCAATGGGTCGCCTTCGAAAAAACGGGAGTCAGTTGATCGCCGGACCGCTGCACGGCTCCACCCACGTGGTCGAAGTGCAGGTGCGTAAGCAACACATCGGTCACGTCGGTTTCGGTATAGCCTGCTGTACGAATAGACCCCAGCAACGTCGAATCGCCATGCAGGTCATAATACCCGAAGAATTTTGCGTCCTGTTTATTACCGATGCCGGTATCCACGACTAACAATCGATTACCCTGTTCGTACAGTAAACACCGCATGGCCCAGGTACAACGATTTTGCTCGTCGGCGGGATTGAGTCTATGCCAAAGCGACTTGGGCACAACGCCGAACATGGCACCGCCGTCCAGTTTGAAGAAGCCCGTATCAAGGGTTTGAAGAATCATAATGAGTTTTGGTCGTTTGTATGCCCTCAAAGCAAAAGGGCCGCCGATTGTAAATGCATCGTTATAGCCAGTTGGTCGCTATCAGAGAGGTGACCTAGCTGCCGGGTAATTAATTTTTTATCCAGCGTAGCAATCTTATGCAGGCGTACCCTCGATACGACCAATAGACCAGCCGTATCCTGATCAATTATAAGGATGTCATCATGAGTTGTAACCGCCTGGCTGGTGATACGTGCAACGACTATGTCTGGATCTCCATTATCATATAGAACTAAAGCCGGGCGCTTTTTGACTCCACTACCATTCGTGTAGGGAAAAGCAATCAGAACGACTGCCCCTAGTTCATACTTCATCGTATATACTATCTGAATCAGCGTAGCCTGCTAAAAATTGTTGGACTGTTTGGCGATTCCATTCCCCTTCATCCGTTGTTGCCTCCTCCGAAACAACGGTAATGTAAGGCAACGTTTTAATGAATTCCAAAAACGTTTGCCGTTGAGGCTCTGCAATATCCAGTACGATTGTCATAGTACGATTCAAGAATTTACCTTACCAAATATAAGCGAAAAAGACCAGATGATTCAACAACAGCCTACGTTTACCAGATACACCGATTTTGCTCATCGGCGGGATTGAGTCTATGCCAAAGCGGCTTGGGCACAACGCCGAACATGGCACCGCCGTCCAGTTTGAAGAAGCCCGTATCGAGGGTTTGAAGAATCATAATAACCTTTTTTGGCAAGTTAGTTTTTTCTCCCATTGCCCAAAAACACAGCAGTCAGAAGTTTACGCGGTAGTAAAACACGGGCAGAAACCCCAGTTGGTACTCCTGCTTCACGAAGCTGCCATCGGGCTGGGGCGCATAACTCAGGGACAGCAGATTTTTAATGCCCAGCACATTGACCAGATCGAGGGCAATGGTGTGCGTCAGGTGTGTTCGGTTAATTTTATAGTCCAGTTTAATATCGAACCGGCGGTAAGGGGCAAACTGGAGCGAGTTGCGCGTAGCACTGGCAAAAACAATTTCCTGATTTCGGCGCGACGCTTCTTCGTCTACCGGCCCATACCAGCGACCGCCCGTTGCCGTAAACTTAGCGCCCAGGCTAAGGCTGGAACGCCGAAAAGGTATTTCTTTGGCAACCAACGCATTGAACGCGTACCTCCCGTTGAAATCCGTGTTGCGCCAGATTTTGTCCGACCCCCTATATTTAGCATCGAATAGCGAGCCGGTAACCAGGAAGTAGTAGTTGTCGCTAAAGAATTTTTCCAGCGTCAGTTCCACCCCATAGTTGCGTCCCACTCCCGTATTTACCAGCGGACCGGGGAAAATTCGGGAGAAAGCCGCCCCGGTGTTCAGCATGGAAAATGACGACTGCAACCGCTCGACGGGTACGTTGAACAGGTGCTGGTAATAAGTTTCCAACAGTAATCGCAGGTTGCGCCCCAGCAGCCGGTTATAGCCCGCCACATAATGCCAGCTTTTGGTCAGGTCCACGTTTTTATTTTCGGCTATTAATGGCCTGGGGAAGGTAGAGGCAATCAGGTTAGGCGTCTTGTAAAAGTAGGTATAGGTCGGCTGCATCTGGCTGTGTAAACCAACGGCTACGCTCAGTTTCTGGCGGTTTGGCAAGTCATAACTCAGCCCAAGCCGGGGTTCAACCGGCGAAAGGCTATTCTTGTTTAGCGTTAAAATGAGCGCATTCAGGCCCGCAGTCAGCGTCATATTCTCCGTCAGACGGGTGCGGTAGCTAACGTAGGGTTGGAGTAATGCAAAAACGTCGTTGGCATTCCAGCGGCTTTGCCAGCGCGTGAACAGGGTGGAGGCTGGCGGCTCGAATGTCCGCACACTATCGAAGGCCGTAAAGTGAAAAACGTCGGTATTGAGGCCCACTTTAAGCGTACTGCGCGACCCAATTTTATGATTGACGAAGGAGGAAAGTGTGTAGCGTATCTCCTGAAACCGATAATCCAGAATTGGGCGCAGCGAATCAATGGCAAACCGGCTATTTTGTACCAATGGGTTACCGGCACCATCTTTCCGAAGAAACAGATAATTGTGGTTTGCATCCTGCACATTCCCCGATACGGCCAGCGTCGTTTTCCAGAACGTTTGCTTGCTAACCGGGCGGATGTAGGTCAGCCCGGCTACGCCCATACGCGAGGTATAATACTGGTCGCGGTCGTTTTGACCGAATATATTCCGGTCATCGGCTTTTTGCTGACTGACCAGAATATCCACCGTACTGGTCCCGCCCAGTGCCCAAAAAGCCACACTCCCCGCCGAAGTACCCGAACGGGTTTTCAGGGGGAAGTTCAGCCGAAAAAATCCATCCTGATAGGAAGGAACGGCTTGGGTACCAATGTCAAGACCAAGTTTACTGAACAACCCCAGGTTGGCGTAGCGATAGGAAACCATATACGATGACCCAGCCTTTCGCGAAAGGGGTCCTTCTACCATCGCTTCGGTACCCAGAAAACCGAACTGGATGGTTTTTTCGTGGCGTTCATTATTCCCGTTGCGGAGTTTCAGATCAAATACGCCCGCAACGGTATTACCAAACTCGGCGGGGAAAGCACCCGTAAAGAAATCGGAGTTGGCTAGGTAGCGGTTATTGATGATGCTGACCGGCCCACCGGACGTACCGGCAATGGCAAAATGGTTGGGGTTGGGAATGCTCACGCCCTCCAGCCGCCAGAGAACGCCCTGGGGCGAATTTCCCCGAATAACGATGTCATTGCGGGAATCGTCGGCGCCCTGCACCCCGGCAAAGTTAGACGCCATGCGGGCGGGTTCGCCCCGGCTACCGGCGTAGCGGTCGGCTTCATCTACCGAAAACTGCCGCGCCGACACTACCGCCATGTCATTCCGCGCTTCACCCGTTCGCTGCGCCCTAACGGTTACGGCCGCCAGTTGCTGCATGCTCTCTTCTAATTCGACATCCAGGATCGTTTCCCGACCGGCATCCACAATAATGTTATTGAGCAATACCTCTTTGTAGCCCACCAGTGTTACGCTGCACCGTACGCCGACCTACGGGGACGCCAGCGATGCGATAGTTCCCCGCACTATCGGTCAAACTGCCCATCTTTACATCAACCGACTGCACCGTAGCACCCACCAGCGGATATTTTGATTCCCTGTCTACCACCCGCCCCCGGAGGGTTTGGGTGGGTTGGGCATGACCGAATAACGGTATGATTAAGCTTAAGATCAGGAGAGACAGGCGCATAGATTTCAGTAACTATTTGAGTGCCGGTTTTCATGGGTTTCGTTTGATGTAAAATTCACCATTGATAACGGTTTTTTTTATCGGGGGATTAAGACCGGGCGCAACAAATTCAAAGGTACCTTTTACATACTCATCACTTATCTCAAGAATATTAATCTTCCCGCTTCCTTTTACACCGCCATATACACCCTCATCTCCAGCGCAATAAATCGATTCAGCATCATACATTATAAAACGAGGGCCATCGAAACGGTAATCGGAAGCTATAGCTTTTACAGTCTTTTCGCCTATCTTATTGCTGTAAAGCAGTTCAATAGTCAGCTCTCCAGCGGCCCATCTTCCGTAAAGAGTTACCGTATTTCCAATTTTGGGACTACTACCCCGTATCTCCTTGTCGCACGTTACCAGACGACCATCAATGACCATTCTGAAATAAGGTTGAAAAGGCTCAACATCCTGTTTACAACTAACTAATAATGAACTAAATAGACAGACTATAAGGAGCGTTTTCATGGCGTATACAGCGTAGCTTGCCTGACCTACTCGGCAATCGTGAACGTACGGAACTGGGCCGGTACTTTAGCGGCTATGTAAGCGAAAGCCGATGCCTACGGTGAACGAAACCCGATTGAAACTCAGGTCAAATGGTATTGTTCGCTTGCCCCGAATTGTATTGGTGTAGGTTAGTTCATTATGTAACTGGCCAAATGCCACCTCATAATGCCCACCTAACTCAGCAAAAAACGGCGTGTGGGCCGGAAACCGCACCGCTGCGTCGATGACAAATCCAGGCATAATACGGGCCTTTCCGACGAGAGGGGGCGAAGTACTAAAAAAACCGTAACTCTTTTCCCCGGCTTCGGTCTGCCCCCATTGAAGAGCAGGGCCCACGCTAATGCGGGTGGTCCGTTGCCGTGAATAGTAGCTATAGAGTAAAGACAGCGAAACGGCCCGCCACCGCACAAAGGCATCATCAGTTCCCAGAACAGAGCCCCCCATAACATTTAGGGCGCCACCGAAACTGGATCGGGGCCGGAAAAACTCAACGTGCATCCCAAAGCTGGGCATCGCCTTTTTAGTGGGATAAGTAACCCCTCCAGCATAACTGGAGGAAGAGCCACCCAGCCCATTTTTCTCCATAAACGCTTGAATTGATGAAGAGGGGGTACTAATCGGTACACCTAGTTGAAACGTAACGGCCCTAGTGGCTGTAGAGGAAGCCAGATCCTGCGCATAGGCTAAACCAGCACTGACCAGAAATGTACTCCAAGAAGTACCGAAATACGTAGCGTATTAATCATCGTCTTGATCTGTTTAAACTAGTACGGAACCAGAGGTCTGTCGACCAACCGTCAGTTATTAGTGGCAATCGGTGAGCGCCAATGGAGCGTTTTATCCGGATTCGTTTTGGTTAGGCTGAATCCCCCTGACGAACTTGGGCCAACCAAAACAAACGAGCCATCCAACAGGCGAATAAGGTCGCCGTTTTCTTTGGAAAGAGACCCGCTCACAGACCGACGGCTTTGTTCATCACCGGTCAGCGTGGTAGTCAACAGTTCAACACTGTCGTTAGTGGCGTGGACCAGTACATAATCACTGCCCGATGGAAAGACGCCTAGTGGGGTACTAAATTGACCAGTAGCTAATGGATACAACTTAACCCATTCAATGTGCCCGTCTTTGGTTAATTTGTATAAAACGGTATTGGCTGAGTTGCCTGTCAATCGACCGAATAGAACGAATCCTTTATCATTCGTTTCGCTTAGTACCGGGCTGGCCACAAAGTAGCCGTATTTTTTGAGCCATTCCTGCTCACCGTTCGCACTGATTTTCAAAAACAAAGACTCATTGTTTTGGGCACTTATATAGTTTGCCCATGAGAGCATGAAGCCTCCATCGGATGTAACCGCCAAATCATAGGTATTGGCAATCGGGCCGTACGTTTGTTGCCATTGGAGGTGCCCCTGCGCATCGAAGCGAGTCAGAACAGGAGCTGGTCCAGCCGCAGTAAAGGTATAGCCACTGATAACAAACCCTTTGTCTGGCAGTGAACGAATGCCCACCGCCTTGAAGCTGTTATCCTGCCTTAACCCTTCAACCGATTGCCGATTGATAACCTCACCGGTGCCACTGATATGAATAAGTAGCAACTCAGGGTAATTACGCTCGTTTAAGTTCTGCCGGACCGATAGCAAAACAAAGTAACCACCGTCACTCAACGGGTGAATCAGTGGCCTGGAACTGCTGGAAGACGGCCCTGACCAGGCCATTTTATTCCATAATAGCTTCCCCTGTCCGTCCGTTTTAATGACTGCTACCTCATAGCGTGATGCAGCGGGTGAGCTGTAATTAGTAGTGCCCGGTCCATAATTCGATGCCATACGCAGAAGCACGGTCGTTAATCCGCCATCCGCAGCGGAACAAACATTACCCGCGTTCTGATAGATTTTATGGGGCAGGTCCTCTTCCTGAATGGGCGCTTGATTAACGCCCGGTTTGATTGGAGTAATTGATTGGCAGGCAGTAAGTAGCCCAAAAAGAATAAAGAGAAGATGTTTCATGTGGATAGGATTTACTAAAAGCGTTTACCAATCGACAGGCCCGGGCTTGGTTTCAAATACGTCTTCTTTTGCCAGACCAAGTCACCAGAACTGGTAATGGCTGTTCCCTTCTCCTGATAGATCATTCCCATGATATACAGTCGCAATAGCCAGGTTTTAGGTGAGAACCCCAGACCCGCACTTAGTTCTAGGGCACGGGTGTAGGGCTGATGCGCATTCGCAAACCGAATAATGTGATTGTGATAGCTGACACCAATGGTGGGTGTATTGCCACCCATATCGAACGTTACAGCGTGTTTCGCTTCGTCGGGAAGTGGGGTAACGGTCATCGTTTGCTGGCTAAAACCAATGGTGCCATATCCAACGGCCAGAAGGAAAACCAATATATACGAGCGATTCATGAGCTAAAGGTGTAAATAAGTGGACCAAAGGTGCTAGGCAGATTAATTGTCAACAGGCCCTAAAGACTGGCTATTGTGCGTTGCCAAATCTCTTTGCCATCTGCCCCAATACGGCGCAGCATAATGACTTTAGTCCGAGAACTATTTTGATTAATTAGTTCAGCCATCAGTATATCGCCATTGGCAAGGGCCAGCATAACGGGCATATTTAGCAGCCTCAGGAGTTTGGTGGTTGTTGGTATTGATTTGGGAGAGCCCCCATTGGTATCCAGCAGGGTCAGCGACAGTAAGCCATCCTGCTTCCAGGTGGCTAATACGAACCGACCATCAGCTCGCTTCATGAGAATTTCATTTCTGTTATCATACGAAAACGATCCTGTATCAAACCACTGTACCGACTGCGCGTTACCGTTGGCATCAACTTTTAGTAATACAACCTGACCCTGGCCCTGGGTGAGCCCAGAGCCTGCCAACAAAAAACCTCCGTCGGCTGTGGCATAGAGCTGCCGGGGCCTTAACTCGTTGACACTACTGGCAAACTGTGTCCAGCGTACAATACCGTCGGGACTTATTTTCCTGAAATAGGCCTGCGACAACGAGTTTACGGGCTTTCTACTGGCAATTAGCAAACTACCATCATCGGTAAAATCGAAGATCGATCCCTCCGCCAGCATCGTTGTTGAATCGGTTGATGACAAGGTCCAGCGCGTTGAACGACCATCCGGACTAAGCCTGGTTATCAAGTCGGCCTGTTTATGGGTCAAATCACCTGCTTTCGACTGATAGCCCGCCAGAAACAAATCCCCAGTTGTGCCAATCTTAAGGTCATTTAGCGTTAGCCCCGTTCCCGGTTTAGCCAGCTGGCGGCTAGATTGCTCTGCGCCGTCGGGGCCTAGTTCACTCAGGATAACATCTTGTAAGGTAAGGGCTTTGTTGCGCACATTACCCGCCAATAGGTAGTTACCACCAGGCAAAAGAACCAGTTTAGCACCTGTCTGAAATTCAGGCTTTTCGAGCGCTTTTTCCCACTGTCGATTACCGCTGGCGTCGGTTTTGATTACTGTCAAATCGGCGTAGGTAGAGGCTGGATCGTACTGGTAGGTTGGATTCAGCAAGTTGGTAGTTGTGGTAACGGTTGCTATGGAATGATAGCGGGTTGCACCCAGCAGGTATCCTCCGTCCGGCGTGACAATCAGGCCGAAAAGATGCTCGTAATACAATTCCTCTTCCTGTGAAGAACCCGATAAATCAATGGGTTTACAGCCTGAGTTCAGCCAGGCCAGCAGGAGTAAGAGTGGAACCGCTTTCATGATTAGAGAAGTAAGGTGTGCAGTATGGAGGTGTGGTTGCTTTTTGACCGAATTTGGGGCAAAACCTTTTACTTTGATACTATCCTCGTTGAGCCTGACAAGTAGCCAGACCACTGAGTACCAGCACCCACGCTTGCTGTATAAAGGTGCGTATGGCCATTAAAATCCGATACCTATTCCACTAACCATATCCTGTAAAGCCAGCAGAAAAATACCGGCTAATCCGGCCGTTACAACTACGCCAGCTATAGCCGTCTTGCCATGTGCCGTACGCTCCTCTACTGCGTATAAGGCGTTAGGTTGGCCTTTCTTCAATGAGCCATACAGCTTGGTCAATTGATCGTATCGGACTACCTGAATTGTATCGACCCAGAGCGAGTGTTCAATCCGGTGTGTGTTTGTCCCGGTTTTATCCAATGAATAGGCCAATTGCTGCCTTATTCGCAACGGGGAATTCTGCTTCGTATAGGTAAATAGTTTCTCTTTGGTTTTTTTATGCTGAACCGTCTGCTGTATCGGGAGGTCGGCTATAGCTACAAAGGCCTGTGGCGGAACTTCGGTAAACTGATTCCCCCGTGCTGTTCCCCGGTAAGGTTGAGCAAGCAAATTCTGGTAGAAATAATGGACGGTGTCGGCTGTAGCATGTTTGGTAAGCGGAGGTAGCTGACTATATGATAGTAGGCTATCGTTACGCAGCAAAACGCTTTTCGACCAGTCGATGTACAGCGGCTGATCTGTTTTATTGAACAGCATGAAACGCATACGCCCCCCTTCTTCCCATAGGTTATACACAACCTTCAGGTGCTCATTTTCAACCGCAAAGTCCCTTTCGATGAGTTTTACCTGCTCGGATTGCACCAACGCCACGTGGTAGATTGAGTTGGTGCAGCTTGCTAACAACAAGACAAGTAATAGAAGAGGTATAATCTTTTTCATATACATTACTGAATTACGATTCAATCATGAACTGGTATATATGCATGAGGTGCCCGGGTTCAGCCAGATAGTATGGAGTGTTTATTGACTATACAGCCTGGCCTGATTAAGCTGCACTTCGATCGTGTGCGTATGGAATCGCTCTTTTTTTGTTGCTTGCGTACTTGAATTATAGGGAAAAGGTGTGGATAGACTCAAAATAAGCTGGATAAACACGGCTGGTCATGTAGTGTATCCATGATGGTTATGTTATTGCTGCCCTGCTTAACGGGCTCCCCTGGGCTGGATCATTCACAATCAGTCCTATAATGAACAACAAGCCTATAATCTGTCTCGTGGCCAAAGGGATTGGTCTCAGTCACTAACTCGTAAAGTCATATATTTTTGTCCCGAAAGCAGGACCTAAGCCCAGCCAGACTATCAGCGAACAGTTGTGCGGTATTTTTCATGGTGTGGATAGAAATAATTCCTTTAAACCCAGGGCTTTATTGCTATCATATAACTAAGCTACTGAATAAAGCCTTTAAGAGAATATGAGTAACTAAAACTGATACTCCTAACGCTATCCCCACCCCCAGAATGATAGTACTTCCTTCCTCAGGGCGTGATTCGACAGTATAGAGAGCGTTGGGTTGGCCTGTTTTTCTGGATCCGAATAAGCGGGTTAGCTCGCTGATGCCTACTACCTGAATCTGATTGACCCAGAACGAATGCGCTATAGAATGAGCAGTTGTCCCCGCTGTATCAAATGAGTAGGTCAACTGCTGTCCTACCCGCAGGGGCGAGTTTTCCTTTGTGTAGGTAAAATTTTTCTGGTTGGTTTTTTGATGCAGGACTGCCTGCTGAATGGGAAAGTCTGCAATAGCAACGAACGTCTGCGATGGAATTTCGGCTACTCGATTGGCCCGTGCCGTCATTCGATAGGGCTCTACATACCCGCTCCGGTACACATATCGAACTGTGTCGGCATATGCTCTTTTAGGAAGCGGAGGAAGCTGGCTGTAGGAAAGCGTAGTGTCGTTGCGTATCAGCTGACTTTTTTCCCAGTCAATGTATAGTGGCTGGTCCGTTTTGTTGAACAGTAGAAACCGCATCCGACCACCGGGCTCCCAGAGGTTGTAAACAACCTTAAGGTGTTCATTCTCAAAAACGAAGTCTTTCTCAACGAGCTTCACCTGCTCCGATTGAACCGTAGCTACGTGATAGATTGACTTCGTGCAGCTCAGCAGCAGTGTCAGTAATACGAGGGGTAGCAGTTTCAACATGATAAAGTTGATTATAAGGGTCTAAAAAACGTACTGGCAACCGCAGCCGATCTGGAAGTAGATTCATTCCCGTAGTTAAGTAATCACGCAGAATTTGATTACTGCATTTTTTGTCATTCTGAGGAACGAAGAATCTCCGGGTAAGCCTGACCCTTCTTGCTTTTACCGAAGATTCTTCGTGCCTCAGAATGACAGAAATAACTAAAAAGTATACGTCAATTTAAATTTGCGTGATTACTTAAAAGCACGAATCAAAATTAGGCTTAAGAATGCCTGAAGGCCATCGTCAGTTGAACAACGGAGGGATTGGGTTGAGCAACGGAGGGATTTTGCGGATTTTGGGCATGAAAAAGCCCGGGTATAGTCCGGGCTTTTTTGTAGTTTTCTGTATTCGCTCTATTCCTCTCCCACCAGTCGCTTCATCAGGTCGGGTTTAGCACGCCGGGACACATCGACTGTATTACCATCATCAAGAACAACCTGCCCGCCCTCACCCCGCAGGTATTTGACTACGTGATTCAGATTGACAATATTTGATTTATGCGTCCGGAAAAAGGCTTCCCCTTCGGAGCACAAGTGCTCAAATTCCGCCAGTCCACGCGAGGCCAGTACCGTTTTCTGGTTTGAAAAATGGATGGTTGTGTAACTACCAGCGGCTTCGAGCCAGGTGATATCGCCCACCGGAAAAAGTAGCATACCATCCAGCGTGGGAATGGCTATTTTGCGGATTCGGTCCCGGTCTTCTTTCATACCACGTAACAGACTGCGCATATCGTCGGGTAAAGGCTCCTGCCGGTTTTCATAGTGTATTTTCTCTTCCAATAGTTTATTGTTTCGGGTCAGAAGTTGCTCGTTTTCGGCGGTGCGCTGAAGAGATAATTGCTGAGCAGCCTGATAATCAGTTTGGTAGGTTTGCAGCCTATCGGCCAGGGCCAATGTGAGCAAAGCAGCCTCAAGCGAAGCCCCAATCTGGTAGCCGTAGATAACCCAGACGGTAGAAAACGAGATAACATCGAGAAGCGCCAGGACACTGGTCATTGTACCGGCTATGTAAAAACTCCAGGCAAGCAGATAGTAGCGGGCGGGTCGGTACCCCCGTCGGTAGGTCTGTAACCCCAGGGCCAGCAGCGATACAAAACCCAATAGCGTTAGCCCGTAAAAGATTCGTTCCAGGCCAGGCACATCGAGCAGACGCAACAGGGTGGTAAGCGCAACCAAACTTAACAAACCCATAAAATACCGGTAAAAGCCGGGCAAAAAATCGCGGGTACGCAGAAAATTCATGGAGAACCAGATAGCCGCAATAAAGGCCAGTGCCGTAATCAGCAGAAACAGCCGCCCATTGTTTAAGGACGGTGTGTTGCGCCAAAGCAAGTCGTACAATAAACCCTCAAAGGACAAAAACGTGAGACACGACAGGCTTACATATAAGGCATATAACAGATAAACCCGGTCGCGCACAAGACCATAAATAAACAGATTTATAAGTACCATCACCAGCATCAATCCCAAAACGGCTCCGTTAAAAAGCGATTCTTTTTGAATTTGATTCACCACAGGCCGGATGGGAGCAAGCAATACGGAGAAGTGAAGAATATTATCGTCGCGGAGGGCCAAAAAAAAGGTTCTGGGCTGCTGTCCAAGTGGTAATACGACCGTATTTGTTAAGAAATATCGATTTTTAAACGGCTGTAATCCTCCCGCGTGGTGTTCTGAAACAACACCCGATTCACTAATCGCATAGAGGTCAACATAGTCGGCATCCTGCGTCATAAACAGCAGAAAGAGCGAGTCAGGAAGTGTATTATCCACCTGAAACTTCAGCCAGATACGGGAAGTGGTATGCCCAAAATTCAGTTTTTGCTGGTGGCTAAGCCGGAAAGCCGAATCGGGCATAGCCGCTACCTGGGCAAACGTCAGTTGCAGTGTCGGATCATCCAGAATGAAGGCTTTAGGCCCCAGTTCAACCAATTGGTCAGGCATGGGCTGAGTCACGGGTTGCGCCAGCAAGGGTACCCAACCCAGCATCAGCAGAAAAAAAAGGGAAATATACATGATGGCCTACGCAAGAGAATGGCAGAATTGAATAATTACCTACTGACCAATATTTTATCGTCCGTTTCGAACACAACCACCTGATTGTGAAATTGTAACAAATATATCGCCTTCAAACTTTTCAGCACGATTAAGCGTATATTTCCTGTATAATCATGCCCCTCCGAATGAAACGAATTGTTCATAAACACCCTCTGGCTATTCGGTGGTTTCACTGGGTCAACTTCCCGGTCCTATTCGTCATGATCTGGAGTGGTCTCCTGATTTACTGGGCCTACGATCCTTACAAAATCAGCTTTGGTGACTATACGCTGGTGTCGTTTTTCCCGGATGGGTTCTATAAGTTCCTGAACGTTCCTTTCCGGCTGGCCGAGGGGATGGCCTGGCACTGGGTGTTCATGTGGCTTTTCATGCTGAACGGACTTCTGTACGTTGGGTACACCTTTATTTCGGGCGAATGGCGGCATCTGGTACCCAACAAAAATTCATTCCGCGAAGCCATTGCCGTAACGCTTTACGATCTTGGCCTTCGCAAAACCCAGCCCCCGTTTATCAAGTACAACGGTGCCCAGAAAATCGCTTATTTCTCCGTTATGGTCATGGGCGTTGGCTCCGTATTAACGGGATTTGCCATTTATAAACCCGCCCAGCTTTCGTGGCTGACAGCCCTGCTCGGTGGGTATAAAGCAGCCCGTTTAGAGCATTTTATTTTGACCATCGGCTATGTCCTGTTCTTTTTTGTCCACGTAGGCCAGGTTATCCGGGCGGGCTGGCAAAACTTCCAGTCGATGGTAACGGGGTTCGAATTTATTAAACCCAATGACCCGCCCATCACCCCCGAATCACCCGGTATGCCCGACCCAGTCAACGACCAGCCTGTTACCCCCTCGCCAACGCCAAACCCACTACCAGCATGAGCCAGTTGAACGAGCCAAACCTACCCGAAAGTGACGTGCCTGAATCAACGGCACGTCGGCGCATAATTACCTCCTTTAGTCTGTTTGCGCTGGCCGCTGCCGTACCCGTGGGTGTATATGAGTGGATAGTTAACAGCCCTAAGCTGCTGGGTGCCCGTAAACCACTTAGGCGGGTGCTGGATGCCAATGCAGCCATTGCCAAAACGTATTTCAACAGCACCCACCTGATAGCCACGTTTCCAGTGGAAGAAGCCGCAAAAAAACCGCGTACCAATGGGTATGATGGCTTAAAGACTCCTCTGCCCGAAGACTGGAAACTTACAGATCGACCGGCCGCAGGGCGCTCCCTTATTGCTTACGATGGATGATGTGAAAGCGCTGCCGAAACACGAAATCATTTATGAGTTCAAGTGCATTGAGGGCTGGAGTCAGGTGCAGCACTGGGGCGGAGTTCGCCTATCCGATTTTATGGCGAAATACAAACTGGGGACAAAAAGCGGCAATACCCCCAACCCGGGAAGTGCCGACGATTTGTACAGCTACCTGGGCATGGAAACGCCCGACAAAGGCTACTACGTGGGTATCGATATGGAAAGTGCCCTGCACCCCCAAACGCTGCTGGCTTACGAACTGAACGGTCAGCCAATTTCGGTCCCGCATGGTGCTCCGCTGCGGTTGATTATTCCGGTAAAGTATGGGGTGAAGAACCTCAAACGCATCGGCCGGATTTTCTTTTCCGACGAGCGCCCCCGCGACTTCTGGGCCGAACGGGGCTATGACTACTACGTTGGCTTATAAACCTTATTCAACTCGTTATGCACTACGTACTGGCACTTATACTGACAATTTTACCTGACCGCTACCGTGCCTGCCAGTGACGTTGGCAAACCCGTAGCTCAACCCGTTGTGGTACTGGAATTATTCACCTCGCAGGGCTGCTCCAGCTGCCCACCCGCCGATAAGGCATTGCAGAACATAACCGAGCAGGCAGCCCGTAGCGGGCAAGCGGTTTACGGTCTGTCATTCCACGTCGATTACTGGAATCGGCTGGGCTGGCAGGACCCGTTCAGTACCAAACAATTTACGGATCGTCAGCGTCAGTACAACCGGGTATTGAAAACGCAGACGTACACGCCCCAGCTCATCATCAACGGAGAACAGGCGGTCATTGGTGGGCAACGGGGACGCATTGAGCAGGGCATTGAAACGATTCAGCAACAACCCGCAGCAGCGTTCGTCAGTGTTGATGGCACCGTTAGGCACAATGCCAGACAGGTAACGGTCAACTATACCCTCTCCACCAACGGACCGTACCGGGTGAATGTAGCCCTGGTACAAAAGGAGGCCCGGACACCCGTAAAAAACGGAGAGAACGGGGGACGAACATTGGTTAACACGAACGTGGTACGGGAGTTCAAAACCCTTGAGGGGTCCGGACCGACCGGTAGTGTGTCATTCCCACTCCCGACCAACCTTTCGTCCGGTCAGACTGCCGTACTGGTGTACGTTCAGCGTAGGGATACCGGGCAGGTTGTGGGGGCCAAAATGTTTTGAGCACTCACTTTCGAGACCGGAAATCAATGTCATAATCGACGTTCAGCCGGAAGCCAGTGTCTATATCGAAGATGGGCTTTTTAGTCACCGGCTCTGGTTCAGCGTGCTGAAGTATGCGGCTGAAGTAGTTGAATTCCAACCTGAAGTTATCCCGAATCTGGTAGCCCAATCCGCCCGATATACGGTTCTGATTAAACACATTGTTGCCCACGTTCCGGCCAAAACTGATAAACAGTTCATCGAATGCATTAAGGTAGAATTCGCCATCGTCGATAGTAGGCCCACGGAGCGGGAAGGTCCCCGCAATCTGGTAACGGGCCCGGTGCTGGTACTCCCAGTCGGCCATTTTACGCGGATCCGTATCGGATGACTGCCCGAGCCATCGCTGCTCCAGTCGAAAGCGGTGCGTTAGTTTTAACCGGCCAAACGTATCTGCCAGGCTAATGTCTTCATAAATCCGGTGCTCCGGTTTCGGTACCCCCGCATCGGCAGAGGGGTAATTGCCGTAGGGATACGTGACAAACAGCGTATAGCCACTCGATACCTTAACCCGATCGGCCAGTTTATACACCAGCCCCACCCTTGTCAGTGATTGCTGCCACGAACGGATAAGGTCAATCCGACGCCACTGGTATTCGGTATGCAGTTCCCAGCGATTGGCCAGTTTATGGTCGCCATTGTAGGTATACCAGCCAACCGTATTACGATCCAGCAACCTCGCCCCCTGGCCGAAACCACTGAACGTCAATAGAATCCCAAGGAGTGTTAACAGTGTATTCTTATTCGGCGTCATCTAATCAAAAGCAAACTCTATTTCAGGAAAAACCAGCCCTGTCGACAATATGTTTTGCCGGTGAGAACCAGAAAAAGTAACACATACCATTATAGGTTTATTACCTGCTCTCCGGCTTTTAGTGGTACTGTCCTGGACTTCCAGCGCAATGTACCCGTGAGTTTTTCGGGCAGCGTTACGGTACCCGTCAGACCGCCGGTTGCGGTTTTCTGAAACTGAACGGCAATTTCGCCCAATGGATGCGGCATTTTCCCCGCCACCGTGGTCAAATCACCGAACGATGGTTCAATAGTAACGGAGGTAAAACCGGGTTCGGCCGGTCGGATACCACAGGTAATGGACAGCAGTTCGTACAGGGGCGACGCACTCCAGGCGTGGCAGTCGGAGCGGGAGGACGGTCCGTCGATACGGTCCGGCTGCTCGGCAAAGGTGGTCAGGCCCAGCGCCAGCATGTCGCGCCAGGGTTTTAGCTGCGGGATAAACTGATCGCCAAGGCCCGTTTTTTTGAGCGCTTCGAACAGGTAAAATTTAAAGTAAAAGGTAGCCTGTGTCAGGGAATCCGGTCCGCCGTTGCTTTCGCTGATGATTTTCTGCAACAAAGCTGCTTGCTTCGTAACGGGTATGGCATCGGTCAGAACGGCCAGAATATTGGCGTGCTGGCTGAACGAGTTCTTTGCCGGCGTGTCGGCAAACAAACCACGTCCGGCATCCCAGCACTGTTCATACACCGCTTTGTTCAATTGGCGGCCCAGGGCGCGGTAGTGCTCGGCGCGTTCGTTTTGCCCGTAATGTGCCAGTAAATCACCCGCCCGGAAGTAGGTATACGCCTGCTGTAGCGTCAGGATGCTCGACCCGCCCGTACGCGCCCCGTTGGGTACGCCCCCCGCAATTTCGTTTTTCGCATTTTTCCAGTCGGCCCAATCCACAAAGTTCCACCATTCCAGCGGCCCGTTCAGGCCGGTTTTGTCGATACGTTGCTCGTGCCACTCCAGTACACTCAGCATGCCGGGCAGCATGTCCTTCACAAACGTATCGTCTTGCCGGTGCATCCAGTAATCGTGGAGCATACACACCCAGAACAGAGAAAACGTTGGAATCACCTGAAAATCGGCCGAGGGGTAGCGACTTTGCGTTAGGCCATCATTGAACCGGCTATGGTCGTAATCCTGAATGGCTTTGCGCATCAACCGGTCGTCCCCCGCCACGTAGAGCGAAATCAACGCCTGAATCCGCGTATCGCCGGTGTACTGCAATTGTTCGTAGTAGGGGCAATCGTAGTAGGTTTCACCCGCACAAAGCTGGGCGGTTCGCCAGCCTACGTTCCAGATGGGGGTAAGCGTGCTGTCGCTGGTTGAAAACCGCGCTTTCTCTTCGAAGGGATAGCCCGTAAACTTTCCTACCAGATCATTCAGCACCAGCGCATCATCCCGGGTTTCTACCGTCAGTTGCAGATACCGATACGTACGAAACCAGAGCGGGCGAAAAATGCGTTTACCCCGCCCCGCCGAGTCACTCCCATCGGCCACAAACTGGTCGTCGAAACCACGCATCGTACGGCCCTCCACCTCATTTCGGTTACCCTTCCGCCCCTGGGCGTCGAATAATGCCTCGGCATAGGTCAATGTGATAACGGCATCCTTTCCCCGACTGACGGTTAGTTCGGGGTAGGCATTCGTCAACACGCCGTTATCGAGCAGAAAAACGGCTTTGGTGTTCGCGGGCACCCTGACGGGTGCTTTGCCCTGCAAAAAGTCATTGGTCATGGTGCCGTTCTCCACCCGCCGAACGGTTGCCAGCCGGTCTGTGCGCTCGGCCATCAGGGGAATGGTGCGCGGCACCAGTGCCCAGTTTCCGTCCGTACCCAGACCACGCGGTTTGGTGGGGAAACCAAAAACCTTGGCGGCTACCCAGGCTTTATCCTCAAATTCCGGCTGCTCCCAACCCCAGGGATAGGTGGCGGAATCGACCCGGTCGCCATCCCCCATCACAATGTAGGTGCGGAGTTTCGGGATATCGTTTTTAATGGGCGAATAAGCGGGATTCTGGTACACTTTCCAGGTAGCATCGGTATTGGCTATTTTTTCCGTTTCGCCATCACCCTGCAATAAAAAACCAAGCTGGTAACTCATCTGCGCAAAGGGAGCGCTCTCACCCATGTACCACACCTGGGCCGCCAGCACGTTCCGGCCGGCCTTCAAAAAAGGCGTAAGGTCAAGGGTTTCGTAATGCCAGTTTTGGGTATCGCTCCGGGCCGGCCCCAGGGCCACGGCTTTTCCGTTCACAAACAGCCGGTAACGATTATCGGCGGATACATGCACCACAAAACGGGTGGGTTTCCGGGGCAGGTCGATGGCTTTGCGGAAGTGAAAAATACCGTACTGCCGGGTGGGAGCCGTGGGATGCACCAGCCAGCGGGCCGGCCAGTACTGGTTAGTCCAGTTGGTTCCCTCCTGGGTCTTGGTTTGTCCAAAAGAAATCGACAGTGACACAAAAAAAAGGATGGTAAGACGCAGAGCAGGTTTCATATTGGGCTGTAAAGTATAGGCAAGATAAGGTACATTTCAGATACACTTACTGATTTTGCGGTTCTCGTTGTACTTTAGCAACGGATTTCCCTAACTCCTCAACCGCATGTATTTTATTGGATTTGATCTTGGCAGTTCGTCTGTCAAAGCCTGTTTACTGGAAGCTGATAGTGGTCATGTTGTCGCTTCGGCCTTCTTTCCCGAAACCGAAATGCCCATTGAATCCCCTCAGCCGGGCTTTGCGGAACAGCAACCGGCCGCCTGGTGGAAAAATGCCTGTCGGGCCAGTAAGGCCGTTATGCAGCAGGCCAACATCCAGCCCGGCGAGGTAAAAGCGATTGGCATTTCGTACCAGATGCACGGGCTGGTTATTGTCGATAAAGAGTTCAACGTGCTGCGCCCATCCATTATCTGGTGCGACAGCCGGGCTGTTCCGTATGGTAACCGGGCTTTCGACAAACTGGGGCACGACCGTACGCTGCACCACCTGCTTAACTCGCCGGGCAATTTCACGGCGGCCAAACTGGCCTGGGTAAAAGATAACGAGCCGGATGTGTATGCACAGGCAGCGCATTTCATGCTCCCCGGCGATTACCTCGCAGCCTGCATGACGGGTGACATTGTCACGACCGCATCGGGTCTATCGGAAGGGGCCTTCTGGGATTTCCAGGAAAATCAGCCGGCACAGTTCCTGCTGGATTATTTTGGCTTCGACCCCGCCCTGATACCAACCATCAAACCCACGTTTGCCCCACAGGGCGAACTGACGGCGTCGGCAGCCGCCGAACTGGGCCTTGCCGCCGGTACCCCCGTCACCTACCGCGCGGGCGACCAGCCCAACAACGCCTGGTCATTGAATGTGCTGGAACCGGGGCAGATTGCCGCCACGGCCGGTACATCGGGGGTTGTGTATGGCGTAAGTGACCAGGCCAAGTACGACCCGCAATCGCGGGTGAACACGTTCCTGCACGTCAGTAACACCAAAGAAGCCCCTCGCTACGGCGTTTTGCTGTGCGTGAATGGCACGGGTATTCTGAATAGCTGGTTACGAAATCAGGTACTGCAACGGTCCATCAGCTACTCCGACATGAACAAGCTGGCCCACGAAGCCCCCATCGGCGCCGATGGACTGTTTTGTTTACCCTTCGGCAACGGGGCCGAACGCATGCTCGAAAACGCGGATTTAGGCGCGTCCTTTCATGGGCTTCAACTAACGCGCCATGGCCTGCCCCACCTGATCCGGGCCGCGCAGGAAGGCATCGTGTTTGCCCTTTACTACGGCATTCAAATCATGGAAAGCGTTGGCGTTGGGCTGCAAAAGATTCGGGCGGGGGAGGCCAACATGTTCCAGAGTCCCCTGTTCCGCGATACGCTGGCCAACCTCACCGGCGCTACCATCGAACTCTACAATACCGACGGTGCCCAGGGTGCCGCCCGCGGTGCCGGGCTGGGACTTGGCCACTACAAAAACGCGCAGGAAGCATTCACGGGCTTGCACGTAACGAAAACCATCGAACCCGACATGCGGGCGCAGGAAGCCTACCGGGATGCTTACGGAAAGTGGCTGGAAAAATTAAATAACCATTGATTCACCAACACATTAATAAGTGTACATTTATCAAAAAACAACGCACTGTGAAACCGGTCTTCTTGCTTCTGTTTTCGTTGACGCTGTTGGCCAGTTGTACACCTACCATTCAGGTCGTTACGTTACGCGGTTCTAATGTTCAGCCTGCCGAGGAAGGGCTGGTACTCGATAACGATACTCTGACCCTACGGTACAATTTTGCCAGCGAACGGGGGCGAATGCATCTGTCCATTGTCAATAAACTCAACCAACCACTTTACATCGACTGGAAGCGGTCGTCGTTTATCATTGGTCAGAACAAGATCGATTACTGGTACGATGTATCTAGCGTGAACTTGGTCGGCACCTCAGATCCGACCACCTACCTCAGCGGAAGTGTTTCAAAAGAGGACCAGGTCAGTTTTATTCCACCCAAGACCAAACTCGAAAAGCAACAATTCGTTATTGTTCCCAACGGTTCATTGATACTACCCGGTGACTTTACGATTAAACAGGAAAAAGCGAATTGGGTAGACCGAAAAAAACCGGTCGACGTTAAGGTATATACCTACAATGACGACAAATCACCGCTGACGTTCCGTAATTACCTGACCCTTTCGACGGATAAGGATTTCAAGACGGAATTCAATATCGACACTAAATTCTGGGCATCGGATGTAAAAGTGCTGCCTCGGGATCAGGTTCTGATGGTGCAGAAAAATAGCCAGGAATACCAGTATGGGTTACCCGTTCCGTTCAAAAAAGCCGATAGCTTTTATGTAACCCTGCCAATGCAATAGCCTTGTAGAGCAGCCAAGAGTTACGACTTGCGCCACTGCGGCTTTCGCTTTTCCAGAAAAGCTGCCATGCCTTCTTTCGCATCGGGTGTTTGCTGAAGTTGCTGAAACTCATCCTGTAGAAAACCCTGTCGCTGCTCCGGTGACAGGGTTTTTAGTTGCTGAACGGCGCGTAGGCCAAACTGCATCGCCGTAGGAGAAAACTGCTTCAGTTCATCCGTTAATTGCGAAACAGCCGTGTCTAACTCAGCAGCCGGCACAGCACTGGTGACGAGCCCAATCGCCATTGCGTCGATGGCGGTCAGTGTTCTGGCACGCAGGCAAAGGTCGAGTGCGGTGCGGGCGGTCATGATGTTTAGCAATACGTCCAGCACCTGAAACGGAAACAGCCCGCGCTTTACTTCGGGCAAACTGAACGTAGCCGACTCGGCTGCAACGACGTATGTGCTACCGCCCACCAGCAAAAAACCACCGGCATACACGCCCCCCTGTACCCTGGCAATACAGGGTTTATGCAATCCCGCCATCAACTCGCCCAGCCGAATAGGGCCAGATGGTTCGGGAACCGAAAACGTTTCTGAATCCCCCGATGCAAGACTCTTCAGGTCCATACCGGCGCAAAAAGTATCGCCCGTAGCGGCCAGCACCACCATCCATACATCGGCGGTATAGTGGGCATACGCCAGCGCGAAGGCTAATTCGGCCAGCAGGGGCGGGTTGAGGGCATTCTTTTTTTCGGGCCGGTTGAGCGTGATGGTCAGCACATGATCATCGAGGGCTGTCAGTAGATAACGGAACCCATCAGCGGGTTGCTGAGTAACTTGAGAAGCAGTATAAACCATAGCAGAAAGGTACGGAAATACCGTTTACGAAACTTTCAGCGGTAAGTATACACCGAGTCAACTAGTTGCAGTTATAGAATAAATCCAACGCTTCCCGCTCCCCATGAAAACGATTCTACTGCTCGTTGTGGTCCTCTTCAGCCTGGAGACGGTACAGGCAACTCACTTAATTGGCGGTTATATTCGGGCCGTTCCTCTTTCGGGTTCTTCACATACCTACCGAATATCAGCCGTACTTTATCTGGATGAGGGTACGGGCAAAACAGCAGCCAATCAGACAGATGCCATACAAATCTGTCTGGGCGATGGCACGACAGTAACTGCCGTCCGGGCGAGCCGAATAATTCTTACCAATCAAACGACCAGTATCAACAGCTACACCCTGATCCATACCTACGCCGGGCCGGGTACGTACACGCTGACAACGTCTATTCCTAACCGGTCATCAGTCAACAAAACAATACCCCGTGCAGATAATCTGCCGATGACGTTGAGTACCACATTTACGACTAACACCCCAACGGTTAACCAGACACCAACAGCCGGTTATCCTGCCACTGGTGCTTACATTAAGGTGAATAGCAAAGTAACCCTTTCGTTACAGGCTACCGATGCCGAAGGAGACAGTCTGGTTTATACCCTGGCGAAGCCCCTCACCACGCTGAATACCAGCCAGTCCTGTGCGGGTCAAGCGATTCCCTCCTATCAATACCCTAATGATGCCACTCGCCGGGGCACGTTCAAACTGGATAGCCGCACGGGGGAGTTGGTTTGGGATGCACCCGTCGAGGTGGGGTTGTACAGTGTTGCCATCACCATTAACGAGTACCGGAGTGGTGTGCTGATTAGCCAGACAACGCAGGAAATTACGCTGTTTGTCGACGACCTGCCCGGTACACCCGGTGTTATTCCGCCCTACGAACCTGCCAGCCAAGGTGTGGCGGGTGGACTGGTAACGGCAACGACCCCTTATTCAGATACCGATTTCCAGCTAATAACCTTTCCCAGCCCGGTGGATGACCAGTTACAGGTCGTTATCCAGACCAGTAATCTTACCTCACCTACGGTTGAGATGACCGATGTAAACGGCCGAATTCTTCATAAACTGGTGTTTAACCGGGTAGCCCGGCAGCACGAGCAGGTTATTGGTATGGGGAGTATGACACCGGGGATTTATATACTCCGGGTCAGTATTGGCGAACGGTCTATTTCGCGGAAGATTATGAAGCGCTGATTAAAGCAACTGTTTCCAGGTGCCTTTCACCCAGTTGTATTTGAGCGTGCTGGGTAGTGCCTGCCAGAAATATTTACTGACCTCAACGGCAAAGGACGGCTGCATGTAGCAATTGATGGCGCAGCCCTCGCAGGCGGGTAAACGCCCTTCCAGTGCCACCAGTTTCTGTACTTCGGCCGAGTTGAAGAGGTCGTACAGGTTATCGGCTATGGTAAATTCTTTCAGACCCAGGTGATAGCAGGGGAGCACCAGTTTATTCTCGGGAGAAATAACAATGGTGGTGCTGCCCGCCCGGCAAACTGGCTTTTCGATATGGTTACCCCCATCCCGCCGGAGTTGGATGAATCCTTCGTTCAGGTAAACCATCTTCTGCCTACCCCAGGCCGATAACTGTTGCAAAGCGTCTTCCGAAAGGCTCCCCCCTGTGTCGACGGTGTTATAGTCGAATACGGGATTCAGGATAAGAACGAGGCCGTTGGGGCGGCATATTTCTTCGTACATCTGCCCAATTTGATGCACATTATGCGTAAAGACCGTGAACAAAATATCCGGTCGTTCGCCCAGTTTTCGGGCCAGGGCAATGGACTCCATTACCTTATCGAAGCACTTCACCCCGCGCGACTGATCATGCTCAGCACCCACCGGCGAATCGAGCGAAAAGTGAAGCATATCCACCAGTCCCCGTAGCCGTTCGGCCAGTTTGGGATACAGCAGCGCGTTGGTGGTGAGGGTGGTAATGAAACCCAATTCTTTGGCTTCGCGGAGCAGTTCGGGCAACTGCCGGTGCAGCAACGGTTCGCCCCCGGTAAAATCGATGACCCGAACGCCTAATTTTTTGAGATCCCGGAAGTTCTGTCGGGCATTGTCGAGGGTGACGTAAGGTGAAGGACGCTCCCATATATCGCAAAAACTACACGTCGCATTGCAGCGGTAGGTCAGGTAGTAATTGCACAGTACCGGGTGGGAGACAAGGCGCATGGGTCACAGATTTTCCAGGTCCTCAATAGAAAGATCAGTATCTTTCATTATTTGCTTCAGCAAGCCAATACCAAGTTCTTTTTTACCGTGAACAGGCACCGTGGTTCGCAAACCCTCTTCATTAATATAAATAGCGTGGCTGCCGCTTTGCCGAGAAAAAGAAAATCCTTTTTGTTCCAAAATTTTGATGAGTTGCCGGGCATTTACCTTTGGGTGTTTTCGGCTCATGCGGCAACAATCAACCGTTCAGAAAACAACTCTTCGTAGATAGGTTCATGCCGAGCCTGTCTGTCCTCTACGTGAAGTTGTATTACATCCCTAAGATAGGTTAGTGCTTCTTCAACTGTTTCACCTTCAGCATAACACCCCTGTAAAGCTGGGCAAATAGCCAGGTAGTTGCCTTCTTCATCCTGCTGTACTATAGCGGTGAACTGATAGTTTCTCATGGTGAAGATTACAAAAGCATTTTGAACAAACTGACAATCTTGTCTTTCAAATCTTTCCGGTCAACGATAAAGTCCAGAAAGCCGTGATCGAGTACAAATTCGGCACTCTGGAAATCTTTGGGCAGGTCTTTGCCGATGGTTTCGCGGATAACGCGTGGCCCGGCAAATCCAATTAATGCTTCGGGTTCGGCAATGTTAAAATCACCGAGCATGGCGTACGAAGCCGTCACGCCCCCGGTAGTTGGATCAGTCAGCAGGGATATGTAAGGCAGTTTGGCTTTGTCCAGCAGGGCCAGTTTGGCCGATGTTTTGGCCATCTGCATCAGCGAGAAACCGGCTTCCATCATACGCGCGCCCCCCGACCGGGAAACCATCAGGAACGGTGTTCTGTGCTGAATGGCGTAGTCGATGGCGCGGGCTATCTTTTCGCCCACTACGGATCCCATCGAACCGCCAATGAAATTAAAATCCATCACGGCCACCGTCACGGTCAACCCATACATCGGACCGTGGGCAGTACGTACGGCATCATTTAAACCGGTTTTGGCAATGGTTGCTTTCACCCGGGCCGGATACGGTTTTGTATCGGTAAAATTCAGCGGGTCGGCCGAGGTCATGCTGGCATCCAGTTCGGTGAATGTATCTTCATCGAACAGCAGGGAAAAATAAGCTTCAGAACCAATCCGGTCGTGATAATTGCAATGAACGCAGGTGTAAGCATTAAGCTTATGTTCCCGGGTTTGCATTGCTTTTTTACAATTCGGACACTGATACCACAACCCGTCGGGAGCTTCCCGCTTCATTTCGGTTGGGGTCTGAATACCTTTATCTTTTCGGACGAACCAGGACATTTTCAGTAATTAATTAGCAAGAAAGGACTGTAAAGGTACAAAGAAATCAAGTCCAACGAGTATATAAAGCAGTTGTCATATCCTTGGTGGGGAAAGGCTCCCAG
This sequence comes from uncultured Cytophagales bacterium, assembly GCA_963784335.1. Lineage (GTDB taxonomy): Bacteria > Bacteroidota > Bacteroidia > Cytophagales > Spirosomataceae > Spirosoma. The sequence continues at coordinate 91,682 of CAWARB010000013.1, read as the reverse complement.
CCTGAAACGCAGCTCGATTGCCCTAAAACCAGCTACTCAGTTTCCGATTGCGCTGGTTTTTTTATGGCTGATAAAGTTGTTGCTTTGCCCCATGAAACATCTCTTAGCTGTCTTATTACTGGGCTTTACCCTGTCGGCATCTGGTCAGGCATCGGTGGCCTATTACCCGTGGAGTGATTTGGTTACGATCAGTTCCAACGCCGACCGGGCTTTCTGGGTTGATGCCCGCGTGCAGACAAACACCCTGTTTGGTTCATTGAGTACCACCATCTGCCCGATGGTGAACGTGGTACGCCGGTCGCAGGTAAACTACTACACCGGTCTGGGCATTCGGTTTAACGCGTTGAATGTAATTGACAACCGTGATGTGCTGGAAGGGTACTCCCTGCACGTGGGTGTCCGAATCATGCCCCTCACGTTCATGCCCAACCTGCGCGTTGCCTTCGAGTTAGCCCCCTACTCGCGCAAGGATTTCAAGACAGGTAACCTGCAATCGTTTCTGGGCCTGGCGTATCAGTTTGGCAAAAAATAGGGTTACGGTTTTTGGCCGTCAGCTTACGGTGGCTACTGCACAACCCATACCCTGACGGCCAAAAACCGTAACCCTATTTCTGATTGTACGACATGGTACCGTGCTCCAACTTATCGGCCCGGTCAAACAGTTGAAGGGCTTTCTGGAAGGTGTCATCGGTTTGGCTGATGACCCGGAAGAACTCGTTGTTTTGCCCGGACTTATTCTCCTTCTGATAAATGGCCCGTGCTACCAGCGCCTTAATCTGGTTTCGGATGTAATTCTTGGAGCGGTTGTACTCTTTCTCGTTGAATTTAATTCCTTCTGCCGTCGCATCTTTCACCAGCCGGTTCAGTTGCTCGTCGCTAATAGTAACGGTACGGTTAAACTCGGCAAATGGCATCTTTTCTAACTTCTGCTTATTGTCGTTGGTGTACTCCATCGCAAATTCGCGAATGATACTTTTTCCATAAAGCTGCACCAGGTAGGCAGTCTGCCAGGTTGAGTCGCGCGGAATGAAGTAGTCGGGCGTTATACCGCCCCCGCCGTACACAATCCGGCCACCATCGGTTTTGAATTTCAATTTCGGGTCGTTTTTGATGGAATCGGCAACGTAATACTCACCCCGTTTCGAGCGCACTTCGAGGTCTTTCTCGTAATCGCCTTCCTGCCCCATCACGTAAGGTTTCTGAATGCTTCGGCCACTGGGCGTGTAATAGCGCGAGATGGTGAGCCGTAACTCCGATCCATCGGAGAGCGTCACCGGCATCTGAACCAGGCCTTTCCCAAACGACCGCCGACCCACAACCAGGGCGCGGTCGTGATCCTGCAATGCACCAGACACAATTTCGGACGCCGACGCGCTACCCTCATCAATCAACACAACCAGAGCTCCCTCCTCAAACTGACCGGCAATATGGGCATTGGTTTTACGGTCGTAGCGGTTGTCTTTCCCATCCGTGTACACCAGTAGTTTATTCCCCGAAATAAACTCGTCGGCAATGTTGGTAGCCCGGTCCATATAACCACCGGGGTTGTTTCGGAGGTCCATCATTAGCTGCGTCATCCCCTTCGCTTTGAGGGAAGCCAGCGCGCTTTTGAATTCGTCGTAGGTTGTTTCAGAGAACCGGTTAATCTTGATATAGCCCGTTTTTCCATCAATCATGTAAGCCGCATCAATTGAATACGTCGGAATACGGTCGCGGGTGACGGTAAAGTCCTTAGGCTTGGGATCACCCTTCCGCAAAACAGTTAGTTTAACATCGGTTCCCCGTTTACCACGAAGGGCTTTGAATACGGCACTGTTCTCGATTTTACCGACTCCCAGCGATTTATCATCCACCTTAATAATCTTGTCGCCACTCCGGATACCAACCGCTTCGGAAGGACCACCCGCCAGGGGCGTTACCACGTAAACCGTATCTTTATAAATGTTGAATTCAACGCCAATCCCATCAAAACCGCCTTCCAGTTGCGAGCGGGCAGCAACGGCATCCTGCGGGTTCATGTAAGCGGTATGCGGGTCGAGTTTTTCGAGCATTTTCTCGATTGAGTAATCTACCAGCTCGTCGGTATTGACCGAGTCAACGTAGTTGTTCTCAATCAACTGCAAAATTTCCCGGTACTTGGTATAGCCGCGTCCAATCCCACTCATGCTTTTTGTCGCGCCAAAAAATGTCGCGCCAATGAGCATCCCTCCGGCCAGTGTAATACCCAGCAGCATGGGTAGCCTAACCGTTGCTTTGTTGTTCTGAATGCCCGATTTCGTTGATGAGGATCCGCGCCCGGCCCATTCACTTTCGGCCTTATTATCTTTCTCCATTCGTTCGTATCTTCTATAAGCAATTAACGGTCTTAAGGTAGCGAAATGTTTACCAGAAATGTTATTTGTTGTTAAAAAAGTAGGGGTAATTACAGGCACATACGCTAAACGAGGCAAAGCCGGATTGACTCAGAACAGGCACGCGATTTTCGTAGATTTAGCCTGGGCTTTCTAACCAGACTGCTCAGGTATCAGAGGGCATTTTTTGACCTGATCGTAACAGAAACGCCATTCCCGGTTTTACCCAGGAATGGCGTTTCTATTGACTGAACTGACGGGCTTACACCATCACCTCAATTTTCATGTCCATATTTCCCTTTACTGCTTTGGAGTAAGGGCAAACCGCATGGGCTGTTTCAGCCAGCTGCTGGAGTTCATCATGGTCCATGCCCGGTGCTTTTACGGTTATTTTACCGGACAAAAACATATTGTTCCCGTCTTTATTGAGCGATATACCCACCTCCACAGCGTGCTGGGGCAGAATAATCTTTTTGCGTTCGGCAACACCCATCAGCGCGCCGTTATAGCACGCGCTGTAAGCAGCAGCAAACAACATTTCAGGATTGGGTTTTCCCCCTTCGCCATGCATTTCCAGCGGGCGTTTCACATCCATTTCCAGAATACCATCGAGCGATTTCACGTCGCCATCGCGGCCACCGACATTACTGACGATGGCAGTATACAAAGTCTCCATTTTTCTTTTTTGTTCGTGTTTATTGTCTCAGCAACTGTTGCTTTTACAGCTAGTAAACCCCTCATCTGTCGAAAAGTTATCTCTTTTGAGGTATCACCCTACATGAACACAGGTTGGGTTTAGCCAGTAAGGTCCTTTTTCTACAACGTTCAGGTAGCACGATCACGAACGAAACAGATACAATCCTGACTTGTGCGCCGTTTTACCGACATTCCATCATTTTGAACTACCTTTGTTTAAGGACTTTATTAACGCTAAAGCCGCAATAGAACGGCAGAGAACGCGTTTTTTTAGACAGGTTCCACTATACGCTGACCAGCATGAACACAGTATACAAATTTTGCGCTAACCGCGTCCTGATTGGATGGCTTGGCTGCTTCGGGCTGGTTCTATGGATTACTATGACACCCGCCCTGGCTCAGCGCCGACGGGAAAAAGTTGTTCTTCCCGATACCTCCCTGGCAAAGGAAGCCTCGACAACAACCCAGCGCATCGAAGCCGAAACGCAGTTTACGGAAGGCGTCCGGTATCTGATGACCGATGAGCCGGCCAAGGCCATTGCCCAGTTTGGCAAGGTACTTCAGAAAGACCCGAACAACGCTGCCGCGCAGTACGCTACAGCCAGCGCATTGCAGAAGACCGGCAAAGTTGTGGAGGCTGTTCCGTTTGCCACTAAAGCGTACGCGCTGGATAACCAAAACAAATTCTACACCCTGCTGCTGGCCGAACTGTACGTTAAACAGAAACGCTACACAGAAGCCGAAGACCTCTACGAAAAGCTACTAAAAAAAGGCCCGGAAAATGCGGAATACGGGGTTGAACTGGCCGCTATTTACCTTTTCAATGACAAGCCGGATAAAGCGCTGGACACCTACAACCGGGTAGAGCGTGAGTTAGGCCTGAATGAGGAAATTATCCGGCAGAAGCAGCGCATCTATCTAAAGCAGAACAAAATAGACAAAGCGGTTGAAGAAGCCGAAAAACTAGTGGCTTCCGAACCAGCCGAACCGGATTACCTGCTCGAAGGGGCCGAACTGCTGATTGCCAATGACCGGGCCGACAAGGCTATCAGCTGGATTGACCAGGCTCTCAAACTCAACCCGGATTTACCACAGGCCCACGTTTTACTGGCCGACATTTACCGGCAGAAAGGGGATATGGCCCGCGTAACGCAGGAGTTGAATCAGGTGCTGGCCAATCCAAACCTCGAAGCGGGCCTGAAGGCCAGAATCCTGTCGAGTTACGTGGGCATGACCGGCGAAAGCGCAGAGGGACAAAAAGATGCGCTGGGTATGGCGCAGAATTTGGCAAAATCCTCTCCTAACGACCCTAAAACACAGATTATGCTGGCCGACCTGCTCATGCAGCAGGGAAAAAAAGTAGAGGCTCGTGACGCCTACGCCAGAGCATCCAAACTTGATGGAGCTGTGTATGAAGTATGGGGCGCACTGCTCCAGTTGGATGGTGAACTCAACCAGGTAGACAGTTTGCTGATCCATTCCGAGAAAGCACTGGAGGTTTTTCCAACGCAGGGGTTGTTCTGGTATTCCAATGGCTCAGCCAACTTGCTCAAGCGTAAGTACCAGCAGGCCGTCGATGCACTGGAAGAAAGCCAGAAACTATTAGCCGCCACCTCGAACAACGAACTTAAAAAAAGCCATTAGTGTCCAATTGGGTGATGCCTACAACGGTCTCGGCGACCATGCAAAATCCGACGAGTACTACGAAGCCGTTTTAAAAGTAGATCCGCTAAACGATCACGTACTCAATAATTACAGCTACTTTCTGTCATTGCGCAACGAAAAATTACCCCGCGCCATACAACTTGCCCAGAAACTGGTGGAACGCCACCCGACCGATGCTACCTACCTGGATACCTACGCCTGGGTATTGTACGTGTCTAAAGACTACACGAAAGCAAAACAATACCTGGAAAAAGCCCTGAGCAACCCGGCCAATGTGAGTGGTACAATCATTGAGCATTACGGCGACGTTCTGTATAAGCTGGGGCAGCCCGAAAAAGCGATTGACCAGTGGAAAGCGGCTAAGGTAAAAGGGAACGCCGGCCCTGATATAGATAAAAAAATTGCCACCGGAAAGCTGTAAAAATGAGGTAGCGTTCGGTGGTTGGCTTACAGTAGCTGGTTTGCGCTGGTCTGATAACCGGGAACCCGTTACTCCATCAAGTTCAAATGAATAAATACCTGTTTTTTACCCTGTTGGTGAGCGTTCTGGCCAGTTCGGAAAGCTGTCGGCGTAACGATATGTCACGCGCTTCCCGTTCGACTTCTACTCAACCTTCGGCTCCGGATACATCAAACTCCGTCCCGCAACCGGCAGGTACGTCTGCCGGCTCTACCACCCCTACGGTATCAGGGCCAGTGCCTGTGGAGGCCCGTGCCAACGTTGCAGCGGTTGATTTTCGCTATCTCACGGCCAAATCGAAAATCTCGTTCAAAAGTGAGAAGCAGGATATTGATAATGCCAGCGTAACTATTCGTATTCAGCAGGATAGTCTTATCTGGGTATCTGTTTCCAAGCTGGGTATCGAAGCGGCCAGAGTACTTATCACCCGCGACTCCATCAAGATTCTGGATAAAATAAACCGGGCGTACGCAGTAGCTGATTTTGCCACCCTGAGCAGGCAATATTCGTTCAGCCTAAGTTATTCCCTATTGCAGACCCTGGTTGTTGGTAACTTGCCGCTACCAGACCGAATAGCGCAGAAGAGTAACCCTGTTAACGAACCGAATTACCTGTTGCTCCGTCAGCAGGAAGGACCGGTTCTGGTTGACAACTACATTGATGAAACCGACCGCAAACTAAAGAAGCTGGTGATGACTCAGCAACCGGCCAATAATACATTACGGATACTTTACACCGATTTTGCCCCACTCGATACCTTTCTGTTCCCTTTCTCCAGCGTGCTGACGCTCGATTACCGGTCACAAACGGATGGACAGTTTTCACAGACTGTGCTTCAAAGCAAGTACACCAAAGTTGAATTGATCGACAACAATCCGGGGTTCCCCTTCACCATTCCGGCTACTTATCAGCGTCGGCCGTAAAAATATTCGTTAGTTTTAGGCCTATGTATTCTACCAGTCTATCTTCTTCCCGGTTTTCGTTCCGGGCCGTTATCTATCTCACGCTGTTCAGCCTGCTGTGGTATGGCAATCCGGTACGGGCACAGCAAACCCAGCGGAGCCGGCAGGTACTGGAGAAAGAAAAGAAGCAGAATCTGGAAAAGATGAACCAGATACGCACAATACTCAAACAAACATCGTCGGAAAAACAGGCTGGCCTGGGTCAGTTGAAAGCCCTGAATCAGCAAATCCAGATACAGTCCAAACAGGTTGGCCTACTGAGCAAGGACCTTCAGTTGACGGAGTCGGAAATCACCGAATTACGCCAGGCCAGTAACTCCCTGACCCAGGATCTGGACAAACTTAAGGACGAGTACAGTTCCATGGTTTATGCCGCCGACAAACGACGGCAACAGGTAAATCCGCTTGGTTTTTTATTCGCAGCCGACAATTTCAATCAACTCGTTGCCCGGTACCGGTACTTGCGGCAATACTCCAGTGCCCGCCAGAGTCAGGTGCGGCAAATGAACAACGTGAAGTCAATGCTACAGGCCAAGCAACAGGCCACGCAGCGTAAACGCCAGGAGCAGAAAAGTACCATCGATACCAAGTTAAGCGAAGGAAAAAAACTCGAAGCGCTCAAGGACGAAAAGAATGGCGTGGTGAAAGAATTGAGTCAGAAAGAAACGGAACTTCAGACGGAACTGACCGAGAGCCGCCGGGCCATAGGTCGGCTTGAGAGTATGATTACGCGCATTATTGCCCGCGAAGCGAAGGAACGGGCCGAGCGGGAAGCCCGCGAACGGGCCGCCCGCCTAGAACGGGAGCGGGTTGTCCGGCTTGAAGCCGCCCGGAAAGCGGCCGAACGCAAACGGGCGCAGGAGGCCATAGCAGCCGCCGAGAAAGTAGGCGAAAAACCCGCTCCTGCCGATGTTGCCAAAGCAGAAAAACCACCCGAACCGGAACCGGTTGCCGCAAAACCGGACGAACGACGGAACAATAACCTCAATGATGAAGAGAGTAAGCTGGCTTCGTCATTCACCGCGTCGCGGGCGCGTCTGCCCTGGCCGGTTACCAAAGGCTTTATTTCGGATCACTTCGGCCGAAAACCCCACCCTGTTCTGAGGGGAATTTTCGTTGAAAATCAGGGAGTCGACATTCAAACCAATACCGGTGAAGGCGTTCGGACCGTGTATGATGGTATCGTTCAGGACGTAACCAGCATGCCCGGTATGAACAATGTAGTAGCTATCCAGCATGGCGATTACTTCACGGTATACGCCAAACTAAAGAGTGTTTCGGTTCGGATAGGACAACGGGTAAAAGCCCGGGAATCCATTGGTACAGTAGCTACCGATAAAAACGGCGTATCTGAAATTCAGTTTCAGATATGGAAAGAGTTTACCAAGCTCAACCCCGAATCGTGGCTCACGCCACGATAAGTTTGATTGGTTCGCCGATGCGGTTTGTAGTTTGATGTTTGTAGTTTTGATGGTTGGATGCTAACTACAAACATCAAACTGACCGCATGTCTGTTCATAATCCCGATATCAAGCGCGTTACGACGCATACCATTCAGGAACTCAAGAATAAGGGAGAAAAAATTTCGGCTCTCACCGCCTATGATTATTCAATGGCCCGGGCAGTCGATATGGCCGGTGTCGAGCTGATTCTGGTAGGCGACTCGGCTTCGAATGTAATGGCAGGTTATGAAACTACGCTGCCCATAACCCTCGACCAGATGATATACCACGCCAGTTCGGTGGTGCGGGGTGTAAAACGGGCACTGGTGGTAGTCGACTTACCGTTTGGTTCGTACCAGGGTAATTCCTCCATTGCGTTGCAATCGGCTATTCGGATTATGAAAGAGTCGGGCGCACACGCCGTTAAGATGGAGGGCGGTTTGGAAATAAAAGAATCGATTACCCGAATTTTGAGCGCTGGTGTGCCCGTTATGGGCCACCTCGGCCTCACTCCCCAATCCATCTACAAATTTGGGACGTATGCCGTTCGGGCCAAAGAGGAAGCCGAAGCCGAAAAATTAATGACGGACGCCCGCATGCTGGAAGATATCGGTTGTTTTGGTGTGGTGCTCGAAAAAATACCGGCTTCCCTAACCAAAACGGTATCGGCCAGCCTGACTATCCCCACCATCGGTATCGGTGCCGGACCGGATGCCGACGGGCAGATTCTGGTGGTTCACGATTTGCTGGGCATCAACAACGAATTCAAGCCCCGTTTCCTCCGCCGATACGCCGACCTGCACCGAATCATGACCGAGGCTATTGCTCACTACGTTGATGATGTAAAAGCCAACGACTTCCCGAACGAGAAAGAGGCATATTAAGTTAGAGTGAAGTGGTAAGATGCGGGAATGAAGACAAGCCGTTCGCGTCTTTAGTGCATAGATTACCACTTAGTTAAGCCAATCGGACTATGAAAAAAAAACCATATCAGGTCGTTTTCGAAGATAACCATCTGCTGATAGTCAATAAAGATCCGGGTATTCTGGTACAGGGCGACCGTACCGGGGATATCACATTATTGGATGTGTTGAAAGACTACGTTAAGGAAAAATATGATAAACCCGGCGAGGTATTTCTGGGGCTGGTTCATCGACTCGACCGGCCGGTGAGTGGTTTGGTGGTGTTTGCCCGCACCTCCAAGGCACTCGAGCGTATGAACGAGATTTTCCGCAAACGGCTGGTTCAGAAAACCTACTGGGCCGTGGTTCGGCAGAAGCCCCCCAAAGATACCGACAAGCTGATAAACTGGCTGGTAAAAGACGAGCAGAAAAACCAGGTGACCGTGTACGATTACGAAGCGCCCAAGTCGCAGAAGGCCGAATTATCGTACCGGATACTGGGGAAGATCAACGAACACTACCTGCTGGAAGTAAGCCCCATTACCGGTCGGCCGCATCAGATACGGGCGCAGTTGGCCCACATGGGTTGCCCTATTCGGGGTGATGCCAAGTACGGTTACGACCGGGTTGTGGCCGACAAGAAAATCTACCTGCACGCCCGCCGACTCTACTTTATCCATCCGGTCAAACCAGTCGGAGCACCAGATCGGCCAATTATCTGTAAAGCAGGATTACCGAATGATCCGTTCTGGGAGGAGTTTCTCGACCTGGATGACGAGCAGTATAAGGACAAGAACATGGACTTCATTTTTGAATAGTCTACTGACTGTGTCTTGATTTTCCCCGCTTCTGACGACGGGCGTACCCAAAAGTAAAGAGCCGCGTTATCTGTTCCCCAGATAATGCGGCTCTTAGTATGTAAAAAGGAAAAGAAAAACTAGCGATCTATAAACGTAGTTGGGGCTTGCTCAGAAGGCATCACGTCCGAAACGATCTGCTCCATTACTCTTTCCACCATTTGTACAATTCCACGTAACGCACCAAAAACGATGCATAACGGCAGAATTATTGGCAGGAAGAAAACCCACTGAAAAATCATGTACAGGCGGAAATTTTTCATCGATTAAATAGTTTTGGAGTTAAGTTACGGTTTAGAGAAACTAAATAACTTAACATAAACGCTTAAAAGTACTTCTTCTAGTGATAGTCAAAATTAACCTTGACTTAGTACAAAAACAAGGTTAACCCGAAAAATAATAGATTAAATTAACTTTTTTGCAGCGTTATCAGCGGTGTCGTTACTCATTCCTCTTCCCTAATTTGCATCAATTATTGTGCCACTTTTTTTTACATTTTTTACTGGCTTAATTACAATTGAGCAAAAATCGCCCTTCTATCGAATTAATCGCTAAATTATTGTCTGTAAGTACCTTAAATGAACTACAATAGTACATTTAAGGCTACTAAGTCCGCTTCATTGATTAGCAGGAGAGCTGGCAGGCTTCAGTTTATTTCAGGGTAGCCACAGCATCTTTAATTCGTTGCACCGCTTCAGCCAGCGACTCGTCGGAAGCGGCCGTTGAGATACGCAGGCAGTTGGGCGCTCCGAAGCCCGAACCGGCAACAGTTGATACATAGGAGGTATTAAGCAACCAGGACGCAAAATCGTCTGAGTTTTCGATATGCGTCGTTCCATCCGATTTTCCGAAATAGTAGCTTATATCGGGAAACGCGTAGAAAGCTCCTTCCGGAACATTGGTACGGAAATGGGGGACTTCTTTCAATAATTTCACGACTAAATCGCGCCGACGCTGGTAGGCTCTGGCCATCTCCATGGATGGTTCCAACGGGCCATTCAGGGCGGCAACCGTTGCTTTCTGGGCAATCGAATTAGTACCGGAGGTAACCTGCCCCTGCAATTTCTCAACCCCTTCGGCAATCCATTTAGCGGCTCCAATGTAGCCAATCCGCCAACCCGTCATGGCATATCCTTTAGCCACCCCGTTTACCGTAATGACACGTTCCGCAATTTCCGGCATAGACCCCATGCTAAAGTGGCCTTCGGGCGTGAAGTTGATGTACTCGTAAATCTCATCGGCCAGTACGTGAATATTCTCGTGGCGGGCCACAACAGCGCCTATTGCCCGAAGCTCGGCTTCCGAATAAATAGACCCAGTCGGATTGTTGGGCGATGCGTACATCACGATTTTAGTCCGGTCGGTAATGGCGGCTTCGAACTGTTCGGGAGTCACTTTGAAATTGTTCTCAAACGAACCATCCACCACTACGGCTTTGCCTTCAGCCAGCTTCACCATTTCCGAGTAGCTAACCCAATACGGAGAGAAAATGATCACCTCATCGCCGGGATTGACCAGTACCTGAATGACGTTGGCCAGCGAGTGCTTGGCCCCCGTTGATACCACAATATTTTCGGGTTTCCAGTCGATGTTATTATCGCGCTTGAACTTGTCGGCAATGGCTTTACGAAGGTCGGGGTAACCAGCTACGGGTGAGTAGCCATGAAACCCGTCGTCGATGGCTTTTTTGGCCGCTTCGCAGATGTGGGCGGGGGTTTTAAAATCCGGCTCACCTACGCTCAGGCTAATTACTTTGTGGCCCAGGGCGGCTAATTCGCGGGCTTTTTTGGTCATCCCCAGCGTGGACGACTCCTCCAGCGCGTTGATGCGGTCGGCTAACAAACTCACGGTGTCAAGCGTGGCAGACATAATGGCTATATTTTTAGGAAACTGATAACAAACTGAGTGCAAAGGTACTACGTTTTCAGCGGAGGGGGGAAGATTTTAGGAAATTAAAAATCTCTGCATGGTCACCAAATACTATTAACAGAACTTTGTTCACTATTAGTGAACTTTATACAATGTCAACCAGTTTCCTACCAAAATACCGGATGCAAAGGGGCTGCGGATGGATGTACAGTTTAATGCTATGTTCAATATTATAGCCAGACCCACTCTACTTGCCTATTGCCAACTGTATCCTTCCGCTTCTAACGCACTGAAACAGTGGTATGCCGAGTGGCATGGGCAAGATTTCACCAACTTCAATGACTTAAAGGCGGCTTATGGATCAGTAAGTCTCGTTGGTGATAACCGGGTTGTCTTTAACATAATGGGTAACAAATACCGGCTGGTAGTTCGAATGGCATTCGAGTATAAGACCATACAGATTAAGTGGTTTGGAACTCATAAAGAATACGACACTATTGACGTAACAACTATACAGTACCGAAAACCATGAAACTTCGACCAATAAGAGATGAGCAACAGTACGACGAACTAATGGCGTGGATAGATGGGCAGTTTGACAAAAACATACCGCCCGATAGTCCAGATGGCGAAACAGTACAAATCGCTTTATTACTCATCAAGGCATACGAAGACGAGCATTACGCTATTCCGGCACCAGATCCGATCGAAGCAATAAAACTCAAAATGGAAGAGAAGGGATTCAGGAATAAAGATTTTGTTGGTAAGGTTGGCAGCAAGAGTTATGTATCTGCTGTATTAAACCGACACAAACCGTTAACACTTGAAATGGCCAAATTCTTTCATAAAGAGTTAGGCATTCCCGCAGACGTATTGCTGAGTTAGTTACTCCTATTCGCCAGGCAAAACTGACGTAACCTCTCCCCTATCCTCACACGCTGCCAGTAACTCCGCATTCGTTTTCTGCAACACCGGATGAATAAAATCCGGGGCGATCTCAGCCAGGGGTACGAGTGTAAAGCGCCGTTGATGCAAATACGGGTGCGGAATGGTCAGCCGGTCGGTTTGCAGAATAAGCTGGTCGTAATAAAGAAGGTCAATATCAATCAATCGTGCACCCCACTTCTCCCGCCGAACGCGACCCAGTTCCTGTTCAATAGCCTGCGTCTGCGTCAGCACGTCTCCCGGCTCCAGCCCCGTTTCTACTGCCAGTACCTGATTCAAAAAGGCGGGCTGGGCCGTTACCCCCCAGGGTGCCGTTTGTACAGACCCGATTGTTGGATTACCGGTCCAACGCGCGCTATAATCAGATTAATAGCCCGTTGGAGCGTTTCAGTGCGGTCACCGATGTTCGCGCCAAGGAGGAGATACGTAGTTTTCGCCATTTACGCGCAAGATAAAGCCATCACTAGCAGAGGTACTAATGATGGCTTCAATAAAAGGGAAGGAATTACGAGGTGTTTTTAGCTTACTTTTTATGGTGTGTTTGTATTTTCACAGTAAAGGTTACGCGCTTCATGCCTGTAAAAAATCGTTAGGTAAATTAGCTGCCTTTGGGCAAGTGACCCATTTACATGCCGCTTTAGGTCCTTTACAAAAGTTTTATTCATCAATAAGACACTACGTTTGTCACTACCTACGTGATACGATTTTTCGGAAGGATTGTCTACTATCGGCCAGGTTGTAAAATCCAAAACCCACATCTTACCTGATTTTCTTTATAAACGAAGGCTATTCCCTGATCAGGTTTTAATGGATTAGGTAGGATGCAGTATCTATGGAGTGTGAACTATTAACGAAAACTTCATTCCTTACTACTCTCAATAGTTATTATGTTGGTATCAGGTAGATAGTTTTTTATTCGTATATATCCTCAGTTTTGTATACTATTCCAACTGTGCTACCGTCATAATTTAACATAGTGACATGGTTTGGTGTAATAGAAATGCCCAAACCCATCATAGCTCCCTGCGTAAATAAATAAACATTGTCTTTATCGTGAATTAAGTTTGTAAACGGCCCATCATTTATGGATGCATAAGCTAAATCTGCCACAACTTTAACCGTATAGGTTCGCGGATTTTCCATCTCGTATACGCTCAGTCCAGATTCCCTGGAAACACCGGATTCATTGGCTATTTCACCACTGTAGACAGTATATTTTACCTTCTTTTCCCCTGGCAGTAGTTTACTTTTTTCATCCTGAAACACTTGTTTCTCGATTGAGTCAATAGTATCTTTTGTTCTATCCTGGAAACAGCCTGTATGTATGAGTAGGACAAGTATTAAAACAGGTGTCACCTTCCGAAGATTTGACATAAAGAACTTAAAGAATGATTAAAAAACCGGTCAGTAGAATTGATACAAACCAACACAAGTTCGGCCCCTGACCCAAAAGTTTTTATGTGATTTTGCTTCCTCACCGACCTAACTGTGTGACACATCGGTTATTTTTGAGGATTGACAGGTCTTCACAGTCCAGTTTTTCTTGAAAAATATGATACAATTTTTACCTGTAACTCGTTGGTTAATAGTCATTTTTCTCTTTTCCTATCAATTAACGAGTTACGCGAATACAATGCTGGTATGGCCCGACGAGCCAAACGGACGGCTGTATCGGATTGATGTGGAGAAAAAAAGGATGGAAACCGAAACGCAGCCCAACGTTTGGCAAGTTTTGGGGGTGGTTCAGATGAAAAACGTAGTATCCGATGCCTTTCCACCTGTCACAAGGGTAACTTGTCTACCAATTGACCAAGACCGCTTCCGTTATTTATTGGTGGAATGCACTCAGCAGGTTTATCGTTTTGATTATCAAAACCGAATCCTTGAGCGATTAGACGAGACGTTCTATCGTGGCTATAATTGCTTTTCGGCTAAATTCTTTCGGCAAGACACAATTTACAGCTTTGGAGGCTATGGATTCTGGCACACCAACAATATTCAATCATATTATAAAAGTGCAAGTCATGAATGGGAAAGTATAAGCCAAAGTACGAATGCACCCCGATCTATTTTTCATGGATTTAACGGGTACATTCGAGAAAACGACAGTTTTTTCTCGGCCTTAAACTTCTACGAAAATGATTCAGAAAACAAAGGTGCTTATACCTGGACTGACAGTGTGTATAGTTACTCTTTCGCTCAAAAAAAATGGAACCGTCTTGGAAGAATAACCGAAGTAATTCATCAAAATTTACCCGACGATTTGATTGAAAAATCTACCTGGTTTCAGGTTGGGCAATACTTTTTGCTAAAATTCCACAAAAGCACGTACGAAAATTTTTTAATAATTGATCCAGTACATAATGAAGCCCGTATCTGGAAAAACGCGCATACACAGATAACAACCTTAAGTGAGAAATACGATTCTGAGACGGGAATTCATCGAAGTTATGTATGGAATAACGCTCTTTATTTCCGCCGTGATGTTACCGGAGTTACTGGAAATACAACACAGATAATTCAGCTTCCAGTTACTGATTTATGGAAAGAAAGCACTCCAATCGGAGCCTTCTACGAGCCAATTAATGCGGGCACATCACGCTGGCTGTACGGATTGTTGGGCGCCCTGGTAATACTGGGTCTGGGAACGACATTCTGGTTCCGCAACGCTGGTCAATTCATCCTCAAAAACAGCCATCGACAGCCAGTCCGTTACTTTATATCCCGATAGCCTGAACCAGCAAGAACGACTCATTTTTGATGCGTTGTTAAAAGCGCACCCTACTACGGGTCTCACGGCTGATAACCTGAACGAACTTTTACAGATTAACGAGAAGGCCCAGGATAACCAGCGAAAAATCCGGGCAGAAGTGATCAAAGGAATGAACTTCAAATTGAAACATCAATGGAAGATAGACGAAGCGGTTATGCGTGTTCCTACCGTTCTTGACCGGCGGATATACACATACATACTCAATGAGCAGGTGCTAAGTCGGATACAGACCCAGGAACTCCGTTAACAATCACAGCTCATTAATAGTCTTTAATCGGCTTGATATCGTAATACGCTTTTATATCCGCTTCGCCGGGAGTTTTGGCAGGGCGTATGATACGGAAGCCAACAAAGGAAGCGGAGGTCAGCCACCAGTCGGATTTGGGACTTTGCGGGTCAAGCATTTTCCAGGCCGGGGCCGAGGGCGTACGAGCCGCCGAGCGGAGTACTTCCGGGCCATCATCCCACGAGCCACCCCGCACCGAATTGGGGTAAAGCGCTGTGGTGGGTGCATATGGTTCGTTGACGGTGCCGCTGGCTACCTGTTTATAATAGTCCTCGATGTACTGGTCCTGCGTCCATTCCATCACGTTGCCGTGCATGTCGTACAACCCGAATGGATTGGGCTTTTTACCACCCACCGGTTTGTAAGCACCACCGCTACTACTTACGTACACGGCATATTCATCAATTTTTTTTACGTCGTCACCAAACGAGTAGGCCGTTGTGGTACCTGCCCGGCAGGCGTACTCCCACTCGGCCTCCGTAGGTAACCGGTAAAACACTCCCGTTTTGGCGTAGAGCCAGGCGCAGAATTTAATGGCTGCGTACTGCGTCATGTTGATAGCCGGATACCCCGCCCGCCCCATGCCAAATGACATATCAACGTACGGCGGGCTGGGCCGCGTAGTAGCATCGGTTTTACTTAGGTTGGCATCGTTCTCCTTGTATTTCCCGGCCATCTCCTTTTCCATATTGGTAAAGGCAAACAGGTCGTACAAGTCCCAGGTCACCTCGAACTTACCCATATAAAAAGGCTCGATTTGCACCTTATGCTGTGGCCCTTCGTCGGGGTTACGGCCTTTTTCAGTAGCAGGGCTACCCATCATAAAGGTACCGCCCGGAATAGCCACCATGGCGTAGGTCTGATTGCTACCCGGAATGGTCTGGGTATAGGACGCCAGAGCGGTGGACGTTTGGGCATGGGCAAAAACGGGTATGCCGGTTGTTATCAGTACGGTTAAAAAGAGAGAGTTTATACGCATTGTTGGTTTGTAGTATCACGAATCGTAATGGATTAGTAAAAGTACGAACGATTTTCTTTGTTGTACCTTTGTGTTTTCAAACCCACCAGGTTTCCGAAACCTGACTGGCATCGCTTATTATGAATTACCTTTCAGCCGAAAATCTTACGAAGTCCTATGGTGACCGTACCCTGTTTAAAAATCTCACTTTTGGGATAAACCGGGGCGATAAAGTAGCCATTGTTGGTGCCAACGGGTCGGGCAAAACGACCCTACTTTCCATTCTGGCCGGTGCCATGCCGCCCGATTCGGGCATTGTCACCCATCGAAAAGACATAACCATTGGTTATCTCGACCAACAACCAGACCTGAACGATGCCCTGACCGTGATGGAAGTGGTACTGGCGGGCGAAAGTGCCCAGCTCGATGCCGTACGCGCTTACGAACATGCCCTTGCTACCGAAGACCATGCCGCCCTCGAGCAGGCAATGGTTGATATGGAGAAACTAGAGGCCTGGGACTACGAAGCCCAGATCCGGCAGATTCTGGGCGAACTGGGGATTCAGGATGTTAATCAACTGGTCAGTTCGCTCTCGGGTGGGCAACGCAAACGGGTGGCCCTGGCACGGGTGCTGATTCAGGCACCCGACCTGGTGATTCTGGATGAGCCGACTAACCACCTCGACCTCGAAGCGATTGAATACCTGGAAAGCTACCTCAATACCAACAACGGCACCCTGCTGATGGTATCGCACGACCGGTATTTTCTGGACCGGGTCTGCAACCAGATTGCCGAGATGGATAATGGCCAGCTTTTCACCTACAAAGGCAACTACGCCTACTTTCTGGAGAAAAAGGACGAACGGGAAGCGGCCGCAGCCTCCGAGTTGAGCAAAGACCGGAACACGTTCCGGCGGGAACTGGAATGGATGCGCCGGCAACCCAAAGCACGGGGCACCAAGGCGCAGTACCGAATCGATGCGTTCGATGAGCTGAAAGAGAAAACCAGTGGCAAACGGAATGATGGCGAACTGGACCTGAACCTGCGCATGGCCCGACTGGGCAGCAAAATTCTGGAAGTCGAGAACCTGAGCAAACGCTTTGGCGACAAAGTACTGCTCGACCACTTTAACTACACGTTCAAACGGCCCGATCGGGTGGGACTGATTGGCAAAAACGGCATGGGTAAAACCACGCTCATGAATATGCTTACCGGCCAGATTCGACCCGATTCGGGCAAAATATCGACCGGAGGCACCGTAAAATTTGGCTACTACACCCAAACCGAACTGGACTTACCCGAAAACCAGCGGGTTATCGATGTGGTACAGGACGTTGCCGAAGTGATGAAACTGGCCAACGGCGACACGATTACGGCAACGCAACTCCTGAGCCGTTTTCTGTTCGACCGCTCGAAACAGTACGATTTTGTAGCCAAACTGAGCGGGGGAGAAAAACGACGGCTGCAATTATTACTGGTGCTGGTTCAGAACCCGAACTTCCTGATTCTGGACGAGCCGACCAATGACCTCGACATTACTACCCTGAATGTGCTGGAGGATTTTCTGCTCAACTTTCCGGGCTGCGTACTGATCGTTACGCACGACCGGTACTTTATGGATCGGCTGGTAGAGCACGTTTTTGTGATGGAGGGCGAAGGAAAAGTGCGTGACTACCCCGGCAACTATACTGACTACCGCGAATGGCGGGATACCCAGCCCAAAAAGTCGTCGGCTCAAAACGGAAAAGCGACCCCTTCAATTTCACCGATACAGGTAGCCCAACCGGTAACCGCACCCGTTTCGATTGCCGAGACCGGCAACAAAAAAAAACTATCGTTTAAGGAGATAAAAGAACACGAAACGCTGGAAAAAGAACTCGAATTGCTGGAGGAGCGAAAAGTTGAGGTGGTGAACCTACTCAATACGGGTGGTCACCACCAGCAACTCATTGACTGGGCGCGTGAAATTGAGCAGATTGACCAACAGATTGCCGAAAAATCAGACCGCTGGCTGGAACTGGCGGAGTATATTTAGTTTTCAATGAGCGAATGAGTGTCGAATTACCGATTCACTCATTCGCTCATTCTACCATTGACCATGTCTCAAATCGTCGACTTTTTCCAGTATCTGCTCAATTCGGAAGAAATTATCCGGACGGGGGGACTGGTATTGATAACCCTTATCGTACTAGTTGAAAATGGGTTCTTTTTCGGCTTTTTTCTGCCGGGAGATTACCTGCTGTTCCTGTCAGGTGTATTCGCGGGGACCAAGCTGCTGAATGTTCCGCTCTGGCTGTTGATGGCGTGTATTTTCGGAGCTGCGGTGATAGGGGCACAAATTGGCTATCTGACAGGCTACTACTTTGGAGGCCGGATAAAAGAGCGACCCGACTCGCTGTTCTTCAAACAGAAATACATTGACAGTACGCGGGAAGCGTTTGTCAAATATGGCAACGGAGCCTTAATTATCTCCCGGTTTCTGCCCATTGTACGTACGTTTGCCCCCCTGCTGGCGGGCCTGATACATATGCCGGTCCGCTTTTTCATGCTTTATAACATTATTGGCGGGGCCATTTGGGTAGCGACACTAGTGGGAGGAGGTTTTTTCTTCGGCGAGCGGTTTCCCTGGATAGTTGATTACGTGCAGTACATCGTCATTTTCTTTCTGGCCGTTACTACCTTTACCGTTATCAAGGGCTACCTGAACGCCCGCAAGGAGAATAAAGCGAAGCAATCGTAGTGTAATGCCCGATTCAGGAACCTGACACCACACACCGCAGGATTAGGCACTCAGACTTTCTGCATCCATACCGTCTTCACGTTCACGAATTCTTTCATTCCTTCATCCGAAAGTTCACGGCCAAAACCCGACGTTTTGATACCGCCAAACGGCACCCGTGCATCGGAACGCATCAGTCCGTTTACGAATACGGAACCAGCCTGAATCTGCCGGGCCAGCCGGTCGGCCTTGTCCATGTCCTGCGTCCACAGGGCCGAACCAAGGCCAAAGTCGGATTGGTTGGCTAACCGGATGGCATCGGCATCGTCTTTCGCTTCGATGAGTACTGCCAGCGGGCCGAACGTTTCCTCATCAAAAGCCGCCATACCGGGCTTTACGTTATCCAGCAAAACAGGCTGTACGTTGCATCCATCGCGTTTCCCGCCGAATAACCGTTTAGCGCCTTTACTGATAGAGGCCTGACTCTGGCGTTCGATATCATCGGCCAGACTGGTCCGGGCCATTGGCCCCATGGTCGTATCGTCGGCCATCGGGTCACCTTGTCTTATCTGCTCAATGTGGTGCAGTACCAGATCGGCAAACTGTTTTTTTACGGACTTTTCGACAATGAACCGCTTGGCCGCAATACAGCTCTGCCCTGCATTCTGCATCCGGGATTTTACCGCTGTTTCAGCTGCTTTTTCCAGATTGGCATCCGCCAGAACAATCAAGGCATCGGAGCCTCCCAGTTCCAGTACCGATTTCTTGATCTGACCACCGGCAATACTGGCTACTGAAGCCCCCGCCGGGCCACTTCCCGTCAGCGTAACGGCCTTCACCCGCTTATCCGTCAGAATACCCTCTACCGCTTTGGCGTCGATCAGCAAGGTTTGAAAAGTTCCTTCCGGTAATCCACTTTCCCGAAATACGTCTTCCAGGGCCAGCGCGCAGCCCATCACATTGGACGCGTGCTTGAGTAAGCCCACGTTGCCCGCAATCAGACCCGGAATGGCAAAACGCATCACCTGCCAGAACGGAAAATTCCAGGGCATCACGGCAAGCACCGGTCCCAATGGC
The DNA here is from genome assembly GCA_963784335.1 of uncultured Cytophagales bacterium. GTDB lineage: Bacteria > Bacteroidota > Bacteroidia > Cytophagales > Spirosomataceae > Spirosoma. The sequence goes on along the minus strand of CAWARB010000013.1, from coordinate 71,719 downwards.
TGGTAGGCAATAAAGCTTTTTTGAGCCTCGGTTTCGATCAGTTTATCGGCCAGGAAAGCACTGGCGTTATCGGCATAGAAGGCGCAGGTAGTGGCACACTTCTCTACTTCAGCAATGGCTTCTTTGAGCGTTTTGCCCATTTCGGTGGTCATCAGCTCACCGTATTGCTGCTTGTTTCTAGTCAGCGTATCGCCTACTTTTCGCAGGTAATCGACACGGTCGGCCAATGGCAAAGCCGACCAGTCGGCAAAGGCCCGGTCGGCTTGTTTCAGTTTCCGCTCAATGGCCGTCTGGCTATCGGGGCGGTATGTCTTCAGTTTTTTCTGATTGTACGGGTTAACGGAGGTGAACATACAGGTTGCGGTTTTACGGTTCCAGAAGCGGAAGCATCCACTGGGGTGCTACGAGGCTGCTACAACGATAAAACCTCAAACTCCCTTACACTGTTCTTCGCTTTCCAGGGTATTGGCTAATAACAACATGGTATCAATAACCTGTTCCATGCGGTCATGCCCAACAATACCATCAAATTTGTCCCTGGCTTCCTGCATGCATTCCCGAAGTGCCACAAAGAGTTCTTTACCCCGTTCATTCAGGAAAATGATGCTGGACCGCGAATCGGCGGGGTTTTTCTGCGTGTAGATATAGCCCTCTTCTTCCAGCAGACCAACAATTTTACTCATCATCTGTTTGGTCACGCAGGCTTTGCGGGCCAACTCATTATTCGTTGTTCCCTGCTCCTGAATATTAGCCAGAAACATCAGGTAACTCATTTTAAAATCCGTGTAGCCCAATTCCTGCAATCGTGGCTCCATAAAGCTGTCCATATACCGCTTCAGCCGCCAGAAAAGGCGCCCCATAGAACGGTCACGGATGTACCGGAATTGGTCAAAATCAAAGGACTTTTTATCTGTTTCCACGATCATGAACTAAACTTAACGATTACCGAAACAATTCCCTCTAAAACATTGTACAAAAATAGTCAACTTATTTGACTTCATAGTCAACTTGGTTTACTTTTGCACCATACTAGTAAAACAAGTTGACTATATACAGGATTTCGGCCCGATACCAGGCTGCGATTAAAACGATACAGAACGAATGGCAACCTTAAGCGAGGAAAGGACAATTACAGAAGAAAAGAGTGGCTTCAGAACTTATGTACCAAGAATCATTGTGGCGCTCGTTGTGCTGATTGGTGGTTATTTCGGTTATCAGGCGTATCACCACAGCCAGCAGTATGAAACAACCGACAATGCGCAGATTGACGGAAACTCAGCTCCCGTGCTGGCCCGTGTGGCAGGCTATGTAACGTCGGTAAACGTGAGTGATTACACGACTGTACAGCAGGGGCAGTTACTGGTGACGATTGATTCACAGGAATACGACGTGGCCATGGCACAGGCCGAAGCCGACTACCAGCAATCGATGGCCGATTTGGCCAACGCCCGCGCCGATCTCCAGACCGCACAGGCCAATGTGCGCAATGTAGCGCAGAATGTTCGCCTGGCTCAATCGAACGCACAGGTGCAGGATGCCCGCCGGGACAAGTCAACGCAGGATTTGCAACGCGATCAGAATTTGTACAAAGCACAGTCGCTCACGCAAAAGCAACTGGAAGATACCCGGAACAACGCCGAAGTGCAAAATCGCCAGTATGATGCCACTAAAGAGCAGATAGGCCTGGCAAAAACGTCACAGGCAGTAGCGCAGGCAGGCATTGCCAAGGCTCAGGCCACTATCCAGAAGATTCAGGCAGTGCTGAAGGTGAAGCAGGCGGCTATCGACAACGCCAGACTGCGGCTTGGTTACGCGCGTGTAACGGCTCCGATTGCGGGTAAAATTGGCCGCAAGAATGTTGTGGTTGGCCAGTACGTACAACCCGGCCAGAATATGTTCACCATTGTAGCCGATTCTACATTTTGGGTCATAGCGAACTTCAAAGAAACACAACTGGAGAAAATGAAACTGGGCCAGGAAGTGGATCTTAAACTGGATGCCTACCCAAACCTGGACATCAAAGGGAGCGTGTCTTCCCTGTCCGACGCTACGGGAGCCAAGTTCGCGCTGCTTCCTGCCGACAACGCATCGGGCAACTTCGTAAAAATCACCCAGCGTGTACCGGTAAAAATCGAGATTCTCAATCCCGGGAAATACAAAGAGCAATTACGGGCCGGCCTGAGCGTGGAGGCAGAAGTACGGGTACAGGAATAAGTTTGCAACCTATGGTTTATGGTTTTCTCCTGCCTCAACTGACCGTACACTGTAAGCCACGAATCACCAACTTATAATTATGGCAACGCAAACACTGGCCATGCCTGCTCCGATGGCCTACCCTACCGGCATTAAACGGTGGATTATTGTCCTGACAGCTATTACGGCGGCCATTATTGAACTGATTGACATTTCTATCGTAAACGTTGGCCTGACCGACATTGCCGGGAATCTCGGCGTCACGATTGAAGATGTAGCCTGGGTAGTAACGGCGTATGCCATCGCCAACGTCATTGTGATACCGATGACGGGCTTTTTACAGCGGTATTTTGGTCGTAAGAATTACTTCATCACCTCCATTATCATCTTCACCGTAGCTTCGTACGGCTGCGGCTTTGCCGATAACCTGTGGACGCTGGTTGCCTTTCGTTTTTTGCAGGGTATTGGTGGTGGCGCACTGCTTTCCACATCGCAGGGTATTTTGTTCGATGCATTTCCGCCCGCCAGCAAGGCATTGGCCTCCGCTTTGTTCGGTATGGGTATTGTGTTGGGCCCCACGCTGGGCCCTACCCTGGGGGGTTATATCATCGACAATTACCACTGGAGCTGGATGTTCTACATCAACGTGCCAATTGGTATTCTGGCCGTATTCCTTAGCTACACGTACCTGGACAAAAAGCCCGAAGAGGCCAACATAAACCGGAAAGCGATCAAAATCGATTACTTTGGCATTCTTCTCCTGACCGTTGGGATTGGCAGTTTGCAGTATGTGCTGGAGCGGGGCGAAGCCGAGGATTGGTTCGATAGCACGTCTATTTTATGGCTCTCCGTGGCAACCGTTATATCTATCCCGCTCTTTGTGTGGTGGGAATTGCGCGGCACCCAGGACCCGGTGGTAGACCTGCGTGCGTTGAAAAACCGGAACCTGGCCGTTGGTTCGCTGCTGATGATTATTATCGGTTACGGGCTCTTTACATCCGTGTTATTGTACCCCCTGTTTGCCCAGCGGATTGTGGGTTTGACGGCCACGCAAACGGGTCAGCTGCTGATTCCCGGCGGGCTGGTAACATTACCCATGTTTGCCCTGGTAGGGCGACTACTGTCCAAAAACGTATCGCCAACGCTGTTGGTAGGAATCGGGTACGTTGCTTTTTCCAGCTTCTGCTTCATTCTGTCTACGTATACGATGGATGCCTCCAACGGCGATTTCATCGTTGGGCTCATCATCCGGGGTATTGGGCTGGCGTTTGTGAACGTGCCGCTCATTAATCAGTCGGTCGCCACGCTGGAACCGCGTCAACTGCCTACGGGTATCGCTATCGTAAACATGACCCGGCAAATTGGTGGTGCCTTCGGGGTGGCCATTACGAACACCTACGTTACGCAGCGGGTGGCTGTCCACCGGGGCGATTTGGTCTCCAACCTGCAACCGGGCGACATGCTCACCACCGAACGACTTAATACCCTGACGCAGGGCCTGATGGCGAAAGGAATCAACGCCTTCGATGCAGTAACGGGAGCCTATAAAAATCTCGATTTGATTATTTCCCGGCAAGCCCTGATGCTGTCTTACCTGGATACCTTCAAACTGGCGGGCCTCTTTTTCGTTTTCTCGTTCCCCTTGTTATTTCTGCTACAAAACAGAAAAATGGATGCTGCCCGGGCAAAAGCCGTGGCCGATGCCGCACACTGATTTTATCGTTTGTTGTCTGTCGTTTGTCGTCTTTCCGGCCGTATCCATTCAGGCGGCAGCAACGACGAACGTCGGCGAACAAACCTCAAACTACGCTTACATGAACACACATTTTTTCATCCTTGCTTCCCTGCTAACAACGGGTATTAGTCGGGCGCAAAGCCAACCGGCACTACCAATTCCCAACGAATTACGGACGCTGGTGCAGCAGGCGAACACAAATTACCCGGTGCTGAAACAACAGCAGGAACAGATTAAAGCGGGTGAACTGCGGGTCGATATTTCCCGCACGGCTATGCGGCCCAACGTAAATCTTAATGGCACTTACGCCTACATTACCCCCGTACCGCAGTTTGCCGTGCCGCTCAATGGCCAGGAGGTAATTGCCAAACTGGCCCCCAACCACAGCCTCAATGGTAACGTATCGGTCGGGCAAACGATTTACGATTTCGGGCGTACCGATGCGGCCATTCGGCAGGCGCAGGATAACGTGCAGGTGCTACGCCGGGGGCTGGAAATCAGCCAGCAAAATCTGGCGTATCAGGTGGCCGCTACCTACTACGGCATTGGCTTTTTGCAACGGAGCCTGATTGTGCAGGATTCAGTCATTAAAACGGCGGGGGCCAATGTGCAGTTACTGGTTACGCGGCTGCAAAATGGCGATGCACTGCAATACGATGTGCTGACGCAACAGGTACGGGTAAAGGCCGCGCAGAACCGCAAAATCGACATTCAGAACCAGCTAGACCGGCAACTGGCCAACCTGACGTTCCTGACCGGCAGTACAACGCCCAGTGTTAGTCAGGCTATCAATCAATTTGATGTAGGCTTGGCCATGACTATAGCTACGCAACCGTACGCAATCGATGGTGACCTGACGGGAGCGTTGGCAGGCAACAAAGATGTTCAACTGGCACAGGACAGGCTCCGGTCGGCCGAAACGGACATTCTCGTGAATACGAAAGCGGGTAAACCCAATATCGCTTTCAGCGGGAACGCGGGGTATAAAAACGGATACCCACTAAACGTTCAGGAAAATGAGGCCCAACCTGGCCGCTGGTGTGGGACTGGTTGTTCCCCTGTACGCCGGAAAACGCTATCAGCTGCAAAATCAAGTGGCGCAGCTTAATCTGAACGCCAGCCGGTACGCCGTCGAAACCGCCAATGCTCAGTTTCGGCAGAGCATTTCTCAACTCAACGCCGACATCCGGAGCAATCAAACCCGCCTGGCTAACCTGGAAACGCAGGTCCAGCAGTCCCGGCAAGCCCTACAGATTGCCAACGCCCGATTACTTAACGGAGTCATTACGAACGTAGAACTGCAAAGTGCCGAAACGGGTGTGGAAGAAGCCGAACTGAGTCGCCTTAATTTCAACTATCAGTTATTACTGAATCAGCTGGAATTGAAGCGATTGCTGGGAGAAAGTTTGTAGACATACATTGTCCATACCTGCTTGCATTCACGGTCATTGTGGATAAACTGCTTGCTATCTAACAGTAAATGACCATAAGTGAATCAGATTAACCGCTTCCTAAAAAACGGTAAGAAACCTGTTCTATTTATACTAAATCGCCCCGAAAGCCCCTTTACAAGGAAAGAGCACAGGTTGTAAAAACATAAAATCGATATGAAAGAGCAGGTAACGGAGATTTTGAAACAATTCGGCATACCCGAAACAGCCATTACTGACCAAACTCATTTCTCCCGCGATCTGGGTCTGGACAGCCTCGACAATGTGGATCTGGTCATGCGGCTTGAACAAACGTTTGGCATCCGCATTCCCGACGAAGATTACTCAAAACTAACCACTATGCAGGAGGTTATCGACTACCTGCAGGCTGAACAGTCTGTAGTGTAAGCCGTCCATCTGCTTTATATTGTTCAGTTACTTATATAGTCCGCTGACTGGCTGACGAGTGTAGAAACGGCATGAAAATGAGCACCAGACTTTGTTCATAAACCGGTTTGACATGAACATAACGACTCCCTTGTTTTTCCTGCTGCTTTTCACAACGCGAACGTTCGCGCAGACGGGTCAGCCCGGGCAAACAGCTGGCAGTAAACCGTTCGTGCTGGGGCGCATTGAGGAGATAAACTCCGTGCAGCTAGCCGAGAAACGAACGCTGAATATTTACCTGCCTGAAGGGTACAACGCCAGCGATACCCTGCGCTATCCGGTTATCTATCTGCTGGACGGGTCGGCCGATGAAGATTTCATTCACATCGTTGGCCTGGTTCAGTTCAACAATTTTTCGTGGATCAACCGGGTACCGAAATCCATTGTCGTGGGTATTGCCAATGTAGACCGAAGGCGGGACTTTACGTACCCCACAACCCTCGAAGCAGATAAAAAACGCTTCCCTACCACGGGTCATTCCGCCAGGTTCATTGCCTTCATGAGCGACGAGCTGCAACCGTTTATTGACCAGACATACAAAACCACTACGGCCAAAACCATTATTGGCCAATCGCTGGGCGGACTGCTGGCAACGGAGATTTTACTCAAACAACCCCACCTGTTTGACAAGTATATCATCATCAGTCCAAGTCTATGGTGGGATAATGGCTCGCTGCTAAATCAGCCGTCCGCACTGTTACAGCCGAATTATACTAAAGAAACCGCCGTGTATATTGGTGTTGGCAAAGAGGGGTTGACGCCCGGCGATGTACCCCGTGTGATGGAAGTAGATGCCAACGTGCTGGCGAATACCCTAAAACAAACGACGAATAAACGGGTAACGGTGTATTTTGATTACCTGCCTCAGGAAGACCACGCCACCGTAACGCACCAGGCCGTTTTTAATGCCCTGCGCCTGTTATACCCGGCACCCACAACCAATAAATAAAGCAGGGCTGGAGCCTTACAGTCTATGGTGCGGAGCAATTCATTCGCCTGATTTATACCATTCTGCCACTCAAGGGAAACAACTCCTTTTGCCGTTGAAGTGGCAGAATGGGTCTGTAAACGGTGTAGCAAAGCCTTAAACGCCTGCTGCACACAAGGCTCAGAACGTAAATTTCAATTGTGTCTGCAAGCCGAACAGATAGTCGTTGAAGCGCGTGTAAGCCGGACGACTCTTCAGCCCATAGGCCGCTGTTGGCTGAACAATCAGTGAAAGCCGGGGCGTAATTCGATAGTGCGCTCCGATGCCAATCATGGCGTAAGTCGTCAACGCATCAGGCGCACCTATCTTCTGATTTGTCTGAATCCCATTTACTGTTACGCGGTAGTTATAATTGGTTAGTAAGCCGACTGACAGGTAAGGTGACAGGCGACGAGACGAGGGCGTGTAATTCACTAAAACAGGTACCTGGTAACTTTGCAACTGCCTGGAAAAAGTCGTTACACCTGAGGCATTTGCAAAGCGGCTATCACCCGAAAAACGGGTGTGTAAAAGCCCCGCTGACAGTGACCATTTAGGCGTAAACGCATAATAGGCGGTTAAGCCCAGCGAAAGCCCCCGGTAAGAGTGTGACCCCTTGGCTATGTCGACCTCACCCAGCAAAAAATTGAGGTTATGAATGCCCGGCGTGACCGTTGCCGCTACAGAAAATCGCCTCTGCCCTACTGTGATGGTCGTTGTAAATACGCTAATAATAAGGGTGGTGAAAATAACTATTGCCCGGTTTTTCATACGAGAAGATAATAAGGTTGATAGAAGAACAAGTCTTAAAAACTAATCAACAGACCCTCGTCAAGCGTAGAGGGTTGTATGGTTACCCGTTTAGTTTCATCCGTTGCGCAATTGCATTTGGCTGCAACAACGAAGCAGCTGGTGCGGTGGCAGGCAACCAGGGACTCTGTACCCGTGCTCTGGGCGTTGTAGTTGTGGCTCTGGTCAATCACAAAAGTTGGCGCCTGGCTTCTAATTACGTTTTACTGCTGAAACGCTGTGCCGGTTCAGCGGGTATGAGACAGATGTTCTTACTCTGGTCCCGCATTTACCTCAATTCAATGGTACAATGAACACCTCTGACCCGGGGGGCGACGTCCAGTATGAAGCATCAACTGACGTAGAATAGAGTATTGGCGAAGTAGAAAATATCATTTTGAAAAAACTATTTCTGTTCAGGGGATATATAGCTGTCTTATGCAGTGTTTTATGAACGGCATAATACTCATTAGCAGGCAATGAAACTGGCTTTACAGTAACAATTTTATTATCGATAGAAAAAGAAGCTTTTAACAGAAGCGGTTTTTTACTCATGTCAATTATTTTCCTGCTCTTCTCAGCAATATATTCAGACGGCCTATACTGACCGGACTGATAAAATTTATACCAATGCTCCGAGTAATATTTTTCGGCAAATGGCGGATAGATGTCTAACACACCACTATATCGCCAGTTGAAAAAATGAGTGAACAATAGCCGGGAATGCATGTCAAACATAACTGTATAGCGGCTGTAACTAATTAACCAAAAAAGCAGGCCCGACAATAGCGAAAGTTTGACAATATATTGAGCATTGTCAAGCCAATTTATCAATAAGATATAGGTCAGAGAAATAACTATCGTAGAATACAACTTGTAGCGACTTACTGACAGAACACTGTGTACATCCCGATTGAGGCTAATCGCTGCGATCGTCAGGAGGGTAAAGGCTAAACAGCAAATAAGGAACTGTTGAGGTTTGTTGTACCTGACAGAATGAATAATAAATAGGTGATAGCCTACGAATAGAAGCGCACTTAGCACAGAAATACCCAGCAGCAAAGATAAATACGGGAAAATTTGTGCGTAAGCAACTCCACCAACTAAGCTTAGGAATATACCCAAAAAATTGACAATGTGAACTGACTCTCCAAACCCTTTTCCTGAATGCTCGTTGGCAGAAAACCCCTGCCAATACAAATAAACACTACCAACACCCACAATTAGCCAAAACAGTCCAAAAATCCACTCTCTTTTGTAAAGCAATAAAAGGATTCCTACAAGAAACACAAACATGCCATTTGCGCTGGTAAAAACAGCTAATACGGCTATAAGTACGGGTAGGAGTTTATTATTTTTAACTGTTAATTGATAAAAAGTTATTGTAGACAGCGCAATAACGCCGATGTTCTGGAGAGCAGCCATACCCCAATACATTAATTCGTAATGCATTGGCTGGAGTATAACTAAGCAAAACGGGTATAAATAGTTTTATACGATTATTTGTAAACGCTGCTTTGAAATATAGATAAAGAACCAGAAATAATAATACATTCCCCACTAGAATCCACCATCTTACATCAACCGTATTACCTTGAATATGGTAAATCAGAATCGTTACAAGTCGGGGCATGGCGATTCTATGCTCGTTATGAAAAGCAAACAAGGTTTTGTATTTCAGATACCAACTGGGTTCATGGTAAATATCGTAAAGGGAGGCTAATACCGCTAAGTCATCAGTAAAGGGAATATTCTCCGCATACACTACGATGATTAGTAAATAAAGTAAGGCTATGAGTGCCCCGGCAACATACCATCTGAGCGAATATAAAGTGGCAAAAAACTGTTTTACCATATAAAATTTCAAGGTGTGATAGTGGACAAAAATTCCATTACTTATCAATTAGTCATCCTAAGAACAACTAATACAAAACGTATTCAAGACGGTAATTCCCCTGCAAGTAATAGAAGAGAATTCACCCGCTTTTTTGGTGAACACGTAGTTATTCAAATCAACCCTATAAGGTTTTTAAAATCTAATAGGGTTGCAACTATTTCTTGTAGAAATGAAAAAACGAGCGATCAATACACCCAAAAGTACGTCAATAAAAGGCACTTTACAGGAAGAAATTCAGAATACGGAAATGGGCTGGAAATCTGCGCGACCACGTTGGCATGTCACCCTGTTGCTAAGCACCCATTGCGCATGAGTCCGGTTCCATGTACCATCCGACTAACTGCCAATCCATTGATAGTCAACAGACTCCCAACTAACACACTATCTATCAGCCGATTAAAACACCATTCCAGGCATCTCCACCGGTGCCTGCTCTTTTGGCAAATCTCTTTGGCTGACGTTGCTCCGCTAGTTCATCCCCTGATGAAACCCGGCCGTCGGCACAGACTAATATCAGGAAAACCGTCGGACTAAATTTAACCATTAATTAACATAGCCAGGGCAGATTGTCCCGGAAAAAGCCAGCGTAGCTTCCTGTATTTCGCGAGCATCTGTCTTCACCCTGTACGCAGGGTCGACTTAATCAGAGTGCCAACCACGAGTATAATACCAACTAGCTGTATGGGCTGTACATAACAAATGAGAAAGCTGAATAGAGAGCAGCAACGCATAAACTTGTTGAAACCTGGGACGTTGGTCAGTAAGTTTACGCGTTGTTGTAAAGTACGAATCAATTATCTCCCTCCGCCAACCAGTAACTAAGCGATGTTTTTACCTGCCAAGCATACACGTTGCATCAGCCTTTGGTGGCTATCAATCAGCGTTATCATTTCGCTGGGGGCACAGGCGCAACCACCCCGTAACCAACCAGCCAATGGCCCCCAAAAGTCCCTTCCAACTAAGCCAAACACAACCAAACCCAGCCCGACTGACCGCAGCCCGACTGACCGCAGCCCGACTGATCGCAGCCCGACTGACCGCAGCCCGACCAAGCGTTTTTTTGGGATGCACTTCGATTTCCATGCGAACTCCAGCGATGCTCGGCTTGGCCGGAATCTTTCGGAGCAGAGCCTGGATTCGTTCCTGACGGCCGTAAAACCAGACTTTATTCAGATTGACTGCAAAGGCCATCCGGGCGTTACGAGTTATCCATCCAGAGTCCCTAACGCCACCGCAGCCCCTGATTTTGCGAACGATCCGCTGGCGTTTTACCGGGCTGTGACCCGAAAACACGGCGTTGCTTTGTACGTACATTATTCGGGTGTTTTTGATGTCGCCATTCTGGAAAAGCACCCGAACTGGGGCGTTATAAACGCAGATGGCAGCCTGGACAAAGCCAACACGTCCGTATACGGCCCCTATGCCGATTCGCTGCTCATTCCTCAGTTGAAAGAAGTAGCGGATTACGGTGTCGATGGCGTTTGGATAGATGGTGACTGCTGGGCAACCGTACCGGATTATTCACCAGCCGCTCTCGCCCGGTTTCAGGCAGAAACGGGCATACCTACTGGTCCGGGCCATGAATTGCCCCGCTCAGAAAAAGATGCAAATTACGATGCGTTCAAAAACGCGGCCCGCCAGGCATTTATCCAATACGTAGGGCATTATACCGACGAACTGCATAAACACAATCCAGCGTTTCGAGTGGCTTCCAACTGGGCGTATTCGTCCATGATGCCGGAACCCATCACCACCAATATCGATTACCTGTCGGGCGATTTAACGCCCGGCAACAGTGTCAACACGGCCGCTATGGAAGGGCGGATTCTGGCAGCTCAGGGTCAACGCTACCACAAACCGTGGGATTTGATGTCGTGGAGTTTCTGGTATCAGTTCGGCCCCACCATGAGTGGCGACCAGAAAACGGCGGTACACATGCAGCAGGAGGCTGCCGAAGTCATTGCGCTTGGTGGTGGTTTTCAGGGCTACATCCGCCAGAAAGGCGATGCCTCTATTCCACTGAACGAACTTCCGGTGATGGCCGAACTCAGCCGGTTTGTGCGGGCGCGGCAACCATTTTGTGAGGGCATCACCCCTATTCCGCAGGTAGCGGTTCTCTACAGCGATGCCACCGTCAGGAAGTTTGACCAAAAACTGTTCAGTCGGGATCAGGCCTACCGGATGCAGGGCGTACTGACTGCCCTGCTGGATGCTCAGTTTCCGGTGGAGGTTCTGTCGGAGCATCACCTGACCGGCCGTATGAGTCAGTATCCACTCATTGTGGTATCGCAGCAGGATTCGCTGGCCCCGGCTTTCCGGCAGGAGTTGCTGAACTACGCCCGGCAAGGCGGTAACCTGCTCCTGATTGGGGTAGAAACAACGAAGAATTTTGCCAGTGAACTGGGCATCGAGCCCATTGGTCAGGCGACAGCCAGTACCCGCTGGGTCCATTACAACGGTGCAACAATGGTACTCAATGAGCGGTTTCAACCCGTTCGGCCCAAAGTGGGTGTGGCTTCTTTTGGGCAGATAAGTGCCCGCGAATACGACGCGCTACTACCGGGCGTTGCGGCCAGTACCGTACCCTTCGGTAAGGGAAAACTGATGGGCGTGTACGCCGATTTAAGCCAGGATTATACTCAGCACCAGTCATCCAAGGCCCGTGATTTCATCGCTACGCTGGCTCGTACCTTACTCCCCAATCCGATAGTAACCGTAACAGGCTCTCACCTCGTACATGTGATAGCCAATCGATTAGGCGGCCAGCTAGCCATAAACCTGATTAACACCGGCGGCCGGCACGCCGACCCACGGGTATTTACGTACGACGAAGTACCGCCCCTCTCCAACCTCACCATCTTGGTTCGTACCGCAAAGAAACCGGTCAGGATTGTACAGCAACCCGAAAATAAGGTACTGCCTTTCACCTATCAGGCGGGTGTCGCCACGGTTACGGTACCAACACTGTTGATCCACTCCATTTTAATCGTGGAGTAAACCCGTTTCCCGTCGGGCGTTATTGACTGCCTACCGCCTGCTTCAGTAAACTATCGACTTCCATCCGCTTATCCAGATAACGCTCATCGCCGTAAAAATAAGCTGACTCGAAGCGGGGGTGCGTTAGTTTCATGCCCATCGAAAACTGACCATTCCAGTGTGCTGGCGCTTTGACGGTGGTTATCGAGAACAAATGACTACCAAGCGGAGCGACCGTACCCATCGAAAAAGCGATTGTCTGGTTGAACAAAAGGCCCGATTCGGCAACGGGCGCAGCAGGCGGCTCTTTCGTCCAGACAATAACAAAGTAGGGCGAGGGGTTACCGGTCAAATCGAGCGTCATGGTTCGGTTATTGTTGCTGTAATACAGAACACTTACCAGCAGAATAAGGAACTCACCGCCCGATACCCAGCCTGGTGACAGGAACTGAACAGCCAGCCGGTCGAGGGCGATAGCGACTACAGCCAGTAGTATCGACACCAGCAGAAAAGCGGTCGTCATACCCGTTACATCCCGCCGACCAGCGTAAAACGCGTAAGGAATACCGATGCCAATAACCAGCAGACCGAGCATAAGAAACAGGGTAATTTTCTGGGTAAACAGATTCATCATCGGGCGTCAAAGGGAAAGGTGTGTGGTAAAAATACACGAAAACCCGTACGCTCGCTATGGTAGCGCATGGTCTGAAACAAGTAGCGCGCTGGCAAACCCGACTCGTTAAGTCACGAGTACCTCAATCCCTCCCCGGTAGGGAGGAACTTGAAGAACTCAATTGGTTCGTTCCTCCCTGCCGGGGAGGGGTTGGGGGGGATATAATCCAGTAGCTTACAAAAGACATTGCCCGAATAACAGGAGAAACCACCTTTGACTTTCTTTGGTACGTACTACCTCAATTTTCATTTCCATGTCTGACATTAAACTGACACTTGGCGAAAAGACCTATTTCCCATTCGTCGAGAAACCGATTCAATACGAAGGCCGCGAGTCGGATAACCCGATGGCGTTCAAATTTTACGATGCCAACCGTAGCATTCTGGGCAAACCCATGAAGGATTTGTTCCGGTTTGCCACTGCTTACTGGCATACGTTCTGCGGTACCGGAGCCGACCCTTTTGGTCCGGGGGTGAAGCACTTCCCCTGGGATGCCAACGCCGACCCACTCGCTGCGGCCCACGACAAGATGGATGCAGCCTTTGAGTTCATCACCAAAATAGGCATGGAATTTTACTGCTTTCACGATGTAGACGTAGCGCCGGAAGGCAACTCGAATGCGCAGTTTGAGAAGAATTTCCGGGCCATTGTGGACTATGCCAAACAAAAGCAGGCGGCTAGTGGCGTTAAACTACTCTGGGGTACGGCCAACCTGTTCTCGCACGAACGATACATGAACGGGGCCTCTACCAACCCTGATTTTCACGTACTGGCACACGGCGGCTGGCAGGTAAAAAACGCCATCGATGCCACCATTGAGCTGGGCGGTTCGGGTTATACCTTCTGGGGAGGCCGCGAAGGGTACATGTCGCTGCTGAATACGAACATGAAGCGCGAAACGGAACACCTCGGTAAGTTTCTGCAAATGAGTCGGGACTATGCCCGCAAACAGGGGTTCAAAGGGGCCTTCTACATCGAACCAAAGCCGATGGAACCCAGCAAACACCAGTACGATTTCGACGCGGCAACGGTGGTTGGCTTTCTGAATCAGTATGGTTTGCAGGATGATTTTGAGCTGAACATCGAAACGAACCACGCTACCCTGGCCAACCACACATTCGCCCACGAACTACAGGTTGCCGCCGACAATAACATGCTGGGTAGCCTGGATGCCAACCGGGGCGATTACCAGAATGGCTGGGATACCGACCAGTTTCCGGTGGATGTGTATGAACTGACCGAAGCCATGCTGGTTATTCTGGAAGCCGGTGGCCTGAAATCGGGCGGGGTAAACTTCGATGCCAAGACGCGCCGGAACTCCACCGACCTCGAAGACATCTTCATCGCCCACATTGGCGGAATGGATACGTTTGCGCGGGCCGCCATTGCGGCCGAAGCCATCCTGAACAAATCCCAGTACAAAAAACTCCGTGCCGACCGCTATGCCAGCTACGACTCGGGCGAGGGTGCCCGGTTCGAAAAAGGGGAACTGACCCTCGAAAACCTGCGCGAGTATGCCATGAACAACGGCGAGCCAAAACAACGCAGCGGCCAGCAGGAATTATACGAAATGATTGTAAATCAGTATATTTAGCCTTCAAACAGCCCTGATAGGTTTTGAAAAGTCTATCAGGGCTTTACACACCAATCGGATGTACGGGCTCATAGGTATTGGCGTACCGGAGATTATTCTGCTATTGATACTCCTGGCAGTGCTGCTCCTACTCCCGCTTATCGCGCTGGTCGATGTAATCCGCAGCAATTTCAACGGAGCGAATGACAAGGTCATCTGGGTCATTGTTATCCTTTTCCTGAACATAATTGGGGCGGCCCTTTACTTTTTCATTGGCCGAAATCAGCGCGTATCATGAAGCAATTTTTCTTATTAACCGCCTTTATTTCAGGGCTATCAGTATCGGTATTTGCTCAGAGCAATAGCGAAGAAGCTGCCGTGAAAGCAACCATAAACAAGCTGTTCGACGGCATGCAAAAAGCAGATTCAACGCTGCTGAAACCCTTGTTTACCCCAGCGGCCCGACTTCAGACGGTGGTAAACAAAGACGGAGACGTAACGGTGCGCGATGAGGCCATCGGGGCGTTTATCCATTCAATCGGCCGGGCAAAAGCCGGTACGCTGGATGAGCGTTTATCGGGAATGGAAATCAGGGTTGATGCAGACCTGGCTACGGCCTGGACACCCTACGTTTTTTACGTTCAGGACAAAAAGAACCACTGCGGTGTCAATGCCTTTACCCTTGTAAAGATGAACGGCAACTGGAAGATCCAAACCATCATTGACACCCGCCGAAAGGATAATTGCCCGGATTTACCCAAACAGTAACCCATTCCATTTAGTGTCCGATGGGGGTTTATAGCCGCCAGGGTACCTTTATACCACCTATCTTCATTAGCCTCCATCACACTTTTCGCCTTACTATCCGGCGACCTACTTCGTACAGGCATACCCGTTCTTCCTGCGTTCATTGTCAGGTAAGTCAGTAAAATGCGTTTCTTTGACCATCGAAACGCATCCAATCACGCAACTGGTACTACCTTCATCACACATAATCTATTTTACTGGCTCCCAATCAATGAATGCTGACATTGCCTTTGACGAAGAACGCCCTGAGCAACAATCGGTCGTTGATTACAAGAAAAATCAGAAACAACGAAAGTTGCTGGCCTGTCTGTACGCCGAAGAAACCTGCACCCTGGCCCGGCTGACAAAGGTGCTCCATAGCAGCGTGCCCTCCGTAACGAACCTGGTCGATGAACTAATTCAGGACCAATGGGTAATACCGATTGGCATGGGGTCGGGCAGTAACGGAAGGCGACCCGTGCTTTTTGGCCTGAATAGTCAGTGCAATTACACGGCAGTGCTGGATATCAGTACGCACGACACCAAAATCCTGTTTATGAATACGCAGCGGATTGTGGTTCACCGCTCCGACTATCCGCTCCAGTTAATAGATAACCCCGATTACATACTTTCACTGGTCGATTGTTTTAACCTGGCCCTGACCGACTCCGGCCTGTTGCTGGCTCAGTTTGCTGCCGTTGGTGTATCCATGCCGGGTTTGGTCGATGCCCGGCGCGGGATAAATCTGACGTACAAAAATCTGAGTAAGGGCTACGACTCCCTCACACAATGCCTGTCGGAAAAGCTGAGCAAACCGGCCTATATACTGAATGACACCAAAGCTACGGTGCTGGGCGAGAGTCGGTTTGGCAACGCGAAAGGCAAGCAACAGATGCTGGCCATCAACATCGACTGGGGTGTTGGGTTGGGTATACTGGTCAATGGCCACGTGTTTCAGGGGGCCAGTGGGTTTGCCGGTGAGTTAGGCCATATTCAGGTTGAACCGGAAGGGGAATTGTGTCACTGCGGTAAAATTGGCTGTTTGGACACCGTCACCTCAGCGTCGGCACTGGTCCGGCGGGTACAGCGCGATGTGCAGGCGGGTCAGGTATCCAAGCTAGCCGTTTTCCGCCAGGAGGTAGACAAGATTGATATCGACGAAATCATCAGCGCGGCCCGTCATGGGGATTCGTACGCCATTGATATTCTGCACGAAGCCGGTTTTCAGCTGGGTAAGGGCCTGTCAGTGGCAATTAGTCTTTTCAACCCCGAGGTCATTATTATTGACGGCGTGCTGGCCGAAGCCGCTACATTCATTCTGAACACCATTGAGCAGGCACTCAGCAAATACTGCCTGAGTGATTTCAGAAACGACCTGACCATTGAAATCACGCAGTTGAACGGAGCTGCCAAATGGCTGGGCACGCACGCGTACATGATGGAGGATATTTTCGACAACTATTGAGGGAATGGGCCGCACGGCAACACCCCCGAAGAAAGCATGAGGAATCGACAACGGATAATGGCGGGTACCTTAACGGGTCGATACAGGCCACGTTACCTCGTTCTTTGTTTCCTGTTCCTTTGTTTATTTATACCCGCCTTTGTTCAGCCTGAACGGAAGGTCCGGGAACATCCGTTCAGGGAATATCCATTCCGGGAACATCCATTCAGGGTCCTTATTTTTCTGGATACCGAGTGTCCTATTTGCCAGCAAACAGCCCGCAGGGTTCAGGAAATGGCTGTTCAGTATGATGGCCGGGTGCAGTTTACAGCCATTTACCCCACCGAAACGGTTACGCTGGCTGAGGTGAACGAATTCAACCGGACGTATAAGCTGACCATTCCTCACCAGCTTGATCCGACCCACAAACTGGTAAAGAAATACCAGGCCACCACTACGCCGGAAGTCCTTTTACTCTCCGCTCAGGACCAGATTCTATACCGGGGCAGTGTCGACAATCAGTTCTACCGGTTGGGAAGAAGTCGCCCGGAACCCACCGAATTCTACCTCAGTGATGCGCTGACGGCCGTTATGGCCAGCAAGCCGGTAGCCATCCGGCAAACGAAACCCACCGGCTGCCTTATTAATCAGCCTTGAATTTCCTGCCCGGCATTTTCGTTGACAGCCTGTAGGCCGCAACCAGCCTGAATCAATAAGCAACTACCAGCAAGGCCCCCGACAGACCGAATGAGTAAATCAGTAAACGTGATTCCGGGGCTTGTGTTATTGTCATTCCTGACCGTTCTTCAGGTATCGTTCCGGCCATTAGACGAGAACGAAGGTGCCCAACTGGCCCGGCAGTATTGTGGCTCCTGCCACCTGACGCCCAACCCAAAAAGCCTGCCCACTCCCATCTGGCAATTGACTGTACTGCCCGCAATGGGCAGTTACCTGGGTATCCGCTACATGGGTTACGACCCCTACTATAAACTAAAGCCGGAAGAAGTTACCCTGCTGAAAGAAAGGCATATTTTCCCCGAGAAGCCGGTTGTTGACGACGAAACTTGGCAAAAAATTGTAGCGTACTACGTGGAAAACTCCCCGGCCCAAAGCCCACTCGATTCAACGCGCCGTTACCGCAGCAAGCCCCTTTCGTTGTTCCTCGTGCTCAACCCGTAGCCCTGGGCAAAACGAAAGGTTCGCTGGTTACCGCCCTTGCCTTTGATTCACTTCGCCAGGAGTTGTGGGTAGCCGAACCGGACAAACTTTATCGCTGGAATTCCACAAAGGGGTTGACCCACAACTACGACCTGCCCGGCACCATAGTGGATGTATCCCTCCGGCCAGATAACCGGCTATTCACCGAAATTGGCACGCTGCTCCCGGCCGAAATTGCCAAAGGGTCCGTTTTTTCCTTCACCGGCGATAGTCTGAAAGCCATCCTGACCAACAGTCACCGGCCGGTGTGTTCACTGCTGGTGGATTTGAATAATGACGGAACCGATGAGTTGATTACGGCCAACTACGGCCATAGGACCGGCTCGCTTTCGCTGTATAGCCGTCCTAACCAACAGGCTGGCTCAGATGACCTATTGGAAACGGTGTTACTGAAGCAGCCGGGGGCCATCAAGCTGTATGCGAAGGATATGAATAAAGATGGCCGGAAAGACATTGTTGCCCTGTTTGCGCAGAATGACGAAGCCATTTACAATTTCTATCAGACGGGTGATTTGCAATTCAGAGCGGAGAAAGTCCTCCAGTTTGAACCCCAGTACGGTACCAGCGACTTCATCCTGCTGGATTATAACAAGGATGGCATCGACGATATTGCCGTTGTACACGGCGACAATGCCGACTATTCCTATTGCCTCAAACCGTTCCATGGCCTTCGCCTGCTGCTGGGCACCAAAGACCATCAGTACAAAGAAGCGTTCTTCTACCCCCTTTATGGAGCCACCCGCCTACAGGCCGACGATTTCGACCAGGATGGCGACATTGATTTTGCCGTTTCAGCCTTTTTCCCTGAACTGACGTACCTGGCTTCGGAGAGTTTTGTGTTCCTGGAAAACACCAACGCCAGCCGCTTCAGGTTCACAGCCCACACCCTGGGTATGGCTACCCCCGTTAAATCATTAACCCTCGAAAAAGCGGACATTGACCACGATGGCGACCAGGATTTGATTCTGGGTCAATTCGGGTATTCGCCGGTGGCGGTACCCCCGGCTTTGCAGCAGCAATGGGACACGGTTCCCTATAAACTCGTCATGCTCATCAATCAGCACCGCCCCTAGTTGCCCCAGCAGCGTGAATTACCACAGCCCCTGCACCAGCTTGTTCAGTAGTTTATCCTGCTCCAGGTCATAGATATACTCCCAGAACATAACCCCGGCCAGTTTCTTGGCTTTCACGTAGTCAATCTTGGGTCCGAATGATTGCTCGTCGGCGTAGGAGATGAAGGTTTTCGCCGTTGGATTCCATAGGTAGGGGGCCTTTGCATCGTCGTCCCAGTAGCGCGTAAACCCGTTTTTGTTGATATACTCCTTCATCAGTTTGTCGTGACTGATAAATGAATGCTCCCCCGTGGCCGGTTGGAAAAGACCCTTGTCTTTATCCTGCACCTGGCCCCAGCCACGTCCGTAGAATGGCAGGCCCAGCACAATTTTGCTCGCGGGCACCCCCGCCCGGATGTGGCCGTCTACCGCGTCGGCGGAGCTATTGCGCGACTGATTTCCCAGTTTGGATTGATATAATGGGCTATGATGGCCCGTACCGGTATCATTTCCATGATACAGATCATAGGTCATGATATTGACGTAATCCAGGTACGCCTGCGCCTTTCCCAGTTCGGTATGGCTCACGAAAGCCGTATCGCCACCGGTAGCCGCCGTGAGCAGGTAATGATTGACGCCAATACGATTGTCCTGTTTTCCCTGCACATCCAGTCCATCCCGGATTGCTTTTAAGAACAGGGTGAAGTTTTGCTTGTCGGCTGGTCGAAAAATATTACCCGCTCCTACCTGCGCCGGGTACTCCCAGTCAATATCGACCCCATCGAGCTTGTGTCTGACCAGTAAGGCCACGGCACTATTGGCAAATTTCCTGCGGGACGCATCGGTTAAAGCCGCATCAGAGAAATACTTACAGCCTCCCCATCCACCAATGGATATAAGAATTTTCAGTTTGGGATTGGCCGCTCTCAATGATACCAGTGTAGCCAGATTAGCCTCATCCTTTTTCGTTATAGGAGCCAGTTCACCGTTTTGGGCAGGCACGGCGAAAGCGTAGTTGATGTGGGTCAGTTTGTTGGGGTCAATCTGATTTTTAGTCCAGCCGTTGCCCGTTACGTACCCAATAATAACATATGGTTTTGTTGCACTGATTGGCTGTGCCACCACAGATGAGCCGGTAAAAAAAGTCAGTATCTGAACGCTGAGGAGGGAGAAAAGTACCAAAAACTGCATCGGAGAAGGCATATGAGTAATTATGCTTATTTAACAATAAAATTACAATAAAGTCCAATACTACCAAATTTTTTAAAATATGTTAAGTATGTTTTGAAATATTTTTAAAAATAAGAAGATATTTGCGGTTACTATCATTTGTACCAAATAGTATGGAGGTTAGTGAAAACTACTATTTTCGTATAAAGAAGTACTTATAATAACTATCACTTAACTATTAGCAGTTCTACTTATGAGACAAAAACTACGCACAGCCTTTAAGGAGGTTTTACTCTTTCTGGGCGTCTGGAGTTTGCTGGCTTTATCGCCTGCACTGGCTCTTGACAGCGAGGTGACCGGGCGGGTAACGGATGAAAAAGGCGCTGATGTGATTGGCGCTTCTGTCACCATCAAAGGCTCTACCCGAGGTACTAATACCGATGCCAATGGCCAGTACAAAATTACCGTTCCCGATGGAAACGCGGTACTGGTATTCTCCTACATTGGCTACAGCAAGCAGGAGGTAACCGTTGGAAACCGGTCGGTTCTCGACGTAAAACTGGAGCCAGGCAGTGCTATTCTCGACGAAGTGGTGGTAACAGCCCTGGGGGTAACCAAGGACACCCGCAAAATAGGCTATGCCGTAACGACGATCAATGGTGATGCGCTGACAAAAGCGCGGGAAACCAACATCGGTAACTCGCTGGCGGGCCGCATAGCGGGGGTAAACGTGAAAGGAACCAATGGCGGGCCGGGCGGAACGTCCAAAATTCTGCTGCGGGGGGTTCCCAGTATCAACTCGCCGGGTTCGCCCCTCATCATTATCAATGGCGTACCCATGGACAACACCCAGCGGGGTAGTGCCGGTGAGTGGGGTGGTGCCGACGGTGGCGATGGCCTGGGTAACATCAACCCGGACGATGTGGAAACCATGACGGTGCTGAAAGGACAGGCCGCTTCGGCACTGTACGGAGCCAGAGCATCCAATGGTGTTATCCTGATTACGACCAAGAAAGGAAAGCGGGGGGATTACGCCGTTGATTATAACATGAACCTGGTGGCCGAGCAACCCATTAACTTAACCGACTTCCAGTACGAATACGGTCAGGGTATTGGTGGGGCAAAACCCGCTACGGTGGCTGCCGCACAGGCAACCGCGCGCTTTAGCTGGGGCGGCAAACTAGATGGAGCGCAGGCAATCCAGTTTGATGGTAACCAGTATGCTTACTCGGCCCAGCGCGACAACATCAGGAATTTCTACCGAATGGGGTCTACCTTCACCAATACGGTATCGGTCACGAAAGGGGGCGACAACGGCTCGTTCCGTCTGTCGGCGTCGAATCTCGACAACAAGGCGATTCTGCCCAATAGTGGATTGGGCCGTAAAACTTTCACGCTGACCATTGACCAGAACATCACGCCCAAGCTGAGCATAAGCGTACTGGCCAACTACATCGACGAAAAAGTAACGAACAAGCCTATCCTGAGCGATGGCCCTTTGAATGGCAACAATGGCCAGCTTCTGGCCACCAACATCGATCAGCGGATTCTGGCACCGGGTTTCAATCCGGTTACGGGTCGGGAAATTATCTTCAGTGATGATGAGTACGTGACCAATCCGTATTTTGTAATCAACCAGTTCGTGAATGATGTGAGCCGGAAACGTCTGATTTCGATGCTGTCAACCCGGTATCAGTTTGCCGACTGGATTTATGCCCAGGGACGCCTTGGTTATGACAACTCCGCCGACCGCATCTTTAAGGTCACCCCTTATGGAACAGCCTATTCAAATGGCGCTAAAGGCGGACTGGACGAACTCTCCGATGCTCAGCGTGGCGAATTGAACATCGACGGGCTGATTGGTATCAACAAATCCGTTGGTAGCGACTTCACCGTCGACGCCCTGCTGGGGGGTAACATCCGGAAAAATAACTACGAGAAAATCGGCGTAAGCGGTAGCCCCTTCGTGCTGCCCTATCTGTACAGCTTTAATAACGTCGTGAATTTTGGCCGTAGCTACGATGTGGCCAATACGGAAGTACAATCGGGCTATTATAGCGTTGACTTGGGCTATAAAAATTTCCTCAACGTAACCACAACGGGTCGGTATGATGCGTATTCTACTCTCCCATCGTCGGCACGCACCATCTTTACGCCTTCGGTAAACGCGGCTTTTGTTTTCAACGATTTCCTGAAAATGCCGAGCCTGAGTTTTGGTAAGTTGCGGGCGGGTTATGCCGTTACCAGTGGTGAACCCACCACTCCTTATGGCACCAGCATATACTACGGCGTAGGCAACGCCATCAATGGCATTGCAACGGGTAATTTCAGTTCCAATCTGCCCAACCTGTTTTTGAAGCCGTTCACCAAAACCGAACTGGAGGTTGGCCTGGAACTGAAGTTTTTCGGCAATCGCCTGGGCCTGGACCTGGCTTACTACACCCAGCAAACGCACAACGAAATCCTGCCGGCTCAATACAGTGCTGCAACCGGATTCACCAGTGGTGTAGTGGGCACCGGCTCCATCCAGAACCGGGGTCTGGAAGTGCTGATAACGGGCACCCCCCTCAAAACTGCCAGTTTTGGCTGGAACACGTCGCTTAACCTCACATCGGTACAAAACAAAGTGTTGCAAACCGATGCGAACAACAACCCCATCGGCCTGGGATCGAACCGGGCCACGTTGGGCAACGCTACTACGGCTTTTGTCGTGGGGGAGGCCGGGCCGCAAATTCGGGCGTATGACTACAAATACGCGCCAGACGGTCAAATTGTGGTGGATGCTTCCGGCTTACCCGTTCGGGGCAATTTAGTTAATCTGGGAACGGTATTGCCAACGCTGTACGGTGGCTGGAACAACGATTTCACCTACCAGGGATTCAATCTATCCTTCCTGATTGACTACAACTACGGCAACAAAATCCTGTCGGCTACGGAAAACTACGCTTACCGCCGGGGGCTACATAAAGCCACGCTGGTAGGCCGTGAGGGCGGTATCACGACGGGGGTTGTAGAAGGGGGCGCAGCAAATACGATTGCGGCTACTCCTCAGGCTTATTACACAGCCCTGGCCAACAACGTCACTAAAGTCAGCGTGGTGGATGGTGATTTCATCAAATTCCGTCAGTTCTCGTTAGGCTATACCATTCCGGCCAGTGTACTGACCAACGTACCCCTGATTCGGACGGTGAACGTATCGCTCGTGGGCAGAAACTTGTTTTACATCATGAAGACAGCGACCAACATCGATCCCGAATCTACGTTTGGAGCCAATCTGCAATACGCTGGTATTGAGGGCGCCAGCCTGCCCCCTTCCCGCACGTATGGCTTCAATCTGAACATTAAGTTTAAATGAGATTAACCATGAAAAAAACACTCATAGCCATCACATTCCTGACTGGGCTGCTACAAGTGTCGTGTACCGAACAATTCGATGCACTCAACACGAGTCCAACCCAGTCCTCGGCGGCAAGTTTTGACGCTAACCTGCTGTTGCCCAGCATCGAGTTCAACAGTGCCAATACAAGAACCGGCTACAACGGGGCCATTCTGTTCCAGAGTATGTGGGTTCAGATTCTGTCCTCTACCAGTTCCGGAGCGGCCACGTACTACTCCAACGGCGATAAATACGTGATTTCGAGCAATACGAACGCGTATATTCAGAGTGTCTGGAACAACGATTACAGTGCCGCCAGCTACGCCTTCGAGATGGAGCAGCTAACGGCCGATAAACCCGCGCTGGTCAACCTGAATAACATTGCCAAAATCATGCAGGTGTACTGTTATTCAACCATCACGGATGTGTATGGCGATGTACCTTACACCCAGGCCCTGCA
This sequence comes from uncultured Cytophagales bacterium, assembly GCA_963784335.1. GTDB lineage: Bacteria > Bacteroidota > Bacteroidia > Cytophagales > Spirosomataceae > Spirosoma. Next base: position 47,533 of record CAWARB010000013.1, on the reverse strand, counting down.
GGCAAAATCGGGTACGACGCTGCCTGCCTACGATTCGCAGCAAAGTATTTATACGGCGATGCTGGCCAAACTCGAAACCGCTACGGCGGCTTTAAGTGCTACCTCACCACTGCCTACGAATGACGCGTATGCCTACAAAGGAGACATCACCAAGTGGAAAAAATTTGGGTACTCCCTGATGCTTAAACTGGCCATGCGTCTGACCAAAGTAGACCCCGCCACGGCGAAAATCTACGCGGAAAAAGCAGCCGCGGGGGGGGTGTTTGCCAGTATTGACGACGATGCGTACATTGTTTCCGACAACTCGAAAGGGTTTACCAATGGAAACGGTGCGGCCCTGAGTACGCTGGCCGACATTTACTCGGTGCGCTGGAGCAAAACGCTGATTGATTACCTGAAGGCAACCAATGACCCCCGCCTGGGGGTATCGGCTGAGGTGCCTCCCGCTGGCTTGGCCGCGAATCAGAGCATTGACGTACCAGGCGACAATACCCCGGCCGCGCAAACAGGGCAACCCAATGGCTACGACCTGAACGGGGGAGCCACCGATATAACCAGGGCTCCCGGTTATCCGGGTGGTACGGGGAGTGGTGCGGACGCTACCCCCATCGGGAAGTACTCGCGCCCTACGCTGATTTACCGCAGCCGCGATGCGCCAATATTTGTGCTGACGTATTCGGAAACCGAACTGCTGCTGGCCGAAGCCGTTACGCGGGGCTTCAGTGTACCGGGTACGGCCGCCAGTCACTACAAAAATGGCGTGGTAGCGGGCATAGTATCGCTGGCAAAATATGGCGCAGCAGCGGCTGTTAGTCCAGCCGTGGCCACGGCTTATGCCGATGCCAATCCGCTGGTGACGGCCACGGCGCTCAAGCAAATAAATGAGCAATATTGGGCCACCACCGGCCTGCAGATGAACTTTGTAGCGGCCTGGAACAACTGGAAACGGTCAGGCTTCCCGGTGCTGACCCCCGTAAATTACACGGGCAATTTCTCGAATGGCATGATTCCCCGTCGGCAACCGTACCCAACCGGCGAAGCAACGCTGAACACCGATAACTACAACAACGCAGTGGGTAAACTAACCGGCCCAACGGACTGGATTACCCGGATGTACTGGGATAAATAGGGTATACAACGACCCGGCCGGGAAGTAATTCATTTCCTGCCGGGTTGTTTTTATACCGTAACGAATGACACCTTCTCAACAAAATGAAGCGTAGCCGGATGGGGGAAATTTCCTGCATCCGGCTAACTTTACTTACTGGTTCGTTATAGGAGTATCTATGAATGCACTCTTTCTCCCCATAACACCGCTCAGAAAATACGGCTACAGGGCACTTACAGCTACGTTGTGCCTGCTTGCTTCACCCCTCCTCGCCCAAACGACACTTTTCCAGCTTCTTCCCGCTTCCAAAACGGGCATCGACTTCACCAATCAGATTGACGAAAACGAAAGCCTGAACGTGCTTTCCTACGAATACTTTTACAATGGCGGAGGTGTAGCCGTTGGCGATGTAAATAACGATGGTCTGCCCGACCTTTTCTTCACCGCCAACCTCAAACCGAATAAGCTATACCTGAATCTGGGTGGGCTAACATTCAACGACATTACAGCCGAAGCAGGCCCAGCACTTGCTGGCCGGTCCGGCGGCTGGAAAACGGGCGTCAGCATGGCCGATGTGAACGGCGACGGACTCCTTGACATCTACGTGTGTTACTCCGGCAAAACCGACGATGACAAACGCCGGAATCAACTCTTCATCAACCAGGGCAAAACAGGCTCCAAAGCCGTTCAGTTTATTGACCAGGCCGCACAGTATGGCCTGGACGATCCCGGTTACAGCACCCAGGCAACCTTCTTTGACTACGACCGCGACGGTGACCTGGATATGTTTCTGCTCAACCATAACGTCAAAAAATACGACAATATGGAGCTGGCCCGACTACACGGTGAAACGGACGAACGGGCAGGCAACAAACTGTTCGAGAATCAGGCAGGGCGTTATGTGGATGTATCCAAAAAAGCGGGCATTTTCCAGTATCCGCTCACCTTTGGGCTGGGTATGATTACGGCCGACGTAAATCAGGATGGCTGGCCCGACATCTACGTCACCAACGACTACAACGAGCCTGACTACCTGTACATCAACCAGAAGAACGGCACCTTTAAAGATGAAACGCAGGCCCGCTTCCGGCACCTGTCCCAATTCTCGATGGGCGTCGATATTGCCGATTTCAACAACGATGGTCTGCCCGACGTGATGACCCTCGATATGCTGCCGGAAGATAATCGTCGGCAAAAACTGCTGCAGTTGCAGGAAAACTACGAGTCGTTTGCGCTAATGGTGCAGCAAAAACTCCAGCACCAGTTTATGCGAAATATGCTGCAACTGAACAACGGCGATGGCACCTTTTCCGAGATTGGGCAACTGGCCGGCGTATCCAACACGGACTGGAGCTGGTCTCCCCTGCTGGCCGATTTTGACAATGACGGCTACAAGGACCTGTTCGTGACCAACGGTTACCTGCGCGATTATACCAACAAGGATTTCCTGAAATACTGGGGCGATTATAAAGTCCGCAAAGCCATTGACCGGGAACCTGTACAACTCATGGACCTGGTGAAGGCCATGCCCTCGACCCGTATTCCAAACTATATTTTTCGCAATAACCACGACCTCACCTTTACCAATAAACAGCAGGAGTGGGGCGTAAATACGCCCGCCATCTCCAATGGGGCCGTTTACGCCGACCTGGATAATGATGGTGATCTGGAACTGATTATCAATAATATTAACGAACCGGCTTTTATCTACCAGAACCTAAGCCGGGAGCAGACTAAGTCGGCCTATCTCCAGCTTAAACTCGTGGCAACCAGTACCAACCGAAACGCTGTGGGCGCGCGGGTAACGGTGTACACCGCGGGTAACCACCAATACCAGGAGTTGAACCCCGTTCGGGGTTACCTGTCCAGCCAGTCGGCCACGCTGCATTTTGGCATGGGCACCGCTGCTGTGGCCGACTCCATCCGTATCATTTGGCCCGATCAGTCCCGGCAATTACTCACGCAGGTACCGGTCAATCAGCAGTTGACCATCCGGCAGCAGGCCACCCCCGAACAGAAAAAGGGTAACGCACCCAAACCGCCCGAAACCTTTTTCACAAAAGTTGACCCTATGTTGCCGTACATCCACGAGGGCTACACCGAAAATGATTTCAAACGCCAGCCCCTTATGCTTTGGATGTACTCGCACACGGGACCGGTACTGGCAAAGGGAGATGTTAACAAAGATGGCCTGGACGATCTGTTTACCAGTGGCGACCAGCAAAAAACGGGCGCCGTATGGCTTCAGCAGTCGGGGGGTACATTCAAAAGAGATGAAACCCTGACCATCGGCGACGAAGCTACGTCTGCCATTGCAGCCGCCGTTTTCTTCGATGCCAACGGCGATGGGTTCGATGATCTGTACATTGCTAAAGGTGGTTACTCGTTGTTTGAAATCAACACTCCTTCCCTGCAGGACGAACTTTTCCTGAACGATGGAAAAGGTCACCTGAGCCTGTCGCAAAACCTACTTCCCGACCTGAGTGCCAGCAGCAAATCCTGCGTGCGTCCCTGGGATTACGATGGTGATGGCGACCTCGATCTATTTGTGGGCGGGCGGGTTGTTCCGGGGCGCTATCCCGAAGCCCCCCGCTCCTACCTGCTTCAAAACGATGGTAAGGGAACGTTCACGGCGGTTCAAACACCATTCTCAACGGTAGGCATGGTTACCGATGCCAGATGGGCCGATATGAACAGCGACGGACGGGCTGACCTGGTGCTGTGTGGCGAGTTTATGCCGGTCAAAATCTACCAGAATACCACCGCTGGTTTCGTCGATAAAACCGAACAGTATTTCCCGGAAGCTCCATCTGGTTTCTGGTTCTCGCTGGCCATTACCGACCTGAACGGCGATGGAAAAAACGACATTGTCGCTGGAAATCTGGGCACCAATTCGCAGCTAAAAACGTCCGCTCCGGAACCAGCCGAGTTACTCTACGCCGACTTCGATGATAACGGCTCCATCGACCCGTTCTTCTGTTTTTACATTCAGGGCAAAACCTATCCGTTCGTTAGCCGGGATGAACTGAACGATCAGATGTACGGCATGCGCCGGAAGTTTGCCTATTACAAGGATTACGCCAACGCCACGGCAGCCGATATTTTCCCGGCCGAAGCACTGGCTGGTGCCAAAAAGCTAACCGTTACCGAAACGCACTCGGTCTGTTATTTGAGCAATGGAACTGCTTCGTTTACAAAATACGTATTGCCCATTCAGGCCCAGTTTGCACCGGTAACCAGCATCCTGGCGCAGGATTTTGACCAGGATGGTCAAACGGACCTGTTGCTGCTGGGAAATAAATCCGACAACCGGCTCAAGATTGGGAGTATGGATGCCAACTACGGTTGTTTGCTGACGGGTAATGGCAAAGGTGAGTTTGCGTACGTTTCGCAGCCCCGTGCCGGTTTGTCGGTAGTGGGCGACGTAAAATCGGTGGTACCCATCACCATCAACAAAACGAATCAGCTACTTATTGGGGCCTTCAATCAGCCTTTTCAGGTTTATAAACCAACAAAGCCATGACACGCCTGCTGCTTTTCTGGCTACTGCTCGGCTCGCTGGCCCACGCGGAACCAATACCCCCCAAACCGATAGACGCTCATTTGCAGCCTTCGGTCTTTGCACTAACGATGGTTATGATTCACGATGTGGCCAGTCCACCCGCTGCCAGCCGTTTTTATACCTATTGCCTGCTGGGTGCGCACGATATCGTGGCGCAGCATAAGAAAGAAATCCCGTCGCCGGCCCGGCTCATCCACGATTTCCCCCTGGTTTCGCTGGATACTAAAACTAAATACGATTACCAGGTGGCGGCCCTTTACTGCATCCTCGAAACCGGGCGGCAGATGTTGCCATCGGGCTACATGCTGGAAGAAGAACAGAAGAAACTCCTGGCAAGTCTGCTGAAAGAAGGCTACAGTCAGCCGGTTATTGACCAGTCGGTACTGGTGGCACAGGCCGTTGCCAAACGGGTGCTGACGTATGCGGCTGCCGATAATTACCGGATACTGAGCACCAAAACCCGGTATCGACCCGTAAAAGGGGATGGCTACTGGTATCCCACTCCGCCCGGCTACATTGAAGCCATTGAACCCAACTGGCGAATTATCCGACCCCTGATGCTGGACTCCTGCACCCAGTTTAAACCAGCCCCGCCGGTAGCGTTTAGCAAGGACACCAGCAGTGCGTTTTTTGCGCTTGCCCGCGAGGTGTATGAGGTGGGAAACAAACTCACGGATGAGCAGCGGGCCGTTGCGGCCTACTGGGACTGTAATCCATTTGCCATCAACACATCGGGCCATATGTCGATTGGCTTCAAGAAAATAAGCCCCGGCGGGCACTGGATGAACATAGCCAGTCTGGCCAGTACCCAGGCCAAATTACCGTTCGGGCAGGCCGTCATGGTGCAGTCGCTGGTAGCGATGACGCTGATGGATTCGTTTATCAGTTGCTGGGATGAGAAATACCGCAGCAATCGAATCCGCCCCGAAACCGTAATTAACCGCTACATCAGCCCGCGCTGGCAACCCCTGTTGCAAACGCCCCCGTTTCCGGAATACACCAGCGGGCATAGTGTTATTTCGACGGCCGCAGCGGAGATATTGACCTACCTGATGGGTGACAATTTCGCCTTTACCGACAATACGGAGATTATTTTCGATTTGCCCGAACGGTCGTTCACCTCCTTTAAGCAGGCGGCTGAAGAGGCCGCTATTTCCCGGTTGTACGGCGGTATCCACTACCGGGATGCTATCGTAAACGGTCAGACCCAGGGCCACACAATCGGCCGGTTTATCCGGCAGAAAATAAAGCAGGCCGGCGTAACTCCCATCCATTAAATCAAAAACGCTCGACAGCTAAAGGGAGTCTATTCACCTGGATATCCCAGCAGCCGTGACCTTGAATTGACCGTAACTACCATGCAGGATAATGCTATTTTTTCGGTCATAGACACGAAAAAGAATAAGCTGAAACGAAGCATCATTGCCGAACTATACCGAGCCGAGTCAGGCACCATTGCCCAGTTAGCGAGCTTAATCCACACCAGTGTACCTTCTATGACTGCCCTGATTGACGAACTGAATGTTGGTCGGTGGGTTAGGAGTATTGGCACCGGTACCGCTCAATACGGCCGGAAGCCATCCCTGTTTGCGCTTGCTCCTTCCCCCTACGCTACCGTTGTGGTCGATAGTACAGTCCACGACACCAAACTGGTGGTTTTCAACTTAGCCAACCAGGTACTACACCGGGTCGACCTGCCCCTGCGCCTGGAAAACTCCGTTTCGTTTCTGCATAATCTGCGGAGTGCTCTCACCGATCTGAATCATCAGATACGGGCAGACGAACTAATTATCATTGGGTCGGGAGTAGCCATGCCTGGTCTGGTCAACCCGACAGAAGGCATCAACCATACCTACCCCGAGGTGACCCGAAAGGGCCAGTCGCTGAGCCATTTACTACAATCGGTATTCGACGCTCCCGTATTTATGATCAACGATACCAAGGCCATGCTGGTAGGAGAACACCGCTTTGGGCTGGCTCAGGGGAAAAACTTTGTTTTGTCGATCAATATCGACTGGGGAATTGGCCTGGGCGTTATCACGAACGGGGCCATTTTGCAGGGGATGGCTGGTTTTGCGGGTGAGTTGGGACACATTCAAATGGAAATCGATGGCGAGTTATGCACCTGCGGTAAAGTGGGCTGTCTGGAAACGGTAGCCTCGGCCTCGTCGCTGATAAGGCGGGCCAAAAGTGGCCTGCAGGAAGGTCGACTATCGGCACTGGCCGAACGGAACCCGGATACCATCGATATTGAACTGATTATCGAAAAAGCCAATGCCGGAGATGCTTTTTGTATTGATCTGCTCAATGATGTAGGCAGTGAGTTGGGCCGGGGACTGGCCACCGCCGTCCACTTGTTCAATCCCGAACTAATTATTGTCAATGGGGTACTGGCCAAAGCAACCAGGGCTATTACCCGGCCCATTGAACAGGCCATCGCAAAATATTCATTGCTCAACTACCGGGACAACCTGTCCATCGAACTGTCACGACTGGGTGAGATGGCCAAACTGTACGGTACGCAGGCGTACATTCTACAGAGTTTGCTTGATATGGAGTATATCCCCTGACCACCAATCTCGTATTTCGGCCAAAGGCACTGGTGGTCTACTTTCGCTGCTGTAACTGGCGGTACTCCTCCATTAATGGGTTGGTGGGTTGCAAATCGCACTCCGAGCACAGAGCCGATAGCTGCGGGTTCCACAGTATCAACCGGGCATCTTCCTCAGGTTGACACTCGATGTTATAGCCTTTCTGATACACCACAAATGCCGTGGTCTCCTCACCCGGCCAGACGTTACCCCACACGGTCATAAGTTTATTCTTCTCCTGGCTACAAACCCGGAACTGACTCACTGGCTTGCTCACACCCATCCCGAATTTTCGGGTAAAAGCCTGGCTCACTGGTTCCTCGTAATCGCACTCTATCCTGAACAAGCGATCATCGTAGAAGTGCAAAACCAGATTGGTTAAAGGAATCCCCTCCACTATCATCCGGGCTGCGGTAAGCGTACGAACGTGGGTGCACAACAGGGCCAGCGTTCCCTTAACCAGAGGCTGCTCCTGTTCCCTGAAACCGGCCGTTTTGAGTGAATCGGGCGTAAGATGGGCAGGAATGTAGTGCGCCAGTCCAGCAACTTCAGTTCCCTGAGCCCTGGTTATCTGGGGCAGAATGAGCACGAAACAGAGCAGGTATTTCATCGGCCTTTTGATTCAGGTGACAGGCTAATGCATAAAAAATGGGGCAGTATGCACTGCCCCATTTTTTATACGGTCAAATTCATCTATTTCGCTTTCAGGTAGGCGAATGGAATAATCATTTCCTCCAGTGATACGCCCCCGTGCTGGAAGGTATTGCGGTAGTGATTCACGTAATAATTGTAATTGTTGGGGTACGCAAAGAAGTAGTCTTCCATCGTAAAGACGTAGGCCGTGGATACGTGCGGTTTGGGCAGAAAAAGCCGCTCCGGCTTACGCCCCACAAACAGGTGATTATCATCGAAGCCCAGATTCTTACCCTGCTTGTAGCGTAGGTTGGTATTCGTTTCCCGGTAACCCACAATCTTGGCCGGTTTCTGCACCCGAATCATGCCGTGGTCGGTCGTGATAATCATCCGGCCTCCCTTGTTGGCAATCCGCTGAATAAACTCCAGCAGGGGTGAGTGCATAAACCACGACCGGGTAAGGGAACGATAGGCCGATTCATCCGGGGCCAGTTCCTTAATCATGGCCATATCCGTCCGGGCGTGCGACAGCATATCCACGAAGTTGTACACCACTACATTCAACTGATTCTGAAGCAGGTTATTGAAGTTATCGACCAGCGATTTACCCTGATTAACATTCAGAATCTTGTGGTACGACATCTTGATATTCAACCGGCTCTGGTCGAGTTGCCGCTGCATAAACTCGCTTTCGTGGTTGTTCAGTCCCTCATCTTCGCTATCGTCGTTGACCCACAAGTCGGGATGTTTGCGTTCCATCTCACTGGGCATCATCCCCGAAAAAATAGCGTTTCGGGCAAAACTGGTCGTGGTGGGCAGAATCGAGTAATAAGACGATTCTTCCTCCACCGTAAAGTATTCCGCCAGCAGGGGTTGAATGATTTTCCACTGGTCGTAGCGCAGATTATCAACCAGGATAAAAAAGAGCGGAGAATCCGTGTCACCCGCCTGGTTCAGCAGCGGGAATACCTTTTTCCGCATCAATTGGTGCGACATGACCGGGCTCTCCATCTTGGGGTCGTTCAGCCAGTCTTCGTAGTTATCCACAACGAATTTGCAGAACTCCGAGTTAGCCTCGCTTTTCTGCATGTTCATCACTTCCAGCATACTCTTGTCCTGCGATTCGTCCAGTTCCAACTCCCAGTATATCAGCTTTTTGTACACATCGGTCCATTCTTCGAAATCCATCCGGTCGTTATACTGCATGGATATGTTCCGAAAATCCTGCTGGTAGCCAATGTTAGTCCGTTCGGTAACGAGTCGCTTGTTATCCAGTATTTTTTTGACCGACAGTAAAATCTGATTCGGGTTGAGGGGTTTGATGAGGTAATCGGCGATTTTGGAACCGATGGCTTCCTCCATGATATGCTCTTCCTCACTCTTGGTAATCATCACTACGGGCAGGTTGGGGCGTATCTGCTTGATCTGCGAGAGCGTTTCCAGCCCCGTCATGCCCGGCATCATTTCGTCGAGAAAGACAACGTCGTAGTTTGCCTGTTCTACCTGATCCAGGGCATCGGCTCCGCTGTTGACGGGGGTAACGTCATAGCCTTTGTTTTTCAGAAACAGAATATGGGGTTTCAGAAGGTCTATTTCATCGTCGGCCCAGAGTATCGAATAGTTTTGCATGTGCTCAGTGAGTAGTTTATAAAAAGGATTCTGGCCCGCCCGCAGAAGAAGCGGGTAGCGAGAATCCCTGTTTGTTTAACATCAAACGTCTACTTGTGTTCGGAAAGATCGGGCGAGCCCTGTTTTTAACAAGATTTAACAGGGGTATGAAAGTACTGAATTCAGTCCGGAACGGTTCTTTTTTTAGAAATTGCGTTCCGATAGCATACCTGCTTTCCGCTAAATTTGCCTTAATTTTAGGACGTAGGTCGTTAGTATACCATACCCACAGTCTGTTGGGATTTAACACCCATTGGTATCAGACCCTATTGTATTTACCTATGAAAAATTATTTTGCCTGCGGTGCCGTATTTCTGCTTATCGGCTTTATGCACGTCTTTTCTGGCAGGGCCGCTCCTCTTCCCACGAATCGAAGACCCGTTACTGACTCTGTTGGTATTGAGAAAATAGACGGCAAACGATTTATCCTGCACCGGGTCGATGAAGGCCAGACGTTGTATGCCGTTGCCCGCCGGTATGGCCGGTCGGTAGCCGACATAAAAGCGGCCAACCCCGACATGACCGACGCGCTTCGTTACGATCAGGTCATCAGAATTCCAATTCCAGAGGGTGTATTGAGCAAGAAAGAAGAGAAAAAGATTGATAAAGCCATTAAAAAACAGGAAAAGGAAGAAAAGAAACAGGCTTCGGTCGAAAGCGAGACGAAGAAGTCCGGCGACCCGGCCAAAGCCGGTATCCATGTGGTAGAAGCGGGCCAAACCCTGTATAATCTGGCTAGTCGGTATGGAGTATCGCAATCGGACTTGCGGAAGTGGAACAATCTCTCCGGCGACAATGTGTTGATTGGGCAGGCGTTGATTGTGTCCGAAAAGGCGTATCAGGACCGTAACCCCTCCTCGCCTGCCGATGCCGGGGCACCAGCCCGACCAACTCCGGCTCGCCCGACTGAAACTCGCTCCAACGAACCTAAAACCGTTCCTGCCGCCCCCCCTAAATCAACCGAACCCCACACCAGCGAACCCAAAACTGTACCTGCCGCCATCCCAAAACCGACCGAGACCCACTCCAGCGAACCCAAAACCGTTCCTGCTGCCGACCCCAAACCGACCCGGCGCAATGAACCAAGTCCCGGAACGGACGAGTCGGCCAGCAAAAACACGCCCGCACCAACAACGCCGGCAGTGGCAACAACACCGAAGCCAGCCGAGCCGGAAATAGAGTCACCCCGTCCGGGTAATGATGCCCCCATGCCCACCCGTGGTCGGCGCGTGTCGACCAGTGGAGTGGCCGAAATGATTGAAGGCAGCGGATCGGGCAAATACCTGGCCCTGCATCGCAGCGCCCCCATTGGCACGCTGGTGCAGGTCCGCAATGAGTTTAACAACCAGAGTATGTGGGTAAAAGTGATTGGTCGGCTGCCAGATACGGGTGTCAACGACAAGATTCTGATTAAACTCTCCTCCCTGGCCTTCACGAAACTTTCGCCCGAGGATCGGCGTTTTCGGGCTGAGGTAAGTTACATTAGTCGTTAATCACTAAGTAATCAGTACGCCTGGCGATTCCTGCTAATCACTCATGGCTATTTGGTTGTTATACCCGTATTGACCGCTAACCGTAATGACCCGTGACAGAAAAGCCCAATGACCAATCGATCAACGTAATGGAAACGAAAGAAGAACGCATCGCCCGCCGTCACCGGGAACGCGATGAGCAAATGAAATCCTCACCGGGTTATGTAACGTTCAGCATTATGTTTACGCTGGCTTACCCATTCATTGCCGTGTTCACCTTCGTCATGTCGGCACTACTGAACGTATTTTCCGGTATTTCGAGGGCACTGGCGTGGGTTGTTAGCGGAGGAAAAAGCAAGTGAATGATTACGCAGCCATAAAAGAGTTTTTAGATGCGAAGGCCGACCAGTACAATCGGCCTTCCTTTATTGAGCGCGATCCCATCAGTATTCCGCACCAATTCAGTAAAAAGCAGGATATCGAACTAATGGGATTCTGGGCCGCCGTGCTGGCGTGGGGGCAGCGGCCGGTCATTCTGAAAAAAGCCAGTGAGTTGGTGAGCCTGATGGATGGCTCCCCCCACGATTTCGTCCTCAACCACCAGGAGAGTGATCTAAAGCGGTTTCTGGCGTTCAAACACCGCACCTTCAACGCCACCGACGCCCTGTATTTTCTGCACTTTTTTCGCCAGTACTACCAGAAAAACGACTCGCTGGAAGATGCGTTTCTGCCTGCCAACCCACCCGCCGATTCGCCGGTGGGGACGTCTCCCAGGTTGATAACCAACCCCGTTGAGCAGGGGCTAATCGCTTTTCACGACCAATTTTGTGGTCTCACCGACTTTTTTCCCGAACGCACCCGCAAGCACATTGCCACACCCGCCCGCAACTCATCCTGTAAACGGTTGTTGATGTTTTTGCGGTGGATGGTACGGCGGGATGATCGAGGGGTCGACTTCGGTTTGTGGACGCGTCTGCAACCCAATCAACTATTGATACCCATCGACGTTCACGTGAACCGGGTAGCCCGCCAGCTGGGCTTACTAACCCGCTGGAATGCCGCACCAGCCAAAACCGATTGGAAAGCCACGCTTGAGTTAACCGAAAATCTCCGGCTTTTTGATGCCGACGACCCGGTACGATACGATTTCGCCCTGTTTGGCCTGGGCGTTGAAGGTGAATTATAATGCCGGTCATTCTCTTTTTTTTGACCATTTGCTACATTCAACAAACAATAGGCAACCAGACAGGATTATACTCGTAGCGACAAACGAGTACTAGTTTATGCCATTTCAAATCACGACCCAGCCGTTTGGGGTTCTGCCAACCGATACGGCCCCCCTCACGGAGTACCTGCTCGAACATACAGAAACAGGTGAATTCATTACCATCATTCCCGCATTTGGGGCTATCCTTCGACGGTTAGTACTCAGAAAAGGGCATCACCTGTTTGCACTGATCGAAGCACCCGATTCTCCCCAGGCACTGGTGGCAGACGAAAGCTACGCCAGTGCATTTCTGTATCCCTTTCCCAGCCGTATTCGTCATGGCATCTATTCGTTCGAGGGGGAGGATTATGCGCTCAAGATGAACGAAACCAAGCGCGACAATGCCATGCACGGCTTTGTGCATCGTGAGCCCTTTTCTGTAGTGAGTCAGGAGGCAACCGATACCCATGCGCAACTTGTTCTGCGGTACGATCATGCCGGTGACACCTTTGGGTATCCTTTCCCGTTTGCCCTGACCATAACGTATCAATTGATACAGGCAAACCAACTGGAATACGGAAGTTCATTGGCTACGGACAGGATGTGCGCGCTCAGGGTAAGCTACACGGCTCAGAATACGGGTCTGACCCGTGCCCCGGCCGCTTTTGGCTGGCACCCTTACTTTACGTTCATCGAAGAAAATGAAACAACGCGGGAATTAGTCGATAATATGACGATATCCATACCCGCACACACGCCGGTTGAACTCAACGAGAACCTGATTCCAACGGGTATGGGAGCCGCCCAGTCTGAAGAGACTATGCGGCTGAACGAGCGGGAGTTGAACAATGTCTTTCTCATTGAGCCCGTACAGAATCAGCCTTATTCAGAAACCGTCCTCCAGTCAATAAAAACGGGCGCGCGGCTAATCGTAGGGCAGCAAACCGGAGCCGGTAAACTTAACTACCTGGTTTGCTACACGCCACCCCGCCGGGATACTATTGCCATTGAACCACTTACCGCCAATGTGGATGCGTTCAATAACGGGGAAGGATTAGCGATTCTCGAGCCGGGTGGCATCCTTTCGGGTACGATGTGGGTTCGGCTGGACTAACACCAGCCCATACAAAAAAGAAGCACGCGGAAAGAGGTTGATAGATACCATCTTTCCGCGTGCTTCTTTTTGCTTACGCCTTTTACATATGACCTGGCGTGCCAATCAGAGCGACCGGATTTTTAGGTTACGAAACCATACGGTACTGCCCCAATCCTGCAAGCCAATCCGGCCGGTAAACTGGCCTTTACTAATGGGAGAGTCCTTCAGTTTACTCTCGGCGACCCGTTTTTTCCACTCCTCGCCCGTTAAATTGTGTTCCTGGATACTGAAGCCATTCAGTGATACGGTCAGTTTATTCTTTTTGAGAACAAATTGCACCTTGTTCCAGCCACCCACGGGTTTCAGCTCCCGAACGCGGGCATTAGCCACGCTGAAGAAATCGCCCGCCCGGTGCTTGTTTTCATTCGCACCTTCGTAAATAGCATCGTCCAGCACCTGAAGTTCCAGCCCGGTATCGAAAATGTTTTTATACTGTGGGCTTTCCTGAACAAAGAAGAAAATCCCGCTATTGGTAAACCGTTCTACCTTCCACTCAGCAGTAAATTCAAAATCACCGGTAAACACCGCATCCGTTACCAGGTCACCTCCATTGGGTGCTTTGTTGCCTACCCGGTTTGGTACATTCAGTTTCAGGGCACCCTGCTCAACTTGCCAGGAAGGGCCAGGCTTTTTTCCGCCGTATACATGCCAGCCACGGGTATCCCGCCCGTCGAAAAGCAACTTCCAGCCTTCTTTTTTTTCCTGATCCGACAACGTGTTAAGTGATTGCCCCTGAACGTCCAGACAAGCCAGACAACTAAGTAAGCTAATGAATAGAATGGAATAGCGCATACGGTTTACTAGGTTTGGTAGTACGATTAATCAATAAAGGCCGGTTATTAGCCGGGCTATCTGTTCCAGTCCGTTGGCATCGGTTTCAGTAAAATCATTTAGCTGATCGCTGTCAACATCCAGAACCATCTGCACCTGTCCGGCCCGGTCGAATACGGGCACCACTATCTCCGATTTCGACGCAGAACTACAGGCAATATGGCCGGGAAACTGCTCGACATCGGGCACCACTATCGTTTCTTTGCGTACGTAAGCGGCCCCGCACACCCCGTTCGAAAACGCGATACGCGTACAGGCAACGGGCCCCTGAAAAGGCCCCAGTACCAGTTGATTCTCTTTCTTCAGGTAGAAGCCAACCCAGAAAAAACCAAAGGCTTCTTTCAGCGCAGCGGCAATGTTGGCCAGATTAGCCACCAGATCGGTTTCACCGGCAACCAGCGCGGCTATCTGTGGCACCACGCTATCATAGATAGCCTGCCGGTCCGTTGTTTGGGGTATATACAGCGTTTCAGCCATGGAGTGGTAAACAAAAAAGTTGACGTATCAGGTGCGCTAAAGGGCGTCAATTTCGGGTAAAAAACTGAATCAGCACGATACTGAACGTCGTGAACAACGTGCTGGCACCTACCCGTATAAGCGTGGGAACGAGTAAGGTCAAGCTACTGGCCTCAATGAAGAACAGAGCAGTATGGTGAATAAAAGTCAGAATAAACACGTAGCGAAAAAAGGCTCCCGCTCCCAACTCATTGAGCGAAAACTCGATTCTTGATTCCAGTCCCGGCACATCAATTTGGGAACGCACCACCAGCGGTCGGCAAAAGGCCATCAATACCGTAGCGGCCGCGTGCATACCGGGGGTGTTATAAAATATGTCGACCGCAAAACCCGTCGCAAAAGCAATCAGCAACAGCCAGGAGAAACTGGTTTCGTTTGGCAGGAGCAGGATACAGGCAATGTAGATGAAGCAAAAGGCGTAATCGAACAAAACCAGGTTTCTAACCAGCAAAATCTGTAGCGTCAAATAGAGCAGGAAAAGAAAAACAGTCGATACGATTTCGCGAAAAGTCATTTTACGGAGTTGGCCAGTTAGCTGGTTAGTGAATAGCAGTCCAGCAAACAACTGATTGACTACTCAACTTATCAACCGACTAACGGATTAGTTATTTCTCTTTTTCAACTTGGTTTTCCAGCGTACTCTGTTCTACCTGAAGCCGGTTTTCAACCACGTATACAAAAGCCAGACTGCTAAAATTCGTGGCCAGATCAAGCGTAATGTCGTGAAACGTCTGGTTTGGCTGTATCCCTACCGAACGAACACGCCCCACCAGAATACCCGGCGGGAACGTTAGGTTGAAACCCGATGTCACGACAGAATCCCCCTTACTAACGGGCTTGTGCCTCGGG
Organism: uncultured Cytophagales bacterium; assembly: GCA_963784335.1. Lineage (GTDB taxonomy): Bacteria > Bacteroidota > Bacteroidia > Cytophagales > Spirosomataceae > Spirosoma. The sequence continues at coordinate 31,940 of CAWARB010000013.1, read as the reverse complement.
ATATCCTCCAGCTTGATCAAATTCGGATCGACACCATCCCATTTAGCCGACCCATTCTCACCCGCCTTGATTAGTTGGGAGGATACCAGGTAGCCAGAATGGAGAATGGATGTAACGACCGAAAAATGCTGATTGCAAATCTTTACTCTACCCACGATACCCGTCGGCGAAATAACGCCCATGCCCGGGTGCAGCCCATCATCCGTACCTTTGTCGATGGTAATGTAATTGTTAGCCAGTTGGGTGGTATTGTTAATCACCTTTGCTACCACAAATTTGAATCGGTCGGCAAAGGCCGAGTCAGCAAGATACGCCACCGGAGCCGGGGGACGGCTTTGCTCTAATTGCGTCAATCGATTATTGAGCCGTTCGTTTTCCTGCGCCAATTCTGCATTTACCTGCCGCAGATTTGTGTACTCATTCACGGTATTAGACCAAGCCAACACCTGAGCCGCGTACCGGTTCGAGGTGTTGAAATAGGTCGCGCTCCAGTAATTGTTGGTACTGATAATGAAGTAAAAACTAACTACCTCCAGCAATACGAACAGAATGAAGTTCCGGCTTCGGACAAAAAAGTCAACTAACTCTCCCATTTGGTATAAGCGGGCAGCCGGGCAAATCGAATAAATTAACTAATTAATACGGACCGGTACATCTCCAGGTTCTTGATTACTTCACCCGTACCTTTCACTACGGCTTTGAGCGGGTCATCGGCCACGTGAATAGGCAGCTTGGTTTTTGCGCCCAGCCGCTTATCGAGTCCGTGCAACAGGGCACCGCCCCCCGTCAGGTGAATACCATTGGTGTAAATATCAGCCGACAACTCCGGTGGCGAAATTTCGAGTGCCTTCATGGTAGCCTCTTCAATTTTCGAGATGGATTTGTCGAGCGCATACGCAATCTCGCTGTAGGTAACCTTAATTTCCTTCGGGATACCAGTCATCAGGTCACGACCCCGGATTTCGTAATCGGCCGGCGGGTTATCGAGTTCGGGCAGTGCTGAGCCTACTTCCATTTTAATCTGCTCAGCCGACCGTTCTCCAATCAGCAGGTTATGCTCCCGACGCATGTAGTCCACAATATCACGGGTAAACACGTCACCCGCAATCCGGATCGACTGTTCGCAGACGATACCCGACAGGGCAATAACTGCAATTTCGGTTGTTCCCCCTCCAATGTCCACAATCATGGTACCGTTGGGTTGGGTAATATCGATACCGATACCAATGGCCGCAGCAATGGGTTCGTGTACCATGTAAACTTCTTTGGCTCCGGCATGCTCAGCCGAGTCCTTAACAGCCCGTTTCTCCACTTCCGTGATACCCGATGGGATACAGATAACCATCCGGTGCGAGGGCGAAAACAGCTTGCTGCCCGTATCGATCATCTTGATCATACCCCGAATCATCAGTTCGGCAGCGGTAAAGTCGGCAATGACACCGTCTTTTAATGGACGAATCGTTTTGATATTTTCATTGGTCTTTTCGTGCATTTGCATAGCCTTATGGCCAATAGCCAGCACTTTGCCGGTGACTTTGTCCATGGCAATTATCGAAGGCTCATCCACCACAATCCGATCCTTATGAATAATCAAGGTATTCGCCGTGCCCAGGTCAATCGCTATGTCGCTGGTTAAAAAATTGAAAAGTCCCATTCTAGGTTGGCGCAAAACGCCTTGTTACAAGTACTGGTTTATCGAAATGTGTGCAAAAATATAGATAATTAAAGAGAAACTCTTCAATGAAGAATTAAGAGTGATGAGTGATGAACAAAAAACGGGGGAATACTCTTCGCTTTTCATTCGTCACTCTTCACTCATTAAGCCTTACTTTTGTACTACTATGGGAATTCGTTCGGTCGTTAGTAAGCCATTGGCCCGGTGGGTAGTAGAGCGTCAGAAAGGCTGGATGTACCAGCCGGGCGAGGCTCAGCAACGCTGGCTTCACCGGTTGGTAGCCGGTGGCCGGGACACTGTTTTTGGCCGCGATCATCGATTGGGAGACGTACGGACCATTCAGGAGTTCAGACAGGCAGTTCCGGTTCGGGATTATGAAGACCTGAAACCGTATATTGAACAGATTCTGGCCGGTGATTCTGATGTTCTCTGGAAAGGAAAACCGCTTTATTTTGCCAAAACCTCCGGTACCACATCGGGTACCAAGTACATTCCCATCACGCAGGATTCCATTCCGAATCACATCAACTCGGCCCGCGATGCGTTGCTGAATTATATTAACGAAACGAAAAATAGCGGGTTTCTGGACGAAAAATTAATCTTTTTGTCCGGTAGCCCCGAGCTAACCCAGCAAGCGGGTATCAACGTTGGTCGGTTGTCGGGCATTGTCAATCACCACGTTCCGGCTTATCTGCGTACCAACCAGATGCCCAGCTACGAAACCAACGTCATCGACGACTGGGAAACCAAGCTGGAGCGCATCATTGACGAAACCATTGACCAGCCCATGTCGCTGATTTCGGGGATTCCGCCCTGGGTGCAGATGTACTTCGACCGGATTCAGGCGCGTACCGGCAAGCTGATCAAAGACGTGTTTCCTGAGTTTTCGTTGTTTGTGTACGGCGGGGTCAATTTTGAACCCTACCGGGCCAAATTGTTCGAGAGTATTGGTAAACGGATCGACTCCATAGAAACCTACCCCGCTTCTGAGGGCTTCATCGCGTTTCAGGACAGCCAAACCGAAGAAGGCCTATTGATGCTGCTGGACAGCGGTATCTTCTTTGAGTTCATTGCCGCCGACGAGTACTTCACCGAAAACCCGAGCCGACTGACAATTGAAGAAGTAGAGCTAGGCAAAAACTACGCGGTTATCATCAACAACAACGCCGGGTTGTGGGGCTATTCTCTGGGAGATACGGTTAAGTTTGTATCGCGGGAGCCTTACCGGTTGCTGGTAACGGGGCGCATCAAGCACTTCATCTCGGCTTTTGGTGAGCACGTCATTGGCGAAGAGGTTGAAAAAGCATTGAAAGATGCCATGCAGAAACACCCCGAAACGGAAGTGGTGGAGTTTACCGTAGCGCCCATGGTCAGCCCGAACGAGGGTCTGCCCTACCACGAATGGCTGGTAGAGTTCGCCACGCCCCCGCACGACCCCATGGCCTTCGCCCGCGATCTGGACAAACGGCTCATTGAACTGAACGTATATTATAGCGACCTGATTATAGGTTCTATTCTACAACCGCTGAAGCTAACGAATTTACCACGTGGGTCATTTCAACGGTACATGAAGACGCAGGGAAAGCTGGGTGGCCAGAACAAAGTACCGCGCCTGGCTAATGACCGGAAGCTTGCGGATGGGTTAACGGAGATAATGCAAACGATGTAGAAACTATGGAAGCGATAAACTACATGACCGATGCCGAAGGACGTAAAAAAGCGCTGGTAATTGACCTGGACGTACTGAAACGGAACGGTCAAACTGGTCGTGATGTAGTCTTGTACCTTCAGGAAGAACTGGAAGACCTCCTCGATCTGGAGTTGGCTAGGGACGAAGAAACCATCCCGTGGGAAGAAGCGGAGCAACAGTTAAAAAGTGAGGGCCTGATTGATTAATGGCTTATATCGTACTTTTCAAAAAATCGGCCTCGAAACAGATACGACTTTTACCTAAGAATGTACTCAGTAGAATAACGGTTGCTATCGATGAACTCGCCGATGAACCACGCCCAGACAATTGTAAAAAATTGAAAGGCGTTGATGATACCTACCGCATCCGCATTGGCGATTACCGCGTTATTTACACCGTTGATGACAGCATTTGTAGAAGTTGTTAAAGTAGGTAACAGGAAAAATATTTATGAATAGACTGTCTTAAAAGCAATAACCGGACGGTTGCGGAGAGATTAGTAGAGATAGTACAAACAGTGTAATGGATACTGTAAAATGAAAATAACCAGCATCGAGATTGGCGAATACCGTCAGTTTAAGAATATTAAGTTTGATTTCACCTATCCGGCTGACCACCTAAAAGCAGGTCAGCCCTTGGAGAAAGTATGTTTTATCGGGCAGAGTGGTACAGGAAAAACTACGTTGTTGAATGTGATTTGGGACTTTTTTCAAATTTTTGTCGATAGTTACCATCGAGTAGCCCTAGACAATACCCCGGTAAAAGATGAAGCTTATGTTACTTTTGAAGAGATAAAAGTCCATGCCATTTATGATGAACAAAAAATTACTTTAGACTATGATGAGCTTAAAGATATACTCGATCATTTAGACTTAGATGCTAAATCTAAATACGCAAACTTAGGTTACCATTGGCTAAAAGGACTGGGAATTTATAACTCACTAAAAGATCAAGAAAAAAATAAAAAGCTTTGTCTCTACATTAAAGACTCGATTTCCCGCGAAGCAGATGCATTTTTGTTTGACCAAAAAGATCATCCGCAAACATTTTCAGATTTTGTAAAAACTGATACGCAGGTAGATATCGAAAAGAATGCGCGTGAAAGTCGTATTAATCAGGCGGGGCAAAAGAAAGTCGTTTCATTGGGCGATATGCAATCCATATCGATATGGCAATATTTACTTAAAGAAATTAACGAGTATGATGAAACAACGGTAACGAGCATTAAAAACCTTGTTCAAAACACGCCTAAAAATAAATTTCAGGAGGAACTGCAAAAATGGTTAGAGGCTGACCCCCGTCATGAACTAGCCGAAAAATGCCTGAATCCAATCCTGAATAAGCTTTTCCTAGAATTAGATACTAATGCAGGGGATATTCCCATTACGCTTCGCACTACTGGAGGAGTTAAAATTGACAGTTCCTATCTAAGTACCGGTACCCGACAAATGCTGGCTACGGCTATTCCTTTGTATAAATTCAATACAACGGATACCGTTATCCTTTTCGACGAACCGGAACGATCACTGTTTCCTGATATTCAGCAGGAGTTAATCAAATATTACACTTCTCTGGCTCCTAAAGCTCAATTCTTCTTTGCTACCCACTCACCTTTTGTTGCCTCAGCTTTTGAACCCTGCGAGCGGTTCATTTTATACTTTGATGAAAATGGTGAGGTAAAATTTAATAACGGCGTTGCACCCATTGGTGACGATCCGAATGATATTCTTAGCGAGGATTTTGGCTTGGACGAACTCATGCTTGATGAAGGTTTAGCGGCCTACGAAGAGTACCGTAATTTAGGAGTAGCGGTCAGAAATGAAACCGATCCAGCCCGTAAAAATGAATTGATCACTAAGCGCGCAAAACTGGGCGACGATTACAAATTCTAATCAGCAATGCGTCGAGTAGTAAAGTTGGCCGAGTTCCGCTGTTGTTGAGCAGAAATTGACCTATAAGAAAGGGAGTAACGACGAAGCTACGTACCTTGTTGGCTCAGGAACAGCATAATTTATGCGCTTATACCGAAACTTATTTGGGGTCTTCGGATGATGCTCATATTGAGCATTTTAATCCTACACTGAAAGGAAAAGCCGATGACAATTACAATAACTGGTTTCTTGTTAAAAGCCTTTGGAATACCAGAAAGTCAGAGAAATGGATATGAGCCAATACTTACATCCAACCGCAGAAGACTTAGAACAACGTATTCTTTACATTGACGGTGATTATGCAGCTGCCAACCCGAATGATATTGAGGCCAATAACCTGATTCGACTGTTAGACCTGGATAATGCCCGACTGGCTGACCAACGTAAACGATATATTAGGTTAAAAAAACAGGAAATTCAGGATGCTGGGAAGTCAGCAGAAAACTACATTAATGATTTACTCCTGCGTTATCCTGAAGGCATTTATTTCATCCGCGCCATTGAAGAAGAATTGAATGTTAAAGTCAATTTTGACTTGCTGAAAACTACATGACTGACATAAAAAAACGCCATATCGCCATCCTCGGCTCTACCGGTTCTATCGGTACGCAGGCCGTAGAGGTGATAAAGGCCCACCCCGACCGGTTTCAGGTTGAGGTACTGACCACAAATAACAATGCCGAACTGCTGATTGAGCAGGCCGTTGCGCTCAATCCTAATGTGGTGGTCATTTGTAATGAAGACCGGTACGATCAGGTTTTTTCGGCCCTCGACCCGCTGGGCATTAAAGTATATGCCGGGGCCAAATCCATTGCCTCTGTGGTGCAGATGGATACGGTCGATATGGTACTGACCGCCATGGTTGGCTATGCCGGTTTGCTGCCAACCATGAAAGCCATTGAAGCCGGGAAATCCATTGCGCTGGCCAATAAAGAAACCCTGGTGGTAGCGGGCGAACTAATTACCCGGCTGGCCGCGCAGAAAGGGGTGAACATCTACCCAGTCGATTCCGAACACTCCGCCATATTTCAGTGCCTGGTCGGGGAGTTTCATAACCCGATTGAGAAAATCATCCTGACGGCTTCGGGTGGGCCGTTCCGGGGCAAGTCGCGGGAGTTTTTATCAACCGTCACTAAGGCGCAGGCACTCAAACATCCCAACTGGACCATGGGGGCCAAAATCACGATTGATTCCGCGACTCTGATGAATAAGGGGCTGGAAGTGATCGAAGCGAAATGGCTGTTCAACCTGCGGGCGGATCAGATCGACGTGGTGGTTCACCCGCAAAGCATCGTTCATTCGCTGGTGCAGTTTGAGGACGGGAGTTTAAAAGCACAGATGGGCCTGCCCGATATGCGGTTGCCCATTCAGTTTGCGCTGGGTTACCCCGACCGGCTGAAGTCTGATTTCCCCCGCTTCAATTTCATGGATTATCCATCACTCACCTTCGAGCAGCCCGACCTGAAAACGTTCCGTAATCTGCAACTGGCGTTCGATGCGCTTGACCGGGGTGGTAATGCCGCCTGCATCATCAATGCGGCTAATGAAGTGGCGGTAGATGCCTTTCTACACGATCAAATCGGTTTTCTGGAGATTTCAAATTTAATTGAGTCCTGTCTTGCCAAAGCTACTTTTGTGCAAAATCCTGCTTACGACGACTACGTAAGTACGGATGAGGAAGTGCGTCGGTTGGCTACGGAGCGAATTAAAACATTCGTTTAGCTGTTTGTATTATATTGTCCACACACAACGTTTTTATTACTGTGTTTTTATTACTGTTGCGTACCCCAATCTGTATTTTTTTGTAGTCAATTCGTTGTTGCCGTCCCGGCAGTATTGATTCGCACGTGTTTAATAAGGTTAAAAACTTGTCTTATCCTGGTTCTGAATAAATGGAAATTTTAGTGATGGCGGGGCAACTCATTCTGGGTTTGTCCATTTTAGTTGGTTTACACGAGTTAGGGCACCTGCTGGCGGCCAAAGCGTTTGGAATGCGGGTGGAGCAGTATTTTATCGGCTTCCCACCCAAAGTATTCAGCATTAAACGGGGTGAAACCGAATACGGTATAGGCGCTATTCCGCTGGGGGGATTCGTAAAGATTTCGGGCATGATTGACGAATCACTCGATACGGCCCACACGGATACCGAACCTAAGCCTTACGAATTCCGGGCCAAACCAGCCTGGCAACGACTCATCGTAATGCTCGGCGGCATTATCGTTAATGTACTGGTGGGTATCATGATTTTCGTGATCCTGGCTTACAAAAACGGCAATACGTACCTGGCTGCCAGTGACGCTAAATACGGTATTGTTGCCTATGATCTGGCAAAAAGCATTGGCCTGCAAACGGGCGATAAAATCGTGAAAGTGAATGGTAAACCCATCGTCGACTTCAACGAAATCCGCAGTTCCGATGTCTTTCTGGGCAACAACAGTTCCTACACCGTTGACCGGAATGGCAAGCTGATTGATATTTACATTCCCAACAATTTTGTGGATAAACTGGCGGATAAAAAAGCGGCCGGACAGTTTATCGAACCAATTGAGCCCTTCAAGGTAGCGGAGCTGGTGCCAGGTCAGCCAGCCGGGAAGGCGGGGTTGAAAGCCGGTGATATCATTACCAGCATTAATGGTACGCCCATCCAGTTTTATCACGAATTTACGGACATTGTAAAGCCCCTGAAAGGTAAGCCGCTAACGCTGGGAATCAACCGAAACGGACAGCCCGTCACAATTAGCATGACCACCACGCCCGAAGGTACCATTGGTTTTTACCCCGAGTTTCTACTACCCATCACCAAACAGGCTTATACCTTTGGTGAAGCCCTGAGTGTAGGTACCCAAAAAGCGTTTCAGGTTGTTTACGATAATATAAAAGGCTTCGGGAAAATATTCCGGGGGGAGGTTTCGGCTTCTAAAGCCTTAAGTGGACCAATTGGTATTGCCCAGAATCTGTTTGGCGGTATCTGGGTCTGGGATCGTTTCTGGACCGTGACGGGATTGCTCTCCATGGCGCTTGCTTTCATGAATGCGCTGCCCATCCCGGCACTCGATGGGGGTCACGTTACCATTCTGAGTTACGAGATCATTTCGGGTCGTAAACCATCTGACCGCTTCCTGGAAGGCGCACAACGCGTGGGCATGGTTATTTTACTTGGCCTCATGGCCTTCGCTATATTTAACGATGTTCTTAAGGCTGTTTTTTAAAAAGTTCAGTCAGGAAGTTGTCAGGCTTTCGCGAAGAAATACAGTACCTTCTTTGCGAAAGCCTTTGTGTCTTTGCTGGTTGTTTCCTCTGCTCCTGTTCAGTACTGGTCACTCCCGACACGAGTTTCACGCCAGTGTCACCAAGATGGAGTACAACGCCAAAGAGCAGGTGTTTGAAATCAGCATGCGGCTGTTTACGGACGACTTTGAAAAGGTCCTTTCGGCGGTTTCCAACAGCAAAGTTGTTTTGAGCGAAGCGTCTGGTCAGGCAACGAATAAGTATGACCCGCTGATTGAACAATATGTCCAGGCACATTTTCGCTTTTTGACGCCACAGAAGCAGATGAAATCCGTCAAATACGTTGGGCACGAGGTGGAAGCGGATGCCAACTGGCTTTATCTTGAGATGCCTTTTGCCGAGCCATTTAAAGGGGGCACGTTAAAGCAGGATGTACTGATGGAAGCATTCGACGATCAGGTAAATATGGTTAATATTAAATACCAGACTCAGAAAAAGACATTCGTCTTTCGTAAAAATCAGCCGGTTCATAACATTTCACTCGAATAATAAATTTCCGGGTTGGGTAGCATCCTAATTTAGTAGTTTTGTGTATAAACAACGAATATCCGGCCAAATCGTCATATAGAGAACGTTTGGCACAAGGCTTGCAACTACCTCACTTTCCTTGCCTTTCAATCTAATTCAGGCACCGACCCATTGTTGAAAGCTGCCAGGCTGGCAGTGTACTTATGATTTCAGAAAAAGAACTATCAACGCGTTTATTTCTATCCGATTTTGACTCGGATAATTTAGAGATTGTCCCACTCGGTTCGCCCGAGGGGGTAGATGATGACTATGAGTTGCCGGCCAGTTTACCCATCCTGCCGGTTCGAAATACGGTTTTGTTTCCGGGTATGGTTATTCCCGTTACGGTTGGACGGTCGAAGTCAATCCGGTTGGTGAAGAAAGCCTACAAGGGCAATCGAATTATTGGCGTTGTTGCTCAGCTCAATCAGCAGAAGGACGAACCCACGGCCGATGATCTGTATCGGTTTGGAACCGTTGCGTATATCATCAAGATGATAACCCTGCCGGATGGAAACATCACAATTATTATTCAGGGTAAGAAGCGGTTCGAAACGGAGCAAATCATTCAGGAGGAACCGTTCATTACAGCACGGGTTCACCAGATTGATGACTCTTTTCAGGCGGTAAACAAGAAGGAAGGCAAAGCACTTCTTCAATCACTGAAAGATGCGGCCTACAAAATTCTGCGTCTTAACCCAGAAATTCCGCAGGAAGCCCGCATTGCGCTGGATAACATTGAAAGCCATACGTTTTTACTCCATTTCCTGTCGTCTAACATCAACGCGGAGGTAGCCGACAAGCAGCGTTTGCTGGAGTTGACCGATGGAAATCAACAGGCCAATCTCTTGCTGGAATACATGCTCCGCGAGGTGCAGTTGCTGGAACTCAAGCGCGAGATCCAATCCAAAGCGTCCTCGGATCTTGATCAACAACAGCGTGATTATTACCTGCGCCAGCAAATGAAGGTGTTGCAGGACGAACTGGGCATCGATAACCCCGACCGCGAAATTGACGAACTACGGATGAAGGCAGACCGCAAAAAGTGGCCGGCCGAAGTACGGTCTCATTTCGATAAGGAGCTGAACAAACTGCAGCGTGTTAACCCGATGGCGCCGGAATACCCGGTCACGATGAACTACGTCGAGTTGATGGTCGACCTTCCCTGGAACGAATACACCAAAGACAATTTCGACCTGAAACGGGCGCAGAAAATTCTGGATGCCGACCATTTCGGGCTGGAAAAAGTAAAGGAGCGCATCATCGAATACCTGGCCGTTCTGAAGCTTAAGAACGACATGAAAGCCCCTATTCTGTGTCTTTACGGCCCTCCGGGTGTCGGTAAAACATCGCTGGGCAAATCAGTAGCCAAGGCCCTCGGCCGGAAATACAGCCGGATGGCGCTGGGTGGTGTTCATGACGAAGCCGAAATTCGCGGTCACCGCAAAACGTACATTGGGGCCATGCCCGGCAAATTCATCCAGAACATCCGCAAATGTGGTACGGCTAACCCCGTATTTATTCTGGACGAGATTGACAAAGTAAGCTCCGATTTTCGGGGTGACCCATCCTCGGCCTTGCTCGAAGTACTTGACCCGGAGCAGAACTCTACGTTCATGGATAACTACCTCGAAACGGAGTTTGATCTCTCTCGGGTACTGTTCATCGCTACGGCCAATTCCCTCGACACCATCCACCCCGCCCTGCGCGACCGGATGGAGATTATTGATATTGCCGGCTATACGGTTGAGGAAAAAGTACAGATTGCCAAAAAATACCTCATTCCTAAACAACGGCAGGATCATGGCCTCAAGCCTAAAGACCTGACGATTGATGATAAAGCCATACTGCGCATCATTGAAGGCTACACCCGCGAATCGGGCGTTCGTAATCTGGAGCAAAAGATTGGTGCCTTGATTCGGAAAGTGGCCAAATCTATTGCCATGGAGGAAGAATACAATCACTCCATTAAGGTGGTCGATATTCCTAAACTGCTGGGTGCCGAAATCTTTGACAAGGAACTGTACGCCGACGACGATATTGCCGGCATCGTAACAGGTCTGGCCTGGACGCAGGTTGGGGGTGAAATTCTGCTCATCGAATCGAGCCTTAGCCGGGGAAAAGGGGTACTTACCTTATCGGGTCAGCTGGGCGATGTGATGAAGGAATCGGCTGTAACGGCGCTCTCCTACCTTAAGGCCCATGCCGATGAACTGGGCATCGACTACCGGGTTTTCAGCCATTACGATTTGCATATCCACATTCCGGCGGGAGCCGTTCCCAAAGATGGCCCATCGGCCGGCATTACCATGCTGACTTCGATGACCTCCATTTATACGCAGCGTAAAGTGAAACCTTATCTGGCCATGACGGGTGAGGTAACATTGCGGGGGAAAGTATTACCGGTAGGTGGTATCAAAGAAAAAATTCTGGCGGCAAACCGGGCTGGGATCAAGGAAATCATTCTCTGCGCGAAGAACCGGAAAGACATTGACGAAATAAATCAGACCTATATCAAAAACCTGACGTTTCACTACGTCGAAACGGTCAACCAGGTGCTGGATATTGCGCTGTTGCCCGGCCAGGTTGGTAAACCCATGAAGTTTATCCTGCCGGATGAGGACGCGGCCTACCGCAGGGAGCAGGAGATGATGAAAGTATATTGATTATGCTCGCTTAAGCTAACTCCTCGACATAAAAGGCGGCTTTCCAGCGTTGAACGGATTAGAAGCAGGTAGAAATCTGTCTTGACCGGTTCAACTTTGGGAAGCCGCCTTCTTATCTTTACCACGTGCTCGATTTTCAAAAACTTACCACACTCTATCAGCAGGCACTGCTCCGGCAGGTCGTACCCTTCTGGCTAAAAAACAGTCGGGATACGTACTGCGGAGGGTATTTTGATTTGCTGTCGGCCACGGGTGAAGTAATTGAAGGGGATAAGTTCATTACGCAGCAGGCACAGCAGACATGGGCTTTTGCCTGGCTTTACAATAACCTGGATGGTCAACCTGCCTGGCTCGAACACGCCCGGCATGGAGCAGCATTTCTCTACCAGTTTGCCCACACGGATAGGCTTACCTGCCACGCCCAACTCGACCGAAGGGGCCGTCCTGTTGCAGCCGCTAGCACTGTTATTCCCGATTGCTCGACCGCGATGGCCTACGCACAACTGCACCAGGCTACCGGTAATGATGAATGGGCAATGCTAGCTAAACAAATGGCCCTTCCTTTACTTCAGCGTTGGGAGGAAACCCGAAACCAGCAGATTGAACAGCTCAGTGAGTTCAGGCAAATCCGCCACCTGAGTGAGCCAGTAGCGCTACTAAAGATGCTACTGGAAATGCAGCCGTTGGTGGAGGAGGACTACTGGAAACAACAGATTGAGCTACGGGTGCAGGAAGTACTGAACGAGTTTGTCGACAAGCGCACGGACACCCTTCGCGAATCTATTCTGCCGGAAGGCTCATTTATCAATACCCCCGAGGGTCGACGTATTAATGTTGGACTGACCTTCCAAACGGCCAGTTATTTACTCGATTTCTGTGCCAAAACGTCCCCGTCGCGAACAGACCTTATTGGCAACAAACAGCGGAAACTGGCTATGCAGGTAGCGCAATGGTGTTTGCGCCTTTGTACTCAAAGCTGGGATGAGCTCGGGGGTGGTCTGAACCAGTTTACCGACGTTAAACAGCAACCCACTCTGTTTCCAGACTGGCAGCAGAAATGGGGCTGGGTCCATCTGGAGGCCCTGGCAGCTCTGCTGAAATGTTATTTCTACACCCGCCAAGCTGAATGCCTGACGTGGTTTAAGCGGATTGGCGACTTCACGTTCCGTCATTTTCCAGACCCTAAGCAAACCGGCTGGCACCTGGCAGTTGACCAGCATGGGCAACCCCTTATCAACGCCAAAAGTCTCCCTTCTGTCGGCTGTTACTCGACCATCCGCTGCTTAACGGAAGTAGCCCAGCTTCTCACAAAATGCGAACAGGAAAAACCAGGAGCCGCGGTCCGTTCGTCAAAAATTATACCTGCGTTCGGCACAGGCAGCGTATAAAAACAGAACGTATGTTTACCGGGACGCGTACCCCTCAATAGCCCCGCGCACATTACCGAACCGGGCCAGCAGGGACTCGGCCTCGGCACGGTCAACACCCAGCTCGCTCATCACCATTTTAGCCGCCCGATCCTGCAACTTGATATTGGTCAGTTGCATATCCACCATTTTATTCCCTTTCACTTTACCGAGTTGAATCATGACAGCCGTTGAAATCATATTCAGCACCAGTTTCTGCGCGGTGCCTGCTTTCATCCGGGTACTCCCCGTCAGAAACTCCGGCCCCACTACTACCTCAACCGGGAACTCGGCTGCCTTCGCCACCGCTGACCCATCATTACATACAATGCATCCTGTGAGCAAACCAGCGCTACGGGCTTGCTGCAATCCACCAATAACGTAAGGAGTTCGGCCGGAGGCTGCAATACCAATAACCGTATCGTGCTCATTGGGCTTGTAAGGCGCCATGTCTTTCCAGGCCTGTTCGGCATCGTCTTCGGCAAATTCGACCGCTTTCCGGATGGCCCCATCACCACCTGCCATCAAACCGATTACCAGCTCGAAAGGCACCCCGAACGTGGGCGGGCACTCCGATGCGTCCACGACCCCCAGCCGACCGCTCGTGCCGGCCCCGATATAAATCAGTCGCCCCCCTTGTTTCATGCGTTTAACAATTTCAGGAACCAGTGCTTCAACCTGTGGAATGGCTTGTTCGACGGCCAGTGGGACCGTCTTATCTTCAGCGTTGATGTTTGTGAGCAAGTCATGAACGGACATTTGCTCCAAATGATCGTAATGGGAGGGTGTTTCTGTAGTCATGCCTCAAAATTAACAAGAGCCCGTTTTAACTGACAAATAATCGGCAAATTCTTGTCTTTCTACGAAACATCGGTTTACTTTACAGCGTTATTACACCACCAGCGAAATTTCGCTAAATGCAGAAAATGATTACTGAGCAACCAACCACTGAATTGAATCGTTTTAGTCGAACCTTAACGCAGGAAGTTAGCAACCCTGCGGCTCAAGCCATGTTGTATGGTATTGGTTTGACGGAAGCCGACATGCAAAAGCCTCAGATTGGGATAGCCAGCACGGGCTACGAAGGCAACACCTGTAACATGCACCTGAACGGGCTTTCCGTTTACGTCAAACAGGGCATTCAGGCAAGCGGACTGGTTGGACTGATTTTCAATACTATCGGGGTATCGGATGGCATGACGAACGGAAACGATGGCATGCGTTATTCGCTCCCCAGCCGCGATTTGATTGCCGATTCGATTGAATCTGTCGTAGCGGCACAGTGGTACGACGGAGTTGTAACCGTAGTGGGGTGCGATAAAAATATGCCCGGTGCCATTATGGCTATGGCCCGCCTGGATCGGCCCGGCATCATGGTATACGGCGGCACCATCCGGTCAGGCCATTATAAAGGACAGAAACTAGACATTGTTTCGGCTTTTGAAGCCCTTGGCAAGAAGTACGCCGGCAACATATCCGACGAAGATTTTAAGGGCGTGATTCAAAACTCTATTCCCGGTGCGGGGGCCTGTGGGGGTATGTACACCGCCAACACCATGGCCAGCAGTATTGAAGCAATGGGCCTGAGTTTACCATTCAGCAGTAGCTACCCGGCCACCCACCAGGGCAAACAGGAAGAATGCAAAAAGATTGGCGCGGCCATGCGCGTTTTACTCGAACGAAACATCACGCCCGCTGAGATCATTACCCGTAAGTCGCTCGAAAATGCCCTGACGGTTGTCATGGCCCTCGGCGGTTCGACTAATGCGGTGCTGCATTACCTGGCTATTGCCCGGGCAGCGGGTATTACGCTCACCCTCGACGAAATTCAGGCCATCAGTGATCGGGTCCCCTTCCTGGCCGACCTGAAACCGAGCGGTAAATATTACATGGAGGATATGCTCGAAATCGGTGGTGTGCCGGCCGTAATGAAATACCTCTATGAGCAGGGCATGATTCACGGCGACTGTATAACCGTTACGGGTAAAACCGTGGCCGAAAACCTGGCCGATATCCCGTCACTCAATTTTGATACCCAGCAGATTGTACGCCCGGTGAGCAATCCGATTAAAGCCACCGGCCACATCCAGATTCTGCGCGGCAACCTGGCCCCCACGGGTTCAGTGGCCAAAATAACGGGTAAGGAAGGCCTGAAATTTGAGGGTGTAGCCAAAGTGTGCGAACATGAAAGCGAAGTGATTGATGCGCTCCAGAAAGGCGAAATCCTGCCGGGTCAGGTAATTGTTATCCGCAACGCGGGCCCCAAAGGCGGCCCCGGCATGAGCGAAATGCTAAAACCAACCTCGGCCATTATGGGCGCGGGACTCGGTGATAAAGTAGCCCTGATTACCGACGGTCGTTTTTCGGGCGGCACCCACGGTTTCGTGGTCGGGCACGTAACGCCCGAAGCCTTTGACGGTGGGCCTATAGCCCTCGTTCACAACGGCGACCAGATTACCATCGATGCGACCAATCGCCTGCTGACGCTGCACATTTCGGACGAAGAAATGGCGCACCGCAAAAGCGAATGGACGCAACCAGCCCCATCGTTTACGAGAGGGGTACTGGGCAAATATATCCGAAGCGTAAAGTCGGCGAGTGAAGGCTGCGTCACGGATGAACATTGATGTATGTTCAACGAGATAACGTATAGCTACCCGGCCCATTACGAAGCCATCGAAGAAGCCGGTAAGTTGATTGGCTTTTCAATGCCTTCCGACGTACAAACGGGGGCATTGGTACAAACGCTGGCCGCATCCAAACCAAGAGCCTCGCTGTTGGAAATTGGTACCGGTACGGGATTGGCAACGGCCTGGCTGTTAGCAGGCATGGACGCGAACTCAACCCTGGTTTCTGTTGATAATGAAGCATCGTACCAGGCCATTGCCCACGAGTACCTGGGCCATGACAACCGACTGACACTTGTTTGTACCGACGCCGGTGCCTGGCTGGTCCAGCAAACCAAGGCTTCGTTTGACCTGATTTTTGCGGATGCCTGGCCGGGCAAATACGCGCACCTCGACGAAACGCTGAGCCTGTTGAAACCCGGTGGCATTTATCTCATTGACGATATGCTGCCCCAGCCCAACTGGCCAGCGGGACACGATGAGAAAGCAACATCATTGGTCAGCCAATTGGAAGCCCGAACCGATGTGCAGCTGGTAAAGATGGCTTGGTCGACAGGAATTATGCTGGTAGTGAAGAAGTGAGATAGATAGTAAGGAAGCGTCAACAACAAACTGAATACGACCTTTAAACGGAACACAACATGGAAGCTGTTGCCAACGCACCAGAAACGCTGGAAATCCCGATCACCCCAACCTATATCAATGGCTCGCATGCGCTCATGCAGACCCTGGTAGCCGAAGGAGTCGATACCATCTTTGGCTATCCGGGGGGAGCCATCATGCCCGTTTATGATGCGCTGTACGATTTTCAGGAGCGGGTCAATCATATTCTGGTTCGCCACGAGCAGGGTGCCGGACATGCCGCTCAGGGCTATGCCCGCATGCAGCGACGGGCGGGGGTTTGCCTGGTTACGTCCGGGCCGGGTGCTACCAACCTGGTTACTCCCATTGCCGATGCGCAGATCGATTCTACCCCCCTGGTCTGCATTGTTGGGCAGGTGGCCAAAAAGTTATTGGGTACGGATGCTTTTCAGGAAGCCGATATCATGGGCGTTACCATGCCCATAACGAAATGGAATTACCAGATCACCAGTGCCGATGAAGTGCCCGAAATAATTGCCAAAGCCTTTTACATCGCCCAATCAGGGCGGCCGGGACCCGTGCTGATTGACATCACCAAAAGTGCGCAGCTGGAGTTGATGACTAAACCCTACGTGTACAAAAAGTGTGAGTCAATCGTTAGCTATCGCCCCCGGATGGTGGCCAAACAGGAACAGGTCGAAGCAGCCGCCGAGTTGATAAACGCAGCGAAACGCCCGTACATTCTGGCGGGTCATGGCGTGCAGATTGCCAAAGCCGAAGATGAATTACGAATACTGGCCGAAAAAACCGGCATTCCGGTTGCCACTACCCTACTGGGCCAGTCAACCATTCCGACTAACCACCCGCTTTACGTAGGCTGGCTGGGCATGCACGGCAACTACGGCCCCAACGTCATGACCGATCAGGCCGACGTGATCATTGCCATCGGTATGCGTTTCGATGACCGGGTAACGGGCGATGCCAGCCGATATATCAAACAGGCCAAAGTTATTCACATTGAAATTGACCCGTCTGAAATTGACAAAATTATCCGGGCCGATGCCCCCGTTGTGGGTAATGCAAAGGACGTATTACAGGCACTGATCCCGCTGGTGCACGCGAATGATCATACCATCTGGCGGAATGAGTTCAGGAAGTTCGACGTCATCGAACATGAAACCATTACGGTTCCTGAACTGACCAGCACAGCCGGAAAGATCAGAATGGCCGAAGTGATCGATATGCTCTCGACCAAAACGAAGGGCGAAGCCGTGCTGGTAACGGACGTAGGCCAGCACCAGATGATGGCCTCCCGATACTACCAGTTCCGCCGGCCCAACAGTTTGGTTACGTCGGGTGGTATGGGTACGATGGGCTTCGCCCTGCCAGCGGCCTTTGGTGTGCAGGTTGGCGCTCCCGACCGGCAGGTGGTGGCCATCATTGGCGACGGCTGCTTTCAAATGACCCTGCAGGAACTGGGTACTATTGTGCAGAACAAACAGCCGGTAAAAGCAATCATCCTGAACAATAACTTCCTGGGCATGGTACGCCAGTGGCAGCAGTTGTTCCACGAGCGTCGGTATTCGTTCGTGGAGTTGCAGAATCCCGACTTTATCACGATTGCCAGAGGATTTGGGATGGACGGCCAGACCTGCCGTGAGCGGGATGACCTGTCCAACGCGCTCGATACGATGCTGGCGCACGACGGCCCATTCCTGCTCGAAGTCATCGTTGAAAAAGAAGAGAACGTATTCCCCATGGTCCCTTCCGGCGCCAGTGTTTCACAGATTCGACTGAAATAGTCATTAACGGGTCATTAGTTGTCATTCCCAATCACCTCCGGCCAGTTTCGGCCAGTGATAAAATGACTACCTAATGACTGTTAATGACGAAGAATGACCATCAATGATGAACGACATGACATACACCATCTGCATATTCACGGAAAATACCATCGGGTTGCTGAACCGCATCACGATTATTTTCACCCGTCGACGCATCAACATTGAAAGCCTAACGGTATCAGAAACGGAGCGTAAAGGTGTATCGCGCTTTACCGTCGTAATCAGGCATGAATCGCGCGAAGAAGTAGAGAAACTCGTCCGGCAAATTCGCAAGATTGTGGAAGTAATGGCCGTTTTCGGCTACCTCAACGACGAGATCGTATACAATGAAATTGCGCTGTTTAAAATTTCGACCCCACTGGGCCGAAAATCGCTCGACGTCGAAACGATCAATAAAGAACATAAGGCCTGGGTTGTTTACTGGGGCCTGGATTACGTTGTGATCGAAAAAACGGGCAACGACACGGAGATTTTTGCCTTTTTCGATTACATCAAACAGTACGAGATTCTCGAATTTGTCCGTTCCGGTCGCGTCGCTGTCGGCAAAACCGAAAAAGGCCTCGTGGAGTACCTCCCCGAAGGCGAGTGGACTTATTACCAATAACCAACCAATCACCCTAACAATACGCGTACAAAAACCAATAAAACATGGCAACGATTAATTTCGGAGGAGTAGAAGAGCAAGTAGTAACACGGGAAGAATTTCCGTTGGAGAAAGCCCGCGACGTGCTGGCCAATGAGGTAATAGCCGTTATCGGCTATGGCGTACAGGGCCCCGGCCAGTCGCTGAACATGCGGGATAATGGCTTCAGCGTTATTGTTGGCCAGCGCAAGGGCAAAACGTACGACAAGGCAGTAGCCGATGGCTGGGTACCCGGTGAAACGCTGTTTGAAATTGAAGAAGCCCTGGAGCGCGGTACGATCATTTGCTTCCTGCTCTCCGATGCGGCTCAAATTGAACTTTGGCCAACCGTTAAAGCAGCCCTCAAGCCGGGCAAATCTCTGTACTTCTCGCATGGTTTCGGCGTGACGTACAAAGAGAAAACGGGCATTATTCCTCCCGCCGATGTTGACGTATTTCTGGTTGCTCCGAAAGGATCGGGTACCTCGCTGCGTCGTTTGTTCGTGGAAGGCAAAGGATTGAACTCCTCGTTCGCCATCTACCAGGATGCATCGGGCAACGCCCGCACCAAGGCCATTGCCATGGGTATCGGCGTGGGTTCGGGGTACCTGTTCGAAACCAATTTCTACAACGAAGTAACCTCCGACCTCACGGGCGAGCGGGGTACGCTGATGGGTGCTATTCAGGGTATCTTTGCCGCTCAGTACGAAGTACTGCGGGCCAATGGTCATAGCCCATCGGAAGCCTTTAACGAAACGGTTGAAGAGCTAACCCAATCGCTGATGCCACTCGTAGCCGAAAACGGCATGGACTGGATGTACGCCAACTGTTCCACTACCGCCCAGCGGGGTGCCCTGGATTGGTGGAAGCCTTTCCGCGATGCCACCAAGCCCGTTTTCGAGCAACTATATAACTCCGTAAAAAGCCAGGAGCAGGCCGAAATCAGCATCACCCGCAACTCACAACCCGACTACCGCGAAAAGCTGGAAGTAGAACTGGCCGAACTTCGTGAGTCTGAAATGTGGCAGGCCGGCACCGCCGTGCGGAGCCTGCGTCCGGAGCGGGGCTAAATCAAGTTCGCCCACAACCGCTTACCTATCGGGTAGTGAGCAGCCAGTCGGCCTGTTCCTACCCGATACTGCATTTATACTCACCAAACTCGCCCACAGATAATGCGCGGACTGAGCAGAGTGACGCTAAACGGATCGCTGTCGCGGTAGTAGCCTAGGCGATTCCCTACTTACCAAACGCTTGAGGGCAACATAGCCGTAGCCAAATTTTCGTTGGCCACCACCGAATCGCTTAAGGACAAAAACGGGCAGCCCCATAGCACTACCGAATGGCATACGATTGTACTATGGCGCAATTTGGCTGAATTGGCCTATAAATATCTTCAGAAAGGCAGCTTGGTGTATATAGAAGGCAAACTAAAAAACCGAAATTGTAGCCGAGCAATTGATTATGCCTGATAAAAAACCAGGCAATTATGACAACGAATGAAACATCGAGCAAGGCCATGACAGGCTCACCTCAATTCAGTTATGAGCCTACTATACATCGTGGTAAAGCAGTAATTCTTATTCGTTTCAGCAACGATAAGCTTCTTGATGAACGAGTTAGAAAATTGATTGGTGTCCGATGGAACAGTTTAAAAAAGGCATGGCACGTGCCGGACAACTCGACCTATCGTCAAAAATTCGGCTTAGATTTGATGCTTGTTTGTAAAGACGTCCTGGCCCGTATCAACCCCATCAATCAGGCTGCTCTGGAGAAACTCATTGAAACATTACAATTGAAAACATATAGCGGAAGTACGTTGAGAACCTACCGCAACGAGTTTGCTCAACTACTGTACGTCCTGAAAAAAGTTTCGGTTGATACGCTGGATGCGAACCGGCTGAGAAGCTATTTTCTGAGTTGGCTGCAACGAATTTCGACTACTCTAACAATGACAAATGTTTATGAAAATTGACATAATTACTATTGCACTCTTATTAACAATTTTCATTAGTTCTTGTTACCAAAAAAACACTAATACAACAACCGACAAAAATGACGAGAGAATCTATTTGGTTTCTGAATTAACATCGGAAAAAATAAATTCTCTTGACAAAGAAAAAACAATCGTACTACTCACCGGAGGGATTTTAGAAGAACATGGACCTTATCTTCCTGTTTTCACAGATGGCTATTGGAATGAAAAATTCAGAGATACACTTGCCAAAACAATCGCATCCAGACCTGACTTAAATGTCTTGATTTTTCCTACAATTCCGTTAGGAAATAGTGGAGCAAATGATGTAGGATTAAAGTATTCATTCCCAGGCACTTTCACTGTTCGCTTTGAAACGCTTCGTTCACTATTTATGGACTTAGCGACTGAATTGGGTGAACAAGGTTTCAAACACATCTTTGTTATTCATGGTCATGGTGCTCCTAATCATCAAAGAGCAATTGACCAAGCTGCTGATTTCTTTAACGATGCTTATAATGGAAAAATGGTAAATCTCTTTGGGCTAAATCCCGTTATGGAAAATTGGTTTTCGGGACAAATGACTGAAGAACAAAAGAAAGAAGACGGGTTTAGTATTCATGCAGGCATGACCGAAACAAGCAGCATGTTGTATATCGTTCCAAATTTAGTTGACACTAATTATAAACATGCAATTCCTATAACAGGCAATGACATAACCCATTTAAACCAAATTGCAAAAGAACCGAATTGGTTAGGTTATTTTGGTTCTGAAAGATTAGCCAATAGAGAATTTGGTGAGAAAGCATGGAATAAAAATGTAAAAGACTATTGCAATATTGTAATGAATATTATTGATAACAAAATCAACGCAGACACGATTTCAAAATTCGAAAACGTAATGAAACAAAGTCCAGTTGATGTAATGCTTGACAGTCTTTCCAACATTGAAGAACAAAGAAGAAAAACAATTCAAGCAAGTTGGTTAAATAAAAAGGGATTTAACTAACCCATGGACTTTCAGTGCAGCCAACATTGGATTTTGTGCAAGTGTGACTTGACGGAATAACAATCAGCAGCAGTAACTTTACTGTACTTCATTTCGGGGCTTGACGAATAAAGCCCAGCTTTAGTACTAACTATTTAACTTTATCAAAAAGCCGGGCACCGGTTCCGGGAGGACGGAATGCTAATTCCACACCTGCACAAAGCCCTGCCAGTTAGGGCAAAATCAGTATTACACGTAAGTCATAACCCAATTACCGCGAGAAACTCGAAGTAGAACTGGCCGAACTGTGTAAATCCGAAAGGTGGTAGGCCGGTACGGCCGTGCTGTCACTGCGTCCAGAACGCAGCTAACCAGTGTCATTAATAGTCATTAATTGGCATTTGTCGTAATTTCGGCAAGTCAACAATGGCCACTGAATCACGATTAATGACAACCAATGATAAACTAACGGAGGTTGATAAAGGCCCTACCCCAAAAACCTTCCCCGACCTTGATACCATTTACCTGGCCGCTGAGCGATTGCAGGGTGTTGCAGTCCATACGCCCCTTCAGGAAAATCTGAACCTATCGGACCGCTACGAAGCCAATATCTTCCTGAAACGCGAGGATTTGCAGGTCGTTCGTTCCTACAAGATTCGCGGAGCCTACAACAAGATGGCCAGCCTGCCTGCCGATGCACTGGCAAAAGGGGTTGTGTGTGCCAGTGCGGGTAATCATGCGCAGGGCGTTGCCTACGCCTGCCGCAAAATGGGTGTTCACGGTATTATTTTTATGCCCACCACTACACCCAACCAAAAAGTTAAGCAGGTCCGGATGTTCGGGAAGGAGTTCGTGGATGTAGAGTTGATTGGCGACACGTACGACGATGCCTACAACGCGGCCATGACCTACGTGAATACGCACGAAAGTACGTTTGTCCATCCGTTTGATGATGTACTGGTCATGGAAGGTCAGGGTACCGTAGGGCTGGAAATTCTGCGGGATGCCAACGTAAAAATCGATTACCTGCTCATGGCCATTGGTGGTGGTGGACTGGCTTCCGGTGTATCGACGGTTTTCAAACAACTCAGCCCAAAAACCAAACTCATCGGCGTAGAACCCTTAGGGTCACCATCCATGAAAATCTCTATCGACGAGGGACACGTAATTGCACTCGACAAAATCGATAAGTTTGTGGACGGAGCCGCGGTAAAACGCCCGGGCGATATAACTTTTGAAGTCTGCCGCAAAAACCTCGACCGGATTTTGCTGGTTCCCGAAGGCAAAGTTTGCACCACCATCCTTCAGCTTTATAATGAAGAAGCTATCGTAGCCGAACCGGCCGGTGCATTGGCTATCGCAGCACTTGATTTGATCAGGGATGAAATTAAGGGTAAAAACGTGGTTTGCCTGCTGGGTGGCGGCAACAATGACATCACCCGTACGGAGGAGATTAAGGAACGGTCACTGTTATACGAAGGCTTGAAGCACTATTTCATTATCCGATTTCCACAACGCTCGGGTGCTTTCCGCGACTTCCTTAACGTGCTCGGTCCTAACGACGATATTGCCCGTTTTGAGTATGCCAAAAAGACGAATCGCGATACCGGCCCCGCTGTAGTAGGTATCGAACTGAAGCATCGCGACGATTTCGAGCCGCTCATTCAGCGGATGCAGGATCAGAATATCGTATTCGAGTACCTGAACGACCAACCCGACTTGTTTCAGTTTTTAGTGTGAATACCACTCTCAATGGTCTATCAACACATTTTTGCTACGCCTGGCATATCAGGAGAATAGCCGTGCATTAAATGTACCCTGAGAAGCATTGAATTGGTTTGGGATGTTATTTTTGAAACAAAAAGCCATTTATTGGCATCGTCTGGTTTTGTCTCGGTCACTGACCTGGCGATGTGCACGTTCCAACGTTGCAAGCTATCTTATCGGCTGAAATCGATTTCAAACCACCTTTTCTGCTCATTGCGGAGAAACGACAAAGGCAGATCCATATCAGTTATCGAACTTATTTCAATTAAGTTGACAAGCCAGCACTCATGCTTCGCGTTCCCTCATCCATCCTGCCAAACCAGTTCCAGTCGCTGAGTATTAAGCGACCCATGCCGGATGCGCCCGACGGGTCGCGGTCCGACGGGTCGGAGATGACGTTTGTGGCTTACCGTAGCGACGTATACCCCGAACGGAACGAAGTTTTTTTTGAAGAGCATGCCGTAATTGTGGTACTGGAAGGCGAGAAAAAATTCAGTTCCCCCTTACGTGAACTTCACGTACATAAAGGCGATATTCTATTTTTTCAGCGGGGGTGTTACTCCATGAACGAGTCGATTGATTCCAGCTATAGGAGCCTAGTTTTTTTTGTGAATGAGAAATTGCTGAAAGAGTTTGTCAGCCAACACCTGTATCTATTTCAGGCTTCCCCGGCAACACTCCCCGCTGACCTCATTCTGTCTTTCTCATCGTCGCCTACCTTCGCTACCTTCATTGACTCGCTCCTGCCCTACTTCGGTGCCAAAACACCCTTTCTGAACGAGCTGTTAAGGCTTAAGTTTCAGGAATTGCTACTACACCTGTTTGAGTTGGACGAGTCAGGGCAGTTGCGTGCCAGTCTGTGGTATATCTACCAGGGACAGAAAACAGGGCTTGATTATTTAATGAATACCTACCTGCTCAAGCCACTGTCAATGAATGAATTGGCCCATCTGTCGGGCCGTAGCCTTTCGGCCTTTAAGCGCGACTTTGAGGATCACTTTCATACCCCGCCCGGCCAATGGATTCGGTATAAGCGCCTGGAACACGCTCACTTTCTGTTACGAAGTACAACCAAAAACGTGTCGGAAGTAAGCCTGGAGATTGGGTATGAGAGTGTATCCCATTTCATAAAAGCGTACAAAAATCAATACGGTTTTACACCCAAACAAGGCTTTTGAACTAAAATCGCTATTTACTGGACGAGTAACGGGATGCCCATGTACTGGTAATCCACCAACTTTGTCGCTATAAATCGCTACAAACATGAGTACACCAAAAACGCTGTTCGATAAAGTGTGGGATGCCCACGTTGTTCGGCAAATTGAAGACGGCCCCGATGTGTTATTTATCGACCGCCATTTCATCCACGAAGTAACCAGTCCGGTGGCCTTTCTGGGGCTTGAAGGCCGCCAGGCCTCTGTGCTGTTTTCTAAGCGCACCTTTGCTACCGCCGACCATAATACCCCAACGATCAACCAGCACTTGCCGGTAGCCGACCCTCAGTCGGCCAGTCAACTGAATGCGCTGGAACGCAATGCGCATAAGTACAACATTTCGCACTGGGGTCTGGGGCACCAGAAAAACGGTATCGTACACGTTGTAGGCCCCGAAAATGGCATTACCCTACCGGGCATGACCATTGTTTGTGGCGATTCCCACACCTCAACACACGGCGCCTTTGGCGCAATTGCCTTCGGAATCGGCACATCGGAGGTAGAAATGGTGCTGGCTACCCAGTGCATCATGCAGCCGAAGCCAAAGAAAATGCGGATTACGGTCAATGGTCAGCCCGGAAAAGGGGTTCTCTCCAAAGACGTCATCCTGTATATTATTGCCCAGATCTCGGCCAGTGGCGCTACGGGTTATTTTGTGGAATACGCGGGTGAAGTGTTCGAAAATATGAGCATGGAAGGCCGTATGACGGTGTGTAACATGAGCATCGAAATGGGCGCGCGAGGAGGGATGATTGCCCCCGATGCCACCACGCTCAGCTACCTGAAAGGCCGCGACTTATCCCCAAAAGGCGAACAGTGGGACAAATTGTTGCCGTACTGGCAAACCCTGAAAACGGAAGAAGGTGCCACGTTTGACGTGGACCTGACGTTTGATGCGGCCGATATTGAACCCCAGATTACCTACGGGACAAACCCCGGTCTGGGTACCGGCGTTACGCAGCACATCCCCATGGCCGACGCCATAAAAGACGGTGCCGCGAGCTACAAAAAATCGCTTCAGTACATGGGCTTCGCTGAAAATGAATCGATGCTGGGCAAGCCGGTCGATTTCGTCTTTCTGGGCAGTTGCACCAACGGTCGTATTGAAGATTTCCGGGCGTTTGCGTCTATCGTGAAAGGTCGTCAGAAAGCCAGCCACGTAACGGCCTGGCTGGTGCCGGGATCACACATTGTGGAGAAACAGATTCAGGACGAAGGTATTCTGGATATCCTGACTCAGGCAGGTTTTGAACTGCGTCAGCCGGGTTGTTCGGCTTGCCTGGCCATGAATGAGGATAAAATTCCAGCCGGAAAATATGCCGTTTCAACGTCGAACCGAAACTTTGAAGGTCGTCAGGGGCCTGGTGCCCGTACCTTACTGGCCAGTCCGCTGGTAGCAGCCGCAGCCGCCGTTACGGGCGAAGTATCCGATCCAAGAGAATTAATGTAATGCTTTGCTGTCAGTGGTGGTCATTCCATTGTCATTGGCGGGTGCTGTCGATTATCGTTAACCTGATAGCCAACAATCCTATGCCCGTGAAACGAATGACTACTGATGACAGCGAAGCCTAATGACCTTCCAACTATGGCTTACGACAAATTTACTATTCTACGCAGCAGTGCCGTTCCCATGCCGAATGAGAACGTAGATACCGATCAGATTATCCCGGCCCGTTTCCTGAAAGCTACCGAGCGCAAAGGCTTTGGCGATAACCTCTTCCGCGACTGGCGGTACAACAACGACAATACACCCAAGGCCGATTTTGTCCTGAATAACCCTACGTATTCCAGCGAAGGGACGTCCCGGAAAATTCTGGTAGGAGGCAAAAACTTTGGTAGTGGCTCAAGCCGCGAACACGCAGCCTGGGCTATCTACGACTATGGATTCCGGTGTGTAGTATCCAGTTTTTTCGCGGATATTTTCCAGAACAACGCCATCAATGTAGGCATCTTGCCCGTACGGGTAAGTCCGGAATTTCTGGAAAAGATATTCGCGGCTATCGAGGCCGATCCCCAGACCGAACTGGAAGTAAACCTGCCTGAGCAAACCATTACGCTGCTGGCTACGGGCGATAGCGAAAGCTTTGCCATTAACAGCTACAAAAAGAACAACCTCACGAACGGCTACGACGACATCGACTATCTGCTGTCGATGAAGAGCGAAATCGAAACGTTTGCCGAAACAAGGCCCTTTTAATTCAATGCGTGAAGGAGCAAGTGCGGGAATTGTACGCGTTATATAATTCCCGCATTTGCTCCTGCACGCATTTATCCCTTGACAATGAAACGTCGCTACATTGAAATTATGGATACGACCCTCCGCGATGGTGAACAAACCAGCGGAGTGTCGTTTTCTGCCTCTGAAAAACTGGCCCTGGCCCAGTTGCTGCTCATGGAGGTTAAAGTAGACCGGGTAGAGATCGCTTCGGCCCGCGTATCGGCCGGCGAGTTGGAGGCTGTCCAACAGATTACCCGCTGGGCTACCACAGTTGGCATGCTCAATAAAATTGAGGTGTTGACCTTCGTTGACGGCCAGTCATCGCTCGACTGGATGCGGGCATCGGGTGCCAAAGTGATGAACCTGCTCACCAAAGGGTCCATGAACCACCTGACCCACCAGCTTAAGAAAACTCCTGAGCAACATTTCTCCGACATTCAGCAGGTTATTTGCGCAGGCCCAGCAGCAGGATTTACAAACGAACGTGTACCTGGAAGACTGGAGCAATGGCATGCGAAACTCACCGGACTACGTTCTGCAATTTCTGGATTTTTTACAAACGCAACCCATTCGGCGTATTCTCCTGCCGGACACGCTGGGAATCCTGACTCCCGCCGAAACGGCGAGCTTTGTTAGCACGTTAGTCAGCCGCTATCCTACGCTGCATTTTGACTTTCATGCCCACAACGATTACGACCTGAGCGTTGCCAATGTGCTGGAAGCGGTAAAGGCCGGTGCACATGGCATCCACCTAACAGTGAACGGCCTGGGCGAACGGGCTGGTAATGCGCCCATGGCCAGCGCCATTGCCGTCTTGCGCGATTTCATGCCCGACGTGAGAATGGGCGTGGTCGAAAAGTCGCTCTATCAGGTCAGTAAAATTGTAGAAACCTTTTCGGGACTTCGGATTCCCGACAATAAACCGGTTGTTGGCGACAATGTATTTACCCAAACAGCCGGTATTCATGCCGACGGCGACAAGAAGAATAACCTGTATTTCAACGCCCTGCTCCCCGAACGATTTGGCCGGAAACGCAGCTACGCACTGGGTAAGATGTCGGGAAAAGCCAACATCGAGAACAACCTCCGCGAACTGGGGATTCAACTATCGGAAGATGACCTGCAGAAAGTCACCAAGCGGGTTATTGAACTGGGCGATCAGAAGGAAGTAGTAACGCGTGAAGACCTGCCTTATGTTATTGCCGATGTGCTTCACAATACGGCCATGACCTCAAAGGTGGAAGTACTTAACTATGTGCTTACCCATTCCAAAGACCTGAAACCATCCGCCACGCTGCGGGTACGGATTGCCGAGGAACTGTTCGAAGAAAATGCGCAGGGCGATGGGCAGTACGATGCGTTTATGAATGCCCTGAAGAAGATTTACGGCCGAAAGAAAATGACCCTGCCCGACCTGACCGACTACGCCGTCCGGATTCCAACCGGTGGGCGGACAGATGCGCTTTGCGAGACAATTATTACCTGGAAGCACAACAACCATGAGTTTAAAACCCGTGGACTGGATTCTGACCAAACCGTGTCGGCTATCAAAGCAACGCAGAAGATGCTGAATACCCTGGAGTGACGTTGCTACATTGTTACCACTCGATACTTTTTTAAAATCTCTGGTAAGGTAGCGAAGTCAATTTTAGCGTTTTTCGTACTTCCTTTAATAACTTAGCGTTCTACTCCGAAGGACATAATTAGTTATCTCGTTTTATTCATTCTTCCATTAGTATGAGTCAGGCAAAGCAAACGGCCGAAAAAATAGAATACAATGGGTCAGACAATCTGGCCATGATGAGCCACGCGGTTAATTACAATAGTGGGCTCTATAAATGGGTTGCCAGTGATATTAATCCCGGCGAAGCAGTGCTGGATTTTGGAGCGGGCAATGGAGAATATGCCAATCGTTTTCCCCTGGGAAGCGTTGATGCGGCCGAAATTGATCCTGATTTATTGCCCCTGATCAAGCAGCCGGTCTTCACGGACATCAGTCAGCTCACGAAAAAATACGATTTGATTTACACCATCAACGTGTTGGAGCATATCGAGCATCATGGCGAGATAGTTAAAGAGTTGGTCAGTAAACTGAAGCCCGGTGGACGCCTTAAAGTCTTTGTACCAGCTCGCCAGGAAATTTTCAGCAACATGGACGAACACGTTGGCCATTATCGGCGGTACGATAAGAAACTCGTAACGAAAATTCTGGAAGATGCAGGCTTGCGCGTTACAAGTTGCCAATATTATGATTTTGCCGGCTACTTCATCTCCCTGTTGTATAAGTGGCTAGGCAAAGACGGTCGAATCACCAAGGACTCGGTCATCTTGTACGACCGTGTTGTATTCCCCGTCAGCCGGGTATTCGACAAACTTACGGGGGGACAGGTAATAGGTAAGAACGTTATTGCCGTAGCAGTGCGGCCCTGATGTGTACAGTAACATTGCGCTATTCAATTCATTCAGCTACCCGAAAGAGTTAAAGAGATTGAGGGCAATTATGCTTGCCCGCTCTTTAATTCTTTCACTTTTTAACCAATGAAAAAACATATTCTTGTAGTTCCCGGCGATGGTATCGGAGCCGAAGTCAGCAAAGTAGGAAAATTGGTCCTGGAATCCATTGCCAGAAAATTCGGCCACGAATTCACGTATGATGAAGCCCTTATAGGACACGTTGCCATTGAAGCGACGGGGGATCCCCTACCCAGCGAGACCCTAACCAAAATGCGCGCTGCCGATGCCATTTTATTTGGTGCCGTGGGCCATCCAAAATACGACAATGATCCTTCAGCCAAAGTGCGTCCGGAACAGGGACTCCTGAAGATGCGTAAGGAGTTGGGCTTATATGCCAACCTTCGCCCTATCAAGCTATTTGATGAACTACTGGATGCATCGAGTATTAAACCAGAAATTTTACGGGGAGCCGACATTCTGTTTTTCCGTGAGCTGACCGGTGATGTCTATTTTGGTAAGCGTGAGCGGCTCGATGATGGTAATACGGCCTACGATACCATGATTTACAGTAAGTATGAAGTAGAGCGTATTGTACGTAAAGCATTCGAGGCCGCCCGTACCCGTCGAAAAAAACTCTGTTCTGTCGACAAAGCAAACGTTCTGGAAAGCAGTCGGCTATGGCGGGAAGTCGTACTGGCCATTGCGCCAGAATACCCTGACGTAACGCTTGAACATCAATTTATTGATGCAGCCGCCATGCTACTGATTAAAGACCCCAACCGGTTTGATGTAGTGGTGACAGGAAATCTGTTCGGCGATATTTTGACGGACGAAGCCAGCCAGATTGCCGGTTCTATGGGTATGCTTGCCTCCGCGTCGGTAGGTGATACAACGGGCGTTTACGAACCAATTCATGGATCAGCGCACGATATTACGGGGAAAGGCGTAGCCAACCCGTTAGCATCGGTTTTATCCGTAGCCTTACTACTCGATATATCCTTTGGCATGAAGGTCGAATCAGAAACAGTAGTTAATGCGGTAGATTCCGTCCTTAAAGCGGGCTTCCGTACGCGCGATATCGCCGACAAAAACACGTCGATCGAGAACATTCTGGGCACTGAAGCCATGGGGAACCAGGTTTTACACTATCTGGATGCTTAGTAAACAGCACGTTGGATGTCATTTATTTTTTCCCGACTTATTGGAAGCTCTCCAAAAACTGCTATTTTTGTAGCGTATTTACGCGATTAGCGAAATTTCGCAAACCAAAATGATAGTTAACTCCCTCATCTGCCGACTGCCAACGCTAACCGTTTTCTAGAAAGGGATAAGGATACATGTAACCAAAAGCCCCTTCTGAAAAGAAAGGGCTTTTTGCATGACAAGGAAACAAAGTACTTTAATCAATAGCCGATTATGAGCCAACGAGTTTTTATTTTCGACACCACCTTACGCGATGGAGAACAAGTGCCGGGTTGCCAGCTCACCACTGATGAAAAAATAGTAGTGGCGAAAGAACTGGAGCGGATGGGCGTTGATATTATCGAGGCCGGATTCCCCATTTCCAGCCCCGGCGATTTTCGTTCGGTAGTTGAAATCTCGAAAGCAGTAACAGAGCCAACCATCTGCGCCCTTAGCCGCGCTGTGAAGGGAGATATTGATGCTGCCGGCGAAGCCCTCAAATGGGCTAAACGTGGACGTATCCACACGGGTATCGGCTCATCAGACATTCATATTCGCAATAAATTCAACAGCACACGGGAAAGCATTCTGGAGCAGGCAATTGCCGCTGTAAAGCACGCTAAGACGTACGTTGAAGACGTCGAATTTTACGCTGAAGATGCTGGCCGGGCTGACTTGGTTTTTCTCGCTCAGCTTACAGAAGCCGTTATTAAGGCTGGGGCTACAGTCGTTAACATTCCGGATACAACGGGATACTGTCTGCCCGACGAGTACGGCAAAAAAATTGCCTATATCTATGAACATGTATCGAATGTTCATAAAGCAACCATCTCCATTCATTGCCACAACGATCTTGGCTTGGCCACGGCTAATACACTGGCAGGCGTAATGAATGGGGCAAGACAAGTTGAAGTAACTATGAATGGCATTGGCGAGCGAGCGGGAAATACCTCGCTTGAGGAGGTTGTAATGGCTATTAAAGTAAAAAAAGAACTCGGTTTCCATACCAATATTGACTCAACGCGGTTGTTCCCGGTCAGCAATCTGGTATCGCAAATGATGCGGATGCCCGTTCAGGCAAACAAAGCCATCGTAGGTCGAAACGCGTTTGCCCACTCGTCCGGAATTCACCAGGATGGCTTTCTCAAACACTCCGAGAATTATGAAATTATGAACCCCCACGACGTTGGGGTCCCCAAGTCGTCCATTGTGCTGACCGCCCGAAGCGGCCGACACGCTCTGAAACATCGCCTTGAACTGCTTGGCTTTCGCTATGACAAACCAACCCTGGACGGAATTTACACTCG
>CAWARB010000012.1:0-266037 GCA_963784335.1 uncultured Cytophagales bacterium | reverse complement strand
CCCCGGGCGTCACCCGACCTAAGGGGCATAAACAAACAACATAATGCAATAAAAAAAAGTTTGTCTTTTGCAAGTGCTTTAGACAAAAACTCTCCAAACAGGAAAAGACCAGACGTTGGCCTGGCCCCTCCTGTTGGAGCGATATGCGAAATAGCTATCTGCTTACTTAACTTCTACTTCAGCACCAGCTTCTTCAAGCTGCTTGCGGAGTGATTCAGCTTCGTCTTTAGCAACGCCTTCTTTCACTGGTCTTGGCGCATTGTCCACTAGTTCTTTGGCCTCTTTCAAGCCCAGACCCGTCAGGTCTTTCACCAGTTTCACGACAGCGAGCTTAGCAGCACCAGCTGATTTTAGTACCACGTCGAACGACGTTTTTTCAGCAGCAGCCGGAGCGGCATCGCCACTACCAGCTCCACCACCAGCTACCATCATGGGAGCGGCAGCAGCCGGCTCGATACCATACTCATCTTTCAGGATTGTAGCCAGTTCGTTAACTTCTTTAACCGTCAGGCCTACAAGCTGCTCAGCGAACGCTTTCAAATCTGCCATTGTAGTATTCTCTTTATTTGATTGTGATACGATTTTTTACGATGCAGACGTTATGCCCACATTTAATGTCGGAAAATTACGGACAACGCGTCCGTTTCACTATGCTTCCTCGCGCTCCGACAGCGTCTTGAGAATGCCAGCCAATTTGTTCCCACCGCTCTGCAACGCTGAAATAACGTTCTTGGCAGGTGATTGCAATAGACCAATAATTTCGCCGATCAGTTCTTCCTTGCTCTTCAATGCGATGAGCGTTTCGAGTTGGTCAGCTCCAATGAACAGGCTATAGTCAATAGACGCGGCCTTCAGTTGTAACTTGTCACTCGTTCTGCGGAATTCCTTGATAAGCTTAGCCGGTGCTTTGCCATTTTCGGGGTGAAACATCACCGCCGACTGACCATGCAGTACCGCATCGTTGAACGGAGTATAATCCGTATCCAGGGATTCGAGTGCTTTTTTGATGAACGTATTCTTCACCACTTTGTACTCGATACCCCGATCAAAACACATCCGACGGAGGTTGTTGGTTTCAGCAACTGTCATGCCGTTAGCCTCCGTGATGTAGAAGAAGGGAATGCTCTGGAACTTTCCAGTCAATTCCTCAATTATTGCTCCTTTTTCGTCGCGTTTCATGGCTTATATACCGGTTACTGTGCCTTTATCAATCGTAACTCCCGGACTCATTGTGCTCGACAGGTTTATCGTCTTCATGTATGTTCCCTTAGCCGATGAAGGCTTCAGACGCATCAATGTAGCAATGATTTCCTGCGCGTTTTCTACCAGTTTTTCCGGCGTGAACGACACTTTACCAATACTGGTATGAATGATACCGGTCTTATCAACTTTAAAGTCGATTTTACCCGCTTTCACTTCACGAACGGCTTTGCCCACCTCTGGCGTTACCGTACCCGATTTCGGGTTTGGCATCAAACCCCGTGGCCCCAGTACTTTACCCAAACGACCTACTTTGGCCATAACGCTCGGCATCGTGATAATCACGTCGATGTCCGTCCAGCCCTGTTCGATTTTTTGAATATAGTCATCCAGACCCACGAAGTCGGCTCCTGCCTCTTTCGCTTCGTTCTCCTTGTCCGGGGTGCAAAGCACCAGCACGCGAACCGTTTTACCCGTACCATGCGGAAGCGTAGCAACGCCACGAACCATCTGGTCGGCTTTACGCGGGTCAACGCCTAACCGGACGTCAATATCCACAGAAGCATCAAATTTCGTTGACGAGATATCCTTCAGAATCTCGGCTGCCTGCTGGAGCGAGTATTCCTTGGCAGCATCGTACTTCGATTGTGCTTCCTTTTGTTTTTTCGTTAACTTAGCCATTTGTGTGTTTGCTTCGGCAAGTCTGTTTAGTTCTCAAAGGGCGATGCGCCTGACACCGTGATTCCCATGCTGCGGGCCGTACCGGCCACCTGTTTCATCGCTGATTCAACAGTGAATGCGTTCAGGTCAGGCATCTTCGTTTCCGCGATTGTCCGAACCTGGTCCCATGTCACTGATCCTACTTTTTTGCGATTAGGTTCAGCAGAGCCGCCTTTCAGCTTAGCTGCTTCCATCAGCAGAATCGGTGCGGGTGGTGTTTTAATGACGAATTCAAAGGACTTATCCTTGTAATACGTAATTAAAACCGGCAATACCGTTCCCATTTTATCCTGCGTACGACCGTTGAATTGCTTACAGAATTCCATGATGTTTAGACCCTTGGAACCCAAAGCCGGACCGATTGGAGGTGCGGGATTAGCTTGCCCACCTTTGACTTGCAGCTTAACGTAGCCACCTACTTCTTTTGCCATTGTGGTAATTTAGTTACGGCCGCGTGGGCGGCCCCGTTACTGCCTGGGTTTCTTACCGGTTAGTCACATAACCAGTCCGCACACCTTTCGCAGCGAATTAACTTTTTGGTTGGTCATCCTCTGAGGGAAGCATAGGCTGCCGAACCTGGGAGAACTAATCTGACGATTAATTTTCCTTCTCTACTTGTGCGTAACTGAGTTCTACCGGAGTATTCCGGCCAAATATTTTAACAACGACGTTCAATTTCTTCCGGTCGTCGAATACTTCTTCTACTGTACCAATGAACCCACCAAATGGCCCATCGACAACTTTTACGTTCTCACCCCTGAGGTAACTGGCTGTTGGAGCTGATACCTCTTCGGTTTCTTCGTCATTAACCTTACCCAGAATGCGGTTTATTTCAGCCTGCCTGAGTGGAACTGGAACTTTGGACGTGGTTCCAACCTGCGCGTTGCCAAGAAAACCTAATACACCCGGCATATTCAGGATCATATCGAGTGCCCGATTATTACCCAGATCGGCTGAAATCAGGATGTAGCCTGGGAAAAAGGATTTTTCCCGAACGCGCTTCTTACCATTACGCATTTCGTACACTTTTTCGGCCGGGATCAGTACCTGCGGAATGATTTCGTCCAACTTTTGCCGGATGATCTCATTGTCGAGGTAGGATTTGATTTTTTTCTCCTGACCTGACACTGCCCGAATGACGTACCATTGTATGCCGCTCATGTTTTGTAGGTCGATTTAGAATGACTGATAAAATGTATTCAGTCCATTCTCGAATACTAAATCTATTAACCCGACTAGTAGCGCAAAAATCAGCGAGGCTACCAGCACCAGTGTTGAACTGGATTGGAGGTCGCTGAATTTAGGCCAAGTCACGTTATGCTGAACTTCCTCCCAGGAGGCTTTCAGAAACGATATAAACTTGTCCATTTTATGTTAAGGATTTGCACGGGTGGAGAGATTCGAACTCCCATCAACGGTTTTGGAGACCGCTATTCTACCCTTGAACTACACCCGTTTATTAAACTGAAAGAAGAGATAAGGCAAGGACAGAAAAGATACAATTGGTAACGATTTGTCTTGATTCTCACTACTTTACTCTTACCTCCTTACATACATCCGCTGAAACGGACTGCAAAAGTACGGAATAATATTAAAAAACAAGTGCATTTCCGTGAAGAAATGCACTTGTTTTTATTTTGGATTCCATTAATCGAGGATTTCTGTCACCTGGCCAGCTCCTACGGTACGACCACCTTCACGGATAGCGAAACGAAGTCCCTTTTCCATGGCGATTTTGTTAATCAAGGTTACGTCGATTGTGATGTTATCACCTGGCATTACCATCTCAACGTTAGCAGGCAACATGATTTCGCCCGTTACGTCGGTGGTGCGGAAGTAGAACTGAGGACGGTACTTGTTGAAGAACGGAGTGTGACGACCACCTTCTTCTTTCGACAGAACGTAAATCTCAGCCTTAAATTTGGCGTGAGGGGTTACCGATCCTGGCTTACAAATCACCATACCCCGACGAATAGCCTCTTTTTCAATACCACGTAGTAGCAGACCTACGTTGTCGCCAGCTTCGCCACGGTCCAGAATTTTCCGGAACATTTCAACACCTGTTACAACTGACTTCAGGTTTTCAGCACCCATACCAAGTATTTCGACTTGCTCGCCTGAGTTGATGATACCACGCTCGATACGACCCGTTGCTACTGTACCACGACCTGTGATCGAGAATACGTCCTCTACTGGCATCAGGAATGGTAATTCCGTTTGACGGGGAGGTAGGGGGATAAAGCTATCAACGCTTTCCATCAATTCTTCAATGGTCTTTACCCACTTATCGTCACCGTTAAGGCCACCAAGTGCCGAACCCTGAATAACTGGAATATTGTCGCCATCGAAGTTGTAGAAACTCAGCAGTTCGCGAATTTCCATCTCAACGAGTTCGAGCAGCTCTGGGTCATCAACCATATCCACTTTATTCATGAATACAACCAATTGAGGTACACCAACTTGGCGGGCCAGCAGGATGTGCTCACGGGTTTGGGGCATTGGTCCGTCTGTAGCGGCTACTACCAAGATAGCACCGTCCATCTGAGCAGCTCCCGTTACCATGTTCTTTACATAGTCGGCGTGACCTGGGCAGTCAACGTGCGCATAGTGACGATTCACCGTTGAGTACTCAACGTGCGATGTGTTAATTGTGATACCGCGCTCTTTTTCTTCCGGAGCGTTGTCAATCGAGGAAAAGTCCCGAATTGCGGCCAGACCCTTGCCGGCCAACACTTTCGTAATGGCAGCCGTCAGCGTCGTTTTACCGTGGTCAACGTGACCAATCGTACCGATGTTTACGTGCGGTTTCGAGCGGTCAAAATTCTCTTTTGCCATGTTTTTAAAACGCTATTGTGAACTTTTGTTTGTTAGTAAATGAATTCGCTGAACAGTAACTAAACCCAGCGAAGTCATTCCGATTAAGGATATGACACCATTTGGGCTTAAAACCACACGGGCGTCGGACGGTATGAGCCGTTCCTTGAATAAAGACTTCAAAAGGAGAAGTCCTGAGCCGTTACGGGGATTTGAACCCCGGACCTCTTCCTTACCAAGGAAGTGCTCTACCACTGAGCTATAACGGCTTGCTTACTATAAAATGAACTGATATTGTCAGTGCATTCTATAATATCCGGTAAATGAACGAAAGGCTGCCGAAACAGTTTCGAAGTGGGAAACCACCTCAGCCGTAACTCATAGCCTGAAATGCCATCGCTCTACCAATTGAGCGGAAGACGGGTCTCGAACCCGCAACCTATAGCTTGGAAGGCTATCGCTCTACCAATTGAGCTACTTCCGCTTATTTATTTGGTGGGGAGTGGAGGATTCGAACCTCCGAAGGCGTACACCAGCAGATTTACAGTCTGATCCATTTGGCCACTCTGGAAACTCCCCGAAAAGGTAAGATAAAGAACATTTCCAAGCCCGCTTCCGGTTTTGGAGTTGCAAAATTACATGTTTTTACGATGTTGTCAACAGATGCTCCAAAAATAATTTGAAGACCGCCACCTTATTTAAGCATTTTCGTTAATTGCTGATCATTGGGATAGTTTATTTCCGTGATACCCCATCGTCCCGCTATTTGCTGCACATCAATTTTGACTTCTTCGGGTTTGTCCTTATTCAGAAATGTTACATACACAATGGCCCGCGTCCCACCGATAGCTGCCGGTTCTACCCACATCTTTTTTATGTCAGCATCAGGGGCGTTGTACAGTAGGTTTGTTTTGGCTCTGTTTGCACTACCTGATGATTTTTGGGCATCGTTCCAGATTATATCCGCAGTGGACTTTGTGAAAAATTCGTCAATCAATGCGCGATTTTTCTTTTCCCGGAGTGGATTTTCAGTTTTGTTGTGCTCGAAGTAGAGCGCCCTTACCAACCGGTCTGGTACAGTTCTGGGAGCATCAGGACCAGGTCTTTTGAACAAGGATGTGGCACTATCATCCACTACGACCGTATCTTCCTTGTGCTCATCCTGTTTCGACTTGGTCTGACAGGCTGAAAAAGAAATGAGCATCGCGAGACTTAAGTAGGTAGTTTTCATAAGCAAAATTCTGATGTTTGAGGAAGTTGAACAGATGGACAGATTGTAAGGCATTTTGGTCAAGTAATCAAGTTCGGTTAATCTGTATCCGCAAAAGCCGCATCCAATCAATGGAGTGCGGCTTTTGTGAACGCTATAGATGCACGCTTTTCACCAAACCTTAATTCTGTCTTCCGGCTTTTTATACATTTTGTCTCCCGGCTTCACGTCAAATGCCTGATACCATGCCGTGATATTGGACAAAGGACCATTGCAGCGATACTGACCCGGGGCGTGCGGATCAACCATGATTAGCTGTGCCTGGGTTTCGGGCAGGACGTTGATACGCCATACTTGTGCCCACGACAAGAAGAATCGCTGGTCGGGACTAAACCCGTCAATCAGGCTCTTCTTGCCAGATGATTTTCCCTGAGGGGTTTTCTTGAAGGCGTCGTAAGCAATCGCTAAACCGCCCAGATCCGCCAGGTTTTCGCCCAGCGTTAGCTGACCGTTTACTTTGATTGTGTCGAGCACTTTGAAGCCCGAGAACTGGTCGCGTACCTGATCGGCTCGTTTTTTGAAATTATCGGCATCTGCCTTCGTCCACCAATCGCGCAGGGTACCATCCGAATCATACTGGCGACCAGAATCATCGAAGCCATGTGTCATTTCATGACCAATTACGGCACCAATGCCCCCATAGTTGACCGCGTCATCGGCAGCAGCGTCGAAGAAGGGAAACTGGAGAATAGCCGCCGGGAACGCAATTTCGTTGTTGACCGGGCTGTAATAGGCATTCACCGTCGGAGGTGTCATGCCCCACTCCGTGCGGTCAACGGGTTTGCCTAATCGGTTGATCATGTAATTATACTGCCACTTTCCTGCCGACGCCACGTTGCCGTAAAAATCACTACGGTTGACAGCAATGCCCTCATAATTCTTCCACTTGTCAGGATAACCAATTTTACGTTTGAACGCCAGCAGTTTGGTAAGTGCTTTCGCTTTGGTATCCTCACTCATCCAGTCCAGCTTCTTGATATGCTCCTTGTAGGATGCTTCCAGGTTATCTACCAGTGACAGCATGCGTTGTTTGGCTTCCGGCTTAAAGTATTTCTGAACATAGAGCTGTCCCAGCAAATCTCCCAGTGAGCCATCAATCAAGCTACTTACCCGCTGCCAGCGGGCGGTCTGCTCTTTCTGGCCGGACAGCACTTTTGAAAAAGCAAAGTTTTGGTTGACAAACGGACTACTCAGATAGGGAGCTGCTCCCTTTAGTATATTCCAGCGCATGTACGTCTGCCAATCTTCAATGGGCGTATTTGTCACCAGGCTATCCAGCGAACGGTAGAATGAGGGGTTTTGGACCAGTACCGTATCCTGTCCCTTTACGCCCAGCTTCGCCATATGGTCAATCCAATTGATGCCGGGCGTTTGCTGACTGAATTGCGCAACGGTAAATTTGTTGTAGGTCTTATACGGGTCGCGGAGTTCAACCCGGGGCATTTGCGCCTTGGCCAGAGCGGTTTCTACCCGTATAATAACGTCGGCATCCTGCGATGACTTCGTTGGCTCTTCACCAATCAATCCAAACATTTTGGTGAGGTGATCGCGGTAAGCATCACGTACTTTCTGGCTCCGGGCGTCATTTTTCAGGTAATAGTCACGGTCGGGTAGGGTAGTGCCTCCCTGGCTAAACTGCGGCAGGTATTTGTTAACGTTTTTACGATCCTGTCCGACGAAAAAGCCAAACAGCATACCGTTGCTCTGAGTCCGCTGGTAAGCCAGTTCAGTCAGAAACGCGGTTTTATTCGCTACTTTCTCAATTCGGTCAAGGTCGGTTTTGATGGGGTCAAAACCACGCTTCTCAATGGTAAGGCTATCCATTCCACTCTCGTAGAAGTCGCCAACCATCTGGTACAAACGCCCCTTCGTCGTTGTTTTCGACGCATCTTCAAGAAGGGTCTTCATGGCATCGAGACTCTTTTCCCGGAGTTCGTTAAAACTCCCCCACGACGTTTTCGATGCAGGTATTTCGTTTTTCTTCAGCCAGTTTCCATTGGCGTACTCATAGAAATTGTCACCCGGTTTCACGGACAGATCCATGTTTTGCGGGTCAATAAATTTGCGGTTGTCAGCGGCCATAGACCCAATGACTATAGCTAACACCACAATAAAAGCTACCTGTTTGGTCATGTTTTTGTTTGTTGGGGTTGATGAAAGATGACAAAATTAATAAAAAAAAGGAACGCGAACAGCCTGCAGCCGTATAGCCGCGCTGATCTGCGTTCCCTCCTCATATGATATGTTTACTTCCTGGATGTCAGGGCTGATTGAATGTTTCTGTAGGTCGTCGTCTTGTACTGGTCGAAGGGTTCTTTCTTATGATGATTTTGACCGAAGTAAGTAATTATCTGGTGAAAGGTGCGAGGTTCAAGATAGCCTGGAATGGGCTGAATGAGGTTAAACTTTTCGTCCATAAATACGGTCGTGGGGTAACTCATCTGGTTTTTCAGCAAAGCTGCGGCTAACTCATGAACGCCCCGACGGCCTCCCCTGACAAACTTGAACGTTTGCCCTCCCAGTCTCACATCGGCAGTTTGCTCGGCATTGAACCGAACGGGGTAGTAATTCTCATTGACGTAATCAACGATAGCCGGCTTTGAGAATGTTTCCCGGTCCATTACTTTACACCAGCCGCACCAGTTTGTGTATACATCTACCACAAACTTTCGGGGTTTTTTCTGCGTCAGTGCGTAGGCTTCCTCGATGCTTAGCCAGTTGATGTGCTTTCGTTCATCCGTAGGTTTATGGAGGACTGTTGTTGCCGTCAGCTGCCCGGTAGGTAAACTGGTTCGAAAGGCGCAAATAGTAAGTAAGACGAAAGCGGCAAAGAAGAAAAAAAGACGGTTCATACAAATGATTGGTTCTCCAGGTAGATTCGTTTTACAGATAACGACCAATGGTCGATAAAATTCGTAGAATGGAATCTTGGGCTGTTAAATTTTACTAGTCCGACTAACAGCCCATTTGCGCAT
Source organism: uncultured Cytophagales bacterium (assembly GCA_963784335.1). GTDB lineage: Bacteria > Bacteroidota > Bacteroidia > Cytophagales > Spirosomataceae > Spirosoma. The sequence goes on along the minus strand of CAWARB010000012.1, from coordinate 257,058 downwards.
GGGGCTAGAATGCCTGTCAACCGTAAACCCTGTTTCCTGCCTATTTATTGCTCATCGAAATCAGGCAAGCGGGTATGTTTGACCGTCATCGGATCCGCGTCAATAGCCTTGTGGTTTATTCGTCTCTTATGCCTGGCGCTTTCCGGGCAGTAACCAGAAGATAATTTCATTTCGAAAATTTCAAGTTCGTCTAACGAACTTGAAGAAAGCCACCAGTAATGCTGACTTGATATAAACTTGTTGCGTTACCCGGCAGGCTCTATAAATGGATGGTCCTGTTTGACGGATTATTTATTGACAGCTGTAGGCAGTTATCAACAGACGAACACTCGCTTTCATAAATTATCAGTTTTTAGGCTATTTTTGCGGGTCAAAAAACATCATTACGCATGATTCAACGCGTTCAAACAGTATTTCTATTTCTTATTGCCGTGGCCATGGGAGTTGCATTGGCCAATCCACTTTGGGAAAAAGTTGGTGCACAGCCAATGGAGATGGCGCGTTTATCCGCGCTTCAGTACAGTTATCAACAAGGCGTCACCACGTTTGTGGATTCGATCTGGTATCTGGCTTTATTAATTGCTCTGGTTGGATTGGTGTCGACTTATACCATTTTCCAGTACAAGAATCGACTGACACAAACCGCCTTGTGTGCTGCTAATGCATTGATGCTTACGGCTATCATGGGCATTGTATTATATAAGACTTTATACGCAGGGAAAGAATACGGCGATCCCGGCGATCAGGGAAACTTCCTTATCGGATTCTATGCCATTATTGCTGCGTTGGTACTGAATGCGCTGGCCAATCGGTTTATTCGCCGTGACGAAAAACTCGTTCGGGGATCGGAGCGGTTACGGTAGGTCTTCCACTTGAAAACAGAAACGAACAAAGGGCGGCTAACGCCCTTTGTTCGTTTCTGCCGGAACTGTTCCGCTAAACTTGGTCCCGAAAAAGTCGCCGTCGTTCCAGACGGGACGACTATCAGCCTGGGCGGTTAGATACCCAATCAGAAACTGCAATTGTACGTGCCGACCAGCCGCATTCCAGTCGAAAGGCTGGTTCATATCATCCTGGGGGGTATGGTACGTGCTTGCCCGCCAGGCCAGATTTAGCTTTGTCCCATCGCGGGAATCGCCGGTGGTGGAGCCGCTTTTGACATAGATGGCCGGAATCCCCTGTCGCACAAAACTGAAATGGTCGGAGCGCATGAATACCGATTGTTCAGGAATGGGGTCTTTTGCAATAGCGACGTCCACAAACTTGGCGGCTGCCCGTACGGACCCCGCCATGCTGGAATGCTCAATCCCATAAGGGACAATGTCGAGTAGTGGATGAAAGAAAAACGGCATATCCAGACAAAGATTCGCTACTATGTTTTCTTTCGGTACCGTTGGATTACTGGCAAAGTAATCGGACCCCAGTAGCCCCATTTCCTCGGCGGTAACGGCTACAAACAGAATAGACCGGCGGGGTGCTTTAGGAAGTAACGTATACAATCGGGCAGCCTCCAGATTAATTGCCACGCCTGATGCGTTGTCATGAGCGCCGTTGTTGATAGAATCTCCCCTAACGGGTTTGGTAATGCCGAGGTGGTCGAGATGCGAAACATAGACCACGTATTCGTCTTTCAGTACCGGGTCAGAACCAGGTAAAAGTCCGACCAGATTTTCACCTACCAGGTCATCATTTAATTCTGTTTGGGTGGTTGCCTGTATCGACAGGTTTAGTGGAAATGCCTGGGGTTGGTTCTTGCTGGCCGCTATTCGGGCATCATCAAACGGTTTGCTGGCTCCGGCAAACAAGGTACGAGCGGTAGAGTCACCCAGCGAAGCAATTACTTTAAGGGTTGGGAAAGTTCGCTGCACCTGTCCTTTCGGATCGACCCAGCGGTAGGTAGCCTGCCGATTGCGGGGTGCGTTAGATTCAATACGGGCAAACATATCGGTCGGTAAACTGAACGTGATGATACCGACAGCTCCGTGTTTAGCCGCTATTTCCTGCTTGGCCGAGTTTGAATAAGCTCGCTGGTTGGATGGAAAGGAGGTAGGGGCACCATTGAAACAGGCTACAATTTTACCCCGAACGTCAATGCTCGCGTAATCATCGTACCCCAGTTCCGGCGCGGACACACCGAAGCCGACAAACACAACCGGGGCTGCTACCTGACTCGTTGCCTGACTGAATTGCGGGCTGAAAATGTAGTTCTTTCCGTAAGTCATCCGCTCTGAGGCACCAACTGTTCCATCACTGCTTTGGCGCGTCAACATCATTGAACTGCCCGCATCCCGTACTATTGCCCGACGCAATGGCACTTTTTGTCGGTACGTTCCACCCTGGCCCATTGGCTTGAATCCAAGCGTCCGAAATTGTTTTTCAACGTACTGGGCAGCCAGTTCGTAGCCACGCGTACCGGGTTTACGGCCTTCCAGTTTGTCATCGGCCAGATACCGCATGTGGGCTTCAACGTTTGCTGGCTGTACGGATTTGGCAACTTTTTGGGCCTCTGCCGAAATTACTGGTACTGGTGTTGACGAACTGACTTCGGGACTGGATTGAGCCTGGGTATCAAAAAGTGAAGTGATGCAAGCGAGGGTGATGAGTAGGTATTTCAATGCAGTAGCAGAGGTTATTAGTAACTATACAACGTAATCTATATTTGTCGATTATACGAAAACGCCAATGAATATAATGATTTCTTCTCTACCAGTATAAAGTAGTTTGGTGAAATCATACTATCAACTCATTTGCCGTATCTTGAGCCTCATTTACAACCCAATTCTTTATGCAAAAACACGTATTTACACTTCTCTGCTCACTTCTATTTACCAGATTGCTAATTGCTCAGCCAGCCCCTGGTGGTAGTATTGCTGCCTTCACAGCGGGTATGGAACGCAATCCTGGCTTCATGACCTATTACTGGGATGCTAAAAAAGGTAAAATCTGGCTTGAAATAGCTACTCTTGATACCGAACTGCTGTATTATCCGACGCTGGCAGAAGGCGTTGGCTCCAATGACATCGGCCTCGACCGTGGCCGGTTAGGACAGGAGCATATCGTGAAATTCCAGCGCAGCGGCAACAAAGTCCTGATGCTGGAACCCAACTATGCGTATCGGGCTATCAGTAACGACCCGCTCGAGCGCCGGGCGGTGGAAGAATCGTTTGCCAAGTCCGTTCATGCCGGTTTTGAGATTGTAGCGGAGGAGAGAGGTAGTGTGCTGGTTGACCTCACGCCGTTTCTGATGCAGGATGCCGTGGGGGCGGTGCAGGCCATCGCCCGAACAAAACAGGGTACGTTTAAATTCGACCCGACACGGAGTGCCATGTACATACCCCGTACCAAAGCTTTCCCGCAGAATACCGAGTTCGAGACAATTATTACCCTGACGGGCGATAACCCGGGTTCTTTTCTGCGCGATGTGGTGCCTACGCCTACGGCCATTACCGTGCATCAGCACCACTCATTTGTTCAGCTTCCCGACAACAACTACAAGCCCCGTCTGTTCGACCCACGCATCGGGTACGGGGGTATTGAATTTTTTGATTACGCGACGCCCGTTAGCCAGCCCATCATGAAACGGTATATTTCGCGGCACCGGCTGGAGAAAAAAGACCCATCGGCCGCCGTAAGTGAAGCGGTCAAGCCCATCGTGTATTACATTGATCCCGGAACACCCGAGCCAATACGCTCTGCTTTAATGGAAGGCACTGCCTGGTGGAACCAGGCATTCGAAGCGGCTGGTTATAAAGATGCTTTCCAAGTTAAATTGCTGCCGGCTGATGCTGACCCGATGGATATCCGGTATAATCTGGTGCAATGGGTACACCGGTCCACGCGGGGCTGGAGTTATGGGGGTAGTATCAATGACCCGCGTACGGGTGAAATCATCAAAGGAAAAGTTACGCTCGGTTCGTTGCGGGTTCGGCAGGATTATCTGATTGCGCAGGGCTTGACGGGAGATTATAGTAGTGCGGCTGCTCCCTCGTCAGACCCGATGATGCAAATGTCTATTGAACGGCTGAGGCAACTGGCGGCTCACGAAGTAGGGCACACGCTCGGTTTGCCTCATAATTACATTTCCAGTACGCAGGGCGGTCCGGCGTTCGGCAGGGCATCCGTAATGGATTACCCGACGATGCTAGCCAAAGTGAACGGAAACAGCATTGACCTCAGTGATGCGTATGCCAAAGGGATTGGTGCATACGATAAATGGAGCATTCGCTATGGGTACGAGCAGTTTCCGGCTGGAGCGGACGAAAAATCAGCCCTGAATAAGATTGTAACGGACATGCACAAGACTGGCTTAACCTTCCTGACCGACCAGGATGCACGACCGGAAGGGTCGGTTCATCCCGGTACCCACCTATGGGATAATGGGGCCGATGCTGTTGATGAGTTAAAGCGCGTATCGGATGTTCGACGGGTGGCACTGGCCAATTTTACGGAAAGGAAAATTCCGATGGGCACGCCAATGGCTACATTGGAAGAAATACTGGTACCGATGTATATGTTTCACCGCTACCAGGTTGAATCAGCCGCTAAAGTGGTAGCCGGACAAATCTATACCAATGCGCTTCGGGGCGATGGACAACCCGTTATGTCGACGGTTCCGGTGCAGGAGCAGAAACGGGCTCTGAACGCATTGATGGCGACCATAGATCCGGTTTTTCTAGCCGTTCCCAAGTCGATAATGGCGTTGATTCCTCCTCATCCGTTTCGTTATAATCCGAATGCCAGAGAGGTTTTTAAACGCCGGACCGGCTTATCCTTCGATCCCATGGCGGCACCCGAAGCGGCTGCTGGCTTGACAATTCAAATGCTGCTAAATCCAGAGCGGGTTAGTCGGCTGGTTGCCCAATCCGCGCTCGATCCGGCTCAGCTCAGTCTTGAGTCGATGCTGGACCAATTACTCGCAGCCACCTGGTATAAAGCCGAACCGACGGATAGTTATCAGGCAGAAGTAAAACGATTGACGGATAAATTGCTACTGCAAAAACTCATCGATGTGGCTAATAACCCCGAGATAACACCGCAGGGAAGGGCCATTGCCGGGTTGAAACTAAGTCAGATGAAGCGTAAACTGAACACGACAGGTACCAACCCGAAAGTAGCTGGCTCATCACCTGTTTGCGCTCGATCAGCTGCGTCGGGCCGAGGGTAATATGGACGATGTTCGGCCAACCAACCCGCAGACTCCCCCCGATGGTATGCCAATTGACCCCGGCCAGGAATGGCTGGCACCCGCCTGCGACTGGCGGTAAACTATACACACATAAAAATCCCCGTCAGGCTTCTGACGGGGATTTTTACTTCTACATGAATACTAGGCAGACTACACCCCAATGTTCAGCGTGCTCAAGACATTATTCATGTTCCGAACGGCATCGGCTGACTTGTTAAAAGCGGCCTGCTCTTCGTCATTAAGTTTGTAGTCAATAATTTCTTCCCAGCCGTTGCGGCCCAATACGACCGGAACGCCCATGCAAATATCCGACTGACCGTATTCGCCTTCGAGCAATACACAGGATGGAATCACCCGCTTCTGGTCACGAACGATGGCCTCTACCATATAGGCGCCAGCCGCACCCGGCGCATACCAGGCAGACGTGCCAATCAGGCCTGTTAGGGTTGCGCCACCCACCATGGTATCAGCCGCTACTTTTTTCAATGTTTCTTCGTCCAGGAAATTACTGACGGGCACACCTGCTTTGGTAGCCAGCCGTGTAAGCGGAATCATGGTCGTATCGCCGTGACCACCGATGACCGAAGCCTGCAAATCATTGGGTGAGCATTTTAACGCCAGCGACAGATAAGTTTTGAACCGGGCCGAATCCAGGGCACCACCCAAGCCAATCACCCGATTTTTGGGAATACCCGACGACTTCAGAGCGAGATACGTCATGGTATCCATCGGGTTCGAGATGATAATGAAAATAGCATCGGGCGAGTGCTTCAGAATGTTTTCTGTAACTCCTTTCACAATACCGGCGTTGATGCCAATCAAGTCTTCGCGGGTCATGCCCGGCTTGCGCGGCAGGCCCGACGTGATAACAACTACATCCGAACCCGCGGTTTTTTCGTAATCGTTGGTCGAACCGATCAGCTTGATATCGCAGTCGAGCAGGGTAGATGCCTGCAGCATATCCAGTGATTTGCCTTCGCTGATGCCTTCTTTAATGTCCAGAAGAACAACTTCGTGAGCGAGTTCCCGGCGGGCGATGTTATCGGCACAGGTGGCTCCAACGGCCCCGGCACCTACTACGGTAACTTTCATATAGTATTCAGAATTATAGGATTAACAAGCAGGTGCAAAAGTACTGCCCTGCTGTAAGACAACCCAATCTCGTTAGAATAAAACTTATGGCGGTTGATTGGTAGTTTATCTATCAAGTACCAGATAAACGGTTAGATAGTGATTCCTGGCTACTTTAGTAGAACGTTAAGTAGTATATCAGTCAATAAACTCAATGAAAAACAAAAGTCTGATAACGCGGATTCTGACCTCTATTTTCTTCAAGAAAGCGAATGTAGGGGCCGCTCGTTATGCCCGCGATAAACGGAGCCTGTTCGAGTTAGCGCGGGAAGCATTGGCGAAAAGTGGCAGCTTATCGGGTGCCAATTTCGCTACGTTCAGGGACCAGTTAGGCATTGTTACGCGTCTGGTAAGGGCTTATGCATCAGGAGAATATAGGGAATTGCCCTGGAAAACATTGCTCCGGATTATTGCGGTATTAATTTATTTTGTGTCACCCATCGACATTCTGCCTGACTTCTTACCCATAGTAGGCCTGAGCGACGATATTGCCCTGATGTTATGGTTATTTAGTGGCATGAAAGATGACATTGAAAAATTCCGGCAGTGGGAATATTCGATGGCTAATCAACCCCAGGCAGCTACTGCGCCCAAGCGGATGGAAACCATCAAAATCGGCTGATTTTTACGTTTTCCGACTTTGGTTTTTACCGTTCAGGGTTATTCTCCGTCATGGAAAATTGACGGTGAGCCTGAAGAGAAGGTCAGAAATTTTAACGGGTGAGCACAAAACTAAACGGCTGGTTAGCGCGTAAGTTTCACCAAGGTTTAATAGATTGTACAAGAGAGTTTTGTTAATTTTGCATACATTCAAATCACAGAAGATATGATTTCGGCAACCATTTTTGCAATTATGGGTTTGGGCGGCCAGGAAATGATCCTCATTTTCCTTGCTCTGCTCCTGCTATTCGGCGCTAAGAAAATCCCTGAGCTGGCACGTGGCCTGGGTAAAGGCATCAAAGAATTTAAAGATGCTACCAAGGATGTTCGTGAGAACATTGAAGATAGTCTGAAAGAAGAGAAGTAATATAAGTGATAGTCAGCAGGCAATCAGGTGGTTCTACATAGGGCCGCCTGATTGTCTGTTTTTATTAGTTTGAAGTTTACACTAGTTGGTTCACGTTTGCGATGGATTTGTGCATCAATAGATCCTGTCTGCCGTAAACCGTGAACCGAACACGGTAAACCATAAACTGTTGCCCTGTGTCTCCTTACCGTAGCTACGCTTCTGTTCAGTCTGATCTCAAAACAGACACTATTACCTGCCGCCAGTTGGTAGAGCAATATCTCGCCCGAATCCGGGAAAATCAACACTTAAACGTTTTTACGGAAGTGTACGCCGATGAAAGCCTGACCCAGGCCGATATCGTTGACCAAAAACTGGCGTCTGGTACGGCCGGGCGGCTGGCTGGTATGGTCATTGGCCTGAAAGACGTGCTGAATTACGCTGGTCATAATGTCAGGGCCGGCAGTAAAATACTGGATACATTTACCGCGCAGTTTACGGCTACGGCCGTACAACGACTGCTGGATGAGGATGTTATCATTATTGGCCGTCAAAACTGCGATGAGTTTGCCATGGGCTCGTCCAACGAAAACTCATCCTTCGGGCCCGTTCTTAACGCAGCCGATATAAGCCGCGTACCCGGTGGGTCGAGTGGCGGTTCGGCAGTGGCGGTGCAGGCGGGGCTTTGTCTGGCCAGCATTGGGTCCGATACAGGCGGGTCGGTCCGGCAGCCAGCCGCATTCTGTGGCGTAGTAGGATTGAAACCTACGTACGGGCGTATCAGTCGCTGGGGTTTGATTGCTTATGCATCTTCCTTCGATTGCATCGGACCCATCGCCAATACGGTTGATGATGCGGCCCTCCTGCTCGAAATAATGGCGGGTCCTGATGAATTTGACAGCACCGTATCAAGCCAACCCGTTGCGGCTTATTCGAAAAAGACGTTATCCGGCGGCCCTCTCCGAATTGCTTATCTACAGGATGGTGTATCGAGTGAGGGCGTTGATGAATCCATCCGGGAAGCCACCCAGCGTAAGCTAGATGCCCTGAAAATGGCAGGGCATGTGGTAGAACCCGTCGATATCTCTCTTTTAGATTATTTATTACCAACGTATTACATTCTGACCACTGCCGAAGCATCATCGAACCTGTCTCGTTTTGATGGTGTGCGGTATGGATACAGAAGCAAGTTATCGAACGATACACCGGTAATGGATCTTTTATCGTTGTACAAAAAAAGCCGCACAGAAGGGTTTGGCGATGAGGTGCGTCGGCGGATTTTGCTGGGTACGTTTGTGCTAAGTGCCAGTTATTATGATGCGTATTACACGAAAGCACAGCAGGTACGTCGGCTGATTCGGGACGAAGCCGAACGCCTGTTTGAGCAATATGATTTTTTACTCTCGCCTACTACGCCCACAACGGCGTTTCGGCTGGGGGAGAAAACCGACCGGACTGCCGGAGCGAACCCGCTGCAAATGTATCTGGCCGACATTTTTACGGTACAGGCTAACGTAGTAGGATATCCGGCTATATCGGTACCAAACGGCACTGATTCGACGGGCTTACCAATTGGATTGCAACTGATGGCTCCCGCTTTTGCTGAAGAGAAACTGGTGGCCATGGCAAAGTTATTGCAGGAGTTATAGTGCTGTGGACCAGCAAACAGAAGAAAATAGTATAGTACGATTACAAACACGTATGTAACCCGTAATTTAGTATGACTTACCTGAACCGTAGCCTGTTTACGTTGGGGCTGATGAGTATGGTAGTGGGACTGGTAACTGTATCCCGCGCCGAGACTACGATTCAAAATGACACAGCCATTGTTAATAAAGATACAGTGGTGCTTGTGACCAGCGTTCCCGATAGTTTAATCCGTGAGCGGCTGGGAAAGTTGCAGAAAACCGTTCCGCTAAATTATCATACTGCCGTTCAGGGTTATATCGATCTTTTCGTTTTTCGTCGGCCTGCGTACGCCCAAACCATGCTGGAGCGTATGCCGCTTTTCTTCCCGTTATACGAGCGGATGCTGAAAGAATATGGACTGCCCGATGAATTGAAATACTTGTCTATTGTCGAGTCAGCTCTGGACCCACGGGCCGTTTCCCGGTCAGGGGCCGGTGGGCTTTGGCAGTTTATGCCCGTAACCGGGCGTGAAATGCGTTTGTACCAGGACGATTATATTGACGAACGGATGGACCCGGTAAAAGCCACCGAAGCCGCGTGTAAATACCTGCGGGATTTGTACAACATTTTTGAAGATTGGGAACTGGCAATGGCCGCTTACAACTGCGGACCGGGTGCCGTAAAACGGGCAATGCGCCGTAGCGGAGGGGATTCGTTCTATACAATTTATGACGCACTACCCAAGGAAACCCGTGGCTATGTGCCGCTGTTCGTCACGTTCACGTACATGATGAACCATGCCAACGAACACGACATTGTAGCCAAAAAATACGAGTATCCCATTCCGCACGATACCGTTCAGATAACGGGCTATTTTAACCTTGAAACGTTTGCCAAACACAGTACGATGCCGTTAGTCGACTTGCGGAAAATGAACCCGGCCATTACAACCACCATTCTGCCTGATTACACAAATCGGTACCCCTTGCGAATTCCCCGGGAGCAGTACAGTTACTTTGCTGCTAATCGCCGGGCCATTATGGATTCGGCCAGTCGGCAACCTTATCGAATGGATCACGTCCTGCTGGCCCATGCCGAAGACGTCCGCTACGGGACTGATTCGATGGGGATATGGACATCGCTCAATCAGAATCCACTGGCTAATGCACACATAGAAGAAGCGATTCTGGTCTCATCGGACAACGATAGGGATGATGACGAAGAGGAAACCAGACCAGCCGTCAGTCGTAAATTGCGCCGGCAAACCTACATAGTTAGAAAAGGGGACAACCTTGGCGACATTGCCGACCGGTATGAGGTAGATATGGACGACCTTAAACACTGGAATCAATTAAGCTCCATTACCATTCAGCCAGGACAGGAGCTGTTCATTGGGGCAGATGCAGAAACCCGGTCAGAAAGGATAGTGCATGAGCGTGAGGAGCAAACGACCAGAAAGAAAGAAGTTGCGGTTAAGGCTAAACAGTATAAAATCCGCTATCATCAGGTACAGCGCGGTGATACACTTTGGAATATTGTTCGTCGGTATGATCTAACCATTGAACAACTCAAGAAGATGAATCACATCAAAAGTGATGAACTTCGTCCGGGGCAGAAGCTGATTGTTGGCTAGTAATTTGCTGATCTAAATTGACGTTATATTCTTAGCGAACAGAACCCACACTTTATAAAAAAGTCGTGGGTTTTTCGTATCTTTAACTATACTTGACACGCTTACTAACAAGTTATTTCAACCGCCGAATGATTGCTTATTTAGATGGGATTTTGTCCTACAAAGAACCTACTCATATAATTATTGATGTGAATGGAGTGGGCTACATGGTTCATATTTCACTACAGACCTACTCCATTTTACCCGGCGGTGGTGATCGGATAAAACTCTTCATTCACCACTTATTTCGGGAAGATAACCAGTTGCTATATGGCTTTGCCAACGCTGATGAGAAAGCGCTATTCCTGGATTTGATTGGTGTTTCGGGCGTAGGACCTAATACCGCCTTGGGTATGCTCTCGGCCATGCAACCTGGTGATTTACGCCTGGCTATCCTGGGCGAAAACGTTCGGGCAGTGCAGGCCATTAAGGGCATCGGTGCCAAAACCGCACAACGCATCATCCTCGAACTCCGCGACAAGATGAAACGCGCGGGTGTAGTGCCCGGTGGCCCGACTTACAAACAACAACCCGCCAGCAACGTAGTTTGGGATGAATCCTTGGCTGCTTTAATGGCCCTGGGTTTTCCCAAAGCAACCGCTGAGAAGAGCGTCAGTGATGCCCTACAGGCTGACCCTGCGTTAACAGTAGAGGAAGTAATCCGGCGGGCGTTGCGCTCAACCTGATTGGGGGAACTAAATAAAACCGCTCCGGCGTGTATCAGGCTTTCAGACTTGATACACGCCGGAGCGGTTTTATTTAGTTCAAGTTGATACCTGCTTCGAAATCGTTGCGGGCATTAAACTATAGGAATGGACCATAGCCAACTGGTCTGCATGTCGGCAGCGGACCACCAACTACTATACACTTCTGGCTGGCTTCAGACTGATCCACATTGGATGCACGGCCTGTATTTACACTAACGCAGTGCGACTCCTACCACCGGCGAAGCAGGGTTCGGTCTAGTATGACACCGGCTCCTACACCTATCGCAAAAGCGCCCACCTCACGACCTGTGACACCTCTTTTTCGGCGGGCTACATACTGCGTTCGGTTGCTGGTCACATTCCAGCTACCCTCTTTCGTACCCGCAACAAGTTGCGCATTGTCAGGATTTGGGGTGCCGGGTGTCCAGACTACTTTTAGCGACTGACCGGGCTCCACGAATGAGTAGCCGGGAAAGGGTCTATAACTGTCTGTTTCGGTCATAGACATCACTTTCAAATCATCATAGCGTTTGTTAGGGTCCCAAACCGAATCGGTAAATGTATCACCCTGGTAAATGAACCGGTAGCCCGTAACGGGAATCCATTGACCTTCTACATCATCGGCCCATGCCATATAATCTGGGTGTTTCGTCCCCTGTTGCCAACTTGTTGCCAGCCCCTGCGATTTATCGATGAAGGCATAGCCAGGCAATGGATTCCAGATGCCTTCGTTTTGGGCTGTTTCTAGCGCAAACTCCGGGTGTGTCATACCCGCCTGCCAACTTACTTCCTTGTTTTGCCAGAAAAAGCGGGATTCAGACTTATCGGTATCGGTCCAGGCATATCCCGGATCGGATGGTTTAGCCAGAAATGGTCCCGCTACGCCCAGCCGGTGCGTCATCGCAATTGCAATGTGCCAGCTTACAATAATCAGTAAAAAAATACCCGAGATTATTTTCCAGTTTTTCATGACAAAAGATGGTTTATGGATGGTTTTAAGCGTTAGAATTTAACGGCTAGCCCAACCCGGGATGATGAAAGTCCGGTATAGCCGAGTTCCACAAATGCGCCTACTTTGTTGGTAAAGTAGTACTTACCGCCAATGAAGTAGTTCAGAAACAGGCCACTGCCATAATCGTAGCCGTACCCCGAGCCGTTGTAGCTGTCGTTCCAGTTGAAACTCTGATATCCAAGGCCAAGCCCCGCATATAAATCCATCTTGTTCTGATTGATATTCAAAACCCGGTTGAAGTGATACGAACCTCTTGCTCCCAAGTAATAAGCTGAATAGCGATACCGGGAACTATAACCGTAATAATCATCATAACTGCCCGAGTTGTAATCGAGCTGACCACCGACGCTGATGTCATCTGTAATGCCTACTTCGTACGAAAGACCGATAGGATTACCGTAATAGTAGGATGACAGACCAACGCCAATATTGAGGAGCTTATCATTCTTCGAAAAGCCATACCCGCCCGAATTGCTTGTAGCCACGCGCCTGGATGAGCTACGACTGACAGGCGTTGGAGTAGGGCGAGCGGCCTGCACCGGCACTGGAGCCGCGGTTTTTACTGGGCCCGGTAATTTCTCCGAATTAGAACGGTTGGCAGCAGGGGCAGCCGTCACGGTTTTAGCGGGAGCGACAGCCGCTGGCTTAACCAGGTTTGATGAGGCTGGCTTTGCGGGGATAGATGTGGTTGGCTTTTTGGTAACTGGCTTGCGGGCCGGTGCTTTGGCGGTTTGAGCATAAACACCTGTTGTTGCCGTAGCAAGTAGAAGTAGTGTGGATAGAAGTCCTGTTTTCATTAAAATAGTCGGTTTTGGTAAATTGTCAGAGCTTTTTTAGATCGCTGAACTTGCCATATACGGATAGCGTATACTTGCCAATGCCGCTGGTGGCCGAACCGGGCGTGACGGTTATTTTGTAGACACCTATGTTGACTACATTTAGCAAATAATCGTAGTTGGTGGGAACCGTAAATTTGTCAACCTGAGTGCCATTTGGATGAATGAGGACTGCACTGCCCACAATATCCGGCGAGCGCAGACTGATATCGAGGGGTGTGTTATCCTCCGTTACGGTTAGGGTGTAGGTAATAACCCCGTTTTTACCGATATAACTGTCTGTCTGGATAGTTGAGTCATATACGTTCTGCTTCAGGTTTTTAACTTTCCCGAAAATCTCTAACGTGTACGTGCCAATGGCATCCCGCGTACCCGTGCCAACATACAGCACATACGTGCCTTTATTCAGGGACTTGATAAAAGAGCGTGGCGAACCAGCTGGTAACAAGCCAAATGTATACTCGGCTTCGGCACCGGCAGGATTACGTAAATTCAGCCAGATACTGATGCCTGCTGGGGCCACATTAATATCTGTAACGGTGTTATCCTCGGTTACCTCAAAGGTATAGTAGTGATTACGGGGCGAAATGGGCAGGCGATTGCCTATGCCACCTCCACCGCCTTCTGAGCCAAAGCCAACGTTGGCTGCCTGAACGCGGTCGGCGGGCCGGAGGGAAAACTCAGAGGCAATGCCGCGCCCAACCAGCCGGAACGTACCAACATCATAGCGTTGAACCGTATTGACCATGACGCTGTATGTACCAGCATTGACGGTCTGGTCCAGGACAACCGAGCGACCCGTTCCCCGAGTAACAAGCCGACTGCCCAGTGGGTCGTACAAACTGACCCCAACGTTAACATCAGGGGAGGTGAGTGTCAGCGAAACCGGCTGGTTGTTGGTGGCTACGTCAAATGAATAAAACTTGTTGCGGGGCGTATAATCAGTACCACCACTGGTGCCACCAGCGGCTGTCCAGCTTCCGTTGATAGTACGAACAGTCGGGGCGGTGGCCGTAACCGACACCTCCTGCGACACGGCAGGCCAGATTCCATCAGAAATGGTCAGGCTCAGGCTATAGGTACCGGTAATATCGGCGGTAAACCCGGCAGTGGCTGTCTGGGGGGTGGTCAGTACGGCAGTGCTCCCCGTCGGCTTCGTGTTGATGGCCCAGGTGTAGGTCAGCTTATCGCCATCAGGATCACTGGACTTGCTTGCATCAATGGACGTTTGCTGCCCTGTTTCTACCGTCATAGCTGTCACTACGCTGATAACGGGTGGCTTGCCGGGCAAGGATGCCGTAACGGTTACTTCAGTGGTTGCTGTCTGGCCAGTTCGCGTCGGTAACAATCAAACCAATAAGATAGGTACCCGGCTTATCGGGTATCAGTTCTGCTTTCGGTGTGTTGGCATTGAGTAAGGTAGCCGTACTACTGGTTGGTGCTGTCCTGATGCCCCAGGCGTAGGTCAGCACGCCCTGTCCGCCGGTAGCCGAAGCCTCCAGTATTGTTCTGGTGTTTACCGTTCCGCTCACGATAGGGCTGGCCACGGTAATCACGGGTGGTGGGGGAAGTTCGGGGTCTGTATTTTTCTTGCAGCTTAGGAAGGCAAGACTTGACAGGGCCAGCCAAAATAGGAGAAGCATTGGCCCCTGAGCCACCCGGCGATAAGTAACGGTCATGTACTTGATGGTGTTGATCGGTTTCATACTTGTAGATATAATTGAAAAACTCGGCAAAGGCATGATACTGTAAAGAATACAAGCCAAGCAGACAAAGCAATGCTTCTCATTACCAGGCCGCGCCAACTGCCGCCTGAAAGCTGAACTGCTACCAAAACTTTGCCTGTCAATGAGTGGTCTCTCGTCGCCCCAATGCCGGAACTACATGCATTAATGTGCTGACCACTAGTTAGACGGTTTATTGCTTTTGAAACACCCTTGTATCGTCATACTTGAAAGTCATAGTACGAGATTGACTGAAGGCAGTTAACTTGAACGTCAGTTTATCACCCGTTACACTCCCGCTCAGGTTCTGTAGATAAAGTTCTGACACGCTGTTATCAGGGTGCTGATGCCCTAGACCAGTGGCAATATTTTTGTTATCGGCCTGAAATCCTGAACCGCTTACAGTAGCCGTAATAGTTTTTGTAGTGAAATCACTCAGCGTTAAAGCATTTCCTGACTTACTAATGACAACTCCACTAGATGAGTTTAGTTGACCGTTAGGCATGACCTCGGTCCAGGAACCCACATACTGGTCAAGCGGGTCAGGATCGGATTTCTTGCTACAGGATGAAGCCAGCAGGATGAACGTGAATACCACTAGTAGATTTCGACGTGAATTAGTGTAGAGCGTTTTCATGAAAATTGGATTGATTGGTGTGAACTGGATAGATGAATAATTTACATGTAACTTATTGATATAGAATTGGTTGATATTCTACCAGTAGGAGAGGCCGGTGAGCCAGTAGCCGACTCACCCGGCTTTCTGGCGGGCTGTTTTTTTTACGCACAGGAGTCGCAGTCGTCCCTGTTCGGTATTGTTGGAGGCATGGGTAGTGGCTATTTGCCTTGCGCTGACCAGATAGTCTATAACTGCAACAGTCCGACTTTGCGAAAGCCGAAGGTTAGCGGAGTTTTGTGCAAACACAACAGGGCCGACGGCCAGCATTATCAGTAGAAACCCCGGTATCAAACGAAGAAAAAATCTGTTTTTCATAATTAATTGACGATTGGATTGGCGAACGATTTTTCTATCCGCTCAATCCGTGTTCGCAGAATGGGTAGGCGGCTTAGCAGGAGTTCCCGGTACTGTTTGCCAATCAAAACAGCAACCTCACCGATAAAAAGCTGCCCGCCCTGAATCGCCGTTATATGGTCCAGGTTGACAATATGCTTGCGGGATACCCGACTGAAAAATTGGGCATCCAACTGTGGTTCTACCTGGCCGAGGTTGGTAGACAGGCGGTAGGTCTTACCGACTGTTATGATATCGACCCAACTCCCCTCGGCCTGCACGTATAGAATATCACTTTTTGCGATTTTCTGGTAGCGCTGGTTTGTGGTGATGACAAAAACACAATCGGGTAATGAAACAGGCATGGATAGCGATGGAAAGGTGGTGCATACAGTAGTTAATGATTCCGCTTACCCCGAGGTAACCACTATTTTTTAATTTTTTTTTACCTACGCTTCACCCGGCTTGAGGATATATAGCGATGGTTATATCAGGCAAAATATGGAGTGATACGCTGGAAGCGGATTAAAATCAACCAATAGGTATTATAGCTTGACGAGGTTGTAGTTCTTACCAACGAAGCGCTCTGAATCCTGCCTGTTTTTTGATTATATGACTGAATGCTAATTGATTATCTACCCCGTATGTAGTACTTTTCAGTCGCTCAATCTCTTTCTACCCCGTATGAATGTCCAACATCAGTATGCTGACCAGCGTGTGTTGTACCAATCGCTGGTAGACGGTCATGATTCGGCATTTATCTACCTGTACAAAAAGCTCTACCATCAGATAGCCGGATATATAGTAGTATCGGGAGGTAGTCGGTATGATGTTAAGGCCGTTGTACATGAAGCTATTATTTCGCTGATGTTTAACCTGAAAAAGGGGACATATGAATGGCGGGAAGAAGCGGAGTTGATGACCTATGTGTCGGGCATAGCCCGGAATAAATGGAGTGAGATTCGTCGGGAGAAAACCCGTTACGTACCGCTCGATGTAGATACCATGCCAGTTGTTTTGGATGATCCACAGCAGGTTGCGGTCAATGAACAGGATTTAGAGCAGCGTCAATTATCGGTAGAGAAAGGATTAGCCCTGCTGGGGGAGAAATGCCGCCAGGCGATAGAGCTGTTTTATTTCCAGAAGAAGACAATGCAGGAAATTGCAGCGCTGTTAGGCTGGGCCAATGACGATGTTGCCAAAAAAGAGAAATACCGATGCCTGCAAAGACTCCGTAAACGCATGGGATTGAGTAACTGGACTGACTAAACCCACACCTTATCACTATGACGTTTGCCTATTTCGACCAGTTTGAAGCCTACACCGAAAATACCCTGCCAGAGGCCGACCGTCAGGCACTGGAACGGCAACTGGCTATTGATGCCGCCCTGCGCGCCGAACTAAATGAGTATCAACAGTTTCGATATAGTATTGAATCGGTTGCCCTCAGGCAGCAACTGGAGCGCATACACACCCAACTCGACTGGCAGGGTGAACTGGATAACCGCCCCCCCATACCCCGACAGCCCCGGCTTAGCCGACTACGCCTGGTATGGGCTGGCGTGATGCTGGCAGTACTATTGGCCGGTTTTAGTCTGTATTGGGCTACCCTTCCACCGGCACTTACCCCGGCCGAAAAAGTGTATAGCAGCGTTTATCGCCCCGAACCCAGCATCCGGGGTGCGAACGGCTGCGGTCCGGAACTGGCCTCCGGTATTCGGTTTTACCGGATGGGTAATTATTCACAGGCCGTTAATCAGTTCGATCAGTTACCGGCCAACAATCCCTGTGTGCTGTACTATCGGGGAATAGCCAATCTGGCACTCGACAATACCAAAATGGCTATTGCTCAACTGGAAGAGGCTATTGCCCAGCCACCCTCGGTAATCGACCTGACATTTCAGAAAAGCCAATGGTATCTGGCTTTGGCTTATCTAAAAGCTAACAGACCAGACGACGCTCAAACACACCTTCTGATTATTACCCAGCAGCTGGATAACCCGTTTCGGTCCGAAGCCCGGCGTGCCCTGACAGAACTGGACCATGCTCGCTAAACGCACCATCCTGTTACTCCTGCTGGGTCAGCTGATGGCTTGCTCGGTCCGGCCGGGGAAGGGAAACAAGGGGGGGAGTGACGTAATACAGCCGCTGTGGACCGAACAGAGTACTAACGCGAACCTGCCCATGGACTCCGTGGCGTGTGCTAAGGTGGTTGCTTTATTGATTGGCATCGGGCAGTATGACCCGGCTAATGGGTGGGACGAACTGAGTAGTCGGAATGATGTAGCGCTAATGGTAGCTACACTCCTGAAACGGGGGGTTAATAAAACTAATATTCATACTCTGATCGATCCGCAGGCTACCAAAGCGGGCATTGAACGCGCCCTGAAAAACCTGGCTGATACGATCCGGCCAGGTAGCCAGTTGATTATACTCTATGCAGGTCATGCCCGTCAACTCCCCGATGATTCGGGCGATGAATCCGACGGTTACGATGAAGCCATTGTTCCCTACGATGCTCCACCCGCCAATCGTAATCTGCCCGATGGTTACCTGCGCGATGATGCCCTAAATCATTACATTACCAGCATTCGGAACAGGTTAGGCGCTGTGGGCAGGCTATGGCTGATTTTTGATGCCTGCCATTCCCAAACGCTGAACCGGGGGCGGGTAGCCCAGCGGATGCGCGGTGGGATAGCTCCGCTCGGATTGACTTCCGTAAAACGCTTGCCGGGGTTGGGAGCCGGAGTAATAAAAGTAGAATCTGACTGGTACGAACTAAAGTCAACAGCTGGCAAAATGGCTCCCTATGTGCTGTTCTCCGCCACAACTGATGGTGGTCCCAACTTTGAAACAACCGATGCGTCGGGCCAGTCGCTGGGGCCACTGACACGAGCCGTGAGCGAAGCATGGGCCAACGCAACCAATGCCGAAACCTACCGCAGTTTATTTGTCCGTGTGGCCGTGTCCATGGCTCGCTATGCACCCTATCAGCAGCCGGGGCTGGAGGGCGATGTTGATACGTTTATGCCGGGTTGTGGTTCGGTTCGTTCCTTTGGCTATACCACCATCGGAGAACGGGTTCGGGTAGCCTGGCCCCGTCAGGATGCTGCCCTGACCCGCATACTAGCCGATATGCCCTTTGTCCAGTTGGCGGCTAGCCAGCCCGATTTGCGCATCGACCACCGTAGTCGGGGCTATCGGCTTGTATCGGCCAGTAACGAGTATTTGACTGGTGACACCCTGTCGGCGGCTGATTGCGCTGAGCGGATCCGGCACTATTTTGCCCGAAACATGATGCTGCAACTACGTCAGAGCAGCCCTGATTTTCGGGTACATACCACTATGCAGCGCGTAGCGGTAAAAACCGAACAGAACCGGACTGTAGTAACCGATACGCTATCCGAACGTAAAGAAGCCGGTATACCCGTTTTTAGTACGTCGCCCGGCGAGAGGGTCATACTAACTTTAACCAATACCGGACCAGAACCGGCCTACCTGACTGTTATTGACCTTACAGCCAGATGGAACGTTGCACGTATTGCTACCGGGAGAAGGTCAGTCGGCAACGCAATACCGGCTAATGCCGGGGCAGTCGAAACGCACGCGCCTTCGACTGACAAAACCGCTGGGTGCTGAAGTGTACAAGATACTGATGACTCCCGGACCCATCGACCTGCGGGCGGTACTGCAAACGAGGGGTAACCTTCCCGTACAACATCCCTACGAAACCCTGTTTCAACGAACCTACGCCACACGCGGCATGCCACAAACTTCACCCTTAGCGCTATCGGAAAAGACCGGGGCAACGGCGGAAGTGGTGTTTCGGGTGAAAAATTAATAAACTCATAACCATGCATCACTTACACAAAGTACCTGGTCCTGTTTGTAAGTTACCTATTCCTGCCTTCACATGGCGTTACTGCCCAAACTTACCAGCAACTATCCGACCGAATTGATTCGCTTTGGGAGAAGGGGCAAATACAGGCATCTCTTGAGCTAACTGCACTTGCTCAGAAACAGGCAGAACTGGAATTCGGCAAAACACATGTCAAGTATGGCTACATGCTGAGCGTAAGAGGGATGGCGTTTCAGGAATTGGGCGATTACAGTCAGGCTGAACAATTTATGAAGCAGGGCGTCTCAGTCATTGAAAAAAGCGCTGAGCCTGATGGTAAAGATTATTCGTTTGCCATTGGCGTGTTGGGGAATTTTTATAATGGTATCAACCGGTTGCCTGAAGCACTGCTCTGCATTGAAAAGTCGGTGAAACTGCGGGAGAAACTATATGGCAAGAATAGTGATGAATATGCAGAAATACTGGCTGCTTTGGGAGGAACGCATGCTAGTGCCGGTTTTTATGAGCAGGCTACAGCCGAACTGCGGGAAGTGCTGGCCATTTGGCAAAAACTCCACGGCAAAAATCACCCTAGATATGCCGAGTTCGCTACCTCGCTGGGTTCCATTTATACCGATATTGACGATTTCATTCAGGCAGAACCCTTATTTGACGAAGCACTACGCATTCGGGAAACTGCCTTTGGGAAAGATAATGTCTATTATTTGTACACACTGAATAATCTGGCCTCATTGAAAAGTTTGATGGGTGACCACAAACAAGCCATTCGTTTCTCGGGAGAGGTCATTCATCGAATGCCTGAAGAATATCGGCAATCTGTCCTGTACATTAGTTCACTTACACTACTCGCCGGAGATCTCTTTCAAACTAATCACTATGAACAGGCCGACTCGTTATGCCTGATTGCATTGCCGTTAATCGAAAAAAAATTGGGTAAAAATCACCACCGATACAGCGCAGTCATACATACACAGGCTAGACTAAAGGAAGCTACCAACCAACTGGATGAAGCAAAAAGTCTATATCAAAAAGCAGTTGATATAACAAAGATGAGCTTAGGGACAGACAATGCTGAGTATCTGACTCATGCGGGCGATCTGGCAAAAATTCTCGTCGCACTGAAACAATACACCGAAGCCGACTCAATGCTTTCCTCGCTTATTTTTTTAAGTGAGCGGGTACTGGGACGTTCTTCACTTCGGTATGAGTACACACTGAATAGTCAGTTATCGAGTTATCGTATTCAGCGTAAGGTGAACAAAGCAACGGTTATATTAGAAGAAGCTAACCAGTTAAACGAAACTATACTCACTCAACAATTACCTTACTGGACACCGTTACAACGCGAAAAATATCTCCCTAAATATATTCCAATATATTATAGTAACCTTTCTGCGGCTACCGATTTACGTAAAAATTCAGGTGTTCCTGAGGTTCTATACCAGCAAAGTTTATTCCTGAAAAACCTCCTTTTAAATCAACAGAAAGCCACCTTCTCTGTCATTTCGACGTCGAATAACCCGACCTGGCTGAATTTGTATCAGAAAATACAGCAGGTAAGCAATGCCATTGCCACGCAGTACACGCTGCCCATTTCCCAGCGTAAATCACTCGATTCCCTCGAAGCCCGTGCTGAAGTGCTGGAAAAAGACCTGGCCCGGCAGTCGGCTCCGTTCCGGCAGGCACAGCGGGCCTTACAAGTGCGCTGGCAAGACGTGCGCGATGCCCTCAAACCCACCGAGGCCGCCGTGGAGTTCGTCAGTTTCCCGTATCACAACGGTCGGCAGCAAACCGATTCAGTGCGGTACATGGCCCTTGTATTACGCCCCGGTGATACGGCTCCGAAGGTTGTACCGCTGCTAGTGGACGAAGCCCCACTACGCCGGTTACTGGCCCGGAGAAATGGGGCACCGGGAGCGCCTGCCCTCTATGCTACTCGCGGGTCGGAACTCGATACGGACCAACTCACCAAGGGGGATTCGCTCTATCAGCTTATCTGGCAGCCTATCGATTCATTACTTGGTGGGATGAAAACGGTGTATCTGGCTTCATCAGGCTTGCTGCATCAGGTATCGTTCGCGGCTCTTCCCTATCATTCCAATCCAGCTAAAAAAGGCCAACAACACCTGGCCGACCAGTATCAAATACGGCAGGTAGGTAGTACAGGGCAGGTGGCAACAGCGACGGATGATGACCTCGCGTATAAAAAAATGACGAGTGCAAAACTGTATGGAGGTATTCAATACGATTCGACGGGAACAACGCGTAATTCGTGGCCTTTTCTACCCGGCACACAGCGGGAAGTAGAAGAAATAGGGCACTTTATCGGACCACAGGCAACAGTGATAATGGGCTTATCCGCTACCGAAAAGGACCTTAAAGCACAGTCGGGTCAATCGCCGACAGTACTGCATCTGGCAACGCATGGCTTTGCTTTTCCTGACCCAACCGTCACAGTAAATGACTCTGCGTCGGGTGGTAATGCGTTCCGTCACATTGCTAATCCATTATTCCGGACGGGCTTACTACTGGCCGGAGCCAATAGCGTATGGGTGGGCGGGCGACCTGAACCGGGCGAAGATGATGGCATTTTGACAGCCTATGAGGTGGCTAACCTCAACCTGTCGAATACGAAATTAGTGGTGTTGTCGGCCTGCGAAACGGCTTTAGGCGACATCCGGGGTAGCGAAGGTGTGTTTGGTTTGCAACGGGCTTTCAAAATGGCCGGCGCCGGGTATTTGCTCACTAGTCTATGGCCCGTATCCGATCAGGCTACCAGCGACCTGATGACCCGGTTTTACCGAAACTGGAAGCGGTATAAAACAATCTGGAAAGCTTTTCAGCAAACCCAGCAACAAATGCGGCAACAATACCCGCCTTCCGTTTGGGCTTCGTTTGTGCTGATTGATTAGAAGAATGGAGACGTACTGGTCCTGGTGCATGTCAGGTTTATGTAAAATGTAGTTAGACCACTGTTCAGCCCGTAGGAAGGTGAACCCCAAATCCATGGCGTATACTGGTGGCGACTAATAAACCAGAATCCTTGATTGACGTGCGTATATACCTTAAAAACCAGTAGGGTAGCTGAATTATATTTTCAGCTACCCTACTGGTTTTTAAGGTACTTTGGCTATGCGTCGACTACCGTTAATGGACTCCGGCTGCCTTCTTCTTCTTGGCTTTAGCAACAGCTTTAATTTCCTTGGAATCCGCTTTTAACTCTTTCTTTTCAGCTTTGTCCATTTTCTTTTCAGCTTTAGCCATTCTGGTTTTCGGATCTGAGATGCCTTTTACCTCCAGCCCTTTGCCCGTAGCTGCGTTGGATTTCAGCTCCTTGGCTTTAGCTACTTTTTTGTCGGCTTTCATTTCCTTTTTAGCGGCTTTACCTTCCTGTGCGGCCTGAGCAAACCCGGTTTGGCTAAAGGCAAGTGCAGCGCAGATGGATGCAGCAATCAGTGCGTTTTTCATAATGAACGTTTATTTTAGTGAATGTATACTTGTCAACAACTAGGTATTACTAGCATCTATAAACGGAACGGGCTAGCGTTTGTTTGAAAAAATGTTTGACAATGGTTACCCGCTCCTTTGTATAAGTTGTTTTCTTGTCCATGGCCACCAGGTGTCAGAATAGTCGGCTCGTACTGACTCAGAATAACCACTTCTTGGTGCCCGGATAGCTAATTCACTGCCCCGTGCTGGAATAAATGGGTGTGTTGTATAGGATAACCTTTGCTCCTGGTTCTATCGGGCAGCTTCTTGCAACTAATTGGTTATTAGGATTTTGTGGTTTTAGGTCGTCAAAAAATGTTAAGCCAGCGTCCACTCAGTAGCGATATACAGCGATTAACGTTTTTAATGAGCCATTAGCCTGAACATAGGTCGAACAAAGTTTACCTTCATTCGAAACCCACCTTATGTTTCAAGCCTACCTCAAAATTGCAGCCAGGAATTTATGCAAACGGGCCTTTTACTCCTTCCTCCCTATTGCTGGTCTGGCCGTTGGTAACACGTTTACTACAGATTGACACCTACACCTGGGGTGAATTTCAGGCAAACCGGATACGGCGATAGGCGGGACAGCAATATAAATTGATTAGCCACTGGAAAGATTCAATTATGAGTCAGCGAATCACAGTTCTGGCTCCGCTGGCTAAACGACTGAAAGCGAATGCCTTATATTAATTGCCAGCTATTACCGGTGGATGGAAAACCCAAAGGAGATAATCGTTTTCGGGAGAGTATCCAGCCGGGCGACAGCATGCTATTTTCCACGTACGGTGTCGAAACGCAGCATGGTAACCCCCAAACGGCCTTGGAGCGCTATGCTCAGTAGTTATTTCGGGTGAAAAAGTACTTATCTACGTTGGCCGGATGGATGTGGTTGGTCAAACGGTCCCACAGGCTGAGGCCATTTTATTGTTCTTGGGCCGATTTGTAGGCATCATGAATCGAGTAATCTGCAAGCCTGTTTTCAGGGCCTGCCCTCTTTGTACTTACTCACAAGTTTACCGTAAATAACTCCCAGATGCCCCTCTTGTCTATTACCTTTTTGGTAGCATTCTGGTTATTTTTGTGCTTAGGCGTCTGATAGGGAGACTTTTTGCGGTTTGGTCAATACGAAATCTCCGGTTTGCCAGATGCCTTTTC
The DNA here is from genome assembly GCA_963784335.1 of uncultured Cytophagales bacterium. Taxonomy (GTDB): domain Bacteria; phylum Bacteroidota; class Bacteroidia; order Cytophagales; family Spirosomataceae; genus Spirosoma. Next base: position 232,638 of record CAWARB010000012.1, on the reverse strand, counting down.
TGGTTCTACGGGTTGTCAGGAATTCGGGGCACGTAGCGGCTCCTTCCTGTAACGATTTCATACGGCATCGTCCCGTAACGGATTCTCTTGTCTGACTTCGGCATTTCTATAAGACACCCCTATCTTCTCAATAGGCTGAGCTTCCTGCATAGGCAATAAAAGTAGTGCGGATACCAGTTAGATAATAAACTAAAATTTACCGATTCTGACCGGAGAGTAAAGGGTGCAAAATTGGTTATCCAGTTGGTGTGTATAGCAGTGAAAAAAGTGAATGAGTAAATGGCTTACCAATGGGTGGGTACCCTTTCGCTGATGGTATTTGTCAACGCCTGCGTCAGTGCGCTTAACTATTTTGTTTTTTTTATTGATTACGGGTTACAATTTATTCTTCTGCTTCGACTTACAAACGTTAATCACTGTGCAGACTGTTAAAAATTTCTCCGATGCTGAATTAATTACGGCTATAAAAACAGGGGCCAATATTGATAATGCTATTGGGTTTATCTACCGAAGTTACTACCGTATGTTAGAAAATTATGTACTAACAAACAGTGGGAATGAGATGGATGCTGAAGATATTATTCAGGAAGTGCTGGTTGTGTTTATTGATATTGTTCAAACACAGCGGTACAGAAGTGAAGCCAGTGTCCGTTCTTTTTTATATACCCTTACCCGGAATCTCTGGATTTCGGAGTTACGAAAACGAACTAGTGATTCTAAACGAGATGGTCTTTTTGAGGCAAATAGCGAAAAGGAAGAGGAGGATGTTTCGAACTTGCTGATCTACAGAGAAGCTCAAGTACTTATTGCTGAACTTCTTGACCGGATAGGAGAAAAATGTAAACATATTTTAACACTCTTTTACTATGAAAACTTGTCTATGAAAGAAATTTTAACACAAACCAGCTACGAAAACGAGCAAGTTCTTCGAAACAGAAAATACAAATGTCTCAAGGAACTAACCGACATTATTCAACAATCGCCCACCATCAGCCACAGCGTTAAATCAGCCTTACAACGATCGAAATAACATGGAAACTCTCGAACTACTTGACCAATACATCGACAATCAATTAGTACCTGATCAGCTAACGCAACTGGAGAAAGAACTGCAACAGGATGCTGGTTTACAACAGCTGCTCGACAGCGTTGTGATTTCTCGTGAAGCCATTCGGTACAGAGCCTTGACAATTAAAGTTAAAGGCTATCATCAACAATACATAGGTGAAGTCAGAGCCGGGTCTGATCAGGATTATGACCAGGATGTGGTACGGCCTATGCCTGTTCGCCGAGATTACTCATGGATGCTTCGCATTGCGGCCAGCGTTCTGATCGCCATGTTTGGATACGGGAGTTATCAATATACGGCCCTGGACAAAACCCAGGTTTATACCAATAAATTTATTTCTTATCAACTGCTTGTCACGCGGGGTAGTGCCAACCAATCATCTGCCCTAAACTCTGCCTATCTATCAGGAAACTATGAATCCGTTATCCAGCAGTTTAACACCTTATCAACCAAAGCACCAATTGACTATTTTCTGACAGGGGTAGCCTACCTGCAACAACATGAATATGCGCAGGCTATCAATCGGTTCAATGAACTTCGGGCAGTCAACAAGTACCAGCAAGTGGTTTATTTCAGTGAAGAAACGGATTATTACCTGGCTCTGGCGTACTTGGGTGCGGGCAGACTAGACGAATCCTATTCCCTATTTAAGTCTATTCACGACGCACCACAGCATTTGTTCAGTGAATCGGTAACGGGACTCGACCTGATGAAGCTCAACGTTCTTCGTCTAAAAGAAGGCTTTCACTCTGGTGAATAAAACGGGTAGGCGTACTATTTTTTGTAAAAATCGCTGCCTGCCGATTACATTTTGACGCGTTACTTCGACTTACGTACGTTACCACCAGGCATGATTATTTCTGTAGCATAAACGAGCAGCAAAATACTGCTTGAACAGGACGATACTCATCATTGACGTTGTCATCCGAGTGTCGCTAGTTACTTAACACTTTAAGAATCTGTACTATGAAAAATAGCCTATCGAAACACGTTACGACGACATCAGATGTTAACACGACTATTTTAGAATGGATACAGGCAACCGAGGAATTCCACTGTTATCATAGTAAAATCAGTGCGATTTTACGGGATGGGAATTGCAACAGGTATGCAGATTCAACAAGAACTTCGTCCGTAAGCAAGTCAGGCCGTGTACGTAGTTTGAACAAGTTGCGTCAGCACATGAATCATGTATTGGAAATTCTGATGGCCGATATGAACAATTCTCCGCAAGGCACTCAGTACACCGACAATTGTAGTGCTACATCACGAGTAGGCAGACTGCTGACGCACGCCCGGTTACTTAAAGAGATTAACCAAAAAATTGGTCAGGAGTTAATGCTGTTCAGCAGTTACCAGGCCTGATTTCCTCTATCTTTTGCATTAAAAATCCCTGACCCGTTACTGGTCAGGGATTTTTAATGCAAAAGATAGAGGAAATTAGTGGATACATGCCAGCGTTATTGAGTGAATGAATCCATGAGGGTGTGTTTATTGCCCATTTTTGTGACGCCACCAGAGAATTCCTATAAAACTGATTACTAATGTATAGGCAATCCAAAGCCAGTAGGTTGGAATAGCTGTTGTCTCATTGGGTATGCCAACAAACACTAGGTGAGACCAGTACTGGGGTGAATGATACTGGGCATACCGTCCATCGTGCAACAGACTGAGCTTCGCTTTTCGAAGAGCCTCCGGAAAATTGTTGCCTTGCTTCACATAAGCATAAAATTGACTGCTGATGAAAGCAGTGGCGTTATCCTCAGCTCTCCAGAGTGACGTAACTACATTAGAGCACCCCGCAGCGGAAAAGGCTCTTGACAAACTCATCACCCCCTCACCACTAATGAGCTTGCCGCTTGCCGTTTCGCAGGCGCTGAGAAAGACAAGATGTACACCTGACAAGGTCTCGTTGCGTAATTCATGCGCGTATAATTTACCCTCGCCTTTCGTATCGGCGTAAAATGCGATGTAGGACTGGGATGGAGTACGATTGTCGGGGACCGCGTGCGTCGCCAGATGAATAGCGGAGGAGTTGCTGGCGTATTTCAAAAAATTTGCTTTGGTGGCTTCCCCGGCCTTTAGCTTTACACCATCCAGATCATTTATTTCTTCATCTGAGGCCGGCAAATGGGGGAATTCGGGATTATTGACTTTCCCGACTAAATCAAAAGGAGCCATGGCCAGCATACGATCAAGATTTACTTTCCCCTTCTTTTCATCCCGCAAAAAAGAAGCTGCGTATTGATACGTTATGTCAAATTTTTCGAGCAGATACGTTTGATTTTTGTCCGTCAGAATGTCGAAGGGAAGCAGGCTGAGTTCATTATGCGGAATAATAATTAGCGAGGATACCGCCCGGAGTTCGCGTTCGGCTGGGCCAATTAACCGATTGTATAGAAAACGGGCGTTATCATGTCCCTGATAGGGAAGTCCGGGCGTCAGGTTGCGCGATTGGGCGTTGAGGGCATGCAGGGCTACCCGGTAAGCCCTGTCTCTGGGTGCAGTGTAATGATGAATGCCATGCTGCGTCAGTACAAAACAGTACACGGCCTCTCTAGTCTGAAAATAGGAGAGAATTGCCCTGTTCTGCCTGAGTAGTTGTTTTCGCAGATAGGGAACGTCGATACGATCAAAGCTGAATTTTTTACGGCGGTAATCAGGATAATCGAGGAGTTTGTTGGCCAGCCGGGATAAGGCCAGTTCATTCTCCTGCATTTCTGCCGTCAGTATGGCCAGTTGCTGATTAGTAACCGTCTTATCCATTTTTATCAGCAGACGCGATAAATTAAACTTTAAATTCCGTTCTTTTTTGAGTAACGAATCTGGTATGTTGGCCGACAGTTTTATTTCACTCTCTTTTAAATTAATGAAAAGAGCAATGGCCTTACTTTTCTCAGCCAGCCGAAAGGCTTCTTCCAGATACGCTTCTTTTTTCGTTTGCTCAAACGAACTGATCATGAACGTAACAGCTTCCTGGTAAACGGGAACTATTTTCTGAACAATAAAAAGTTGGGCATCTTCGGTATCGAATGATTTTTCGATATAATCAGCTAATTTTAGTGCGGCCTGATAGGTATCAATAGTAGTTGCCCGGTGCTGATCTGTAGGTACTGCGGCATGTAACTTTCTCAGGCACGTGGCCTTTGCCGCTAAACTTTCAAACAAAGCATAATTCCGAAATCCACCCGTGGCCGTAGCAGGATTATGATAAATTACTGGATCATTAAATGCATAATCCAGTTGAATAATTGATTGCTGATAATGCCTCAGTGCCGTTGAAATCGTATGCTGTCGGCAGGCTACATCGGCCAGTAGTTTATAGGTTATACCGATGTGTTTGTTCTTGCGAAATGGACTGCGTTCCTGCTGATCTTTTTTGTAAAAACTGAGTGCTCTATACAAATGAAAAGAAGCCTTTTTTAACTGATTCTTTTGCAGACAAACACTCCCCAAAGCGTTCTCCAGAATAATACGATTATTTCCCGTTAAGTTTGCTGTTTTCGACAAATAATAAAACGCACTATCGGGCTGGTTTTTTTCCAGATAAATCGCTCCCAAATTGATTAATACCTCATCAGCGTTTACGCTGAGTGGTATTAAAGTTTTATACATAGAAACAGATTCATTATACTGTCCCATCCGGCGGAGCGCTGATGCAATATTACTTTTGTAGCTATACGTTAACTCGGTCTTTGCAGGGTGATTGTTTAGTTGGTTTAACTGAACTGCTTTTCGGAAATAATTGATACTCTGCTGATAATTCCCGGATTCATAATACAATGCGCCAAACGAATTGTATAAACGCTGAGATTCCTGCTGAGCCGGAAATTTGAGCAAAACGGCCTCTGCCTTATTAAGGTAATATAATGATGAGTCGAAGAGACTCAGAACGAAGCAGGCGGACCCGCTGTAGAGGTAGGGGTTAAAATGGAGTGAGTCAGGAAGGTTATAAGCCGAACGGCAGGCAATCGCTTTCTGATAGAATGCTATTGCCTGCCGTGGAAAACCGTAAGTTTGCTTTATGATCCCTGCTTTTTCGTAACTGTTAGAGAGAAAAGTTGCGTTTTTTTGTTCTTCCTTGGCAACTTTGATTACCTGCAAAAACTTAAATAGTGCCAAACTATCCGTATGCGGGCTAGGATTTGGCTGATTGAATAACAACACAGCCTCGTTATATAGACCAAACTCCTTGTTTAGGTTATACGATTCCTGAGCTAACGCACTGAATGTTATTAGAGTAAAGGTGAGTGCAAAAAAAAGCGTAAACTCTCTCTTCATAGCGGTACGAGTTTTCAAATATAGAAGAAAACTCGCAGGACTATGCCCCAATGTATATTATCAGCCTACAATTACAATCTCTGGTGGACGGGGTTTAGCCCCTCCTCCACCATCCGCACCCGACCGGGCACCGGCACTCGATTTAGTAGTGGCCAAGCCTACTTTCTTGAGTAAACTGGCTGGTACGTCGCTTACTTTGCTGTAATAAGTAAAGCGAAGGTCAATATGGTTAAGGGCTCCCTTACTGGCATCGTTAATTTTGTAATACAGCCGAACGGTAACAGAAGTCCCATTCGCCGGTTTCAACCCCAGTATGCCATTGCTTAGTGTCTTCTTTAAATTTACAGAACCTGTTTTGGAATTAATGGAGATGCCCTGACTTTGTAAAGTCATACTGTTCACTAATCCACTTACTACGTCGAAACTTAAATTGCTGGTGCCGACCATGGCCGGTGCAATCCCTTTGTAGGTAGGAACCGCCAGCGTATCGTTTTGACTAAGAACGTATAAGGAATTTGGAAAGTCGATCCCTGAAATTGTTATACTACGCGTGCAGGTATCTGTTGTACCCGCTTTAACGTAATAAACGGAGTACGTCAATCCTGTTTCACTCGCACTGATGTTAATGGCACCCGTGGTTGGATTGATGGCAAGACCGTAAGGCTCGGCACTAAAAGTACCCGATAAAGCTGTTGTAGGCTTTATGGTGTAATTGTTTAACTTATTGCTCAGGTAAAAGATGGAGTCGGCATAAGCGAACTCTGAACAGGCGGTAGCACGCAGGCCCCGACCATTTCCAGTCAGCGGCTCATAGGCGGGGATAGCGTCCTTTTCGCAGCTGCTAAGAATAGCTAGCAATAAAAAGCCCGTGAGTAATTTAGTAAGATGCATGAGCAGGTGTTTTTTATAGTGATTTATTAGTAACAATAAAGGAGATGTAGTACAGAGTCGAAGTGGACACGGCATTTGTAATCTCCCCGGCAAATTATTTTTGGTAATTTATTCGTTGCAGGGTACGCGAACTTTCATCCGTACACGCTGCCCCTAACAAATCGACGATAAGCGGGTACTGCAAACCGGGATAAAATCCAGTATTTGTTAACATTGGTGGCCTGGCGTTGGGTATTGTCGAGACTGAGGAAATTGACGTTTGCAGAGTACCATCCATTGTGCATAGACAGTATCGTCACGCTACTAACGACCCGGTTGCTGATACAGGTACTGGTAGTATTGTTGCATTACAAATTGCGCGGCACTCTGTGAAACGCTGGTTGCAGGATCTGAACTACTGAACTGACACCAGGAAGTAGCGAAGTCCGGTGAGGGATAAGCTTATGAGCTATTCATCCAAATGCTCAGGGGCATTGTCCGAATGCGTACTTACCTGTACGATTTCGGACATGAAGAATGCTATAAATTAAGGTAATGGATTGATAGTTAGTTATTTATTTTGCTGGCATGACTTTGGTTGGTTTCCTGTGACTATGTATCGGACCACCATTAGCCATGCTGACCAACTACCTGAAAATCGCCTTTCGGAATCTTGTCAACAACAAGATTTTCTCGTTCATCAACCTTGTTGGACTGGCGGCCGGACTTTCCTGTTGCATGCTCATTTGCCTGTATATCTACTACGAACTCAGCTACGATACGCAGCACAAAGACGTTGAACAACTTTACCAGGTGGGGACGGTACTTGTGAAACCAGACGGCGAAACAAAAACGGCCGGTTCGCCCTATCCGCTTGCCGACGCGCTGAAGCTGGAATACCCCGAAATCAGCGGTACGACTCGGTTAGTTAGCCTTTTTGTCGACGATAAAACACTGCTTCGCACGGACCAGGGTCCCAACAAACGAACGGTTTTTTACGAAACAAATGGCTACCTGGCAGACGCTGCTTTCTTCTCGTTTTTCCACTACGATTTCATTGAAGGAAACGGCGAGCAGGCGTTGAAAAGTCCAAACTCCATTGTTCTGACAGAGGATATTGCCCATAAACTGTTTGGTAACCAATCAGCGATCAACAAGGTCGTTCATGTGGAGAGCAACACGAACGGCAACGGTGATTATTCCGTAACGGGCGTGTTTCGACCCGGTATTGTGCCGTCGCACATCGATGGTAAATTTTTTATCTCGTTTGTCGGGGGAGCGTTGAATCAGTACGTGAAAAGTCAGACCGGTATGGCGGGGAACAATTTGTTTTTCACCTACCTGAAACTGGTACCCGGCACCGATCCTGACAAACTGGAGGCCAAGTTCCCCGCCTTCATTGAAAAATACATGCGGAAAGACTTACAGGCTGCCTCCTTCGACAAGAAACAGTTTATGACAGCGGTGAAGGATATTCACCTGCATACCGATCTGCCGCAGAACGTTACCCCTAACGGCAGCCTGACCTACCTCTACATTCTGGCGTCAATTGCCTTATTTACATTACTGATTGCCTGTATAAATTTTATGAACCTCAGTACGGCGCGGTCGTCCAAACGGGCGGGCGAGGTGGGCGTTCGGAAAGTGCTGGGTGCGCAGCAAGGGGCACTGATCCGGCAGTTTCTGAGCGAATCGGTGCTGTTTAGTTGTTTTGCCTTTGTTCTCGCTCTCGGCTTACTTTCTGTGCTGATTCCGTTGTTTGAGCAGGTATCCGGCAAAACATTACAGTTTTCTCCCACTCAGAACCTGACAATGGTTGGTGCTTTTTTCGGGTTAAGTTTGCTAACGGGTCTGCTGGCGGGTAGCTACCCGGCCTTTTTCCTGTCATCGTTCCGACCTATTCTGGTACTGAAGGGTAAAGTGACGAATTCTCTGGCGGCTGTCACATTGCGCAAAGGGCTGGTTGTGTTCCAGTTTACCTTATCGGTAGGGCTCATTATTGCGGCTCTCATTATTGGCAGGCAGATGAGCTACCTCCGCTCGGTCGACCTAGGCTTCTCCAAAGATCAGCAACTGGTTATCCCGCTGCGCAGTACAACGGCTAAAGCCAGCTATTACGCCCTGAAAAATGCGTTGATCCAAACAACTCACCTACAGTCGGTAGGAGCGGCTGCCTATTATCCGGGAATTTTCAACCCGGAAGATGGCAATTACTACGGCGAAGGCCAAAATCCTGCCGAAGCCAGCCGAACACGCACGAACCGAATCGATATGGATTACCTGACAACCTTATCCATCAAGCCCGTAGCTGGCCGGTTGTTTTCGCGGGCCTTCCCTGCCGATAGCAATCAACGCATTATCATAAACGAGCAGGCGGTGAAAGCCTTAGGATACCGATCGGCGCAGGAGGCCATCGGCAAAAAAACGTTCACGAACCGGGGAGAGGAGCGCGCTGAGTTTACCATTGTCGGGGTAGTTCACAATTTCCATTTCGAAGATCTGCACGTGCCCATTACGCCCTACGCGTTCACGCTGAATGACAATCCGAATTACAACTATGTGGTAGCCCATGCCCAGGCCGGAGCCATTCAACCAACAATTCAGGCCATTGAAACGGTTTGGCAGAAGCTCAATCCCGGCGAACCGTTTGAGTACACGTTTCTGGACGACGATTTCCAGAAAAACTACCTGGCAGAGAGCCGGATGTCGGCCATTGTGCGCTACTTCACCCTCATCGCCATCCTGATTTCCTGCCTGGGTCTGTTTGGCCTGGTTTCCTTTAATGTTGAGCAGCGCACCAAAGAAATTGGCGTCCGGAAGGTGTTGGGGGCTTCGGTTGGCAGCATCGTATCCCTATTATCGAAAGATTTCCTCCGACTGGTCCTTATCGCCATTATCATTGCCAGCCCGCTGGCCTGGTACGCCATGAATAAATGGTTGCAGGGCTTCGCCTACAAAGTCACTATCGAATGGTGGATGTTCGCACTGGCGGGCTTGCTGGCGGTGGGCATTGCCCTGTTGACGGTGAGTTTCCAGAGCATAAAAGCGGCCCTGATGAATCCGGTGAAAGCGTTAAGAAGTGAATAAACGCAAACCACTATGCTGACTAACTACATCAAAATCGCCTGGCGGAATCTGTGGAAGCACAGGCTGTTTTCATGCATCAACATCTTCGGGCTGGCATCGGGTCTGACAGTTTGTATGCTGGCCATTGCCCACATAAAAGGGGCGTTGGATTACGATTCGTTTCATCCCAACGCCAGCCGGACGTACCGTGTCCTGACTGATATAGTCAGTTTAAATAATGATGCAACGTCTTTTGCCACCGCCCCCCTGCCGCTGGCTGCTACGTTGAAGCAACAGTATGGATTCGTAGAGGAAGCAACGCGGATTTCTTTAAGGTACAACGAGTTTTTGGGTAACCACAAACGGCTGATGACGAGATCATATGCCGTCGATTCCAGTTTTTTTCGGGTCTTTGGCTTTACACTCGCCGTAGGCCAACCGGCTACCGAGCCGAACACGGTAATACTGACGCCCGAAACCGCTCGGAAGTTCTTTGGCACGGCCAATCCCGTTGGCCAAACGCTGCAGGACAAAGAACTGGGTATGTTTACCATTACTGGCGTATTGGCTGAGCCGCCCACCAAATCGCATCTCGTATTCGATATGTTGCTTTCGCTGCCCAATCGCCCGGCTGATGGTGCAAATTGGGAGTCGTACTCGGTTGCACATACCTATGTCTTGCTAAAGGCGGGTACACCGGCTGGCTCGCTCCGGAAAGCGTTGACATCGGTGCATGATCGGGCTACCCGCGATTTGCGTTTCAAAACCATAAAAGGGTATAGTTTCCGTACGCAACGGCTCGATGCCATCTCGCCATCCCGACAGGAATTGATGTATGGCACGTACGAACCCACGGTGGCCGGGTTGCTGGCCGAATTTGGCATAGGACTGATTACGCTACTGATGGCGGGGTTTAACTACGTTAACCTGACGCTGGCCCGGTCCCTCAGCCGCGCCCGCGAAGTAGGTATCCGTAAGGTGGCCGGAGCCGTACGCTGGCAGCTGCTGGGGCAGTTCATGGCCGAATCGGTGGTGCTGTCACTGCTGGCACTGGGGCTGGCATTTGGCATGCTGGAGTTAGTGAAACCCATGTCGTTTGTACAGCAATGGCTCATTGGTGGGGTTCAGTGGGACTGGACTATCTGGGCGGTGTTTATCGCTTTCAGCATTGTGGCCGGGTTGCTGGCGGGCATTGTGCCGGCCCGGATACTGTCGGGCTTTGAACCCGCTCAGGTGCTGCGAAGTCATACCGGTTTGCGCGTCATACGTGGCCTGTCGCTTCGTAAGTCGCTGATTGTGGTGCAGTTCGTTATTTCGCTGGTAGCCATGATTGGGTTGCTAACCATGATTCGGCAGATGGACTACATGGCTACGGGCGATTACGGCTTCCGGCGGAAAAACATACTCAATATTCCGGTCGGCGATGTGCCAGTTCAGCGATTAACGAATGAACTGCGTCAGTTGGCGGGGGTTAATCGGGTATCGGCCACATCTGAACTGTTCGGGTCGCATGGTAATTCACAATCGGTGAAGCGTACCCGGGCAGGGCAGGATTCATCGGGAATGTTCGTCTGGTCGGTCGATAATCAGTTTGTTCCAAACATGAACCTGACCTTGCTGGCAGGCCAAAACCTGCCGGTCGGCACCGCCGACACATCCGGGCGGTTAGTGCTGGTGAACGAAGAAGCGGTGAAAATATTTCGGTTGGGAACGCCCCGTGCGGCCATTGGCCAATCGCTCTGGCTCAATGACAGCACGGAGGTATCAGTCGTTGGGGTGGTGAAAGATTTTCGGTTTACCTCGTTTGCCTTTTCGATAAAACCCCTGTTGTTACGCAGTCAGCTCAGTCAATATCGTTACGTAAACGTTAGCGTAGCCGATGGTGCCGAAACGTCCGTACGAACTGACGCGAACCGGGTCTGGAAGCGGCTAAGTCCGTACGAACCCTTTGCCGGGCAGTGGTACAATGATTTTTTGCAGGAACGCCACACGCACGCCAGCGATACGAATTTTATGGCACTGCTCATTGGGCTGGCTTTTTCCATTGCCTGCTTAGGGCTACTGGGTATGGTTACCTACAACACCCAAACCCGCGTTAAAGAAATTGGGGTACGGAAAGTAATGGGAGCCGAGGTCATACAGATTGTCTGGCTGCTGGCCCGAGATTTCGTAAAACTGTTGCTCATCGCAGCTGCCATTGCCTTGCCGCTGGGGTACATGGCAGGCTATGCGTTCCTGTTCAACTTCGCTTACCATCTCTCAATTGGCTTCGAAACGCCGGGCCTTTGCGTTGGCGTTCTATTGCTACTTGGCAGTCTGACCATCGGAATACGGACGTACCGGGCTGCGCTGGCAAACCCGGCTAACTCATTACGCAGCGAATAAGAATTAGGATAAAAAACTAAGCTCCAAGCCCTTGTAACCATGTTTACCAGCTACCTCAAAATCGCCTTCAGAAACCTGGTTCGAAACCGTTCCTTTACGGTTCTGAATTTGCTGAGCCTGATAATTGGCCTTTTCGTGGCCTACGTAGCCATTAGCTACATCCGGTTTGAGTTAGGGTATGATTCCTTTCATCGAAATGCCAGCTCGATCTATCGACTGGCTCGCACCTACCGCTCGCAGGACTACAGCATCATTGGTTTTGCCCGCTGGGATGCCCGCACCGATAAGGAGCAGCAACTACAGCTCGAATCCCTAAAAAAAGCAACCGGTGTTGCCAATTCGGCCCAGTTTATCACCTCGCAGGTGCCCGTATTTATAGAGGCTGAAGGCCGAAAGATTCAGGAGAGAAACGTACTGACAACCAATACTCCGCAGGCTTTCTGCGCCTTGTTCACCTGGACCTTGCGGCAGGACAGTTTTCAGAATTTCGCCTATCATATTACTGTACAGCAAGTTCCATTTGCTGTTATCGGCTTTTTTGCCTTTATACTTACCGCGCTTATCGTGGGCATTATTGCCTATAAAGCGTCGCTGGTAAACCCAGTGAAATCGTTACGCAGTGAATAAAGCGTGGGGGTTAACTACTGTTTCGCCCCACGCCCTACCCCTAAAACTATGCGGCTATGTTAAGTAACTATATCAAAATTGCGTGGAGAAACCTGCTCCGTAACAAGGTCTTTTCGTTCATTAATATCACCGGGTTGGCGCTGGGCATGGCTACGTGTCTGACTAATCAGTCTGTACGTGTACCGGACGAATTGAGTTTCGACCGGTTTCACGACAAAGCCGATCGCATTGTGCGGGTTACGTTCCGGGCCAACATGAACGGCAACGAAATCAACGAGGCTCACCGTGATGCCGCCAACTGCCAAAAGCCTACTGCTCGACTATCCCGAAGTACTGGAAGCAACCCGGTTGCGCCACGCCATGGCGAACTTCTAGCTGACCAAAGAAAACGACCTGGTTTCAAGAAACTGCCGTTGCCTTTGCCGATGCCAATTTCTTCGAAGTTTTCAGCTTTTCCGCTGGTGAACGGGGACCCCAAAACGGCTCTGCTCCGGCCAAACACACTGGTTATTTCCGATAAGATGGCCCGTAAGTATTTTGGTGACGCCAACCCTATCGGCAAAACGCTGGTCCCAAAAGGCACTAAACAGGCACTTACAGGTAACCGGCGTTATGGCCGATTTTCCGGCCAATTCGCACCTTCGCTTCGATTTCCTGATTTCGATGGCGGGTTTGGACGAAGCTAAAGCGACTTCCTGGATGCAGTCGGAGTTTTTTACCTATCTCGTGTTGCCCGACGGGTACGATTACAAAAACTGGAAGCCAAACTTCCGCAGGCCGTCGAGAAGTATATGGGGCCGGAAGTCCAGCAGGCGTTCGGTATGTCATTGGTCAAATTCCGCGAAGCAGGGAACGACCTGGGCTTGCAACTGCAACCCCTGACCGACATTCACCTGCATTCCGATTTTGCGATCGACCTAAGTCCGTCGGGCGACATCCGGTATGTGTACGGCTTTGGTGCCATCGCCCTGTTCATGCTCCTGATTGCCAGCTTCAACTTCATGAACCTCAGCACAGCGGGGGCCACCAAAGCGGGCGGGCGAGGTCGGCATTCGTAAAGTGATGGGTTCAGTACGAAGTGCGTTAGTCTGGCAGTTCCTGGTCGAGTCGCTGTTGCTAACGGCTATTGCCCTGTTGCTGGCCGTTGGTCCTGATGTTGCTAGCCCTGCCGTGCCTTCAATAATATGACGGGTAATGCCCTGACCATTAGTTTTTCGTCTATGCCGGGTTTACTGCCGGGTCTGGTACTGTTCGGGCTATTGGTGGGTATTCTGGCGGGTAGCTATCCGGCTTTTTTTCTGTCGTCGTTCAAACCGATTACCGTGCTGAAAGGGGGAGCGTCATTCCGGGGGGCAGGGCGAATTACGGTGGGTTGGCAACGGGTGTCGCTGCGCAGTGCATTGGTGGTGATCCAGTTTTGTTTTCGTTCATCCTCATTGTTGGCACGGTGGTCGTTTCGCAGCAACTAACTTTATCCGAAATACCAAACTCGGCTATGACAAAGAGCAGGTACTTGTCTCTGCAGGAAACGGGTCGGCTGGGCAAAAACGAGCATCTGTTTCAAAAAGCAACTTTTGCAGGATTCGCGGGTAATGGATGCGACCGTTTCGGGCTACGTCCCCGCCGGACCTTCGTACAATAATAATTTCCTCGGTTTATGGCGACAACAAGGCCAAGGCAGTATATGAAAGGTATTCGGTACGATGTTGATGAGCGATACATCCCGACGCTGGGTATGACTATGGCCGCCGGACGGAATTTTTCCCCGGCTTTCAGCACCGATTCATCGGGCATCATTCTCAACGAAACAGCAGCCAAAAATTGGGTTGGGGTAACGAAGCCATTGGCCACATCGTTACGAGGCCCAATAATGATGGCAGCAAAGAAACGTACCGCGTCATTGGTATCGTGAAGGATTTTCACTTCAGGTCGTTGCACGAGCGTATCACCCCGCTGATGATGACGCTGGGGGACAACGATGGTACTATCCTGTTGAACGTGAAGACGGGCGATGTAGCGAACCTGCTGAAAACGATTGCCAGCCAGTGGCACGCGTTTGGTGGTCGATGTGCCGTTTGCGTACTCGTTTCTGGACTGATGATTTCAACGCCGTATATCGGGCCGAGCAGCAAACGGGCCGGGTGCTGGGGCTGTTTAGCGGGCTGACCATCTTTATTGCCTGTCTGGGCCTTTTCGGTCTAGCCATGTTTACCGCCCAGAGCCGCAGTAAAGAAATTGGCGTTCGCAAAGTGCTGGGTTCCAGTGTAACGAGTATCGTGGCTCTTCTTTCCGGGGATTTCCTGAAACTGGTGCTGTTGGCCATCCTCATCGCATCACCGATAGCCTGGTACGCCATGAATCAGTGGCTGAAAGACTTCGCCTACAAAATTGACATCGAGTGGTGGATGTTTGCCGGAGCGGGCTTGCTGGCGGTGGGTATTGCCCTCCTGACGGTGAGTTATCAAAGCGTGAAAGCCGCCCTGATGAACCCCGTGAAGAGTTTACGGAATGAGTAGTGGGAGTACCCTTCTACAAACTGTTGGTCACCGTATGGTCTGCAAACCACGCCCGGCACTCCTCCAGACTGGATTGCCCGGACGCTACCTTCAGGATGTAGTCGAATAAATCATTATGAGGCAACGTACGGCTCAATCGCTTTCCATTTAGTTTCAGAAAAGCCAAAGCTGCTTCTAAGCCAGTGCGCTTGTTACCGTCCGTGAAAATGTGATTACCAATGATGCTGAAGCAGTACACAGCGGCTTTATCCGTTATTGTTGGGTATAATGGTTCGCCGAACATGTCGGCCTGAACCGCTTCCACTAAATAATCAAGATTTTCCTCGTGCAAAAAGTTGGAAGGCGGCATGAATTGCCACCGTGTTCAGCTACCGTGCGCTGGTTAATGAACACAATGTCTTCTTTGTCTAAATAAATCATGCTAATGCCCTGAAGACTGCTTCGTATTCAGCAAAGTCTTCGTTTACGATTTCTTCCAGGCGTTGCCTTTTTATCTGCTTTAATTCATCGGCGATTTCAAGCAAAAGCCCTTTGACAAAGTCCGGCTCACTAACCGCCAATTCTTTTAGCGACTTACTAATTTGCTCTTTGTCCAGTGTTGCTGCCATTGCCTTTGTTGATTTGCTTTACGTAAAAGTAATCAGTTCGTACTACACTCCATTCTATCAACGTGGCATCAGCGCCAAAAGTTGACGGAGCTATTCGCTATAACCGCCCTTTCTCGTCCTCCAGTCCCGTTTTGCGCTGCCGGGCTGCTTTGACCTGCTGACTACCAAAGGCGTAGGTGACGTTCACGCGAACCTGACGGCTCTCGTAGCCACCACTGGCATCCATGTACAACCCGCCAAACTGGCTGATACCCCGCCACTGCTGGCTATTGAACGGGTCCGATACGGTCAGCACGGTCGACCCACGGTCGGCCATAATCTTACGCTGTACCCCCACCGTACTGCCCCAAAACCGCCGGTTCTGGAAGGTGCCACCCCAGATGGAGGGTGAGGTGTAGTAACCCGATAGTCGAATACCCAGGACTGATTGTTATGGGCGATGCCAACAACGGGGTCGATGCCGTGCGGCTGATTAACGAGTTTAAACCCGACCTGATTTTTCTGGATGTGCAGATGCCCGGCCTGAGCGGGTTCGATGTACTGAAACACCTGGACGAGATTCCGCAGGTTATTTTCTCGACGGCCTATGACCAGTACGCGCTTCAGGCATTTGAGGTCCACGCGGTCGATTACCTGCTCAAGCCCTACACCCGTGCCCGCTTTGCCCAGGCTATTCAGCGCGTAACGGATTCCCGAATGGGTAACCTCCAGAAAATTCAGCCCATCGCCGAAAGTCTGCTCAATACTGCTACCCCTTACCCCGAAAAAATACTGGTACAAACCGGTAACCGGCTCGTAACCGTTACCGTATCCAACATCCTGCGTATTGAAGCCGAAGGCGACTACGCTACCCTCGTTACCGAAACGGGTAAGCACCTGAGCAACTACGGCATTAGTGCCCTGGAAGCCAAACTCAACCCGCATAATTTCCTGCGGGTTCACCGGTCCGACATCGTAAACCTGAACTTCATCCGGGAAATCCAGAAGTACCCGTCCAGTTACGATGTCATCATGCAAAACGGCGATGTGGTGCGCGTAAGCCGGTGGTACATGGACAAAATCCGGGAGTTGACGTTTTAGGTAGTGCTGTATGTTCGCCGTAAAATTTCGGTGAATACCACTGTTTATTAGCCCATCGGGTTAATTTTGCACCGGCTTACAGCCCACATTGCCCAATTTTTCCCATCCTATGTCTAAGAAAACCAAGATTGTCGCCACCATTGGTCCGGCTTCCGATACGAAAGAACAGTTACTGGCACTCGCCAGAGCGGGCGTGAATGTGTTCCGGCTGAATTTTTCGCACGGCACCCACGAAGATCACCTGATGCGGCTCACGCGCATCCGGGAAATAAACGAGGAATACCACCTGAACCTCTGCGTATTACAGGATTTGCAAGGCCCTAAAATTCGAATCGGCAACGTCGAAAATAAGGATGGGGTTATGATTATACCTGGTCAGGAGCTGGTCTTTACCAATGATGATATTATCGGAACCGCCGAACGGGTTAGCACGCCCTACAAAAATATGTACCGGGATGTGCATCCGGGCGAGCGTATCCTGATGGATGATGGCAAACTGGAAGTCAAAGTGCTGCGCAAGCAAGGTACCGATGTTGTAACTGAGGTCGTTTACGGTGGCCTGATGAAGTCAAAGAAAGGCGTTAACCTGCCTAACACGAAGGTATCTATGCCCGCTGTAACCGAGAAAGACTGGGCTGACCTCGAATTTGGTCTCGAGCATAATGCCGAGTGGATTGCCCTTTCGTTCGTACGCGAAGCATCCGAAATCATCGAGATAAAAGAATACATCAAGTCGAAGGGCAAGCGGAGCCGTGTTATCGCGAAAATCGAAAAGCCCGAAGCCATTGCTAATATCGACGAAATTATTGCCGCCACCGATGGGCTGATGGTAGCTCGTGGTGACCTGGGCGTTGAATTACCCGCCGAAGAGGTGCCGATGATTCAGAAGATGCTGGTTGAGAAGTGCAACAAGGCCGCTAAACCGGTTATTGTGGCCACGCAGATGCTCGAAAGTATGATTGACGCACCCCGGCCAACCCGCGCCGAAATCAACGATATTGCCAACTCCGTTATGGATGGGGCGGATGCCGTGATGCTCAGTGCCGAAACCGCTTCGGGCAAGTATCCGATTCTGGCCGTTGAGAGCATGGCTAACACCATCCTGCAAGTAGAAAAATCGACCGACAAGATTTATTTTCGTTACCATGCTTACGTAAATGAGCACCCTACCGAAAATGTCCTGAACGACAATGTAGTGATGAGTGCCTGCCGACTCGCCCGCGATACTCAGGCCCGCGCTATTATTGGCATCACTAACTCTGGCTACACGGCCGAACGAATTTCGCACCACCGCCCAAAAGGCGATTTGCTGGTATTCTCCAATGATGCTCAACTGCGGAACACACTTGGTTTGTACTGGGGGGTTCAGGTCATTCCGTACGAGCAGGACCTAAGTCTGAGTGTCGACCAAACGGTGGAAGGTATCAAAGACATCCTTGTCAGTCAGGGTCGGTTGGATGATGGCGATATTTTTGTCAACACCCTCAGCGTACCCCTCAGCCAATCCCGCCGGACTAACACGGTGAAACTGAGTATTGTCGACTGATGTAATTGGTCCGTCGATTGGTTGACTGGTTGATGAGTTTACCCGCTTAAAACGTTTTGCGTTGGTCAACGACCAATGAACCAGTTAACCAATCAGCCGGTCAACCAGCTGTAAATACTAAAAAGCCGCGAAACCAAAGGTCATCGCGGCTTTCTCTTTTTACTGAAAATGAAGAACGGTAAGAGGAAGAATCTGATTATCATCTAACCCGATTCAGGCCTTTTCTGTTTTCGATTCTTTGTTTTCTTCGGCAACCGGGGTTTCGGTGGCTTCTATTTCCTCTGATTCTACTGGTTCCGTTTTTTCCTCGGCCACTACCTCGAATACTTCGGGTGCAAACTGACTCAGGATGGTGTACCAGCTAATCAATTTCTTGATGTCGGCTGTCCGAACGCGGTCGCGGTCGTAGGAAGGAACAACCGACGCCATAAAGTCCGCCATCTCTTCATTCGAGCCTTTGGTATCGGTAGGAAGTTGGTCGTTGTATCTCTCCCGAACGGTGAGTAGCACATCGCCGAGTGACACGGATTTCTCATCGCTATCATCGTCGACATAGATGGAAATATCGTTCAACACCGATACACGGGCCGTTGGCCCCATCATGGTTTTTGCTTTTTTGTCGTCCAGTGACTCAACGATAACGCCGGCCCGACCCGGTTTTAAAATTCGGTAAAGGCCACTATAGCCAGCCACATTGGCAATCTGTTTTAATGCTTCCATTAGCGTGATTTTGTAAATTGGTAACGTGTAGTTTAACAGGGGTATTGCTTAAAGGGTAACGAGAGAATGCGCGAATGAGCAGGAAATGACTCACCCATTCATTTCTTCTTCCCTTTTGTGTACGCTTCATTCAGCGGTCGGATAAACGATAAAATCTCTTCGCGGCCGGCACTCGTGATGGCTGATGTAATAAAAAACTGGGGAGCTTCCTCCCATTCCTCCAGCAGGGTGGTACGGTACGTATCAATGGTTGCCTGGAGTTTCGGACCACTGAGTTTTTCAGTTTTGGTGAAGACGATAACGAAGGGTAAGCCACGCTCACCCAGATTGCTCATGAAGTCGAGGTCGCGTTTCTGAGGGTCAATTCGGGCATCGACCAGCACAAAAATGCAGAGCAGATTAGGACGGCTGGTTAAGTAGCCATCAATGAGGATGGCAAATTTTTCCCGTTCGGTTTTACTAACCTGTGCGTACCCATAGCCGGGCAAATCGACCAGATACCACGACTTATCGATAAGAAAATGATTGACAAGTTGCGTTTTTCCCGGCTTTCCCGAAATTTTAGCCAGTGTTGTCCGGCTCGTCAGCATGTTGATCAGTGACGACTTGCCCACGTTTGAGCGGCCAATAAAGGCGTATTCAGGCCGATTGGGTGGGGGACAAAGAGCCGGGTCGGAATTACTGACCAGGAATTCAGCTTGCTTAACGGGCATAAGTAGAAGACGGTAAAACGGTCGCAAAGTTCGGAAAGATTAAGCAGAATGGCACACGATTTGTAATTTGGATGCCCATCGATACATTTACGGTTAAAAGGAGCGTTTCAGGGTAGAAACGAAAAATGCTCCTTCGTTCGTTATAGAATCGAAAACCTACAAAGACTACCGGCTCGCCGGGTTTGACTATGAAAAAACTATTTTGGTTGTTTGCAATTGCCCTTATTGGCGTTACTGTACTTCCGACTATTGCTGCTTTTGACCCCGTGAAATCAGGCAATACCACTAGCAAAATGGCTCCCAAAGACAGCCCGGTGGGAATTCAGTTTACGGAAGCTTCCTGGAAAGACATTCTGAAAAAGGCAAAAGCGGAGAAAAAAGTTATTTTTCTGGATGCCTATGCCAGCTGGTGCGGTCCCTGTAAGATGCTTCAGAAGAATGTTTTCACCAAGAAAGCCGTTGGCGATTACTACAACAGCAAGTTTATAAACGTGAAAATGGACATGGAAAAAGGCGAAGGCCCGGCCTTGGCGGAGGTTTATCCGCTGGAGGCCTATCCAACACTACTGTACATTGACGGCAACGGAAAAATTCTGCGCAAGGTACTTGGCCTTCAAACACCGGAAGCACTGATTGCCATTGGTAAGAGTGTAAAGTAAGAGAAACGAATCTGGTTTATAATGAAAGGGGCTGTTTCTGTTGAAACAGCCCCTTTTTACGTGCTCATTACTATCTTTCTGCTTTTAACATAAAGAATGGAAAGAAAACTCAGCGTGAACACAGCCAGTATAAGCTGATGACTAGCGGGCCAGTCCAGTGCCCGGAGAATCAACCCATTAATACTGGCCTGCATGAAGGCGTACCCGGCCGCCACGCCCAGATGTGGCCAACCCCGCTGGCTGACCAGTAACTGATACAAATGCGACCGGTGCGCCCGAAAAATGTTTTGCCGCTGATAGACCCGGTAAAGTAAGGTGAGCAAACTATCGGTACCGTAGACCGCCAGCATCAACAGGGGCAAATAGGTGTGGCGTTCGGTGACAACGCGAACGAGACCGTAGAGCAGGATGAAGCCTATGGCAATGCTACCTACATCGCCCGCAAAACAGATGGCTTTGGGCCGGGCGTTGAAAAAGCTGAAAACCAGCAGCGCTACGAACACGGATGGATATAAAATCGGCGAACTGCTATCCATTTCATCCTTTTGAAGATACCACAGTGTTCCAACCGTAACCACGCTGTAAAAGGCAGTCATACCGTTGATGCCATCCATGAAATTGTACCCGTTGATAATCGCTACTCCCAGCACCAACAATCCCGGAAATAGCCACCAGTCTACAGAGAAAGAATGGGTTTGGACCAGTAGCATACTGACTGCTATTGAGTGGGCAAACAAACGAAACCGGATTGGGATACCAGCAAGGTCGTCGCCGAAGCTGACCAGCACCACGGCGGTCAGGCCACCAAAGAACCAGGGCTCATTAAGCGGACCACTCAAAACCAGCGTTAACACGGCCAGATAAACAATGATGCCGCCACCCCGAACTGTTTTGGTGGTCTGGTGTAAACTCCGTTCATTGGGTATATCAAACAAATGAAAATGCCGCGCCAGTCGGATATAAAGAAGTTCCAGCCCCAGCATTAGAATGGTCAGCAAGCCATAGTCAGTCAAGGTCATGTGAGTGAGTAGGATAGGTGATAGGGATTCATGCTGGACTATCGACAACCGATTTAACGCTGTTCGTAGGGCCTACGGTCCTGATAATATGCCGGGCCAGTGCCTGATTGATGCTGTGCCGTGCAAACTGCCGTTTGAAGTCAACCCTGTCCTGCGTTCGGTAAGGCGTCTCGCGCAGTTGCCTCACCAGGCTGTCCGCATCGGCAGGGGTGAAAACGAGCGTGTTCGGCAGGTAATCCCGGATGAATGCAGCGGCATACCCGCTAACTCCGGCCAGAATGGGTTTGTCGGTAGCACCGTATTCGAACAGTTTGGACGGCAACACGCGCTGGCAGGCATCCCAATCGTTCAGGTGTACCAGTAAATAATCCGCGTCCTGGTAGGCCATTATCAACGCCTGTCGGTTACAGGGAGGACGCAACTCAACGTTGGTGCACTGTTTTTCCAGAAGGGCTGCTTCCAGTTTATGCCTTGCCCCACCGTCGCCAATCACCACAAACCGGTACTGTTTCTCCAACTGCTTCGCGGCTTCGGGAATGAGTTTATTCAGCCCCTGCCCGTCGCCGATATTACCCGCATACAGGATGATTTTGGGCCAGCGGTTTGGGTGTGGCCGACTGGCCGGCATGGCCATAAATGGGGTGTCGATACCGTTCGTACAATAGCTATACGTAGCTTGTCGGTACGTGTTGAAATAAAGTCGAAAACCTTCCGAAACCAGATTGATGTGCGCGGCATAGCCAAACGTGTAGCGCTCCACACGTTTCAGGAATGGATTCAAACAGGCGTAAGCGGGCGGAAAACGTACTACTTCCTGTATCGCTTCCCGAAACAGATCGCGCATATCCAGAAAGAGGGGAATTGCTCGTTTTCTGGCCAGGCTGGCCCCCAGGAAAGCGGTAAATAAGCGGGAAGAAGATGCAACTACCAGGTCGTAATCATGTTCTTCCACTAACCGCTGAGCAGCCCGATAATAAGCCAGAAAGGCCATGACTTGGCCAGCCAGTCCGCTTTTATGCTTCGGAACGCGGATGCGCTGCACCATAACCGGGCATCGGTCGGTACGCCATTCATCCCGGTCGGATGCGGCTGGTGCGTAAGATGCATACCGGTTTGGGTGAGTGGTAACCACCTGAATCGAATCACGGGCGGTCAGTTGGCTGGCTAACTCCCTGATCAGCGTTGTATTCCGGAAAGAACCGGGGCAGAGGTCAGGCTCAAAATAGAAAGTCAGGTAGAGTATTTTCATTCGGTGAGGGTGAGGATTGTTTCCAGACGGGTTACAAAATCAACGACAAGGCAGTGGCCCGGTAGTAACTGGTTGAATCCATGGGCCATCTCGTATTCATTCACGCGCCACGCTGGTTTGGTTGCGGAGCGAAACGTTATGGTCAACGATCCCGCCCGTACGCCGTTGTCCAGCAGCTGCCACGGTAGAGAAGGGTGAAAATACAACCGGGTGGTGCCCGGTTGTCTGGAGGGCGTTCCGGCTGGCCAGGTCAGCAACTGGTCCGTTATCGAAATCGCCGTGGCACCAATCGACCAGTTTCGTTCGTGGATGATTCCCCGCTTCCGGTACCCGTCGTGCCGGGCCGTCAGCTTAGTAGCCGTATCGGTTAGGAGAGTTACCCGTGCCCGACGACCAACCCGGAAACTTGCCCACATGTCGGATGAGTTCGTATCCGCCACCGTTACGGTGTTGTGGGCCGCTGTGCTGCGTTCCCAGTCCCGGCGTGAGCCTTTTTGGTATGTAGATGTGCCGTTATCCACAAGTATGGGTAGGTTATCCACATTTAGCACGAAGGAAAGCGTATCGGCGTGGGCGTGGCCGGGTTGGTGAGCCGGGCCGACGGAACCAACGCAGGTAACTAACTCGTACCGTTTTTGCCGAAACATTCGGAAACCACTGGCATTGAGTGGCACAGGTTGTCGGGCCTTTTCGGGTACTAACTGACTGGCCTTTTTTTGAAGTAAACCGGTGTTAGGTGCAATGTTCGGAGCTGCATCATTCACCATGGGAACCTCGCCGTTCCGGAACGTTATCGCGTCGAGCCAATCTAGCATCGACACGCCTTTTTGGGTCAATAACCTACAAAGTTCGGTATCACATATTGTAGACGATTGCAACATCAGCACTGCATCCAGCAGGCGGTTAAGTAGGAGCTGGTGATATATGGGGCTCCGTTCGTAATGCCCGCCATCCGATAAAACCTGTTCGTTCAGCTCCCGGTGGAGAAGGGTGCTCGCTTTTTGAATCCAGGGGATATATCGAAAATATAACGCCCCCGTAAGTATTGCGAAGCCATTTTCGAGCAAATGGTTACCCGCCAGATGATACTCCAGGCGGTGACGCAGCAACCGCACTTGGGCGAGCAGGTGTCGATTGATAGCCTCGTCCCGAATCTGGTGGCGACTTACGAACTGTACCCAGTTTATAATGCGTACCGAGGTCGGATAGCTTTCCAGTCCGTCCCGAACGTCAGCTGACTGATGGATGAAGTCACGTATCAATATTAATCCCTGGTCGACCGGCATGTCCGGCTGATTCAGGAAATCGAAGTAGTTTAGGTTGTAGGTCCAGAGTTTACCGTGACGGGTGTAATTCCAGTCGATGGCTGACGGAAAATGCACGGTCAGGTTCAGGAATGTGAATTGCCCCGGTTGCCACGACACGGGTTTGTCGGCATCGGGTACGTCCAAAAAATACGCTTCCGGCGTCTCGATGGCAAACCGCAGCCTGGCCGGACCACGCAGCCGGTGCCAAATCTGAAACATGATTTGCTGACCCGTTAAATGTCGTACCGTCCGCCAGAGTCGCCCGAGGTTTTTCATAGACCATCCGGGGTTAGCAAATCCGCCTGTTTCACACCGACAGAGCTTACATCGACCCAGCGATTCTCGCGCAGGCTTTGCAGTGCGGCCAGGGTAGTTTGGGTCGTGTTAATCAATTCGGCGAAGGGAATCAATGCGTTGCCCCCCGTCCGGAGTTGGGTGAGGAACTGGTCTATCTGTTCGGTGTGGCCTTTGTTCTGCCTGCCCAATAGGCCCGAAAAAGGACCGAATCCGTACGTTTTCAGGCGACGGAAGTTGTCCAGCACTAGTGTCCGCTCCTGAGAATACACCTCAACTCGTTCTTTCGGATACGCTTTGCTGCCATTGCTGAAATAATTGATAATCCCCGTTGAACCATTTTCGTAGCGGAGCAGCAGGGAGACCGAATCGCTGGTTTCGCTGGGTTGCGTACCCATCGCATTCATGCACACCCCCTGCACGAGGCTCCCGGTCAGGAACGTGATAAAGTCTACGAAATGGCCCGCTTCGCCCAGCACACGCCCACCCCCGATGGTTCGGTCATGCACCCACGAATCGGCCGGAATGAACCCTGCGTTGATGGTAACGACTACGTTCATGGGTAAACGAAGCGGTCCCAGTAACGCCTTCATTTTTCGGGCGAAAGGCGAGAAACGGCGGTTGAAACCAACTAACACCAGCTTGCCGGATTGCTGCTGCGCGCTGATGATGCCGGCCAGTTCGTGGGTATAGATGGCCAGGGGTTTTTCGACAAATACGTGCTTCCCGGCCCGCAGGGCTTCAATCGTTAAGCGGGCGTGGCTATCGTGCCGGGTGGTGATGACGCACAGGTCAATGTCAGGGTCGTTCAGTATCTGCCGGTAGTCCGTTGTGCTTTGGGCAATAGTGTATTTTTTAGCGAGCAAGGTGGCCGTAAGCCCTCCGGCACTGGCAATCGTTTTAAGGTCACCTCCGGCCGATTTTAAGGCCGGGAGCAGCATGGCCCCCGTAAAATTGCCCGCCCCAATAAGGCCAATCGTAACCTTCGTTGGTTGATAACGATACTCAGTTAGCGGACGCAGCGGGCTAAGGTTAATCGTACTGGAATAGGTGAGCAATGAACCAATCCGGTGGGTTGAAGTAAGGTTGCCATAAATCTGATTGTAGTCCTCGAAGGGCACCCGGTCTGTCACGAGCGGTTCGACGAGCAGCTTACCCGCAGCCAGAAAGTCCAGAATCGTCTGGAAATTTCGGTTTTCTGTCCACCGTACGTAGGCCAGTGGGTAATCGTGTCCCTCCTGTTCATAGACAGTATCGTAGCGACCCGGTCCGTATGAATTGGAAACCAGGAAGCCCAGTTCTTTTCGCTGAAAATCCGCCCGGCTCAGGGCCAGTCCTACGGTACCAATCAGCACGATGCGTCCCCGCGAGCGATTCATCCGGGCTGCCTGCGCAATGAGCGTACTTGACTGGCGTTGCCGCTGTGATAAGCACCCCATCGGCCCCGCCAGTTTTACGGGTAAGTGCACGCTACCGCTTTCACCGAATCTATAGTCGGACCAGTGCGAACAACGGTGATGCCCAGCTTTTCGGCCAGCTGGCATTTAAGTTCATCCGGTTCAATGCCAATAACCTTGACAACCATTGATTTGCAACAGTTGAGCTGCCAGCAACCCGATCAGACCCAGGCCGATAACGACGAACGTTTCATTGAGCGTCGGATTTAGCAAGCGAACCCCGTGTAGCCCGATGGAGCCAACCACGGTGAACACCGCGTCCTCATCGCTAACTACATCGGGTACCGGCGCCACCAGGTTACGGGGCACGCAGACCACTTCGGCGTGGGGACCATTTGATACTACCCGGTCCCCGATACGCAGGTCAGTGATACCCTCGCCCAGGGCCAGTATGGTGCCCATCTGGCAGTATCCCAGCGGCAGGGGCTGGTCGAGCTTGCGGGATACGGCTTTCAGGGTAGGAACCAGGCCATCCGTTCGGATTTTTGCCAGTACCTGTTTTACCTTATCGGGTTGCTGGCGTATTTTCTCCAGCAAACCAGCCCGGCCAAAATCAACCAGCATCCGTTCCGTACCGAGCGATACCAGCGAACAGCGCGTTTGAATCAGAACCTGCCCCCGGCCAACCAGGGGCACAGGAACCTCTTCGAGTAATGTCTCGCCGGTTTTCAGCTGCTGGATAAGTTGCTTCATGGCTGTTGGCTTAAAATCTGCGCGATACGCTCGGCGGTACGCCCGTCCCAGAGTGGTATTATCTGACCCGATTTATGATGGCCCGCCAGAATTTTCGCTACCATATGCCTGGCTGTGTCGGGGTTCATATCGGCCACTAACTGGTTGGTGCCGCACTCAATCGTGATGGGCCGCTCGGTAGAGGGGCGGAACGTCAGGCAGGGCACATGCAGGAATGTGGTTTCTTCCTGAACCCCACCCGAATCCGTGATGACCAGGGCCGCGTTATCCATCAGGTTGAGAAATTCCAGGTAACCCAGCGGCTCTAACAGGTGTACATTCGGGCTGGTTGCCAGCGCGTCGAAAAGGCCGAACTGATCAGATTCGTGCGGGTGCGCGGATGAACGGGGAAGACGACCGGCCGGAGAGCCGCCGTATTGTTTACTAGCTGCACCAGTCGGCGTAATCCGGCTTCGGTGTCTACATTGAACGGGCGGTGCATCGTCAGCAATACGTACCCTTTTCTGGCCAGGCCCAATGCTTCAACCCTATCCAACGCATTGGCTCTAGCCCGGTACTGTACCAGCGAATCAATCATGACGTTGCCAACCAGGTGTATTCTGTCGGCGGGTATACCTTCCCGCCGGAGGTTATCGCAGCCAGCCTTTTCCGTCACGAACAGCAGGTCGGCCAGCGCATCGGTCACGATTCGGTTGCGTTCTTCGGGCATCTGCCGGTCGCCCGACCGGAGTCCGGCTTCCACGTGCGCTACCCGAACACCGTGTTGGGCGGCTGCCAGCGCACAGGCCAGCGTACTCGTTACATCCCCCACGACCACTATCCAGTCGGGCTGTTCCAGCTGAAGAACCGGCTCGAATTTCTGGAGTATGGCGGCCGTTTGGCTGGTTGCCGAACCGGGCGGCACATCCAGGCAATGATCCGGTTGGGGCAGGTCTAACTGGTTGAAGAAGACGTCGCTCATCACCGTGTCGTGATGCTGACCGGTATGAATAATTTTTGATTCGATGGCCGGATGCGCCAGAAAAGCCCGGTGCAAGGCAGCTACTTTTACAAAATTGGGCCGTACCCCAACGATGCTGAGGATTTTCATTCAGTCAAGGGCTAGATCGGGCGTTTTTCTGAAAACTCCCACGAGTAAATTGTTGACATACGGTGCTGCCAGTAAAGGCTTCAGTATCCGTGAAATTGGGTCCTGCCCCGAAAAATAGTTTGTTTCAACGGGGGTGAATCCTGCTTCGGCTAACTGCCGGTTAAAGGTTGTTTCGGTAGCCGTATTACGGATGTACTGGTAGTAAACGGGCCGGGCCAGTACCCGAAATAGCTGCCGTTCCACGTGTCGGTACACGCTCCTCTCATTGGGTATGGATACGAGCAACAGCCCATTGGGTTTCAGCAAGAGCCTCACCTGTTCCAGCATACCGGTCATGTCGCTCAGGTACTCAAGAATACTCGACATAACCACCACGTCCTGCGCCGGGAAAGGCGTTAAGGTTTTCAGGGGCAGGGTGCCCACCGCAAACCGGGCCGTTGTGGAGGTTCGCTTTTGCTTGCATAAGGCAATCATGGTCTCTGATCCGTCGATACCCGTTACTATGCAGCCTTTCTGGGCCAGGTAATTACTAAAAATACCTGAACCGCAACCCAGGTCGATCACCTGGTCGGTGGCGGCTACGTACCGGTCAAACAGCCCTGTCCAGACGTGAAATCGCTCCTGGAAAGCCTTCGATAAGGCGTACCGGCCGTCAAATTCGAGTGCCCGGTCATTATGAAAATCGATGGCGTCTTTGTGGTTCATTAGTCAGCGATTGCTACGGCGTTCGGTTGGTTGCTACGCTGTAGGGCTTCCCGGTATAGGTGTTCCCATTCGCCCACATGTTCATGCACATCGAACTGCCGGTGAGCCAGTGTATAGGCGCGTTGCCTGTATGGCTGATACGTACCGGGCGGCATCAGCAGGAATGGTTCGATTGCCTCCCGAAGCGACTCCGGGTCATTGGCTACCCAGCTACCCACTCGCTCGGTTTCGAGTAGTTGCCAGGGTGTATGCGTTGACGCGACAACCGGGGTTCCCTGCGCCAGCGATTCAATGACGACATTACCGAAACTCTCCGCGTGAGAGGGCAGGACCGTCAATCGGGCGTTGGCATAGAGGGTTTCTTTCCACGCACCCTGTACGGCGCCCACAAACGTTACCTTCTCCGAAAGGCCCAGCTGGCTGACCAGTTCCGCAAGCACGTTGCCGTAAGCGTTATCGGCTTTCGGCCCGGCAACGACCAGCGAAAATCCACTGTCGCGGAAAACTGCCGATGCGCCCAGGGCACGAAGCAGGTTGTCGATGGCCTTGATGGGATGCAACCGACCCATGAAAAGGATATAAGGCGGGGTCAACCGAGTCGTTTCATCGGGTAGAACGAGGGAGCGGTAACTCCATTCGGCTCTGAATTTCGGTTACGGAAATGGCCTTTCCGAAAGAGTCCCGGATATGGTCTGCCTCCGCCTGGCTGGCTGCCTGAAAATGGATAGATGGGGCGATAATGCGTTTGGTAAGGTTCAGTATGAATCGCTTGAGTCGGGGGCGAATAGCCAACGCTACCGGATTCAATTCGCCGTGGGGCGACCAGATAACGGGCTTCCCCGCCCATTGGCTCAGGAGTGCCCAAATCAGGGATGCCGGATAGAACAGGCTGTTTACGTGAACGACATCGACGCTGGACATAGCCTGCCAGCCTTGCCAGATGTGGCGCAGTGGCAGGTAGAAATGCGGATTACGGGTATACATCACCCGCCCGCAATCCATGTATATCCACCGGTTGAGCGGGACCGACGGCGGCAAATCCTGCGACGTAGCAACGACCGTTACGGCATGACCCGCCCGCGTCAGTGCTTTTGCCAGCCAGTAAATGGTGTTGCTGGGGCCACCCATCTGGGCAGGGTAGAAGCAATCGGCGGATAGCAGTATCTTCATTGGGCAGGTTGTGCTACGAGTGGAACGGGGGCCATCTTTTGGTAGCATTCCCGATAGTGGAAAGCGGCCGTTGCTGCGGTGTAGCGCTGCGCGTTGAGAAGCCCCGCCTTCACCAGTTCTTGCCGATAGGTCGTATCGGTTATCAGGCGCAAAATTCCCTGTCTGATTGCCGATACATCCAGCGGATCGACAAAGTGGGCCGAATCCGGAGACAAGGTGTACATGGGCGAGTTGAGGGAAGTAATCACCACGCGACCAACGGCATTTGCTTCCAGCACCGGCATACCGAAGCCTTCGTAGGTCGATATAAACGTGACGATATCGCAGTCTGTATAAAGCTGAATGACTTCGGCCCGACTCAGATTTTCATAGTGCCGGTAGTGGATTAGCCGTTGTTGCAGCGCCTGTAGGATGGTGTCCGACAATGGACCTACGAGCAACAAGGTACATAAAATGCCTTCGAGGGCCGTAATAAGCCGGAACAGGTTCTTGTTGGGGGCTGTTCCTACCTGCAATAGAACTGGATGGCTGGTCTGGAACGAAGCTGGCCGGTGCCTGAAAGCGGGATCGTACCCATTGGGAATGACGATGGTTTTTTGGGCAATGCGGCCCACATAGCTAATCAACTCCTGCCGGGTTTTGCCTGATACAGTGGTTACTACGCTGGCCCGGCGAACGGGGAGATAATACCAGAACAACCAGAAGAATGCGTACCGAAGAAGTCGACGCTGGTTCTTCACCAGCGTACTGCAATCGTGCAGGGTAAGCACCGTACGCGACCCCGGCAGCGCCAGAGCAGTGTAGTGAATGTCGCCCGTAATATGGAAAACATCGCTTCTGAGGGTTCGTACAAAACGTAGATTTTGCCAGATGCTCCACCACCCCCGGCTAATGTGCGGCAGGTACACCCGGTTGGTACGGATGCCCGGTTGCTGATCGAACTCCTGCTGAATAGTCCCGAATAGCTCTTCGATGCTGTGGCCAGTGCCGGGGCTTCGAACCAGATACGTGATTGTCATGGGCCTATAGTTCGATACCGGTTTGCTCCAGCAACCAGAATAAAAGCGTGATGAACAGGACGCTGTTTACCAGACTTCCCCAGGTAGACAGTAAATCCGTTTCCATCGTCAGGCACCCCATATAAATCATAGGGAGCCATAAAACGATGGATGGTATGTAAGTTGCCAGTCGGAAGGTAAATCGAAAAAAGCCGCCCAACAGTACACCGTAGCCCAGGGCGAACAGAATACCGCCGTACCCAAAATTCACGTACCCCTCGCCCAGGGGCGATAGATTGATGCTGGTGTTGGCAAACTGGGGAAGCGTGGTAAAACGCCGGATGTTTTCGTAACCGCCCGTTTGGGGTTTGCCCGGCCATACGAATCGGGGAATAAAGGGATACAGGAGGGATAACAGCACCTCACCCTTGGCATAGTCTTCATGGATGGGCACTTTGTTCATCGCATTACCGATGATGATACCCTGATTGAAGCGAACAAAGGCCGTGTACAGATGAAATACGTTTATCAGCTTGCTTGGGTGGCTCACCCGGTCCACCAGCAGGGTAGTCATCAGCCCGGCATCGGCGGTGCGCTCGTTTTTCGTGTAGCCCCAGGTCTGGTAGCGGTATTCACGTTTAACCGACTGCACTACCAGCAAAAAGGTAAACGCCAGGCCGATGGTAATGGCTTTCAGGCGCAGCGTTGGTGGAGCAGGCATACTGGTAGATAGTAACAGCATCCCCGCCAGCAGCCAGAAGAACAGGTCGTTGAAGGTGCCCGTCACGATGGTATGCAGCAGAAGCAAACCAACGACACAGATGCTCTGCCCTTTCCAGAAGGGGCTCCGGGCGTAGTAGGCGTAAAAGACGCTGGTCAGCAAGCAATACGCGGGGAGCGTTCCCAGAAAAGCAGGTAGGGTGGGCGCACTCATTTTCAGCAGAAATCCAGCCAGGCCAATACTGAATAATGCCGTACTGGCTGCCCGTCTCTGACTCAGGCAATCAGCCGCCCGGAGAAGGTATTGTTTGTGGGATAGCAATGATGCATCCGATTTGTTGGCAACCCCATATAGTCCCGCGCAAAAAGCCAGACAGGCCGGCAGAGCGTAGCTGAAATAGGTAGTGGACCCGAGGGGCATGGAGGTCGGTAAGAGCCAGTACGTAATAGCCGGTACAAACAGGATTTCACCCGCTGCAATGCTGCTGATGCACTCGGGCAGGGCAATTTTGTGGCCGATACGGTGGACGAACGTAAGGAACATGTACACCGAAAAGGCCACGGCAAAGGCTTCATAGAACGAACTGCCGACCAGCCCGATGGCAAGCGGAAAAACCATCAGGCTGAGGAGCAGTCGTTTCATAATAGACCCGTTTGTTCGTTTATGGGACTCCGCAAACCGGGCGTTTCGTCAGAAAGCAGGAATCTGAATTTTTCCACAATGCCCCATCGCTGGAGGAGTACAGACAAAACACCCAGTACAAAACCGGTTCCGGCAAACAGCAGTACGGTAAGCACTCGTTTGGGAGATGTTCGTTTGAGGGGAACGGCAGGTGGTTCGAGCACTTTGAAGATGGGCGTCCGCTCCTGGACTTTCAGTTTCGCCTGCTCCAGCTGACGCGACAATTCGGTGTACACGGTCTGGGCAATGGTCAGTTCCGCTTCCATCCGTTGCCGATCCATCGTTGTCGACAGCATCACCAGATTTTTGTGGTTGTCATTGTAATGAAACACGCTGAACTGCGCCTTCTGGTAGCGTTTTCGCACTTCGTTCACCCGATTGTCGTAGAAGGCCAAATCCTGCCGGGCTTTCTCGGTGCGGTAGTTGGTAACGTATGTCGTCAGGTACGTCATGGCCAACTGCGTTACGCTGGCAGCTACGTAGGCATCGGGCATCTGCGCCGTAATGGTAATCAGCCCCGACCGGGCATCGAGCCGGGCGTTGACCCGCTCCATAATCTCTTCGGCCAGATCCTGTTGCTGAATGGACAAGTGCAACGCCCCGGAGGGTCCCTTTACCAACGTTGGTGGTTTCGGCTCGACTCGCAAAAACGACCGTAGTTTCCTGACTGACCAGCCGGAGGTACCGGTCAATAGAAAAGACCCTATCGTTTGCCGGGTACCGGCTGTCGTGATAACGGACTGGTCAAGCAGATAGAGAATAAAGGGGGTGCTTTGTAACACATTCGGGTATAAATCAGGCCGGATGGCATCCATCCCGTCAGCCTCCGAAAAATCAATGTCGGTCAGGCCGGCCACGGACGATAAGCGTTTGAACAGGTCGTTGGCGCCCCCATTCATCTCGGGCATAACGCGGGCTTCGGATTGAAATTCCGGTTGCTGCATCCAGGCTAGTGTTGCACCCAGCACCGTACACGAAACTACCAGTCCGACAACCCGGATGCGGGCCTGCCAAACTAACCGGAGCAGCACATCGGCCGGCATGAATAACCGATGATTGGTGTCCGTTCGTGGTGTCATCCGAAAAAAGAGGGTTAACGGTGAAGGCGTGTGATAGCGACAAAAACCATAAGACGAAGTGAAATGAAAAAAGTATCCCGAATACTGACATCAGGATACTTTTTATTTGTGTTTGCTTTTTGATGCACCGCAAAGTATGCCAAGGCAGAAGCGCTTAATGCCCGGATAAGCTGCTCAGGACACCTTTGCGCACCGCTTTGCGATTTACGACCTTTACAGCCGCTGCATAAGCTGGGGAATAATGGCGTTTTTCCAGGCGACAAACGTGCCATCCTCGATGTGCGCTTTTGCCTGCCGGACAAGCCATAGATAAAACGTCAGATTTTGCAGACTGGCAACCTGACCGCTCAGTAATTCGTCGGCTTTGAACAAGTGCCGAAGGTAGGCTTTTGAATAAAACGTACTGGCGTAACCACCCAGGGCCGGGTCGATGGAACTGAAATCCCGGCTCCACTTCTCATTTTTGATGTTGATAATACCCTCCGTGGTGAAGAGGAGGCCGTGTCGGGCGTTGCGCGTCGGCATCACACAGTCGAACATATCCACGCCCAGCGCAATCGCTTCCAGAATATTGGCGGGGGTACCCACACCCATCAGGTACCGGGGTTTGTCGGCGGGTAGAATACTGTTGACCAACTCAATTGTGGTGTACATTTCTTCGGCGGGTTCGCCCACGGCCAGCCCACCAATGGCGTTCCCTTCCCGGCCTTTGCTGGCAATGGTCTCTGCCGACTGTCGGCGCAGGTCGGCATAGGTGCTGCCCTGTACAATGGGAAACAGGGTTTGCTGGTACCCGTACTGCGGCTCGGTCGAATCAAACCGGTCAATGCACCGGTCGAGCCAGCGGTGGGTCATTTCCATCGACTTGCGGGCGTACTCATAGTCGCAGGGGTAAGGCGTACATTCGTCGAAGGCCATGATAATGTCAGCGCCAATGGTGCGCTGAATATCCATCACCCCTTCGGGCGTAAACGTATGTTTGGACCCGTCAATGTGCGATTTGAACGTAACGCCCTCCTCCTTAATCTTGCGGGTATTGGACAGTGAATATACCTGATAGCCCCCTGAATCGGTCAGAATAGGTCGTTTCCAGCCATTAAAACCATGGAGTCCACCCGCCCGACTGAGTATATCCAGCCCCGGCCGTAGGTACAGGTGGTAGGTATTGCCCAGAATAATATCGGCGTTGATGTCGGTTTCGAGTTCACGCTGGTGAACGGCTTTCACCGTTCCTGCCGTACCGACGGGCATGAAAATGGGCGTCTGAATGGTGCCATGCTCCGTGGTCAGCGTTCCTGATCGGGCCTTCGATTGGGGGTCATGAGCAGTAATCGAAAATGTCATTCGGCAAAGATAAGGGACGAGGGGCGAGGGGCAAGCGGGTAGGTGGCGGAAGGGCCTGGGGTTAAGTAAGCAGTACGGAAGATTAAGGTATTGGAGGAAGCGTGTATGTCGGAGCAAAGGCATGGAAACACCGAAAGCGTGTTAGGCTTACAGACATTAACACCAGCCTGTCAGCGTTGATGAAGTTCCTGCGTTTGCCCTTACTGGATCTATTGCCTGCCCTCCTTTTCTTCTTTTCCTGCTATCTTTGCTGCCGCATTAAAAATCAGCGCGTTAGCGGCTGCCCTCGTTCCTTGGTGATTCCGGTATTACTGATAATCTGGCTGCTTATGGTCGGTATTCAGCTTGTTTACATCCTTTTTGCTTATTCCCGAACGGCTTTCTACCAGCAACCTGCGCGGGATGAACAGGTCAGGAATTCGTTGACCAATGAACTGTCGGCTGGTGTTTCCATCGTTGTGTGTGCCCGCAATGAAATCGATAACCTAAGGGAACTACTGCCCCTGCTGAATGCCCAGCAGTATCCTGTTTTTGAGGTATTGGTCATGGACGACCGCTCCACCGATGGAACGGGACCGTTTCTGGAAAACGATATTGCCCACCTGGAACGGGTCCGGTTTATTTACATCGACAAGGAATATGAACATATAACGCCCAAAAAATACGCCCTGACCATTGCCCTGAAAAAAGTGAAATACCCTGCCGTTCTGCTCACGGATGCCGATTGCCGACCAGCGTCGACTGGCTGGCTGGCTGGTATGGTTGCTCCACTGGCACAAAAGGAGAAAGCGATTGGGCTGGGATTCTCACCGTACGAGCATCGGCCTGGTTTTCTGAATCGGCTCATCCAGTTCGAAACCTTGTTTACCGCCGTGCAGTACTTTTCACTGGCCCTGGCCGGGCGTCCGTACATGGGCGTCGGTCGAAACCTGGCATACCAGACCCGTGTGTTTTTTGCTAATCAGGGCTTCTACCGGCATAAGAATGTGGTTGGTGGTGACGATGATCTGTTCATTAACGAGGTTGCTACGGGAAAAAACACGGCCATTTGTCTGGACCCGGATACGTTTATGTGGTCGAAGCCCAAAGAAACCTGGCCGGAGTGGCGGCTACAGAAACAGCGGCACCTGAATGTGGGGAAATATTACAAAGCAGGAAACAAAGTTTGGCTCGGTCTGCTTACCGGCTCGCACGTACTAACGTGGGTGCTAACGCTGGTAGTTGGCCTGATGGTGCCGATATTGGCTCTGCTGCACTATTCATTTAGCCCGACAGAATGGCTACTTTTGCAGGCCGGATTGGTGGCGTTTTCGGTTCGTCTTCTCCTGTTCTGGGGTATCGTTGGGCGAATTAGTTTTCGGCTGGCGCATACCGTACACTGGGCCACTATGCCCTATATGGATGGAGTACTGGCCGGTTACTACGGTCTGGCTGGCTTGAAAACACTAGTTACCAAACGCGAAAAGCGCGTTTACTGGCGATAATTTAGTGAAGCGTGTAGAATGAAAAGTGAGGAATACCCATTGCTTTTTTTCCTGTTCATTCTACACGCTTCATGCTACACTCTTCCAAATGGAGCTCATCTTAAAATACTTCCCTAACCTGACTGCTGAGCAACAGGAACGTTTTGCCGCACTGGATGGACTTTACCGCGACTGGAATGCGAAAATCAACGTGATTTCGCGGCAGGATATCGACGCACTCTACGAAAAACACGTGCTTCACTCGTTGAGTATCGCTAAAATCGTGAACTTCAAACCCGGCACCGAAATACTGGATGTGGGTACGGGGGGCGGCTTTCCAGGTATTCCACTGGCCATTTTGTTTCCGATGGTCGACTTTCACCTGGTCGACAGCATTGGCAAGAAGATAAAGGTGGTGCAGGAGGTGGCCAGTGCATTGGGCCTCCAAAACGTGAAGGCTGAACAGGCCCGCGTGGAGCAATTGAATACGACCTACGATTTTGTGGTGAGCCGGGCCGTAACGCGCCTGAAGCCCTTTCTCGGCTGGATGCGTTATAAAATTCTTAAATCGGGCAACAATGACCGACCCAACGGGGTTCTGTACCTGAAAGGGGGCGACCTTGCCGAAGAACTGGCCGAGGTACCGGACCGCTACCGGGTGTATGACCTGTCAGACTATTTTGATGAGCCTTTTTTCGAGACCAAGAAAGTAATTTATATACCCAAAAAATAAAAGCAGGAGTTGGGGCGAGTAATGAAGAGCCATCCGGTTGTTCTTTTGCTTACGCTGAAAGGCTCCTCACTACTTGCTCTTAACTCTCAATCCTCCCAATCCTATGTCTAACGAGAAATTTCGAAGCAGCAGTTTTAAAGACCCCATCCGGAGTGATGAGGTCGAGTTTACCGACAAGGGAGTTACCTTCCGCGAGAAGAAACTCATTGGCGGTACCGACAATTTCGTTTTCTACTCCGACATTTCCGGGGTCGAGATTGACAACGGACTGTTTTTCGCTACGGTACGGGTTATTCCCCGCGCCCGGCCTCAGATAGTGCTTGAAAACTTTACCAAGGGCGATGCCCGACGTATCAAAGACCTGATTTTGCAAAACGTACCACACTACGGGGGCGATCCCACTGCAACGCCGGGTCGTTTTTAGGCATTACTTTTTTTCGCCTTGTCCTTGCGTAGTATCGTGTTTCACCTTACTTTTGCACCACAATAACCGATAACATTCCCGAATAGCTCAGTTGGTTAGAGCATCTGACTGTTAATCAGAGGGTCGCTGGTTCGAGCCCAGCTTCGGGAGCACAAAAATCAAGCACTTGTCAGAGATGGTAAGTGCTTTTTTTGTCTGGAGCCTATAAATGGGGGTAGTAGTGGCCAGTTAAAAAGGCGCGTAAATACGGGCGAATTTCCTGATTTTTTCAGTACATCATCGAGCAGTAGCTAACAAATCTGACCATGAACGTACAGTATCTCTCTGATGCCCAGGGCAGGCATACAGCCATCGTGATTCCTATTGAGGAATGGAACACCATCACGTCTAAGCATGAAGATTTAAAAAGGCTGGAAAAGCCGCAACAGGACATTGCTCGACCTAAACCCTCGGATTTTAGAGGATCTATTTCTAAAGAAACCGCCGATGCTTTGCTTCGGCACACCGAGCAAGCGAGAACTGAATGGGAAAGCACTATCTCCTAGACACTAATGCGGTTATCGACTACGTAGGAGACAAACTCCCGGATTCAGCAGCGTTGGCTATGGATAGCCTCATTAATGATGATCTAACGACTTCAATCATTGTTAAGATTGAAGTTTTAGGCTTTGACGGCGCACCCATCGAAATGCAAAGGCTGAACGATTTTTTGGCACTGGCCTACATTATTCATGTGGATGACG
Source organism: uncultured Cytophagales bacterium (assembly GCA_963784335.1). Lineage (GTDB taxonomy): Bacteria > Bacteroidota > Bacteroidia > Cytophagales > Spirosomataceae > Spirosoma. Next base: position 195,328 of record CAWARB010000012.1, on the reverse strand, counting down.
CCATTGCTGAAAAAACAATCCATCTCCGAAAGACGTACAAAAAGCTAAAGCTCGGCGATGCACTGATTGCCGCCACCGCTCTTGTTCATGAGCTTACTGTTTTAACCCGCAATACAAAGGATTTTCAGTTAATCAATGGATTGGCTTGTGTAAATCCGCATGACTTGTAGCTCTATTCTACGCCGGGTGGAATAGGTGCGGGCCATATTGAGTGAGCAAGCGGTATGATAGTCTGTACTCATCTTGTTTAGCGGGAGTGATCTATCAACTCTACCGCGCCACTTCAATCTTATACTTCTTGCCCTTCATTTTTTCGTCTTTTACGCGGTTCAATAGTGCGTCGACTTTAGCTGTTTTTACGGCGGCAAAGGAGATGAAGTCCTGCACCTCAATGCGGCCCAGGTCGCCTTTATCGAGGCCGCCTTTCTGCGAGAAAAAACCAACGATGTCTACTTTGTTAAGCTTGTTTTTCTTTCCGCCACTCACGTAGAGCGTCACAAAGTCGGGGGGGGCGGGTAGAGTAGGTCTGGGTTGGGGGTCGGTGGGAAGGTCGATTGTTTCGAGGGATGCGTCCAGATAGGCTGGGCGGGGTTCATTCCGGTGCAGGATAACGTAAGCCGTGCCCGAGGCCATCATGCGGGCCGTGCGGCCATTCCGATGCACGAACTCATGCGCCTGTAGGGGCAGGTGGTAATGAATCACGTTTTTCATCTCCGGAATATCCAGCCCACGAGCCGCCAGATCGGTAGTGACCAGGTCATTGACGCTACCGTTCCGAAACCGGATCAGTGCCCGCTCGCGGTCGGCCTGTTCCATGCCGCCGTGGTAAAACGTGGTGTAAAGCCCATCCTCATTGAGCAGGGCACTGGTTCGTTCGGCGGCTTCCCGGTGGTTGCAGAAAACCAGCGCGGCTTCGGACCCCAGCGAACAGAGCAATTGAAACAGCGTATCGATTTTATCCTTCGCTTCGGAGTAGACCACTTTCACCGTCAGCCGGGGCGTTTCATCTTCCGGCATGAACGACAGGGTGGTGGGCGACTGGAGCCTGATAAATGCCGGGATGGGAATACCTGCCGTAGCCGAAACCAGCACCCGCTTCCGCAGGTTACGCAGCCCCCGGATAATGAAGGCCATCTCGTCCTGAAACCCCAGCTCCAGCGACTTGTCGAACTCGTCCAGCACCAGCGTTTTAATACCGTCCAGCGAGAAGGTTCGGCGGGTAAGGTGATCCCGGATGCGGCCGGGCGTACCAATCAGCAGGGCGGGCGGATTGCTCAGGTTCTTGATTTCGGTTTCCATCGGGTGCCCTCCGTAGCACACGTTCACTTTGAAGCCCGTCGCCATTTTTTTCCATACCTGCTCAATCTGCATGGCCAGTTCGCGGGTGGGGGCCAGCACGAGGCACTGCACCGCATTGCTGTCGGCATCGAGCAGGCCCAGGATGGGCAGCAGAAAGCCAAGGGTTTTGCCGGAGCCGGTGGGCGCAATAAGAAACGTGTCATTGTCCTGACCAATGGCGTTACGGGCAGCTTCCTGCATCGGATTCAGGGCTGTAATGCTTAGACTTTCCAGTATCTGCGCCTGTTGCTGTGGAGTTATCATGCCCTAAAAGTAAGGGAAAACACCGGGTTAAGGCCGTTCCTGCCCCGGCTATCATCGGTTTCGCTTCATTTAGCGAGGCCCCCGTCCAACGCCGATTCTATTAGATACCGGGCCAACCCCGCTTTTAGCCCTAAAATGCCCGGATGATGGATCGAAGAAATTTTGTGCGCACCAGTGCCGTTGCGCTCTGTGCGGTGCCAACGCTACCCGAAGTGGCTTTCTCGACGGTTGTTCCTCTGCCCGTAAAACCCGGCTGGCTGCGTGATCTGATTCACCTGAATGACCAGCAACTAACGTCGATACAGGCGTATCGGGTGCGCGAAGCGGGCCGGTTTTCAGGTGCCATAACCGATGGGGACGGTATACCCAATCCCCAGTCAACGGCCGATTTCGTTCGTCGGGCTTCCTGTGCCATTTCCTGCCCGGAGTCGCCTTTTTACCAGTCGGCTGATTTGTTACAGCAAATCGATTCGGCACTGGGTTACCTGCTGAAGGCCCAGCATACCGATGGTACACTGGATTTGCCCGCCACGAACTTTCATTCGACACCCGATACGGGTTTTATCGTCAAGCGGCTGGTATCCGCTTACACCTTGCTGGAGCAGTCGGATACGCCCAAACGGGGGCCGTGCTGGCAACGTTCAAAACGTTTCTGCTTCGGGCGGGGGAGGCCCTGACGGTTGGCGGCATCCATACCCCCAATCACCGCTGGGTGGTGTCGGCGGCACTGACCAAACTGAACGAGCGCTGGCCGGATACCCGATACGTGAACCGGATAAACCAGTGGCTGGCCGAGCATATCGACATGGACAGCGACGGGCAGTACAATGAGCGTAGCACCCTGATTTATTCTCCCCTGACCAATCGCCTGCTGATTACCGTAGCCAAAGGCCTGAACAAGCCCGAACTGCTGGACTACGTTCGCCGGAATCTGGCCATGACGATGTACTACGTTCATGCAAACGGCGAAGTGGTTTCGGAGGCTTCCGGTCGGCAGGATAAAGCGCTGGTGGGTACGCTGGAAGGCTATTATTTGCCCTACCGATACCTGGCGATTCATGACAATGATGGCGAAATGGCTGCCATGTGCCGACTGATTGAAAAAACGGCCATGCCTAAAACCGTTTATCTGCTCGATTACCTGCTGGAGGACCCTACCCTGTGGCAGGAATTGCCATCTTCCCAACCGTTGCCCACCAACTACGTGAAAACGTATCCGCATTCGGGACTGGTGCGCATTCGTCGCGGTAGGTGGGATAGTACCATTTTGTCGGGTAACCCCGTCTGGCTAACCTTTCATAAGGGCAATGCCGTGTTGCAGGGAATTCGGGTGGCCAGTTCGTTTTTTGGCAAGGGCCAGTTTCAGACGGAAAAAATTGACCAGCAAGGCGATAGTTGGGTACTGACGCAGGCGCTGGATGGCCCGTACTACCAGCCTTACCCGCCCGACGAGATTCCGGCCGATGGGGACTGGGAGAAGATGCCGAGAGCGAACCGGGCGCAGAGTGAAGTACAAACACTCCAGACAACGGTAACCATCAGCGAACAGGCCAACGGGGTACAGGCCCGCATCACACATATCCGGAACCGATGGGGTACCCGTTGCCCTTGAGTTGATTTTTCGTCCGGGCGGCACATTCACCGGCGTCACCGCTGCATCCAGCGCGGGCCAACGCATATCTGCTTTCGGGTATCCGGCTCGTACACCGTCAAAGAGGATACCATTACGTTTGTGTCCGGCCAGGATGGCTCAGGGCTGGCGGCCCACAAGAATGTACAGCTGCGGGGTGCCTTGCCCGCAATGGATGCGCCCAGCGTTTACGTGACCGGCTTCACCCCCTTCGACCATACAATCAGCCTGACGTAGCGGAGGTTATAGCGGTAGCTCACTGATTAGCCGTACCTTTGCGGGCTGGTAGACGACAGCCTGATTATGACTTTTGACGAACTTAATTTAAACAAACCCCTGCTGAATGCCCTGAACGATATGGGGTATACAACACCCACCCACATCCAGCAACACGTTTTTTCGGTGGTGATGTCGGGTCGGGATGTGTGCGGACTGGCCCAGACGGGTACGGGGAAAACGCTGGCGTATCTGCTCCCCTGCCTGCGCCAGTTAACATTTTCCAGGGAAAAATTACCCCAGCTGCTCATCATTGTGCCCACGCGGGAACTGGTGGTGCAGGTACTGGAAACGGTAAACCAGTTGACAAAATACCTGAACCTGACGGCGGTGGGTGTGTACGGGGGTGTCAACATGAAACCGCAGGTAGCCCAGGTGTTGCAGGGGATGGATATACTGGTGGCCACGCCCGGCCGGCTGGTCGATTTGCTGACGAGTGGGGTGCTGAAGGCGAAAGCGGTCAAAAAACTGGTAATCGATGAAGTAGATGAAATGCTGAATCTGGGCTTTCGTACGCAACTGAAAATCATTCTGGACCTCCTGCCCCCCAAACGGCAAAACCTGCTGTTCTCCGCTACCCTGACCACCGATGTAGAAAAATTGATCGAAACGTTTTTCAACAGCCCCATCCGGGTAGAAGCGGCCCCGGTGGGAACACCCCTGGAAAACATTGCCCAGACGGCCTATCAGGTACCTAACTTTCACACAAAGGTCAATTTGCTGGAACGGCTGCTCCGCAAGGATGCCGCCATGAATAAAGTATTGGTTTTTGTGGCTACCAAGCACTTAGCCGATCAGCTGCACGAGCAGCTGGATGATGATTTTTCGGAGCAGACGGGCATTATTCACTCCAATAAGGCGCAGAACCTCCGGTTTGAGGCTGTCGACCGGTTTAAGTCGGGTGCGTACCGCGTGCTGATTGCCACGGATATTATTGCCCGTGGGCTGGACGTAGCTGAAGTGTCGCACGTTATTAATTTTGATCTGCCCGAGGTGCCGGAGAACTACATTCACCGGATTGGCCGGACGGGCCGGGCCGAAGTGGATGGGATTGCCATTGCCTTCATTACCCCCCGGGACGAGGAGAAACAGGCGGCTATCGAAACCCTGATGAACTACACGATTCCGGTGCTGCCGCTACCGGAACACCTGGCGATATCGGATGTGCTTACGGAGGAGGAGAAGCCAAACGTGTACATGAAAATACCGGACATCAAAACGCCCAGACGGGAGGATGTTGGTCCGGCTTTTCACGAAAAAATCGATAAAAACAAGAAAGTAAACGTCCGGCGCGATCACGCAGCCGAAAAAATGTTAAAATATGGACGACCCATCAAGCGGAGCGGAAAAAAATAAACAGTCTTTCAAGGCACTGGGTCTATCGGAACCCCTGCTGAAAGCCATAGCGGAGCAGGAGTATACCCGCCCGTACCCCATTCAGTGGGATGCCATTCCGTCCATTCTGCGCGGCAAGGATATATTGGGTATTGCCAAAACCGGTTCCGGCAAAACGGCCGCGTTCGTACTGCCCATTCTGGAGCTGTTTCACCGGACAAAAGAAGCGGCCGGAGCCAGCCCCAGCGTGCTGGTACTGGTGCCCACCCGCGAATTGGCCGCGCAGGTAGCCGGGGTGTTTCAGGCGTTGAGCGTGCATCTTTTTCCGAAGGTAAAAACCGTTGCGGTATTTGGCGGAGTGGCCATCAATCCCCAGATGATTGCCGTTCACGGGGCCGACATTGTCGTAGCCACGCCCGGTCGACTGCTGGATCTACTGTCGCAGCGGGCGTTACGCCTGTCGGGCGTGGAGATTCTGGTGCTCGATGAAGCCGATAAAATGCTCGAACTAGGCTTCGATGACGAGATGAGCCAACTGTTTGACCGGCTCCCCAAAAAGCGGCAGACGATCCTTTTCTCGGCCACCCTGGGCGACTCCATTCAGGATATTAACGAGAAATGGCTGCGGTTGCCGGTTAGAGTAGAAGCCATTGAGGAAGAAGCCCCCAACCTCGAACTAATCAGCCAGCTTGCCTACAAAACCAGTCTGGAGCGTAAAGGGCCCCTGTTGCGGTACCTGATCAAAACCGGCAACATGACGCAGGTGCTGGTGTTCGTATCGTCCACCCGAACGGCGGATAACCTGGTGGTTAAGCTCAACAAGAACGGGATTCAGGCGGCTGCCATCCACGGTCAGAAAGGGCAGAGCATCCGAACGGAGGTACTGCGTGACTTTAAAGCGGGTAAGCTGACTGTAATGATTGCTACCGATCTGCTGTCGCGGGGTATTGATATTCCGTTGTTACCGTATGTCGTCAACTTCGAATTGCCCCGCTCCCCCAAAGATTACGTTCACCGGATTGGCCGAACCGGCCGGGCCGAAGCAGCGGGGAAAGCTATCTCGCTCATCACACCCGATGATGACCATCATTTTTATATCATTCAGAAAAAGATGGGCAAACGGGTGGAGCAGATTGACGCGGCCGACTTCGATTTGCAGGGGTGCTGATTGGGCCTTCTGACGCTCCTGAGGGCCTAAGTGACCAATTTTATCCTCATTGCCGACTCCCGGCTTTCCCCCGCCTGCTCATTTCCTGACAAGTGGATACCGATATGCCTGATTAAACCATCCGCTGCAGAAACCATCTTATGCAAAACAATGGCCGTACCAAATAGGTTAATTGTGGGCTGAAAGCCATTGTTCTCACGTAAACTAAGAAACGCTATGAAAAAGACTAACTCGATTGCTTCCGTCATAGTACTGGCAATCACTATACTAGGTCAGCCTGTTGAGGCTCAGGTTATCAAAGGTTGGGGTACCGGAACCAACGGTGCCGTTATTGGCGCTGCTACCGGAGCGGCCGCAGGTGCCATCATTAATAAGCGAAACCGCGCCGTTGGTGGCGTTGTAGGCGGTATTGTTGGCGGAGCGGGTGGCTACGCCATCGGTAAGAAGTCGAAAAGACGCTGGAGCCCACAGGCAACGGGTACCGCCATCGGAACCGGTGCGGGTGCTGCCGCGGGTGCCATTATCAACAAACGAAACCGCGTTGTTGGTGGGGTTGTTGGTGGTGTAGCGGGCGGAGCGGCTGGTTACGCCATCGGAAAGGGTGTTGATAACCGGCAAAAAAGGGCGGCTGAAGCGGCCCGGGTTGCTGCCGCCGAGAGAGCCCGCATAGCGGCTGCGGATAGAGCCGCTGCCGAAAGAGCGGCTGTCAACCGGGCCACTGCCAATCAGCCCGAGCAGGCCAGGGCCGTAGCCCAGCGAACGGGTGTGCCGAATTCAGTAGCAGGAGGAACCACCAATAACCCCAACATGCAGGCTGCAAGCCTGATGGAGGCAGGCAAGCCAACTGCTTACGTATACAAGTCTGGCTTTCTGGTGAACGATACGTATGGTGATCCAATGTCGCCCTACCCAACCTCCGAGTATCGTCGGAAAAGCTGGTAATCTAATTAGTCTGGTACACTGCTCCACGCGATTGTGTGGGGCAGTGTACTTTTTTTATCATTCACTATTAACGTTTACAACAATGAACTTCTTCCGTATTCTCGTCGTGGCTGCGCTCTTTGCCTCCTGCTCAAAAACCACCGACACCGATACCGTTAACATTCAGGATTTGAACCGGCAGTTTATTAATGCCTGGAACAACAAAGACGCGGCCAAGATAGTCGACATGCTGGCCGATGATGCCGAATTCCTGCAGGGCAACACGCATTTCAAAGGAAAGTCGGAGGTTGCTGAAAAATGGGTTCGCGAAACCCTGCCAACCCTGAGCGACCTGAAAACGAATGTAGTAAGCTCAGGAATTGATACCCAGATGGCGTACGAAGCCGGTACTTTTTCAGTGGATGTGTTGCCGGTCGATCCGGCCGATCCACACGCCTTTGGGGAAGGGAACTACACGTTTCTCTGGAAAAAAGGAGCGGACAACACCTGGAAATTGAGTTATGCCCAGTTGGAAGACCTGCCGGTGCAGGTAAAAAACTAACATTATCTGTGTCTTTGTTCTGCCCGGTACGGTTCACCCGAACAGACCGGGCAGAACTATTTTGTGATTACCCTTCTTAATGTGACGTATGACAACGAATGAAATTTACGATGTACTGACCGACGCCATCAGCGCTATCATCCCGGACGAATGGACTATTGCCCGGCTGAACGCTCAGTTTCTGTCCGACGGACTGGAGATGGAACTGGATGGTAGTTACTTGACCCCGACGGGCGAACTGGAGGTTTTATCCACCGATTTCCCGGATGAAGCCTCTGAAGCGGTTCAGGAATTGTATCTGCACCGGAAAACCGCGGGAGAGCCACCCGCTAACCGATTACAGATTGATCTGACGGCCCAAGGTCAGTTTACGGTTGAGTTTAGTTGGGATCAGGAAATTCAGGATGAAGAAGACCATTTTTCCAAAGGGGGTACTGCCAAGGAGTGGGTCGCTATCCGCGAAGCCAAATATGGCCCGATTGACGATCAATCGTAAGAGAAGAACGAGTTTAGGGCCGGTTTATAGTAGCCCCTGATTTAAATCAGGGGCTACTATAAACCGGTCCTAAATTCACTACAACACAACCTCCGCTAGTGGCTCATGGCCACTTCGGTGCGTAAGCCGATACCGAACGACACGCTGCCCAATGAGCCGGACAGCCAGCCCACCAACAACGCAGCCTGTCATGACGCCCACCATCGGTATGGCGGTGTTGTTGTGCAGAAAACTGACCGTGGCCGAAACCAACGCGCCAAAACCCATCCGGAAACTACCCATCAGCGCGGCCGCGCTACCGGCATGCCGCGTAAAGGGAGCCAGAGACAAGGCCGCGGCATTAGGGCCGGTTACGCCCTGCCCGGCCAGGAATAGAAATAACATTCCAATCAGGCCAGCTTCGCCAAACCAGCCCGCCCAGGTGCCCAGCACCATCAACACGCCCACGACCGACTGGTACGTCAGCGTAACCAGAATGATCTGCTCGCTGCTGTATCGTTTCAGAAAAAAACGGTTTAGCTGCGTTGGAACCACCAGCGGTACGGTCATGAGCGCGAAAATCCAGCCGTACTCCTGTGCGCTGGCGTGATAGATGTTCATGAACACATCGGACGAACCCGCCAGATAGGCAAAAGGGGCCGACGTAGCAATACCACCAACCAGCGTGTAAATCAGAAACTGCGGCTGCCTGACAACGGTCGAAAAACTTTTTAACACCGCCTGCGGACGCAACGACAGAGAAGGGTCTGGCGGGCGGCCATCGGGCAGGGCAAAATGAATACCAACCAGCATCAGGGCGGTGATAATGGCCAGGATAATGAAAATGGAATGCCAGCCGAACGCCATCGTAGCGTAACCACCCACAGTTGGGGCAATCATGGGCGAAACAGCAATGACCAGAATGAGCAGCGAAAAGACCTGGGCAATCTGCGAAACCGGGAACAGATCCCGTACCAGTGCCTGTGCCGCCACCAGTCCCACGCAACCACCGAGTGCCTGAAGCAACCGCATGGCAATCAGCGTTTCGATCGATGTGCTGAACGCGCAGCCAATTGATGCCAGCAGGTAAACGACCAGACCAGCGTACAGAGGCCGCTTCCGGCCGTACCGGTCCAGCAGGGGGCCGTACAACAATTGCCCGATAGAAATACCGACCAGATACGCCGTCAGCGAGAGCTGCACCTGGGAAATGGAGGTGTGAAGGTCGCGCGCAATGGCCGGAAAACCCGGCAGGTACATGTCGATGGAAAAGGGGCTGACGCTAGAAAGTGCCCCCAAAATCAGGATGATAACAAAATGCTGCCGGCGCGTCATAAACTCACAGAAAAAGTACTTCCCTACATACGTTCAACCCGGAATGATTGTTCCCGGATCAATTATCCCGCGGAACCGTGTCGGACAAAAAAAAACTGGCTATTAGCTATGGTTATCTGATTGCCGGGGTAGAGATACCTGGGGGAGGCAGAATGGGCAGAATTTTACCCCGATTTCGGTTGGGTGAAGCGGTGGCCCGTTTCATACCATTAGCGGGTAATGTACCTTTGTTTGGCAAGCCGGTTGAGTGCAGAACGAGGTTGACGATGAACAGAACGGGTGCGTTAGTTATCCACCCAATCAAACAAAAACTTTTATTGCGAAGTATTACCTGAGCGACTGGGATAACAAAACCGGCATTACCCTCATGCACCCATTAGTTGATTATGCAGGACATTGAACCCTTTTATGGCTGGGAGAAGTACTATACCGCATCGGACGATGTACAGTCTCCGTTTTATGAGCGGGAGTATAATATGCAGCAGTACGAGAACACAATCTACGGCTACTATATCCACCCCCTTTGGGATGAAATAGGCTCCGAAACGCTGTATTGCAAAATTCTGTTTGCCAATTACGACCGGCAGTTTGTGGTAATCGAACTCTTCGGCGAGTGGAACGACACGCTTCACAACGACATCATGTACCTGAAGCGGCAGGTAATCGACCCACTGGTACAGCAGGGTATCAAACACTTCATCCTGATTAGTGAGAACATCCTTAATTTTCACGGCTCCGATGATAGCTACTACGAAGAGTGGTTTGAGGAAGTGGAGGATGGCTGGATTGCGGCCATTCACTCGCCGGATTTCATTGAGCGGGAATGGAAAAAATACCACCTCGATTACTACATCAATTTTGGGGGTACGCTCGACATTGCCAACTGGCGGACCCTTAAACCCGCCGGGTTATTCGAGTTGGTCAACACCCTGCTCGTCCGTCGGTTGGGGGGGTGACGATACCCGCCAAAATCGTAGGTCAGTGGTCTTTTTCATAAGTTTTCTCCCCCGCTTCAATGGCCATTGACAGCCTGTTGGTTGCGGGCGGAATCGGGCATGAATACCCTTCCTCGTAGGCGCAGTATGGATTATAGGCCCGGTTGAAATCCAGCGGTACTTTTCCGTCTTTAATATCGCCTGTGCGCAAGTCGATATAGCGTCCACCGCCGTACGTTTCTTTGCCGGACGTAGCATCCTTAAACGGTAGAAACAGGTAATCCCGGTAGTTAGGAAGCTTCATCAGGTTCAGGCTTCGGTACAGGGTTAACTGCTGTGGTTTGCCACCCAGCACGAACGACACTACGGCGTAGGCCACATGCTCCTTCGTTTTGCCGCTATAAGTGGGCATTTGCAAACGGTTCGGCGTTTACGGTTCGTTCGACCGTAGCAATGACCCGGTACGTTGAGTCCGGTTCGTAGAAGTGGATATACGCTAAATCGCCGGCTGCCTTTAGGGGGCCACCCGCCGAATCCAGCAGTTCTTTCTTGTATGTTTCCCGGTGTTGGGCCAGTTGCGCCAAAAAGGGTGTTTGGGCCATGGCCTGGGTAGTGAGCAGGATGCAGAGAAGTAGGAGGATACGCATAGCAAATGACGTAAAGGGCAGTTGTCTGGCAGAATGACACCGTACTGGTGAAAATGGTTGCGGCACGGGCAAAAATTGGTACACCAGTAACTGGGTTAAGGGCAGTAATCAATCCCCGTTGGCGGTGGTTTCCCGGAACCATACCTATATCAACCTGCCAGGCGGATTTCACCCCTCCAGGAGTAGTGATTTCAACTGCTCCTGAATTATTAGCTAGTATAAAAGTGCAAAAAAATAATTGTTTATTACAGTATGTTGCTATATCTTGACTGTATCATCAATCCTTACGGTCATGAAAAAATCACTGGTAGTAATTGCTCTGGTATTGAGTACCGTTGTGAGTGGGTTGGCTCAGGCTGACAACGAAGCTATAAAGCGCGTGCTGCGTAGTGAAACCGAAGGCTTTTTTAAACGGGATAAAGCAGAATGGGCAAATGCCTGGGCGCATACACCTTACGTGAACTTCGCGGCTAACCTGTATGGCGGAGATTTCAGGCTGATTAAAGGGTGGAGCGAACTGGAAAAACAATTTGCCAGCCAGTTTAAAAGTAAGAAAGTTTCCGATAAGGTTACCGTGCAAAACGATAACTATATGATACACCAGAACGGTAATATGGCCTTTGTTACGTACGACCAAACGCTGCTGGACAGCCACGGAAAAACGACGTCGAAAGAAAGCCGGGTGCTGGAAAGGCTAAACGGGCAGTGGAAAATAATTAACGTCATTGCGTTGACCAATCTGCAAAGTTTTGGAAAAAAATAAGCTTTGATTCCTTACAAACAAGGCCCGAATGCTAGCATTCGGGCCTTGTTTGTTTAAAAAGATGATACAGCGAAGGCTAAGCGCCAAACTGCTTTACCAGCCCTTCCAGCGTATGCAGGGGTTGCACCCCCGACTGCCGCCAGACAATCTTGCCGTCTTTAAACATAATCATGGTCGGTATGCTCCGTATCTGATACTGTTGGGCGGCTGCCTGAGCCTTATCTACGTCAATCTTAACCACGCGAACCTTATCGCCCGACCGCTCGGTGAGCTGTTTCAATATAGGAGCCTGCTGTTTGCAGGGACCGCACCAATCGGCGTAAAAATCGACCAATACGGGTTTATCGCCCTGTATGAGTTCCTTGAATGATTGCTTGTTCATAGTGGATTGTAGTTAGTTTGTGTAAGGCAACGAAATGTACCGCGCCATCCTGCTGACAAACAGCCGTGAACGATAACCAGTAAACGACAGCCAGCGGCTATTGTTCCTGATTGACGGGTTCTTTCAGGATGGTATGCCCCATCTTGTCGCGCTTTGTCTGGAGGTACCGTTCATTGTGCGGATTGGACAATATCTCAATGGGGATGGTGTCTATAATTTCCAGCCCGTAGCCCATTAGTCCAGCCCTTTTCCTGGGGTTGTTTGAAATAAGCCGCAGTTTACGAATACCCAGGTCACGCAGTATTTGCGCCCCTACACCATAGTCACGGGCATCCATCGGCAAACCCAGTTCCAGATTGGCTTCAACCGTGTCGCGACCCATTTCCTGCAGCTTGTAGGCTTTTAGTTTGTTCAGCAAACCAATGCCACGCCCTTCCTGAAACATGTACACAACTACGCCTTTTCCTTCAGCCTCTACCATTTGCATGGCGGTATGCAGTTGCCCGCCACAATCGCAGCGACAGGAGCCGAATATATCGCCCGTAACGCAGGACGAATGAACCCGCACCAGCACCGGTTCATTGGGTTCCCAGGTTCCTTTTATGAGCGCGAGGTGGATATCACCGGTGTTACTCTGCTTGTAGGCAATCAGGTCGAAATGACCCCATTTAGTTGGCATATCCACCCCAATTTCCCGATGAATCAATGATTCGGTGCGGAGCCGGTACGCAATCAGGTCCTGAATGCAAATCAGCTTCATACCGAATCGATCGGCCAGTACCCGAAGTTGGGGTAAGCGGGCCATAGTACCATCTTCATTCAGTACTTCGATCAGCACACCTACTGGCGACAAGCCCGCCAGTTTGGCCAAATCAATGGCCGCTTCGGTGTGGCCCGACCGACGAATAATTCCGCCTTCAACGGCCCGCAGAGGGAAAATATGCCCGGGCCGACCCAGGTCGTCGGGCTTGGTGAGCGGATCGACAAGGGCCTGGATGGTTTTGGCCCGGTCGGAAGCTGAAATACCCGTTGTGCAGCCATTGCCCAGCAAATCGACCGACACCGTAAAGGGGGTTGTATGCACCGATGTATTACTGGTAACCATCATATCCAGTCCCAGTTCTTCGCAGCGTTCCTGCGTGAGTGGAACGCACATAAGACCCCGCGCTTCCCGAACCATGAAGTTGACCATTTCGGGCGTAATCATCTCGGCCGCACAGATCATATCACCCTCATTCTCGCGGTCTTCGTCATCCACAACCAGCACTATTTTACCGGCTTTGATATCGGCAATGGCCTCTTCAATTTGATCTAACCGGATGGGTGTCAGGCCATCCTGAGGTAACCCCTGACCCGAATCGACAGGCGACCCGCTGGTTTCGGAGTTGGTACTATTATTGCTCATCTCTTTGCGTCTATACGTGTCTGTGCTTGTGTACCTGCCGTTGGCAGGCTCGTTCTCCAATCGTACAGGACAATCAGAAACAGGCCCTGTTTGACTGAAAACTGATTTGGAGAAAGATACGTTTCGCCAGATGCGAAAATGTCTGTTGCGCCGTTTTTTACAAAGTAAGAAACAGCGTAACTTTATACGAACGATAAAAAATTACCTTCTGTGCAAATTTTACCATTGGTGCTGATTGATGTTGGGGTGAAAGCCAATAAATTGGCTCATCGGGCAGTATCAACGCTTGCCATCTTATTACTGTTGAGCGTGTTTTTACGGGTACACGCCCAGAATGTTTGTATCAATCCACAGTATCCTGGTAACTTTTCCGTCAACAAAGCAAAAGTGTGCGTTGATTTTACCGTTAGTGTTACTGCACCTCCTACCATTATCAATGCCGGGTATAATTTTCAGTACGATGGCAAGAGTCCGGTTGATAAAATCACCCTCTCATCTACCAAAACGTTTTCCTACACGGCACCCGGTTCGTACACCGTAGTACAGGTTGGCAGTGGTGGTGGGGCGGCTACTGGCACCATTGCGTGCCGGGAGGTTGTGGTTTTACCCGTTGGCCAGGTTAAGTTCACGGCAAAAGGATGCTCCGGCCGACGCGCTACTGTAACCGTTGACCCATCCACACTGGGTCAGTACGATACTTACGAGATTTCCTGGGGTGATGGGGTAAGAGAGCAGAAGACCCGAACCGATGTGTCGGTCGATTTATCCCACACGTATACCAATGCCGGGTCGTACACGATAACGCTACAGGGCGTTTACAACGCACCGGCAAGCTGCAGGTCAACCATAACCACTGCCCACTCCGTTACGGTTACCTCCGCGGCCACGCAGCCCATTATCACTTCCCTGAAAACCACCAGCGATAATACCATTGATATCACCTATCAGGCAGGTACCGGTTTATCCGTGCAGCTTTATCAGAAGGTGAATGGCACTTACACCGCCACGAGTCAGAAAGGGTCGGGGTCCGGTACCTTCTCGGTGCAGACGGATGCCAAACAGGTACAATGTTTTCAGGTGGTGGCGCAGGACGCCTGCAATGCCACCGGCCTGTCGTCGGACGAAGTTTGCAGTCTGGTACTCAATGTAGCCGCAGCCAACAAACAGAACAACCTGAGCTGGCAACCCTACGCGGGTAGTGCTTCGCAGTTTCGGTTCTATCGGCTTTACCGAAATGGAGGAGTTAACGGGCAGGTAACCAACCGGACCGCAGGCACATTCGCTGATGCCAACAACATCAACTGCGGTACGCAGTACTGTTATTCGATTGAAGCCACTGCCGGACCAACGCTCATTACGTCGCAGCCCGTCTGCGCAACGGGCATCAACAGCAATGCGCCGGATAGCCTGGGTAACGTAGTCGTATCCATCGAAAACAACCGTCCGCGTCTGGTAGCGGCCTTACCCACAACGGGTACCCCAACGCCCTATACGCTCGTCATCAGTCGGTCAGCTAGCCCATCGGGACCCTTTCAGCCGGTGGGTACAGCAGCGAATAAAAATACATTTGTGGATGACAGTGCCGACCCTTCGGCCAGTTCGTATTGCTATCAGGTGGCTTATCTGAGCAACTGCGGGTTGACTTCCGTGCCGTCGAAGCCGGTTTGTACAGTGCTTCTGTCGTCGAAGTCGAACCAGGGAGTTGACTGGACCGTCGATTCTCCTTTCACGCCGGAATTGGTCGATAACTACATTCTGGAAGTAGTCGATTCATTAAATGGCACCAAACGCGAAATTCCGATTAGTGGAAATACCCATTACGAACCCGACCCCAACGACCCCAACCTGCAATCGCAGCGGTATCGTATCATTGCCGTGTCTACTAACGGAACAATCAGTTACTCCAACTTCTTTACCTTCCGGCGGGAAGCGAAAATTCTGGTGCCCGATGCTTTTACGCCCAATGGCGATGGATTGAATGATTCGTTCCTGGCGAAAGGTATTTATTTTGATCAGTATAAAATGGTTATCTATAACCGCTGGGGTGAGGTGGTATACACAACAACCGACAAAACCCAGGGCTGGGATGGTAGAGTAAAAGGGGAAATGGCAGAACAGGGGCAATACATGTACCGTATCGAAGTAATTGATCTGACCAGTTTCCAAACTGTTCGCACGGGCGCGGTGTTGTTAGTCAGATAAACATAGTCAGTTGGCCGGTAAACACGAATCAACGGACCAACTGATTGCCTCACTAACTATAAAGCATATGAATATGATGGATATGTTCGGGAAAATGAAGGAAGTTCAGTCCCGCATGAAAGATGCTCAGGAAACGCTCGGTACGATTACCGAAACGGGCGAATCAGGTGCCGGGCTGGTTAAAGTAACGGTCAATGGCCTTAAAAACGTCCTGAAAATTGAGATTGATCCTGACCTGATCCGGCCCGACGACCGCGAAATGCTGCAGGACCTCATTGTGGCTGCTACCAACAAAGCAATGGGCAATATCGAAACGAAAGCCCGCGACCATCTGCGTCAGGCTACCGAAGGCTTACTACCCAACATCCCCGGTCTGAATCTGGATGGGCTGATGCCATAAATAGTTTGTACGTTTGTGTCGCAATGTCAGTCGGTCTGTTCATTGAGTCGGATAGTGATCGTCGTGGTATACGCAATCGATCAACGAAAAAAATTGCAATACGCAGTACGTGGATATCCTCGCCATTGTTATTCTTAACTACAACGGGCAACCGTTTTTAGCCAAATTCCTGCCGCTTGTGTTGGCCAATGCCGATGGGCATCCGGTTTACGTAGCTGATAGTGCCTCCACCGACTCATCGGTAGCCTACCTGAAAACGACGTTTCCCGCCGTGCGGGTCATTGAGCTTCCCCAAAACGAAGGCTATGCCGGTGGGTACAACCGGGCACTCGACATCATCCGAACTCAATATGGTGGAGCTACCTACTACGTGCTTCCTAACTCCGATATTGAGGTAACACCCGGGTGGCTGTCGCCCATGCTGGCCTTGCTGAAGGCGAATCCTGTCATTGCCGCATGCCAGCCTAAAATTCGCTCTTATAGTGAGCGTTCATTATTTGAACACGCGGGTGCTGCCGGGGGCTTTGTTGACTGGATGGGCTACGTTTTTTGCCGGGGACGCGTGTTTGCCACCTTCGAGACCGATAACGGGCAGTACGATGACAATAGGCGGGTGTTCTGGGCAACGGGCGCCTGCCTGTTTATGCGGGCTGAGGTGTTTCACCAGGTGGGTGGATTCGATGCTTTCTTTTTTGCCCACATGGAAGAGATAGACTGGTGCTGGCGCGTCCAGCAATTGGGCTACGAGGTGTGGGCCTGCGGACAATCGACAGTTTACCACGTTGGGGGCGGTACACTCCACAAATCCAATCCCCAGAAAACGTTTTTGAATTACCGGAACAGCTTGTTTATGCTGTACAAAAACTGGCCGTCCGATGGGTGGCTGTGGCCTAAAATTTTTCTGCGCCTGGTGCTGGATGGTGTATCATCGCTTCTCTTCATGAAAGCTGGACAGTGGCCGGATATATGGGCCATTGTGCGGGCCCATGGCGCTTTTTATGCAGCATTGCCACACCTGTATCGGCAGCGTCAATTACTGAAAAAGCAACGAACGACCCCCACGTTGCTCCACCAAAAAAGCATTGTCTGGCAGTACTTCGTAGAGGATAAGAAGACGTTTAGAGCGATAAGCAACGAGGAGTGAAAAATGAAGCCTGTTGAGTAAATCGAGGCAGCGTAGTCTGCAGGCTTCATTTTACATTCCTCATTACCCGGTCACAATTCCCAAACGGTTGGATGGGCATGACGGCGCAGGTGTTTTTTGATTTCCATCCAGAACGCCAGAATCAGGTAAAGAATAACCGGCGAGCCCATCGTCAGGAACGACGTATAAATGAAATACAGGCGAATGCTGCTGGCTGATATACTCATCTTCTCTCCTAACCGCGTGCATACGCCAAACGCCTGACTTTCAAGAAAGTAACGGAATTTGTTGACTTTTTTTGTCAGAAAACGAATAACTAACCAATTAGTCATAAGATGAAGAGTTAATGACTTCTAAATAGATTATTTGTTGTGCAGAACTAAACTCAATATAAACTTAATGCATTTAGGTAAAAAATAGCACTGAAACTGTTGAAGTTAGAACATTTTTATTTTCTTTGTGCTGCAACTTCGCAAGCGTCACTGCTAAACGGGTTGCACGAATATACTTAACAAAGTTTGCTGATTATCAACTAAGTATCCTGTGGGATGCAACAGTATCCATTTCTTATTCTTTGTTAAGAACTACCCTTAAAATGTTTAATATTTTAATTGTTTAGGTTTTATGCAAACGGGTGAAGTCAAGTTTTTCAACGAGAGTAAAGGGTACGGGTTTATTGTTGAGGATGGTACCAGTAGAGACATATTCGTTCACGTTACCGGCCTGAACGGTCTTACTATTCGGGAAAAAGACCGGGTACAGTTCGAAGTAGTCGACGGCAACAAAGGTCTTAATGCCGTAAAAGTTCAGAAGGTAGCCGATTAATTTACCCTCCAGCATCTGCGTAAGGAATAACTACCCCACTTAAGAATTAAGTGGGGTAGTTGTCGTTTAGCTTTCCACCCAGCCTCGAACCTGCTCAAGTGTAGGCATCGGCACATCCATTTTTAGCTTTTTACGAACACCGCCCAAATCATTGAACAGTTTATTCGGGTTAACAGCCTGCAACTGGTCAACCGTCATAACATTTAGTTTTTGTAGGGCCGGAACCCATTCAACGGGTACGCCAGCCGCCAGAAAATCACCCTCCTGCGACTGCTCCACTTTCTTTTCGGGGCGCATCTGAGGGAAAAACAACACATCCTGAATAGAGGGTTGGTTTGTCATAATCATGGCAAGCCGGTCAATACCCAATCCTACACCCGCCGTTGGGGGCATACCGTACTCGAGGGCACGCAGAAAATCCTCGTCCAGCATCATCGCTTCCTCATCGCCCCGTTCGGCCAGGCGCAGCTGGTCTTCAAAGCGCTCACGCTGGTCGAGCGGATCGTTCAGCTCGGAGTAGGCATTGGCTATTTCTTTCCCGTTGCAAATGGCTTCGAAGCGTTCCACCAAACCCGGTTTGCTCCGGTGTTTTTTGGTTAACGGCGACATCTCGACGGGGTAATCGGTGATAAACGTCGGCTGAATCAGGTTAGGCTCGCAGGCATCGCCAAACAGTTCGTCGATGAGTTTTGATTTGCCCATCGTACCGTCCACTTTGATGCCCCGGCTTTCGGCTACCTGCCGAAGTTCAGCTTCCTGCATGTTCGACACATCCACACCCGTGTAAGCCTGAATGGCTTCGAACATGGTCATGCGTTTCCAGGGACGCTTGAAATCGATGACGTTTTCGCCCACCGTTACTTTGGTTGTTCCGGCCACGTCCAGCGCTACTTTCTCCACCATTTCTTCAATGGTATCCATCATCCAGAGGTAATCCTTATAGGCTACGTAGAACTCAACCTGCGTAAACTCCGGGTTGTGCGTACGGTCCATTCCCTCGTTGCGGAAATCTTTGGCAAACTCGAAAACACCATCATAACCGCCCACAATCAACCGCTTCAGGTACAACTCGTTGGCAATCCGCATGTAAAGCGTCATGTCGAGCGAGTTATGGTGGGTGCGGAAAGGGCGGGCGGTTGCGCCCCCGTGAATAGGTTGCAAAATGGGCGTTTCGACTTCCAGGTATCCTTTCTGGCTCAAAAATGAACGAATCGAGTTCACCAGCTTTGTCCGTTTGACGAACACGTCGCGTACGTGCGGATTCACAATCAGGTCCACGTATCGCTGGCGGTACCGTTGTTCGGGGTCCGTAAAAGCATCGTACGTTTCCTTTTCGCCCTGCTCATTTACTACTTCTTTTACCACCGGAAGGGGACGAAGCGCTTTGTTCAGGATCGTGAATTCCTGAACATAAACCGAGAGTTCGCCGGTTTTGGTCGAGAATACGTAGCCCCGAACGCCGATGATATCACCTATATCCAGCAGTTTTTTGAAAACAGTGTTGTACAGCGTTTTGTCCTCGCCGGGGCAGAGGTCATCGCGCCGGAAATAGAGTTGCATCCGGCCGGTAGCGTCCTGCATTTCGGCAAAGGAGGCACTACCCATAATCCGGAAGCCCATGAGCCTGCCGGCCAGGTGAACATTTCCCCAGCGGGCATCGCCGGAGAGGTTCATTTCGGGTTCCACTGTCGATTCGGGATCGGGCAGAAACCGGGCTTTGATGTCGGCAATAGTAGTATTTACATCAACCAGGGCAGCGGGGTATGGGTCAATGCCCATCCGCATAAGTTCTTCGCGCTTTTGTCGGCGGTTTATTTCTTGTTCGCTCAGGAGCATAAAAGTGGTGCCAAGTCGGTCAATCAGCGAGTTGACTCGTTAATAAGGGCGCAAAAATAGCGAAAAGGATTGGCGTTTGCCCGATTTGGTCGCTGTTCATCTTCTGCGACTGGACTATTGCCCCGGCCCGCGCAGGTATTTGTCCAGAAATTCTTTCACTGCTTTGTAGGCCGTTATCTCATTCTCTTTCTTCACAAAACCATGTCCTTCATTCGGGAAGGTGACGTACTCGACCGGTACGCCGTTTTTCTTAACATTCGCTACAATTTCGTCTGATTCGATTTTCAGCACCCGTGGGTCATTGGCACCCTGGATAACCAGCAACGGCTTTTTGATGCGCTCCGTATGGAATAATGGGGACTTATTGTAGAGCGCCACCGAGTCCGTTTTAGGATGGCCGATTTCTTTAAACATGGCCTCGCGCTGTGTACCCCACCATTCGGGCATACTGTTCAGCGTACGCAGCCAGTTGGCTACCCCGAAAATATCGACGCCTACCGCAAATTCATCGGGTGTGAAGGTCAACCCGGCCAGCGTCATATACCCGCCGTATGAACCACCCATGATACCGATTTTGGTTGGTTCCACGTAGCCGGTTGCGGCCAGGAACTTCTTCGATTCGACGCAGTCTTTCAAATCGGCATCGCCGTGTTTTTGATCATCGGCGGCATAAAAGGTTTTTCCATAGCCCGAACTGCCCCGGTTATTCACCGCCAGCACTACGTAGCCGTTGTTGACCAGGTATTGAACGAGCGGGGAGTAGTTGAGCCGCGTCTGCCCGCCGGGGCCGCCATGAATGGAGAGAATAGCCGGGAGTTTATCGCCCATTTTGGCCTCTTTGGGTTTGTACAACAGGGCGGGGATTTCCATGCCATCAAATGATTTGTACCGAATAACCTCGCCCGAAACCAAATCGGCAGCGTCGATCTCAGGATTCAGGCCGCGTACCAGCGGAGTGGCCTTTCCGGACTTGAAATCGTATGAATACAGGGTAGCGGGTGAATTGGAACTGTTGACAAAAAAGGTCATACGGCCTTCGCTATCGGTAATGGTTACGCCAGTGATATCACCCCCCGGTAAGGCAGGCATTTTAACGGCCTGATTGGTCCGGGTATCAATGATTTTTAGTTCCGTGCGGGCATCGTTGTTGATGGATAACACCCGATAGCGGCCCTTGTACGACAGGTCATCGCCGGAAATATCCCAGTTTGCTTTGTCGAGAATACTACTCTGACCCGTGGCCAGGTCGTAGGACCTGACGTAGGAAAACTCGTTTCCTTCATCGGTTGAGATGAGGAGTTTCCGGCCATCGGGCGTGAAGCCTTCAGGACCGTTGTTTACGTCGCCGGTGTGTTTGGTCAGGAGTTTGGTTTCTTTGGTTTTGGTATCGTGCAGATACACATCTCCATTGCTCGTGGACATGGTTTTGGCCAGCGCGATGTAGCGTTTGTCGGGTGATACATCGCCGGGGAAAAATCCGCCCGGATTTTCGAAAAGGAGGGTAGGCGTGAGGGTGGCTACATCCATCTCGTACACATCGAACGCTGCCGGACTGCGCTGGTTCGACTGGTAGAAAAAACGCTTACGGTCGTGACTGAGTCCCGCAAACTGGAACTTTGCTTTTGGAGCCGGGGTGAGGTCTCTTACGGCTCCATCTTTCTCCCGCAAATAAATGTGCGTCAGTTCATTACCACCCTGGTCACTGCTGTACAGAATGCGTCCGTCGGGCAGGTAGCCAATGGCGAAGATGGCGTTGGTTGTAGAAGAAGTAAGCTGCTTGGGCTGCCCGCTACCATCGAACGGAATCTCATACAGGTTAAAGACACCATCCTGATTGCTGCTGAATAACACGTTCTGCTCATCCGGCGAAATGTCGGACCCGCCAAACCGGATAGTTTTCATGAACTGCTCGATGGTGTATTTACGAACCACCTTCGGAGCTGGCCCGGCCAGCAGCTGATGTACACTTACGGACAGACACATTGCCAGAAACAAGTGCCGGACTAATTGATTTTTCATGGAAAGGCGGTTCAATTCGCTACGGGTGTTTTCGGCGTACGTTGCCGATAGATACCCGTAGCAAAAGTGGGAAATAAATTCGATTAGTATGGCTTGATTATGACCTATTTATGGATGGGTTGAGCCAACGGTCATTAGGCTAGCCGGTTGGGTATTTCAGGGCTGTTTCTACCCGTACGTATCAGAGCTTCCTGTAAAATTCACTGGGAATGTAATCGTTATAAAATTGCGCATACACGGTTGCCGGGAACTCGGCAAGAATAATATCTTAGCTTGACGATATCACTTTTGAGGAGTTCCCGGAGGAGAATTCGGGACTGTTTTGAACTGAGATGTCCCCATGACGGCGGCCCGGCGAGGGTCTGAGATTTTGTAAGAAAGCCCTGTAGTACGCAGTTAGTACCAGAAGACGGCCTTCTTAACAATTCCGTAACATTCTCTACTTTTGTCTGATTGAAGATAGAAAGAAGTGAGCCGTTTTCGACTTTTATTTACCCTGTTGCTGTACATGCGATCTCGTTATCGGGCAATACCAGAAGTTACGCTAACCCGATTTTTGTGGTTAATGGTTTTAGGAACTGTATTGGTCAATACAGGCATCGCCCAAATCACATCTCCAGCTGTTGAAGGGAGTCGATTAGGCGGCTGGGCGGCTCTCGGCTTTACCCAGACAGTCGGTTCCAGGTTGGCGCTGGCTACTTACGCAGGCATGTCGAGTCAGAGCAGTTTAAAGAATTATAATTTCCTGGAAAAGCCAGCTATTTCGATAGTGAACCAAGAGGTGAGTTACCAGTTTACTCCTCACTGGCAGGCAGTTATAGCGGGAAGTGCCCGCTCACAGTTGCTCTATGAGCAAGAAGCCCCCTACGAACGCAGAAATCCGGGAATCCGCCGGGAGCTTCGCCTGTATGCCCGGATATTCTTTCGACACAAACAGGGGAAATTAAACTGGGCACACTCGTTTCGCCCCGAATACCGTCGATTCTACACCGCTGACTGGCAGAACTGGATTACTCCTTTACAGCTTCGCTTCCGATTACAATCTCAGCTTTCATTTCCACTGAACACGGCTCAAACCACGCAGTTTGTTGTGGCCAACGAATTGTTGAGTGCGATAGATAAGCGTACTGTATTACCTGCTACTGACCCCCGGTGGAGTAACTACCGATTGACCGAAGACCGGCTTGCCCTGTTTGTCCGGCATCTGTTGCCAAAACCCGGAATCTGGGTGGATGGTGGCTTAATGAATCAATTCCGGTGGGATGTTGCCAACCAGAAAATACGATATTCACTCTATCTCTCCGTCGATCTTGTTTTTCGTGACCCCTTCAGTAAGAAGACGACGAAATAAAAACTGGTTATCAGGCTGAAATGATGACAGGTGGGTTTGGTCTGTTCTGAGCTTATCTCACAAAAAGGGAGAGAAACTGGCCAGCCGAAAGCGGGTAATATCGAACGCCGTTTGTCCGGACAGGGCTAGTTCAGCCAGTATCTGACCCACTGCTGCGGAGTGCTTGAAACCGTGGCCCGAACAGGCCGATGCCAGTAACACATCGGGGTAGGCGGGATGCTGATCGATGATAAAGTCCCCGTTAGGCGTCATGGTATACAGGCAAACAGCCGATTTAACACACGCTGAGCTGATACCGGGTAGCACAGGGGCTACAAATTGGTCGTACATCAATTGCGTTTCTGCCTGGCTGACCGTGCGGTCAACATTGTGGGGCGAGGTGGGGTGTACGTAGGTCTCTGTTGCCAGTTTAATCCCTCCGTCTGGCCCGTTCACCGCCGGGAACCCGTACACATCCCGATCACTGAAGATAAAAACGGGCATCTTATTGGGGGTATATTGAGCATACTTGTCCTGCACCGCAAACCAGTACAGAACCTGCCGATACACCCGGAGCAGATTGGCATACGGGGTATCCCGAAGTGATTCCGTCAGCCATGCACCAGTGGTAAGAATCAGTTTTCGGGTGTGGTAGGTAGCCTGGTCCGTCTGAAGGACAATACCCGCTTCGGTCGATTGAAAAGAAAGCGTCCGTTCGTTAGTGCGGACGGTTGCCCCATTTTTACGGGCTTGCTCAAGCTGGACGGAAATACAACTTTCTGGCTGTAGAAACCCGGCTTCAGGTTCGTAATACCCCACATCAGTTGGGCGAAACTTAAAGGGAGGAAATTCCTGCCGAAGTGCGGTTAAATCAAGCAGACGATGAGGGATGCCAAACTGCCTGGCGGCCTGAATCGTGGTATCGAGCCACCCTGTTTTGTTACGAGTTTGCACCGCGGAGTATTGCTGGCCTACGAATAAGCCGCCGGTGATAGTCAGTAAAGGTTCGTTCGACTGTTTTTCGAGTTCCCGCCAGATTTGGTAAGAGCGTAAAGCCAGCGGAACAAAATGCGTTCCCTCACCAATAGCTTGTCGCGTTATCCGGGTATCCCCGTGGGTTGACCCAAGCGTGTGAGGAGGGGCAAACTGATCGAGCCCCAGTACATTCGGGGTTTGTTTTGACAGCTGATAGATAGCCGCACTCCCCACGGCTCCCAACCCCACTACAATTGCGTCAAAAATCATGGTTTATCCGTTAGTGCGGCAGGATGCAGCATCACTAGTACCCTTCGTCGGTAACCAGATAATACAACTTCGTATGCGTAGACTGGTTTGGGTCCTGGACAGTAACCGTTAGCAACTCGACGTGTGTATAATCGTTGAAAGGCGAAACGGTGCTATCAGTCACCGATTGATTCGCATCTTTAGCTATCCGTTCGACCGAGGAAATGGCTTCTTCCCGCGAATCGAAACTACCCAGCAAATTGCCCGGGTCGAGCGTGGGTTCCTGTTCCGGCAGTTCGCCCGATGTACTGGAAATTGGGGACTCCGTAACTTCCGGTGAGTTAGTGGCCGGAGCCGTATATAATTCGACAATCATGTTGGAAAGGACTAAAATGTACAGGGTTAACGATTGGCGGCCCGTTTTGATAGCGGGAGTCGGTCACTGAATGAATAAATAAACCAAGTGGTGACGGATTAGGGCTGTACTGCCACCCGGGAACAGTAGCAGGTTACCGCAAAACACCTTTTTTTTGAACAAAGGAGTCACGTTCATTTGTTTAGCTTTCTCATCGATACTCACTTTTGAACACGTACTATTTGGTATGATACCCAACTCCGGTCAAACAACAACGCTCTTCGATGCCGCCCGCAATGGTGACATTGCGTCATTACAGCAACTCATTGCCAGCGGCCTGAATGTAAACATGCAGAATGAGAAAGGCTTTACGCCCCTGATCATAGCTGCGTATGATGGGCAGTTGGAGGCAACCCGGGTATTGCTGGAAGCTAATGCCGATCCGAACATGCAGGACGATAGCGGGAACACGGCACTCATGGGGGTCTCGTTCAAAGGCTACCCCGATGTTGCCCGGCTTTTACTCGAAAAAGGCGCGGAAGTAGATCAACGAAACGGCAATGGGGGGACGGCCCTCATGTTTGCTACCCTGTTTGGCCGAAATCAGTTGGTGAAGCTCCTGCTCGATCACGGAGCCGACCGTTCTGCTGTGGACCTGCGCGGGTTAAGTGCAGTTGACCTGGCTCTTCAGCAGGGTAATGAAGAAGGCCTGGAACTACTTCAACAGCCGTAATTCCAGGCCTTCGGGCAGAATCGTTTAGTTGCCACCGGGCCGCGTGGGGCGGACTTCAATTTTGCTGGGCAGGGTGCGCGGGTTCATTTTGATCAGGTCACACACCATCTCGCCAATGTCTTCCGGCTGGATTTTCCAGGCGTCTTTTTCGCTGGGCTGGTGGTCGTTGAAATGCGTAGCTACCGAGCCCGGCATGATGGTCGTTACTTTGATACCTTCACTCCTCAAATCGAGCATGATAGCCTGCGTAAAGCCAACCAGTCCAAATTTGCTGGCGTTATAAGCCGACCCTTTTTCAAAGAAGTTTGTACCGGCCAGGCTGGCAATGGTGATGAAATAACCTTCCGTTTTTTTCAGCGCGTCCAGCGTGGCTTTGGCGGTGTAGAAAACGCCCGTCAGGTTAATGTCAATTGTTTCCTGCCATTGTTCGGGCGTAAGTTCCTGAATGGAAGCAAAATGGCCCACGCCCGCGTTGGCAATGACGTAATCGAGCTGACCCCACTGGCTCAGCATATTTTCTACTACTTTTTGCTGCGAGGACAGGTCACGTACATCCGCTGCCATACCCAGCGCGTAGCCGGGTTTTATCTCATTCAGTTTTTTGGCGGCCAGTTCGGCCGCTACGGATGACCGGCTTGTAATAGCTACCTTGATTCCCTGGTTGATAAGGGCTTCGGCAATACCGTAGCCGATCCCTTTTGTGCCGCCGGTAATGAGGGCGGTTTTTGTACTTTCTGCCATAACTGGTTCAGTAAATTAGTAAAAATAACGCGCTAAGCAGCGTGCATGGAGGAATAACGCCCTGATTGGCGGAAGGGTTTACGCAATCAACAGGTCAACATCTGTTTGCGTACTAGCCACCTGCTTTTTTTGCTTTGTATCCCTTGCCAACGAGCCAGGTCAGCACCTTGTCGCGGTGGTCGCCCTGAATCAGAATTTCGCCGTCTTTACCGGAGCCACCCGCTCCACAAATGGCTTTGAGTTGTTTCGCCAGTTCCGTTAGGTCGGCGTTTGTACCGATAAATTCCCGAACAGCGGTCACCACTTTATTGCCGCCCAGTTTCAGCAACCAGATTTTAAGGTTTTGCTGGGCAGGAGGCAGCGTTTCCGCTTCGGGCTGCTCGTCGGACTGGTACTGAAAGTTTGGATCAGTGGAGTAAACAACGCCACTACTTTTTTTCTTACTCATTGTATAGGCAGACTAAAACGGCAAAATAACACATAGAAGCCATTTGTGATGCTGTGTTTGGAGAGATATTGTGGCTTGGTTGTCCAGGGCCTGGTATGGATTCTCTACAAGAGTGGCGGCCGTTTTTGATGGATCGACTGGGTAAAAACCGATGCGTCTTTTGCCAAGCCAACTATTTTCCGGTGGATATAAGTCGGCACGGAGTGAACCGGGAAAAGAGTCGCGTGACGTTATTTGTAGAATTGATAAACCCGATGCAACTTGAGCCGCATAAATAACTCCGTTCCGGGTTAACAGTTGGCCGTGCCGTTTGTTAATAACTTGTGAACGCTTTGCCTCTTGACTACTACCTTGGTTTGTTTTTCTCTTTCTGTCGGTCAGCTACGTCCCTGGCGCGAGGGCGACGAAGAATCGTTGGTTCGGCATGCCAGTAACCGGCAAATCTGGAATAATGTGCGCGACTTTTTCCCGTACCCGTACACGCCCCGGGATGCTCATTCGTGGGTGCGTTCCAATAAGTCATACCAGCAGCCAAACAACCTGGCTGTAGAGGTGGATGGAAAGGCGGTTGGCAATATCGGCTTCACCGTTAAAGACGATATTTACCGGTATAATGCCGAAATTGGCTACTGGGTTGGTGAGGATTACTGGGGTCGGGGTATCATGACGGAAGCGATACCGATTATGACGAACTACATTTTTGCTAATTTTCAGGTGAACCGCATTTTCGCCTGCGTGCTGGAAGGAAACACCGCTTCCATGCGTGTACTGACCAGCGCCGGGTACCAGCAGGAGGCTATTCACCGGAAAGCCGCCGTGAAAAATAACCAGTATTTAGATGAATATGTGTATGCCATTCTTCGGGCCGAACATCGGGAACTGAGGTCATCCATTAGTACGCCTTAAGGGGCTTGCTACCAGTTCATTTTTAGGTATTGTTATCCGAAAAAGCCCAACTATAGGCTATTTTTTGGTTATTTTGTCAACTCATTACCGCTTCGGCGGACTCTCCTGTTATGCCGAAAATAGTTATTGCCATTGATGGCTATTCCAGTTGCGGAAAAAGTACCACCGCTAAGGCCGTAGCTGCCCGTTTAGGCTATGGATACATCGATACGGGTGCTATGTACCGGGCTGTCAGCCTGTTTTTTATCCGGGAACGGGTGTCGCTTTCCAGTTCGAAAGAAGTGAACGAAGCCCTGGAGAAAATCCATATATCCTTCAAACACAACAATCGGACAGACCGCAACGAAACCTGCCTGAACGGCCTGAATGTGGAGGAGGAGATTCGGAAGATGTATATCTCCAACATTGTTAGTGAGGTAAGTGCTATTCCCGAAGTGCGCTGGGCAATGGTAGCCCAGCAGCAGAAAATGGGCCGTCGGCGGGGGCTCGTTATGGATGGCCGGGATATTGGTACGAAAGTTTTTCCCGATGCCGAAGTCAAGGTTTTTATGACTGCCGATACCTACACCCGTGCCAAACGCCGGCAGCAGGAACTACTCGCTAAGGGAGAAATGATCAATCTTCAGGTTATTATTGATAACCTCGAAAAACGCGACTTTATCGACACGACCCGGTCGGAAAGCCCCCTGGTGCAGGCCCCTGATGCCACGTTGCTGGATACGTCGCACATGACTATTGAAGAACAGGTGGACTGGGTTCTCGAACTGGCCGACCAGCGACTGGCGGAAATCCATCGCAACAGCCACAAAAAAGCCACTAATCCCGTCGCCTGATTGCCTATGACTGCCGACTTTCTGATTGTGGGCCAGGGTGTGGCTGGGTCCGTGCTGGCCTGGACGCTCGACCAGCGGGGATGCTCGGTAATTCTGGTCAATGACCCTGCCCGCCCGTCAGCTTCGGCGGTGGCGGCCGGTATCGTTAACCCGCTTACGGGGCGTAAACTGGTGCGTACCTGGAAGGCCGATGAGCTGTTTCCGTTTCTGCACCAGTTTTACCGGCATATCGAACAAACCCTGAACGTTCGGTTTTTTCACCCTAAAACCATTTACCGCCCTTTCCGGTCAATGGCGGAGAAAACGTCCTACGAATCCCTGACGGACAATCCGGCCATACAACCTTACATCGCAAAGGCTGTCGATCATGCGCTGTACGACCAATTTATCAATAACCCGTTTGGGGGGCTTGAGGTAACCCAGGCCGGGTGGCTGGATGTCAATGAATTCACCCGAATTATAAAAGGTTATTTCATTCAGAAAAACCAATATGCCGACATCAGCGTAAACAGTAATGAGTTGGTGTTCAGCGATGGCAAAGTGGAGTGGCAGGGTATAGCATCGAAAAAGGTTATTTTTTGCGACGGCGCACAGCTAGGCGATAATCCATTGTTCAACTGGCTTCCTTACAACCCCGTAAAAGGAGAAATTATAACCGCGGTAGTGCCCGATTACGCCATTACCGCCATCGTGAATCAGGGGCTCTTTATTTTACCCATCCGGGAGGGATTGGTGAAAATAGGGGCTACGTATAGCTGGCACGATATCGACTGGAAACCAACCGGAGAGGGGCGTACGTTCCTGGAAACGAAAGCGCGGGATATCCTGAAAGTGCCCTTCGAAATAGTCGCCCAGCAGGCTGGTATCCGTCCATCTACCAAAGACAGGAGGCCATTCATTGGGCTGCATCCTGCCCAGGTAACCGCTGGTGTTTTTGGGGGGATGGGTACCAAAGGCGTATCGCTGGCTCCGTATCTGGCCGAACAGTTTTCCCGGCACCTGCTGGATGGTGAAGATTTGGAGCCGGAAGCGAATATTAGCCGCTATGATTCGTTATTATTACACGATTTGGACGAGCCAGCGTAGTACATTGGCAATTCCAGGTTTTCAGGTCATATTCACTCGTTAAAAACGCCATACAAGGCTGGGCCTGGTAACGGCGTATTGGTTTGTCTTGTTATGCGAAATCGATACATAATACTGTTGAGCCTGTGGCTGGGTGGGTTGAGCGTGGCTACGGCACAAAACTATCCGTCGCTGGAGCGGTTCGGGAAAAATCGGATTCAGTACCGGAACTTTGAGTGGAAAATTATCCGCACCTCAAACTTCGAGATTTACTACTATCAGGATGGCCGCCAGATTGCCAACCTGACGGCCCAGTACGCCGAATCGGAATTTGACCGGATTACCGAACTGCTGGGCTACACCCCCTACAGCCGGGTAAAAATTTTCCTGTTCAACTCCCCCGCCGAGCTTACCCAGAGCAACATTGGTCTCAATGCCCAGAGCGGCCTGAACAGCCGGGAACAGAACCTGTCCAAGTCGCGGGTGGAGCTGGCCTTCACCGGCGACCAGATTAGCTTTCGAAAGCAGATTGTCCACGATATTGCCATGCTGTTCGTCTATGACATGCTGTATGGCGGAAGCCTGAAAGATGCTCTCCAGAGTTCGCTCCTGCTCACGCTGCCCGACTGGTTCATGCCGGGCATTGCGTCGTACATTGCCGGTGGGAACAGCCTGGAACTGGATGATTACATGCGGGACGTTTCTGTAACCCGCCCCGTTAAGAAACCATCCCTGCTCAATGGTACCGACGCCGAGCTGGTTGGTCATTCCATCTGGAACTACATTGTTCAGCGGTACGGTCGGGATAATATTTCAAATATTCTGAATCTGACCCGTATTATCCGGAATGAGCAGAGCAGTATTTCAAGTACGCTGGGTGTTCCGTACAGCCGGTTCCTGCGCGAATGGCGGGAATATTACACCAGCATGGCCACCAGCGTTGGGCAGTCCTATCAGGCCGGTACGGATGAATTTCAACTTAAAGTAGGGTCTGCCGACGACAAATCGGTGCTGGTAAGCCTGAAGTTGAGTCCCGACAAGCAGTTCATTGCGTATTCCGTTCTGCGGGACGGTAAGTTTCAGGTTGACGTGGTCAATACCGCAACGCGTAAGAAGCAAACGGTTTTGTCGGGAGGTTACCGGCTGGACGGCGTTGAAACCCACGCCAATACACCGTTGCTGGCCTGGCAGAAAGACAATAACCTGCTCGTTATCACCGATGAACTGGGGCTGACCAATCTGTACCAGTTTGATGGGTTTGAGAAAAAGACGAAACGTCAGTTCAAACGGCCGGTTAATGGCCTCTCGCAGGTTATCTGGATGGATGCGTCGGAAGACGGGGGTAGTCTGATTTTGAGCGCCGACCGCAACGGACAGAATGACCTGTTTCTGTACAGCATTAACCGGGGTTCTTACCAGCAACTGACCAACGACCTGTACGATGACCTGTACCCGTCCTTCATTGGTCGTACTGCCCAGCAGGTTGTGTTCAGTTCCAACCGGAGGGACGATACGCTGGGTGTGGATAAGGGAACCTACAAAAGCGTCAGCGATAACCTGATGCTGTTCACGCATGAGGGAAGTGCCCGTAATTTGTCGGTGGTTCAGTTGACGGATTCACTGGCTCACGCCACCCAGCCAATACCAGCGGGCGAATCGACCCTGTACTTCCTCAATGATGTAAACGGTATCCGGAACCTTTACCGACTCGCAACCGAAACCAAATCGGTTACTCAGCTAACGGCTTTTCCGCAGAGTATTCATCTGTACGACCTCAACCCGGCAAATGGCGGGTTTGTGTACAGCAGCCTGAAAAATGGGGATGAGTTTATCGGATTCCGGTCGCAGATTAACCTTACTCAGACCCTTCAGACACCACCAACGCAGAGAGCTTGGCTACTAACCGGACCAGTGCCCGTCGTAGCGTGCAGGCCACGACCGATACAACTGCCCAACCCGGCAGGGATTCGAGTGCAGCCGCCAGTACTCCGAACACCGACGTACAACCGGATGCGACACCTAAAATCACGCTGGAGCCGGGAGAAGTGGATACCGATAATTATCAGTTCGACCCCGATGTGCTCAAGGCCGTCGAGAACCGCCAGCGGCGTTCGGTGGCAGGTGTTACGCCCACGCTGGCTACACCATTGCCACGCAACCGCCGTCGGGAAACGATCACCATCAGGGGGCCGTACGACTACAAAGGTACGTTTGGCATCAACGAAGCCCCGTCCAACTGGCGGGTCGACCCCATCAAAGGATTTGGTTACGCGCAGGAAGTGACCATGACCGACCTGCTGGAAAATCACGTACTTCGGGCTGGGGGATTTGTCAGCCTGACCAATACCCTCAAAAATAGCGACCTCTTTGCCGAGTACACGAACCTGACGCACCGAATTGACTACGGTGCTCGCGTTGACCGCCAGACGCTGTTTCTGGATGGGGCGGGTATGCTGCAGAAGTACCGGTATAACCGGGTTGCGGTTTCGGCTTCGTACCCCATTTCGGTCAACAGCCGTTTTACCGTGTCGCCTTTCTACGCCATCACCCGGCTGATCGACCTGTCCTCGTTTCAGTGAGCCGGACCGGGTTTCCGATTATGCGGGTTTGCGGGGAGAATACGTTTTCGACAATACCAAAGTGAACGGGATGAATATGGTGATGGGCACCCGAATGAAACTCCGGTTTGAAGAATATGCGGGTTTGCGGGGTTCGTCGGAAAGCTTTCGTCGGCTGTCGCTCGACTTGCGGCATTACCAGAAAATTCACCGTGACCTGGTGCTGGCCACGCGATTTGCCTTCAGCCAGTCGGGTGGGCCAGCGCCCAAGAGGAGTACACTGGGCGGCATGGAGAACTGGATTGGTACAAACACGAAAGAACAGGTCGCTTCCAATCCGTTGCTGATTCCCAACACCACGCAGAATGAGATTCCTTACGACTACCGTGATGTGTTCTTCCTCGATTTTGCTGCTCCGCTGCGGGGCTTCCGGCAGGGGAAACTTACGGGCAACAGCTACATGCTTTTCAATGCCGAACTTCGACTTCCCCTGATTCGCTACCTGTATCGGGGTAACATAACCTCAAATTTTCTGCGTAATCTTCAGCTGGTTGCCTTTACCGATATTGGTACGGCCTGGAGCGGGAGTGGTCCTTTCAGCAAGCAAAACAGCCTGAATACAGAAGTAGTTGGTGGCGGCAGCATCCCATTCCGGGCCATTGTAACGAATTTCAAAAATCCTTTCCTGATTGGCTACGGAGCTGGTGTACGAACGATGCTCTTTGGGTACTTCGTTAAATTCGACTACGCCTGGGGACTTGAGGACCGGTCGGTAGGGAAACCGATTCCTTACCTGACACTGGGCTACGATTTTTAAACGGACTCACTTTTTTGTTTTTTCTTAGCCGCTCCCCGGGGAGCGGCTTTTTTTGTG
This sequence comes from uncultured Cytophagales bacterium, assembly GCA_963784335.1. GTDB lineage: Bacteria > Bacteroidota > Bacteroidia > Cytophagales > Spirosomataceae > Spirosoma. The sequence continues at coordinate 162,399 of CAWARB010000012.1, read as the reverse complement.
CGGTTATATACCGACCAATAAATACTGTAACTAGTCTACAGACTGATATCTATATTCGTACGGTCATACCCCCGTTTCTCTAACGAATAACTAATCGATTGCGGACTAACTTTTGCTCTTTCCCGGGTTTTGCAGCGTCTGATCATTGGCAGCCTATCTATTATCCTGAAGGTAGGCTGGTTAACTATATAGACGGGCTTGGGTAGGAACCATACAGTTGGCATAGTTTTCGCTAATCCTCCGCAACTCGGGTCAACCCCTGCTTTCCTGTAATGCTCGTTCCGGGTCAGGATAACAGTATGCGGTATACGCAGGCTAGCTAGGGGGTAAGTAGTTAAAGGACAGAAGTTTAATGTTTGTGTATGATTAGTTGGAAAAGGTAAACGTTGTTTGGCATAGTTTTAGTTAAATTTTGAACAGTAAAAGAGTATGTTGACCACGTAACCGCATATCGTGACTTGCAGGCGATTTGCTGGTCAGAATGTCTTTGTATTCTGTGGATGCTATTTTACTTGTATTAAGCCTGTTCCAAATTAAGTTGCAGATGGAAGAAATATCTACCGTTCACACAGAACATTCTAAGGCTGTTGTTGACCACGTTTTCGGCAGGGCGCACCATGAATCAGATACAAATTATCCGACCATAGCACATCTTGTTGTTCAGGTCATTCACTCTGTCTGGGAGCTGATCTATGGTCGATTGAGGCTGCTTCAGCCCATTCCATCTTCGCTCGCTATAACCCGCTTAAGGCCAGGCCAGCCGCCAGCCCGTGAGGAACGAAGCGAACGCCATCCGACTCTCTATTGCCACGAACCTCCCGATATCCCTGACCCTACCCCCCCTTCCCATCGACCTTATTCAACAAAAGAAGCGCATCATTCCTTTACACAACGTCCAATGAATGAGAAATTTATACTGAAAACATCCTCACTCTCATCCGCTCAGCCAGTACAACTACACCAGGGTGCAGAAGACAGCAACCGTCAGGACGAAACCAGACACAGCAGGTAACCTGCACCAGTTGCTTCGATTGTTTGCGTAACGTCAGACACCGCCAGGTAACGCCGTCCTGGTCAGGGACAATGGCACTGTTCATGCTGATGTTGTTCGCTTTGGCCGGTACTTCCACGCAGGCCCAGACGCCGGGCACCATCAACCTAAGTCTGTATAAACACATCAGTACGCAATCCCCTGCCATTGGTGATGTAGTGACCTACACGGTAGTTGTGGCCAACTCGCCCGGCTCCACGACGGCTACCAATGTTTCGGTGAAAAATGATTTGCCAGCCGGAGGAGTTTCCTACTTACCTGCCTCGGCCAGCGTTATTCACGGGTCGGGCACGTACACAACCACGGGTTCGGCTACCGCTACCGTTGGTACGCTGGTCGTTCCGGCTATTGCACCGGGCGACTCTGCCGTACTGGTCTTCAGGGCTACCGTGCTGGAACAGGGTGTCTGGTTCAATACCGCCGAAATAATTGCGGCCGACCAGACGGACACCAACTCTACACCAAATAATCAGAGCATGACCGAAGACGACTACGTTTCGGTCTGCTTTTCCGTACCCATTATTTATTACTTCGGGGACGAATACACGGTTATGGTACCATCTGGCTACGACCAGATTGTTTGGTATCGGGACAACATTCCCGTTAGTTCATCAGCCGTATCGACATCACTGGCAGAAGTAAACGTCGATCTGTCCCTGACTATAAAAAGTCCGGGTGTTTATCGATTTGTAACGTATCGCAATGGCTGTCCGGCTACGAATTGCTGTGATATACAGGTTATTCAGGGACCCTACAGCAGTTTGGGCGATTACGTGTTTGTGGACGCCAACAAGAACGGCATTCAGGACGGGGGCGATACCCCATTGGCGGGGGTATCGGTGGTACTGCTGAATGGCTCCAATTCGGCCATCGCTTCCACGACTACCGGTATTTCGGGCCTGTATTCGTTCACGGGTCTTGACGCCGGGTGTTCCGTATAGTGTGAGTTTCGTAACGCCCACGAGCTACCTGTCAACTTCGGCGCTGATTGGGAGTAACGACGCTACGGATAGTGACGTAAATCCGGCTACGGGCCAGACCCGTTCGGTAACGCTGGCCACTGGTGAGAATAATCTGAACCTGGATGCGGGCTTCTACCTGCAATCTACCTGCCCGGCTGATTACAGTCTGGTTGTATCGGGTGACGTTGCCACATGCATCGGTAGTTCGGCCGTTCTGACCGCTTCAACCTCCGTACCAAACGCCCAGATAAAATGGTATTTAACATCGACTGGCGGTACTGCTTTCGAGACAGTAAGCAGTGGAACGAGTATAACGGTAAGTCCGGCAAGCGCAACGGTGTATTACGCCGAAGTGGCAATCGGTACCTGCATCAGTCCTCGTAAGTCGGTAGCCGTTACAACCACAACGATAGATGCACCGGTTATTACGGCCAGCACCAGGAATACCTGTCCGGCTACAACGGTTAATCTTACTACCATTCAAATTCAGAACAGTAATCCGGATCTTACCTATGAGTGGTACACAAGCCAGACCCGTTCGCAAGCCACGCTGGTAACCAGCCTGACGGCGGTGGGTGCTGGTCAATACTACGTTTTTGCCAAAGGCGGTAGCTGTTACAGCACCCCGGCAATTCTGACGGTTCAAATTGCCGACTGTAACTGCCAGAACGTAGCAGGTGTGAATGTAGGGCCGGGACAATCGGTCTGTGCTGGCGATGCCATCCCGCTCAAGGCGGTGCTCTCCGGCTCGGCCACCAGCGTAACCTGGAGCACGAATGGTACGGGTACGTTTAGTAATCCAACCAGCCTGACAACAACCTACACCGCAACGGCTTCTGATATAGCCACAGGAAATGTGCTGCTGACCGCAACGACCAACGACCCTGACGGGCCGGGTGGCGTTTGTCAGGAAGCGACCAGTTCCGCAATTGTCAAAATCAGCCAGCGGCCGAATGCACCCGTTAATGTTGCCTGCGATGATACGCTGGTTTGCCAGGGCAGCAGCACGAAACTGATTGCTTTTGCACCGGGCTCACGGATTAACTGGTACGACCAGGCCGGAAACTTACTCGGTACGACCCAGAGTGGCGGTAAATTAGTGGTAACGCCTGCTGGATCGGGTGCCGCTGTATACTATGCCGAAGCCTTTACGGATGCCTGTGTAAGCACGCGCTCGTCGGTAACGGTTACGGTGGGCTCCTGCCAGGCGGATCTGGCTATTACAAAAACAATCGTGACACCAGGGCCGTATAGTATTGGTCAGAAAGTTACCTACGCCATCACGGTTACCAACAATGGCCCGATAACGGCGACTGGGGTGAAGGTGAGCGAGGTACTACCCGCATCGCTGACGTACGTTAGTTCGACACCCGTAGGCCAGTACAGCGCGGCAACAGGCATGTGGGCAATTGGCTACATTAACCAACGGGTCGAACCAAAATCTGCTGGTTGAAGCAACCATCGTTTCGGGTGGGTCGATCAGGAACACGGCCATCGTAAGCGGCTTGAATAACAATCCGGCCAGAGCACAAAACGATACGTCGGCAGTCAGTATATCAATCGGTAACTGTGCGACGCAGGCACCAACCATCGCCTGTGCCATCACCGAGATTTGTAAAGGCGGTACAACGTCGCTTACCGCCAAGGGATGTAGCGGTGGAGACGTGTTATGGTCCAATGGGCAATCAGGCCTGACGATCACTGTAACGCCCGGGTCAACTACCACTTATACGGCGAGGTGTTCAGCCGGAAACCAGTGCATTAGCGGGCCATCGAATGCCATTATCGTTACGGTGCTCGATCCACAAATGCCAACCATTACGGCCAGCACCGACAATGTGTGCCCTGGTACGTCGGTAACGCTGACGGCATCGGGTTGTGCCGGAGGCACCATCGAATGGTCGGACAAGGCGCAGACAGGTGCTTCCATTGTGGTGAACCCCAACAGCAAAACGACTTACACGGCCCAGTGCCGGATTGCCAGCTGCCTGAGCACACCGGCAATGAAAACGATTAATGTTACAACGGATATTCCGGCACCGACCATCGTTTGCAGCACATCGGTTGTTTCTCCGGGTGAAACCGTAACCCTGACCGTTGAAAACTGCGTAGGAACGCCAGTCTGGAACAGCACAACGGCCACAACCAGCAGTATCCTTGTTACGCCAACGGTTGGTAACAATACCTACTCGGTATACTGTAAGAATGATGCCTGCGTAAGCAAGTCTTCGGACGTGTACACGATTAACATCGTAGCACCGGTTACTCCGAGAATAACGGCCAGTGCGGATACGGTTTGCGCCGGTGGCGCTGTTGTCCTGACGGCTGCCGACTGCAATGGTACGGTAGTATGGAACGTAGAGGGCAAAACGGGGCCGAGCATTACCGTAAACCCAACGGCCAATATCAGCTACTACGCCCAGTGTAAGTTCCGCACCAGCCTGAGTAGCCCATCTGACGCCGGTGACTATCGCGGTGGTATCGCCATCGGCTCCGATTGTTAAAGTGAGCAAAACGCTCATATGCAGTGGCGATCCTGTATCGCTCACCGCTACGGGTTGCAACGGTACAGTTGTGTGGCACGGTACTGATAAGGTCGGTGCGAGCATAACCATCTACCCCACGCAGTCGCTGGAATACTATGCTACCTGCAAGCAGGGAAGCTGTGCAAGCGACATGTCGAACAAGGTGCGCGTAACGGTCAACACCTCACCGGCGCCGGCCCCAACGGTACTTGCTTCGACAACGGCTATCTGCAATGGCGGCCTTGTCTCCCTAACCGCCACCGGTTGCGAGGGAGGTACCATCCAATGGTCGGACGGACAAACCGGACCGGTTGTTTCGGTAACTGCAACCCCATCGAACCGGGAGTTCTACGCGCTCTGTAAGCCTGCCAGTGGTACGGCTTGTGGCAGTGGCAAATCGAACGTCGTTACCCTAAATATTACGTCGATACCCGCACCGACCATTATCTGTAGTACATCGATCGTGTGTACGGGTGAGGCATTGGTACTGACGGTAGAAAATTGCCAGGGTATTCCGTACTGGAGTGGTACCGACTCGCACGCTACCAGCCTGACCGTAACGCCATCGGCAACAACTATCTACACGGTGTACTGTCAGGACGGTGTATGCCGGAGTGCCACATCGCCGGAGTATACCATTAATGTCGCACCGGCAGCAATTCCAACGATTACTGTTTCGGCTACGGCGGTGGCACCGGGGGGTACGGTTACCCTGTCGGCATCGGGCTGTAAGGGTGATGTAATCTGGTCGGCCAATGATATCAATGGAAACAATAAAGGCGCATCTATCGTGGTGCGGCCGGAAGGCACGCAGACGTACTACGCCCAGTGTAAGTTCCGTACCTGCCTGAGTGACCCGTCAATGCCGATTATTATCAACCCTGGCGATTGTGTGCCAGAGCAGGCCGACTGTTAGCCACCAACGCAACAGTTTGCGGTGGTTCGACCAGTACACGGTTACGGTTGCGGCCACCTGAATGGCGGGCTGGTACAACCCACTGGTTACTCAGTCTGTATGTACTGGTGAAGGGGTAACGGCATTATTCAGCAAACCAGCCCAACCCCACAGTTCGCTGTGGCATCGGCTCGCGGCCGAATATACAATCCATATACTGGTGTACAATGCCAATGCAGCCGACCAGAATTACCTTGACCTGGCGAACGTGAAACCTGGGTGTTACAACATCCGCCGATGTACTGCCCTGATTGGTTCCAAGTGTGCCAGTCTGGATGTGGCTGGAGCGAAAGTGAAAGTGCACAACATCGAACCGCCCGTGCTGTCGGCTGGTCCGTCGGTCACCGCCTGTAGCGGTGGTACGGTTTCCCTGACGGCTACCGGTTGTACCGATGGCATTGTTAAGTGGTCGGATGGAACGGTGGGGGCTTCCTACACAAGCCGGTCTTCAGCAACCTGATCTAACGGCGATCTGCACGGTTGATGGTTGCGCCAGCAAGCCATCGGCAAGTGTTCAGGTCACGCTGGGTACGCCACCCGTTCCGATCATTGTGAGCGACAAGTCGTCGATCTGCTTCGGCGAACCCGTTTCGCTGACGGCCACAGGGTGTGTGGGGGGTACCTACATCTGGTCGGATGGCAAAACGATTGGCAATACGCTGACGATCTCGCCAACGGCCGATGTTACCTACCGCGTGAAGTGTAAATTGGGTGACTGTGAAGGTGACCAGTCTGCTGCCACCACCATTAAGGTAGGGGCACCAGCCACGCCGACTGTCTCGATTCTGGGTGGTAACAGTAGCACAATGGTTTGTTTCGGTGCCCCGTAACGCTGGTGGCCGAGGGTTGTTCGCCGAATAGTTACGTGACCTGGTCCAACAACCAGGTGGGTAACACCATCACCGTATCGCTGGCCAGTTCGGCTACCTTCACGGCCCAGTGCTGCAACTCGACCCTCTGCAAGAGTGCTCCATCGAGTGTACTGTCGGTAACGGTACTGCCCAAGGTGCCTCAGCCAACGGTGAAGGATATCGCCAATACCTGTCCGATATTGACGGTGACCTGGCGAAAGCGGTGAGCAGCAACCCGGCCACAACAGGCGGTATGTTTGAGTACTTTACGGATGCGACGCTGAGCAATGCCTCGAAAGTGGCTGATCCGGCAACGGTAGGTTCCGGTACGTTCTACGTAGTCGAGAAAACGGCCAGTGGCTGCATGAGCCTGCCGCTGATGGTTCATGTACAGATTACTACCTGTAGTGAGCAAACCCCCTGCAATGCGGCCAATCCGGCCACAGCCAGTGCGGGTGTCGATGCCAATGTATGTGCTGCCAAAACCTACCAGCTGAGTGGTGCGATGGGTGGTGCGGGTAAAACGGCCCACTGGACTACCAGCGGCAAGGGTACCTTCGATAACAGCTTTGCCCTGAAAGCGATTTATACCGCCAGTGCCGAAGATTACTGTCGGGTAAGGTAACCCTCACCCTGTCGGTTAGCACGAACAATGCAGCCTGCCCGGTGGCTAACGACGATATGCTGCTCACGATTGATGGCATCAGGTCGATACCGACTATTGCAATGGTAGGTGCCACGAAGCTCTGCTACGGCGATTCGGTTATCCTGAAAGCACCCGCCGGTGCTGCCGGCCTATAAATGGAGCAATAACGAAACGACGCAGACTATTGTGGTGAAACGCAGTGGTGTCTACAGCGTTCAACTGTTGGATGGCAAAGGGTGTAGTTCGGTTAAATCAGAAAATGTAACAGTCAGGTAGCCGAGCCAGATGCCGACCCCACTGGTGCGTAACCTGCGAAACACCTGCCCGGATAAAATTGTCGATCTGACAAAAGCACTGTCGTCAACAACGCGCGGGTAGTTCGTACATCTACCGCATTTGCGAATGCACTACGTCCAACATTGTTATCCGGCCCGATTCGGTCTGTGAAGGTAACTACTGGGTTGTGGAGAAGAATGCTGCGGTTGCCTGAGTGCCCCGGCCAAAGTGGTAGTGAAAGTATTTAACTGCGCTGCCGATACGATGGATACGGATGTGCAGTATTACAAAACTGGCCAGCACGGCATTTGTTAAAAACGGCGCACCTGTAACCTACACGATTACGGTGACCAATGCCGGACCGCATACCGCGAGAAACATCGACGTACGGGATGTACTGCCGAAAGGGCTGGCTTTGCTAACGCCTTCTGCAGCCGACTATACGGTTTCTGGTGGGGTTATCACAAAGCGCATCGACAGCCTGAAAGCAGGTCAGTCGCAGCAGATTGTCTTCAGCGGTCGTATTACGGTGAAAAAGCAGGCGATTGTCAACACGGCCGAGATTACCTACCTCGACAACAAAGACACCAACCTGGCTAACAACAAATCGAGTGTAACGGTAACCGATACATCAACGCGCCAGCCGAGCCTGATTGGTATTAGCCAAAGCGGTACTGGGTCGGCCAACGGCAGTAGGTGATTCGCTGATCCGGGTATCGTACAAATTTGTCGTAACCAACTTCGGTGAGGATACGCTGAAACACGTACAGGCGGCTGATGACCTGGCTTACTCGTTCTCACCAAACACGGTGACGGGGGCTAAGCTGACGCTGTCGAACAGCAGCTCCTCGCTGAAACTGAACCCGGCCTTCACCGGTACGGGCAGTAACGCGAACATGCTTGATACGATGAGTCGTCTGGCACCCGGTCGCTCGGAGATGTTCGTACTGGATGTAACGGTGCGCCGGACCTCGGGCGATACCACCAAATCGTTCAACAACTTCGCCAGTGCGTCGGCGCTGAATAGCTTCACCACGGTATCGGATATATCGGTAGGTGGGGGCGATTCGGATCCGGACAATGACGGTGACCCGACCAACAACACCAGTGCGGCCAGCTTCACGCTGGGAACCAGTCAGCCGCAGGGCCCCAGCATTGGTCTGGCCCTGGCAGTGGTTAGCGTTAAGCAGCAGCCGGATAGTTCGTATAACATTACCTACAAGGCCACCATCAAAAACTTTGGTGATGTAGCCCTGAACGGTGTTGTACTCACAGATAGCCTGATTAAAGCCTTCACCGCACCGGCTTCCTACACCGTGGGTGTGCCAACGGTGGGAGCAGGTAGTACGCTGGTAGTCAACGCAGGCTTCAACGGAAATACGCAGCCGAACATGTTGACCCCTGCCAGTTCACTGGCCGTGGGTGCTCAGGATACAGTGCTGATAACGGTGAACGTGAAAACCGCTGGTAACAACGGTCCGTTCTACTCCAGCGCAACGGTTACGGCACACACGCCGGATTCGAGCCAGGTGGTTAAGGACATCTCCAACAGTGGCCTTGACCCGGCACCAGCCGGTTCGGTATCGACAACGGTTCGCTTCGACCTGCCAAAAGCACTGCTGGGCGTAGCCAAATCGGTTGGTACACCAAGGCTGGTAGAAACGGGGGTTTATGACATTCCGTACACTATCGGATTGTTCAACCTGGGTACGGTTCCGCTGAAGAAGGTACAGGTGGTGGATAAACTATCCGAAACCTTCGGCAACGGTGCCCTGATTGTGAGCAGCCAGATTTCGGTGAGCAGTACGGGAGCTAGTGCCGACAGCCTGACCATCAACCCGCAGTACACCGGCCAGGGTATGATCACAAACATGCTCGTTGACTCAGTGAGTACGCTGCCCGTGGGTGGTAAAGCCTATCTGACCTTCATTGTTCGGGTAGACGTGAAAAATGCTGATTCGCTGACGTTCTATAACACGGCCCGGGCCACCGCCTTAACACTCGACGGTCAGGTTGTGGAGGATATGTCGACAGCGGGTACGAATGATGACCCGGACAACGACCTTGATCCGCGCAACAACAGCCAGCCAACGCCTATTTCGTTGAATGGCCTCACATCGTCGTCGTACCTGGGTCTGGCCATGTCGGTTCGGGATACCGCCCGGCAGGCTGACGGCAGCATGAACGTAACGTATCAGTTGGTGCTACAGGCCTTCGGACCGGATACGCTGACGCACGTTAGCGTGAGCGATACCCTCCTGAAGGTATTCAATGCCCAGACGGGTTCGACCTTCTCGGTGGTCAACAGGCCGGTGATTATATCAACGGGCAGTGCGCTGAAACTGAATCCAGACTTCAACGGTGGTTCTGACCCCGTGCTGGTGTTGGGCGATAGTACCAGCACGCTGGTGGCCGGTAAAGCAGATACCCTCCTGATGGTCGTGAACGTAATAGCCGATGGCAGCACCACTACGTTCCTGAACTCCGCTTATGGCAGGGCCAGAGCGAAATCGGGTCTGGTCACGGATATCTCGACGACTGGTTTGAATCCTGATCTCAACGGAAACGGGAACCCAACCGACTCGAACGAGCGCGAAGCCACGATGCTGATTCTGCCACCGAACTATGCCACGGTATTCATTCCGGAAGGCTTCTCGCCAAACGGTGATGGTGTCAATGACCTGTTCGTGGTTCGGGGAACAACCGGCCTGAGCGTTAGCCTGGATGTATACAACCGCTGGGGCAACCTGGTCTACACGAACGCTACCTATCAGAATGACTGGGACGGTAGGCCAAACACGGGTATCACCCTCAGCTCCGACGCGAGTGGGTTGCCGGACGGAACGTACTACTACGTGATTAATTTGAGTGATGGACGCAAGTTTGTACGATATATGACGATTAACCGCTAATACCGATGAAGAACTTTTCAATCAAATACGCGGGCGTTGTGCTGCTACTGATCCTGGGATTCAGTAGCAGCCAGGTCCGGGCACAGCAGGACAAAATGTTCTCGCAGTATATGTTCAACATGATGGCCCTTAACCCGGCCTACGCCGGTAGTCGCGATGTACTGAGCATGTCAGCCCTCTACCGAAACCAGTGGACTGGCCTGCCGGGAGCACCCCAAACGGCCACCTTCACGGCCGATATGCCCCTCAACAACGAACGGGTTGGTGTCGGTATACAACTGTACGGCGACAAGATCGGGGTGTTGCAGGAGGCAGGCGGTTTTGCCTCCTATGCCTTCCGCATTAAAGTAGGAGCCAGGTCAACGCTGGCGCTGGGTTTGCAGGCGGGTGCGTCGAGCTACCAGCTTAACCTGACGGAGGTGAGAACATCGCCTGATGGGCAGATCGATCCGGCGTTTGCCAGCAACATTTCCAAGATACTGCCCAACTTTGGTACGGGTATCTACCTGAGCAATGACCGGTCGTACCTGAGTTTGTCGGTGCCGCGTCTGGTCAAAAACAAGCTGAGTGAGTACAACATCGGCGATTATCGCTCCGTACAGGCTCGTCAGGCGTATCTGGCGGCTGGGTTTGTTGTCGGTATCACACCCGGCATTAAAATGAAGCCATCCATGCTGATCAAGTATGCCGACGGGGCTCCGCTTGGTTTCGATGGAAACATCAATTTCTGGTTTGCCGACCGCATCGCTATTGGGGCATCCATTCGTCGGAATCAGTTTTCGTCCTGGTCCAAATACACGACCGATGCTGTTGTGGGCATGCTGGAAATCCAGTTGAACGACCAGTTCCGATTTGGGTATGCTTACGACCATACGATGAACAATTTACGGAGTGTGGCTCCGAGTTCGCATGAGATCATGATTCGGTATGAGTTCGGCTTTGGTAAGAACCGCATCCTGACACCGCGTTATTTTTAATTCTGAATGAGTGACGGGCCGCTCGCCACTCATTCAGAATTATTTTCGGCCCAGTATTTGCTTGATAAAAGGTGTATTCTCCTGATTCGTCAGAGAGGGTACGCCTTTTATGCTGAATTGCCGGTTATCAATTTCCATTTCATATGAAAAATGCGTTTGCTATTGTCATACTGACCTGGCTGCTGGTTGGCCCGGCGCTGGCTCAGTCGCTGGTAAAACAGGCTGACCGCCAATTCAATGAGTTGGCTTACGCGCAGGCTATTGAATTATATGAAAAGGCACTGACTACCTCAACTCCCATATCGGAAGCCGAAAAACGGGATGCACGGGCTAAACTGGGGTATAGCTACCAGCAAATGCGTGATATGCCCAATGCTGAGCGCACCTACCGAGATCTGGTAGCGTCTGGTAACCTGCCTCCCGATTACGCCCGGTACTACCTGTTTTATGCACAGGCTCTTGCCAGCAACGGTAAATACCGCGAAGCCCAGGCTGCTTACGAGAAGTATGAGGCAACACCGGTGGGTGCCCAAAAGTCAACGCCATTCACCAAAATTTACAGTGATATCAGTACGCTGACCAGTAACATCGGTAGCTATAAAGTCAACTACCTGAGCATGAATACCCGGCGGGCCGAGTTCAGTCCGATGCTGTACAAAGATGGGCTGGTATTCGTAGGAGAAGGGCATGGCAAGGGGGGGCTTAAAGGGTTGTTTGCCGGAAACAATGCGCATTACCTGGACCTGTATTACCTGCCCGACCTTAATACGGCAGCGAATTCACGGTCCGCCCGGCGGGACAGAGTTCAACTGCTTCATGTACTGGGTCGGGACGAGTACACTGCCCCTACGCCCAACGATACCAAAACGATTGGTTATTATGGGGGTCCCAACCTGACTATGGGTTACAGCGACCATCCTGTCAGTGAGTCGGACCGGTTTGGCCGCACCCTAAATACAAAATACCACGAAGGCCCGGCTACGTTTACCAAAGATGGGTCGAGGGTGATATTCACGCGAAACAATTATAATGAAAGACAGTATCGGGAAAGTGCCGATGGGGTGAACAAACTCAAACTGTACACCGCTGTCCAGGTGAACGGTATCTGGAGCAAAGCGGAGGAGTTACCGTTCAACAGTGATGAATACTCAACCGGGCATCCTACGCTCTCCAAAGATGACCAGCGGCTTTACTTCTCATCCGACCGGCCCGGCGGATTTGGTGGTACCGATATATACGTGTCTACCTGGAAAAACGGACAATGGGGTGAGCTGACCAACCTGGGGCCAGAGATCAACACAAAAGGAAACGAACTGTTCCCATTCGTGGATGAGCGCGGTAATATTTACTTCTCGTCCGATGGGCGGCCCGGCCTGGGTGAGCTGGATATGTACTACACTACCCTCACGCCCGATGGCAAGCAGGGGCAGGTAACCCGGAACCTGGGGGAACCACTCAATTCGGCCAAAGATGATTTTGGTATTGTAACCGATGCCGACCGGATGGGCGGGTATTTCAGCAGTAACCGGAAGCGCGGTGGAGCCGACGACGATGTGTACCAATTCACCCGCGAGGGGTCGTTGTATCCCTGCCGTGAACTGACGGTACGCATTATCGATGCGGAGTCCAGACTGCCTCTGCCCAACACAGCCCTGGCCCTGGATAACGCAATTAATGACCGGCAGAAAAAACTCCAGACAGATACGGCTGGGATTGCGCGGATTTGCCTGGATGTGGAGAGTGATTTTAAATTCCTGGTGAGTCGGGACGGGTACGACGATAGCAAAGTTGGATTTTCGACCCGTAATCTGCTCGACGATAAGCCATCTCAGTTGGAAATTATCCTCTCAAAACCTAAGGCACCGGTCATCTCGACACTGCGCGGGCGCATAACCACCCAGTCAGGTAAAAACCCTATTGCGGGGGTAAAAGTGCTGCTGGTGAGTGATTGCGACGGTACGTCGGAAGAAGCCACGACCGATGCAGACGGCTATTACGAATTCATCATTAAACCTGGCTGCGGTTATTCGATTGAGGCTATGAAGGATAAAATGGGCACTACGGGCAGCCGGATTGCTAAAGATGGCAGCGGAACTGGCGATATGACCATGTTCAAAAAAGGGGACATCGTCAAAATAGAAAATATCTATTACGACGTCAATAAAGCCGCTATTCGCCCGGATGCCGCTGCTGAACTGGACAAAGTGGTGGGACTGATGAAAAAGTACCCGACCATGATCATCGAGATGCGCTCCCATACTGATAGTCGGGCAACGTCCAGCTACAATAGTATGCTGTCCGGCAAACGCGCCAAGGCAGCGGTAGTCTACTTGAGTTCGAATGGAATTGCCAATAAACGAATGATTGCCAAAGGGTACGGAGAAACTGACCTGCTCAATAAATGTAAGGATGGAGTCGATTGCCCGGAGGAAGAGCATCAGCAAAACCGGCGGACAGAGATCAAAATAATAAAATTGGATTGATCTGTCCGGGGTAACTTCCTTCACCCAGTTTCTGAAATGCCAGCTCTACCATCGGTCCATTCCGGTATAGCTGGCATTTTAGGTTTTACCGCCAAAACCCCGCAACTTGTTGATTATTTCCTTAACGCTATGCGCTTTGCTTTTCTAGTCGTTTCTACGCTCCTGCTAACGGGTGGTTTTCTTACGCTCTCGGGCTCATCCGGTTATGCGCAGAAAGAAGTTTTGTACTCCCAGTATCTTCAGAACCCACTCAGCATCAATCCTGCCTATGCGGGTAGTCGTGAATCGTTTCATCTGACTGCTTTTCTGCGCCGGAAGTGGATCAGCGTGCGCTATGCCCCCGTTACGCAGAGCGTATCGGCCGATGGGGCCATTGCAAACGGGCGTATAGGGCTTGGTTTTCAGGCCCTCAATGATCGGATGGGTGTCTTTACGGCTACGGGCGTGTACGGGAGTGCTGCCTATCGGTTCAACTTGCCCGCCCTGGCCAAACTGGCCATTGGTGTGCAGGGTGGCGTTAGCGTCGTGCCGCTTTATGATGTTACGGCAGCCGCGAGTATCAACCGGGCAGTAGCCAGTTTTGGCGTCGGTCTTTACTATAAGTCAGACCGCTTTTTCGGTGGTATCTCCGCCCCCGAACTCAGTGGGCAGGTAACGGATTTAACGGGTCGCTACAGCTATGAAAGTGTTCGCCCGATTATGATTCAGGCCGGTATGCCGTTTACTGTTGCCGACAATACGGTATTGATTCCATCGGTACTGCTCTCGAAAATACCTAACCGTCCGCTTGGTTTCGATATTAATCTGCGAGCCTGGTTCAATGAAGAAATTGGATTGGGATTATCGTACCGGCAGAATAGCCCCGGCCTGATTTCAACAAACTACGTGCAGGCGTTTGCCGAATACCAGTTGACCAAAGCCATTCGACTGGGCTATATCTTCAATTCCCAGACCCCCGAGAGCCCCAACGCCAAGCAGTACGACCAGAAAGGAGTACACGAAGTTATGCTCCGCTTTGCGCCCAATGTACTGTCGTTTACTTATTAAATTAATGTGCCTACAAATTAATGTCCCTACCACACCTAATTTTTTTTGGTAAATTAGACCCCACAAAACCGTAATAAGAAGCCTCAGTGAAACCTGACAACGAAATTTTGGGGGCTGACCTGTTGCGCTACCTGTCGGCCAATACCCCTATGCCCAGCCAAGCAATCATCCAGAATTTGTATATCCCCAGCGACCTTGACCGGGAGTTTCCACTGGCTCCGCACTTTGTGCAGGCTTTTGGTAGTTACCCCAATTACCTTCACTTCAACGACGATTTTAAACTGTCTGCCCAGCAACTGCTGGATAGCCGGGGGTTTACCTTAATCAATCACTCCGCCCGTGTTACTGACCAGGGCTGGCACATGATCGAACGGATTTATCAGCATAATGATGGCGTCGTGTTAAAAGCGGAGTTTGTTGGCGATCGCTTTTTTCGGTTGTATGGTTACTATCGGGATGAGGTGTCGGCCCGGCAATTGCTCGACGGCTTTCAGGAACATAAATACGTACATGAGGATAATCAAACGCACATTTATCTGATTCAGGCCGGGTTGGGTGGGTTACATACGGAACGCGTAGAGATCTTACCGCCCAATATTGATCTGGAACTTCACTACAATGACGATTTTCCGGCTGTTCACGAACGGTTGGTTGGTTTGCTGGCGCAGCCCAAAAGCAAGGGCCTTATTCTGCTTCATGGCGAACCCGGTACCGGTAAAACGACGTACATTAAGCACCTCAGTTCGCTGGTCAAAAAGGACATGCTCATTTTGCCGCCCTATATGACCAATTACCTGACTTCGCCCGAAATCATTCCCTTTTTGCTGGACAATAAGGAGTCAGTGTTGATTATTGAAGATGCGGAGCGCATCCTGCAATCGCGCGAAGCGGGGGGGATACCAACAGCGTGTCAAACATCCTGAACCTGACGGATGGTCTGCTGGCCGACTGCATGCATATCCAGGTGATTGCCACATTCAATGCG
The DNA here is from genome assembly GCA_963784335.1 of uncultured Cytophagales bacterium. GTDB lineage: Bacteria > Bacteroidota > Bacteroidia > Cytophagales > Spirosomataceae > Spirosoma. The sequence goes on along the minus strand of CAWARB010000012.1, from coordinate 146,729 downwards.
AGTAAGCACTTGCTGGATAAAGCGTTGCTCCGCAAAGGGCGCCTGATGGTTGATTATGCCTTTGGGAAATTGTCGCCAGCCAAATCCAACAACTTACTCAGTCACTTGGGTATGGAGTACCGGACTGACCAGCCCATGACTCTGGCCGATATTTTCAACCTCGACGAGCAGACCGTTTCGGGCGAGCGGCACGAGGTTCGGGTAGGGTTTTAGACGATTCTAAAGAACACCAGCTGTTTCGGTCTTCTTTAAACGCGTATCGTGCGCTGTACGCTATTTTAAGCTACTGACCAGGCTCTGTGTCATATCCGCGAAAAACTCAGCGGTGTGCGGACCAAATCGGTTCGTCTGACTAATCGGGTAGGGGATCTTCTCCGCGAAGTAGTAATCATCAGGAACGATTTTTCCCAGGTTGCCTCCATTGTAACTGGTAATAACCAACTGGCGCTGTTCTGCCACGGGTAGTGCCAGCAGATCATCAGCCACTTCCGTCGAAACGCCACCCGGGCAACCCACAAAAACGGTTTGGCCAATGCGTAAAGCTTTCAAATCGGCGGGGTAATCTCCATACAGGGCTTTGGCTAACCAGGGTTTCAGCCGCCAGTTTTGGCTAATCCGAATGTGGGGATCATTTTGAATAATCTGAGTTGTTTGAGCGATTAGCGTGCTGTCGGTGTGAAGTGGTTCACGAGGTAACCAGGTGGCAATCTGAGTGGCTAGTGCCTGCGGGTTGACGCTATTAAGTCGATTCGGGCTGTTGGGATTTTGAATGGAACCCGCCATGGCTAGCGTAAATGAGTGCGTCTGCTTTTCAAGTTGCTGAGTCAGCCCGCGGAGAATCCCAACCTGACCAGTAGTAGACTCATCCGCCGAAATTGAACCAACGGTAGCTGTATAAATCAAGGCTGATTCGCCCGTTGGCTTACGGAGTTGCAGGAGGTGAAGTCGTTCCGACCCTGCCTCATCGCGGGCGGCATACTGTTGCTTCTGTCCGTTCAAATTGGCTTCAGTGTACCCAATCTGAACGGGTGCCAAGTGGGTCTGGGCCAAACGAACCGCTTCCAGAATAGCGGCTGTCAATTGATTGACCCGTTGTACGTCGTAAGTACCAAACTCCCGCTTACCCATGTAATCGTCCGTCCAGCTACCCAGATTAGGCTGGGAGTAAGTGGCACCCAGATACACATTTTTCCAGGTAAAGCCCATCTTGGGTAATTTTTGCTCCAGCGCCTGCGCAACCGTGGGGGGCATCATTTGCAAATCGACACTGACTATAGCTGCTCGCGTTGTGCCGTTATCAAGGACCAGTACCTTCGTCTGAACATCGCCAGAAGCATTGTTCTCCGTTGAGGTTATGGTTACGTTTGCCCAGCCCGCCTGAATGGCGTGTTTAGGGGGAGGATCGCTCGTGATCCAGGCAAAGCGTTGTTTGGTAAAACGATGATAAAGCGAATTTTGGTAACTCCCTTTGTTGATAACAGTGATACTTAAACCCAGGGCGTTGATCACCAAAAAAGCTAAAGCAATGAGTATGATTCTATATTGGTTCATATTGGTTTCAATTTCCCCAGTAAATATATTTGCTCAATAATTAGGCAAAATTGGCTGATTAATCAGGACAAAACAGGCCAAAACTACGGTATAATTCGTCCAGATAGCGGATTTTTGGTCCGGGAGTAATCAGCGGTTTTCTGATGAATTTTCCTGAACACCGAAACCGCATGACTTCACTTCGTACCTATTCGCTCGCTCAGTTGCTCAACCTGGTTACGGGACAAGTTGTTGAGGATAATGCGTTTCACCTGGGCTACTTTACGGGGCAGGACCGGTTAATTCCCTATCCCTATCGTGTTCAGGTCTACGCCATCGGAATACCGGTTTCGGGTTGGTTAGAAGTAAGTCTGAACCTGGATACCTTTCAGGTAAAACCTGGACAGTTGATGATTATCGCTCCCGGGCAGATTCATCGTATCCTGTCGTGTAGTGCTGATTTTGCGATGCGAACGCTGTTCTTCACTGACACCTTTTTGATGAACGTTTTACGGGATTCGACCTCGGTAGCGATGCTGGGCTTTTTTCAATCGTCTGCCCCGGCAGTCATGACCTTGACGGTGGGGGAATGGAAACGAGTTAATTCATTGACTGATGTAATCGAGCACCATTACTGGCCCATCGATCAAGCGACTCAGCTACCTGGTGGCCATATTTTACAGGCAATCCTGGCAGATATAACCCAGATTTATAGAAAAGACGGGGCTCCTCCGTACGATTTTAGGGCTAAAAAGCGACCTGCTGAGTTAGCCAATCAGTTTCGTCAACTAGTCACTCAACGTTATTTAACAGTGCGAAAGGTGAGCGGATATGCTGAACAACTGGCCGTTTCTGCCAAGCATTTAAGCGAAACCATTAAGGCCAACACAGGCAGACCCGCCGGTTACTGGATTGACCAGATGGTCCTTCAGGAAGCGCAGGTTTTGTTAAGCCAGACAAACAACAGTATGTCTCAGATTGCAGACTACTTACAGTTTGGTACCCAATCGGCTTTTGGTAAATTTTTTCGTCAAAAAACGGGTGTTTCTCCCAGAGACTATCGAAACAGGCGGTAATATTCCTGGTAGAAACCGTTTGTCAGAAGGCGCAGCAATTGGCCTGTACACGTAAATCGATTGCTTTCATTGTAACGTGTTCACAATTGAATGAGGACCGATCAGCCATTGTAGGTTGATTCTGATAGAACCCACTCAGTTGAACAAATTTTCCAATAACCGCCCTCTTCGGCATTACAGACCACAGTTGAACTGACTACCCCATCCGGTTCGCTTTCCACTTACTCCGCTGCGCCGTTATCTGTACGCTTCCTCCATTTGAACTGGGCTGGGCTGGCTTCTGATTTTCCAGTAAATAAGCGGCTAAAACAACGGCTAGTTTGCTCTCAGTGGTGTCGGGGGTGGGCGTCAGCTTGTCGGGGGTGAAGTACTTGCTCACAAAGCCCGTATCGAACTGACCCGACCGGAAGGCTTCGTGCTCCATCACGAACCGGCAAAATGGAAGCGTCGTTTGTACACCCGAAATCTGGTACTCATCAATTGCCCGAATCATCTTCTGGATGGCCTCCTCCCTCGATTCACCGTACGTTATCAACTTGGCAATCATCGGGTCGTAATAAATCGGGATATCCATGCCCTGCTCAAATCCGTCATCGACCCGGACGCCGTTGCCCTGCGGCCGTACGTACGTATCGAGCGTACCCACGTCGGGCAGGAAATTATTGGCGGGGTCTTCGGCATAGACTCTCACCTCCACAGCGTGCCCTTTTATCTGTAAATCCTCCTGTTTGATAGTGAGTGGTTTGCCTTCGGCAATGTAAATCATCTGCTTCACCAGATCGACGCCCGTAATTTGCTCCGTTACGGGGTGTTCTACCTGAAGGCGGGTGTTCATTTCCAGAAAGTAGAAATCCAGATTTTCGTTGACGATAAATTCCACCGTACCCGCTCCATAGTAGTTACAGGCGCGGGCTACATCAACGGCGGCACGGCCCATGGCGTCCCGGATTTCGGGGGTGAGTATGGCCGACGGGGCTTCCTCAATGACCTTCTGATGCCGGCGCTGCACGGAACATTCCCGTTCAAACAGGTGAATGATGGTACCATGCTGATCGCCCAGCACCTGAATTTCGATGTGCCGGGGCGAGGTGACGTACTTCTCGATAAACACGGAACCATCGCCAAACGAAGAAATCGCTTCACTCACGGCCCGGTCCATCTGCTCATCGAAATCGGCTTCACACTCCACCACGCGCATCCCCTTACCCCCCCCGCCTGCACTGGCTTTAATCAGGATAGGATAGCCAATGTCGGCTGAGATTACCTTAGCCTCATTTCGGTCGGTGATGGCGGCAGGCGTTCCCGGAACCATCGGGATATTGTAGTTGGCAACGGCAGCTTTGGCCGCTAACTTACTCCCCATTACCTCGATGCTCTCGGGCGAGGGACCAATAAAAATAAGGCCTGCATCGCGCACAGAGCGGGAGAATGCGGCATTTTCGGATAGGAAACCGTAGCCGGGGTGGACAGCATCTACGCCTAACTGTCTACAAGCATCAATGATTGCATCGGCCCGGAGATACGACTCCGAAGAGGGGGGAGGGCCAACGCATACCGCTTCATCGGCATAGCGAACATGCAGGGCATTTCGGTCGGCTTCTGAATAGATGGCAACCGTTTTGATACCCATTTCACGGGCGGTACGCATGATGCGTAAAGCAATTTCGCCCCGATTGGCAACGAGAATTTTATTGATAGTGGGCATCGTATTAAGGAAGCAGATTGGTACTGTCTGTCAATGATACAGATTTATGATAAAACAATCATGGAATTGAATATTTCGGATGTGAATTTGTGCTACCAAAAGTTAACCGTATTTTTGCACTTATAGCGCAAAAAAAAAGGCTTAGGTCTGATAAACAACGGTAGATAGTGGATTTATTTGAGAAACTGCGTACTGACCAGGGTCCTATCGGTTCGCCCGCACGGGAGTTCAATGGACATCATTACTTCGCATTCCCCAAACTCGAAGGAGAACTGGGTCCCCATATGCGTTTTCAGGGCAAAGAGGTTTTAAACTGGAGCCTGAATAATTACCTCGGTTTTGCTAATCACCCCGAGATCCGGAAAATTGATGCCGAAGCATCCAAGGAGTGGGGGTTAGCCTACCCGATGGGTGCCCGTATGATGTCGGGTAACAGCGACCTTCACGAGCAGTTTGAACGGGAACTCGCCCAGTTTGTGGGAAAGGAAGATGCGTTCCTGCTCAACTACGGCTACCAGGGGGTTATGTCGGCCATTGAAGCCGTTGTAGACCACCGCGACGTAATCGTTTACGATGGTGAATGCCACGCCTGTCTGATCGATGGAATCCGGCTGCACAAAGCCAAAATGGGTGAATATTACAAGTTCAACCATAACGACATGGAAAGCCTGGAGAAAAATCTTCAGCGGGCCACCAAAAAAGCAGCCGAAAAGGGTGGGAGCATTCTGGTTGTTACCGAAGGCGTATTTGGTATGTCGGGCAAAGTGGGTAGCCTGGATAAGATTGTAGCCCTTAAGTCAACCTACGAATTTCGGTTGCTGGTTGATGATGCACACGGCTTCGGAACCATGGGCAAAACCGGCGCGGGCGTCGGTGAACTGCTCGGCTGTCAGGATGGTATCGATTTGTACTTTTCCACGTTTGCCAAGTCGATGGCGGCCATTGGTGCTTTCATAGCGGCCGATCACGACATCATCATGTACCTCAAGTACAACATGCGGTCGCAAACGTACGCTAAAGCACTGCCAATGGCGTATGTAGTGGGTGGATTGAAGCGACTTGACATGATTCGGAACTCATCGGAATTTCGGGATAAACTTTGGGAAAACGTTCGGGCTATACAGTCTGGGCTGCGCGAGCGAGGTTTCGACATTGGCGAAACAGAGTCGCCGGTAACACCCGTGTTCCTGCACCATATAGAAGGGGGCGTGGCCGAAGTAGCTACCCTAACCAAGGATCTGCGCGACAACATGGGTGTGTTCTGTTCCATTGTCGTGTACCCGGTTGTTCCGAAAGGTACAATCATGCTGCGGATCATTCCCACGGCTGCTCACTCGCAGGCCGACGTTGATTATACCCTGGATGCTTTTGCTAAAATGGGCGATAAGCTGAAGAAGGGTGTTTATCGGGGAAATGCCCCCTTCGTAGACCCAAAAACGCTTGAAGTATCGGCAGAAGCATCCACTGAGTAGGGTTTTTAGTAAAAAATTGGATTTTTTTGCCATTTTTTTGTTCAACCTATTGTGCTGTATTGGAGAATGACTAAATTTCAGCCGAAAACCGCGTTTTTAGCGGAATTTAGGCATTTTTAATCACTTAAACCCATACAATAGCTATGGCACGTTTCGATGAAGTAAAGAATTTGATCATGTCGCTGGAAGGTGATTTTGAGAAGTTCTACGAGAAAAATAACCAGGCTGCAGGTACCCGCGTTCGTAAAGGAATGCAGGATCTGAAGACGATGGCGCAGGAGATCCGTTCCGAAGTTCAAAATACAAAGAACACCACGCCAAGCTAGTACTGGTTACCGTTTCACTAGCTGTAAAAAACTCTCTCGTTAGATAATAGATCTGACGAGAGAGTTTTTGTTTTGAAAGCCCGCATCGCCGGAAACACACATTACCGTACCTTTTGGACGTGAATTAGCTGATACCCGTTGACCGCCACGTTTGGTTGATCCGGGCTTCACCCAATCTTCTCTTTGTGCATGAGTGTGGCTATACCGCGGGTAGTAACCTTACCCGTTTGTACGTCCCGAATTTCGCCCAGAATCTGAGCCGTGTGTTTGGACGAATCAATGGATTGTACGGCAAATGTTGCCTCATAATCGGTATCCACGAACATAGGCCGCATGAACTCCAGGGTTTGACCCAGATAGACCGAACCATAACCTGGGAACTCGGTACCCAGTACTTTGGTGAATACACTGGCTCCCAGCATGCCATGAATGATAGGGCGTTTGAAAGGGGTCTGGGCGGCAAAGTCAGCGTCGAGGTGGAGCGGGTTGTTATCTCCCGTAACCCGGGCAAAATCGACTACATCGTCCTGCGAAAACCGGAAAGCATAACAATGGGTAGCATTGAGTCCAAATTCCATGGGGGTGAATGATAAATGATTACAAATGATGAATGAGAACCGAATTATTAGAGTGGCAGTGACAAGGCTGGCAAAAGCAAATGGTCATGCATGGGCGCAAAGTTCGTAAAGAGTCGTAGTTTATCATTATGGATGAATGTTTAATCATCGCTCCGGCCACACGGTCATCATTTACAATTCATCATTCGTAATTACCTTCGTAACTGATTATGCTAAAAAACCTGTTTTCGCTTAATACGCCGACTGCGAAGCGCGTCTTTGGCCTGGATGTTATGCGGGCCATTGCTATTCTGATGGTGGTGGATTCGCACGCCACTGTTGCCTTGAAAGAGTACTACAATGGGAGTTTTCTGCATTATGTGCTCCCCGATGGTGTCGAGTTGTTTTTCGTTTTAAGCGGCTTTCTGATTGGCGGTATTTTAATTCGCTCCTATGAGAAACAGGGGGATTTTAACGGGAAGTTGTTGCTGAACTTCTGGACCCGTCGCTGGTTTCGTACCCTGCCCAATTATTACCTGGTGCTGACCGGGTTGGTTGTTTTCGCCCTGCTTCGCGCCTGGCGCAGTGGCTTGCATCATACACTTCCCGATAAGGGAACGCTGCTTAGCTATTACTTTTTTGTGCAAAACCTCACCCACTTCACTCCCGATTTCTTCCCCGAAACCTGGAGTTTATCCATCGAAGAGTGGTCATACATTACGCTGCCCCTGGTGCTTTGGGGCATGCACAGCCTGCTGGCTGCTCACTGGTCCCGTCAGCGTATCGTGCTGGCTTCTATTCTGTTCATCATTATCAGTACAAACCTATACCGATTCATTACGGCTGTTCAAATCCCGATTTCGGAGGGTGAATTAGGCTATCGGGGTATTGTGGTTGCTCGCCTGGATGCTATCTCGTATGGCGTTTTGACGGCTTATGTCAGGCATTACTTTCCGGCCCTGTGGAGTAATGAGTCCCTGCGAAAGCGGTTGTTTGTTATTGGCCTTGTCATGACCCTGCTAACGGCTTTTGGGGCTTCTATATTTGTGTTACACATTTACTTCGACCTCGGCATTTTTCCGGCATATACGTTCTTCAAGCGTACGTTTTATTACCCCTTAATTGGTGTAAGTATGGCGTTGATTGTACCCTATATGGATGGCTGGCGGTCGGCTACCGGCTTATGGGGCCGTTTTGGCATTGCCCGGGCTATTACGCACATCAGCCTGATTTCTTACTCCATGTATCTGTTGAATCTGACGCCCATTATGTTGAATGTAGTGGAGCGAATTCCAACTACTTCCTGGACGGTTGGCTGGTTGAAAGTGGCCCTGTTCTGGGCACTGGTGCTGGTTTTATCAACGCTGCTGTATAAATTCTTTGAGAAACCTGTTACTGAGCTTCGCGAAAACCTGTCGGCCAAAGAACCAACTCAACTGATTGGTGAACGCGTTACCAACGTGTCGGAACGATAATGAATTGAGCAGGGTTAACCCGTCCTGCCAACTTGAAGGAACGGTTGAATCATGAAAGGAAGTGAGTTGGATATTTGCCTGAGCAGAGGTTATTTTCGGTCCCGGCAGGACGTTTTTACCCGGCAGTACGTGTTTTTCGAAGGAACGCACTACCCTGCTTACTGGCTACGGGTCGATTTGGCGCATGTTCGGTTTGGCCTTAAGCAATCCAGGTTACTTCGGATGAACAGACCGGTTCTCGGTGGCGATAAAGCCCTTTTTGCTCAATCAGGAGGTAGAAACGCTGTATAGCGCGTACCGCAACAGTCTGGACTTTAACGCCTACGAATCAGTAGAGGCCTGCCTGATGGGTGGGGCAACCCAAACGTTTTTTGATACACACATCATCGAACTGCGGGATGGACACAAGCTGATTGCCGGGGGTATTTTCGATACCGGTGAGCAAAGCATTGCGGGCATTCTGAATTTTTACGACCCTGCTTACCGGAAGTCAAGCCTGGGCAAGTACCTGATGCTGTTAAAAATACAGTACGCTCAGCTTCACCAAAAAACGCATTATTATCCCGGCTATCTGGTAGGGGGCTACAGTAAATTCGATTATAAACTGTTTCCTTGTGAAGCGGCTACGCAGGTGCTGGACGACAGCAGCAATCAATGGCACCCCTTCTCGTGGGAAATTGTAACATCTTTTTTTCTCGACCGCCTGGCAAAAGGCAGTCCGCTGGCGGTCAGATAATCAACTACGGGAATGAATATTCTACTGCTTAAAGTAACCCTTATGCCCTCGGTCATTGCGCTGGTTACGCTGGCCATCCGGAAGTGGGGAAACCGAATAGGCGGGTTGATTGGGAGTATGCCTTGGATTGCCGGACCCATCCTCCTGTTTTTTATTCTGGAGCAGGGTAAACCCTTCGGCATTCAGTCTATTCAGGGGTCTATGACGGGTATTCTGGCGTTGATCAGCTTTTGCTTCAGTTACTCGGCCATTTCCCGAAAACTGACCTGGTTGCCCACACTCCTGCTGTCGTACGGTATATACGCGATTACGGCAGTAGTCTTTAATTATTTACAGCTCAACTTGTGGTTAAGCTATGGAGTGGTGCTGGGATGCGTTTTACTGGCTCTATGGCTATTTCCCATTCCCGGAAACACAGCAGTCACGTCCCGACGTTTGCCCTTCGATATTCCGATTCGGATGCTGGTGGCTACGTTATTCGTATTGGTCATTACCGGACTGGCTGCTGTTTTGGGGCCTAACTGGAGTGGTATTCTGACGCCGTTCCCTATCCTAACCTCAATACTGGCCATATTTACCCATACGCTTCAGGGTAGTGATGCCACTATTCTGACGCTACGTGGACTTCTGATCGGATTATTTGGGTTTACCACCTTCCTGTTTCTACAAGCCTTCCTGCTGCCTGAATTTTCGGTAGCTATCTCGTTTGGGGTTGCTTTCCTGGTGAACGCCGGTATCAACCTTATTGCTAATCGGGTGTGGTGAGTTGGGGTAGATAGTTGTACTAGCTTCGTTACGTAGCCAACTTGAGTATGTGACGTAAAAACGTCAACATTGATAACTAGCCTACTAACCGACTCTGCTCATAAATTACATTTTGACCTGCTTAAACAATTGTTTGTCTGAAATTTTATTTATGGGACTGTTGGGTTTGCTGGACGATTTTGCCAGCATGGGTTGCAAATCTACTTCACGCACCTGACCTGTATTCCATAAAAAAGTTACCTTATAAGGTTCGACAGATACTATTCGATTGATGCGAGGGAGCATTACTTTTTCTTGTAAATCTGTTTTCTGTCGGCTATTTCAACGACCGTTATGGTCAATACGTTATCGTTAATTTCGTAGATGACACGATAGTTACCTACCCTAATGCGATAGGCTTCGATGTTTGTTAGCTTGATATGGTTGTGAGGCCGGGGGTTCTGGGCTAGCTCACCAATAGCTTCTTTGATGGAAGCAACCATTTGCCGGTTTATTTTCTTCAATTGCCGTATGGCATATTCAGTAATGACAATGCTATACATCACGAATCCTGTTCACGATGATAGGCTTCAACGTCACGAAAGGCTTCCTCAAATGGTACCGTTTTTCCGGCCTTCTTTTTCGCCTTTTTGTAAGCCGTGATGTCCGCTAGTTCTTCGGCGTCAGCCAGCAATTTTTCATACTCTTTCACGGGAACCTGAACATAGAGTGGTTTACCGTGGCTATCAGTGACATATTGAACATTTAACATACATACAAGGGCAAGTATTGACTAACAAATATAAGCGTATTGTGTACAAAAAAATCCCGGCTAGTTCGCACCAGCCGGGCTTCTCAATTTTTCCCATTACATCTGTTCGGTGGCCCGATCAAACTCGGCGTCGAGATTAGTGAAGGTAATCTCGCCTTCGGGGTTCAGCTCCATCAGCACAACGGAGTCTTTTTTTACTTCACCCGACAGGATGGATTTGGACAGTTCATTCAGCACCCGGCGTTGGAGCACGCGCTTTAGGGGGCGGGCACCAAACTGCGGGTCGAACCCTTCTTCACCAATTTTGGTCAGAGCTTCATCGGTGGCATCGAGTTGAATACCGTTTTCGGCCAGGCGCTGCTTGATACCTCGGAACTGGATGTCCACAATCTTGCGGATATTGGCCCTCGTTAGCGGCTCAAACATGACAATCTCATCAATTCGGTTCAGAAATTCCGGGCGGATGGTTTGCCGCAACAACTCCATCACGGCCGCTTGGCTTCTTCCAGCACCAGCGAGTGGTTCCAGCCTTCATCTTCCGTAAATTTCTCCTGAATCAGGTGGCTGCCGATGTTCGAGGTCATGATGATAATCGTGTTCTTGAAGTTCGCCACGCGTCCTTTATTGTCGGTCAGGCGGCCCTCATCGAGCACCTGCAACAGGATGTTCCACACATCGGGGTGCGCTTTTTCGATTTCGTCGAGAAGCACCACCGAGTAAGGTTTGCGCCGAACAGCTTCGGTCAGTTGACCGCCTTCGTCGTAGCCCACGTAGCCCGGAGGGGCACCAATCAATCGGCTTACGGCGTGGCGTTCCTGATACTCCGACATGTCGATGCGAACCATCGCGTTCTCGTCGTTGAACAGATACTCGGCCAGCGTGCGGGCCACTTCCGTTTTACCAACGCCCGTAGTACCCAGGAAGATAAACGAACCAATGGGCCGCTTCGGGTCCTGCATACCCGCCCGACTTCGACGCACCGCATCGGCCACCACTTCGATGGCTTCGGCTTGTCCGGCCACCCGTTTTCCGAGTTCTTTTTCCAGGTTGAGGAGTTTTTCGCGGTCACTCTGGAGCATTTTGGATACGGGAATGCCCGTCCATTTTGCCACTACCTCGGCAATATCTTCGGCGGTTACTTCCTCCTGCATCATCCGGTCAGAGGTGTTCTTATCTGCACCTTCCTGAGCCAGTGAGTTTAGCTTGTTCTCAATTTCAGGAATCTTGCCGTAGCGTATTTCCGCTACCTTGCCATAGTCGCCGGAGCGTTCGGCCTGTTCGGCTTCAAAGCGTAACTGATCGATCTGCTCTTTCAACGTCCGGCCTTCGTTAACCGAATCTTTCTCGGTTTCCCACCGGGCTTTCAGGTCGTTGCGCTCCTCACTGAGTTCTTCAATCTGTTTGTTCAGCATGCTTTCCTTCTCCCGGTTGTTTTCCCGGCGGATAGCTTCCCGTTCAATTTCCAGCTGCATGATACGCCGGTTCAACTCGTCGAGTTCTTCGGGAACGGAGTCCATTTCCAGGCGGAGTTTGGCGGCTGCTTCGTCCATCAGGTCAATGGCTTTATCGGGCAGAAAGCGGTCGGTAATGTACCGGGTCGATAACTCGACGGCGGCAATCACGGCATCATCTTTAATGCGAACACCGTGGTGAAGTTCGTATTTCTCCTTGATACCACGCAGAATCGAGATGGCATCGGGCATATCTGGCTCATCCACCACAACTGCCTGAAACCGGCGTTCGAGGGCTTTATCTTTCTCGATGTATTTCTGGTACTCTTTCAGCGTAGTGGCTCCAATGGTGTGCAGCTCACCCCGCGAAAGGGCTGGTTTCAGTAGGTTAGCCGCGTCCATAGCTCCTTCGCCACCGGCACCCGCGCCCACCAGGGTATGAATCTCATCGATGAACAGAATAATCTGTCCGTCAGAATCCGTCACTTCTTTGATAACCGCCTTCAGGCGTTCTTCAAACTCACCCTTATATTTAGCCCCCGCAATGAGCAGGCCCATATCGAGGGAAACGATGGTTTTGGTTTTCAGGTTTTCGGGTACATCGCCCGATATAATCCGCTGGGCCAGTCCTTCTACAATGGCTGTTTTACCCACGCCCGGTTCGCCGAGTAGGATTGGGTTATTTTTGGTCCGGCGACTCAGGATTTGCAGCAGTCGCCTGATTTCTTCATCCCGGCCAATGACCGGGTCAATTTTGCCGGTTCGGGCGCGTTCGTTCAGGTTGATGCTGAACCGCTCCAACGATTGATATTTTGCTTCTGCGTTCTGGTCTTTCACCGAATTTCCTTTTCTAAGTTCTTTAATAGCCGCTTTCGTTTGTTTTTCGGCAAAACCGGCATCGCGTAACAGGCTGGCAATCTGATCTTTGCCGCCCATCAGGCCCAGCAACATCAGTTCGACGCTTACGAATTCGTCCCCAAATTGGTTGGTATAACTGCTGGCTTTGGCCAGGGCTGCGGTTGTATCGTTGCTCAGATACACTCCATTGTTCCCCCCCGAAACCTTTGGGTAAGTAGTTAAAATAGCCTCCAGAGCACCGCTGGTGTTCTGTAAATTAACGCCCAGTTTTTTGGCGATGAAGCCAACAACGTTCTCATCTTCCGACAGGATGGCCTGGAGCAGGTGACCGGTTTCGATGGCCTGCTGCCCGTTGCCGAGGGCGATTTCTGACGCCTTCTGCACAACCTCCTGCGCTTTTACCGTGTAAGTCTTGAAGTCCATGATGGCGTAGGTTTTATTTGGTTTGTTAGTCAGTTACTTACTAACAAACCAAATGCCGGGCTGGTTTGGCGGACATTTTGGCTTATTTCTGCCTCATGAAGTTGTCTGTTTCGGTTATTATGTCACATATCAACCGAAAGAGTAAAAAATATACTGATGGACTGGCAGGTGCTTTGGCCATTGATAAAAAAGAAAACCGCTTCATAAGCGGTTTTTGAAAATGCAGAAGAAGTTTATAGAATTGGTAGCTATTTTTTTGTCATCCCGACGCAGGAGGGATCTTATGCTTGCCTGAGAAGCTAAGATCCCTCCTGCGTCGGGATGACAAAAAAACTCTTTTTAGTTGAGACCTACCTGGATTTGCAGTTTAATCCAGATAGGTTTCTTCTTTGAGTCTAAGTCCTGCCGAAAGGCAGTATAACTGACTAATAATCAGCTATTAAGCCGGGTAAAGCCGCCATCCAGCGGGTAATCGCAACCGGTGATGAAGCCTGCTTCATCGGAGCACAGATAAAGGGCCAGTGCGCCCACTTCTTCGGGTTCGGCCATACGACCAATGGGCTGCGTTTTCGATAGTTTCTCGAACATTTCGGCTTCCTGACCAGGGTAGGTTTTCGCCAGATACCCGTCTACGAAGGGCGTATGGACGCGCGCGGGCGAAATGCAGTTGCAGCGGATATGATCTTTCAGGTAATCTTTCGCTACGGATAGCGTCATGGTCATTACGGCCCCCTTGCTCATCGAATAGGCAAACCGGTCGGCAATGCCCAGCGTGGCGGCTATGGAAGCCATGTTTAATACAACACCCCCACCGTTGGCCTTCAGGTGCGGAATGGTTGCGTGCAGGCAGTTGTAAACGCCCTTGATATTGATGCGGTAAATGCGGTCGAAATCGGCTTCTGTAGTGGTTTCTGCCGTGCCAATGTGCGAAACACCCGCGTTATTGACCAAAATATGAATCGGCCCCTGCCCGGCAATCTGATTAACCACCTCGATAACCTGCGGTTGATTGGAAACGTCGAGCGCGTGGCTCGTAGCCTGCCCCCCTGCCTCCCGAATCTGGGTGGCGGCTTCGTCGGCCTGCGCCTGATTCAGATCGAGGATATGAACGGATGCACCCGCCTGGGCGAACGTTTTGGCAATGGCCAGCCCGATACCGCTGGCGCCCCCTGTAACGAGAGCAGTTTTGTTATTGAGTGAGAACATAACGAGATGTGTAGCGACCGGCGGACCGGTCTACAAAGAAACGCCCCGTTTCCAGGGAATGAAATCATCCTGCCCCAGCCGTTCGGCCTGGGTTATTGTTTCGCCGGAGGCTAACCGGATAATGTAGTTCAGCAGGGCATCCGCGTTTTGGGAAATGCTCTGCTCGCCGTCGATAATCGGGCCGCTGTCAAAATCAATGACATCGGGCATCCGGTTTTTCAGAATCGTGTTGGTGGATACTTTCACAACCGGGCAAATGGGGTTGCCGGTGGGGGTACCCAGCCCCGTAGTAAACAGAATAACATTGGTGCCCGAACCAGCCATGCCCGTAGTAGCTTCCACATCGTTGCCGGGGGTACAGAGCAGACTAAGGCCGGGTGTGGTGGCTGGTTCAGCGTAGTCGAGTACGTCGGCCACGGGGGCGTTTCCGCCTTTTTTTGCGGCCCCCGCCGACTTGATGGCATCCGTAATCAGCCCATCTTTTATATTCCCCGGCGATGGATTCATGTCGAAGCCCGAACCGGCGGCTTCCGCCTGCGCCGAATAGGTACTCATCAGGGTAATAAACTTCTGCGCTTTGTCAACATCGTCGGTACGGTTGATGAGTTCCTGCTCCACCCCGTTCAGTTCCGGGAATTCGGCCAGGATGGTTTTGCCGCCCAGGGCTACCAGTGTATCCGACAGATGCCCCAGCACCGGATTGGCCGAAATGCCCGAAAAACCGTCGGAACCGCCACATTTTAGTCCTACTGTAAGCGCGCTGAGGGGAGCCGGTTGCCGGTCAATTTTATTGATTTCGGTCAGTCCGAGAAAGGTTTCTTTGGTGGCCTGCGCCATGAGGGCGTATTCCGTACCTGCCTGCTGTTCGAACAGTAGCAGGGGTTTGTTGAACTTCGGATTCTGCCGTTTTATTTCGGCGGCAATCATGTCGGTCTGTAAGTGCTGGCAACCCAGGCTCAGCACCGTAGCACCGGCCACATTCGGGTTATTGATGAATCCGGCCAGCAGGGAGCACAGGTAACCCGAATCCTGCCGGGTGCCGCCACACCCCATTTCGTGGGTCAGAAACTTGATGCCGTCTACGTTTTTGAACGGACGATCAGTGGCAGAATGGGCAGGCTGCGTTGGTTCGATGAATGGCTGCATCTTCCTGACCACATCCATTTCGCCCGCTTTGTACAGACTCAGTAATTCGTGTACCTGCTCGCGGTAGGTTTCGGGTTGGGCATAGCCCAGTTCACGCTCAAACGCATCTTTCAGAATGAGCACATTCCGGTTTTCGCAAAACACCAGCGGCACCACGAGCCAGTAGTTGCGGGTGCCTACACCCCCATCGGCCCGGTGATAGCCCATGAACGTGCGGCTTTCCCAGTCCGAAACGGTGGGTGGTTGCCAGGAGTAGGATTGCTTTTTATCGAGGCCGTAAGGGTCGGCATCGTGCTTCAGGTTAAAGGTCGTGATTGGCTCCCCTCGTTTAATGGGGCGGGTTGCTTTCCCTACCAGCACCCCATACATGGTAATCGAGTCGCCGGGTTGCCGGTCTTCGGTCACGAATTTATGCTTAGCCGCTACGGCGTAGGGTAGTTCGTAGGAGTCGTCTTCGAAATCAATATGTTCACCCGCCGACAGGTTACGGAGTGCTACGATAACGTTATCGCCGGGGTGAACTTTTAAAACGCGGGCAGTCATTAGACAGGGTATTTTTTAAGTATAGAGTCGCATCAGGTCGAAATATACCACTATCAGCAAAAACTTTATCGGCTCCTGTTGCGAATGTAAACACCATTGCCAAGTTTTGGGGCTCAATTCCCGCTACTTCCGATGTCCCCAAGCCAGCCTGTTTCCCCATCCGGTTTTCTGTCCGGCCATTCGTGGCCCGGCCGATTAATGTCGATGGATGCCTACCGGGGTTTCGTTATGGTGTTGATGGCGGCCGAAATTCTGAAATTCTACACGCTGCAGGAAGCCTTTCCCGGTAGCCGCTTCTGGTCTTTTCTTACGCATCACCAAAGCCACGTAGCGTGGGCGGGGTGCTCACTGCATGATCTGATTCAGCCGTCGTTCTCATTTCTGGTCGGGGTTGCGCTGCCCTATTCCATTGCCAGCCGGGTAAATCAGGGGCAATCCTTTGGCGTGCAACTGGGGCACGCCATCCGGCGGTCGCTCATCCTGATTCTACTCGGTATCTTCCTGCGCTCGACCCACGCCAGTCAAACCAATTTTACCTTCGAGGACACGCTCACTCAAATTGGTCTGGGCTATCCGTTTCTCTTTCTGCTCGGCAGGGCCAAAAGCCGAACCGTCTGGATTGCACTGGGTGTTGTTCTGGTTGGATACTGGCTGGCGTTTGTGCTGTATCCGGTAGCCAACAGGTTTGATTACAGCACGGTAGGCGTTCCGGCGAGCTGGCCCGAGCACTACACGGGGCTGATGGCGCACTTCAATAAAAACAGTAACCTGGCCTGGGCCTTTGACACCTGGTTTCTGAACCTGTTTCCACGCAGCAACCCCTTTTTGTTCAACGGTGGCGGGTACGCCACGCTTAGTTTCATTCCCACACTTGGCACCATGCTGCTGGGGCTACAGGCGGGGCGGTGGTTGCGCTCAGGGAGAATAAACCGGGACATCCTGATGTACTTTCTGCTGGCGGGTGCTATCGGTTTGGCCAGTGGCGTGCTGCTACACGTAACCGGCATTTGCCCCATTGTGAAGCGCATCTGGACACCGGCCTGGGTGTTGTTCAGCGGTGGGTGGTGTTTCTGGCTGTTGGCCTTTTTCTACGGTATCATCGACATGGCCGGGTATAAAAAGTGGGCTTTTCCGCTGGTCGTTGTGGGCATGAATTCCATTGCCATTTACTGCCTGGTGCATCTGATTGACCAGTTCATTATCACCTCCCTGTATACCCACCTGGGGCACGGACCGTTTCTTCTACTAGGTGCCCCGTTCGAATCATTGCTTATCGGGATAGTCACTCTGGCCATTTTCTACCTGATTCTCTGGTGGATGTACCGTCGAAAACTATTTATTAGAATCTAATTATTCATGATTACTGCCAACATTCTAAACCTGTTCGATCAGACAATCTTTTACGGTACTGTAACCGTTACGGGCGGCCGCATTGACCAGATTCACCGCCTGGGTCCCGAACGGGTAGGGGAGCCTTACGCACTACCGGGCTTTGTGGATGCCCATGTACACGTAGAAAGTTCGTTGCTTACGCCCCCACAGTTTGCCCGGCTGGCGGTTGTTCATGGTACCGTAGCCACCGTGTCCGACCCGCACGAGATTGGTAATGTGCTGGGTGTTGCCGGGGTTCAGTACATGCTCGACGAAGCCCGTCGGGTTCCCTTCAAGTTTATGTTTGGTGCCCCGTCCTGCGTGCCTGCTACTCCGTTCGAAACGGCGGGGGCAACCATTGGCGTGCAGGATATCCGGGCGTTACTGGCTCAGAAAGAGATTGGCTATCTGGCCGAGATGATGAACTTTCCGGGGGTATTGCATCAGGACCCCGACGTAATGGCCAAAATCGCGCTGGCGCAGGCGTTCAATAAACCTGTTGATGGCCACGCGCCCGGCCTGACTGGCAAGGATGCCCAACAGTATATGGATGCCGGTATCAGTACGGACCACGAATGTTTTACTTACGAAGAGGGGCTGGACAAGGCACAGCGGGGAATGAACATCCTGATTCGGGAGGGGAGCGCGGCTCGTAATTTCGACGCACTTATCCCGTTGCTGGCTCAGTTTCCGGAGAAAATCATGTTCTGTTCGGATGATAAGCACCCGGATACGCTGGCCGAAGGGCATATCAATCAACTGGTAGTTCGGGCACTGGAAAAAGGCAATTCCCTTTGGCATGTGCTTCGGGCAGCCTGCCTGAATCCGGTATTGCACTACCGGTTGCCGGTTGGCCTTCTCCGCGAGGGCGACCCGGCCGATTATATTATCGTAGACAATCTACAGGATTTTCGGGTGCAGCAAACGGTCATCAACGGCGAAATTGTAGCTGAGGACGGGCAATCCAGCATTCCCGATTTGCGGAGTGAGCATGTCAATAAATTTGACTGTTCGCTCAAAGAGCCTGCCGATTTTGCCGTGTACGCATCAGGCCCATCGGCTGGGCCGATTCGGGTTATCGAAGCCCTCGACGGGCAGTTGATTACCAACGAACTTCATCTGGAACCAAAACGGAATAGGAAATGAACTGGTAGCAGATGTTGACCAGGACGTACTGAAGTTGGTAGTAGTTAACCGGTATCAGGATACACCCCCGGCGGTGGCTTTTATTAAAAATTTCGGCCTGAAACACGGGGCAATTGCGTCGTCGGTTGGGCACGATTCACATAATATTACGGCCGTTGGCTGCGACGACGAAAGTATTTGTCGAGCGGTCAACCTGATTATCGAAGCGAGAGGGGGGCTGTCGGCCGTGATTGGAGGGGAGTCTGAACAGGATGAAAAAGAAGTAATGAGCCGACGCGCGTTCCTGCATCTGACCACTACACCGGAGACACATCTGGTCGCGTTACCCGTGGCGGGGTTGATGACAGACCGGGATGGCTATGCCGTGGCGGATGATTATCGGCAACTCGACAACTTTGTGAAACAGGAACTGGGTAGTACGCTTTCGGCTCCCTTTATGACGTTGTCATTTATGGCACTTCTCGTCATTCCTAATCTAAAACTTAGTGATAAGGGTCTGTTTAATGGATTAAGCTTCACTTTCGTGTCGTTGGAAACCGAAAATGGGTAACTATTAAAAAAAAAATACCTGCCGTTTTTAATTCTATTTTTTATCGGTAAGTTTACAGACTCTAAGGCTGTTCCTAACCTTTTATCTCTCTAACATGGCTCGCACTCGTAATCAAACCGGCCCCGATGACGAAACTCTCTGGAATTTGTTTCGTGGTGGCGATGAAAACGCGTTTGCCCAGTTGTATCAAAATTATGTTCAAAGTCTCTACCACTATTGCGTCCACTTTGCTACCGACCGTGCGCTAATTAAAGATTGCATTCACGACCTGTTCGTGGAACTCTGGAAACACCGTACCACCATCGGACCAACTACATCAGTACGGTTTTATTTGATGGCTTCCATCAAGCGGAAACTGGTTCGGCATCTCACGGCTGAGCAGAAACTGGTTAGTCAGGATGAAATAGTAAATGGACGACGCATTGGTGACACGTTACCCGGTGCCGACCCATCCCACGAAAATCTGCTGATTTCCTACGAAGAAGATTCATTCATGAACGATTGCCTGCATCAGGCACTCGAGAAGCTTCCCCGTCGTCAGCGCGAAGCCGTACACCTGCGGTATTTCCAGAACATGAGTAATGAAGAAATTTCCACGCTGATGCAGATTAACATTCAGTCGGTGTACAACCTTATTTTTGGGGCGATGAGTAACCTGAAGCGTTATGTAACGCTTGAGAACGTTTCGCTCTGATACTGACTATTCCTAAACGATGACAAACCCGGTTGCTGCAAGTCAGCGACCGGGTTTTTTTACGACCATTATTGTGGTATCAGGCGATTACAGGTCATGGTTTGACCATCATTCGCTGATTCAAAACCCGCCGGGTAATGATAATTAGTGACCACCAATGGCTGTCAATAACTAATTTCGCTGGATGAATACAGACACAACACCGTTACCGGAACGAGTACGCCCCCGAACCCTCGATGATGTAATCGGCCAGCGAAAATTAATTGGCCCATCGGGAGCGTTACGCCGGGCGGTAGACGCCGGTCGGTTGCCGTCCATGATTTTGTGGGGACCGCCGGGTGTGGGCAAAACAACGCTGGCTCTCCTGCTGGCGGAAGCTGTAAAACGACCCTTTGTAGCCCTGAGTGCCATAAATTCCGGCGTTAAGGAAATTCGGGATGTGCTGAGCCGCCCATCGGGGATGTTCCCGCCCGTGGTATTCATCGACGAGATTCATCGATTTAACAAAAGCCAGCAGGATGCCTTGCTGGGCGCCGTAGAGAAAGGACAGGTTACGCTAATCGGGGCCACCACCGAAAATCCATCCTTTGAAGTAAACAGCGCGCTGCTGTCCCGTAGTCAGGTCTACATTCTTGAATCGCTCGACCGTAATGAATTGATTCAACTCGTAGACCGGGCTATTGCGCAGGATACTTTTCTACAGGCAAAAAAAATTACCATACAGTCCTACGACGCCCTGCTCCGGCTGTCGGGTGGAGATGGGCGTAAACTGCTCAATCTGCTGGAACTGGTGGCATCGGCCCACGTATTGGCCGATCCTCTGGTCATCACTGATGAAGGGGTAACCGCCATAGCACAGCAGAATATTGCCCGCTATGATAAATCAGGTGAGCAGCACTACGACATTGTTTCAGCCTTCATTAAATCCCTGCGTGGCTCCGACCCTAATGCAGCCTTGTACTGGATGGCCCGGATGATGGTGGCGGGCGAAGACCCGATTTTTATTGCCCGCCGGATGTTGATTATGGCATCGGAAGATATTGGCAACGCAAACCCAACGGCCATGATTATGGCCTCGGAAGCAGTGCAGGCCATCCGCGCTATTGGCATGCCAGAAGGTCGTATTGTTCTGTCGCAGGTGGCCGTGTATCTGGCTACTTCGCCCAAGAGTAACGCGAGTTATGTCGCCATTGACGCTGCCATGGCACTGGCCGAACAAACGGCCCACCTGCCCGTGCCGTTGCACCTGCGCAATGCGCCCACCAAACTGATGAAACAGATTGGCTACGGGGCCGACTATCAGTACGCGCACGCCCACGAAGGTAATTTTGCCCGGCAAAACTTTTTGCCCGACGACCTGAAAGGCCACAAACTCTACGAACCCGGCCATAACGCCCGCGAAGCTGAAATCCAGCGGAGTTTGCAGAAGTGGTGGGGGGACTGGTATGGCTATTGAGTATGGCTCTTACATTGTTTTACGTGACGCTAAAGGTACCGATAGGATGACCTACCCGGCTACCTGTCTGGAGTGATGGCTATCTGTGCCCATGCAGGCGGGTAAGGTCAATAAAGGAGCATCCGGAACGGTCACCTGCTGTGGGTTGCCAAAAATCCCCACGTCCAGTTCGTTAAATAATGTCGGAATTTTGGCTTGAGAGCGACCTGCGAAACAGGTTTCTGCACCCGGTTCTGTACACTTCTTTTGTAGCTGGATTTGTTAATAAATGGACCCGTAGTTATGGCACCGGGTCGATCTGATTAGGCTACACACTTTCGCTCGCCCGTTATTTTAGCCTGCCTGCACGGCACTAAAAAAGCTCATCGGACCACCATTCCTATCAATCCTGGGACTATTCCTACCGGCTACGGGACATTCTACTAATCGGCTATCTAATTCGTGGTTTCAGGTAATATCTTAGCTACCAGGTGTAATTGCCAGGCTGGTATAGCAGTACCTATCAATCACTTGTCATACCAAATAGGCAGGGCTTAAATCCCTGACGCACACTATTATAATAACCATGAATGTACTCTCTATTTTTCACTTATACCCTTTACGAACATGAAAAACGATTGCCATTTTCCGCCGGACTAGTGTAGCCATGGGGCTACTGCCCTACGGGCATAGTGGTTATTACGCGCGTAGCGGTCAGTCGGATATGCCAGCAAACGGCCCGATACGCTTTCATTCCCCTAATCGGGCCTGGCTACATATGGCCCGTGAAGCTAGCCAGCGAACAGGGAAGAGGTAATTTACCCTACTTCTGGATGAAAAATGCGGGTGCCCAACCACCGCATTCAGTACGCTAACACAGTGCTTACCAAGCTTTACACACTAAATATTGAAGCCATGAAAACCCAACTTAACGACGTAATTTTCCCGGGTAGCGGCAAGAGGAAAAGCCTTCCATCCGGTGTTTTTTTTACATTGCTGTTTATCCTCTTTCTGACGGCCTGCCAGGACCAGCTTACACCCGACCCCACTCCTCTATCGAAGGAAACCGCTACGTATCCGGCCGATGTAGCCACTAAATGGATTACCCTGGAGCTTAAACTAGTAAGGACTACGGCTGGGTTTACTCCTCCCATTGCAGCCCGGGCGTTGGGGTATACTGGTCTGGTTTTGTACGAAAGTGTAGTGCCGGGTATGAGTACCTATAAGTCATTGGTCGGGCAGTTGAGCGGGCTGCCCGCGTTGCCACAACCGGATGCCACTAAAGAATATAACTGGGCAATGGCCGCCAATGCTGCCCAGTATACGCTGATAAAGGCATTGTATCCTACCACGAGTGATGCCAATAAAATAACGATGGATTCACTAAGGCTGAGTTTGGAGAGTAGTTTAAAAACGGGTGTGGCATCGGAAGTACTAGATCGGTCAACGCTGTTTGGAACGGCTGTAGCTACCGCTATTTTCGAGTATTCTAAAACGGACGGCGGCCACGAAGCTTATAAAAACGTGTTCCCAGCAGATTACGTGTTGCCGGTAGGACCGGGTCTGTGGGTATCCACCAGTGCTCAGCCTATTCCGTTGTTACCCTCCTGGGGGAGCAACCGGTCTTTCGTGGCTGCTAATGCCAGCGTAAACCCACCGGCACCCTACCCGTATTCGATCGCTGCCGACTCCGAATTTTATAAAGAAGCACTGGAAGTGTATACGGTGAGTAAGAATTTGACGACGGACCAAAAAGATATTGCCTTGTTCTGGGCCGACGGTGGTGGGTCGATTACCCCGCCGGGACACCATATCAACGTTGCGGCTATCGTTCTTAAAAAAGAGAATGCCCGTCTCGACAGAACCGCCGAAACCTGCGCTAAAGTCACTATAGCCGTATCGGATGCGTTTGTGGCCTGCTGGAGAGCCAAGTACGCTCATAACCTACTCCGGCCGATCAGCTATATCAAAAGCCAGATTGACCCCAACTGGACACCACTACTTGATACGCCCCCTTTTCCCGAGTATACCTCCGGGCATTCGTCTGGTTCGGGCGCGGCTGCCCAAATTTTAACCGATCTCTTTGGGGATAATTACGCTTTTACCGATAACTCCTGGCAGGGTACATACACCAATCGGTCCTTCAACTCATTCTTCGATTATGCGAATGAAGCAACTATCTCCCGGCTTTACGGGGGTATTCATTATCGAAACGGAAACGAAAAAGGTATGGCGAACGGAAAGCTCATTGGTAAGAACGTCAATGCACTAGCCTTTAAAAAATAGCGCCTGTTGCCTGCCTATCAAACCCATACTGGCCGTTTGCCAGGGTAGTCCCATACCCAGCGCACTTGGGTAAAAGTGGGGAAAATCAACGTATAGGTATAACCGGAACCTGGCAAGCAAGCGTTTCAATCAACGGGCGGTTGAGACGCTTGCCTGGGGTATCATTGTGGGCGCGTTTTGCCTGGGTTTTCCTATGGAGCAAGCGGTGTGTAATGTTAGCAAAATGAGGATGCCAGTTGCATGATGAACGAGACAATACCACCAAAACGGGTAGATGCGCCGGATATCATCCTTCCTGTAGCGTACTCGTATTCGTTAACACTCAAAAAGTACTGCCCAATGAAACATGTTGCCCGTCAATTAGCCCATGTAACGCCCGTTTTACTACTCTTCGCTGTTTGCGTGGCCATGATACCCCTGGCAAAAGAACCGGTAGGGGTGGGTGTTAAAGCACCCAAAGGGGCCGAAATGTTGTTCGATGGCTCACGAAAGATGCTGGACGACAAATGGATGTATTGGGAGGGCCCCCGTCTGAAAGCGACAATGCCCATTAAATGGCAAATCGAGAAAGATCCCGCTGGGAGCGGTACCGTTATGAACACCAATGACCCTGCAGCCGCTGGTGGTTTATACGGCGCTGCCGACATTGTAACCAAAGAAACATTCCGGGATTTCCGGCTGCACGTAGAATTTTTTGTCAGCAAGCCAGGGGGTAACAGTGGTGTGTATCTGCAAAATCGCTATGAAATTCAGATTTTCGATGGCGATACAACCTCACACGGGTTGGGAGCCATCATTAACGAATCGCCTTCCCCGTATAAACTGTACACAGGTCCCGGCAAATGGAACGCTTACGACATCGAGTTCAGAGCTGCCCGCTTCGCCGATGGCAAACGCACCGAACCAGCAATGGCAACCATTTATCTGAACGGGGAAAAAGCCCACACCAACCGTCCCATCAACCAGGTTTGGGGTGGTCCTAACTCCGGTATCGATGGAGGAAACGACGGGGGCAAGGGCATCACCGATACGCCCGGGGGTATCAAGCTCCAGGCCGAAGGCCACGATGTATTCTATCGAAATATCTGGATTAAGCCCCTGGAACTGAAACAGGCCAACACGGATTTTTGAGTGATACCCCGCTATGATAAAGACGAACACGGGCTATCAAATGCTGGGGAAAATAGCGAACGATAAGGCAGAAAAGTGACCGATTCCGAATAAATAATCTTCGTATCCCGTTTTAAAGGCAAAAACTTAGTTGCCCGGTTCGGGTAAACACCGCTCCATGCTGTTTAGTTGAGTGGTATTTACCCGAGCCGGCTGATATGTACGCCCATGAAAGGAAGACCAGTAGTGCCGGGATATAGTCGCTTTTTATTACTAATAGTTCTGTTAACCAGTTGTTTATATCTGTCTGGCTGTTCGGGCTGCTCCCGGTCGGGCAGTCATCAGCCACGCCGGACCCGGAGTAATCCGGCCGACAAGGCCGCTACAACGATCAATCCTTCGGAACCCAAACCAACGCTGACTCAACTGGGCAACGGCCCAACCGAGGTACGCATGAAGAAGGAAAATGGCGTGTATAAAGTACCCGTAACAGTTAATGGAACATCCATGCAGTTTATCCTGGACACGGGCGCCAGCCTGATTTCCATCTCCTCGACCGAAGCCGAGTTTATGATGAAGCAGGGTACTATTACTGACGATGATATAGTGGGACAATCGCGCTTTCAGGATGCCAACGGGGATATCTCGCCCGGTTCCATTATCCGGCTTAAATCGGTACAAATTGGCGACCGGGTTCTGGAGAACGTTCATGCCAGTGTCGTTACCGGTGCCAAGGCTCCCTTGCTGCTGGGCCAGTCGGCTTTGTCGCAGTTTGGTAAAATTTCACTGGATTATCGACGAAATATTGTGACGTTCGACTGAAATTTGGTGTTTAGGTCTCATTAACCCCGACGAACTACCTATGACCGAAACCGAACTAACCGACCGATTGCGCGAAGCCATTGTTCTTGATGGTCCCGATGCCTGGAAAACCAATGGTTACCTTCAGGATGCACAACAGGCGGGTGTTTCGCTAACTGACGCGCTAAAACGGGCCGATGAGATTAGCCAGGAAGTAGCCGGAAACAAACTGCTGTTTCAGAATATACAGGCCCGTATCACCCGACTGGCCCAGCCCTCGCGCAGTCCGTACATCGAACAGGACTTGAACCAGATCGTTAATGCGGCCTCTTCCTTAAAACTTTCCCCGGATTTCGTTAAAAACCAGTGGGTTCCCACGGTATTAAAACGACTGGTAACGGCATCGGCACCAGCTGCGCCCGAACCAGCGCCCGTTTCCACGGCACCAAAACCGGTGCCCTCCGTACCGGAGCCAACCGTAACTCCCCCGGTGCCGAAAACGACAGCCTCAACGGAGGTAATCAAGCAAAATCCAGAGCCGCAAAAGCCAGCCGAAAGAAAGGAAACCACCCGTCCTCCTGACCCGTTCATACTGCCCGCTGCCCCAAAAATTGTTGAGCCAGTGTACACCGTTCCGGAGCCAGCACCCATTGTGCGGTCGTTTACGGCGGTTCCGGCCCGCGTACACAAGGGCCAACCCGTTACGCTGGCCTGGGAGGTGGAAAATTTACTGGCCGTTACCATTGATGACCTGGGCGAAGGCTTATCGCCAAAAAACAGGGGCTGGGTAAAACCATCGAAAAGTACGGATTATACCCTCTTCGATGTCAATAACAACCCGTTGAGTACCGTTCGGGTGGAGGTTATTCCCCGCGATCGGAGTGGGGTATACGGCATATTGTTTGCCCTGATACTGCTGGCCATTATCTACTGGTTTATCAGGAGTAGCAATGCCAATAGTAACGCACCAAAGCCGACTCGCAAAGAAGACAGAGCCAGCCAGTCGACCCGGCAGAAGGAGCCTTACCAGGACGTAGCCAGTGATACCCGGGTTGACCCCACGTCAAAGAATCCACCCGTTATAACCCGCGAAGACCCGGTGTCGTCAACAGATGCGCCGGACGTGGCCTTGTCCGACAATCCCAAAAAAAAAGTGGAACCCGCCAGCAACGCAGCCAGGGAAGAGGAAACGCAGCCCGAACCGGAAGCTAAGCCTACTACTCCTGCCGATGCCCGACAGGGAAAATACGAAGAAGCGTTCGGGGATAGACCCTACGATAAAGCTGAATTGGGCACAGACGAGCGCGGTTGGCGACGTGCCCGGACCAATGGCCGCTGGGGCTACATCAACGAAGCCGACGAATGGGTAATAAAACCTGATTTTGACGCAGTAACGCCCTTTCGAGGCAACACCGCATCCGCCTTCCTGAACGGGCAGCTCATCACTATCAACCGGAACGGAGAGCAGGTAAGTAACCCATAGTCAACTACTTTTCCACTATCACCAATAGGTTCTTGAACTTCATGGCTGATGGGCCCGTGATGAAACCGATACTGTTTCCTTTGAATGGGCGAAACTCGTGCGGGCTGTCTGCTATTTCCTGACCGTTGATGTAAAAATAGAGTTTGTTCTGCTGCTTGCTTATTGTCAACAGGTTAGTGTCTTTATTGATGGGTACGCCACTCGCCGATTGTTGTCCGGGCATGTAACTTGCTGAGGTACGCCCTTTAGCGATGGACTTGAGGACTACGTCGTTTTGGTTGGCGATGGAAAACTGCATCATATTCTCCACGTCCTGCACACCATACAGGATACCGCCCGTTGGTACTTCATCCGGTGCCGCCGTCATTTCGACCGAAATAGTAAAGGATTCTGCTTTCGTTAGATTCAGGCTGGCAGGCAAATCGACGTAACACCGGCCTGCCTTCTGTTTGGCATCAGGTAGTGGGCGGATGTAATAACTTCCCTTGTTTAGTTCAAATTCGTATCCTTTTCGAGTGCCCACAAACCAACCATGCGTATTGCGGTCGAACGAATCGCTGAACGTTGCCACTGCGGGGCGGGTGCTTTTGGTACTTTTATCAGGTGACCCAATCGGTGCACTGGGTGCCCCGCTGGGACTACTGGTTGTGCTTGCCGATGAATCGACCTCAACTGGGATTGGTGTGTTTTTAATAACGGATTCGCCGGGGGGTAATACAGGTTCAACCGGCCGGCTGGTTGCAGGAACAGCCATAGGCGTATACGTGCCTGAGTTTAGCCCAAGGGTAACGCTAAGTTTCTGAAAAGATGTCCAGTAACCCGACGATGTTACGCCGATTCCGTTGCCGGGAAGCATTTTAAATGGATACGGGCTACTTCGGATTTCCTGTGCGTTGATGTAAAAACGCAGGCCCTGCCCTCTGCGCTCAATCATAAGCCGGTTCCGATTTTTTTCGACCAGTACGCCCGGCAGAAAGTAATCGCCCGGCATGTAGTCGCTGGTGGTTTGCCCGTTTTCTACCCGGATAATGGACACTTCTCCCTTTGCATTCAGGGTGAATGCACCGTAATTGAGGGAGTCCAGCACACCAAACAGGATGCCTCCCGATGGTACCTGCCCCGAATCGGCCAGCACATCCACCTTTATAGTAAATACATCAGCCAGATTGAGGTTAATCGTAGCGGGTAGTTCTACCGTGCTGAATGCTGCCTCTTTAGTATTGGTATTGCGTTTTCGTATACTATACCGACCCAGGCCAATCTGGTAATAGTAATCACCCTGATTTCCGGCTTTCCAGCCATTTCGGTTAGTAGCAAAGTCGCCGGTGAAGGCAGGACGGAAATCGACATTTTCGGCGGATGTTGACCGGGTCGGTGCGTCGGGCCGGCGAGCCTGAGTTGTTGCCGGAAGGGTTGATTTGAGTACTACCTTCTGCCAATCGCTGGAAGCCGAGTAAGTCGTTGATTTCACCCGTTGCCCGCTCGATTGGGTCAGGCAAATAATTGAAAGTAAGGCGAATGTGCCAGCGGTGAGAAGGATACGCATAATTGATTTGTTTTTGAACGGGGCTATGCCCACAACATTCATGGCTAAAACGAATACCGGATCACCGCTGTTGGCTGCCCGGCCTGCATTCCGGGCCGGAGGGTAATACCCTGAGCCTGGCGTGACTCCCGCCCATTCCGTAATCCTTTGAAAAACGTTAGAATAACATCGGCCGCAGCAACAACGATAGCACCCCGCGTAGCCAGAAAGTAGCGATGGTAGTGATCGTTAGCCGTTTTGTAGTAGGGCTCTCCAGCCGCCAGATTTTTCTGTCTTTCATAGACAGCGTACTCCTCATTTGATTTTTTTCGCTCAGTTAGCCCATATGCCACCAATCCGTAGCAGGCCACAGTTAGTAACGGACGGAACCCAATTTTAGGCTTTGGGGTCTGGACAAAAATGTTCCCCATGCCCGGTGCTACCACGGACAATAGTGCCCAGGCAGGACCAGCGTAACGGGTTCGGGGTGACGATACGGAGTCAAATCCCATTAATCGGTTTGGCTCAGCCGGTTGCACCCGGGGAGGTTGTTGTGGAGGGATGGACTGTTGCTGTGCGGGCGGTGTGGCAGGCTGAGCCGGTTTTGGCTGGCTGGGGTCGGCCAGTACAACGGTAGCCTGCTTCTTGCGCCTTCGCCCGGGGTTCGTTGGGGTCTGCGCTCCGGCTGTTGGTTCGGCGGGGTTGGCCTGGGTTGCAGAAATGGGTTCGGGGGGAGTTGTTGCGGGTGATATTGTTTCTGCAGGAGAGGCTGTAGCGGAAGGCTGACGAATCACTACCGTCGGCTCCGGCGTAGCAACTCTCACGGGTGTCATATTCGTTTTGACGTATACTTTGGCCTGCACTTCCTCATTCAGGGGGTAACCGTTGGCCAGGGCATTCCAGACAATACGCCGGTTGGACCCCGCGGTGAGACGAGTCCCTATATCCCCCCGAACAAATTGGGGGGATATCAACAATGGGCCCCGCAGCCGGCTACGGATGTCAAAGTAAACCGAATCGCCCGGCAGGACATTGACCAGGTCATACTGGATTTCGAGCTGCGCAGAATCGATAGCTCGTATCCGGACGTTGCGTATACGTTCCTGCGCCTGACTCGGCAACGTCAGTAGCAAACAAATAGAAAACAGAACTAGCAGCCGCATAAGTAATTAATTGCTAACAATAACTGGTCGGGTGGTAATAAACTTATCATCACACGCATTGGCAATGGTCATCGTAATGGTATACGTTCCGGGTTTGTCATATGTGTAAGTCACGCGCGTTCCAACCCGACCCACCCCCTTACTGTCGCCGGGGTCCCAGCCTACAACCCCAATATCTCCCTGCGGATTATCCAGGAAAAACGTTACATCCAGCCGACCGACGGAATAACCGATGCCAGCGGCCGGTTTGGTACAAACGGGAAATTCCTTCTTTTTGAGGTCGAATGGTTCGCAGGCTACTACAGCCAGTACGACCAGCAAATAAATGAAACGTTTTACCATAATAATCAGGTGATTGAAAGCAAAGTAAACAATACTACGCAATCAAAGGCAGATGGTAGGTGAAAACCAGTTTGTAATTCTGCCTCCTCATAAGCCGGTTATGTTGTTGACTCGAGACTAAAAGCCGCAGCGTCTGGTCTTAACCAAGGTACTAGTTAGGGGCGTAGCCGCAGCTATGTGCCTAAAAATAACGCAGGATAAGGCCAAAAAACGCGCGTTCAGACCAAAGAAATCAACTCAATCGGCTTTCCGCAGCCAGCAGAAACCAGGATTTTCGTAAATTTATACAACTCACTGCTATACGCCATGCGCTTGTCTGCCAAAACTAAACCTGAACTAGTTGCCGAAATCCAGCGATTACACCATGAACGCGATGATCAGGCTACTGCGGGAACCCGCCAGTTGTTCGACGTTCGACAAACGGTCGACCAGCTTAATCTGGTTGGCCTGACCATTGAGCATGACGGGACACTGAGTTATGCTAATCCGTATACATACCGGGTTACCGCCTGGCAACCCGATGATATTATCGGGCGTAATTTTTTCGATGTGTTAATTCCCCCCGTCGACCGTGCCCGGCTCGAACTTGAGTTCGACGAGGCTTTGGTAAAAGGGGGCTTTCCGGAGCAGAAAGAAATTTCGTTGCTGGCTCGCAGTGGTGCCCTCCGAAATATACAACTCAACTCCGTTATCATCAACGGCACTGATGGACAGGTGGCTTCGTTCACGGTTATTGGAGAGGATGTAACGAACAAACGGCGGGTAGCATCGGCTCTCTCGAACACCAATGCCCAGTTGCAGGATTTGGTGGATAACACCTCCGATCTAATCCAGTTGCTAACGCTGGATGGTAAATTTATTTTCGTAAACCGCGCCTGGCGGGAAGCACTGGGGTATAGTTCGGAAGAAATTTCGGCGCTCAACCTGCGCGATGTTCTTCATCCCGACTACACCAGCAGTACGCTCGATTTGCTCAAACGTATCCAGAACGGGGACCAACTCCCGTACGTAGAAACCGTTTTTCGGAGTAAGGCGGGGAAGACGCTATTCCTGTCGGGGAGTATAAACTGTCGGTTCGATAATGGTCGGCCCACTGCGTTCCGCTGTATCCTGCACGATACTACCGGCAAAATCAGGGCCGAAAAATCACAAAAACTGTACTACAGCATTGCCAACTGGACTATCAACTCGCCCAATCTTGGCGAGTTGTACCATAAAATCCACGAAGAACTGGGCAACATCATCGATGCCCGCAATTTCTTTATTGCGCTGTATGATTCTACCAAAACCTACCTGTCATTCCCGTATTACGTTGATGAGTACTTTGGCAGTAATATGCGATTTACCAAACGAAAACTGGGCAATGGCATCATCGAATACACCATTCTGGCAAACAAGCCTCTGTTCCTGTATGAAAAAGACATCCGTCAACTGGCCGACCAGCATAATATAGACCTGTACGGTCAGCGTCAGCCGCAGGTAATGCTGACCGCTCCGCTGCGAATTGGCGACGAAATTACCGGAATTATAGGCGTGAAGTCGTACGATGAGGCCCGGACCTACGGCCCGCGCGACCTGGAATTGCTGGAGTTTATTTCGGGACAGGTTGCCCTGGCTATTGCCCGCAAACAATCGGAGGCCCGACTGGATAAGCAGAATGCCCGCCTGAACGCCATTTTCGATAGTAGCACGTATCTGATTTGGTCGGTCAATAAAGCCCTGCAATTAACGTCCTTTAACAAGAACTACGCCCGGCTAATCGGGCATCAGGCATCCGTTGGTCCCGCCGTTCAGGCAAGTACAGCTGAACCTGGCTGGCGGATGATTGGTGACGAAAACCGGGGGACACTGGAAGAGCGGTACCAGCAGGCTTTCCGGGGGTATCCTCAGAATTTTGAACTGCATTTTACGATGCCCAGCGGTGAAGCCTTTTACGAGTTTCATCTCAACCCTATTCTGCTGGCCGGGGGCGTTATTGACGAAGTATCGGGCATTGCCCGAAATATCACTAACCGCCGACGAGCCGAAATTGCGACGTTGCAAAGTGAAGAAAAATTCCGGGGTATCTTCGAGAACCTACAGGATATCTACGCCCGCGTAGATCGAAAAGGGCGGATCACTATGATTAGTCCATCCATCTTCAAACGGCTGGGTTACACGCCCGACGAAGTGCTGGGACAGGATATAACGCAGTACTTTTTTGACAAAAGCAGTATTCACCGGGCCATGATAAAACTGGGCCGTAACCGAAGCCTTCGTAATTTCGAAACCAGTCTACGCCGGAAAGACGGCAGCGAGCGTCAGTATATGTTCAATATGCTGATGCTGAACGATGAAGATTCGCAGGAGTTTGCACCGGGTAAAAATTCGGTGGTAGCCGTACTGGCCCGTGATATTACCGAACTCCGTCGGCAGTCGGCTGAATTGGTGAAAGCCAAGGATGAAGCCGAACGCTCCTTAAAGGTGAAGGAGCAGTTTCTGGCCAACATGAGCCACGAAATTCGTACCCCTATGAACGGGGTAATCGGTATGATTGATTTGCTGAATGACACGCCCCTGGATGAGGAACAGCGCGATTATGTTAAAATCGTCAAGCGCTCATCGGAAACGCTACTGAACATCCTGAACGATATTCTGGATCTGTCCAAGATTGAAGCCGGCAAGATGATGCTGCATGAATCGCCGATAGCCTTCAAAGAGATTTTTGAGAAACTGATTGCATTGTTTGGTCAACAGGCTAATTCGAAAAACAACGACCTCACCTATCACCTCGACCCAGCCCTGCCCACGTTCGTCATTGCCGACCAAACCCGCCTTCTGCAAGTACTGTCGAACCTAACCAGCAATGCCATCAAGTTTACGGAGCAGGGAACGATACGGGTTGAGGCAACTCTGGTGAGCAAGCGGGGTAAGTTCAACCGGATTCGGGTAGCGGTGCACGATTCCGGCATTGGGATTTCGCCCGAGAACATCAGTCTGCTCTTTAATTCCTTTAGCCAGGTAGACACGTCATCGCGCAAATCATTTGGTGGTACGGGGTTGGGATTAGCCATCTCGAAAGAATTGGCTAGTCTGATGAAGGGAGAAGTGGGCGTAGAGTCGACCGTTGGTCAGGGTAGTACGTTTTGGTTTACTATAGAGTTGAAAGAAACGGCCATCAGTCCAACCCAGCAAGCCACGGAAGTGGCTGAAATTGCCCTGGCTAATTTTTTCAGTACATACCATCCGCTTGTCTTGCTGGTAGACGATAATGCGGTGAACCGGAAGGTGGCCAGCGAAATACTGCGGAAGGCAGGTTGTATCATCACCACTGCCGACAGTGGTCCTGCCGCTATACAGGAAGTCGCTACGGCTGAAGCGCGCCGTGAAAAAGGGCAATTTGAAGGGTTCGACGTTATTTTTATGGATATCCAGATGCCGGATATGGATGGTGTGGAAACCACCCGGCACCTGCGCGAACAGTTTGGTACTAAGCTGCCTACTATTGTGGCTATGACCGCCTACTCCATGAAAGAGGACCGCGAACGCTTTATCAGCCAGGGGCTCGATGATTATATTGCCAAGCCAATACGGGCCCAGAGCCTGGTTGCTAAAGTAAAAGAACTGACGGATGCCAATCGAGCAAAACGCCAGCCACATCCAGCCACCGCGCCACCGCCTAAAACAGTGCCCAATGCTTCCGAACAGAAGTTGCCTGTTATTGACGCTGACATTGTTGGACAACTCCGTGATATTGGTGGCCAGGAATTGGTAGATAGCATTATGGAAGAATTTTTAACGGAAGCCGATTCGTTGGTTAGCGGAGCCCTGTCGGCGTATGCCCTGGGCGATATTCCTACGGTAAAAAGCAACCTGCATACTCTGAAAGGTAGTGCTGGTACGATTGGTGTAGCGCGGATGGCCGATATCGCCCGAACCGCAGAGGGTAAGTTAAAAATGAATGACACGAGCGGACTGACAGACGCTTTAAAGGCATTGGAACTAGCTTATACTGAATTTAGAACTGAATTGAAAAAGTAAGTGTCTATTCGTGCCGAACGATAACGCAGATAAAGCAACGGTGTTACTAGGTTTCTGAGAGCCTGGTAACACCGTTGCTTTGTCATTTTATCCAATCAACTTGGGAGTCAGCCCGGCTGAAAGTGGAGCCGGACAGTATATAGTTCCAGCCCGATACCACCGTAACCCAGTAGCTTTTTACCCGTTAGTTGGCGCAGTAATGTGTTATTAAGCTTATCATTCTGACTGAAAACCGCCAGTTGACAAAGTTCGCTGGCACTGTTCACCCGGAACTGAATGACGACGATACCCGCCTGTTGCGATGCGTTGAGGGCGTCAGGATATGAAATGTACTTTGCCAACTGCTGCTCCAGCGTCAGCGTTGCCTTTGCCGTTTTAGGCTCTTTCGTTGTGATGGGTGCAGCGTAGGCCTGCGTCGCCAGAAAGCTTACCAACATGAGAAGAGAAATAGTCTTGTTCATGACTCCAATGCGTTTGTGAGGAACGATAAACATATCCGTGCCCGGCCTTCACCGTCATTAGCAGCACCGAATGTTACCTTAATATTACGTCAATATTATCTAAATGTTATCAAATTACACGACTAAGCATCGAAACTATTTTCACTTCTTGTTGCATTTATTCAGAAAAACCGGATATAATACTGTTTTTAGCCAAAATAGATGTGCAATAATTTGTGTAGTGATGATGCGATTGCTTTTTCATACCAGAATTTCGTGCGCAAAAAGTACACCGGCATTACTGCAATAGGCTATATAACTGGTCAGATATTAGTGACAGGTACCAGCGAGATGATACTCCTGGAGAATGGATAAAATACTACCGTTGTGCGTAGAACAGATCAACCACATGCGTGAATGCTAGCAATGATGCGGGTACATCATGTTAGTGGGTAATATGGACTGACAGAATCACTGGCTACGGTGGATAGTGACACTCGCAGCACGTATACGTTTAGGTAAAATGGGGGAGAATAACTCGTGGTCCTGTAGGTTCCTTTCCACTTCTTGTTCAGGTTCAAGTCCTGCTAGGCCTCTTCAATCAACGAATGAACAACAGCGCTTTTTTGCTTTTTTTTGAGCGCGGTGTGGAATTTATGGGCTCATTGCATCTACGTATAAATAAATAGTGAGGGTCCGCTAAGGGGCTCACTTCACCTTCTTAACAATTATTTTATGTGCTACGAACCCCCTTAATTATTCCGAAATATGCTTCTGAATGACGGAAAAGTTTGTGTGTTACAGTTGAGGAACAACGATTTAGCTTACCAGGTAAACGAGCCAAGGTTTAAGGCAATAGTGATTTAAGTCCAAGTATTTATTGTTGGACTACAATAAGAGTGAAACATTTGATAAATAGATTTGTGTGGTTTTTGTCGGAAAACACATATTTTTGTGGAGGTTTGACAGTATTTCTATTAAATATTTAGCTGACCAAACCGAAAGAGTCTAAATTTTTCACTTTTTTTACCGGGTAAACCAACTTTTAATTTTAACCCTACAGTCCAGTTCCAATGAAAACACAAACTCCTTCTCCAGCACCCGCCAAAGCACCGGCACCACAAAAGAAGTCAAGCGGTCTAAACCCCGCGTTTGTGATACCGATTCTGTTGATCATCGGTATTCTGACGTACATGTTCGTTTTCGGTGATGGCAGCCACTTTCAAGAAGGCGACAACTCGAAAGAACCTCTCCCAGGCGATTACTTCGGTACCGTTTATAAAGGAGGGTTCATCGTACCAATTCTGTTCACCTGTTTTCTGACGGTACTAGTCTTCTCCATTGAGCGGTTCATTACTATTGGCCGTGCAAACGGTTCGGGATCTATTGACGATTTTGTTCGGAAAGTTAAAAGTCAGCTTGACCGTAATGAAGTAGCTGAAGCAATCAAAGAGTGTGATCGTCAGAAAGGCTCGATTGGTAACGTTGTTAAAATGGCTCTTGTGAAGTACCAGCAATTGGCTACCGATACTCAGCTAGACAAAGAGCAGAAGTTGGTAGCCCTGCAGAAAGAAGTGGAAGAAGCTACTACGCTCGAGTTACCAATGCTGGAAAAGAACCTGACCATCATTGCAACGCTGGCTTCTGTTTCTACCCTGATTGCTCTGCTTGGTACAGTACTTGGTATGATTCGGGCTTTCGCAGCTATGGGTGCTACGGGCCAGCCTGATACAGGCGCCCTATCAACAGGTATCTCTGAGGCTCTTGTAAACACGGCTCTTGGTATCGGTACGGCGGCTATTGCCACCATCATGTATTCGTACTTCACGAGCCGGATTGATACACTGACCTACAACATCGATGAAATCGGTCTGAGCATTCAGCAAAACTTTGCGGCCCACTATTAAGTCGGGACTGCCTAGTCGATGTTATTCAACCCACCTGCTCGAACTAAGTCGGGCAGGTCGAAATAAGAAAGCACATGCCAGCAGTTAAAATAAAACGCGCCAGTTCCTCCGTGGACATGACGGCGATGACTGACGTGGCGTTTCTGTTGCTGACGTTCTTCATCCTGACGGCCCAGTTTCGGTCGCAGGATGCAGCGTCGATTGAAACGCCCTCGTCTATCTCTGGAATTAAAGTTCCGGACAACGACATCATGACTATTGGTCTTGGTCGAGACGGTAAAGTCTATTTCGGCACCGATAACCAGAATACGCGTATTGCTACACTGGAGAACGTGGCTGCTGAGAAAGGCCTTTCGTTTACGGATAACGAGAAAAAAGAGTTCGCCCTTATGTCGAACTTTGGATTGCCAATCAATCAGTTAAAGTCGTACCTAAGTTTGTCGAAAGAACAACAGGGCAAAGTAAAACAGCCTGGTATTCCAACGGATTCGACTGGTGTAGGTCCCAATAACGAATTAAAATCCTGGGTGTACAACGCCCGGAAAGCTAATAACAATCTTCGAATTGCGTTGAAAGGCGACAACCTCGCTAAATTTCCCGAATTCAAGAGTGTATTAGCTACACTACAGGCACAAAATATCAACAAATTCAACCTGATTACGGGGACGGAAGCTCCTCCTGCCGGTTGGAAAGCGGATTAAGTAGGGCCTGTAATTAAATAAAATTTTCACCCCGTGAATCTGTTAACAAATTATGGCAGAAATTAACACTGGTGGTGGTGGTGGTAAACATGATGGTGGTAAGGTAAGATCGAAGAAAGCGTCGACTCGGGTAGATATGACTCCCATGGTTGACTTAGGATTTCTCTTGATTACCTTCTTCATTCTGGCCACTACCCTGAGCAAGCCATCTTCGATGACGCTCAACGTGCCGGATAAAACAAAGCAGGAAGAAACGGAGCCTATCAAAGCTTCCAACGTAATGACCGTCTTTATGGGTAAAGACAACAAAGCCTACTATATCTTTGGTAAAGCGGCTAATGAAGACCCAGAAGTAAAGACCGTGGGTTACGGGTATGAGTTTCGTCAGGCACTATTGGAAAACGCCAAAAAAGTGGGCGGTGACAAATTCGTTGTAGTTATCAAGCCCACGAAAGAGTCGACCTATAAAAATATGGTTGATGTGCTGGATGAGATGGCCATTACGAAGCTGAAACGGTATGCGCTCGTTGATGAGTTGACCGACGCTGAGAAAGTGCTTCTCAAAGACAAAGTTAAATTAAACATCTAACACCATGGCAGAACTAGATTCCCAGGCAACACTCGATGATATCGTGTTTGCCCACCGGAACAAAGAATATGGTGCGTATGATCTGCGGAAATCGTATCCCAAAGCGGTAACACGTGCCTTAATTATTGGAGGTATTCTGTTCACGCTTGGCGTACTTACGCCGACCATCTTAACTGCTTTGACCCCGGAAGAGAAGGAAGTATCAATGACTGAGGTGGACTTGATGAAGATTCCACCACCACCCATTGATCCGAACGAACCACCACCACCGCCACCACCACCAGTGGAGGTGCCAAAGGTGAACACCGTGAAATTTCTGCCACCGGAGGTAAAACCGGATGAGGAAGTGCCGGAAGAAACTCCCCCGCCAGCGGTGGAGGAACTGAAAGAAGCCGTTGCAGCCGAAAAAACGGTGATAGGTGATCCAAACGCTGAAGAGGTGATTGCTGCACCAGAAGCAACGGCCGCTCCAACGAAAGTAGAGGTGGCGGTTGAAGCGGCTCCGAAAGAAGAGCAAATCTTTACGGTCGTTGAACAGCAGCCTGAGTTCAGTGGTGGTATGGCCGCGCTTGGTCAATATCTTCAGAAAAACCTCCGCTATCCGGCAGCCGCGCAGCGGGCTAACATTTCAGGACGCGTATTTGTAAGCTTCGTTGTCAATACAGACGGCAGTATACAAGATGTGCAAGTACTGAAAGGACTTGGTTTTGGTACCGACGAAGAAGCGAAACGTGTTGTGCAGGCTATGCCAAAGTGGCGGCCAGGTAAACAATCGGGCCGTCCGGTTCGGGTTAAGTTCAACCTGCCAATTAATTTCACGCTGGAATAACCCATATGCGCGGACAAAATAGTAGTTCAACGCGGCTAATGTTGGTTATCTCAACATTGGCCGCGTTGGCATATCTGGGAGGAGGCATCGCACTGATCGTCTCCTCTCAGTCTTTTGGGATGTTACCCAAAACAGGTCCTTTTCGGTATGGATTGGCCTTGTTGTTAATTGTGTATGGATCTTTCAGGGCGTACCGGGCTTATCAACGTTTTCAGGAAAATGACTAATCGTACCCGCTTTCTTATTGGCTTAGTTGCTTTATTAATGGGAGGGTGTACGGGTAAGCCATCGCTCGATAACCCATCGCAAGGTACTATTACTATCGCGGCTGATGAATCCTTTCAACCGCTGGTCATGCAACTCACATCTGCCTATGAGGGTATTAATCCAAACACTCACTTCAACATCGTTTACAAACCGGAGCAGCAGGCAATTAACATGATGCTCAGGGATAGCGCACGAATGGTAATTGTAACCCGCACCCTAAGTCCAGATGAGCGCGCGCTTCTGGATTATAAGAAGATAAAAGGGGCAACGGAGAAAATTGCGACAGATGGAGTTGCGCTCATTATAAACAAAGCGAATACGGATAGCTTAATCACGATGAGTGAACTGGGCAGCGTTTTTAGTGGTAAGACGAAATCCTGGGATCAGCTGAAAGGCGGAAATCAAACAGTACCCATAACGTTAGTATTCGACAATAACAATTCTAGTAATCTGGAGTTTATGTTGAAAACTTTAGCGGTAAAAGATATTAGTAAACTGCGCATTTTTACGACGCGGTCGAATAAAGAAGTGATTAACTATGTGCGCGAAAATCCCTCGGCACTTGGCTTTATTGGTGTTAACTGGATCAGCGATAGTGATGAACCCCTCTCTGTGGACCTAGCGCGTGATTTGCGGGTAATGGGCGTGTCGGACAAAGAAAACCCAACCAAACGGGATGATTACTTCCAACCGTTTCAAGAGGATTTAGGGATGCAGCGTTATCCGCTACGTCGACCCGTATATATACTGAGTCGGGAGACCCATCCGGGATTAGGTGGTGGACTTATAAATTACATTACCAGAGATGCGGGTTCCTTAATTATTCGTAAATTGGGACTCTGGCCCAGAATACCATACGATAGAATCATAAACATAACAAAGTGAGTAAGTTTTTTTGGTTCAACTACAATTTTTTAGTTTTGTCGACTGTTTAATCAGCACTAACCTTAATTTAATTTCCAACTTGAAGTACATGAAGACCAACCGGAAGCAATCGCTATTAACCATCCTATTCGTCGGGGCAACCATGACGGCTCCTTTGGTGGCGCAGGATCTTGCAATGGCCCTGAAAGATGTGGAGGCTGAACGATACGCTAAGGCAGAGCAAACACTGACGCAATTAGCCACTAGTTCATCATCCGCAGATAACCAGTTTTATCTGGGCTATTATTACTTGAAAAGCGGTCAGCCAGATAAGGCGAAGGCTGCCTTTGAGAAAGGAGCAGCAGCCGATCCTAAAGGTCAACTCAACAACGTTGGTTTGGCAGGAGTGGCCTTAATGAAGAAAGATCGTGGTACAGCCAAAACACTTATTGATGAAGCTGTTGCCAAAACGAAAAGCAAAAACCAGGACGTACTGATTCGGGCGGCTGAAATGTATACGCTGTCAGAAGAAACAAACGACCCGGCAGAGGCTCTCCGACTGTTGACGATAGCGGACGAAAAGGACAAGAAGAACGAAAACCCAGAAATCGAGATGACTATGGGAGATGCTTATTTTCTGAAAAATGATGGCGGTAATGCGATCACCAAGTACGAAAATGCAATGACTATCAAGCCTGGGTTGGCAGAGGCAAACTATAAAATCGGTCGCTTATACCTGCGCGGTAAAAACTATACGAAAGCGCAGGAATATTTCAACAAAGCCATTGAGACCGATCCACAGTTTTCGCCAACCTATCTGGCTTTAGCCGATGCACTGGCCAACTCGCGCGCTTACAAAGGGGCTTCTACAAATTATGAGAAGTACGTGCAAACGAGTGGTACAACAGACCCAGAGCAATTGCTGGATATTGCCCGGTACAAATTTCTGGCCCAGGACTACGAAGGTGCAATTAGTTACCTGGATCAATTGAAAGGGAAAATAACCAACCCAATTATTGATCGTATGTATGGATGGGCCAACAGCGCTTTGGGCAAAAATCAGGAAGCAGTTCAGTCACTGAATAAGTTTATTGCCGAAGCTCCTCAGAAAATTATTTACGATGATTACAAATACCTGGGTCGCGCTTACGGAAAATTAGGAACACCGGAAGGAGATTCGTTGAGCATTGTAAACCTGGAAAAAGCGGCCCCGGAGGATACGACAGAAAATCTGTACCGCGAAATTGGTGAGAATTACTACAGAGGTAAAAAGTACGATAAGGCGGCAAACTATTATGCAAAGGCAATCAAAAATGATAAAAAGCCCCAGAACAACGATTATCTGTGGTTAGGCCTTTCTAGTTATCAGTATGCTCCCAGAGTTGGGCGGGACAGTTCAGCCGCACCGATGGATACGGCCCAGATACAACAGCTAAAACAGCAGTATTACTTCCGGGCTGATTCAGCTTTCTCCATGATGGCACAAAAGATAGAAGCCGACGGTAAAAAATACCCACTTGCTTACTATTATCAAGCCGGTGCTAACTACTACGCTTATCCAAAAGATCAGGAAAAGGGAGCCAGCTTAGCGGGACCGCTGTACGAAAAGTTTATTGCGCAGGCTACTGCCCCTGATTCGTCTGACAAGGCAGATTACAAAAGATACCTTATTACATCGTATAAAGCATTAGCGGGCTTCAGTCTTCTGAAAAAGGATGATGATAAAGCTAAGGAATACTTTAATAAGGTTCTGGAACTTGATCCTACTGACGAAAGCGTTAAAAAAGCTTTAGAAGGACCAGCATCCGCCCCGTCAAAGCCAGCGGCTAAATCCCCTTCTAAGCCGGCTACTAAAACCCCGGCGAAAAAGAAAACCGCCGGTAAGTAATACGAACTTTTGACTGTCGCCATAAAAGCGTAGGTATAAAACCTACGCTTTTATGTTGTTGAGCTTAGTAAGACGAAGGACGAACTTCTCCAGAAGCTATTATTTTCCTGAGGGTATCGTACCTTTGCAGGTGCAATTTTTGAACAAAACGACCTCCCTACTGAAAGCTGTATGCTGAATCTTGTACTGTTTGGCCCGCCGGGTGCGGGAAAAGGCACCCAAAGCGAAAAACTAATTCAACAATACAAGCTGGTTCATTTGTCGACCGGCGACTTGTTACGATCACAAATTGCAGCGGGTACCGAACTGGGTCTGAGAGCAAAACAATTAATGGATCATGGCCTACTGGTACCGGATGAGGTAGTGATTGGCATGATTGAGAGTAAATTGGAGGAGAATCAGGCTACCAACAAAACAGCAACAGCCGATAATCCAACGGCAGGAGGCTTCATTTTTGACGGTTTTCCCCGCACCGTGCCTCAGGCAGAAGCATTGGATAATCTGTTAAAACAACATCAAACAACTATAAAAGTCATGATCGCGCTTGTGGTGGATAGTGAAGAACTAACCCGGCGATTGCTGATACGAGGTCAAACATCGGGTCGACCCGATGATCAGAATGAAAACCTTATTCGTCGACGGGTTAAGGAATACAATGACAAAACAGCCCCTGTTGCCGATTATTATAACCGGCAGGGTAAATACGTCGCCATTGATGGTATTGGAGGAATTGAAACTATTTTTCAGCTAATATGCCAGCAAATTGACGAGTCGGAAGGGAGATAAAAAACTATATGGCTTCATCGAATTTTATTGATTACGTAAAAATAAATTGTCGGTCGGGAGCAGGAGGTGCTGGTTCAGTGCACTTTCGTCGCGAAAAACACACCCCGAAAGGTGGTCCGGATGGGGGCGATGGTGGTCGTGGAGGTCATATTATTCTTCGGGGCAACGCTCAACTCTGGACGTTGCTGCATTTAAAATACCGTAAACACGTTAAAGCGGGTAACGGAGTAGCGGGGGAAGGAGGCCGACGAAGTGGGGCACAGGGAGAAGATGTTATACTCGACGTGCCACTGGGTACTATAGCCCGGGACCCGGAATCGGGTGAAAAAATGGTAGAAATTACCGAAGAGGGACAAGAAATTATTTTGTTTCCTGGTGGACGGGGAGGAATGGGCAATGATCATTTTAAATCGGCAACCCAGCAGGCACCTTACCACGCACAACCCGGCGAAGCCGGAAAGGAAGAGTGGGTAATACTGGAGCTTAAGTTACTGGCAGATGTTGGCTTGGTTGGTTTCCCCAACGCCGGTAAATCCACACTGCTGTCGGTCTTGTCGGCAGCGCGACCTGAAATTGCTGATTACCCGTTTACAACCCTTGTACCTAATTTGGGGGTCGTAGCTTATAGAGACTACAAGTCATTCGTTATCGCAGATATTCCGGGCATTATTGAAGGGGCCTCACAGGGTAAGGGTTTAGGAATACGGTTTTTACGCCACATAGAGCGAAATTCTATCCTCCTTTTTCTCAT
This sequence comes from uncultured Cytophagales bacterium, assembly GCA_963784335.1. Lineage (GTDB taxonomy): Bacteria > Bacteroidota > Bacteroidia > Cytophagales > Spirosomataceae > Spirosoma. The sequence continues at coordinate 103,761 of CAWARB010000012.1, read as the reverse complement.
TCCGGCTACGTCGGACGATATACATCAGGAATACAATACGTTACTGCACGAATTGCGCGAGTTTAATCCCGAACTGATGGATAAGACCCGCTTACTGGGAATAACCAAAATGGATCTGGTTGATGCTGTCAGAATGAAGGAAATCAAGGCAATTATGCCAAAAAAAGTGCCTGTCGTTTTTCTTTCGGCTGTTAGTCAACAGGGGTTAAGTGAGTTAAAAGATGTTATCTGGCAAAATCTGACGACAACTGAGTCAGTTGAATAATGTATTATGTTGGTCTATCGTTGGTTCCGTTGGTCGAGTATTGAATTATCATGAATCATTATTTACGGGTTTATAGTACGATTTTTCTTGTACTTATCACTTTCTGGGCAAAAGCGCAAATCCAGGTTACTTTTCCAATTAGTAGGGCGATTATTCAGCGAGATAATGCCAACAAGGCTACGCTCCGAATCACCGGCTATTACACCACTGCGATTACTCGTGTTGAAGCTCGTTTGTTGGTTCGCGACGGCATCGGTACAGCTACGGATTGGCAGCCTATTCAGACTAATCCAACAGGTGGTGTATATGCAGGTGACTTATCAGGAACGGGAGGGTGGTACAACCTCGAAGTCAGAGCCATGAATGAAAACCAGCAGGTTGGCAGTACTGCTACCATCGAACGCGTTGGCATCGGTGAGGTTTTCGTTATTGCCGGGCAATCCAACGCCCAGGGAATTCACCAGAATGCGCCCAATCCACAAAATGATTTGGTTAACTGCGTAAATGATAATTACGGGAATGGTTTTCCCACTGACCCAGCAAAACCTGTTTTTACCAGACTGGATAACACTCCGGGATTTAACATTGCACCACGAGGGGTGGGAAGCTGGAACTGGGGGCAGCTAGGCGATATCTTGGTTAAACGGCTGAGAGTACCAGTCATGTTTTTCAATGCTGGTTTTGCCGGCACTGCGGTAAGGAACTGGCGTGAGAGTGCCCCAGAAGGTGGTACCGCTTATAGTGTGTATACCGGAGAGCCTTATGGGGCCCGGCAACCGTACATTAATCTGAAGTTGTCGCTCCAGTTCTACGCAAACATGTTAGGTGTTCGAGCTGTACTCTGGCATCAGGGAGAAGCCGATAATCTGATCAATACGCCAATGCAGGATTACGTAAACGATTTGAATTTTGTCATTAGTCAGACCCGGAAGGATTATAATCAAACACTGTCATGGGTTGTAGCAAGGACCAGTTATGGCGATTTTATTGGCGGTACTGATGCGGCAATAATCGGTGCCCAAAATCAGGTTATCAACGCTACCCCTAATGTTTTTGCTGGGCCAAGTACAGATGGCATTCAGGTACCCCGTAAGCGTCCTCCCCTCAATGAAGCTGAAGGTCTACACTTTGACTTTAATGGGCTTATTGAAGTAGCAAATGCCTGGAATGCCAGTATGACTGATGCATTTTTTCAACGATCAACACCCATCGCCCCAGCACCAACGCCGACCGTTTCCATTGAATGTGCTGGTAATAACAATATAAAAATAAGCGTTGCCGGTAATTATCCAACGGTGTTGTGGGATTCAGGAGAATCTGGAAGCACGCTTACGAAGGGAGTTGGGGTGTATCAGGCAAAAATTAAAGATGCCCGGGGTAACACGTTCTATTCAAGTCGAATAAGTGTGAATGCGCCACCAATAATTGACGTGGTTGGCAATCGCCCACCATCAATCTGCATTGGAAGTAGTTTGGCACTTACCACAAACTATGATAACAATGTAACGTGGGTAAATCAACAGTCTAATGCCAATGTGGCTAATACGAAGCAATTTGAGGTTGCAACGGCAGGAAACTACTTCGTTCGCTACAGGGATGTAAGTGGCTGTGATTTTACGTCAACTGCTATCTCACTTGCCGTTAATCCACTACCTCAAACGCCAGTTGTTACCAATACGAAGCCCGCAACGTTCTGTCAGGGCGACAATACACTATTGCAGGTTAGTAATGATAATGTACAGTACAACTGGACGGGCGGGCAAGCCGGAAAAGTGATAACGGCCACCAATTCGGGTGCTTATTTTCTGACTGTTACCGACCAGAATGGCTGTACATCGGCACAGTCGAATACGGTAATCGTAACGGCTAATCCAGTACCGGCAAAACCGGTTATTGCAACCAGTGGCTCTACCGTGTTCTGTGCTGATCGTAGCGTTACGTTAACAGCTCCACAAAATGTAGCTTATTCGTGGACCAGTGGGCAGACCAGTCAAGCCATTACGTTGAATCAATCGGGTAATTTTGCTGTGCGTACCACCAATCAATTTGGGTGCACATCCGTACAATCAGACGTGGTCACCGTACAGGCAAATCCATTACCACAGATACCCACCGTATCGGCCGCAGGAGCAACCACTTTTTGTGAAGGAAATAGGGTTACGTTGAACGCCAGCAGCCCTGTGGAGGTCGTCTGGTCCAGCGGTCAGACCGAGAAGTCGATTACTGTCAACAGATCCGGCAACTACAGCGTACAGGCCCGTGACCAGAACGGTTGTATATCGGCTTACTCGCCTGTTGTGGCGGTCAAAGTCAATGCCTTACCCGCAACACCCACTATCCTGGCTAATCCCTCAACAACCATCTGCGAGGGTGACAAGGTAACGTTGCGGGTAGAAGGACCTTTTTCTGTATCCTGGAGTACAGGTGAATCAACCCCCCAAATCACGACAGACAAAGCAGGAACATATTCTGCCAGGGTGCAGGATGCAAGTGGTTGTGTATCAGCGCAGTCAGGAACAGCATCAGTGGAGTTAAAACCACTTCCACCTTCACCCAGTGTAAACATCGTTGGTACCTACACGCTCCAGGCTGTCGCGCCGACGAATGGCACTCAGTTTCGCTGGTCTCTGGACGACACATTGTTAGGCTTTGACACAAACACTATTAAAGCCAGCAAGACTGGGTCTTATACGGCCCGATCCTCCATTGCGTATTCTCCTACGTTAACCTGCTTCTCACTGCCATCTACACCAGTGTTGTTTACCTTGGATCCCAATAACAGAGGGTTGAGTGTGTATCCTAATCCAAATCCGGACAAGATTTTGACGCTGGAGACGGAACAAGATCTGACCAATGCATCCATAACGATATACAGCCTGACTGGGCAAGTGTTGCTCACCACAACCGTCCCCCTGTTTAACGACCGTAGGATTCTCTCGTTAACTGGTGTGCCACCAGGGCAATACATAATACGAGTGCAGGCAACTGATTTCGATGTTGCTAAACGAATTAGTCTCGGTTTGTAATATAAACCGCAGATAGGCCGTTAAATCATATATGCCAGCTTAAAATTGCATTTTACCGCGACACTTGATCGTATCGGAATACTTCAATCATAGATCGAAAGCGGCCTGGTTTTTGCAACTACTATCATTTGATGGTAACCAAGCGGTCTATAAATATTATAAATAAAAAATGCGCAACCGCTACATTATATTAAATCTGTGCCTGCTAAGTCCAATTCTTTTTAGTAAGAGTGGATTTGCTCAGAGTAATGAACCCATAATAAAAATAACCTATCCTGAAAGCCGGGCTATCTTTCAGCGTGAGAATGATAATACCAGCACAATCTATCTGTCAGGAAGTATTTATCAGCCGGTAGACAGTGTTCAGGCACGCGTACAGGCCGAAGAAGCGGGACAAGGTTTAAATACGAACTGGATTACCGTTCAACGGAATCCACAGGGAGGCATATTCCAGGGATCAATACGGGCAAAAGGAGGCTGGTATCGTCTGGAGGTGCAGGCGTTTGCTGGTGGAAAAGTTATTAGTGCCGATGTGGTTCGGAAAGTTGGAATTGGCGAGGTCTTTATTATAACGGGCCAATCTAACGCGCAGGGTTTTCAAAACTACGGAGCTGTAGGGGCGATTGATGACCGAGTTAACTGTGTGTCGTATGACAACAGTAAAGCTAACTCACTCGCCGACCCGCCAGCACCCACTTTCCAGCAACTCACTGCTACATCGCTCATTGGGCCCCGCGGGCAGAGTGCCTGGTGTTGGGGAGTATTAGGCGATTTACTTGTGAAACAGTATGGTGTACCCGTACTGTTTATTAACACTGCCTGGGCTGGAACTACCATCAAAAACTGGCATGATAGTGCTGATGGCATTACAGCAAAGAACATCTTTGCCATTGGGACACCAGACGAAAATTTTCCGGCTGGAATGCCCTATGCTAACCTGGTCATTGCCCTCCGGTACTATTGTTCCCTACAGGGACTTAGGGCAGTTCTTTGGCAACAGGGCGAAACGGACAACATTCCGTTACGCTCCACCCGGCAAGCATATGCGAATGACATGCAGTATATTGTCAATAAAACGCGGTCTGATACGGAGCGTTATCCTGCCTGGGTACTCGCAAGATCCTCGTACAACCTCGGGCAAGTAAGCCAGGACATTATTCAGGCACAAAATGACGTAATCAATACCTATAATAACAACGTTTTTGCGGGACCCTTTACTGATAACATTCAAATTCCGCGTTACGATGAGGTGCATTTTGGTAACAGATCAACGAATAACCCGGGTGATAAGGGACTAGACGAGCTGGCCCAGGCGTGGCTGACGAGTTTGAACGCTGTATTTTTTGCCAGTTCCCGCCCGTTGCCACCCCTCCCGCAGCCGGTTGTTGCAGTAGCGTGCGGAACTACCAATAACAGCTTAACCCTTACACTGCCTGCCTTGTACAATTCGTACAGATGGAACTCCGGTCAGGCAACCAGAAGTATTGTCATTAACAAACCCGGCGTGTACAGGGCTGTTCTGAAGGATCGAATAGGGAATACCTATCTTTCGCCCGCTCTTGATGTACAGAACCCAATTCAGCCACTTACCCCCACTATATCGTTAGCCAGCAACCCTGGCAAAGTAGTCGACAATCAGCAGCAAGTCTGTGCTGATTCCAGTTTGTCGATTATTGCGAATACATCCCTAAACAGTACCGGGGTTTGGAGTCTGAGCGCAACGAACGTGATTAGCAAAACAATTACAGTGAATAAAACCGGTACTTACTCGCTGCAGGCGGTTAATGTGTACGGGTGTAGGTCTGCCCAGCCCGCTACCATCAGCTTAACGGTTCGTCCTAAAGTGCCGACACCAAGCATTGCGCAAATTGGGGCTTATACCCTACAGGCGGTCTTGCCTGCACCAACCGGTGGCCAACCCGATTTATTCGATTGGCAACGGGCAGGTGAAGCTATTCCACAGACCAGTGCAGTGGTAAAGGTGATTGTTTCGGCTAACTACCTGGCACGGACAAAAACTACATTTTCGCTCGGGAATGGGAGCAATCTAACTTGCTATTCGGATTACAGCACCCCTCAGGCGTTCATATTCGATCGCTCAAACGGGGGATTGAGTATATACCCAAATCCATCGGTAGATGGAGTCGTTACGATAGAAACCATAGAGGATTTGGCAAATGCAGATGTGGAAGTGTTCTCACTAAGTGGACAGCCTTTGTTTTCGAGTATCGTCCCGCTAATAAATGAACGCAAATCAATTGATTTATCTGGATTAGCACAGGGCGTTTATCTGGTTCGCGTACGCTCAGCCGGATTTGATGTATCGAAACGCATTATTATCAGTCGGTAAAATTTTATCGCCGTTTTGTTGCCAGAAGCCTTTTCGCAAGAAAAGGCTTCTGGCCTTTTAGACAGTCTAAACTAGCGTGTATCAGTTGATAAAACGCAGGGCTTATCGTACTTTTGAGCTGTTTTACACGCTATGTGAGCAGATGGCCTGCCCTGCGTAGAAAAACTTGTTTGTGCGTACCTTTGCGCTTTATTGTCAGCTAAACTATGAACGCGACTTACTTACCGGTAGATTATATTCCCGTATTGATTCAACTTGGTCTGGCACTTGGTTTTATCATTACAACTATGGTCGTCACCCATTCTATCGGCCCCAAACGGAACAGCCAGAAGAAAGACGATCCATTCGAATGCGGTATTCCGGTGCAGGGCGATGCCCGTACCCCCATCTCTATCAAGTACTTTCTGATTGCTATCCTGTTCGTGTTGTTCGACGTCGAGGTGATCTTCCTGTATCCCTGGGCTGTGAATTTCAAGGGGTTGGGTATGACCGGTTTCATTGAGATGATCCTGTTTATGGGGCTACTTCTGGCAGGGTTTTATTACATTATTCGTAAGGGGGTTTTGAACTGGGAATAAGCCGGTGTAATGAATTTTAGGGCCTTTTTATTCGTTAAAGGTATAGCACCCGTTACAACATTTCTTATGCAAACAGATATTAAGCTGGCCGAAGCCCCTGCGAGTTATGATGGTCCAGGTTTCTCGGCTACCTCGTTCGACAAAATAATAGGACTGGCCCGGGCTAACTCGCTTTGGCCACTACCGTTCGCGACATCATGCTGTGGTATCGAATTTATGTCTACCATGGCTTCGCACTATGATTTGGCTCGTTTTGGCTCTGAGCGACCCAGCTTTTCGCCCCGGCAGGCCGATATGCTGTTAGTAGCTGGCACAATAGCCAAAAAAATGGGGCCTATCGTGAAACAGGTTTATTTACAGATGGCTGAGCCTCGCTGGGTTATAGCCATTGGCGCCTGCGCATCGAGTGGTGGCATTTTTGATACCTATAGCGTATTACAGGGTATAGACCGGATCATTCCAGTCGATGTGTATGTACCCGGTTGTCCACCTCGGCCCGAACAGATTCTGGACGGCGTAATGCAGGTTCAGGAGTTAGCCAGGAATGAGTCATTACGCCGGCGCAATACGGAAGAATACACAAAGCTGTTGAATTCATTTAATATTCAGTAGTCGAGTTGTCTTTTAGCGGATAGTAAACAGTTGGTTCTTTCGCAAGGTGCTCGTCCATCCATTTATTCATTGAAGATGCTGACCAACGAAGAGGTTGCTAAGGTGATAATTGCCCAGTTTGGCGAAAACGTAAGTGATTTTGATGACCCGTATGATTTGCTGACGTTCGCTACCGGCAGAGAGCAACTCATTCCGATTTTTACTTATTTGAAAAGTCATTCAACTTATCAGTTTGGCTTTTTAACGGACATAACCGCTGTCCACTACCCTGATTCTGTGGGCAAAGAGTTTTGCGTTGTGTATCATGTGCATAGCCTGACGAACAACTTCAGGCTGCGCATCAAAGTCTATTTAATGGCCGATGATGTGCACATTCCAACCCTGACGCCCCTGTATGCCAGTGCGAACTGGATGGAGCGTGAAACCTTCGATCTCTTCGGCATTATCTTCGACGGACATCCTGACCTGCGCCGGATTTTGAACATGGAAGAAATGGATTACTATCCCATGCGAAAAGAGTATCCGCTGGAGGATGGTACCCGTGAAGACAAAATAGACGCGTTATTTGGACGATAAATAATGGTGAAGGAGTGGAAGGTGAGCCAGAGCGATAATAATACATGGTTCGCCACTCATCCACTCATTCACGCTTTCGCTCTTTACCTATGGTTTCTGAAGAACTCGATATTACAAAGAATAATCTTCCTGCCGAACAGGGACCGATTCAGTACGTTAATGAACTAACGACGCTTAACCTCGGACCTACTCACCCCGCTACGCACGGTATTTTTCAGAACATTCTGCAAATGGATGGCGAGAAAATCGTGTCGGGCGAACAAACGATTGGCTATATCCATCGGGCATTCGAGAAAATTGCGGAGCGCCGGCCTTTCTACCAGATTACTACCCTCACCGACCGGATGAATTATTGTTCATCACCCATCAACAACATGGGTTGGCATATGACGGTTGAGAAGTTGTTGGGTATCGACATTCCCAAACGGGCGCAGTACATCCGGGTTATTATGATGGAACTGGCCCGGCTCTCCGACCACCTTATCTGCAATGGTATTCTGGGCGTTGACGCGGGCGCTTTTACGGGCTTCCTGTATATTTATCAGGAGCGGGAAAACATCTACGAGATCTACGAAGAGGTCTGCGGAGCACGGCTGACTACCAACATGGGCCGCATTGGAGGCATGGAGCGTGATTTGTCGCCCACTGCCATTCGGAAGATTAAAGAACTACTGGTTCGTTTTCCCAAAGTGCTTCGTGAATTTGAGAACCTCTTTAACCGCAACCGGATCTTTATGGATCGGGTGGTCAACGTAGGGGCTATTTCTGCAGAGCGGGCTTTGAGTTACGGCTTCACCGGTCCCAATCTCCGGGCAGCGGGTGTCGATTACGACGTACGGGTTATGAATCCTTATTCGTCCTACCAGGATTTTGAATTCGATGTTCCTATTGGGCAGAGCGGTGATACTTATGACCGGTTTATGGTCAGAAATGAGGAGATGTGGCAGAGTCTGCGCATCATACAACAGGCGATGGATAACCTTCCCGAGGGGCCTTACTACGCCGATGCTCCCCAGTATTACCTGCCGCCAAAACAGGAAGTATACAAAAATATGGAAGCCCTTATCTATCACTTCAAGATAGTAATGGGTGAAATAGATGCACCGGTTGGTGAAGTGTATCACGCTGTTGAGGGTGGCAATGGCGAACTGGGATTCTATCTAATCAGTGATGGGGGCCGTGCGCCTTACCGACTGCACTTTCGCCGGCCGTGCTTCATTTATTATCAGGCTTATCCCGAAATGTGCAAGGGGCTAACCCTGTCCGACGCCATCGTCATTATGAGTAGCATGAACGTCATTGCGGGTGAACTGGACGCATAAATCCGCCAACAAACTATGACAACTGAACTGAATAAGCCTGTTCAATTTACACCCGACCGGTTGGACAGGGCCAACGAAATTATTGACTGGTATCCAGAAGGTAAGCAGAAGTCGGCTTTATTGCCACTTCTACACCTCTTGCAGGAGCAGGAAGGCTGGACAAGCCCGGAGGGAATGGACTATGTAGCCAGCATGCTCGATATACAGCCAATTGAGGTCTATGAAGTGGCGTCATTCTACACCATGTATCACCTCAATCCCGTAGGAAAGCATGTTATTGAATACTGCCGTACCGGACCCTGTTGCCTGATGGGCGGAGAGGACGTATACGCTCATTTGAAACAACGGCTCGGTGTCGATACCGGGCAAACGACCGTTGATGGACAGTTTACGCTCAAAGAAGTAGAGTGTCTGGCTGCTTGTGGTATGGGACCGGTATTTCAGATTCGGGAGAAGTACTATATGCACCTGACCAATGAAAAGGTAGACGAAATCATTGACGAACTGTCGAAATAATTTCATACATGGCTACTAAGATTTTAACTCAACATATTGACGTTCCGGGTATTGAAACCTTCGATGTTTACCGAAAACAGGGAGGCTATACAGCCGTAGAGAAAGCCATCAAAACAATGACTCCCGAAGCCATTGTGGAGGAGGTCAAAAAAGCGGGCGTTCGGGGGCGGGGTGGTGCCGGTTTCCCAATGGGTATGAAGTGGAGTTTTCTGGCCAAGCCGGAGGGCGTTCCCCGCTACCTTGTCTGCAACGCCGACGAGTCAGAGCCCGGTACGTTCAAAGACCATTACCTGATGAAGAATATTCCCCACCTGCTTATTGAGGGGATGATTATTTCATCGTTTGCACTGGGTGCCAACAAGTCCTTCATTTATGTCCGGGGCGAGTTGATGTACGTCATCCGTATCCTCGAAAAAGCTATTGCCGAAGCGAAAGCGAAAGGATTTTTAGGTAAAAACATTCTGGGTTCGGGCTACGACCTCGAATTAATTGTCCAGCCCGGTGGTGGTGCCTACATATGCGGTGAAGAAACTGCGCTCCTGGAGTCACTAGAGGGCAAACGGGGAAACCCCCGAAACAAGCCACCGTTTCCGGCTGTGAAAGGATTATACCAGCGTCCAACTGTTGTCAACAACGTGGAATCTATTGCCACGGCGGCTTGGATTATTAACAATGGGGGAGATGCGTATGCCGCCGTTGGTATAGGGCGCAGCACGGGTACGAAACTGATTTCGGCGTCGGGCCACATCAACAAACCGGGTGTGTATGAAATTGACCTCGGCGTTCCGGTGGAAGATTTCATTTATGCTGATGAATGGTGTGGTGGTATCCGGCCCGGTCATAAATTTAAAGCGTTGGTAGCCGGTGGTTCATCGGTCCCAATACTACCGGCGAATCTGGCTCTCACGCTGGAGAACGGTGACAAACGCCTGATGACCTACGAATCCCTGTCGGAAGGAGGCTTCAAGACCGGTACCATGCTGGGGTCGGGTGGGTTCATTGTGTTCGATGAAACATCCTGCATTGTTCGTAATACCTGGAATTTTTCCCGGTTCTACCACCACGAGTCCTGCGGTCAGTGCAGTCCGTGTCGCGAAGGAACGGGTTGGATGGAGAAAGTATTGCACCGGATTGAATACGGACACGGTCATCAGCAGGATATTGACTTGCTGGTCGATGTTGCCTCCAAAATAGAGGGGAATACCATTTGTCCGCTGGGCGATGCGGCTGCCTGGCCAGTGGCTAGTGCTATCCGGCATTTCCGGGACGAGTTCCAGTGGCACATTGATAACCCAACCGAAGCAACGCAACCAGGAGCTGTTTACCGGGGCGAAATGGCGTTAGTGTAACTCCTAATGAAATAAAGAGATGGACGAATTGACAATGCTACGAAAAATGGTCGAAGAGCACGACTACGAAGGAGCACTCGTCATCATCAGTGAATTAGACGAGATGGCAAAAGACGATAAAATCAACAAGATTGAGTCATTTTTGCTTGTATTGCTAATTCATCTTATTAAGCAACATGCCGAGCAACGCACCACTAAATCGTGGAACCGGTCTATCGACAACGCGCTTAGTAGTATTACAAAATCGAATAAGCGTCGGAGTGCCGGAGGGCATTATTTGCGCGCTGAAGAATTCAAAGACCTAATCCGCGAAACGTTTCCTCTAGCCGTTCGAAATGCTGCTTATGAAGCTTTTGAAGGTATTTATTCAGCAGAACAGTTTTCAGCTATGATTGATGCTGACCAAATTAAGCAGGAAGCGTTCAACCAGATTTTAACGTATAAACTTGAGCAGTAGCGACGAATGGAAGATACAAAGCCACAATTAGTAAAAGTCACTATTGACGGAATTGACGTTGAGGTAGAGCCAGGAACGACTATTCTACAGGCCGCCCGTAAAATAGGCCCCGCAGTAGCTCCGCCGGCTATGTGTTATTATGAGCCACTGAAAGGTAGCGGGGGTAAAGTGCCGGGCCTGCCTGGTTCGGGTAGCTGCCGGATCAGCTAAAGATCCGCGGCCAATGCCCAAACTGGTGGCATCCTGCCTTACCGCGGTGCAGGATGGCATGATCGTGGAGAATGAAACCAATCCGCAGGTGATTGAAGCTCGTAATGGGGTTGTTGAATTCCTGCTCTTGAATCACCCGCTCGACTGCCCTGTTTGCGACCAGGCGGGGGAATGTGACTTGCAGAACTTCGCTTTCGACCACGGGAAGGTAACGACCCGATACGAAGAAGACCGTCGCACGTTCGAGAAGCAGGACATTGGTCCGTATATTCAATTACACATGACCCGTTGTATTCTGTGCTACCGGTGCGTTTACACGGCCGACCAGATTACCAACAAACGGGTACATGGTGTGCTGGGTCGCGGTGATGCCTCCGAAATAGGAACATATATCGAGAAAGCAATTGATAATGATTTCTCCGGTAATGTGATTGACGTATGCCCGGTTGGAGCCCTAACGGACAAAACCTATCGATTCAAAAACCGGGTGTGGTTTACAAAGCCTGTCGATGCACACCGCAACTGCCCAACCTGCTCAGGTAACGTAACACTCTGGTATCGGGGTGAGGAGGTTATTCGGGTAACGGCCCGGAAAAACGAATGGAGTGAGGTGACCGAATTCATCTGTAACACTTGCCGGTTTGACACCAAGAAAACCAGCGACTGGACCATTGAAGGGCCAACCAAAATTTCGCGTAGTTCAGTCATTTCTGCCAATAAATACCGGTCCGATGCTATCAAGCCAAGTTTTGGCCAACGACTGGCGGCTGCTGAATACAAAGAAATTCCCGACGAACGGGATGTATCACAATTGGGAATTGAGCCCTTGCCAGCCGAACGTTTCGCAAAAACATTGCCGTCTGCTCTGGCGCCCGAACCGTGATTAGTTTTAGACTACACTAGTTGATTAGCACTGGAAGGTGGTCAACAAAAAAAGGTGGCTGGACTTTACAGGTCACCAGGAAAACTGAAAACGCTTGAAAATGGACTTAACCGTATTGCTCGTAAAGGGGCTGATTATCCTGATTATTTTCGTGATAACGCTCACCATTGCTGCCTATTCTACGTATGGCGAGCGAAAAGTGGCCGCTTTTTTACAGGACCGCATTGGGCCAAACCGGGCTGGTCCCTGGGGTTTGTTACAACCCCTGGCCGATGGCGGCAAAATGTTTTTTAAGGAGGACTTTATCCCGGCACAGGCCAGCAAATGGCTATTTATCCTGGGTCCCTGTCTGGCCATGCTTACTGCGCTCATGTCAAGTGCGGTTATTCCTTTTGGAGACACCATACGGTTTGGTGACTATGCTATACCGGTTCAGGCTATTGAGATTAACATTGGTGTACTATATATTTTTGGTGTCGTGTCGCTAGGTGTGTATGGGGTTATGGTCGGTGGATGGGCGTCGAACAACAAGTTCTCGTTGCTTGGCGCTATTCGGGCTGCTTCACAAAATATTAGCTACGAAATTGCGCTTGGCCTTTCACTCATTGCTATTCTGATGATGACCGGGTCGCTGTCGCTACGGGCTATTATTGATGAGCAGGCTACCTTTTTCGAGTGGAACATCTTCACCCAGCCAGTAGGCTTCATAATCTTCCTGACCTGCGCTTTTGCGGAATGTAACCGTACCCCTTTCGATTTGCCAGAGTGTGAAACCGAGCTCGTTGGTGGCTACCACACCGAGTACAGCTCAATGAAGCTTGGCTTCTACCTGTTTGCGGAGTACATCAATATGTTTGTATCGTCAGCCTTTATAGCCGCCCTGTATTTTGGCGGATTCCACTACCCGTTCATGCGTGAAATAAGCGGAGCGCTGGAGAACTCGCTGGGGGCTATTGCGGGTCATAACGTAGCTACAGCCATTGGTATCGTTATGTTCTTCGCCAAAATCTTCTTCTTCATTTTCTTTTTCATGTGGGTTCGGTGGACGTTACCCCGCTTCCGGTATGACCAGTTGATGAACCTGGGATGGAAAACATTTATTCCGTTGGCTATCCTGAATGTAGTAATAACCGGCGCTGGTTTGCTGTACGATTTCAAGTACTCAACCTGGATTATAGCCCTTACCATGATTGGTATGGTAATCGTATCAAACGCCCGCGCACCCAAACGGGAAGTAATGCGGCCGGGTGTCGTTTAAAGTCAATACGTTTGCCGTTCATGCCGCTTACCCGGTAAAAACAGAAAAAAATGCAGCTAACTAATCGCTCTAAGCAGGTCAGTAATAAAGAAATGACGGTGGCCGAAAAGATGTACCTGCCTGCTATTATTAGCGGACTCGGTATCACGATCAGCCACTTCTTTCGGAAAAAACCGACTATTCAATACCCGGAAGTTAAAAAATACCTTGGACCCATTTACCGGGGGCATCATATACTGAAACGGGATGAGCAGGGGCGGGAGCGTTGTACCGCCTGCGGCCTGTGCGCTGTTGCCTGCCCGGCAGAAGCGATTTCGATGGTCGCTGCTGAACGCGAAAAAGGAGAGGAGACCCTATACCGGGAGGAGAAATACGCTGCGGTTTATGAAATCAATATGCTGCGCTGTATATTCTGCGGACTGTGTGAAGAGGCTTGCCCAAAGCAGGCGGTTTACCTCCGCCACGACCGTATGGTTCCGGTTTTTCAGGAGCGCAACGAGGTGATTTATGGCAAAGACCGGCTGGTTGAGAAAATGGATGACCGTTATATCCGGGCCAATAATTCTGAAGTGGACACTACGCCAACCGAACCTAGCCTGACACGCGCTGCTACCTAGCTTACTGTCATTCCACGGTGATAGATGACCCTTATAATGACTAAGAATTCATGACTGAAACAATCGACTTTTTTAAAACTCTCACACCTACCGGATACCTGTTTCTGGTCCTGACTGCTATTACACTGTTTAGTGCTATTGGTGTGGTTACAGCGCGTAACCCGGTATACAGCGTTTTGGCGCTCATCGCTACATTCTTTTGTTTGTCAGGTCACTATATTCTGCTCAACGCTCAATTTCTGGCGGCTGTTAATATCATTGTTTATGCCGGGGCTATCATGGTACTGTTCCTGTTTACCATCATGTTTTTGAATCTTAGGAGGGAAGATGAGGAGTCAAAAACGAATGTCACCAAGATGATTTCGGTCGTGATGGGTGGAATATTGATGGTTATGCTGATTACCATATTCCGGGCAAAAAGCGCTCAGGTTCCTACCTACAGTGCTACTGCGTTTAACGCTAAAACAGGGCTGGTTGAAAACCTGGGGTTACTACTGTACCATGATTATATCCTTCCATTCGAACTGGCATCGGTGCTTTTCTTAGTTGCTATGGTAGGAGCCGTGTTGCTTGGTAAGCGGGAAGCAGGTGACCGGCACTTCTGACTGCATAAAAACATTTGCCAGATACCAATTTACAGCCGCTCTATGGAGCGGCTTTTTTTGTGATTCCATATAGAGGTCGATTTATGGATAGGAAGACAAATGGGGGTATTGATAGTATGCTTGCATAACAATTTTGTATAAGTTTGTAATTATTCCCGTTCGTGGTAGGTTTATACAATATAATTTCTCGCTAAAGCAGTAATCAAGAAAAAATATGGACGCATACATTGTAGCCGGATACCGAACCGCCGTAGGTAAAGCCCCCCGTGGAGGTCTCCGTTTCACCCGCCCTGATGATATGGCGGCTGACGTTATTAAACATTTGCTAAGCCAGGTTCCTACTCTTGACCCAGCCCGTGTAGAAGATTTGATTGTGGGTAATGCCGTGCCCGAAGCCGAACAGGGCATGCAGATTGCCCGGTACATTGCGCTGTTGTCATTGCCGAACAGCGTGCCGGGCATGACTATCAACCGGTATTGCGGTTCTGGTCTGGAAGCGATTGCCATTGCCTCCGCCAAAATTCACGCTGGTCTGGCCGATTGCATTATTGCCGGTGGTACTGAGTCCATGTCAATGGTGCCGGTTATGGGCTGGAAAACGGCGCTCAACTATGAAATTGCTAAGACACATCCTGATTATTACATTGGTATGGGCTTAACGGCCGAACAGGTGGCCCAGCAGTTCAAAATCAGCCGGGATGCGCAGGATGAGTTCGCTCTGGAATCGCATCAGAAAGCACTGGCTGCTCAGAAAGAAGGGAAATTTACCGATGAGATTGTCCCAATCAACGTGAGTGAAACCTACTTCGATGCGGAAAGTAACAAAAAGAAAACCCGTGAGTGGACTGTTGCCCAGGACGAAGGTCCGCGTAAAGACACCAGTGCGGAAGGACTGGCTAAATTACGACCTGTGTTTGCGGCTGGTGGTTCCGTAACCGCCGGTAACTCTTCACAAACATCCGACGGTGCTGCTTTTGTGGTCGTTATGTCGGAGAAGCTGGTTAATGAACTGAACCTACAGCCCATTGCCCGTATGGTATCCTACGCTACGGCGGGTGTAGAACCCAAGATTATGGGCATCGGTCCGGTAGCTGCTATTCCTATTGCCCTCAAAAAGGCCGGAATGAAGCAGGACGACATTGAGCTCATTGAGCTAAATGAAGCGTTTGCTGCTCAATCGTTGGCGGTCATTCAGGAACTGGGCCTGGACCGCAGCAGAATAAACCCGAATGGCGGGGCTATTGCTCTGGGACACGCGCTGGGTTCTACTGGTGCCCGGCTGTCGGTACAACTATTGAACGAGATGCGCCGTCGCAATCAGAAATACGGCATGGTGTCGGCCTGCGTTGGGGGTGGGCAGGGAGTCGCCGGGATTTTTGAACGATTGAACTAATCAAAGGTAGCACCAATAAAAAAGGCTGGTGAAGTTATTCATCAGCCTTTTTTATTAGTTCGTTCCAAGCTGGCAGCCAGCCACATCGTATACGGTATTACCTACTCTCGAAAAAACAATTAGTATGCTTGCATACTAATTGTTTAGTGATTTTCTTTGTTATATAAATAGTATGCAAGCATAATAAACGCTCCTAAACAATGACAGCAACAGAACCAAAAGCCTCAATTACAGGGGGCGAATTTTTAATAAAAGAAACACTGGCATCACAGGTATTTATTCCCGAAGAGTTTTCTGAAGAGCAACTAATGATCGCGGCTACCTGCCGCGAGTTTCTGGAGCGTGAAATATGGCCACGTCTGGACGAGATTGATAAAGCAAAATCACCGGAACTGATTTCGTCGCTGATGGATAAAGCGGGTGAACTAGGCCTGCTCGGTACATCGGTACCGGAGCAATACGGCGGGTTTGGGACGAATTTCAACACGTCTATGCTCGTAGCCGAAGTAACGGGTGCGGGACACTCGTTTTCAGTCGCTCTATCAGCCCATACCGGCATCGGTACGTTGCCGATAGTGTATTATGGAAACGATGAGCAGAAATCGAAATATCTGCCTCAGTTGGCTCAGGGCGAATGGAAAGCAGCTTATTGTTTGACAGAGCCAGATTCCGGTTCGGATGCGAACTCGGGTAAAACCAAAGCGATACTGACCGAAGATGGTAAACATTACTCCTTAACGGGCAGAAAATGTGGATTACCAATGGTGGTTTTGCTGATGTGTACATTGTTTTTGCCAAAATTGATGAGGAAGGCAAGACGATAAAAACCTGTCGGCCTTTATTATCGAGCGCGGCTTTGAAGGCATCACCATGAATGAACCGGAACATAAGATGGGCATTAAAGGCTCCGACACGCGTCAGATTTTCTTTAATGACTGCAAAGTGCCGGTTGAAAACCTGCTGTCCGAACGGGGCAACGGCTTCAAAATCGCCGTGAACATCCTGAATATTGGCCGTATCAAACTGGGCATTGCGGCTGTTGGTGGATCCAAAGAAGTGATCAACCACGCCATTAACTATGCCAACGAACGCAAGCAGTTCAAAACGCCCATCGCTCAATTTGGCGCCATCAAGCATAAATTGGCCGAAATGGCCCTGAAAATGTACGCGTCAGAAACGGCTTCCTACCGCGCTGGTCAAAATATCGATGACCTGATCGAAGACCTGAAAGGGCAGGGTATGGAAGATAGTGAGGCAAAACTGAAAGCGCTGGAACAGTTTGCTATTGAGTGCGCCATTATGAAAGTCCACGGTTCCGAAGTGTTGGATTATGTGGTCGATGAAGGCGTTCAGGTATACGGTGGTATGGGCTACTCGGCCGACGCGCCAATGGACCGGGCGTACCGCGATGCTCGTATCAACCGTATTTTTGAAGGTACGAACGAGATAAACCGGATGCTCGTAGTCGATATGTTGCTGAAACGGGCAATGAAGGGCGAACTCGATTTGATGGGACCAGCCATGGCCGTTTCGAAAGAAATTATGTCCATTCCTGATTTCGGTTCAGATGAGGAAGAAGGGGCGTTTATTGCCGAAAAGAAAGTAGTTCGGAACCTGAAAAAAGCAGCCCTCATGGTGGCGGGTGCCGCCGTACAGAAATTCATGATGAATCTTTCGAACGAGCAGGAAATTCTGATGAATGTTGCCGATATGGCCATCGAAATTTACGTGGCCGAATCCGTCCTGTTACGCGTCGAAAAGTTGATTGGTATAAAAGGCGAAGAAGCCGTTACGCTGCAAAAGCAGATGGCTTTAGTTTACCTGCATGGAGCCGTTGAGAAAGTGAACAGCGCCGGTCGTTCGGCCATCACATCGTTCGCCGAAGGAGATGAGCTACGGGGTATGCTGATGGGATTGAAGCGGTTCACGAAAATTGAGCCGATGAACCTCAAAGATGCCCGTCGCCAAATTGCCGACGCCATGATTGCCGAAGGGAAATACATTTTTTAACGCAGCACAGTGGCGTTATATTATTGATCAAAAGCCAGCCTTCAACGAGGGCTGGCTTTCTGTTTTAATGCATTTCCAGGAATTTATCGTATTCATGCATCGGTATCCGTTCTGTTACGCAGCCAGCTAAATAGAGTAGGGGGACTCACTACTGCTCACACAGGGCTGTCAACGTTTAATAACATCTTCCTTACGGGGTAATTAACAACCAGATTGGTATACGATAAGTGAGTCATCTGATTGGGAACAGAACCGAAAGTGGTAGAAACGTTAGCGTCGGTGCTTTTGTGTGAAATCCGGCGCGTACTACGTTTTACGTTGCTTTACCAAGTTGTGTAACGGCCTATTCATGAAAAATCAGCAGTCCAATTCCCGACGAACCTTTTTGCGTAATCTGGGGGCAAGTGCTTCAGCATTATCGTTACCCTTGCTCGGCTACGCCGACAATCAATTTGTTCAGAATGAAACGAGTGGTTTGTACTCTTTATTGACTGACCCAAACGGAGAGCCCCTAGGCCAGCCTGGACGAAAACTGGGCATTGCGCTGGTTGGGTTAGGCTATTACAGCAAAAACCTGTTGGCTCCGGCGCTACAAGAGACAAAAAACTGCCGGTTGGCCGGTATTGTAACTGGCACACCCGCCAAGGCCGATGAATGGATGAAGAAGTACAACATTCCGAAAGAAAATGTGTACGACTATAAAACCTTCGACCGGATTATCGATAACAAGGACATCGACGTAATCTACGTCGTTTTGCCTAACTCGATGCACGAAGAATACGTTGTTCGGGCCGCTCAGGCGGGTAAACATGTCATATGCGAAAAGCCTATGGCCATCACACCGAAGGCTTGCCAGAACATGATTGATGCCTGCAACAAAGCGAACAAACAACTGGCCATTGGCTACCGGCTCCACTACGAACCATTCACCAAAGAAGTGATGCGGCTGGGTCAGGAAAAAGTATTTGGTCCCATAAAGTTTGTTGAATCCAGCGACGGATTTCGCATTGGCGACCCAACCCAATGGCGCATGAAAAAAGCGATGGCGGGTGGGGGCCCCTGATGGACGTTGGTATCTACGCTGTACAGGGCGCGCGCTACGTCACGGGTGAAGAACCCATTTCGGTGACGGCGCAGTACTCGCCTAAAACAGAGCCGGAAAAATTCAAAGATGTGGAAGAGACGATGTTCTGGCAGTTTCAGTTCCCGAGCGGAGCCGTCTCCAACTCAACAACCAGTTACACGGCGGGCGTGGAGCGGCTCTAGGCGTCCTGTGAGAAAGGCTGGTTTGAATTATCACCCGCGTTTGGCTATGGCCCCTTGAAAGGTCGGACCAGTAAAGGGCCTATTGAGCAGCCAGTCGTTAATCATCAGGCCATGCACATGGATGGCGTTTGTAGGGATCTGCTGGATGGAAAAAAGCTACCCAGCCATGTAACGGGAGAAGAAGGTAAGCGCGATGTTACGCTATTACAAGCCATTTATCGGGCTGCCGATACAGGCAAAAAGATAAATCTGAGAGGATAAATTCGTTGAAAACATCCGTTTCGGGCTATTCAGAAGAACAGTCAGAAACGGATGTTTTTCATTGACAATCGCGCTGCTTGGTGAAAGGACTGTTGTTTCTCTTCGACTGATGGCGGAATGTGGTTCCAAACGTATCTGGCTTTATCGCTAAAACGGGTGGCTAATCAGTCGAGTGACTGAATAAGTGCCTTTGCTTTCCGAATGTGTCGATTCAGTAAATCGGTTTCAACCAGGCCATCGCGAAGCCGGACAATCCGGTGCGCATATTCGGCAATATCTTCTTCGTGGGTTACCATAATAACCGTGTTGCCTTTGCTGTGAATCTGATCGAACAGGTCCATGATTTCGTAAGACGTTTTAGAGTCAAGATTACCGGTTGGCTCATCGGCCAGCAAAATGCTGGGGTCATTTACCAAAGCACGCGCTACGGCTACCCGTTGCCGCTGACCACCCGAAAGTTCATTAGGGCGGTGGCCAGCCCGGTTTTCCAGCCCCACATTTTTAAGCGCCAGCATGGCTTTTTCGGTCCGGTCGGCTTTATTGAAACCCGCGTAGATGAGGGGTAGCGCTACATTTTCGAGGGAGGTCTGCCGGGGCAACAGGTTGAATGTCTGAAAGACGAATCCAATCTCCTTATTTCTCGTCTTCGGCCAGTTCATTTTCACCCATACGGCTTACATCCTGATTGTTCAGAACATATTGCCCTGAAGTGGGGGAGTCCAGACAGCCAATGATGTTCATCAGCGTCGATTTTCCCGAGCCTGATGGACCCATGAACGCGACGTATTCCCCTTTTTTAATAGAAATCGTGATGGACTTGAGAGCCTCTACTACTTCGGTGCCCATTACATAGCGTTTGGCAATAGCACGGGTGTCTATAATGTTCATGAGCCAGTCGATGACAACCGCTAATATGGTTGCTAATTGACAAAGCTAACTTATTGCAGAAACTTCTCTTTACTCTTTTCGATTGACGCTAATTTTTCCTGATAAGCTGCCAGAAACGCCTGATAATCGGCGGGTGTAGTAGCAATCCGTAGCGATGCCAGACTGCTTTCGGCATAATCGGGAAGGCCCAGTGCCAAACATAGCGTGATGTACGTTTTGAGCAAACTCAGCTTTATCTTCATTGAAAGGCAATGCCGTCAGTAACTATATCATATGCTTCCTTGGTCAGCCCCTGCTGCTGGCTGAGTTGGGCGGCATCGGTAACGATCCGGGCATTTAGCGGGGCGAGTTGTACCGCCCGGCTGTAGTACTGCTGTGCCTGAGAAAAATGACGGGTGCGTTCATACGCCTGCCCCAGCCAGTAGTTGCGTTCGGCCTCGTAGGCGGGCAAAACCGCTGTTTTCGCCATCGTCTCTGCCGAACCAAGACTCCGCCGGAATGCCGACAGACGAATGGCCGCTATGGTACGCTGCGACAGGGCTATTGCGTTGATTTTGGTTGAGTCCGGGAGGCCCGCCAGTACCAGCTGCGCATTTCGCCATTGCAACTGGTCAAGAAAATCATTCGTCAGGGCAATACCCGCCAGTGTTTTCAGGCTGGGGTCGAGGATGGTTTCCCAGTAGGCTCCCCGGTTTGGATCGTCGGTGCGGTAGGTTACGTAGAAGGCTTTTTCTGCATCTGTTTCCGGTTTGCGTTCCTGGTAATAAACCTGCCGAAGGGCATCCACTGCTGCCTCTTTTTTAGCCACAGTTTCCCACAATGACTGAGCAAAAATCGGGTCATTTGCTTTAGTCAGCGCAATAGCCCGGTAATAAATAGACGTCGTATCCGTGTTGTTGCTGAACATTTCGGCCGCCGGGCGATATAACCCCTGCTCCAGCATCCACAAACCCGCAATTGACCGATAAGTAGCCCCCGTTTCCTGATTGTTTTCGGCTAGTTGACCCATCAATCCGAATGCGTTTACCGGATTATGGCGTTTGTATTCAACAACAGCCCGCGCCAGTAATAAGTCGTCGGTTACGTCCTGATTAGCCGGGTTCGCCGATATGTGTCCGAATGGTCAGGAGCTCGGTACTATCGGGTTGTTGCTTTACCAGTGCATAGTTATACAGGCTGGCAAACTGCCCCACGCTCAATCCCGCTTGTGTCGATTTATCCGATAGCCAGTCGAGTTTCCGGGGTTGAGTGGTATCGGTTTGGGCTACCAGCCGAAGGGCGAGGGCATTAGCCTGATAGGACTCGTGTGCTGACTGGGATATGTTGTCCGCTAAGGTTGAATCGGCCTCCAGAACGGTTGGATTACGGGCGTAAAAAGCCAGCAGGTTTGATTCCGGCACGTCGGTTTGGGCCGCAAATCGGGTCGCAGCTTTGTAATAATAGTACGCCGAATCGGCCACACTCGTGCGGCCATACAAATAACCCAGGTTGTTCTGGAGTTCACCACTTTTTGGGAATTCCCTGATACCCTTTTGCAGGGTTTTAATAGCCTCGAAAAATGAACTTGATTCTAGGTAAGCCTGGCTCAATCCCGCATAATCCTGTGGGTTCGGCTGCTTCAACAGGGCCTGCTGGAAATAAAAAGCAGCAGCGGACAGGTTGTTCTGAGAGCGGGCCAGAGAGGCCAGCGCATAATTCGATTTGTGATTTTGAAATTCCCGCTCCAGAGCCAGATTGTAATAGGCAGTGGCCGAAACCGCTTCACCACTAGCCGTGTAGTAATCACCCAGGCCGTTGTAATAGCCAGCCATACCCTGTCGAATCGGGAAGAAACTGTTTATCGACAACATCGCCACGACGAAAACGATACCCACTACCCGAAACAGGCTTAATTCCAGCCGTTTGGGTTTGTACAGAACCCGGTATACGGGCAGGTTTTGCTGGAAAACAGGCCAGAAATTGATGAGCGTGTATGCCGCAAAAAATAGCCCCATCCCCAGGTGCGTGTAAACAATTATATCCTCAAACAGCTCAACCAGCGGGTCATTGGCCGTAACGAAGGCGTAGCCAATGGTTAGCGTGGTAAGCACCGCAAAGCCGGTATACAGGAACGCGCCTGAATCATGAAAGGAGAGAACGTCCTGCTGTTGAATCAATCGGCGGAAGCCCCAAACGCCAATGCTTACGGAAAGCAAATAGAGAATAAACGGACTGACTACCAGCACATCCCATTCAATGGATCGGGTATTTTTGAGCCAGATTAATACCAGATTGAGTAAATACAGGGAGCTGATAAACAGAAAGCTATTAATACCCAGTGGCTTGCGGTCACCAGCCGACGGGGTATTTTCGTTTGAACGGCCGACCGACGTGAGCCAGACCAGGCCGGCGGTAATTTCGGCTGAAATGAAAAAAATAAACCCCGCGCTGAACACCAGCAAAACGGGCATTCCATAACTTACTACCACCAGGGCTGGAAATACCAGGGGCGAGAGTGCGTTCAGCGCAGCCGCTACCCCAGCCGTTAATAAACCAAAAGTCCCCAGACGAACGAGTATGGGGTAGTCGGACCGGAAGGCATGGAAGTAGTAGCTGATTGACCCGTAAACAAACGTCAGGAGCATGAACAGGTAGTTACCACCCAGGCCCGGCACTTCGAGCATGTCCCACCGAAAAAAGGCAAGGCCGAGAATCAGTATTGCCATACTAATCAGGTAACGTAACCGGTCGAAGCGGGTAATGGCACTCATGATGAGTACAAACGCGAAACCAATGCCTGTTAGAAAGCCCGTTGCTACCCCCGGTTTAACCTGCATCGTTCCGGCTACAAACTGTTCTGAAACGGCGTAGGCTTTTCCATTTACCGAATAATTGAGCAGGCCGTCGGAGAAGGAATGAAAAACAATCGGTAGTTCATTGAGTTCGCTCAGAACGTCCCAATGAACTACGTTTTCCAGTCCCCTCGACCAGGCGAAGACCAGCAGAATGAGGCTGATAAAAAATAAAACGAGGCTGATTAAATACGTGAATCGGTACGGTCGGTCCCAGCCTTTCCAGAAAGATAACATGAAAGAGAAACGTAGTTGCCGGTCCGTTAGTGCCTTACCTCTACCCCCGGCCCGTCATTCTGGTGAGCTTTAAAAGTTTCGTCACGACTTTATCCGTCAGTTGATTTGGTTCCAGCCGCCACTGCCAGCTTCGGCCACCCGCCCCGGGTGTATTCATGCGGTGCGTTTCATCAAGATTAAGCACATCCTGAATGGGCAGAATGGCCAGGCGCGCTACCGATTGCATGGTTAGCCGACAAATTTGGTCGACCACATTTTCTTCCGTTACCTCAATACCCAGATAATCGTTGAGGTGGCGGTGGTGCATTTCATCCAGTTCGCGGAACCACCCCAGGGTCGTGTTATTGTCATGCGTGCCGGAGTACACCACAAAATTCTCGGTATGATTATGCGGAGCATAGGTGGAAGTGGGCATATCCTCGCCGAAGCCAAACTGTACTACGCGCATACCCGGAAGACCATAATGGCGCAGATAAGGCTGTATTTCAGCGGCTTTGGCCCCCAGATCTTCCGCAATAACCGGCAGTTGTACAAACTGCCGGTGCATGGCGTGCATAAACGCTTCAATGGGTGCTTTTATCCACTCACCTACCCTGGCCGTTGGTTCACTGGCGGGAATTTCCCAGTACACGGCAAATCCCAAAAAGTGGTCTAGCCGCGTCAGGCTATAGAGAGACATCTGGTGCCGAAGCCGACTCATCCACCAGCTAAAGCCCGTACGTTCGTGCTCAAACCAGTCGTAGATAGGGTTCCCCCATCGTTGTCCGTATTCGCTAAAATAATCCGGGGGGGCACCGGCCACGAACAGGGGCTGAAATTCTTCGTCCAGTTTAAACAGCTCTGGATTCGCCCACACATCGGCACTGTTGAACTGAACATAGATGGGAATATCACCAATCAGGTGGATTTTCTTAGCGAAACAGTAGGCCATCAACGCACTCCATTGCCGGAAAAAGAAGTACTGTTCTACTTTTATTGTTTCAATACGACCCTGAAGCCGTTCTGTATGCCGGGTAAGTGCATCCGGGTTACGCCGACGCAGGTCTTCCGGCCAATAAACCCAGTTTGGCTCGCCAATTTCTTCCTGAAAAGCCGTGAAAAGGGAATAGTCATTGAGCCAGTTGGCCTGCCAGCCACAAAACCGGTCGTAATCGCTGCGTTGGGCAGGGTCCGCTTTTTCGAGAAATGTTTCGGCTGCTTTTTGTAACAAGGGGCGTTTCTTTATCCAGGCCGCATGCATTATGTTGGGTGCCTGAGAAAGTGGTCCGGCCGTTACCTCCAGCGCTGTAGTGCCGGATAGAGTGGCCATTTCAGATACGGTCACGTTCTGAACAGGCTGCTCGTTGAAGACTGCTAAGTCATCGACACTCAGCCAGTTTTCATCCGCCAGAATCTCCAGACTAATCATCAGTATGTTTCCGGCAAAGGCCGACGGACTACTATAGGGAGAGAAACCAGCACCGGGGTCGACGGGGGTGAGCGGCAGAATTTGCCAGTAGGTTTGTCCCGACGCTTCCAGAAAATCCGCAAATCGGTATGCTTCAGGGCCTAAATCGCCCACGCCATGAGCAGACGGTAATGAAGTAATGTGAAGCAATAAGCCACTAGAACGTTGTTGTAGCATGAAAGATCGTTATGACATTTGTCGGTATGTATCAGAGAATAGCGTGAATTTCTTCACGAAAGGGCCGACTTGTTTTTGTACAAATCCGGTCAGGGTTGCTTTTGTTCAGTTTTTTGCCTAAAAACCTTACTGTTAAACCCATTCGGTTCTGAATCAGGTAGAAAATGAGTAGGAAGTACCTTGTCCTTACGCTGTTTTTCTCCTACTTTTGCAGTCCCAAACAACGGGCAAATTTTCCATAAAGCAATACCACATACAAATGATTACGGCAAAAACAGTCAATACAGGTAAGATTACGCAAATAATCGGGCCGGTTGTAGACGTTAGTTTCGAGGGCGAAGGCACGCGGATTCCAGCCATTCTGGACGCTCTTAAAGTGACCAAATCGACTGGTCAGGATGTTATTCTGGAAGTCCAGCAGCATCTGGGTGAAGACCGTGTTCGCGCCATCGCGATGGATTCTACCGACGGGCTGTATCGTGGCCTGGATGTTATCGATTTGGGTCACCAGATCACCATGCCCGCCGGCGAAGAAATCCGCGGTCGTTTATTCAACGTGGTAGGCGAAGCCATTGATGGTATTCCTCAACCAAAATCAACGGGTGTGGGTCTGCCAATTCACCGCGCTGCCCCCCGGTTTGAAGACCTGGCTACGTCAACCGAAGTGCTTTTTACGGGTATCAAAGTAATTGACCTGCTGGAGCCTTACGCCAAAGGAGGTAAAATCGGTCTTTTCGGTGGTGCCGGTGTGGGTAAAACGGTATTGATTCAGGAGTTGATCAACAACATTGCCAAAGCATACGCCGGTCTGTCGGTATTTGCCGGTGTTGGTGAGCGTACCCGCGAAGGAAATGACCTGCTGCGCGAAATGATCGAAGCGGGCATTATCAAATATGGCGACGCGTTCAAACACTCGATGGAAGAAGGCGGCTGGGATTTGTCCAAAGTAGATTTGGAAGAAATGAAAAAAAGCCAGGCTACGTTCGTATTTGGTCAGATGAACGAGCCACCGGGCGCCCGTGCCCGCGTAGCCCTGTCGGGTCTAACCATTGCTGAACACTTCCGCGATGGCGATGATGAAGGCGCTGGTCGTGATATTCTGTTCTTCGTCGATAATATTTTCCGGTTCACGCAGGCTGGTTCGGAAGTATCGGCTCTGTTGGGCCGGATGCCATCGGCGGTAGGTTACCAGCCTACGCTGGCTACCGAAATGGGTATCATGCAGGAGCGGATTACCTCAACCAAGCGGGGGTCTATCACATCGGTGCAGGCCGTTTACGTACCTGCCGATGACTTGACTGACCCTGCTCCAGCCACAACCTTTGCTCACCTTGGATGCTACGACCGTATTGAGCCGTAAAATTGCTGAGTTAGGTATCTACCCTGCCGTTGACCCACTCGACTCGACCTCACGGATTCTGAGTGCCGAAGTACTGGGTG
This sequence comes from uncultured Cytophagales bacterium, assembly GCA_963784335.1. GTDB lineage: Bacteria > Bacteroidota > Bacteroidia > Cytophagales > Spirosomataceae > Spirosoma. The sequence continues at coordinate 77,187 of CAWARB010000012.1, read as the reverse complement.
ATGAGCACTACAACACGGCTCAGCGCGTAAAGGAAATTCTGCAACGCTACAAAGAACTACAGGATATCATTGCTATTCTGGGTCTGGAAGAACTGTCGGAAGAAGACAAGCTGGTGGTAAGCCGTGCCCGTCGGGTGCAGCGTTTCCTGTCGCAGCCCTTCTTTGTGGCTGAACAGTTTACCGGTCTGAAAGGCGTTCTGGTACCTATTGAAGATACCATCAAAGGGTTCAACCAAATCATCGACGGAAAATACGACCACCTGCCCGAATCGGCTTTCAACCTGGTTGGCACCATTGAAGATGCCATTGCCAAAGGGGAAAGACTGATGAAAGAAGCTGGTCAGTAAGTCTGGTTTCCTGATTTGCGGTTGATGGTTTTGCAAATTGCGTTACAGACCACCAACCGCGAATCAAGTCAACTTGTCCTTCATCGACTCGTAACAGATCATACATGAATCGTTTACGGGCCGGAAAGTTAAAGGAGTTTTGTAGGAGTTATAAATGATAAATGAGCTACCACGCAGCAATAAACGCGTAAGCCCGTATATCACTTATCATTCATAATCGGACCGGCAACCCGGCCATCATCAAATAGCATGACAGTAGATATTATAACGCCTGATCGTAAGGTTTTTTCGGGAGAAGCCAGTGCCGTTACGTTTCCGGGAATTGATGGGCAATTTCAGGTGCTGAACGACCATGCACCGCTGGTCAGTACACTCGCAAAAGGACAAATGATTGTACAATCGTCTGCCGGTCAGCAAACGTTCACCGTTGATGGCGGTGTGGTAGAGGTGCTCCAAAACCGGGTACTGGTGCTGGCCGAATCGGTTGTAGCGTAAGAGTAACGATAACCACAAAAATAAAAAGCGATTCACTTAGCCGTAAGTGAGCCGCTTTTTTATTGCTCTTTTTATTCATGACACTACGTAGCTTTATACTTCATCCAGTGCGATAACATGACTCCAAAACCGTTTATAGTTGGCATTACGGGCGGCAGTGCCTCGGGCAAAACGTCATTTTTGAAAGATGTACTAAGTGCCTTTAATGAAGATCAGATTTGCCTGATTTCTCAGGACAATTATTACCGAACGATTGACCACATACCAAAAGATCAAAACGGAGTCTACAATTTCGATGTGCCGGTTACTATTAATCACGAGCGATTTGCGGAGCATTTGAACAAGTTACACGCAGGGGAAACAGTCGAAACGCCTGAGTATGGCTTCAATAATCCAAACGCAGTTCCCCGAACGTTAACATACCGGCCCACGCCGATTGTGGTTGTTGAAGGCCTATTCGTTTTTCATTTTTCCGATGTGGCTAGCCAATTGGATTTGAAAGTGTACATAACCGCCAAAAACCAGATAAAGCTGGACCGGCGTCTGCTTCGCGATCAGGCTGAGCGAGGCCTCACAGAGGAGATCATTAACTACCAGTGGAAACACCACGTTCGGCCAGCTTATCGGGAATATGTGAAGCCTCATAAGGACGAAGCAGACATCGTCATTCCTAATAACCACAATTACAAAAAAGGATTAGACGTATTGATTGCCTTTCTGAAAACGAAGGTTTAACGGTCAATCACAACGTCGTCACTTTCCGGGTATCCCGTGCAGGTAAGTATCCAGCCATTGGCAAGGTCGTGCGCGGTCAGTACATCATTGATTGTCATATAAACACGGCCTGACAGGCAGCGGGCCATGCAGGTAGAGCAACGCCCACCCCGGCAGCTATACGGTCAATGAACACCCCCATCCCTGGCTACCCGCAATTGAAGGAGTTTACCGATTAGGCAAAAACCTCTGGCTTCCAAACTAACTAATTGCGGAGCATTTTTTGAAAGCACAAACCATTTCCTGAAATTAGCCCGGCGTGGGTGGATAAGCCCGGCCAGTTGATACGGCAAACCTTGTTTCCGGTGTATTCCCTGGACGCTCATAAGTGGGCAGAATCATCTTTAGGCGTGACGATTTCCGTTTTCCCATGTTATACACCTACATACACTACCTATACATCAATGGAAGCACTCCTAGAAGAAGTTCAGCGCGTAGGCTACGTTAATAAAGTTGTACCGGAAGATATTGATCTGATAGCCGAAATAAATCGACTCCGGAAAGAGAAGAATGCCGTTATTCTGGCGCATTACTACGTGGATGAAGCCATTCAGGACTTAGCTGATTACGTTGGCGACAGCCTTGGCCTGAGTCAGCAGGCAGCGGCTACCCCTGCCGACATGATTGTATTCTGTGGGGTGCATTTTATGGGCGAAACCGCCAAAGTGCTCTCGCCAAACAAGAAAGTCGTTATTCCCGATTTGAACGCTGGCTGCTCCCTGGCCGACTCGGCCCCGGCCGATAAATTTGCCGAATTCAAAGCGCAGTATCCCGACCATATCGTGCTGTCCTATATCAACTGCTCAGCAGACATAAAGGCCCTGTCCGATATTATTGTCACGTCATCCAACGCGCTAAAGATTGTCGAAAGCTTACCGAAAGACCAGAAAATTATCTTTGCACCGGATGCTAACCTGGGTCGTTTCGTGGCGAAGAAAACGGGCCGGGATATGGTACTATGGGAAGGTGCCTGCATTGTGCATATCGACATCTCATCAGAAAAGCTCGCCAAACTCAGGACTGAGTACCCCGACGCTAAATTTATTGCTCACCCCGAATGCCAGGAGCATATTTTAAGTCAGGCCGATTTTGTAGGGTCCACCACGGCACTGCTCAAATACGTGGTAGACAGCCCCGAGCAAACGCTGATTATTGGCACGGAAGCGGGCATTCTGCATAAGATGAAGCTGGCCGCTCCGCACAAAAAACTTATTCCGGCCCCGGCTACGGCCAACAATACCTGCGCCTGCTCGGAATGCCCGTACATGAAGATGAATACGCTGGAAAAACTGTACAACTGCATGCTGTACGAGCAACCCGAAATTCTGGTGCCGGAGGCTGTACGGGTGAAAGCGTATGAATCCGTAGCGCGAATGCTGGAACTGAGCAAGTAAACGGAATAGACATGAACTGGAGAGACTATATTACATCTGACCCAAATATCCTGTTTGGTAAACCGGTGATAAAAGGAACGCGTGTTCCAGTAGACCTAATTCTGGAAAAGTTGGGGAACGGAGAAACGGTAGAGCATTTGCTGGAAGCGTATCCAAGAATTACCAAAGTAGCGATTCATGCCTGTTTACTATTCGCATCTGACACGGTGAGAAACGAAATAGTTTATGCGCAAGCCGGATAGCTTTGGCTTTGTAGCTGACGAAAACTTCGATTTCTCAGTCATCAAACGTTTACGTGAAGACGGGTATCCCGTTCTTGCGATAGCAGAATCATTTTTCAGTATCTCGGACCCGCAGGTGTTACAAATAGCTGTTGACCGGCAACCAGTGTTACTGACTGAAGATAAAGATTTTGGTGAACTTGTCCATCGGCTTCGAATGCCACATTGCGGTATTCTTCTGGTCAGATTATTCAACATAGACAGTCTCGAAAAGGCAAAGCGCATTTCTTCTGTTATTGAAAACAGGCGTGAGGAACTCATCAATAGTTTCTCCGTTCTGACCAATGACCAGTTACGCATCAGGCCTGCTAAATAACAACACCAATATGCCCCAACAATTTGATTTCTTAGTTATTGGCTCCGGCATCGCGGGCCTGAGTTACGCTACCAAACTGGCGATCCACTTCGAGGAATTACAGCAGGATATAAAAATCGGCGTCATCACCAAAGTGCAGGCCGACGAAACAAACACTAAATACGCGCAGGGAGGAATTGCCGCCGTGTGGTCGGAGGATGATTCGTTTGAAAAACACATCGACGATACAATGGTGGCCGGCGATTTCCTGAGCGACCGGCACATTGTGGAAATTGTGGTTAACGAAGGCCCGGAACGTATTCAGGAACTGATCGATTACGGTACCCGATTCGATAAAGAACACGACAGTACGGATTATGACCTGGCTAAAGAAGGGGGGCATTCTGACTTTCGAATCCTGCATTTTAAAGATATTACGGGTGCGGAGATTGAACGCGCCCTGCTCGATAAAGCCCGGTCGATGGCCAGTATCGAGATTTTCACGCACTTCTACGCCGTTGAACTCATTACCCGTCATCAGCTTGGCGAAACGGTGCATCGCTATGACACTGACAACGACTGTTTTGGGGCTTACGTGTTGAACACTAAAACGGGACAGGTCGAGAAATTCCTCGCCAAAACAACGCTGTTGGCTACCGGCGGCATCGGTAACGTATACCAGAACACGACCAACCCCAGCATTGCTACCGGCGACGGTATTGCCATGGCCTACCGCGCCAAGGGTATTTGTAAGGATATGGAGTTCATTCAGTTTCACCCTACTGCCCTGTACGAACCCGATAAAAAACCCAACTTCCTGATTTCGGAAGCAGTGCGTGGCTTTGGGGGCATTTTGCGCAACATGAAGGGCGAAACCTTTATGGAGAACTATGATGACCGGTTGTCCCTGGCCCCCCGCGACATTGTGGCCCGTGCCATTGACTCCGAAATGAAAAAGTCCGGCGATCCGCACGTGTTCATCGACGTAACCCATGTTGACTACGACCGCTTTTTAGAGCACTTTCCTAACATTACGGCCTACTGCCTGGACCACTATGGGCTGGATTTACGTAAAGATTTCATCCCTGTTGTACCGGCACAGCACTACATGTGTGGAGGTGTCCGGGTAAACGAATTTGGGCAGACGAACATCAACTTTCTGTACGCGGTAGGGGAGTGCGCCTGTACGGGTTTACACGGCGCAAACCGCCTGGCCAGTAACTCCCTGCTCGAAGCGGTGGTATTTGGCCACCGCGCCTACCTGAAAACCGCCGAGAATTACGGGCAAGCCGTCATACCTGCCGATATTCCGGCCTGGAATGACGCAGGTACAACCCACCCCGAAGAACTGATTCTGGTAACCGAAATTCAGCGCGAACTCGAAGCGATTATGTCTAACTACGTGGGCATCGTCCGCTCGAACCGACGCCTGAAACGGGCTATGGACCGGCTCGAACTGCTGTACATCGAACACGAAGAACTCTACAAACAATCGAAAGTATCCGTGCGCATCTGCGAACTGCGGAACATGATTGAGGTAGCGTATTTAGTTATCAAAGCAGCCATGGCCCGACGCGACAACCGGGGCCTACATTTCAATCTGGATAACGTGAAGTCTCAGTAATCTGTCAATAAGGAAATTTACCTGCTGTTCTGAAGGGTTCCACCCGCTTAAATGGGTGGCTATTTCCATATAATTGATGAATTGGCTGAAGGAGGCAATGGGTAGTTTGGTTTCTGCCAACAGACGTAACATATTGCGGCCGTTATGTATCAGTTAGAACTGTTATGAACCAGCAAGATATTATTGACTTCATCAACCAGTGCGATAGTCCTAAAATTAAATACGCCTTCACCGATATTGACGGGGTACTCCGTGGGAAGATAATCCACCGTCAGAAGTTCCTGGATGGCCTGACCGACGGATTTGGTTTTTGTGATGTCGTCTGGGGCTGGGATTCATCGGATACCCCTTACGATAATGGGCTGACAACGGGCTGGCATTCGGGTTATCCTGATGCGTCGGTTCGTATTGATTTGTCAACGTTGCGCCTACTTCCCTGGGAAGACAATATGCCGTTCTTTCTGGCCGATTTTAGTGCTCCTGAAGGGGGCGCAACCGTAGCTGCCTGCCCTCGTACGCTACTCAAACGCATAGCAGCACAGAGCCAGGAGATGGGTTTTCATGCCGAATTTGCCCAAGAGTTTGAGTGGTTCAACTTTCGGGAAACACCGAATAGTCTGCAACAGAAAGGTTTTCAAAATCTGGAACCTCTAACACCCGGCATGTTTGGCTATTCAATTCTTCGCCCCTCACTCGAAAGTGCTTTCTACCATGATTTATTTGACCTGTTAGCCCAGTTTGATGTGCCGCTGGAAGGGCTTCATACCGAAACAGGGCCTGGTGTTTATGAAGCGGCTATCATGCACGATGAGGTTGTTCGGGCCGCCGATAAAGCCGCTTTATTTAAAACGGGGGTGAAAGAAATTGCCTATCGGCATGGGGTCATCGCTACGTTTATGGCTAAGTGGAATGCCGATTTGCCCGGCTGTAGTGGCCATATTCACCAAAGCCTCTGGAACGGAGAGCAGACGAAAAACCTGTTTTTCGATGTGTCTAAACCCGACAGAATGAGCGAGTTGATGCGGCAGTATATTGCCGGGCAGTTGTACTGCCTGCCGCACATCACACCCATGTTTGCCCCCACCATCAATAGTTACAAACGCCTGGTAGAAGGTGCGTGGGCACCCACCACCATCACTTGGTCTGTCGATAACCGGACCACAGCCTTGCGGGTGCTGAACCACAAAGAAGCCTACACCCGGGTTGAACACAGGGTGTCGGGAGCGGACACGAACCCGTACCTGGCCATAGCGGCTTCGCTGGCATCGGGGTTATACGGAATTCGGCATCAGCTTTCACTCGATATTCCGGCTTCGGAAGGGAATGGCTATGCCGACAGGCGGAACGGTATTTTGCCCACAAACCTGGCCGAAGCGACAAAAGCCATGGCCAGCTCGCCCGTAGCGGCTGAACTCTTCGGCACCGAATTTGTTGACCATTTCACCCGTACCCGCGATTGGGAATGGCGGCAGTATCTCCGGCAGGTGAGTGACTGGGAATTGAAACGATACTTTGAAATCATTTAATGTAAAGACACAACACTTCGTGTCTCCCCTGCGTCAGTAAAACCATCCGGGGAAGTAGCCGTAAGGTGTTGCGTCTGTACCATCAGTTTATGCGTCTTGTCGACTACGCAACGATTATAAAGAAAGCCTGGGCCGAGTTTGATGGTTCTGTGTCCGTGCATAGCATCGAAGATATCAGCGCACGGGTGTCCACCAATCACGTCTTCAAAGTGCGCTTCGAAGATGGCGAACACATCATTGCCAAAATGTCTTATTTTGGCAAATATGAGCACTTCGTAGAAGATCACCGCATCATTCATGCCCTGTCCAACAACCTGTTATATCCGTTTGAGAACGTACTGGCTAAGTCATTCGTGCGTAACGGAAAGCTGTTTACCTATCGGCATAAAGACAACTTTATTGATGCCTGGGTGGTGTTTTACAATCCGATAAGGATTCAGCTTAAACTGCCCCGGCGGTTAGATGAGCACCATATTGCCTTGCTGGGCCGGGAAGTAGCCCGGTTTCACAAAGCCTGTTCGCGGGTGAGCACTGTATTGCCTAAATCCAGTAAAACGCTGCGCTCCGATATACGTGGTCTGCTAGACACCCTGGATACAGAAGTGGGCCAGTTTGAGCACCGAATGCATATCACGGAATTAAAACGGCAATGTGACCTGTTCCTGACCAACCGACAGAAACTGGTGGCAAAAACGGTGGAGACGATGCCGGTTTTTGTAGACTGGAACATTGGTAACTTTTCCGTGACTGATAAGCTGGAATTATACTCCCGCTGGGATTATGACTGGTTCAGAATTAGTTATCGGGTCATGGATTTCTACTTTTTCAGCCGCGTTGTTTCCGATGCTGGTGACCGAACGGTATTCAGCTACGTGATTGGTCCCATGATGGAAGACCGGTTTCTGCTCTTTCTGAAAGAGTACCACAAGGTTTTTCCGCTTACCGAAAACGAGGTTCGTTTTCTGCCCGAAGCCTATCGGTTTTTTATCCTTAATTACGTTATCAAATACGGGCGGTATTTTTTTCACCGTACCTACGCCACAAAACTCCAGCGGGAGGCTTACGAAACATACTTCCCGTCTATCGAAACATTCGATGTGGAGAAAATCTTGAGGGCTTTAAATCTTTAGCCGTGTGCTGAATTGGCAGGTGGATCAACCACTCTAATTCAGGTGGAAACTGGAGCAAAGCAAACGGGTGCCAGCTGTTGCTTAGCAACAGCTGGCACCCGTTTGCTTTGTGCTTTCTTACCGTTATACCGCTATCGTTTTACCCGGCACGGCAATTGGATAAAATCCATCTTTGTCGGGTAAACTCTTGGGCATTGCATCCCATGCCAGTGTAGTGGGGAACAGGTCAATTTGGGAGTTCAGTGCTTCTTCCCACTTCACCTGCTTGCCTGAATAAGTAGCCATACGGCCCATGAGGGCAGTCAACGTACTTTTGGCAGTCCGTTCAGCATCGGCAAATTTGTACTCCCCTTTGGCAATAGCCTCAAACAGTTCATCGTGCTCTATCTGGTACGGGTTACCATCTTTCTTGGCGTCGTGGGTATAAATAGGCTGCCCATTGTAACCCATCAGGGCACTACTTTTCTTCTCAATACCTTCTACTTTACCCTTGGTACCCAGGAACATTTCATCCACCCGACTATAGGTGCCCTCGTAGTGGCGGCATTGGCTATTAATGGTTGTTCCGTCCTCATAGACGAAATCAACGATGTGGTGGTCGAAAATTTCACCGTAGTCTTTCCCGTCGCGAACCTGCCGTCCACCGGTTCCCTGGCAGGATACGGGGTAGCCATTTTTCACCCAGTTCGCTACGTCGATATTATGAACATGCTGCTCGTTGATGTGATCGCCACAGAGCCAGTTAAAGTAGTACCAGTTTCGCATCTGGTAGTCCATTTCCGTTTGGTTTGGCTGGCGGGGTTTTTGCCAGACACCACCACTAACCCAGTAAACCTGACCACCCACAATATCGCCTAACGCACCATCCTGAATGCGCTTGATCATATCGCGATAGCTGGACTGATAGCGTCGCTGAAGGCCCGTTACAACGTTTAGTTTTTTCTTCTTTGCTTCTTCAGCTGCGGCCAGTACCCGTCTGATGCCGGGCGCGTCGGTAGCAACGGGTTTCTCCATGAATACGTGCTTACCCTGCCGAACCGCTTCCTCAAAATGACTGGGCCGGAAGCCCGGAGGAGTAGCCAGAATAACGACATCCGCTAAAGCGATTGCCTGTTTATAGGCATCAAAACCGACAAACTTATGATCTTCCGGTACCGCTACTTTCGGCGTACCGTCGGCCGCTTTTGCCCCGCGTTCCGTCAGGGCTTTGTAGGCATTGTCCAGCCGGTCCCGGAAGGCATCGGCCATGGCCACGATTTTAACGTTCTGCTTGGTACTAAGGGCCTGTTGAGCCGCTCCCGTACCGCGACCTCCGCAGCCAATAAGGGCTACTTTAATTGTATCATTGGCCGAAAAATGATAACCGGCGGCTTTGGTGCCAAAGGGAAGAGTGCTTAGTATAGCTCCGCCGGCGAGCAGGCCGGATGTTTTTAAAAACCCCCGGCGTTCCTGATTTGAATCATGTGCCATGTTGAATGAAAAATTTTATTATGGAAATTGTCTGATATAGAAGCCTATGAGCGTCAGAATTTACTAAGAAATACAGAGATTAGGTGTTAATTTTTTGTGACACTACGGGTAACTTTCCCTGAGTACCTGATTACTATTCATTTTTCATGCTGTTGGCAGATCAGAGGGCTACTACCCTGCCTGTCCGAAAACCCAAGTAGAATTGAAAAGAAATTTATTAATGGGAAGATTTTTTTGCACAAAACTCATAGTTATCCGTATTTTTATTGTCAAAGTAACCAGGAGTTACATCACTCACCTTTTTCTCATATTTTATGAAAACATCAATTACCTGTTCGGTGCTTTTTCTAGGAATCGCAGTCTTATTCAGTACGACAGTACTGGCTCAGACAGAAATAGCCGGGAAAGTAACTGACGAGGATAAACGCGATGAACTCGCCGGGATTAGCATTGCCGTGAAAGGAAAAGTTATCGGTACGATTACTGACCAGAAGGGTAACTTTTCGCTGTCTACCAGTACACCTACGCCGTTTACCATTGCCGTTTCAGGCGTTGGGTTTCAAACCCAGGATTTTGTTATCAATGGTAGCCGGAGAGACTTGACTGTAAACCTGAAAGAGCAGGTTCTATTAGGTCAGGAAGTAGTAGTATCCGCTTCGCGCGTGGAAGAAAGTGTACTTAAATCGCCGGTTACGGTGGAAAAGATGAGCCTACGCGATATTCAGACGACCCCGGCGGCCAACTTTTACGATGGTCTGGCTAACATAAAGGGTGTTGACATTGCTACGCAGGGCCTGCTCTTCAAATCCATCAACCTGCGGGGCTTCGGCGCAACGGGTAACCCCCGGACCGTACAACTCATCGATGGTATGGACAACTCGGCACCTGGTCTGAATTTTCCTATCGATAATATTGCGGGCATACCAGAGCAGGATGTAGAAAGTGTCGAAATTTTGCCTGGCGCAGCCTCCGCACTCTACGGCCCAAATGCCATTCAGGGGCTGATTTTGCTGACCAGCAAAAGCCCGTTCCTCTACCAGGGCCTGAGTGCCAATGTAAAAACCGGCATAATGAGCGCATCCAACCGGACTACGGCCAACACGGGCTTCTACGATGCCTCGATTCGCTACGCCAAAGCATTCAATAATAAACTCGCGTTTAAACTGAACCTAGCGTACATCAAAGCGCAGGACTGGGAAGCAACCAATTATACCGATCTGAACAACCCCACTAATGCGACCAACACCTCGGATCGTACAGCAACTGCACCCAACTACGACGGCATGAACATCTACGGCGACGAAAATCAGCAGAACCTGCGAACGGTTGGCCAGGCCCTGATTGCCGCTAACCGTCTCCCTGCTGCTGCCCTGCCCCTGTTTCCTAATACCAATGTGAGCCGGACAGGCTATCAGGAGCGCGACGTGGTTGACTATAACACGAAGAGTTTAAAAATTAATGGGGCACTTCATTATCGCATCACCGATAAAATCGAAGCCATTGGGCAAATCAATTATGGGTATGGCACGACAGTCTATACCGCCAATGGCCGCTACTCGTTACGGGACTTTAGCCTAACCCAGGCTAAACTTGAACTGCGGGGCGATAATTTTACACTGCGGGCTTATACTACGCAGGAGCGGTCGGGCAAATCATATACGGCGGGGCTGGCCACTGTTTACCTGAACGAAGCCTGGAAGCCCAGTCAGCAGTGGTTTGGCGAATATGCTGGTGCCTATGCCCAGGCACGGGGGGGCGGTCAGGCCGACGCGGCTGCTCAGCTTACGGCCCGGGGTGTAGCTGACCAGGGTCGGCCCGTTCCTGGCTCGGATGCCTTTAACACGCTGCTCAACGCCGTAAGTACCGGCTCCATTACAACCGGCAAAGGGGGAGCCTTCGAAGATAACTCGAACCTGTACCATGCCGAGGGTTTGTACAATTTCAAAAATCAGGTAAAGTTTGCCGATGTACTGGTAGGTGCCAACGTACGACAGTATCAGCTTGTTTCCAATGGAACACTCTTTGCCGATCAGGTTGAAGACCGTAACGGCAAAATCAAGATTAATGAGTTTGGCGCATTCGTACAGGCCAGCAAGTCGCTGTTTTCCGATCACCTGAAGATAACGGCATCGACGCGCTACGACAAGAATCAGAATTTCAAGGGTCAGTTTACGCCCCGCGTCTCGGCGGTGGCCTCGTTTGGTGAGCATAACATCCGGTTATCGTATCAGACCGGCTTCCGCATTCCAACCACGCAGAATCAGTACATCGACCTGCAAACGCCACAGGCCCGGCTTCTTGGTGGCCTGCCCGAATTCTATGATCGCTTTAACCTGAGCAACTCGTACTCCCGGGCCAACGTAACGGCGGTGGGTGCGGCCATTGTCGCTACTGGATCCGACCCCGCTTTCCAGGCCCAGCAGGTTCAGGCCCTGACCGGCATCATTACTCCCCAGGTTGTTTCAGCCGTTACAGCGCAGGTTACGGCGGGTGTTACGGCCCAGGTCAATGCTGCCGTTGCCGCCGGTCTGCTTCCTGCTGCTTCCGCTGCCGGTGCTATTCAGCAGGGCGTAGCCGCACAACTCGCCACACCGGCTGTTCAGGGACTCATCGCGCAAAACGTAACAGCGCAGGTAACAGCCAATGCGCCCAGTTTCATTCAGGCCCAGGCTGTTGGAGCCAATCTGGGTGGTCTGAAGCCGTACCAGCGAAAAGAGTTCAAGCCAGAACGTGTAGCCAGTTATGAAATTGGGTACCGGAGCGTGTTCAATAAACGGCTATTGGTGGATGCATACTATTATTACAGCGTTTACACCAACTTTATCGGTGGGGTAATTCTGTTACAGCCAACGGCCTCGCTGGCACCGGGCCTGTTATCAATCGCATCGGGGGTATTTGGTGGCGGAACGCGCAAAGTTTATTCAGTAGCAGCCAACAGTAGCGAGCAAATTACGGCATCGGGCTGGGCCATTGGGCTGAACTATGCGCTGAACAAAGGCTACGGCTTGTCTGGCAACATCGCCAATAACCAATTGAATAACTTTGTACCGACCGAAGAACTGCAAACGTCGGGTTTTAACACGCCGAAATACCGCTGGAATCTAGGCTTCACCAAGCAGGCCGTGGGTGGTTCGAATATTGGCTTCGGGATTGCCTTCAAGCACCAAAGTTCGTTCGAGTGGCAGGGTTTTGGTACACCAACCGAAGTCGGTGTACCGCTTTACACCAACACCATCGTGCCGGTAATCAACAACCTCGACGCGCAGGTGAACTACAAGGTACAGAGTATCAAGTCGATTGTTAAAGTGGGGGCTACCAACCTGTTCGGTAAGCCCTATTTTCAGGCATATGGTAGCCCTTACATTGGCACAACATACTACGTAGGCATAACTTTTGACGAATTGCTTAACTGATTTATTCGTTTGCCAGGACCTGGAAGCCCCGTTGCCTAATAGGCAGCGGGGCTTTCTTGTGCAAGTAGTTGTCTAAATACAAAAGTTGGTTTCGAACTTTTAACCGGGTTCTGCTCTTTTTTAGAAAATTACCTGGTACCTAATTCACTACGCTTTTGAACCCAGTTATACCCCCTGATCAGTTTCCTGAATCGTCATCCCCGGCAGGGGAGTTACCACGTCGGCTGACGCTGTTGCAGGGTACCGCGCTGAACATGATCGACATGGTCGGTATCGGACCGTTTGTAGTACTGCCTTTAGTTATCAAAACGCTGGGTGGTTCCCTCTTTTTATGGGCCTGGGTGCTGGGTGCGGTCGTGTCGCTGGTCGATGCGTTCGTGTGGGCGGAGTTGGGTGCCGCTTTTCCCAAGGCTGGTGGAAGCTATAATTTTCTGAAAATCTCGTATGGCGAACAGCGCTGGGGGCGCTTACTGTCGTTCCTGTATGTGTGGCAAACGCTTATCCAGGCTCCGCTGGTAGTAGCTTCCGGTGCTATCGGCTTTGCCCAGTATGCTTCGTATCTGTTACCGCTGGAGGAATGGCAGCGTAAAGCAGTATCGGGCGTTGTTGTACTGATAATCATTGCGCTACTTTACCGGAAAATCGACTCGATTGGTAAAATAGGCCTCATTATGTGGGGAGCTGTACTGCTTACGCTGGGCTGGATTATTATTGGCGGCCTGAGTAATGCCCGGATTCCTTTATCCGAAACACTCGGCTCGATTGGGTCGGTTAGTGGCGGGGTACTGGCGGCTGGCTTGGGACAGGCATCCGTCAAAACAATCTATTGTTATCTGGGCTACTATAATGTGTGTCATTTGGGGGGCGAAATTCAGCGGCCATCCCGCAATATTCCGGCCAGCATATTTATTTCTATCGTTGGCATCGCGGGTTTGTATTTGCTGATGAATTTGAGCGTGGTGAGTGTAGTGCCCTGGCAAATCGCCCAAAACAGCGAATTTATCGTCAGTACATTTGTCGAAACGCTGTATGGTCCCCGTGCGGCTCAGTTGGCAACTGTACTGGTATTACTGGTTGCTTTTTCCTCCCTGTTTGCGGTACTGCTGGGCTATTCACGCGTACCGTACGCAGCCGCCGTAGATGGGCAGTTTTTTAAAATCTTTGCCCGCCTGCATCCAACCCGCCATTTTCCGCACGTATCATTATTACTGCTGGGAGGGTTAGGGTTCGTATTTAGTCTATTCTTCCGCCTTGGTGATGTGATTACGGCTATCCTGGCTATGCGGATTGTGGTGCAATTTGTTGGGCAGGCCATTGGGTTACTGCTGCTCCACCGTCGGCGGGCCGCCGATGAGTTCCCATTTCGAATGCCGCTTTACCCATTACCCGTTGTGCTGGTCATTGGCATCTGGCTATTCATTTTTTTCTCCACCGGGCTCACCTTCATGCTGTCGGGACTCGCTGTCATTGCCCTGGGCATCATCGCTTTTTTGATTTCTGCTCAGTTTCGAAAACAATGGCCCTTTGGCCATTAGCCGTTTTTGATCTTACGGCGTTCCCACGCGCAAATCGATCAGGGCCACGTCATCTTCCCCGTTGAGGTTATTAGCATTTGGCGTTACCGAACCGGGTTTTGAATCCGGGTCGGGCGTACCGGAAGACCATATTTGAGCTGCGTTCAGGAGGTATCCCGCCGTAGTGGTTGATGCAACAAATATCAATTGTGTGTTGACCCCTGCTGCTAATGAAGCCACTTTCCCCTCAATAATCGTATACCCATTTCCGCTGGAAACCACGCTCATACCCGTGGGGGAGGAGGTAAAGGTAAGACCCCGCAATGTATCCCGCACCACTACGTTCGAGGCCGTCATTCCCCCCACGTTAGATATAGTGATCGTAAATGTTGACGGCTGCCCAACTCTTGGTGTTCGTTTATCAACCGTCATTGCCAGGGAGAGGTCTGCTTTGGCCGGGTCGGGGGTAGGCTGATTCAGTAAGACGGTTGGTAGAGGAGTCTGTTCCGGATTAGGCGAACTATAAACGGCGGTACTGCTATCCGGCGTTCGTATATCCACTGTGGCAGCATCATCCTGTCCGTCACCCGTGCCGGAGCCAGGCTGGCTGTCGGGATCAAATTGATCGATGGTTATAATCTGAGCCGAATTGCTGTATACGCCCGGCTGCGTTGGCCGAAGCAGGTAAGAAACGGTAGTTGCCTGACCTGCACCCAGCGAGAGACTAGTCGTGCTACTTACGGCTGTTAATGAGCTTGTTACACCTGGATCGCCACTAACAAATACCAGGCCTTGAGGAAGTCTGTTTTGCCACTTAACACCTGTTGCTTCGAAAGCGCCATCATTACGAATGGTTAGGGAGTAACTAACGGGTTTGTTCACCTCCACAGTTCGGTTACTGGTTAGTAAAGACAAACTCAGATCAGTACTATTAACTACATTGAGTACATAATCTTCGGTTTCTCCATACGTATAGCTGCCACAGGGGTTGGTGGGGAAAGTGTTATAAGCCACGATAATTCGCAGGTCGAGTTTGCCTGTCGTAAGGCTGGCAGGGAAGGTTAGGGAACCAGAAAACTGGCCGAACACGATGGGAGATTGGTACAGCAGTTCGCCCTGATTTGCTTCAAAAGCATTGTTATGATTCAAGTCTGCCCAGATGGTTACTCCTTCCGACTCCGTTGTTGTTAAAAGGGTTCCGGTAAATGTGTAGGAACTTCCCGCAGTTATATTGGCTGAGATAGCTGTACTGGAACTGTAACCACTTGCCGAGCAACTGGTATTCTGGCTTATCACAATTCCATTGAGGACAAAGCCATTCAGCCCATCACCAAACTGGCAACCGTTGGTGCCATACGTTGGATGGCAGGTAGCTGTTGTGACACTAGCGGTTGGGCTTAGGCCATTTGTCGTCGAGTTGGACGGTTTAATCCGGTAGTAATAGGTAGTGAATGCAGTCGTCTTCGTATCCGTAAAAGTCGTTGTATTCGGTCCAACACCCCCAATCAATACAAACCCCGATGAGGGGGACAAGGAACGCTCAATAAAGTAACCCATTTCGTTCGTTCCATTGTCCTGCCACGTTAAGATGACCTGGTTGTTGGCTATGGAGGCTGTTACGTTACTGGGTGGTAATACCATTGTGGGGGGAAAGTTTAAACTATAGGCCGTGTGCGACTGACGAAGGGCCAGCCCGGCCTGCATGCGATCAAATTGCCCGGCAGTGAAGTTGTGCGTACAGGGAAAATAGTACGACATTATGTTTTCAACAGAGGGCGAATACAGCATATTATTAGCATCCCGTGCTGTGCTGTTAGGGTTGTAGGTCGGACAACCATTAGCATCATTAATTAGACTGGCTCCCTGTCTGCCATAGGGATCGGCGGGGGTATCGCAAACCAGATCGCCTGCCGTCGAGCAGTTGGCACCAGCACCCCGGGTTACCAGTTCTGTAGTGCCCGCCGTACCGTTATTGTCGCCGAAGGTATGAATCAGGTTGAATGTATGCCCTAACTCATGCGGAATGAGCCGGTTACCCATATCATCCAGGTTGTAAGATTCATCCAGAATAAATGATCGGGTAGACGGAACATCATTACTGGGGTAGTAAGCGTAACCGCCAATGTTAGCCGAGAAATTGTTGACGTAATATTGATTGAGTGCATTTGTAACGTCGTGACCAGACGCTACGGCATCCTCATCGGCAATATTATAACCCGCATAGTAGGCGTCGTTGTCAACATAATCGGGCTTAGTGCCAGCCAGGTAAAACTGGATGCCGTAGCCGTTGAGCAGGTAATACGAGTTGGTGATGGCCATAACCTGATTGAGATTGGCCAGTGACATGCCGCCCGTTCCGTCACTTCTGCGAAGGATGTGTGGCCGGATGGGTACGTATGTAATGGACGTAAAGGTAGCATTGGTCCCTTTTTTGGCGATGATCGCGTCATGAGCCTGCCGCTCCAGAAGCTGCCGCTGTGCGGTAGTGAGGGTAGGGGCCGCGCATTCAATAGGAATTGGTTTAGGGCGTTGAGCTGTTACGGAACCACAAAACATCAGAAGCACACCCAGCCATAATAGCCAGTAACTAGTTCTCATAAATACTACGGATTGACAATTATTCTGACGTTGTAACTCTTGCCGTAGTGGGAGCAATATTTATGCCATATATGAACTGATTTTGATGGATTGGTGAAATTATAATCAGCCTGATACATCTAAGTCAGGACAAAGTATACTAGTGTGTAGTTTTAGTGAAAATTATACGAGAAAGAGTAAATAATTTCCTGAACGAGCACGCGTTTTTTGGAAAAAATGGCTGTCTGCTTACTGGTCTATGCCAAAGCCGCAAACAAAATCTCTGCCGGGTGCGTGGCCTTACGCGAGGTGCCATCTTTAATCTGATGGCGACAGGAAGTGCCCGGTGCCGCAATTATGACATCGTCGGGCTGCTGACGAACGGTGGGGAATAGGACCAGTTCGCCCACTTTCATGGATACCTCGTAGTGTTCGGCTTCGTACCCGAATGAACCGGCCATGCCGCAACAGCCGGATGGAATCAAGTGTACCGTGTAATTTTTGGGTAAAGACAAGGCTTTTTTGCCCGGTACCAACGAGGATACCGCTTTCTGCTGGCAATGTCCATGAAGTTTGATGAGCCGCTCCTGATCCGTAAATTGATCGGGCCGGATACGTCCGGCGTCTATTTCCCGCGCTACAAATTCTTCGAAGGTCAGGGTGTTTTGGGCCAGATGCCTGGCACTGGCAACCAGGGATTCATCGACCAGGTCAGGGTATTCATCCCGGAATGTGAGAATGGCCGACGGTTCCAGGCCTACCAGGGGCATTTCGTTCGTTACCACATCTTTCAGGAGTCGCACGTTTTTCTCGGCCAGGGTCTTCGCATACTTCAGCATACCCTTGGAGAGGGCGGCCCTGCCACTTTCGCCGTGCTCAGGGATGATTACTTCGTAACCCAGGCGCTCAAAAAGCTGAATTGCTTTCTGCCCAACCGGCACATCATTGTAATTGGTGAACTCATCGCAGAAAAGATACATGCGCATTGGATGGGTACCCTGACTAGCTGATTTTCGCTTTTTAGCCCAGCTGTGGAGCGTCGTGTTTTCCAGCAAAGGCATAGTGCGTTCGGGGTGAAAGCCAACCGCCCGGTTTGCTATCCGCCGAAGCCAGGGAGTACCCAGTACACCATTCCAGGCCCAGGGAACCAGCGATGCCAGTGATGACAAACGGGCAAAGTTGGCAATCAGTCGGGAGCGAATCGGAATACCGTTGGCATCGTAATAATGCTGTAAAAATTCCGCCTTTAACTTGGCCACATCCACGTTCGACGGGCATTCGTTTTTGCAGCCTTTACAGGAAAGGCAGAGGTCGTAAACCGCTTTGATTTCTTCGTGGTCAAACCGGTTTTCTTTCGGGGAATGGGTCAGCATTTCGCGCAGAATATTGGCCCGCGCCCGCGTGGTATCTTTCTCATTTCGGGTGGCCATGTAACTGGGGCACATGGTTCCACCGGCTGCCTCTGTTTTGCGGCAATCGCCCGAGCCGTTGCACTGCTCGGCGTGTTGCAGTACGTTCTGGTCGTTGTAGCGGAAGTAAGTCTGGAAATCGGGCGTTTTTTGGTCAGCTTCATACCGTAAAAACGTATCCATGGGGGGCGTTTCCACAATTTTGCCGGGATTAAAAATTCCCTCCGGGTCCCAGGTATGTTTTACCTGACGCATCAATTCATAATTGTGTGCGCCCACCATTTGCGGGATGAATTCGCCCCTCAGTCGCCCGTCGCCGTGTTCACCCGACAGCGAACCATCATACTTCTTAACCAGCGTGGCAATTTCTTCCGCAATCATCCGGTACTGCCGGTGTCCTTCGGCAGTTTTGAGGTTAATGATGGGGCGTAAATGTATTTCGCCCGAGCCCGCGTGAGCATAGTGAACCGCGTGCATGTTGTGTTTGGTCAGGATGTCATTGAAGTCACGGATATAGTCGGGCAGGTCGACCACGTCAACGGCCGTATCTTCAATAACGGCTACTGCTTTGGCATCGCCCGGCAGGTTACCCAGCAAGCCCAGTCCCGCTTTACGAAGCGTCCATATTTTTTTGGTATCGTCGCCAAACAGCAGCGGATAATGATACCCCAGTCCAGCCGTTTGCATATCGGCTTCCATGGCCGCAGCCAACTGCTCAATCTCAGCCCTTGTATCGCGTGAGAGGTCGACGACCAGGATAATGGGGAAATGATCCGTGGGGGTCTTTTGGACAAAAAAGCTGTTCTTCTGCTGTTCCGGATTCGTGGCCGCCCGTTCCAGAATAATATCGTCAATCAGTTCAACCGCGTACGGTTTGTACGGTAACGCTACCAGTGTGGCCCGTAAGGCTTCGTCAATGGAGTGGCAGTGAACACAGACCAGGCCGCTTTCCTTGGGTGGCAACGGGACCAGATTCAACTTGATTTCCGTCATGAAGCAAAGCGTACCCTCCGAACCCGCAATGAATTTTGCCAGATTAAATGGCTCACCCGGTTCCGCAAACGGCTGCATGTCGAGCAGGGTATCCAGGGCATAGCCTGTGTTTCGTCGCTCAATTGACTTTTTAGGGAAGTTTCGCCGGATTTCCTCCTGATTACCGGAGTCCGACAGGATCGCATTTGTTTTCAGCAGGATCTTATCGACCAGGGTTGCGGTCCCGTTCCGGCGGCTGGCTTCGCTGACTGATTTGGTGAAATCCCACCCACTCATTTCTTTAAATTCTACTTCACTACCATCGGCCAATAATGCTTTTACGGACAGGGTATGTTCACGGGTGGCCCGGTACACGATGGAGTTGGAGCCGCAGGAGTTGTTACCCACCATACCGCCGATCATAGCCCGGTTGGCCGTAGAGGTTTCGGGACCGAAGTATAAACCATGCGGTTTTAAGAACTGATTCAGTTCATCGCGAATGACACCGGGTTGTACCCGCACCCAGCGCTCTTCGGTGTTGATTTCCAGAATTTTAGTAAAGTGTTTAGAGACATCTACCACAATACCGTTGCCCACCACCTGCCCGGCCAGCGAGGTTCCGGCCGTACGCGGAATAAGGGATGTTTTATTCTCCCGGGCAAACTGGATGAGCGTCTTTAAATCATCGACCGTTTTTGGAATGGCTACTGCAGCAGGCATTTCCCGATAGGCAGAGGCATCAGTAGCGTACAGAGTCCGGTGAATGTTATCAAAGAAAAGGTCACCTGTTAGTTGATTAGCTAAGGAGTTAAGCGTTTCTATACTCATGGAAGCGTACGGACTGTCGGTCAGTCGGAAAAAATTAGTGGGCAAAATTAAATGTAATTAACACAAATCTCCGGTGGCAGTAATGAAAACTGATTGACTTTTGTTGGAAAAATTATAATTTTTCTAAGTCATTTTTTCTGGACAACCAAATGACTATCAGCTATATAACACATTGTTATATGTTTCAGGTAAGGCAATAGTTTAATTTTTTCACTCTTTTTAAGAAATAGTATGATACGATTTTAACAATAACCAAGCGACTTTTGACTTCAGAGTATTTGTATTTTCATGCTAACATGCTGTAATTCGCTAAATGATTCAGGTTTAGATTCTATAAATTCCTTTCAGGCTACTAATAGTTTTAGTAAAATTGACCTACATAGTTACCTTGGCAGTAGCAGGAAAACAGGATAATACTATGCTGAACGCTGATTAACTTAATAACCTATTTTCAAATTTTATTACAAACCTATGATGAACAAATCCTACAAAATGAACCACTTTAGTGGAAGCGTAGGTCTGGTTGGTTCAAACCAACCCAAACTTTTCGGAAAGAAAGCCCTATTCAGCTTTCTGACTATGCTCGTAATGGTGCTGCTGATTGGTAATTCAGCAGCATGGGCTCAGGGCCGCACAGTTACGGGAAAAGTTTCTGACCCCACTGGCTTTGGCTTGCCAGGAGTAAGTGTTCAGCTTAAAGGTACCCAACGCGGTACAAACACCGATGCGAACGGGGCATTCACCTTATCGGATGTACCTGACAATGCAACGCTGGTGATGAGTTTTATTGGTTACACATCGCAGGAAGTGGCGGTGGGTAATCGCTCGACACTGGACGTCAAACTGGCCGACGACACGAAAGCACTGGAAGAAGTGGTGGTAGTAGGATACGGTACAGCCAAACGAAAAGACCTGACCGGGTCAGTGGTACAGGTAACAGCGAAAGATTTCAACGCTGGAGTCAACCCAAATCCATTGCAGGCCATTCAGGGTAAAGTAGCTGGTCTGGTTATCACATCTCCTTCCGGTGATCCAAACACGCAGCCGACTGTTCGTTTGCGGGGGTACACATCGCTGGCCGGTGGCTCTGATCCACTCTATGTTGTAGATGGTATGATTGGTGTGCCTATCAACACCATTTCACCTTCCGACATCGAGTCGATGGATGTACTGAAAGATGCTTCGGCAGCCGCTATTTATGGTTCACGGGCGGCTAACGGTGTTATCCTGATTACGACCAAGCGCGGTAAGTCGGGCAGAACCACCGTATCCTTCAACAACTACGTGGGCGTATCGACTATCTCCAGGCAGTATGATATGCTGGATGCACAGGGCTACCGGGATGCCGTTAGTCAAATTAAAGGAGCTGCCTCATTAGCCGACAAACAGCGCTTCCCGGATGGCAATTACAATACCGACTGGACAAAAGAAGTTACGCAGAATGGAACCGTCAATAACCACGATATCGCTATTGCGGGTGGTTCACCAACGTTCAGCTATCGGGGTTCGGTCAACTATATCAACCAGAACGGGATTATCAAAAATACGGGTCTGGATCGTATAACGGGCCGTATTAACCTCGATCAGAAAGCGTTTGATAACCGGCTGAATATTCAGTATAACCTATCCTACTCCGAAACGAACAAGAAGTATGACAGCGGTATTATTGGCCGCGCCGTTACCTTCCTGCCTACGTTGCCTGTTCGCAACACGGATGGGTCTTATTACGAAGTAGGGGGTAGTTTTGACCTGTTCAACCCGGTGGCCATGCAGGAGAACATTATCAACAACGGCGTTCAACGGTATTTGCAGGGGGGAATGAACCTGCGCTACGAGATACTGGACGGATTGACGGTGGGCGTTAATGGTCAGTTACAGCGGGATAACACCGTCAATAACTTCTACAGCAATCCCAACATCAAGGCGTATGCTGCCAACAATGGACGGGCAAGCCGGAACTTCTCGGAAGACAACAACAAGTTGCTGGAGTTAACGGCCAATTATACGAAAGGCTTTGGTAGTGATCCTAACAACAACTTTTCGCTGTTAGGCGGGTATTCGTACCAGCAATTTGACCGCGATGGTTTTGGTGCGGCTAACTCCGGTTTTGTAACGCCCGACATCAACTTCAGCAATCTGGGCTTAGGCTCCGGTACTATTGTCAATCCAGGCAACAACTACACCTCGTCATACCGTAATCAGAACAAACTGATATCTTTCTTTGGTCGGGCAACGGTGAACATGAATGACAAGTATAATGTAACGGCAACCTTACGCCGGGACGGTAGTTCTAAATTCGGTGCCAACAACAAGTGGGGTATGTTCCCATCGGTTGGTGCAGGCTGGACAATCTCGAACGAATCATTCTTCCCGAAGAGCAACACGCTTAATTTCCTGAAACTGCGCGTTGGCTACGGAGCAACGGGTAACTCGGAAGGTATTTCTCCCTACAACTCCATTCAGTTGTACGGTCAGAAAGGTACCTATTATGATGGTACGCTGGGCGACTTCCTGCCAGGTTATGGTATCACGCAAAACGCGAACCCGAACCTGAAATGGGAAATACTGACAACCTCTAACGTGGGGCTGGACTTCCAGTTGCTCGGTGGGAGGTTCTCTGGTACGGTTGAATACTACAACAAACTGACTAAGGATATGCTTTATCCTTATTCGGTACCTGCCGATGGAGTTACTTACTTCTCCAATACCATTCTGGCTAACGTAGGTTCGATGCGCAACAGTGGTTTTGAGTTGTCGTTTGGTGGGGATGTAATCCAGAACGATAACTTCTCCTGGAACTCCCGCGTTGTAGGGGCTTACAATAAGAACACGATTGTTTCACTTTCGAACGATCAGTTCAGCAATGGACAAGTTCGTTTTAACGCCTTCAACGGTCGTGGTCTGTCCGACGTATTTGCCTCCTATCTGACACCTGGTCAGTCGCTGGGCGAATTCAACAACGTACCAACGTTTACCGGAGCCTACTCGGCTGATGGACAACCGCTGCTAAAAGCGGCTTCGGGCGACACACCGGTAACGGACGTATCGAAGGCCGACGCGGCTGCGGCTATTACAGCCGGTTCCCCATTGAAACAGGGTAACCCACAACCGTTCCTGACGGCTTCGTTTATCAACACGGTCCGCTACAAAGGATTTGACGTGTACTTTCAGTTGCGTGGAACGTTTGGTAACACCATCCTGAACGCCATACGCTCAAACCTGCTGATTCCGGGCTCTATTCTGGAAACCAACATGCTCAAAGGCGTAACGGATTTTCCTAATGGCTATGGTGTGAACGTACTCTCAACTAACTGGCTGGAAAGCGGTTCATTTGTCCGTTTCGACAACTGGCAGGTGGGGTACACTATTCCGTTGCCCGCCAGCAAGTACATTACCAACGCCCGTATTTATGCCGGTGGTAATAACCTGTTCATCCTGACTGGCTACAAGGGTATCGACCCGGAATTGCAGGTCAAGGCTGATTTGCAAAACAATGGTACCATTCAGCAGGCACCTAATGCCGTTGGTTTGGATGGGGGTGGATACGGAAACGTTGTTTATCCCAAAACACGCACGTTCCAGTTGGGTGTTAATCTGACCTTCTAGCAACCGGCTTTTCACTAACCGGATATTGTGCAAAATAATACCCGGTTAGTGAAAACCGTTTTCTTTAACACATCGTTAGTATAGCAATGCGGATAAAGCGATGTAACTAATTAATTATCAAAAACTTCTATGAAACAAATAACTATAAAAATGCTTCTGGGTTGCTCAGTTTTGCTACTGACAACGCAGGCATGTACTGATCTTACCGAAACTACGTACGACGTTATTCCAACCAGTGGTACGTTTGGTAGCACAGCAGGACAAGCTGCCGCACTTATCGGCCCTCTGTATAATGGTCTGGGTGATTATTACGGTAATATGTCCAACCTCAATACAACCACGGATGAGCAGATTGTACCTACCCGGGGTGGCGACTGGAAAGATGGTGACAACTGGAAGCGGTTGTATCAGCATACCTGGGATCCTATTACAGACAATGGACAGTTCAATGGTCCCTGGACCTGGTGTTATAACAACATTACCAGTATTAACCAGCAGTTGGGATCCATTACAGACGTTAACACGAAGGCTGAGTTACGGGCTCTACGGGCTTTCTTCCATTATCAGGCTATGGACCTGTTCGGCAATGTCATCATCTCGGATGGGGTGGGGGCAACAACGCCAAAGCAGAACACGCGGGCTGAGGTATTTGCCTTTGTTGAGAAAGAGTTGCTGGCTGTCCGGCCAAATTTGAGCAGTGTATCGGGCGGTGCCTACTATGGCCGGATGAACAAATACGTGGCTGATATGATTCTGGCGAAGTTGTACCTCAATGCGCAGGTGTATACGGGTACTCCACGCTGGGCTGATGTTATAGTGCGTACGGACAGTATTATTAAATCTGGCAAGTTTCAGCTCTCTGGCGATTATCTGAGCAATTTTGCCGTTCAGAATCAGAATTCGCCGGAGACTATTCTGGCTACTCCTTTCGATAAATCGAAGCGGGGTGGATTCAACGCACAAATGAAAACGCTTCACTACCTGAACCAGTTGACCTACAACCTGGGCACGGCTCCCTGGAACGGATGGGCAACGGTAACGGAATTCTATAACTCATTCGACGATAAAGATGCCCGCAAAAAGCAGTGGATTGTTGGTCAACAGTATACAGCGGCAGGCGTTCCCTTGAAGGATGACGCCCTGCCGATGGTATTCCGGCCCGAAGTTGAGTCATTAGAATTCGCTGCGGGTGCGAGTGGTCGTCTGGCCGGAGCCCGAAGCCAGAAATATGAGATCCAGAAAAACAACACGTTTGTGGATCAGGATAACGATTTTGTCGTCTATCGGCTAGGTGATGTGTATCTGATGCGGGCAGAAGCCAATCTGCGGTTAGGCAACATGGGTGCTGCGTTGCCCGACTTAAACCTGATTCGTGCCCGTGCTGGCATGCCTGCCTATACCACCATCACATTGGATGAACTGCTGGCTGAGCGTGGGCGTGAAATGGCCTGGGAACAACATCGTCGTCAGGACCTGATTCGGTTTGGGCAGTTCAACAAGGCATGGCGCCTTAAACCCGCATCGCAGAACTTCCGTCAATTGTTCCCAATTCCAAAGGATCAGTTGTCGCTGAATCCAAACCTGAAGCAGAATCCTGGTTACTGATAGAACAGTCACTCCAATGCACAAAAAAGCAAGCTCAGACGGGCTTGCTTTTTTGTGTTTAAGGCCTGATTAAAAGCTAATTAATTGACTCGAAAGGACTAATTAGGCCTTGTAATTCGTTACATTTGTAGTCCCTTATCAATCAAATCCGGCATACCTGTTTTATGCCCTTCGCGCTGCGAATTCGATTTATTTTCATGTATTTCTACTAATGCGTATTAGCTTAATTATCCTGGTAATTGGCCTGATAGCCAGTTGCCGGTCAAAGCCACAATCTCCCTCAGACCCCCTGTTTCGAAAGCTGTTACCGGATGAAACCCACGTTGATTTCGCCAATACTGTTACCGGCGATCAGGATTTTAACATCTTTAATTATCGTAATTTCTACAACGGCGGGGGCGTAGCCATTGGTGACATTAACAATGACGGACTGTCTGATATCCTGATGATCGCCAACATGGGCGATAACAAACTATACCTAAATAATACCTCTACTGGTACCGGCAAGATTCAGTTCAAAGACGTAACGACTAAAGCGGGCGTGGCCGGGAAACGAGCCTGGAGTACGGGAGCCACCTTTGCCGACGTAAACGGGGATGGTCGACTTGATCTGTATGTGTGCAACGCGGGCAATCGCGACGGCGACGACCGGGCCAACGAACTCTTCATTAACAATGGCAATGACGCCAGTGGAGTGCCCACTTTCACGGAGCGGGCCACCGAATATGGACTGAATGATCGGGGTTATTCCACCCACGCGGCTTTCTTCGATTACGACCGCGATGGGGACCTCGATATGTATTTGCTCAATAACAGTTTTATGCCCGTTGGGCGGCTGGCGTATGCCAATTTGCGGGCGCAGCGGGATTCGCTGGGGGGGCATAAGTTGTTCCGAAATATGACCGTAGAGAACGCAAAGAGCAATGGCAAATCGGCCACTGTTTTTGTTGATGTGTCGGAACAGGCTGGTATTTACGGAAGCCTGATCGGTTTTGGTCTGGGCATTACCATTGGTGATGTGAATGACGACAATTGGATGGATATCTACATCTCCAACGATTTTTACGAGCGCGATTATCTCTACATCAACAACCACGACGGTACCTTTCGGGAGTCGATAAAAGAGTCTATGCCGCATACCAGCCTATCGTCTATGGGGGCCGATGTGGCCGATGTCAATAACGACGGTAAGCTCGATATTTTCATAACGGACATGCTGCCTGGCAACGACCGGCGGTTGAAAAAGACCTCTACGTTTGAGGGGCACGACCTGGAACAGATCAAAGTTGGCCGCGATTTTCACTACCAGATCATGCAGAACATGCTGCACCTGAATCAGGGAAATCAGCCCGGTAATAATGGTTTACCGACGTTTAGCGATGTGGCCCGGTTTGCCGGCGTTCAGGCAACGGACTGGAGCTGGGGCGCCCTGATTTTTGACATGGATAATGATGGGCGTAAAGATATTTTTGTCGCTAATGGTATCGCTAAAGATGTAACCGATCAGGACTTCGTCAATTTTCTGGCTGACGGAGAAAATATGGCGCAGATTGCCCGACAGCGTAAGTTTAACTTCAAGGAATTTCTGGATAAAGCAACGTCTGAACCATTGCCAAACTACGCTTTTCGTAACGAAGGGAACATCCAGTTCACCAACCGGGCTTTTGACTGGGGGTTGGCAGAGCCAGGCTTTTCAAACGGCGCTGCCTATGGCGACCTGGATAATGATGGCGACCTGGATTTGGTCGTTAATAATATGAATTCACCGGTGTCCATCTATCAAAACCAGTCGGTTGAGAAACACAAAACGAAGTACTTAAAAGTAAAGCTGGAAGGTGCCGGGTTCAACAGGAATGCCATTGGCACCCGGGTACTGGTGTACCAGGCTGGACAAACGCAGTTACTGCAACAAATGCCAAACCGGGGTTTCGAATCATCAGTAGACCTAAATATGGTATTCGGCCTGGGAAACAACCAAACCATCGATTCATTGGTGGTTGTCTGGCCAACTGATCGGAAGCAAACCATACGCAGGCCACGGGCCAACCAGCTGCTTACCCTCCGCGAAGCAGATGCAACCCAGGTATGGAAACCAGCCGTTACGCTGGAGAAGCCGATTTTTCAGGATTATACGAACGTGTCGGGGCTGAACTTCCAGCATACCGAGAGCAATTTTGTGGATTACAACCGCGATGCGCTGCTCAAACAGCAGTTTTCTACCCAGGGACCAGCCCTGGCAACGGGCGACGTAAATGGCGACGGGCTGGATGATGTGTTTTTGGGTGGTGCCAGTGGCCATGCCGGGCACCTGTTTGTTCAGCAACCGGGAACGGGGCGGTTTATGGATAAAACCTCCGTTGCAATGAAGCAGGATACTGTTTCAGAAGCAGTGGATGCCGTACTCTTTGATGCCGATGGCGACAAGGATTTGGACTTATACGTCGTGACGGGTAGTAACGAGTTCCGCGCCGAGTCAGACGAGTTGCTGGATTACCTCTACCTGAACGATGGCAACGGTAATTTTACGCCTTCGGAAACGGGCATACCCAGTCTGAAACAAAGTGGTTCCTGTGTGGCAGCGGGGGATTTCGATCAGGACGGGGATATTGACCTGTTTGTGGGTGGGCGACTCATTCCCGGTCAGTACGGACGTGATCCATCCAGCTACCTGCTCACGAATGATGGCACGGGTAACTTCAAAAATTACACAAAGCGTATTTTACCGGACATTGATAAGCTGGGGATGGTAACGGCAGCAACCTGGGCTGACCTGAACGGGGACAAATACCCTGAGCTAATTGTGGTTGGCGACTGGGCACCCATTCAGGTTTTTGAAAACAAGCGTGGTAAGCTGAACCAGAACCCCGAACTCACCATTAAGGATGGAAAGGGGCAACCTATCAACACCAACGGCTGGTGGAACGGCGTTACTGCAGGTGATGCCGACGGCGACGGCGATATAGACCTGGTAGTGGGTAACCTCGGGCTGAACTCCCGCATTCGAGCTACCCAATCGGTACCGGCTGAACTCTACGTCGGCGATTTTGACAATAATGGCACTGTGGAGCAGATTATCAACTGCGCCGATGAAACGGGTGAGGTGTACCCGATGGTGTTGAAAAATGACCTTCAGAAAGTAATGCCCGCTATCAAAAAGAAGTTTGTGAAGTTTAACGACTATGCGGGTAAGAAAATCAACGAGATTCTGGACGAAGACCAGCTAAAGCAGGCTGTCGTCAAACAGGCGTACACGGGTGCAACCGCCATCCTGCTCAATAATGGCAAAGGTGCCCTTACGTTTCAGGCGTTGCCAACTGAAGCCCAGCTATCCCCCATAAGCAGCGTTGTTTTCATGGATTATGACCGGGATGGTCGAACGGACCTTGTTTTGGCAGGTAACTTTTTAGATGTACTCCCCGAAATTGGTCGGTACGATGCCAACTACGGTGTCATCTTACGAAACAAGGGTAAAGCTGCCAACGGCTCCATTTCGTACGAATCGGTTAATCCGGCCGTTTCCGGATTTTTTGTGCGGGGGCAGGTTCGGCACATGGCCAGGCTGGCTCAGGGTCAATTCGTATTGGCCAAAAATAACGACCGCGCCCAGCTATTTACTATCACTACTAAGTAAGAATGGTAACTGTCTCATCAGTAGGCACCATTCGTGATCCCCATGGTAAAACAACTTGCTTTTTTCCTGACTGCTGGCGTAGTGACGCTGGCGGGTTGTCAATTTTTCAGATCAGAAAAACCACTCTTTCAATCCCTCGACTCCACGAAAACGGGCGTTGGGTTTATAAATCACCTGGTACCCAACGAAAAAGTAAATATTATCGACTACCTCTATTTTTATAATGGCGGGGGCGTTTCGGCGGGGGATATCGACAATGATGGTTTAACCGATCTGTATTTCATTTCGAACCAGGGAAAGAACAAACTATACCTGAATAAAGGAAATTTCAAGTTTGAAGACATAACCGCTAAAGCGGGGGTGGAAGGCTACGCCGATTGGCAAACGGGTTCGACTATGGCTGATGTGAATGGCGATGGCTTCCTGGATATTTACGTTTGTGCCGTTGGTAACTTCCGCGGGCTGGAAGGGGCCAATGAATTGTACATCAATAACGGAGATGGAACATTTACCGAGAAAGCGGCCGACTATGGACTGGATTTCACGGGTTTCTCAACCCAGGCTGCGTTTTTCGACTACGACCATGATGGCGATCTGGACTGTTATCTCCTGAACCACGCGGTGCATACCTCCCGTAGTTATGATCGGGTAACCGCCCGTAACCTGCGTGATAACGAATCGGGCGATTACCTGTTCGAAAATCAACTTGTATCCACTACGGGTAAGGCCCCGGCAGGCAAGCCGGTGCGGTTTACCAATGTAAGCCAGAAATCCGGAATCTACGGCGCTGCTATGGGGTATGGCCTGGGAATTTCCGTTGCCGATCTGAACAACGATGGCTGGGAAGATATCTACGTATCCAATGATTTTCATGAGGACGATTATTATTACATCAATAATCAGAATGGGTCATTTACCGAAAGCGGAAAAAAAGTGTTTCAGCACATCAGTCGTTTTTCGATGGGGAACGATATCGGCGATGTTAACAACGACGGCTTTGCGGATATAATCACCCTGGACATGTACCCCGAAGATGAAACAGTCGAAAAATCATCCCTGGGCGAAGATCCGCTCGATATCTACCTCTACAAACAGGCGTTTGGTTACATGAATCAGTACAGCCGAAATTGCCTTCAGCTAAACCTGTCGGGCAAAAAATTCATGGATATTGGCACCATGGCGAGCGTAGCCGCTACCGACTGGAGCTGGTCTCCTCTGCTGGCCGATTATGATAATGATGGTATCAAGGATCTGTTTATCAGCAACGGCATTGTGCATCGGCCAAACAACCTCGATTACGTAAAATTTGCGTCCGACGATTCCCTGCGTTATGCCATGGAGACCTCGAAAGCGTTGGATGAGCGCGCGGTTAAACTGATGCCCGATGGTAAAGTGCATAATTATTTCTACCACGGCACCTCATCCCTGCGGTTTGATAATAAATCCCTCGAATGGGGTTTTGAAACCCCCACGTATTCAAACGGAGCGGCTTATGCCGACCTGGATAATGATGGTGATTTAGACTTGGTGACCAACAATATTGATGATCCTGCCGGGATATACCAGAACGATGCAGACAAACTCTTTCCTGATAACCACCACCTGACCATCCGGCTCAAGGGCGATTCCCCCAATACATTTGGCGTGGGAGCGAAGGTAATTCTGAAATACGGCGACTCACTCCAGGTGCAGCAACTGATGCCCACCAGGGGGTTTGAGTCGTCTGTAGCACCCGAACTGCTCTTTGGGCTGGGCAAACGCACGGTCATTGATTCACTGATTGTCATCTGGCCGAACCAGCGCATGGAAATCAGAACGAAGCAAAAAGTGAATCAACTGCTTACCCTCAAACAAACCGACGCATTATTGGATGGCACCGCCTTCCGGTACACACAACCAGCGGGGCAGGCGCTCTTTACGGACGTGTCAAAAGTGGACTCCATTCCCTATAAGCACAGGGAGAATAAAGAGTACTTCGATTATGTTCGGGAGCCACTCATGCCGTTTCAGGTTTCTACGGAAGGACCACATTTGGCCGTTGGGGATGTGAATGGCGATGGACTGGACGACATGTATGTTGGCGGGGCCAAATGGCAGGCGGGAAGTTTATTGATGCAGCAGACGAATGGTACGTTTAAACCCGCAGTGCAACCTGATTTTGTTAAAGACTCCACGTATGAAGATGTTGATGCCGTTTTCTTTGATGCCGATGGTGATAAGGATCTGGACTTGTATGTAGTTACCGGCGGGAATGAGTTTTACAACAAAATGCCCGAGCAGTTCGACCGGCTCTACTTCAATGATGGCCGGGGTAATTTTAGCCGCGCTGCCAATGCATTACCCCCTATGTACGACAACAAGAGTTGCGTTCGACTGGCTGATATTGATAAAGATGGTGATATGGATCTTTTCGTGGGGGGGCGTGTGGTTGGTTTCGGCTACGGAAAATCACCCAGTTCCTATTTACTGATCAATGATGGCAAAGGGCATTTTTCCGATCAAACCGAAAAATGGTCTACCGGCCTGCGAAACGTCGGTATGGTGACGGACGCCGTCTGGACTGATTATGATGGCGATAAAGACCTGGATTTGATTATAGCGGGGGACTGGATGCCCATCCGCGTTTTTTCGAATACCAATGGCCGTTTCGCTGAAGTAAAGAATTTTGTTACTGACGAAACACCATTGAGCGGCTTCTTTCAGCGCATTATTGCCGCTGATTTTGACCGTGATGGGGATATCGATCTGATAGCGGGTAATGTGGGCACCAATACCAAATTGCGCAAAACACCTGATTCGCAACTGGCGATGTGGGTGAAAGACATCGATAATAACCAGACGACCGAACAGATACTGGCGTACAATCGAGCCGGTTCAGGCGGAGACAAAGAGTGGTATCCACTGGCCTTTAAGGATGAACTGGGTAAGCAGATGCCGGGGATTATCAATAAACGGTTTACGGATTACGGGTCATTTGCCGGGAAGCCACTAAGTGATGTAATAGACGACGATGAGTTGAAAGGGGCCGAAGCGTATACCGTCGATCAATTCGCTTCCGTTTATCTGGAAAACAAAGGGGGAAAGGGCAGTAAGGCAACGTTTGTTGTGCATGAATTACCCATGATGGCGCAGGTGTCGAAGCTGTTTGCCTTGCAGGCCATGGATATCGATAATGACGGCGATCTGGACGTATTGGGTGGCGGTAATTTCTACGGAGTCAGTTCCTATCAGGGGCGCTACGATGCCAGTTACGGGCTGGTGCTGCGCAACGATGGCAAAGGAACGTTCAGCGCCCTGTCGCCGGTAGATTCCGGGTTTCTGCTCAATGGTGAAATCCGGGATATACGCTCCATTCGCACCGGTCAGGGAACGCTGGTAGTGGTGGCCCGGAACGATGCTGGCTTGCAGGTTTTTAACCCCTTACTCCTGAAGTGAACAGGGGCGGATGCTTACTTTTGCCCCGAAAATTTCGTTAATTTTGTCAGGGCTGACCAACGCTTCCCGGGTTGGTCAGCCCTCTAACTTGTCTCTACTTTTATGAATCATTTTTGTCGCTTTACGTTCAGCTTAATCCTGGCAGGTGTTGTATTTACTGGTTGCCGAAAATCGGCTACACCAGCCGAATACAACGCCAAAGCGAGTAATGTTGACTACTACAACGCGGCCCTGAACAAGCTGACGGATGTCATTATTCACGATATCTTTTCGCCCCCCGTAGCCAGTCGGATTTATTCCTACGCCAACCTGGCGGGCTACGAAGCCCTCACGCCGTTTGACCCTCACTACGAATCAATGGGCGGTAAGCTAAAGCGATTCAAGGCCAGCCCTACACCGGAAGCCGGCAAGGAATACTGCTTCCCACTGGCCAGCACACATGCTTTCCTGACCATTGCCCGTGCCCTGACTTTTTCGGTTGAATTCTACAATGAATTTGAGAAACCCTTCTACGAGCAATATAAAAAGGATGGCGTACCCGACGAGGTCTATGACCGGTCCATGGCGTATGGGGAAGCCGTGGCCAAACACGTACTGGACTATGCGGCTAAAGACGGGTATAAAGAAACGCGGGGTTTCAGGCACACGGTTACCAATGAAGACGGAACCTGGGTACCAACGCCCCCGGCCTATATGGACGCTGCCGAGCCACAATGGAATAAGATACGCTGCTGGGCTATGGATACCTGTAGCCAGTTTAAGCCGCCCCGTCCGTACCCGTACACGATAACTCCCGGAAGTCCCTACAAAAAAGAAGTCGATGAGGTGTATGAGATTGGGAAGAAGATGGATAAGCAACAGCAGGATATTGCTTATTTCTGGGATGACAACGCTTTTGTGATGAACGTGGCCGGGCACGTCATGTTTGCCAGTAAAAAGATGACGCCGGGCGGCCATTGGCTGGCCATTGCGGAGACTGTTGCCCGCCAGAAAAAACTGGACATGATGCACGCGGTTGAAGCCTACGCCCTAACCTCTTTTGCCCTTAGTGACGCCTTTATTTCATGCTGGGACGAGAAATACCGTAGCCGGATGATTCGGCCGGAAACGGTCATTAATAAGTACATGGACCCTAAATGGACTCCATTTCTTCAGACCCCTCCCTTTCCTGAATATACCAGCGGGCATAGTACCATCACGGCTGCGGCCGCAGCCGTACTCACCAACCTGATAGGAGACAACATTGCTTTTACCGATTCGACAGAGTTCAAATACGGTCACGGCGTTCGTACCTACAAATCGTTTAAGGATGCGGCCAACGAAGCCTCTATCAGCCGGTTGTACGGGGGTATTCACTACCGCTCATCACTCGTGAACGGGCAGGCAGCGGGCGAGAAAATAGGCCAGTGGATAATCGAAAAAATCCACGCCCGGAAGGGTGTCGTTGCCAGTCGGTGATCATTAAACGTTGATGAAAAGAGGTCTTTCTCAGCGTAGGAAAGACCGAACGTGGCTGAAATACACTATTCAGTCCACTTGTACTGGGTATCACCCCCAATCCCGACTGGAAGCTGGTCGCCGACAATATCCCCATCCTCAGGTTTTCGAGCGGAATAACAAAGGAAAACAGGACCTATGATGGTATGCCACTTAAGCAGGCCGACGCAAATCTGCTTGCTTACCCACTAGCTATCGTAAATCAGGAAGCGGCCATAAGGATTTGGCATATTACGAACCACGCTATTCAACCTGAAGGGCCGGCAAGGGCTGGTCTGTACTGGCTACGCTGCATGCCCGCCTAAGTGAGCCAGACAAAGTGTATCAATGGTTTGTGAAGAGCTATAAGCCCAACGAGGTACCCCCTTTCGGTGTGCTGGCAGAAACGGCGGGTGGAACAAATCCTTGTTTTGCTACTGGAGCGGGCGGCATGCTACAGGCGGTACTCAACGGATTTGGAGGAATTGATAGTAGTGATGATGGCATCACCCAGTTAAAAAAAAACTTCCAGGGAAGTGGAAGTCGCTGACCCTTAAAGGAGTAGGGCCTCAGATGAAAACGTTTGTGGTAACATAAACGCGGAATGGGGGGCGCGTCAACAGCCGACGTTAGCGGTCAGTCATACCGGACCGCTAACGTCGATTATTACCATTGAGCGGCTGGCACATAAGCCGACTGAATTTCCAGATTAACTTCTTTTGACCCGATGGCCATTTTATTCAAGGCGATGTAAATCGTTTTTACGGCATTTTCGATGCGCTCCCAGCCTTCCTCACTACGAAGATCGATGCTGATCATGGTCCGGTCATTCTGGGCCATAATGGTCAGGTAGTTCATCGCTCCGAGAATAACCGCTGAAATGGCTTCAGTATCAGCGCCTTTCACGAAGGAAAGCTGACCAACAAGCCGGGTCATTTCTTCATCCTGGGCACGCGCGGTTGTTTCAGCAATAGGGTCATTCTCGATAACACTTGCTTTCAGTACTTCACGAGCTGCTTTGTACGTGCGAAAATGGCGATACGTTTGGATAACCTGACGATACCAGATACGGGCAATATCCGATTCATGCAAAGGACGAATTTGATCCAGTAAAGCAGGGGTAAAAATTGGAAATAGTTTTCCCATCTTCACGTAGTATTCCAGCAAGCCTTCCATACCACCAAAGTAGCGGTAAATCAGCACCTTGCTAACGCTCGCTTTCTCCGCCACCCGGTTTACACCAACGCCTTCCAGACCACGCTCTGCAATTACTTCTTCCAATGCTTCAACAATTCGCTGGGTGGTTTTGGCACGGTTGCGTCGAATTTTTTCATCCTTTTCCATAATCAGGGTCATTGCAAATTCATATTTTGTTACTTAGTTTGACTATAACTATTTCTTAAAGTCACCTTAGTGAACGATGTATTGGACGATTAATTTATATAAGCTAACAGTGATAAGAGCGTGCGGTAAGAGGGTGAAATTCCCCCCCATAACTTTATATTTAACGAATAATCTATATAAAGCATGTGTCCTTATAAAAGTAATTTAATATACACACGAAATCGCTTAAACGGCTCTAAAGCTATTTAGCGGTCAATATTGGGCAGGAAAAGTAGCTAAAATGCCTCAAACGCGGACACTGACACTCCCGCAGGCTGTATCGGCCAGGCACAAACTCACCATTGATGCTTTACCGCCCCATGATCTGGGTAAAACTGATTTCACCGGACGAGACACTTACCCTGCGCTTGCGGGAAAAGCGGGTGGCCGCAATGAACGCTACCTCGACTTTGATTTGCAGGGCCGTACCCCCAAACGGGGAGTTGTAATGGGTAGTCGTGTTGGGAAATGCCACTTTAAGAACGTGCGTTTCGGCAGCCGCCCTGCGGCTGGCTAGTTCATCGACGGGAAGGTTCGTCCCCGTAGAGAATTTTGGTGATGGCCCGGTTATATTCGAGCTGGTTGTAGTCCCGGCGTAACACCAGCAGACAATCGGCGCACAAACAGCCCGCAAACTGGTCGTCGATATAGTGCCGCTGGGCTTCATTGAGGGTGACGCTCTGGCACTGACAGAGGTTGATGCTCCCCACCCGACACTCAAACAGGCGGTGGCAACGCGGGCAGC
This sequence comes from uncultured Cytophagales bacterium, assembly GCA_963784335.1. Classification (GTDB taxonomy): domain Bacteria; phylum Bacteroidota; class Bacteroidia; order Cytophagales; family Spirosomataceae; genus Spirosoma. The sequence goes on along the minus strand of CAWARB010000012.1, from coordinate 41,257 downwards.
TAACCTGATCGTGTTTTAACCGGGAGTTAGTTTCCATAAGCTTTCTGGTTTGTACGTATCGCAACTCAGTACCTGAGGAGTAGAGCGATTAATGCCCTATCTGTAAGGACAATAGAATAACCACACGGCAGGGCATTCGGTTTACACTCGTTTGGCCACCTGTTGGCGGGTCTGCTGGGCGGCCTGCACCCTATTTTTCAGGGCTGTGGCCGTTTCCGGCTACCGGCGCGTTTTAAGGCCATAGTCCGGGTTGGCCCCACAGATTCCGGGCGGGCAGCACGGCGGTGGCAGCGTAGTAAAAATAGCTTTTCCCTCTTTTGTTATTTAGACTTTATACAAATAAGGGAGTTTTGTCTATATTTGCCTAATCGTTTATAGGCAATGGAAAGCAACGTACCAACATCTTATCAGGAAGTGTTCCGAACCGACAAAGGCGCTATTTATCAATGCGATCGGACCAATCGGCTCATTTTGTCGTTTTGGGGCACAAATACGCCCCTCTCAGCACGCGATTTTAAGCAGTTCCGACACCTTGTCGATAGGATAAATGTTCATCAGATGGCTCTTAGTACCGATGCCGCCGATGACATTGAGATTCTGGCCCTTCCCCAATCGGAGCGTTGCTATGTACTGACACTCTGCGAAATCATTCACTTGCGTGAACTTCTCGACGGAGCTACTATGATGCTCGAACTGAATAGTATATTGCGTGAGGGTGGCTGTTGTCTCCAAGATTAGAAGATAAGTGTGGCTCAAAATGAGAGTGGCCAGTACAATAAAAATAAAGGGTATGTAACGCGGATAAATAAGTATTGAATGACGCTGGAACGGATTTCTCCGCTGGAAACGGATGGCGATCCTGTCGAACGGATCCGGCTGGAATTTGAGAATCACGATGAAATTTTTAGGATTGTTGACGTAATGCGAACGAAAATCTGTTTGGTAAAGAGCATCAATCGGTCGAATTCGCTATCGGTTTGACGCTATTTAGTGAGGCTCTTCTCAAAAAAAGGGACTTGCCGTTCGTTAAGAATTTCATGTCCGCCATGGGCGATTTTATGAAACAACTTAAACACTGATTCAGGCTGGCGTCGTTCTCCGTAGAAACAAGGTTGTAAAAATCATTGCAACTTCCTATACCGAATAAATTTATAATTTCTTACCAAAACAAGTTTCGCATGAAAGATCTGGAAAGGCTACGGACGCTGATAAAAGAGCCCATTGAACTGATTCTGAATCAGCAGATTAAAATGGAAATGATATCCTCATCGAAATACCTGGCGATGGCAGGCTGGTGCGACCGAAATGGGCTGGACCACAGTGCGGGTTTTTTCTACAACCAGTCGGAAGAGGAGCGGAAGCACGCCATGAAAATTTTTCACTACCTCTGCGATCAGGGAGCTACCGCTTATAGCCCCGAAGTTCCTGCCGTAGCACAGGACTTCGATTCACTGCGGTCGGTATTTGAGACAGTTCTTGAGCAGGAAATTGCGGTGACGGATGCTATCAACCGAATCATCGGGGCATGCCGTCGGGAAAACGATTACGCTACCGAAGAACTGATGACGTGGTACGTAAAAGAGCAGGTTGAGGAAGAATACATTGCCCGGCGTTGTCTGGAACTGATCGACCAGATTCCCGCCGACCAGGTGTATTACCTGGATAAAAAACTTGCCAGCGTCACCTACGACGGCAATCCATTCGAGACGGAGTAGTGTCTATATCGATATGAATCAACACACGAATGGGCACCCGATCGGGTGCCCATTCGTGTTACAAATTGTTTGCTTACGAAAACCTCGCCGGTTGGACGACATTTCCTGAGCGACTGGAAGAAAAGGGCTCAGGTATACTGGTAGGCCCACCATATCAGAAGGCCCTGTAACGGAAGGCGTGCCCAGCGAAGCCAGGCCGGAAATCGGCGAAATCGGTTTGAGGTAACCATATAAACGTTAGCCGGAAATACCGCAACCAATAACAGGACAAGACCCCAGGCTGCCAACGACCGGGTGGCCGGGAACAGCAACCCCACTCCGAGTACAACTTCAGCAATACCACTCAGCATGACCATCTGCTCATGAGCCGGAATATAAGGTGGCATAATGGCGAGGTATGTTTTGGGGCTGACGAAGTGGTTTAACCCGGCCGCTATGTAGATAATGGCCTGTAGGTATAGAAATAAATTTGCCATGTAAATCAGGGAGGGTTGAACCCGGTAAGGTTGTTCAACCCAAAAAACTCTGTTGGTTATAGCCCATTATGCATCAATAACGTGTCCGGCAAAGCCGGCACTGTTGTCCAGAATAAGACCACCGCGCCGGAAGCCAAGTCCACAGGCATCACCCGCGTAAAAAACCCCCGCCTGGTAGCTATTACCCGATGAATCTTTCGGGAATTCTACGTACTGCTGGTAAATTTTCGGGTAAGCACTGTACTCCCCGTCGGTCTCCTGTCGGTCGGTGCCGTCGGAGTTTATCAGGCGAATATTGGCCCCCTCCCGCCCGAACAGGACTTTCTCAACGCACTGTTTGCCGGGTAGGGGTTTACTAGCCGTTTCCAGCAGCAGCGGGTGGTCAGGGTATAATTCCCAAAGGATTTTTAACACGTACTTCGATTGAAACAACAGACTATAAGCAGGATTCAATACTACCCCCAGCCGCTTTTTGACAATTTCGGTGAGTATGGCGAGTAACTCGGGTTCGTCTTCGGCAATGGATTCCCAGGGAATCAGTTTGAACCAGAAATCCAGCTTCTCAAACTGACCATTCTTTGGGTTTTGCCAGAAGATGCCTTCGTCAGCAGAAAATTCGACGTTATCCACAAAGTCGAACTCAACATCAAACCCGGCTTCCCGGGCGGCTTCTCCCAGTAAGGCAACGTTTGCATCATCCTCCGGATTATCCCGGATGGCCGACAAGAGCAGCGTGGGTTGTAAGTCCGGGTTGTGCGCGAGAATTTCCTCGAATTGACCGGTGAGGGTTTCAAAAACGGTGTTAAACTGCTGGCTCTCGTCTAAACCGTTGGCCAGCAGGTGCGCATACTGCACCACTGCTGTTTCGGGCAAACAGGTAGCGGTATCGGCGTTAAATTCAATGAGTTTGATTTGTGCCCCTGTTGAAGCAGTTGCTACTTCGGCCAGGTCGAAGCGGCCGTACAGGTGAATGTGCCGATCGTCGTCCCAGGATAGTTTGATTAACTCAATCAGGTTATCGGGAATGCCCAGTTCGGCAAAGCGATTCTGGTCAATAATATGTTGCCCGGCGGCTACAAACATGTCAAAAAGCTCATTGGCGGCTTCATAATACGCATTCGCCCTGGCTGATGCTATCAACACCACTTCGTCTGTCAGGTACGGTAAGGTGTCCTGTCCCAGCATCCAGTCCCAGCCCAGGTTTCGGAGTTGCGTGTCGGGTGGAATGGATAGTTTCTTCAATGCTATCATAATTTCATGATTTATGGGTGCTGAATAACAATTCCTGCCAAAACAGTTCGTAATTCGTGTTGTGCAACGTATTCTGTAAATCTCACTTATTTCAATGATTCGTAAAGCCTTACTCTCAATCAGTGTACTCGTACTTCTGATAAACGGTTTTGTACTGGGACAGTCGGCCCCGACGCAACAGGCCGTACCGGTTATTTTTGATACGGATATGGGACCCGATTACGACGATGTGGGTGCTATCGCGATGCTGCACGCATTTGCCGATGAAGGTCAGGCAACGGTGCTGGCAACGATTGCCAGTACCAATTACCCGAAAGTGGCGCCGGTGCTGAGCGTACTGAACACGTATTTCAACCGCCCAACCATACCCATTGGCGTACCAAAAGGAAATGCCGTAGGAGATAAAGATACGCAGCATTGGTCGGACACCATCACAGCGCGCTATCCACATCGTATTCGCTCGAACAACGATGTGCCGGAGGCCGTTGCGCTCTATCGGCAGATTCTGGCCAAACAACCCGACCATAGTGTCACCATTATTACCGTGGGTTTTCTGACGAACCTGGCCAATCTGCTGGACTCCAAACCCGATAAGTACTCGACGCTGGGTGGGAAAGAACTGGTGAGTCTGAAAGTTAAGAAGCTGGTAAGCATGGCCGGTAAGTTTCCGGGTGGGCGGGAGTACAATGTGTTCAGGGATACGCCTTCGTCAAAAAAAGTGTTTGCCAACTGGCCCACACCGATTCTGATGAGTGGCTTTGAAATAGGGGATAAAATTCACTCGGGTGTGCCACTCGCCCGCAACAAATCGATTCAGCGCAGCCCCGTGAAAGACGTATTCTCGATTTCACTGCCTAAGTCGAAGGAAGATAAGGACGGTCGTATGAGTTGGGACCAAACCGCTGTGTTGGTGGGCATTCGGGGCTATGCGCCGTACTATACGGTCAAAACGGGCCGGCTGGTTATGAACGCGGATGGCTCTAATGGATGGGATAGTGCCGGTAAAGGTCATTCGTATCTGGTTGTCAGAAGGCCCGTTGCCGAGGTAGAAACATTGATTAATAAATTGATGCAGCACCAGCCCAAAAAAAGACCATCAGGTGATTAATACAAAAATAAGGACCCGCGCGAGTCTTTAGGCCGCTCATTTTGTTATGTTTCTACCATGACTGATGAAGTAAAAGAAGCCCTCCAGAAAGCGGCTATGTTTTGTGCCTACCAGGAACGCACCCAGCAGGAAGTACGCGACCGGCTAAAAGGGTGGAGCGTTTTCGGCGATGATGCCGAAGCCGTAATTGCTGAACTGATTGAGCAGAACTACCTCAATGAAGGGCGATTCGCAAAGGCATTTGCGGGTGGGAAATTTCGGATAAAAGGCTGGGGGAAACGTAAAATAACGCAACACTTAAAACAGCGGGGTATAGCGGGTTACAATCTCGATGCGGCCATGAAGGAAATTGCCCCTACCGATTACCGGGATACGCTCACTAGCCTGCTGGACAAAAAACGCCAAAGCCTGCGGGATGATAACCCACTGGTAATTAAGCAAAAACTGGTTCGGTACGCGTTGAGTAAAGGCTATGAGTTCGATTTGATTTTTTCGGTACTGGGAAATGACGAATCGTAACACAGCAGGCATGGTTCGTCAGGTTAACGGTGGCAAAACTGACCCGGCCTGTTATAATTTCACGGTTTTTTGCACCTATGAGCCCGCGAAAAGTTTCTATTATCTTACTGAATTACAACTCCCATCGCTTCACGTTCGACTGCGTTGCGTCCATCGTTGAACAAACAAAGGCCGTTCGGTATGAAATCATTATCGTTGACAATAACTCGACTGATGAGGAGTACGAAGCGCTGAAGCCAATCGGCCATCACCCTAACGTGCGGCTTATTCGAAGCCGGATAAATGGTGGCTTTTCGGGGGGGAATATGCTGGGCGTTCAATTCGCCGACCCCTCTTCCGACTACTACTATTTTTTGAACAATGATTGCCTGCTGCGAACCGATGTATGTAGCCAGTTAACCGCTTTCATGGAGACTACACCCGATGCGGGTTTGTGTGGCGCTCAGATGTTTGCGGGGGATGGGGCGCACCAGATAACGTTTGGCTATTTGCCAACGCTCGGGAGCAAACTACTCGGCCATGGATTTGTTCGGCTGCTTGACCCTGAAAGCTACCCGGCTACCCGGCAGGTATATACTGAACCGATTCGGGTGCCATTTGTGATGGGGAGCACACTGTTTGTTCGGGCATCGGCTTTTAATGAAATCGGGGGGTTCGATGTGGCTCACTTTCTGTACGTTGAAGAAGAGGATTTGGCGAAACGATTACTGAATGCCGGTTGCTACACGTACCTGGTACCCCAGGCCGAGTACATTCATTTCACGGGTCAGAGTACCGTCAAAAACTTCGATGTAGCGAAGGAATACTACATTTCGCTGTTCTTCTACTTCCGAAAATACCACTCCTGGTTTGCCTGTGCCCTGTTTCGGGCTTACTACTTCATCAAACTTGGCCGCAAGTTCCGGCGCGATCCTATTTATGGTCGATTGGCCTGGTTTATTGGACGGGGAAGCCCCATGCGCGAGAGCTTGCGGTATCGGCAGACAATCAAAAATTAAACTGTTTATACACTTTCCTGTTTTATTGATAACTGGAAAAAACACATCCCGCATTATGAACATGAAGAAACTAGTTCCCCACCTGATTTTAGGGGTTACCCTTGTGGGTTTGTTGGCCTGCGCCCGAAACCCCGTTACCGGAAAGCGAGAAATAAGCCTTATGTCAACGGAACAGGAAGTTGCCATCGGGAAAGAATCGCATCCGTCTGTTGTGGCAACGATGGGTTTATATGAAGACCAGAAACTGAGCAGCTTCATTAACGAGAAAGGTAAGGCCATGGCAAAGATTTCGCACCGCCCCGACCTGCCGTATCAGTTTTACATCGTTGACTCTCCCGTTGTCAATGCTTTTGCCGTTCCCGGAGGCTATGTGTATTTCACCAGGGGTATTCTGGCTCACTTCAACAACGAGGCTGAGTTTGCCGGGGTGCTGGGGCATGAAATTGGGCATATCACGGCTAAACACGCTGCCCGCTCACAAAAAAGTCAGTTGCTAAGTACACTGGCACTCATTGGCGGAGCTGTTCTGGCACCCAACGTGGTTGGTCAAAATATTGAAGCACTACAGCAGGGATTAGGCCTTCTATCGCTCAAATACAGTCGCGACCATGAATCCGAATCGGATGAACTGGGCGTTGAGTATTCCAGCAAAATTGGGTATGATGCCAATGAGATGGCTGATTTCTTTGGAACACTCAAGCGGTTATCCGATAAATCAGGGAACGCCGTTCCGCAGTTTATGTCTACTCACCCGGACCCCGGTAACCGTTATACCCGTGTGCACCAGTTAGCCAAAGAATACCAAACGAAGAATGCGGCTTCGTACAAGGTGAATCGGGACCAGTATCTGCAGTTGATTGACGGTCTCATGTACGGCGAAGACCCTAAACAGGGGTACGTAGAAAACGGTCAGTTCTACCACCCCGAACTGAAATTTCAGTTCCCGGTTCCTAGTGGCTGGCAAACCCAGAATTCGCCGAGCCAGTTTCAGATGACGGGTAAGGATGGGAAATCAGCCATGATTTTGCTCCTGGCAAAAGGCAATTCGCTGGACGAAGCGGCTCAAAATATGGTGAAAGAACTAAACCTGAACGTGCTGGAAAACAACAAGACCACGATTAATGGCAACCCTGCCTACGTAATTATCTCGCAGCAGAAACCGCAACAACAGCAGGGGCAGCCCCAGCAGCAACAACAACAGGATCCCAAAACGGCGTTACAGATTGGGACGTGGCTCATTCAGTACAACAATGCCATTTACGCGTTGCATGGTTTGTCGAGTGCCGCCGATTTTAACAGCTCCTTCAATACATTCAAGCAGGTTGCCGGTAACTTTCGTGCCCTCACCGATGCCGCCAAGATAAACCGTAAACCAGAAAGGATATTTGTCAAAACGGCACCCCGCGATGGCGCATTTGGTGAGGTGATGACGGCCCTGGGTATGCCTGCCAGTCGCCTGGAAGAACTGGGCGTGCTGAATGGCCATAAGGCCGATGACCGTATTGCGCGCGGTGCCGCAGTTAAGGTTATTGGGCAGTAGTGCCTGTGCCTGAATTACGGCTTTAACCCGAAATGGCTGTGGAAGTAAGTCTCCTCTCTGAGATTTAGCCACGCCCGACGGTTGGCCTTCAAATCATCGTAGGTAAGGTTTTGAATTTGCTCCGGCGTTAAAGCCACTGCTTCCTCGGGTAATGCTGACGGAGTAGTGGCTTTTTTGCGGGTAACAATGCCAAGCCCCTGGTCGCAGTCGAGCACAAATACGGTTAGGTCGGGGCGCTGGCTCCGCAGATGAATAATGGTTCGCCATACATCGCCATTCCATTCGCCGGTTTCCCAGTCCTCAAAGCGTCCGGCAGCACCCGGCGTTTGCGGATTACAGTCGTGCATGATAATGACACCGTCATCATCCATGTACTGAAGCGTGTTTTCTACGTCACGAAGGGCAAACTGGTATTCGTGCATCCCGTCGATGAGGGCCAACTGAAGTTTTTTGTCGGCGAAAACCCGGTTGGCATCCTGTGAAAAAAAATCATCGCTGGTCTTCTCGAAATACTGATTAGTCAGGTTATAGGGATTGAGCAGCGCTTTCCCAAAACGGCGACTGGCGTCGAAGATGAATTTTGGATCAACGGCCACCTTAAAACTGCTTTTGATGCGGAAGAAAATATGTCCGTTTTCGACCCCAATTTCTAAGTAGTTTTTAAGCCCTTTCTGCGTCATCAGGGCCTGGATTACGTCTAAACGGTTCATAAAAGTAAATAAAGTAGGAATGTCAGGTCGAACAGAAAGGCAAAAATAGCGAAGTCCCGGCCAGGATTTTAATCCAGCCGGGACTTCTTTGATAGAACGAATTTGAAATTTCCCTTTTACGGAAGATACAAGATTAATTTTTGTCATTTCGACGCAGGAGAAATCTCGATAGCGCGAATTAGTCAAGGTTGAGATTTCTCCTGCGTCGAAATGACAAAATTAGGGCGTGTTGACAATCATGCTAATAAAATCAAGGCCGAAGCCAAATAGATAAACCCGGCAAAGCTCAAGGCTGTCTTCTCATAGCGAGTGGCAACCCGCCGGTATTGCTTGAGCTTATTGAAATACCGTTCTACTTGTTACGGTCCTTGTATAAGTTTCTCGTCAATCTGACCGCTCAACCAGCCGATTCTTTTTGGCTGGTATGACCACCTCAATCTGGCGTATCGGTTAACCAATCAATCAACTCATTTGCATCATAGCCTCGATCAGCTAACACTGCATCCGTCTCATAACCAGTCAATAAGCTTTCAGCCTGTGTAATATCGGCCCGTTGGCCTACGCTCAGAATAATCCGTAATGGATTGCCTAAAGCGTCAACAGCCGCATGAATCTTGGTCGTCCAGCCGCCCACTGATTGGCCTAAGCATTCGCTGGCGGGATCACTTTTTTTTGACCCGCTGCATGCTGGTGGGCTCGCACCGTCGGTCGAGTCAATCATCAGCCAATCTAAGTCGGGCTCCTGCAAGGCGTCAAAAACCTGTTTTCCACACCCCTGCTTTAGCCCACCGCCGAAAGCGTTGATAGACCGAGTTCCAAGGGCCAAATCGCTCGGGTAAATCCCGCCAGGGAGCACCACTCCGGGCTATCCACATACAGCATTGATAAAGAGCCGGTTATCAGCGGCTGAACGGCCCACATAACCGACTTTTCCGGGTAATAAATGAGCAATTCGTTCCCATTGTTGGTCCGTAATCTCGTAGCGACGCATGCCACTAAAACTGCAAATCATCTCTATCTTTACCTAATTGTCAATTAATACGGTTTTGGCTTAATCCTGAAAAGTCAAACAGGTTTGCAAAGTGAATTTTAGATAACCTAAAAATCAGCGTCGAACGTGATGCCTTTCGGCTCTTCAACAGCCACGGCAGTTGTCTCACTATTCGCATCCTGAGGGTTCAGGGCAGATGCTTTCATGGCTTTGAATTTGGACATCACCTCGCCCCGCTGGTACTCGCCCACGCGTTTCTCGAAGAAGTTCGTCTTGCCCTGTAGGGAAATCATATCCATGAAATCGAAGGGATTGCTGACGTTATAAATTTTCTTCAGATTCAGTGTCGTGAGCAGATGGTCGGCCACAAACTCAATGTACCGCTTCATCAGATCGGCGTTCATGCCAATGAGCGATACCGGCAGCGCGTCGGACACGAATTCCTGCTCGATATCAACCGCATTGCGAATGATGTCGTAAATCTCTGACTCGGGCAGTTTGTTCTGAATGTGGTCCGTATAGAGCATACAGGCGAAGTCGCGGTGCAGGCCCTCATCGCGCGAAATAAGCTCGTTGGAGAATGACAGGCCCGGCATCAGACCACGTTTTTTGAGCCAGTAAATGGAGCAGAACGAGCCTGAAAAGAATATACCCTCTACTACGGCAAACGCGATGAGCCGCTCGGCAAAGCTACCGTTGTCAATCCAGCGCAGGGCCCATTCGGCTTTTTTCTGAACGCATGGAATCGTATCAATAGCGTTCAGTAACCGGTCTTTTTCAACGGGGTCTTTGATGTATGTATCAATCAGCAGCGAGTAGGTTTCGGAGTGGATGTTTTCCATCATAACCTGAAAACCATAAAAGCACTTGGCCTCCGCATACTGCACTTCCGACAGAAAATTAACCGCCAGGTTTTCATTCACAATCCCGTCGGAGGCCGCAAAAAAGGCCAGTACGTGCGAGATAAAGTGACGTTCGCCATCACCGAGGTTATTCCAGTCTTTCATGTCCTGACCAAGGTCAATTTCTTCGGCGGTCCAGAACGAGGCTTCGTGCGTTTTGTAGTATTCCCAAATATCCCAGTGTTTGATGGGGAATAGCACAAAGCGGCCTTTGTCTTCTTCTAAAATAGGTTCGTTTACAGCAGGCTGTACCATGTTTTTGGGATGCTTTTTTACAGATGGAAACTCAGCAGAACAAGTAAGCTGAGTGGATAACTTGTTAATGAATTCGGCGTAACAAAATTAAGATTTCTGGCCGCTTCTACAAGTTTGTCAAAGCGTGTACCGGTTATAAGACAACTGGCTTTCGCTGGAAACGTGTAGTGTATCAGAACGTTATGAAATTGGCAGTCGGCTAAATTCTTGAAATAATTCAGTTACGTCTGTTGACTCCTCCCCGAGGGGGAAAATGGCTGGCTTGTTAGTCGCCTGTCTCTATTCTTAAGCAACCGTTGGTCGGAATTGTTCGATTCTTTTGCGTGAGAATAGCGAACCGCATCAGTACGACTATCACGTCTGGAAGGTTTGCGTCCGTGTTTTTTGTATGTTTGCCCACATGAAACTCTTGCTGACGCATCCGTACGTGCTGGTATTTCTGGGGGGAGGAGCGGGGAGTTTACTGCGGTATCTGACAGGGCGTTTAATTCCCCCAACGCTCAACGGCTTGCCTTTTCCCAATACGATTCTGTTCGTTAATGTAGTGGCCAGCTTTATTTTGGGTGCCGTAGTGGGGTGGGTCATGCACCGGTCGGCCGACGAGTCGATCCGGCTACTCATTGGTGTCGGTTTCTGCGGAGGGCTCAGCACATTTTCCAGTTTTAGTGTTGATACTGTAGTACTGCTACAACAGGGCCGGTTGGGCGCGGCCGCCCTCAACATTGGCCTTAACGTGGTGATATGCCTGGTGGTTTCGACAGCAGGACTGTTAATGGGTGGGAAGTTATAATGAGCTATCCTACAGGGTAAACCAGTTGGCAGGGCTATGATAAACTCATTTTTTTATTGGTTGATTAAAACCGGGCCGGTCAATGAACGACAGGCTTTGTTACTTTTATTTTTGATGATGTCAACATTTTCTCAGGCCCAGGATATCTCGCGTCGGTTGTACGATGCCCACGAAACATACAAAGAGAAAACATTCACGCACCGCCGGTTCAAGCATTCTGCCATTGTGCCCTTGCTGGATTCGCTCAGCGGTCCCCTCTCGGTGAGTCAGGTGGGGGAGTCCACGGAAAATCGGGCTATCTATCAGGTACAGGCCGGAACAGGACCGGCAAAGGTGCTGCTCTGGAGTCAGATGCACGGCGATGAAGCTACGGCGACGATGGCCCTGTTCGATATTTTTAATTTCCTCCAGGCTGAAAATGATGGGTTCGATAGCCTTCGGCAAACAATCCTGACCAACACGTCACTCTACTTTGTGCCGATGCTCAATCCCGATGGAGCCGAGCGCTGGCAACGACGTACCGTTTCTGACATCGACATGAACCGGGATGCCCTGCGGTTGCAAACACCCGAAGGCAGACTGCTCAAACGACTTCAGCAACGCCTGAAGCCACTCGTGGGCTTCAACCTCCACGATCAGAATCCGCACTATAGCGTAGGCAAAACGGGTAAACAGGCAGTGGTGTCGTTTTTAGCCACCGCCTACGACCGGGACCGTAATGTCAACGATGTACGGCACCGGTCCATGCAGCTGATTGTGGGCATGAACGAGGTATTGCAGCAGTTCATACCGGGGCAGGTGGCTCGCTATGATGACGAGTTTGAACCCCGCGCTTTTGGCGACAACATTCAGAAATGGGGAACGACGCTGGTACTGATTGAATCCGGCGGATTTTTTGGCGACTCGGAGAAGATGGCCATCCGACAATTGAATTTCGTCGCCATCCTGACAGCCCTGAAAGCGATTGCCGATAGTAGTTATGCACAGGAACACACACACAGGCAGGTAATTGCCGCGTATCAGGCTATCCCCGAAAACACCCGCACCCTGTATGATGTGTTGATTCGCAACGTAACGACTGTGCAAAAGGGCAAACCCGTGGTAGTCGACATTGGTATCAACCACCATGAAGTAAGCAACAAAGGGGCTACGGCTTTTTCCTACAGGGGTAGTATTGAGGATATCGGCGATCTCTCCACTTTTTATGGCCTGCAGGAAATTGACGCAACGGGGCTCACGCTGACACCGGCCGGCGTATACGAATCTACGCTCGACTCGGCGGCTGAACTGGAAAATCTGGATGTAGCGACATTGCGGCAGGATGGCGTGATCGTCTTTAGAGTGGCAAAAGCCCCGAAGGATAAATTTCCGGAGTCGCCCATCCATTTGCTTTATCGTAGTAAACTTCCGGCTCAACCCTTGTCGCTGGGGCAGGTACCTACGTTCCTGCTGAAGAAAGGGGACGAGATTATGTATCGAGTGGTGAATGGTTTTTGGGATGAGGATCAACTGAGTCGGAAAAATGGCATAGTGGAGTAACCGGTCCGGTACGCTACCCGGCAACAAAGGTGGCTGGTAAGAATCCCTATTTTCCTGTTGATTGCCGGAACATTTGCGCTGATGAACCACCTCCGTTCTGTTTGGGACACCTGGTAAGGTGGCTAAAAAGTTCGGGCATCCCGCTACTCATTCCCGATTACGTACGCAGGAGCTTACTATAGCCCAAACGTGTGGTCCTGTAGGGCCGTTTTGTGCCGTATGCGTGATTATCAGAAGAAACACTTCCGGATTGATTCGTTGTATGTTACCTGAACATTACGCTCCGTGCGGACTGGAGTTTAGTCTGGTAACGTGCTTACAGCTAATGAAATAGCGTCAGATAGGGCCTTTTATTTTGGGGCGGTCCATGAAGATGGTTTTAGGAAAACCGGGTTGGACACTAATCCATTCTGCCCATGAGCCCGTTAAGTAACAGCTGACTTTTTGTCGAAAAACCAACTAAAACGGTTGGTATCCAGCGATTTGTCTTCTAGAAAACGGGTAAACGAGCGTAATGGCAGATTTTAGGGCGATTTCGTAAGTAGCAGGGGCCCATTCTACACCATTCCGTTGTTCGCCAAAGGGTGATTAAAGCATAATATTGGTGTAATATTGGCTTAACATTGGGCCGTTAGTTTTGCAGCGCTTAAAGCGATACCAAACTAACGATGAACTGTAAAAAATTACTTCTTCTGCTCTCCCTGGTCTCTTCTGCCGCCCTGGCACAGACCGGTACCATCCGGGGAACCATAAAAGATGGCAAGACAAAAGAATCACTGATTGGCTGTACCGTACTGGTAGCGGGTACCCAACTCGGCGCTACCACTGATATTGAAGGGAACTTCAGCATTACCAATGTACCGACGGGCACCCGGAACGTTGTCATCTCGTACATTTCATACCAGACCAAAGAAATTCCAAACGTTCGGGTAGAGTCGGGAAACACGACAGCTATTGATACCGAACTGGACGAAGGGGGGACTGCATTACAGGAGGTAGTGGTGCGGGCGAGTAAGGCTACTAACACCGAGATTGCCGTTATCACCGAGATAAAGCAACTCAAAGCCCTGGCAGTGGGTATTTCGGCGATGCAGATTCAGAAATCGCAGGATCGGGATGCCGCAGCGGCCATACGCCGGATACCGGGTGTTAGTTTGGTCGACAACCGGTTCGTGTTGATTCGCGGACTGGGTTCGCGTTATAATTCGGTCCTGCTCAATGATGTGATCGCTCCTTCCACTGAAGTAGAAACCCGCTCGTTTTCCTTTGACCTGGTGCCCAGCAATATTCTGGACCGGATGATCGTGTTCAAGTCCGGTTCGGCCGATCTGCCGGGTGACTTCGCGGGTGGTGTTATCAAAATTTATACGAAACGCAAACCCGACCGCAACTTTATCGATGCCGGTTTTACAATTGGAAACCGGGCCAACACAACGTTTCAGACCGTACAAACGCACAGCCGCAGTGGTGTGAACGCACTGGGTTTGTGGGGGAAAGACCAGCAGGTTCCACTCGTATTCCCGGCTCGTTCATCGGATTTCAATCAGCTAAATGCTCCGCAACGGGCTGCTTACGCCCGGCTCCTGCCCGATTCGTGGGGGCTGACCAATAGTACCGTATCGCCCGATATGCGTTTTGCGCTCAATTTTGGTCGCCGGTTCGATGTTGGCAATGTGTCGGTGAGCAACCTGACGGCCATCAACTACTCCAATACCAATCAGTTTGCCAACATTGATTTCCGACTGTTTCAAAATGCGGATAAGGCCAATGATGTGTATGAGCAGTACACCGATGCCAGCTATTCGCGTAATACCCGGGTTGGCATATTGCACAACTGGAGCCTGCGATTCTCGCCCAAGTTTAATCTCGAATGGAAAACGCAGTTCAACCAGTTGGGAAACACCGAAACCATTGTTCGGAACGGGCAGCGGGTAGTAGACGGTGTTGATGTGCAAAGTTTTTCGGAGCGATTCGAAAACCGGAGTATTCTAACGACGCAGGTAGCGGGTGAGCACACGGTTAACGAGTTGACAAAAATCAACTGGATTGGCTCCTACGGCTATACGGGCCGTTGGGAGCCAGACTGGAAACGGGCCCGTTTTCAGCGGGTAACCGGTGCCGTTGGCAGTGATGGTCAGCTACAGGCGTTTCAGTTAGCTGCCCCCAATGACCCTAACCCGGTTGATGTAGGTCGTTTTTATTCAACCCTGCACGAGAACGTTTATTCGCTGATCGGGAATGGTGAGCGGACGTTGGGTAACCCTGCCGACCGTGAACCCAGCAAAATTAAGTTTGGCGTGTATGGCGAACGGCGCAACCGGAATTATGCTGCTCGTTTTTACGGGTATCAACCGGTAGGTAATGCGTCGGCCGTTACCCAGCAGTCGGTCAATACGCTCTTCCAGCCTCAGAACGTAACAGGCCAACCGGGCGGACTGTCTATCCTGGATGGTACCCGTGATCTGGATTCCTACCAGGGCTACACCACCTACGGCGCGGCTTACGTGAGTGGCGATGTGAATTTTGGCTCTAATGTCAACCTGAATATCGGCTTCCGGGGTGAGTATTACCTGCAGGACCTGCGTTCGTCGGTTAACGGGGCCGAGCGGCAGCTGGTCAAGAATCCCCTGTTCAGTCCGCTGCCTTCCCTTAACCTGAACTACAAAATGACCGAACGGCAGAGCGTCCGTTTGGCCTACTCGGCTACGGTAAACCGGGCTGAGCTGCGCGAGCTGGCCCCCTTCAGCTATTTCGACTTTGCCCTATTAGCCGACATTCGGGGAAATACGGCGCTTAAAACGGCGAGCATTCAGAATGCCGATGTGCGGTATGAATTTTACCCATCACCAAACGAATTAATCTCCATAACCGGCTTTTACAAGCATTTTACGAACCCCATTGAAACGTTTCTGCTGCCAACGGGTAACGGCCTTGCCTACTCGTTTACCAATGCCAGATCGGCCCAGAACTACGGCGTAGAAGTGGAAGTACGCAAAGGATTTGCCAATTCGTCGAGCGTGTTTCTACAGAACCTGCAGCTGGTGGCGAATGCGTCATTTATCAACAGCAAAATCAAACTGGGGCAGTTTGTGCAGGTACCTGACCTGAGCGGTACGACCCAGAACGTGGATATTTCGGGCATTACGGATACGGAGCGCCCCCTGGCGAATCAGTCGCCCTACCTCCTCAATGCGGGTCTTTACTATGCCGATGAGAAGAACAATTTTCAGGGTAATATCCTGTACAACGTAGCGGGTGCGCGCATTTTCGCGGTGGGTAACCAGCAAAATCCAACGGTGTACGAGATGTCGCGGGTGTCCTCGACATTAACATCAGTAAGCGTGTTCAGGAGCAACTAGAATTTCGGCTGGGTATTCAGGATGTCCTGAACCGCCCGGTCCGGTATGTACAGGACTATAATCGGGATGGTAAAATTGGTGGTGATGTAAGTTCACTATCACCGAATGCTGACCAGACGATTCGCTCCTTCAAACGAGGCAGTTACTACACAATTACGGCGGTGTATACCTTCGGACGCCGGACGCTTGTACCGTAAAAAAGCAGTACGAATCCAACGAAAGTAACAAACAACCAAACGTTAATCAGTATGAATGTTCAGCAAGTAGGCCGGTTCAAAACCTGGCAACTAGTTATGCTCTTCGTTACGGGAATCTCTCTGATTATGGGAGCCTGTAAAAATGATATAGCAGAGCCTGCTCCGGTATTGAGTATCACCAGTTTCTCGCCTACTACCGCTCCGGTTGGCACAACGGTTACCATTACAGGCACAAACTTCAACACAACCGCTGGCAATAACATCGTTACGTTTGGCACCATCCCCGCTACGGTTAGCGTAGCTACACCAACGCAGTTAGTTGTTACGGTGCCAGCCGGTACTACAGACGGTCCCATTTCGGTATCCGCCAACGGTGCCAGCGCGACCAGTACGGCTGGTTTTGTTGTTGGTAACAAAACTATCGTATCCGTCAGTGGCGATCTGACCGGCACGGTCAACTGGACAAAAGATAACGTGTACCTGCTGAAGGGCTACGTCTACGTAACGAACGGGGCTGTACTCAATATCCAGGCTGGCACCATCATCCGGGGGGGAGCAAAGCAGATGATCCGAGCGGCCAGCAGTATGCGTCAACACTGGTTGTAGAAAAAGGTGGTAAAATCAACGCTATTGGTACCGCAGCTGAGCCAATCGTGTTTACGTCGAACAAGCCCGCAGGTCAGCGCAGCTACGGCGACTGGGGCGGTATTATTCTGTTTGGTAAAGCCCCGCACAACCAGGCAGGCTCGGTGTTTGCCGAAGGGGGGATTCGGGGGCAGTTGGGTACGGATAACATCGCCAATGACAACTCGGGAACAATGCAGTACGTACGAATCGAGTTTCCGGGCGTTGCCCTGTCAGGGACTGCCAACAGTGAAATAAACGGGCTGACCCTTTACGCGGTTGGTTCGGGTACCACCCTCGATCACATTCAGGTTTCGTACAGTGGTGATGACTCCTACGAGTGGTTTGGCGGTACGGTGAATGCTAAATACCTGGTAGCGTTGCGTGGTTTTGACGATGATTGGGATACCGACTGGGGTTTTTCGGGCAAAGTGCAATACGGCGTTTCACTACGCGACCCCGAGTTTGCCGACCAATCGTCTTCCAACGGCTTTGAGTCTGATAACATGGGCAACCCCGGCTACCCCGCTGGTACAACACCCACCTCCGTTTCGGCCAATAGTGGCCTGCCGCTAACGTCGGCTGTTTTCGCCAACATGAGCAATTTCGTTTTCAGCGGTGTGCCCAGCAACTCCCCCTCACCCAAAGGCAGCGGTGCTTATCAGTCGGGCATGCACCTGCGCCGGTTTACGGCCATCAGTATTTATAATTCGGTGTTTTCTGGTTATCCGGAGGGGCTGCGGCTGGATGGTAAAGCCAACACGACGTACGCCAACGCACTGGCCGATAAGCTGGACCTGCGGGGCATTGTATTCGCCAATACCCAATCGGCAGCCCTCACCATAGTTGGTAAGGATGAAATTACGGATGCCCAGGCCCAGGCTTACGTCAACGACCCAGCCCGGTCAAACACGGTTGTTGCCAGTTCGGCAGTAGCCACGCTGTTGCTCAACTCGGCTAACTTCAACCTGACAGCGCCAAACTTCCTGCCACAAACGGGTTCGCCCCTGCTGACGGGTGCGGTCAAAACGGGAAAGGTAGCCGATGCTTTCTTCGATAAAGTGGATTATCGGGGTGCTTTTGGTACAACCAACTGGACTACCGGCTGGACCAACTTCGATCCGCAGAATACGAACTACGATAAGTAGTTTATACGATAATTTTTTATATTGGTGTCGCAGAAAAGGGCCGGGGCTTTGCACCGGCTCTTTTTTTATTGTTACGATGAGTAGAAAAACCTATTATACGGGCCTATTGTAACTGAAAAGTGTAAAAATTAAATAAAGGCCTGTTACTTCTGCTACGTATATACGTCCTATACCCAACTATGTCTATGAACTTTTAGGAAGTTTATGGCTGTTTGGCAATAAATTTGACTGTACACTAAGGTCTGTAACCCTCAATCACCGTAACCATGATATCGAAGAAAGCCAAGTATGCAATCAAAGCCCTCAAGGTTTTGACTGAAGAATATGGCAAAGGTCCTGTACTCATTTCCTACATCTCCGCGAAGGAAAACATTCCGAAAAAATTCCTGGAGGCTATTCTGCTGGAATTACGCAACCATGGGATTCTGCAAAGCCAGAAAGGGAAAGGAGGGGGGTATTTATTGCGGGTAGATCCCGGCCGGGTCAACCTGGCGCAGGTGCTTCGGGTGATTGATGGCCCCATTGCCCCAACCCCCTGCGTTTCCTTCAATTTTTACGTTAAATGCGACGATTGCTCCGACGAAGTTGCCTGTGCGCTGCGGCCCATTATGGAGCGGGTTCGGGACGCCAATCTCAGCGTGTACGAAAACACAACCCTGCTGACGTTTCAGAACCCGGTGTTACTGGCTACCAAAGAAATAGCCCTTGGTGCAAACGCCGTAGAGTTAGCCGATGCTCCGATGAACCGGATGACGGCATAACGTTAGTTTCATGTAGTCGATTTATGGTGGTATTACGGCTGGCTGACGCATAAGCAATTAACGCGTCAGCCAGCCGTAAACCCTTACCCTGGCTGGTGCTCTTTGCGTAGCAAATCATTGACCGTTTTCACTGGGTTGAAGGTAATAAGGGGGACTTCCACAAAAATCGTGTTCCAGTCGGCCATCGCTCCATTCCACAAACCGGGCAACTCCTGCGCCTTCAATTCTTTACCATCTTTCGACTTGGCCGTAATGAAACCCGTTTGCGGGTCGCGGTAGGCAGGCAGGTCATACTTTTTTCCGGTATGGGCCTTCAGGCCACAGACCAGATCGACCGGATTAAAGTGGGTAGCCTCGTCGAAAATGGCTTTTTGTGCCGGATTGTCCAGGTCTATCTGTGCCGACTCAACCACCTGCAGCGACGTAGAACCATCCGGGTTTTTGGCCCAGAAGGGGCCGCCACCTGGTTCCCCTACGTTTTTGACCATCCCGCAAACCCGTACCGGGCGATCCAGTTTACGCCGGAAATAGTCAAGTTTTTCTTCTTTCGACAGGCTCTCAAACCCATCCGGTGGCAGGGTAAATAACGTACGGTGGAAGAGTTCACCGGCTTCGGCCAGATAACCATCACTCACGTCGCTGCCTTCCAGAAGTCCCTGTAAGCGGGCAATCTGTTGTTGGGAGTCGAGCAGTACAGCTGCCAGCACTTTTTTGTAGGTGACCGTCGGTTCTTTAATGTCGTCCGGAACAACGTTATCGATATTTTTGATAAACACAATATCGGCGTCGATGTCGTTCAGGTTTTCAATCAGTGCCCCGTGTCCGGCAGGCCGGAACAGCAGCGAATCGTCGGCATTGCGAAACGGTGAATTATCCATATTGACCGAAATGGTATCCGTCGCTTTCTTCTGTTCCGAGAAGCTAATATCGAACGTTACGCCAAGCCAGGCCTCGTAATCGGCTTTCTGCTCGTTGATGAGTTGCTCGAAACGGCTCCGGTGTTCAGGGGAGACCGTGAAGTGGATTTTCACCAGCCCATCCGAATTGGCATAGGCTGCGCCCTCCACCAGATGCTCTTCTACCGGCGTACGAGGTCCATCAATATACCGGTGAAACTTGAGTAGCCCTTTGGGCAAACTACCGTAATCGAGCCCTTCCTCAGTAAGCAGAAAACGCAGTACCGTCTGCCGGTCGGCCTTGCTGATATCCTGTCCGCCGGAAGCCATTGCCTTTTTCAAATCGTCGTAAAAGGCAAAGTCGGTCAGGCGGTTGAATACCTCATCGACCGATTTATCCATTTTGCCATCCAGGGCCGAAAACAAGGTCTTGAACATGCGGGTTGCGGCTCCCGAAGCAGGGACAAATTTCACCAGATCGCGCTCGTGGGCGGCTGCGTCGAATCGTTGGGTATAGCTCGATAGCTGGTCTTCGTCAATCCGGACAATGCCATCACCAATGGTAGCCGCCTTGATTACGTTCAGGAATGGAAAGCCCTGAACGAAGTGATTTATCTGTTGGTCGATCGTGTCGAGTGGTATGCCCTGTACCAGAATTTGATCCTGATCCTGCTCTGTGAAAGTCATAATAATAGAAGGAAAAAAAAGCGTTAGGAATAGGCGGCAAATTGGCCATTTCAGGAATATGACGCAAATCTAATTGCGCAAAATACGGCGGGTCCATGATGAACTAAACCAACGCCAGTTAACCGATTTCCAAATCAAGCGTTATTTTTGTCCTTATCCTAAACCTGCTGAAATTATGAAACTAATCGCTTTTGATGCCGATGATACCCTCTGGGTAAACGAACCGAACTACGTAGATGTGAAGCAGAAATTGTGCGAACTACTGTCTCACTATATGGACCAGGAAACCCTGGAAACGCGATTTTACGACGCACAGATTCGTAATCTCCAGCACTTTGGCTACGGAGCCAAAAGCTTCATTCTCTCCATGATTGAAACAGCCATCGAACTAACCGACGGTGCTATAACGAGTGCTGAGATTCAACAAATCATCAATGCGGGACGGCAGTTGCTCGATTTCCCGATCGAGGTGCTGGACGGCGTTGAAGAGGTTCTCGAAATCCTGTCGGCTCAATTCGATCTGATGCTGTTAACCAAAGGAGACCTGTTTGACCAGGAGAGTAAAATAGCCCGTTCGGGACTGGTACACCACTTCAAATACGTTGAAATCCTCAGCGAGAAAAATGAAGAGACGTACGTACGAGTGTTGAAGAAGCACGGGGTAGAACCCGCTGATTTTCTGATGATTGGCAACTCGCTGAAGTCAGATATACTACCGGTGGTGCATATTGGCGGGCGGGCCATCCACATTCCATCCGCTGTTAACTGGGCGCATGAGCGGGTAGAAGATGAGCAACTGACGGGTAAATCATTTACTACGTTGGGCAGCGCCCGCGAGCTGCTGAACCTGTTCGAAACGGTTAACGACTGATCGTGAAGCCATCGGCATCCAGGTTTGCCGGAAACGTCGTCCGAAATGCGTGTAGTTCATCCAGCGAAAGTGTTCGCTGGTGAACAACTTCTGTGTCAGAGTGGCGGAAAAGGACCTCGCCCCTATAATCGATTACGGCCGAATCGCCACTGTAGGGATGCCCGTTTCCGTCTTCGCCAACCCGGTTAACACCGATAACGTAACTCAGGTTTTCAATGGCACGGGCCTGTAGCAGCACATTCCAGGCGTTGCGCCGGGCGGCTGGCCAGTTGGCCACGTACAGCAATAAATCATAATCGAAAGCGGAGGAGCTTGCCTGGGTGTTGCGGCTCCAGACCGGGAAGCGGAGGTCGTAGCAGATAAGCGGGCAAATGCGCCACCCTTTCCAGCTCTTCACAATCCGACTCGTCCCAGCGGTATACACGGCATCTTCTCCCGCCATCCGGAACAGGTGTCGTTTGTCGTAGGTGTCAAACTGCCCGTCGGGCTGCATCCAGATAAGCCGGTTGACGTATTTACCCTTTTCCTGCACCACGTAACTGCCTGTCACCACGGCTCCGGTTTGGGCGGCCATCTGTTTCAGCCACCGGAACGTAGTCAGGTTCATGGGTTCGGCCACGGCGGATGCATCCATGGTGAAGCCCGTGGTAAACATTTCGGGCAGCACAATCAGGTCGGTGGGTTCGGGCAGGCTAAAGATATGCTCCTCCAGCATGGCCCGGTTGGCAACGGGGTCGTGCCAGTACAGATCAGGCTGGAGGAGGGTAATGTTCATAAATGAGGTATGAGGTATGGGTGTGTCGTACGCCCTGCAGGCTATATCACTTCGGAAACTTCATTTTGTACTCGGCGTCGGTCTTGCCTTTGGTAATATCAGCCAGTTTTTTCTTGATGAGGGTTCGGCGGAGAGTGGGCAGGTAATCGGTAAACAGTTTACCGTCGAGGTGGTCGTATTCGTGCTGGATGATGCGGGCCGCCATACCCTCATATTCTTCTTCGTGTTCGTTCCAGTCGGTATCCATATACCGGATCACGATAATTTCGGGCCGACGCACTTCGCCCCGGATACCCGGAATGCTCAGACAACCTTCCTCAAAATCCCAGTCGTCGCCCGCTTCTTCGATGATTTCGGGGTTGATGAACACCTTCTTGAATCCAATCAGGGTTTTGTCGATGTCTTCTTCCGCTTCATCCTCATTCAGGGGTTCGCCATCGACCACAAATAGCCGGATGCTCTGCCCGATTTGCGGAGCCGCCAGCCCAACACCCGATGCTGCGTACATCGTTTCGAACATGGTTTCGCTCAGTGCCTTGACATCAAGGGTTCCCGGTTCAATAATCTTAGCCCGTTTCCGAAGAATAGGGTCACCATAAGCAACAATAGGGAGAATCATAGTTTTAGTGAAGAATGAAGCATGAGGAGTGAAAAATAGTCTTAATTCTTCACTCTTAATTCTTCACTCTTTTTTGCTTTCCATAAATGACTGTAGAATAATGGCCGCGCTTATTTTATCGATGTTCCCTTTCTGACGACGGTCTTTTTTGGTACTGCCGTTCGCAATCATTGCCTGGAGGGCCATAACGGACGTGAACCGCTCATCGTGCCAGTGGACAGGAATGTCGGGCAGGGCATTTTGTAAGTGCGTCACAAACTTCCTGACCCTGGGGGTATTGTCGGTATCCAGCCCATCCAGTCCCTTTGGCAAACCCACGATAAAGGCATCGACCGGCTCCCGAAGCAGATACGCTTTCAGGAATTTCAACACCTCGTGCGACGGCACCGTTTCCAAAGCCGATGCAATTAACTGCAACGGGTCTGTTACGGCAATGCCGGTGCGCTTGGCACCGTAGTCGATTGCTAAAAGTCTGGCCATTTCTGCTACAAAGGTAAGGAGGAACGGGTGGATTGCCAGTTTTCTACATCCTGCTTCGTATCCAAATCAACGGTAGCCAATGGGAAGGGGACCGCTGCGCAATCATCGGCATGTTGTTTTAGTAGCTTACGGGCACCCACATCGCCCGATAACTGCATGAACGCTGCCCGGTACCGACTGGCAAACAGGGCCGGGACGCCCAGAAAATCGGCTTCCCCATACTGGCACGCCACAATCCCCCGATTCGTTTCCCGGCGGGTGTCGATGAGTTCCTGTAGCAGGGTAGGGGTCACGAAGGGCTGGTCGGTGAGAAGTACCAGAAAACTGTCAATGGCGGTATCGGGAAGGCTGTTCAAACCGGTCTGTAATGACGAAGCCATGCCTTCCTGCCAGTTTGGATTATAAGCCAGTTGAATGGGTAAGCCCGCCAGTTCTGCCTGAATACGAGCCTGATTGGCACCCAGCACAACAATAACCGGCCCTGCCTGAAGAGACAGGGCCGTTTCGGTTATTTGTCGGACCAGGGTTTTACCGTTATTCGTGAGTAGCTGCTTAGGCTCCCCGAGACGGCTGGAACTACCGGCGGCCAGAATAATGGTTGCGACAGTCATGCGTAAAAGCCACCTATACCTTCTCCAGGTCGAATGGTAACCGGCGGATACGCTTGCCGGTGGCGGCAAAAACAGCATTGGCCAGGGCCGGTGCCAGGGGGGGTAAACCCGGCTCGCCAACGCCTTTGATGGTTGGTCCGCCGTCGGCCAGGATGTGTACTTCCACTTTCGGGCATTTCATTGATGCGCAGCATCCGGTTCTTATCGAAGTTGGCTTGCACGGCCTGTCCCTTTTCAAAGGTAATGCCGTCTTTTAACGCGGCTGTCAGGGCCATCGCTACCGAACCTTCTATCTGTGCCTTCACCGTATCGGGGTTCACCACTGTACCCAGGTCGATGACGCAGTACACTTTATCGACGGAAATACCGCCTTCTTTTGTCTTCGACACTTCCACTACCTGACCTGCCAGCCCGGCAAAGAACTCCCACTGGGCTACGCCACGCCCTTTTCCGGCCGGGAGCGGCTTATCCCAGCCCGATACCTCTCTCAGTTTCTCCAGTACCCGTTTCGTATCGGAGTCGTTCGACAGCATCGCCAGCCGGAACGCCATTGGGTCCTGCCCGGCTTTGTGCGCCATTTCGTCCAGAAAGCACTCGTGGGCAAAGGCCAGGGTCGAGCTTGTCACCGACCGCCAGTAGGTAAGCGGGATGTGAATATCCGCATGGACGTACCGGGTGTTCAGGTTCGGAATGGCGTATTTCTGCTCGTTGGTGCCCTCCAGCATGGTGCCGTCGGGCTTGGTTTTGTCGTAGGTCTCGTTCATTGTCGCGTCGATAGACGGGGCAATGACTTTGTGTTGCAGGGCAACCGCTTTGCCGTCGGCCGACAGGGCACCCCGCATGGCCGAAAACGTCATGGGGCGGAAAGGCCCGAGCAGTGTATCATCTTCCCGCGTCCAGATAACTTTCACGGGTTTGCCAATCGTTTTTGAGAGCATGGCCGCTTCGCTGGCATAGTCCTGCGAAATCCGCCGACCAAAGCCACCCCCAATGAACTGCACGTTTACGGTTACGTTATCAACCGGAATGGCCAGTACCTTCGCCACGTCATTCCGGGCCAGATCCCCACCCTGCGTGGATAGCCAAAGTTCTACTTTATCGCCCTGATAGTGCGCCAGGGCATTCATTGGCTCCATGGTGGAGTGGCTCAGCATCGGCGTTTCGTAGAAGGCCTCAAGCTGATTTGGATTCTCGGCGAATGACTTGTCAAAGTCACCCACATTATGCCCGACGACGCCATCTGATTTGGCTAAATCGCGCAACTGCTTTTCGAAATCCACCGAGTTGAAGGTCTCATGACCCTGATGGTCCCACGTAACGTTGAGGGCTTTTCGTCCCTGTAACGCTGCCCAGTAATTGTCGGCAATGACGGCCACGCCTTCGTAGTGATTTTTGCCTAGTACGCGTTCTACCTTTACCGCCTGCTTCACCCCTTTTATTGTCAATGCCTTAGCCGCATCGAAACGAACCAGTTTGCTCCCCAGAATCGGACTGCGTTCAATGGAGGCATACACCATGTTCGGAACCCGGGAGTCAATGCCAAACATGGCCTGACCACTTACTTTGAGTGGTACGTCGGGGCGGGGCATTGGCTTACCCAGCATGGTAAACTGTGATGGGTCTTTTAAGTTTGGGTTCTTTGGGAACCGGTAGCGTTGCGGCTGTTTCGGCCAGTTCACCGTACGACAGCTTTTTGCCCGATGGTTTGTGAATAACCGTCGCGTTTTCGGTAGTACACTCGGCAACGGGTACGTTCCACTGGTCGCTGGCGGCTTTGATGAGCATCTCGCGGGCGGAGGCCCCTACCTTCCGCATGGGCAGATAGCCACCCCGAACGGAGCCACTACCCCCTACGGCCTGCGACCACATATCCCCAAACTTCGTTTCGCCCCCGGTTGGCCGGATGGTCACTTTGTCCAGCGCAACGCCCAGTTCTTCGGCAATCAGCGCCGGAATCGACTGCATGGTGCCCTGACCAATTTCCGGCCGGGGATTCATGATGGTAATTTTGCCCGATTTCTCAATCAGGATATACGGTGTCAGCGCTGCCGATTCGGGTAACGCACTCAGGTTCAGCACCGGGCTGGCGTGAACGTTATTGGTCGTAAAGCCAAGGGCAAAAACTGCACCGGTCAGGCCAGCCGCCTTCAGGAAATCCCGGCGGGATGCGTTGGGTTGGGTTGATTTCTGGCTCATCGCTTACCGACTTTAGGGGTTGATTTAGGAAGACTGGCCATCTCGCCCGAAGCCGTATGGATAGCGGCACGAACGCGGTTATACGTACCACACCGGCAGATGTTCCCCTGCATGGCGGTATCGATATCCGCATCGGTTGGTTTGGGCGTCTGCTTCAGCAACGCCACTGCCGACATGATTTGCCCCGACTGGCAGTAGCCGCACTGGGGTACCTGATGCTCCACCCACGCTTTTTGCACCGGGTGATCGGCATTTTTAGAGATGCCTTCAATCGTGGTAATCTTATGCCCTGCCGCTGCCGACACCGGAAAACTACAGGACCGGATGGGGTTGCCATCCAGGTGTACCGTACAGGCTCCGCATTGGGCAATGCCGCAGCCAAACTTGGTGCCGGTCAGCCCGACTACGTCGCGGATGGCCCACAGCAGCGGCATCGTGGGCTCAACGTCCACCGTGTGCGGCTGATTGTTAATGGTTAATTTAAAGGATGCCATGATATTGGTAATAAATCTTGCTGGATACGTTGTTGGTCGGGGCTGCGCCTGCGGATGGCTAAATTACCGGAGAAACAGGTTTATTCCAACATAAGTTACCTGTAAATGGTTGATTTGCTGTATACAACCTAGAATATGACAAATTCAGACGCGACAGATGTGCGCGAAATTGGTATCGGTGTTATCGGTATGGGCGGCTTCGGCCTGTTTGCCGTTCAGCAGTTTTTACAGGTTCCTCACACGAAGCTGGTTGCCATTGCCGGCTCAAAGCGCGAAGAAGCAATTGCCGTAGCCAAACGGTTTGGTGCCGAGCAGTTGGGCAGCCTGGAGGAACTGGTGAATCACCCGGAGGTGGACCTTGTTTACATTGCCACACCCCCCTTTCTGCACTACGAGCAGTCCATGCTGGCCCTGAACGCCGGTAAGCACGTGATTTGTGAAAAGCCACTGGCCATGAATCCCGAAGAGGGGGCCGAGATGCTGGCCCTGGCGAAGGAAAAAGGCTTGCTGATGGTAACCAACCTCATGCAGCGGTACAACCCGATGTTTGCGCGGGTGAAACACCTGATTGATAAAAATTTACTGGGCGAGTTTCTGCACGGCTACTTCGAGAATTACGCGGGTGATGAAGGACTGTCGCCCGAACACTGGTTCTGGGACCGGGAAAAATCGGGCGGTATTTTCATTGAACACGGGGTTCACTTCTTCGATATGTTTGCCGGTTGGCTGGGCGAAGGGAAAGTGATTGCGTCGCAGATTTTGAAACGCCCCAACTCCAGCGATATAGAAGATCAGGTGCAGGCTACGGTCGAATACGGTGATGAAGAAACGGGCAAAAAACTGGTCAACTTTTACCACGGCTTCACCCAAACCGGACGCATGGACCGGCAGGAAATGCGGCTAGTCTTCGAGCGGGGCGATATTACCCTGTACGAATGGGTGCCCACCCGGATGGTGATGCGCTGCGTGGCCGATGAGGAAACCACCCGCGCCCTGCTCGATCTGTTTCCGGGTGCCCAGCTAAACGTAACGGCCAACATCGGCGGAAAAGACCGGACATTGCGCGGGCGGCATAAAACCTTTGAGGCCTATCAGCAGATTGAATTGAAATTCGGCTTCGGCGACGAAAAGCAGCACATCTACAGCGAACTGCTCCGGCTCATGTTCCGCGACCAGGCAGCGGCAATCCATTATCCCGGTACGCATCGGATTATCACGGAACAGAACGGATTGACCTCGCTGGAAACCGCTGTAATAGCGGATAAAATGGCGCGTGGGTAAACGTACTCATCCAGACTGCTGATAATTTTTATGGGTTTTTCTTATCGACACAAGTGGGCTATACGTCAATTAATAAAAAATTTTAAAAATATATAGCCCTTTTAGGCAAATCGCTGGAAACTACCTGATTTTTTTCAGACCTTTGGGCAGTCAAATCTTTTCTCCGCCTAACGCATCATGATTACGGAGTCTCCTGCACTCGAAAACCCGAACGGTATCCCACCGGGCGAAATGCCTATCGGTGGCCCCATTCAGTCAGCCATTACGTACGAAAAAATTCCGACGCACATCTACGCCGACGCTAAAGATGCCTCCCGGGCCGTAGCGCAGGAAATTGCCAGCCTGATTCGTCAGAAACAGAGTGAAGGTAAGCCCTGTATTCTGGGTCTGGCTACCGGCTCATCGCCCAAAACGGTTTACGCCGAACTGATTCGGATGCACCGCGAGGAGGGTCTGAGTTTCCACAACGTTGTCTCGTTCAATCTGGACGAATACTACCCCATGGAGCCTAACTCGTTGCAGAGCTACTGGCGGTTTATGCGGGAACAACTGTTCGACCATGTCGATATCCCGAAGGATAATTACCATGTGCCCGACGGTACACTCCGCCCGGAAAAGGTGAGTGAGTTCACCAAAAAGTACGAAGCGAAAATTGAAGCCGCTGGCGGTCTTGATTTTCAATTGCTGGGTATTGGCGGTAACGGCCACATCGGGTTCAACGAACCGGGGTCGCTCATTAACTCCCACACCCGCCTGATGATGCTGGATAACTCCACGCGGGCAGCCGCTTCGGTTGACTTTGGTGGATTACCCAAAACACCCCGTAAAGCCATTACGATGGGGGTGTCGAGCATTCTGGGTGCCCGCCGGGTTGTGTTGCTGGCCTGGGGTGAGCGTAAAGCACCGGTTATTAAGGGGGCCGTAGAGGGTTTGGTGACCGAACTGAATCCGGCGTCCTACCTCCAAACCCACCCGAACGCGCTGTTTGTGATTGACGAAGCGGCTTCTTCGGAACTGACCCGCATGAAAACACCCTGGCTGGTGGATTCCGTGGTGTGGGATAACCGGATGAAGAAAAAAGCGGTCACGCACCTGTCCCTGACGCTCAGCAAGCCAATCCTGAAACTCACTGACCGCGATTACAACGATAACGGGATGAGTGACCTGCTGGCACAATACGGGCAGGCCTACGATATCAACATCGACGTATTCAACCAGCTTCAGCATACCATTACCGGCTGGCCGGGTGGAAAACCAGACGCTGACGATACTAACCGGCCCGAACGTGCGTTGCCTGCCCACAAGCGCTGCCTGATTTTCAGCCCCCATCCCGACGATGATATTATCTCGATGGGGGGGACCTTCCAGCGCCTTGTTGACCAGGAGCACGAGGTACACATCGGCTACCAGACATCGGGAAACATTGCGGTGGCGGATGATGAAGCCCTGCGTTTTGCCGATTACGTCGTCGATTTCAATACGAAATTTGGTATCAAAAGCCCCGAAGCCACCCGGATTTTCCAGGATGCGGCTACATCGCTCCGCGACAAAGGGGATACCGAGATGGATACGGCCGAAGTACGGTATGTGAAGGGGTTAATTCGGATGGGCGAAGCTAAATCGACCTGCCGCTTTGTCGGCATTCCGGTTGAACGGGCGCACTTCATGAACATGCCTTTTTATGAAACAGGCACGGTTGCCAAAAAGCCACTGAGTGAGGAAGATGTCAAAATTACCATGGCACTGATTGAAGAGGTAAAACCCCACCAAATCTATGCGGCCGGTGATCTTGCCGACCCACACGGTACCCATAAAGTGTGTCTGGATGCCGTACTGGAAGCTGTGCGTCGCCTGAAGCACAAGAACTTCATGAAAGACTGCTGGGTATGGCTGTACCGTGGCGCCTGGGCCGAGTGGGATATCCACGAAATTGAAATGGCCGTACCCATGTCGCCCGACCAGGTGATGAAAAAGCGGCTTGGTATCTTCAAACACCAGTCGCAGAAAGATGGCGTGGTATATCAGGGAACCGACTCCCGCGAGTTCTGGCAACGCGCCGAAGACCGTAACCGCGACACCGCCGAACTGTACAACCGCCTGGGGCTAGCCGAGTACGAAGCCATGGAAGCCTTCGTGCGCTGGCGGTTCTAAACTGATTTCTATCAAAAGTACAACGCCCGGTCACTCATGTAAGAGAGCCGGGCGTTGTACTTTTTGGATAGTCGTTTTGTAACTAACTTTATGTAAAGAGATTAAATTTGTATCATGATCTGAATGTTCATTAAATACAGCCAGCCAACCGAAGAAGATACCGTATATTCATAATCTTTGACAACTCGACGGAAAAAATTAGTCCAGGCTATCCTACGTTCAACGACCCAACGCTTGGCAACAGGCACAAATCCCTGTGTCGATTCTGGCCGCGAAGCTTTCTCAAAATCAATACTCCAAGTTCGCTAATTCTTGGGCAAAAACGCCATTATAAGATTGATCGCCATACACTTTCTCTAAGCGTTCGCCCGCTCGCCAAAGCATGTCGCCAATCAAGGAAACAGCAGCAGGGCCATCCCCTTGATTAGCCGGATGTACATCAGTTATCCAAAGTCGCCCTTGCGTATCAACGACAAATTGTCGTTTGCGGCCATTGACTCGTTTGTGAGCGTCTGTGCCCCGGTATTCACAAATCATAGGATTCAGCCTAACGCTCTGTGAATCAATACATATAACGGAGGGGTAGGCTTCTTTTTTGACCCGTTTACGATCCAGTTGATTCAAGGCTAAATTGATTCGTTCAAAGGTGCCATCTTGCTTCCATTGCTGAAAATAGTAGTAGACGGCCTGCCAGTTAGGCCATTCCTCAGGCAGATTACGCCATTGGCAGCCAGTTCGCAAGAGCCATAAAATGGCGTTCATGACTTGGCGTAAATCATCTTTTCGCTTGCGTTTAAGATTGAAAAAAGGCGAAATTGCGGCCCATTGAAGTCGGTCAGTGTTCGAACACTTTTTGGTCATGTCTTTGCATTTTGGTCGATATCGAAAATCTACAGACCATCTTTTTTCCAGTTCTCCCCTATTACCTCCGCGAAACCGTATTCGGCTGATCCAGTCTATTGTCAAAAACATAATACGTACTCCATCTGGTGTGTCAGATGACTCTTATCGCTAAAGTAGAGAATTCGGGCGATTTTTCGGTAATTTAAACAACCAAATAATCGCTATGAAAAAGACAAATTTACTGAAGCGCAGATCGTTTTTGCGCTTCGCCAAGCTGACACCGGAACCGTCGTCGCTGAAGTTTGCCGCAAGATGGGCATCAGCGAAGCCACCTTTTACAACTGGAAAAAGAAGTATGGTGGTCTAGGCGTTCCCGAACTTCGGCGGCTTCGTCAGCTCGAAGAAGAGAACCAGCAACTAAAGCAATTAGTGGCTGATCTAAGTTTGGACAAACAGATGCTTCAGGAGGTGATCAAAAAAAAGCTTTGAGGCCAGTTCAACGCCGGGAGCTGGCCCAAAGCTTGATGAACGGACTATCAAATATCGAACCGCACGGGCTTGCGCCGTGGTTCTGTTACGGCCGCTCTACCTGGCACTATAAAGCTCAGCGTCGGGATGATTCGGTCATTGCGAAAGCGCATTAGGGAAATCGCTCAGACCCGAGTTCGATATGGTTGTCAGCGTATTTTTACCCTACTTCGGCGCGAAGGTTGGCGGGATAATCATAAGCGTGTACACCGCTTGTATCGTCTGGAAGGGCTTAAATCTGCGTAGCAAACGGCCACGACGTAATCGAACAGCAGCTCACCGGCTGGATCGACCTGAACTCTCCAGTATTCATCAGTGCTGGAGTATGGATTTTGTGGCGGATCAGCTCTTTGATGGCCGAAAAATCCGGGCCTTAACTGTAGTGGATAATTTTAGTCGTCAGTGTGTAGCCATTCACGTCGGTCAGTCGTTGAAAGGGGAAGATGTGGTCGGCAGTGATGAACGACTTAAAAATCGTACATTTAGCTGTTCCTGAACGAATTCAGGTAGATAATGGTAGCGAGTTTATCTCAAAAGCATTAGACTTGTGGGCGTATGATAACGGGGTAACGTTAGACTTTTCGCGGCCTGGCAAACCGACTGATAACCCGTTTATTGAATCATTCAACGGGAGTTTTCGGGATGAGTGTTTGAACGCCCATTGGTTCTTATCTTTGGAAGATGCTCGAGAAAAGATCGAGCATTGGCGACAGGAATACAATGCCTTTCGGCCACACAGTTCGCTGGGCGGATTGACGCCAGATGAGGTCGGAAAGGGGAGTGAAAGAAGAACAAATGAACGTCCGATCCTCAATCTTTGAGCAGGGAGTATAAACTCAAAGACTGTTGTATAAGTGGCGATATGTTAAGTAGTTGCCTTAAATAGTGTGCGATTAAAGACGATCTGGCTATTAATTGGGTTGCAGATACCAAAAACACTGTATAACAGATCTACCCCAAATGTGTTAACTACCGCCGTGCAGTGGTTCTAAAACGACTCAATCAACGGCATTTGCCTCTGAGCACAAATCGGCGCTATCTATTATCAAAAACATTCAGCCAGAACCCGACGCCAATACAGGGCTGAAGAAAAAATCAGGATCGTCCTGGAAGGAGTCTTCGACGATTAGCGTCCAGACTCCAGACACCCGCTCCCTGCGCGACGATGTACAAAAACAGAAAGCAATATATTAAAGCTAACTCCCCTTTATTTAATACTGGGACTGGCCCCTGTGGAAGGTGAGCCATGAAGTAGGCGACAGCCATCTGCCCACTGGCCAGAAAAGCCGCAACACGAGTAAAAAGGCCGAGAGCAATTAGCAAGCCACCCACCAATTCAACAATGCCGCCAAAACCCATCAGTGAGAGTAACGGAACCGGGTCACCACCACCGGGAATACCAAAAAGTTTCTGACTGCCGTGGGTGGCGAACAGCAGACCAGCTACAATGCGAAGCAGAGCATACAGTTGAGGGGCGTATTGACTGATCGTTCTTTCCATGATTGATTCGGTTTAAGCTTGATTAATGGCTAAAGCAATTATTAAACCTGTTACATAATCTAACACTATGATAGGCTTGTGACCAATCAAATCTATCATTATCGATTTAATTAGCCAAATCCCTTGACGCCAAGAGCACCGTTGCACCGTCACGAAATTTCCAGTAGCACATCGGTGGATATGGCTAAACGGGTGGCGATGGTGTTGATTTGACGGACCGGCTATATCAGGGAACCGACTCCCGCGAGTTCCGGCAACGCGCCAAATACCGCAACCGCGACACCGCCGACTTGTGTAACAAACCGGGTTTGTCGGAGCAGGAGCAGACCAAAGTCTGCGGTAACGTTGTCTTTATAATACATAAAAATGCTATACTTGCATTTTATATTATACTTGTATTATATAGATTACTCTACAACGGCGTTATGACCAAAGAAACAAAACAACGAACGGCCCGGCTTTTTGCACTCCACGAATTTGTCCGGGTACACTTTACCAAAGCCGACTGGTTTCGGGTTGCTTACCTGACGGATAATGTCGAGCTGATTGAAGACCACCCCCGCCTGCTGCGTAGCCTGGATTTTCGCGACGACGATTACGATGGCAACAGTTTGCAGGTGCTGTCGAAACTCATTGCCGACGGAACTATCAATCTATCCGAGATAGAGCGGTACGTGGAGGACCGGAAAGTGGGAATGAAACAGCGCGTGCCAGTAGCGTCGGCCTTTGTGTCAACCGTTCAGGCACATCCGCCGGAGCAGGTCATTACGTTTGCCCCCGATGTGTTTCGCATTCCCGATAAACCAGTTCAGTCGAACCGGTTATCGGTAATGATGCCTTTTGAGGGGAAGTTCTCCGCTACCTACACGGCCATCCGGAATGTATGTGCCACCTTAGGCATCGACTGCAAACGGGCGGACGATATCTGGGATAACAGTATCCTGATTCAGGATGTGTTCGATTTGATTTTTACATCCAGGGTGGTCATTACCGACTTCACCGACCGAAATCCGAACGTGTTTTACGAAACGGGTGTGGCGCATACGCTGGGCAAACTGGTTATTCCCATCACGCAGTCGGTGGGGGATATTCCGTTCGATTTACGACACCACCGGGCACTAACGTACCTGCCCAATGCCGAAGGCCTGCTGAAACTGGAAAAGGATTTGGAAAAGAAACTGGCAAGGGTGTTCGCGTAGGGTATCCACGGGCTTCAGCCCGTTCTATTTATATCCTTATTTCGGCCATCAGACAGGATTTCTCGATAAAAAACAGTAGGTTTAACGCAGCTACACAATCAATTGTGCTCAAGGTCGAATACGTGCGTAACCTACCCCATCTTCAGTATGTTGGGGCTATTTTTTTTGTGACGTTTCGGCTGAAAGGGTCGTTACCTGCCTCGGTCATTCAGGGGTTAATTACTGAGCGGGACAACGCTATTGCGCGGTTAAATGAAAGAAATTCATCTACCATAATCGACGAAATAGACAAGGAAAAGAAACGGTATTTTGCCCGTATCGAACGGACTTTAGACGCCTGCCAATATGGCCCTGACTGGCTTCGATTAACTGACATCAGGATGGTTGTCGCCAATCGAATCAAGCAGGCCGCTCCCAAAGGATATGATCTGCTGGCGTACTGTATTATGCCGAATCATGTACATTTAGTGGTCGATACCGCTAACCAGTTAGATGCTTTATCAACGCAGCAGGAAGTAACAGATGATACGTATCAGCAGTTGTACAAAACGCTGGGGTTGATAAAGGGCGGCTCGGCGTTTGAAGCCAATCGTTTGCTAAACCGCACCGGTGCTTTCTGGCAACCGGAGAGTTACGATCATTATGTGCGGGATGGTAACGAACTGGCCCGTATTATCGATTATGTAGTTCAGAATCCGGTTAGGGCCGGTTTGGTGACCCACTGGGAGGCTTGGCCGGGTACGTTTTTAGACGAACGATTTTGATTAATTTTATGGAAACACGCGTAGAAAGTACTGAGTTGAGATACGGACTGAAGCCCGTAGATACGGGCCGGCTTCTCTCGCTCGATTTCTTTCGGGGTCTGACAGTGGCGGCTATGATTCTGGTCAATAATCCGGGTGACTGGGGGCATATCTACGCGCCACTGGAACACGCTCCCTGGAACGGCTGGACACCCACTGACCTAATCTTTCCTTTCTTCCTGTTCATTGTTGGCGTATCCATCACCTTTGCCCTGGGCCGGTCTGACGATGCGCGGAGAGGGGTGATTGGCAAGATTGTGAAGCGTAGTGTTGCCTTGTTTATGCTGGGATTCTTCCTGAATTTTTTCCCGAAATTCGATATTACTACGGTGCGGATTATGGGCGTGTTGCAGCGAATTGCCCTGGTGTATCTGGCCTGTTCCCTTATTTTTCTGAAAACCACCCCACGCCAGCAACTGTACCTGCTCGTCGGGATACTGGTTAGCTACTGCTTACTGTTGACGGTTGTTCCGGTGCCCGGAGTGGGTTATGCCAATATGGAGCCCGAAAGCAATTTGGCGGCCTGGATAGACCGGATTATTCTGACACCCGGCTCACGTTTATAAACCCGCCAAAGTGTGGGACCCGGAAGGGTTGCTGAGCACATTACCGGCTATTGGCACCGGTTTACTGGGCCTGTTGGCCGGAGCCTGGCTGCGCAGTAGTCGACTGGCCATGGAGAAAGCAGCAGGACTGTTTACGGCGGGTTGCCTAACCACCCTGGGGGGACTGATCTGGGGAAGTTTCTTTCCCATCAACAAAGCGCTCTGGACCAGTTCGTACGTGTTGCTGGCCGGTGGCCTGGCTATGATTGGGCTGGCTTTGTGCTACTGGCTGATTGACGTGAAAAACCGGAAGTGGGGCGTACTGCCGATCGTGGCGTTCGGGGTGAACGCCATCACCGTTTTCTTTTTGTCGGGGCTGATTCCACGCATGATGAACCTGATGCACGTTACCAAACCGGATGGTACCGAAGTGGGGTTGCAGCAATACCTTTTTCGCACGTTCATTGCTCCCCCGTTTGCCGACCCTAAAAATGCGTCACTTGCCGGCGCGGTAACGTTTGTCGGTATCTGGTTTATAATCGTGTGGTGGATGTACCGGAAAAAGGTGATTATCAAGGTATAAACGGGCGCTAATTCTCCCCCTTTTTTTCTTCCAGTGCCTGCCTGATCAGGTCGACCGTTGTTTTTACGCCCACCTTACGGAGAATACTGGCCCGCTGGTTGGCTACTGTATTGGGGCTTATACCAAAACGCTCGCCAATTTCGGGACTGCTCATGCCGTTGATCAGGCAGGTCAGAATCTGGGCCTCGCGGGAGGTTATTTTATTCCAGATAGACGCATTTTTAGCCGGAAATGCCTTTTCTGTCTTTTGCAGGACGTTGTTTGGCAATACCAGGTGCTGAATAATGACCGACGATGCATTAGGAGGATAGTACAGGTCCCCTTTCACTACGGTGCGAACGGCCCGCAATATTTCTTCGTGCCCGCTGTCTTTCAGCAAATACCCGGCCGCCCCGTGCTGAACGGCTTTGATGATGTACTCCGGGTTGTTATGCATACTGAACATCAGCGTTCGTATCGTAGGATACTGCTGGGAGATAACTTTCAGTACCTCGATTCCCGACATCCGGGGCATGGTAATGTCCAGTAATAATACGTCGGGTATCGTTTTAGAAAGAAACGCAATCGCTTCGTCGCCATCCGAGGCTTCGCCCACGATGTGCATGTCAACTTCATCTTCCAGTAACGTCCGAATCCCTTTTCTGACCACAGAGTGATCGTCGGTAATTAGAATTTGTATCGGCATAGCTAGTGCGTGTTGGCTGATAAGTCGATGCTTACCTGAACAAATGTCCCTTTCCTGGGCTTTGACCGGATGGCAAAATCACCGTTGAGTAACTTGGACCTTGTTCGCATATTATCGAGACCGTTTACAATCAGCACGGGTTTTTCTTGCTGGTGATCATCTTGTAGGGTAAAACCTACACCATCGTCTTCAACGGAAAGCACTAATTTATGGCTATCCTGCAACAAATTGATGCATACTGTTCGGGCGGCAGCGTATTTTATGGCATTGTGCAACGCTTCCTGCGCGATGCGGTATAACCCGATTTCCGTTGCCGGGCTGAGTCTGTTGCCGTCACGGGTTCCGGTAAAGCGGACATCGATACCCGACGAACGCCCTGTTTGCTGAGCCAGCAGTTGCAGCGTGGGACCCAACCCAAAATCGCTCAGGGTAGAGGGCATCAAATTGTAGGAAACCTGCCGGGTGGTATGGATAATGTCGGCAATCAGGTTGCAGAGTTCAGCAAACCGCTGCCGCTGCTTCTCGTCATCCAGAACTACGGATGATTTTAGCTTTTCGGCGTGGAGTTTCACCCCGGTCAGCATTTGGCCGATGCCGTCGTGCAGTTCGCGGGCAAAGCGCCGTCGTTCTTCTTCCTGCCCCTCCAGCAGGGCTGCCGACCGGATAGTTTCTTCGGACAGTTTCAACTGATACTTTTCTTCCGTTGTCCGAATCAGTTCCTGCTGGGTTTCTACCAGTTTGCGGTTTGTAAAGGCAAGGTTTTCATTGGTGGCCCCTACCTCCCGATTGGTAATTTCCAGTCGGCTGTTGGCTAGTTGCAGGGACAGTTCGGATCGGGCCAGTCGATTAATAATCTTTTTTGTGTGCGTAACAACGGGCCGGAATACAAACAGCCCTTCTATAAGCAGGGTCAGCAAGGTAGCGATGGCCAGTACCCATTCAATCTGTTCCAGTTGTTTTACCCGTCCGAAACTTTCGGTATCGAACTGAAAAACGATGTCGTTCATCTGTCCCAGAAAAGCCACTTCATCCCGAAGAATGACCGCCAGAGCGGCTTCCTGGTCGGCTGGCGTGGTGTTTGGGTTATTGATCCGGCCAAAATTCTGATACATCGATTGAAAGGCGGGCTCAATCCGGGCAAACATGCGCTCCAGCTGAGGACTTTTTCGAACGGTGTAGTTTTTCTCCATGCGCAGCATTCCATTTCGCAACTGGCTATGGTTCAATGCCCAGGCACTCAATACCGAATCAAACGAAACGGTATCTGCCGTAGTCAGGCCCTGGGTTCGCAGGAGGGCCAGCTTGGTTAGCCGCTGACTGAGCATCCGTTGCAACCCGGCTACGTTCACAACCCGGCCATCGTCATAGTGGGTGCTGAGTGTTTGCCGGATAAACAGGAGGCCGCTTATCGACAACACCGCGATAATGGTGAGCGCGATAACGTAAAATCGGGTTAGTCGACTGGCTACCTGCTGATCAAGCTGATTCCTGAAAGGATCGGCCTCCGGTAGTTCGGCTTACGGTTTCTGGTTGCGCGATGTATTCCTGAGGTTCGCTACTACGTTGGTTCATATTGCTATTGCGTAATCAGAAACCGTAAACCAATAAGTATGGACTTGTCTAAACGCCTATATACACTACGCCGTCCTCCACTTTAACGGGGAACGTGGCAATCTGGTAGCCCTCATCATTCAGGCACTCCCCGGTTTTGAGGGAGAATGTCTTTTTGTGAAACGGACAGGCTACCTTCGGTTCATGGCCCAGGCTGCCAATCATGCCCCGCGAAAGCGCCATCTGCTGGCGGTGCGGACACTCATTGGTGGTGGCATACCATTCGCTCCGGCGGGTGAAATTAAAGATGGCAATCTGCTGCCCGTTTAGCAGTACGCAGGCACCGCCATCTTCCGGAATACTCTCCACTGTGCAGGCTGCCTGCCAGGTATATTTGTCATTGTTTATTGCTATTGCTTCCATGACTTCAACACGTTTGTGGGCTATCCGATTTGACACCCGATACCCGATTTGACTGATTTACAGGGATGACTGAACGTGATTTATGCCCACTCTTTGGCTTTCACCTGGTCGCGCAGGGGTTCAAACTGCACGGTGGGGTCTTTCACTTCCGGCACGTTAACAAAGTGGGTGAATCGCTTGCGGAGTTCAGGATTGTCAACCACTTCTTTCCACTCGCAGGCGTAGGTGTCCACGATGAGTTGCATTTCGCGTTCCAGTTCGGCCCCAATACCCAGTACGTCATCCACAACAACGGCTTTCAGGTAAGTCATTCCGCCTTCCATTTTATTCAGCCAGGTAGCCGTGCGGGTAAGTGGGTCAGCCGTTTTTACGTAGAACATGAGGAACCGGTCGAGTAATTTGACCGCCATCTCTTTGTCTACATCGGAAACCAGCAGTTGGGCGTGCTGAGGCTTGGTGCCCCCGTTTCCGCATACGTATATGTTCCAGCCTTTGTCGGTGGCGATAAGGCCAAAATCCTTGCTTTGTGCCTCGGCGCACTCCCGGGTGCAGCCCGATACGCCGGATTTAAGCTTGTGGGGCGACCGTAGCCCTTTGTACCGGTTTTCCAGTTCGATGGCAAACGTAACGGAGTCCTGAACCCCGTACCGGCACCAGGTGGTACCCACGCAGCTTTTCACCGTCCGCAATGATTTGCCATAGGCGTGACCACTCTCAAAACCCGCCACAATCAACTCTTCCCATATTTTCGGTAAATCGCCGACGTGGGCACCGAACAGGTCGATGCGCTGCCCGCCCGTAATTTTGGTATAGAGTCCGTATTTCTGCGCCACCTGACCCAGCACGATGAGCTTTTCGGGCGAGATTTCGCCACCGGCTACGCGGGGCATCACGGAATACGTACCACCCCGCTGGATGTTCGCCAGAAAACGGTCGTTGGAGTCCTGAATGGGTGCCCGGTCTTTTGCCAGGATATTCTCGTTCCACAAACTGGCCAGAATAGACGCGGTGGCTGGTTTACAGACTTCGCAGCCATCTCCTTTTCCGAAGGTATTCAGCACGGAGGTGTAGGTTTTCAGGCCATTGATCTTTACCAGATCGAATAATTCCTGCCGCGTAAAATCGAAGTGTTCGCAGAGGATGTTACGCACATACACGCCTTTTGCTTTCTGCACCCCCTGAATGATGTCTTTCACCATGGGCGTGCAGCCTCCGCAACCCGTGCAGGCTTTGGTCGCTTTTTTGAGCAGGTCGATGGTGTCATTGCCCTTCTCCCCAATTTCGTGGCAGAGCATGGCTTTCGTAATGGCTTCGCAGGAGCAGATCAGCGCATCATCGGGTAGGCTCATGACGCCGCACCCGCTTCTTCACCCCCGCGCGACCCCAGAATCAGGTCTTCAACATCGGGGGGCAGAATGGTTTTGTTCTTACAGGTCTGAAGCAGCATATTGTACTGGTCGGCATCGCCCACCAGAATACCGCCCAGCAACTCTTTGCCATCTGCCGATACGTTGATACGCTTGTAAATACCCTTCGCCCTGTTCTCGTAAACAACTGTCCGGCACTCCGGCTCGGCCGCAAACGGGTCCCCGAACGAGCCAACATCGGTGCCAATCAGTTTTAGTTTGGTCGACATATCGAACGGGTCAAACTCCTTTTCATCGCCCATCATCCGGGCGGCCACCACCTCTGCCATTTCGTAGCCGGGCGCTACCAGCCCATAAATCATGTGGTGCACAACGGCGCACTCACCAATGGCAAAAATGGATGGGTCGGATGTTTGCAGGAAGTTGTCCACCACAATACCGCCACGCGGGTGCGTTTCCAGGCCCGATAGTTTGGCCAGTTCATCGCGGGGACGGATACCGGCAGAAATTACCAGCATATCCACTTCCAGGTGGGAGCCATCGTTGAACTGCATACCCGTTATGGTATCGTTGCCGGCAATTTCCTGCGTGCTTTTTGACAGGTGAATATGTAAACCCAGGGATTCGAGTTGCCGCTGTAAACGCCCGAACCGGCATCATCAATTTGGCGGGGCATCAGGCGGGGGCAAACTCCACCACGTGGGCTTCTTCCAGCCCTAAATCGAGCAGGGCTTTGGCGGCTTCCAGGCCCAGCAGGCCACCGCCCAGTACGGCCCCCTTTTGTGCTTTACGCGCGTGTGATTGTATGAGGTCCAGGTCTTCGATGGTCCGGTAAACGAATACGCCATCTTTTTCCACACCGCTGAGGGCCGGAACAAAAGCACCAGACCCCGTAGCCAGAATCAGGTAGTCGTACGGGACAACGATTCCGTGGTGCGACCTGATTTGTTTCCGTTCCCGGTCGATATCAACAACCGGGTCGGAGAGGTAGAGTTGAATGCCCTTATCGATGTACCAGTCAAGTGGGGCCATCGTCAGGTCTTCAGCCGTTTTACCGTCGAAGTAAGCACTCAAATGAACGCGGTCGTAGGCTACCCGTGGCTCTTCACCAAAAACGGTTAGGGTGAATCGCTCGCTGTTTTGGTCTTTGGCCACCAGTTTTTCGCAGAACTTGTAGTCAACCATGCCATTGCCTATCGCAATGCATCGCTTCTTTTGTTTGTGATCATAGTTATAAGTAACTATAAAATTGTGAAAACCCTGACTAAAAATTGTACTTATTTAAT
>CAWARB010000011.1:0-85770 GCA_963784335.1 uncultured Cytophagales bacterium | reverse complement strand
AGGGGCAGGATTTAACCAGCTTTGACCTTCTCATTGAAGCCGTTTCGGCATATCAAACTCGAAACGATGACCTGGCGTGGCCTGACAACACAGTAGGTATGCATAGCCTGTTGCCGCTGGAGAAATCGCCACTTGTTGAAATTATCATAAACCCGCAAACGACTGATAGTACTCTGGCTACCGCTTTCGATTATGCCCGCAAAATTCGAAAAACGCCCATTATTGTCAGCGATTCACCCGGTTTTTATCTCTCTCGCTGCGCCGAAACGTACCAGGCCGAAGGACTGGCGATGCTAACCGAAGGCATCAATCCGGTGCTGATTGACAATGGCGGCAAGGGGGCCGGTATGCCAGCCGGGCCGCTCCCAACGGCCGAGCACTTACCGGTGCCTTTGCCCGTTACAACCAAAAATCAACCCACGCTGGACGAAGTAAAAACGCGTCTGCTCTACCGGCAGGCCATTGAAGCGACTCGGTGCCTGGAGGAAAACGTTGTTCGCACCAAACTGGAGGCCGACATTGGCTCCATTTTGGGCTGGGGTTTTCCGGCATATACGGGTGGAGCGGTATCGTTCGTGGACTTTGTTGGACTGGATACTTTCATCACCACCTGCGACCGGCTGGCCGAGGCATACGGCGAGCGATTCCGGCCCGGTACAGCCCTGCGGGAACGGGCCGGCAAGGAGGTAGTTGGTTAGGGTTGTGCGTAGTATCAGGCATGAGAACCCGACAGTACGATTATTTTTCCCCGACCACGCCACTCGCCGTTTTAACCTTTA
This sequence comes from uncultured Cytophagales bacterium, assembly GCA_963784335.1. Taxonomy (GTDB): domain Bacteria; phylum Bacteroidota; class Bacteroidia; order Cytophagales; family Spirosomataceae; genus Spirosoma. Next base: position 84,991 of record CAWARB010000011.1, on the reverse strand, counting down.
GAGCAACCGAAAACTCATCCGGTGGTACTTGGTCGGGCCAAACTGCCGGATGGCGGCCCGGTGAACGGGCGTTGGGTAGCCCACATTCTGCGCCCAGCCGTAGGCTGGAAACTCCCGGCCGAGTTGCGCCATGAGGTCATCCCGGTAGAGTTTGGCCAGTACCGATGCAGCCGCAATAGACAGGTAATGGGCATCCCCTTTAATGATACACGTATGGGGAATCAGCGGGTAGGGCACAAATCGGTTGCCGTCCACCAGCAAATGGTCCGGTTTGATTATCAACGCATCCACTGCCCGGTGCATGGCCAGAAAACTGGCTTTAAGGATGTTGATCTGGTCAATATCCGTATGCGACACTTCGGCTACGGCCCAGGCCAATGCGTCCCGCTCAATATCAATTTTCAGCCGTTCGCGTTGCCGATGCGATAATTGCTTGGAGTCATTCAGGATTGGATGGGTGAAATCGTTCGGCAAAATAACCGCAGCCGCCACGACCGGCCCGGCCAGGCAACCCCGGCCCACTTCGTCCAGACCCGCTTCAATAGCTTTGGCGTTATAGTATGATTTTAACATAGCAGGTATTTTCTACCGTTTGTGCAGGGCATAAGCCAAACAGTGCCAAAGATACCAATCAGCCTGCTACGCAAAAGGGTGCCTGAGTTATAAAGCGCAGCCGCATAGGCATGGTGGGTCCTGACAGAAACCGTACGATCCGATAGCAGGAATGTAGTCTACTCGTAGTGAGAAGGGGCAAAAAATAAACCCCAACAGGGTCAATGCACAAAAGTCCCCTTAGCGCAACCTTTGGGGCCTTTTTATGTGTTAGAGTAGGGTAAGTAACGTAGTTATATGCAACCTGTTGATGTCATTATAGTGGGTGGCGGGCCTTGTGGTCTGGCCGCCGGTATCGAAGCGGCCAAAGCCGGGCTTAGTCATCTAATTCTGGAAATGGGCAGCCTGACCGAGTCGATTCGTCAGTACCCCCGCCGGATGCATTTCTTCTCGACCGCCGAGAACATTGAGATTGGTGGCCTGCCCTTTGCCATTTCCGACGTAAAAGCCGGTCGCGACGAAGCCCTCCAGTACTACCGCAAAGCAGCGGCTTACTACCACTTGAGGTTCAAGCTATTCGAGACCGTATGGGAGGTCACGAAGGAAGGTGAGCTGTTCACCGTCACGACCACTACCGGCGGGACGTATTATGCCCACAAGGTTATTATGGCTACGGGTTATTTTACGCGTCCGCGCTGGCTCAACATTCCGGGGGAGAAATTGCCCCACGTGTCTCATTACTACGATGAACCGTTCAAATACTCGTTTACGAATGTGGTTATTATTGGTGCCTCGAATTCAGCCGTTGAGGCCGCGTTGGAATTGTACCGGCACGACGTAAACATCACGGTCGTACACCGGGGTGAAGATTTCCGGAGTACGGTGAAATACTGGCTGGTACCCGACGTGAAAAACCGGGTAAAAGAGGGGAAAATAAAAACGGTTTTTAACGCCTGCGTTACGCAGATAGACGAACACTCGGTTACTGTCAATGACCTGAAGACGGGTGAAGAGCGGCAACTACCTGCCGACTTCGTTTTTGTCCTGACGGGCTACATTCCCGACGCGGACCTGCTTGCCCGTTGTGGTATTGACCTGAATCCGGAAACGCAGGTGCCGGTTTTCGACAGGGAAACGTTCGAAACCAATGTGTCGGGCCTCTACGTGTGCGGTACGGTGCTGGCGGGCATCTATACCGAAAAAGTATTTATCGAGAACGGTCGGGAACACGCGCAGTCCATCATCGACCACATCATGGGCCGGGAAGTACACAAAGTAGCCGAACTGATTGAGCGAATTTGATTCGCTCAATCAGTTCGGTTGCGGCTTACCTGATAGCTAGCTTTATTTTGCTTTTACCTCCACTATGTACGTACGCACGGGTTGGCCATTGCCCGTTGCCCCCATTGCCTGCTTTGTGAAGACAACGTTGGCTTTCCCCGCCGTAATGCCTTTTATCTGAAAGACGGTTGGGCCGGTATTCGTGCGCTTGAGCGTATCTACTGCGGGGGCCAGCTCCCGGCGTGATACATCCACAATTTCCTGGTTGTCGGAGGTGCCAATCAGTTCCATGGAGCCGTCGCCACTCCCCGCCAGGGATATCTCCCTGATATCGCCAACCGATATGCTCATCTTTCTTGTGGTTCCTGAACCTGATGAGTTATTGACACTACAACCTGACAGGCACACCGCAAAGGCAATTAGTGCCGGGAGTACTGTGGTAAGCTTACCCAATCGTGAGGGTGCAAGATGGCGCATAGTTGAGACATAGTTAATATACAGCTACAACCAGGCAGATGGGTCAACAGTTTTCAGGGTATCGGGTTCATCGGGGAAAGGCAGCTCACTTCGCCTGCCTGCGGTAAAAAACAAACCCGTTTTTGGCACCCGTTTTCCGAACGTCCGGTAAGGAGTCGAGCAGGGTTGGCTCCTCGCTGGCATGGCGAATGAACAGCACGTCCCTGTCAATCTGCCCCCGTAGTAGCCACTCGTCATTGTAATAATTGGGGTTGGCTGGTGGCTGTTTCATGGTGTAAAAATACGGGCCGTAGCTGTGGTACCCGTAACTCTTTACGTACACGTTCTGCCCCTGCGCGCTCTCGAAAAACTCCATAGCTGCGGCCTGCGAAATGCCTTCGATACGCCCGATAAAAAACCAGAGTGTGAGCGTAACGAATACCGCCATCCCCCCAAACAGCGCTATAGACGCCTGGGCCGTTGCGCGCTGATTATACCATCGGAAAGCCACGACAAGAACAAGTAACAGCCAGATTCCAGGCGTAAAAGTCCACCACGGCCAACTTATGCTGGCATCCAGATTGCCCTGCGAAAAAGCATCCTGGTCGGCATACTGCCGCACAATGTCCATGCGGTGCGCCAGAAGGGGCATGCCGATAAGGGCCACGACGTAAATTCCCCCAACAAATATCAATCCGGCCCGCATCCAGTTGGTAAACTGGATTTTTCGTTCCTCCAGCTGCACCAGTGTCAGGGCGGCCAGGTACGTCAGCGGGAAATAGCAGAGTGACGAATAGTGAACGATTTTCGATTGCACCAGACTGAACAGCACCAACACCACCCAGAACAGAATCAGCATCCACCGCTTAAACTCGCGCTGGTAATTACGCTCGATAAACAACGAGCCCAACGCCCGAATGGCAAAGATGGACGCCGGAAAACAACCAACCAGCAGCATGATAACATGAAACCCCGGAAAACCCACATGACCGGCATCCGGTGTGCTGAACAACCGAATGTTATAGGCCAGAAACTCCCGCATCAGCGCGGGGCCGTTTACGTATACATCCAGCCCGTACCACGCCAGCGAAACCGCCGAAGCCGCCAGCGAAAAAGTCAGAAACTGCGCGGGTGTGATGAACCACCGGAATCGCCCCAGCATCCAGTATATCACCAGCACCAGACAAACAATGAGGTAGGCAACGGGGCCTTTTGTCAGGATGCCCAGCCCCAGTACAAAGCCGCCAATCAGCAGGTACGTCCATTCACTTTTGGGAGCGGTCATGCCCCCTCCCAGCCGCTCCCGTTTCCAGGAAGCCAGAATCAGATTGACTAAGCCAATGAAAATAAACAGGTTAAAGAAGGGATCAATAATACCCGAGCGAAAGTACAAATGGGGGGTGACCGAACCCAGGTAAGCCATTGCCCAAAGCAATCCGAAACGATGACTGTGCAGTTTTTCGCCGAGGTTGTACAGGTAAACCAGCGAGATAATACCGCAGATAGCATTGGGTAGCCGGGCGGCAAATTCGTTGATACCAAACACAGTCATCATGGCCGACTGAAACCAGAAAAACAGGGGTGGTTTTTCGTAGAAGGGTTTAAAATTGATGTGAACGTGCAGGTAATCGCCCAGGACAATCATCTCGCGGGCCGCTTCGGCGAAGTTAATCTCATCCCAGTCGAAGAGCCGTACCCCACCCAGAAATGGAATAAAAAATAAGGCTCCCAGCGCAATTAAAATGAGCGAATAAAAGAGTTTTTGATTCATCAATACGGGGAGTCATGTCAGAAAAGCCCGACCTGTCAGCGGGGAAAGAAGCACAAAAATAGCCGAAAAAAGTTGCCGGGATTCCCGATATTCGCGCCGACAAGTAGGTTTATGGTTTTTAGTTTTGTGTTTACAACGGGCTATCCAGCCGCAAACGGACTACCGAAAACCAGAAACCCTAAACCAATAACCGCAACACATGCTCGCTAACCATTCCTTCACCGACCTACCGGCCCATGCTCAGTTGCAGGCCCATTACGATACCGTAAAAGACCGCCATCTGCGCGAGTTGTTTGCCGAAGACCCGCAGCGCTTTAACTCCTTCTCGCGGCAGTTTGAGGATATTCTGCTCGACTTCTCAAAGAATCGCATCACCGCCGAAACGCTGGCACTGTTGGTTCAATTAGCCGATCAGGCCGGATTGACCGATGCCATCGGCAAAATGTTTTCAGGCAACAAGATTAATCAAACGGAGGATAGGGCGGTGCTGCACGTAGCCCTGCGCAATCGCTCCAACACGCCGATTCTGGTTGATGGGCAGGACGTGATGCCCGACATTAACGGGGTGCTGGACCGCATGAAATCCTTTACCGAACGCATCCGGTCGGGGACGTGGAAAGGCTACACGGGCGAAGCCATTACCGACATCGTGAACATCGGTATCGGTGGTTCCGACCTCGGCCCGGTGATGGTGACGGAAGCCCTGAAAGCGTACGCCGACGACAAAAAACTTCGCGTTCACTTCGTTTCCAACGTAGATGGCGTGCATATCTACGAAACCCTGCAAACGGTCCGGCCCGAAACAACCCTGTTTTTGATTGCCTCCAAAACGTTCACTACGCAGGAAACCATGACCAATGCTCAAACGGCCCGGCAGTGGTTTCTGGACACGGCAAAAGACGAAGCCGCCATTGCCAAACACTTTGCCGCCTTATCGACCAATCAGAAGGATGTGCAGCAATTCGGCATCGACCCCGATAATATGTTCGGCTTCTGGGACTGGGTAGGTGGTCGGTACTCACTATGGTCAGCCATCGGTTTGCCCATTGCGCTGTACGTGGGTTACGACAAATTCGAGGAGTTACTGGACGGTGCCCACGCCATGGATAACCACTTCCGCGATACGCCTTCTGACCAGAACCTGCCCGTTATTCTGGCGCTCATGGGTATCTGGTACAACAACTTTTTTGGTGCACAGACCGAAGCCATCCTTCCCTACGACCAGTACATGCACCGCTTTGCGGCTTATTTTCAGCAGGGCGATATGGAAAGTAACGGCAAATCGGTTGACCGCAACGGCAACCCGGTCGATTATCAGACCGGCCCCATTATCTGGGGCGAACCCGGCACTAATGGGCAGCACGCGTTCTATCAATTGATTCACCAGGGCACCAAGCTGATTCCCTGCGATTTTCTGGCCCCGGCCATTAGCCAGCGACCCATTGGCGAGCATCATAAAATTCTGATGGCTAACTATTTTGCCCAGACAGAAGCACTCATGAACGGTAAAACCGAAGAGGTGGCCGCCGACGAATTGCGGAAAGCAGGCAAGAGTGAGGAAGAGATAGCCGCTCTGGCACCATTTAAAACCTTCTCCGGCAACCGGCCTACCAACTCGATTCTGTTTCAGAAACTAACCCCGCATACGCTGGGCAGCCTGATTGCCCTGTACGAACACAAGATTTTTACGCAGGGGGTTATCTGGAATGTTTTCAGTTTCGACCAATGGGGTGTTGAACTGGGTAAGCAACTGGCCAGCCGCATTCTGCCCGAGTTGCAGGACGATGCGACCATCAGCGCGCACGATAGCTCGACCAATGGGCTGATGAACGCCTTCAAGGCTATGCGAAAGCAGTAATTATGTACGCTGTCAAACGGTCAGTTAACCCTATTCAAACCAATGAACTGACATGATTTACAAGCGGGGAAGGCCCGAAACCAGCTGGTTTCGGGCCTTCCCGCTTGTAAATGGCTATACCCGTTAGCGCGTGTAGAAATCCCCTTTGGCAATGGTAGACTCGTATTCGTTATTGATCGTTTCCAGAAACTTCCCCGTCACCCAGCCTAAATCTGAGTTTCGGATAAATACAAACCGCTTGGATCCCAATGAATTGTTGTACACCCGTGTGACGTAATCGAGCCACAAAGCACCGGCAATAACCTGTTTCTCACTAAGCTGGTTCTGAGCGGCATTGATGTCCTGCTCCGCCTGACGGCGTATGCCCGCGTTGGGAATATCTTTCAGGTCGGGCCGGGTCAGGGCTTTGTAATCCGTCAGGGCCATGCGTTTGAACTGTTCAATATCATTAACCGTAACCGCTACGGCCGTAACACCCGCCTTTTCGGGGTGCAGATAAGCAACCAGTGCCTGCACAATATCGCCCCCTACACCTACCGTCCGACGCTCCTGCAACCCCGTATCCCGATTCTGGATAAACCGTTTCAGGGCGGAGTCGGCTATGGCTGGAACGACCAATTGAGCTTCACGCCGGTAGGCATCCATACCCAGCGATTTTTTGCTTTCGATCTGACTTACGATCGTGTTAATGCCAAGAGGCAGTGTAATTTTATGGAAATCCTTGTCGACGTTCGTGTAATTCCGGCGGCTGGCGTCACTTTCGAAATAGCCACCCATCGTACTGTTGTTGCCCACGTTCAGCGCCGATGTCGTTGGCCACACTTTGCGGGGAATAGCACCAATCGTGAACAGTTGGGCTTCCCGTGTGGGGGTAAACGTAGTATCGATACGAAGTCCGCTGCCCGGAACGGCCCGCTCCAACTGGGTGTACAATTTCTTACGCCCCTCTGGTGTCTGCGCCAGTTCGTTGCTCATGTCGCTACTTAAAACGACAAAAATCCGTTCGTTGGGAATCTGGTAGCGCCGGATCGAGTCAAGACCAATCCGCAGGGCATCCTGGCTGCCTTTGAATGAATTGGACGCGTCGGCAACCAGCAGGTTGTTCGGAATGTCGAAGGTTGTTTTAATGTCTTTCTCGTAGAAATCGCTCTCGTATTTCGTTTTGAAGATAGCCACCCGTACCCCCGTTTCGTTAAACTGGATACCGGCGTATATATTCTTGCTGGAGAGTGCCCGCATTACTTCGTTAACACCCCATCCGCTGGCTACGTACTTCAGTTTGCCGTACAAATCGAGTGACTTTTGCAGGTAAGCCAGGGCATTGGTCGTATCCTTGATGTCCTTATACGACAACCCAATCAACTCATTGGCAACCGCCTGCCAGTACACACTCTTGCCAGAAATAAAGGCGGGCATGGCCCGGTTCAACAGGCTGATTGATTCCGGTGACTTATCGACTTCCCGAAGCGTATTCGCCAGCTTGGTATAGTGGATAGCGTCGGCAATCGTTTTGGCGTTCTGGGCCTGTACCGAAACGGCACCAACAGTACTAATGACCAGTAGTAAAATAAGATGTCTCATAGTGCTGGATGATAAGGAGCGTGGGTTGAATGAACTGATTTTTTTCCACTACACCTACGAATGACACGACGAAACAGATTCAGGAAGATTGAAATTTAAGGGAATGAATAGGTGGCAGCAGTAAGACACGTTAATGGGTCAGGCTCTTATCGTTTGGCGCTGTTTGATCCGTTCTTCCTTTTTTGAAAGATTTCCGGCACAAACTCATCAGTTGGTGAGCCAACGTAGTCCAGCGCCCGACTACGGTCGTAGTCGGCCAGCAATTGCGGAATACCCTCGCCCCGGTAGTGGAGCGCGGGTTTTGATCGGTAGTAGTCAGGTCGATGTCAATAGCCTGTTTGCCAGGCATTGAAGACCGGGGAATGGCGACGTATGAAACAGGGTTTGGCGCTGAGGGATGCGGCCGTTATTGATCACCGGTTTTGATACCGAAACTGCGTTCGGTATCCCGGATGATGGCTTGTTTTTCGCGCTCCGATTTACCGGTCACGTTGGCAGTACGTTCGATAATCAGCTCGTCGCCATCTTTCCGGAATGTGTACTGCATCCAGAGCCGCCCATTTTCTTTGTCTTCCCGAACCAGTACGGACGACGGCAGTACGTCATCGGGCGAAAGTGACGATGTTGTGTTAGCTTCCAGGCGGCTGTCTTCGTCCGTACCTACCCCCTTGTTTACCGGGTAATCAGCCTGCTTTCTCCATGCTCTGCTGCCCTGTTTCGGATCTGCGGTAACCACGGCATTTAATTCGGCAGAACGCTGCTCCAACGAATCAACAATGCGATTTTCAAGCGCTTTTATTGCCGCCTTTTCCATGTCGGATACGTCGAATGAGCGACTGTAGTGAACAGAACGTTCATGGTCTTCGATATCGACGCGAATTTGGAGTTGATGCCCATCATTCGTAATGTGCTTAGTAACAAACGACGACTGGGCTGTTGCGACGAAGCTGGCAGCGGTTAGGAACAGGGTATAAAGCGTTTTCATGAAATGGCAAAAATTGATAGACGATGCGTTGACAACACCTTTCCCACCATCATCATGCCAGACTACTAACAACTTAAAAATCAGATTACTTACGGCATAAAATACAGCAAAAACGTCCATTATCGGACAACTTATGTACGACAGTGGACATCGTTACTCCGTTGATTACTGATCGTGCTTATAAACCCATACTGTCAGTACAGAATTACAATTGGTGGTCGGCTACCTATCCGGACGAGGGTCAAAGTCAAGCTGGCTGATCGCTTTGGATGCGTTCGGTATGTACCACCCGATGGGGTTAACCAACCAGCCAGGGCTACGCACCCCCTCTCCTGGTCAGAATTTATAGCCGTAACCCAGCCGGAACACCTGCGTTTCGTAGTAATCAGTGCTAACGTAGCGGAACCCGTCGCCCTGTACCGTTCGGCGGATACGCAGGGTGTTGGCCACGTCCGTTGCGTTCAGAAACAGTTCGCCCCGGCCCTGCTGAATGGGTCGTTTAAGACCCAGGTCAACCGAGAAGCGCGAGTCGATGCGGCCCTGCGGCACCAGATCGGGAGCCAGATAAATAGCCGTGAGCTGTAAATCGAGTTGTTTTGGCAATCGAAATAATCCATTCAACTTCACGTTCCCGGAAAACAATTGCTGCCGGCTGGCCGTAAAAACGTTGCGCACCGGATACAGATTCACGACAGAAAAAGCGTCGATGGTGTTCTGGTAGCCGTTTAGATTCAGGTTCAGCGTTCCCCACTTGGCCAGATTCTGCGACAGCACCACCTCCACACCCGTGTTCCGGCTACGCCCGGCGTTCTGGAAGATATTGTAGATCAGGGTGCTACCCGGCACAATACTCCCAATGCGGGTAATGGTTCCCTGCATTTCCTTGTGGTACAGGGCCGAGTAGAGGTAGCCTTCTTTCCAGCCCGTTTTGTAGCCCAATTCATACGAGGTGGTAAACTGAGGCCGCAGGCCCGGATTACCTACTTTAATAATTTCGGCATCGTCGTACTTGGGGAAAATACGAATGTCCACCTCGTTGGGGCGGTCTACCCGGCGGTTGTAGAAGAACGAGAGCCGGTGATTGTCGGTCAGCTTGTAAGCCAGCCGCAGGTTCGGAAACGGTTGGCCGTACTGATAACCGTCACTTTGGTAGGTGTTGTGACTGGGGTCCACTTCGTAGCGCAGATTGACGTATTCGACCCGCAAGCCAGCTTCCACCTCCAGTTTTTTGGTCTCGAACAGGTACGTTCCGTACAGGGCCGGTATCCATTCGCGGTAAGTTGCCCGACCGCCGGCATTAACATCGAGGGGTGAGTTCAGCCCCGGGAAAAACTGCATATTGGTCGGAATGACCCGTCGGCGTAGCTTGGCCCCCGCTTCGAAGCGCCCGTACCGTACCGGCTGCACATAGTCGAGGGTGAAGTCGCCCACGTGTTCGTCGGAGAGGAGTTTGAAGGAGTCCTGTCCTGTAAACGTGGGCAGGATGTTGGTAAAAAAGTACTTCTCGTCTTCGCGGTGAAAGGTATAGTTCAGCCCTACGTTCAGCAACCGGCCCGGCTGACTGAATTTGTGCTGCCAGCCGCCCGCAGCCGTCACGGTGGTTTTGAGTTCGTCTTCCAGAAACTGCCATAGCCGGAGTCGTTCCGACAGACTGGCGTCGAAGAACGGCTCATCGCCCCGGTCAATGATCTTTTCGCTGCTGAACAAGCCTGAAAACGTGAACGTGTTGCTGGCATTGGCGTACCAGTCGATACCCGCTTTACCCGTAACGATGTTGGTGTTTCGGTTGCGCTTGGTCTGCTGCCTAATCACCTCGCCGGTGTCGTAAAAACGGTCGGCAAACTCGTTTTTGTTTAGCGTCTGGGTATACAGATTGTCGCCCTGCAAGAACAGGTTGACTTTATTTTTGCGGTAATTCAGGGACAGTGAGGGGTTAATTTTAGGCGTGTTTTGATACTGGGGCCGGATGGTGGGATAATTCTCCTGCTTCACCCATAGCGCACCCACGGCCGCAGTCAGGCCCACTTTGCCATTAAACCCTTCCTTTTTCTCCTTCTTGTAGATGATGTTGATAATCCCGGCATTGCCGTTGGCATCGAACTTAGCCGACGGGTTGTTGATAATTTCGATGCGGTCAATGGCCGAAGCCGGTATGTTGGCCAGCCCCGACTGGCCGCCAAAGCCCGTCAGCGCCGTTTGCCGCCCGTCGAGCAGCACCATCACCTGACTACTGCCCCGCAACTGCACCTGCCCATCGTTGTCGACGGTAATGCCGGGCAGGTTTTTCATCGCTTCCAGGGCCGACCCACCCGATTGAGCGATGTTTTCGGCCAGGGTGAATGTTTTTTTGTCCATCGTATTGGCCACGGCTTCCTGCCGGGCGGTAACGACCACTTCGCCCAACTGAGCGACCGATTCAGTCAGGTCAATGGTACCTACGTTCAGAAACGCACTCAACTGCCCCACCAGCACGGGCTGCACCTGGGTCTGGTAGCCGATATAGGTAACCTTTAGCAGGTAGTTGCCGCTCCTGACGCCTACGATTGAAAACAACCCGGCCTCATTGGTGATCGCCCCGGTTACGAACGCGCTGTCGGTGGGGGTCAGCAGGGTCACGTTAACGAACGGCAGCACGGCTCTGGCATCCCGAACGGTACCGGACAGAGTTACGTCGGTCGTTTGGGCACGACTGGCCAGCGTCGAAAAAGCAAAGAGGAAGGAAAGAAGAACGAATTTCATTGGCATGTACGCAGTTGACTACAGAACGAAACTACCTCCAGATTCAGTAGCAAAGCTGAAGTTAGTTTGTCAGTTTTACTACAGATTTGGGAAGCAACGTTGATGAATTGTTCCTTATGAAGATTTTGCTGGTTGAAGATGAACCCACGCTGCTGATGAACATACGGCAGTTTCTGGATGAATAGGGGTAAAAAGCTTCCATCAACGTACTACCAGTTTGGTTTTTAAGTACTTTAGTATGCCTACACTGATTAAGAAAGCGTTCGTACAGTAACAAGCCCTGTCCCTGCCCAAAAAGCTGAAGGATACTTATAGTAGCCGGGTAAAACATATAAATACCACCGCTATGCCAATTTATATGGACCGCCACGACGTTTCCAGCGAAGTTACTGCTCAAAACGTGGCACAGCTTCATCAGGAAGACTTAAAAATTCAGGATCAATTTTGCTGCAACGCCCTAACGTACTGGTTCGATGATAAGCGAAAGATGGCTTTCTGCCTGATTGAAGCACCGAACGAACAGACTGTGGCCGACATGCACAGGGCGGCCCATGGCGAGGTTCCAAACAACATCATTTTGGGGGCAAGGAACCATTACGGTTCAGAATACGAGCCAGATTGCCCGGAATGAAACGGTTGTAAGCCTCCCCTGGAGGATGGTACAGGCGCGGTACCCGGCGCTCGACACAAACAATCTGACGCTCATCGACAGCCGGACCAACGCGGAGATTCCCTACCAGCTGGAACGGCAGGGCGAAGCGATGGTGCAAAACCTGCTGGTACAGGTATCCGTCCCGGCCAAAAGCAGCGTGCAGTTGCTGATGCAAAAAAGAAAACCGGCACCAGTTGCCACCAAAACTTTTGCCCGGTACGTACCCGAACGGCTCGATGATTTTGCGTGGGAGAACGACAAAATAGGCTTTCGCACCTACGGCAAAGCGCTCGAAGGCACCAAAGGCGATGCCTGTGGCCTGGACGTATGGGTAAAACGCACGGACAGGCTGGTGATCGACGCCCGCTACAAGTGCGGTAAATACCACGAAGACATTGGCGATGGCCTGGACTATTACCACGTTGGCCACACCCTCGGTGCCGGCAACGTGATGCCCTATGCGAATGACTCGGTCTACTATTCGAAAAACTACCACCGCTGGAAGGTGCTTGAAAACGGCCCACTGCGGAGTACGTTTCTGCTCGAATACGATGAGTGGGATGTAAATGGGCTGACGGTGACGGCCACCAAGAAAATCACGCTCGATGCCGGTACCCAGATGAACCGCGTGGAGGCTACCTACCACTACAGTGGGCAGCCTCAACTGCCCGTTGCAGTGGGGCTCATCAAGCGCCCGGAGCCGGGGCAAATGCTGCTCGACGAACAGCGGGGTATCCTGGGCTATTGGGAGCCGCAACACGGCCCCGACGGCATCACGGGCGTGGGGTCCGTCATTGTTGACCCCCATCACCCGGATGACAGTTACCCATGAGCGACTGCTGGCCCTGACAACGGCCGTTGGCACCAAGCCGTTCGTGTATTACACGGGAGCCGCCTGGAACAAGGCGGGTGTCATCACGGATGCCCAGACCTGGTTTACCTATTTACAGACCTTTCGGGAAACGATTCTGAGTCCCCTGGTTGCTACCATCAACTGAGGTCGATTACCTCACGCACGAATCCGGCAAACCATTGCCTTTCAACGCTGGCAGGTAGAACAGATCAGCCAGCACCTTACCGATACGATTCAAATTGTAGTATATACCCCGTACAGTCCAATGAACTACCGTCCCATTCTCCTGCTTCTGCTTACCCTGTCAACGACACTTTTTCAGGCCTGCCGAACGGCCAAAACAACCACCGGTTCCGGAAATACGGACTCATCGCGGCCCCAGATCGAGCAGGCCATGGTAAAGGCCCTGCAGTGGCAGGAAGCCAACCCCATTTTTTCCAAAGCCCCCACCGACTGGACTAACGGAGCCTATTACACCGGCGTCACCAAAGCGCACCAGGCCACCGGCAACCGCGCCTTTCTGGATGCCCTGACAGGCCATGGCCAACCGAAACAAATGGCAACCCTACGAGCGGTTCTTCCACGCCGATGACCTGGCCATTACCTACGCCTATCTCTACCTGAACGAGCTAAAACAGCCCGGTGTGAACCTGGTGCCTACCGATACCATCATTCAGCAACACCTCTACAAACCCCACCCCTGGCGCGAAGGCATTCCCGATAAAGACCAGCGCATTTTGTGGTGGTGGTGCGATGCCCTGTTCATGACCCCGCCCGTGCTGACGGTCTACGCCGACCAGAAAAACGACCCCACGTACCTGGACCAAATGCACCGGTACTACCTCGAAACGTACAACCTGCTCTACAACAAGGAACAAAAGCTGTTTGCCCGCGATGTCCGGTTTCTTATGGACGGGCAAGGATACTGACATGAAAGAACCCAACGGCAACCGCATTTTCTGGTCGCGTGGCAACGGCTGGGTACTGGGCGGGCTGGCCCTCATTCTGCAGGATATGCCCAAGAATTACAAACACCGGGCCTTCTACGAAACGCTGTTCAAAGACATGGCTGCGCCGCGTGAAGGCCCTGCAACCGGCCGATGGCCTCTGGCGCACCAGCCTGCTCGCGCCCGAAGCCTTTCCGCACGGCGAAGCGAGTGGCAGCGGGTTCTTTACCTTTGCCCTGGCCTGGGGTATTAACAACGGCCTGCTGAGCAAACGTGATTATCAACCCGCTGTGCAGAAAGCCTGGACCGCCCTGGCGCAGTGCCAGCAGGAAAGCGGAAAAGTAGGCTGGGTCCAAAACATTGGCTACGACCCCAAACCAGCCAGTAAAGACAGCTGGCAGAACTTCGGCACGGGCGCATTCCTGATGGCCGGAAGTGAGATTCTGAGAATGAAGTAACCCAAAGCCCATCCGGCTTCAAAAAGGCCACAGCCGCTTATTGACCAACGGGTTCAATGGGCGGCCGTAGCCTTTTTTTATCTGGGCCACGGCTTCCTGGCTCACCCGGCTGGTAATCAATCGCCTATAGCCCCATTTCGATACGGGACGGGCCGTGGGTCAGCTTGCCTTATCCGGCGTGTACATTAGTTTTCAAACAAATCCTATCGCTACACGATTCAGCTATAATAGACTTATTTAAAGAAAAAAAAGACTTAATTAAGTCAGTCCAGCTAACACCTTACACCCGCTCATGGCATTATTATCCTTTCTTGATCGCGAAAAATCGGTAGCGGGTCCCGGGTACAGTCGCTGGTTATTTCCGCCGGCCGCACTGGCCGTACACATGTGTATTGGCCAGGCGTACGGGTTAAGCGTTTTTAACATACCACTCTCCAAACTGATCGGGATTGATCACTCCGCTCCGGACGACTGGCCATTGACGGCTACGGTGCAGGTGTTCAACTTTGCGTTCTTTTTTCTGGGGGTGTCGGCCGCGCTGTTTGGCAAGTGGGTTGAACGAAGCGGCCCGCGCAAAACGATGCTGGTATCGGCCCTGTTCTTCGGGAGCGGTTTTCTGGTATCGGCCCTTGGGGTTCAGCTCCATAACCTTCCGCTGTTTCTGGGTGGCTATGGCGTGCTGGGTGGTATCGGGCTGGGGCTGGGGTACATTTCGCCCGTATCGACCCTGATCAAGTGGTTTCCCGACCGCCCCGGTATGGCTACGGGCATGGCCATCATGGGCTTCGGCGGGGGAGCCATGATCGGTTCACCCCTGGCCGTGTCACTCATGAACTACTACCAGACGCCCACATCATTGGGTGTTGCGCCAACCCTGGTAACCATGGGCATCATTTATTTCTGCTTTATGCTTTTTGGGGTCATTATTGCCCGCGTGCCACCAGCCAACTGGAAACCGGATGGCTGGACCCCCTCCGTTGACACCTCGAACAAAATGATTGCAACGGCCAGCGTAACGGCCGACAATGCCCTTAAAACCCCTCAATTCTGGCTGCTTTGGGCGGTATTGTGCCTAAACGTAACGGCGGGTATCGGTGTGCTGTCGCAAGCCTCCCCCATGATTCAGGAAGTGTTCTCCGATGTGCGGATGGGCGCGGGTCGGGGTATTACCGCCGGCGCTGCGGCCGGCTTTGTGGGCTTACTCAGTCTCTTTAACCTGGCAGGCCGTTTTTTCTGGTCGTCGTTGTCCGACCGCACCGGCCGGAAAACCATTTACATGGTCTACCTGGGACTGGGGGCAGTACTGTACATACTTATTCCATCGGCCGGAAACATTGCCCTGTTTGTGGGTGTGTTCTGCCTCATTCTGTCCATGTACGGGGCGGGGTTTTCCACCGCACCTGCCTACCTGAGGGATATGTTTGGCACAGCGCAGGTTGGGGCTATCCATGGCCGGCTGCTTACCGCCTGGAGTACGGCGGCCATTCTCGGCCCCAACATTGTTACCTTTCTGCGCGAGCATTACATTGACAGTGGCAAAGCCGCCGGGCTGACAGAGAGTGCGGCCAAAGCCAACGCCTATGGCACCACCATGTACATCATGGCTGCGTTGCTGGCGGCAGGCTTTGTTTGTAACCTGCTGGTGAAACCCGTGGCCGCCCGATACCAGATTAAAGCGGAAGCCGTTCCCACCCTTTAACACAACCCTGAATGATGGATACTCAACCCAAAAAACCCACCCTGAAGATTGTACTGGCCTGGCTTTTAGTAAGCGCCCCGCTGGTCTGGGGTGTTACCCAAACCCTGCTGAAAGCACTCGCCCTCTTTGACTAAGGTGGCTGACAGGGGGCCTTTTGGCAGAGAACGGGCTGAGTAGCCCGTAAGCCCGCCCACCGGTTACCCGCCACACAGGACAAGGACAGACAAACTACGTATCAGACACTCTTTCCGGCCTGCAGGCCGTTTATGGATATGGAAAAATCGCCAAACAGTCAAAACAAACCCAGCAACCCGACCGAACAGGAGGCTCAACAGGAGCCCAAAAGTGGGGAGCGACCCGGTCAGGGAACGGAAGCTGCTCCGGATCATTACGCCCACAAACCCGACGCCGACAAAACGGTAATGCCGGCACCCGACAACGTAAACGCCAAACACGTTCACCCCATTCTGGCGCAGCCACCCGAGGAGTTTACGGGGTTAACCCTGGGAAAACCGGCGACGGTAGCGGCCGGTGTTACGGCCGTGCTGAAATCCATGCAGTTTTCCTGGGGCGAAGCGGGCGTTGGGCGGGGTACCAAAGCCCTGCTCAAACTAAATCAGAAAGATGGATTCGACTGCTCGTCCTGCGCCTGGCCCGACCCCGACGATCACCGCTCGGTAGCCGAATTCTGCGAAAACGGCGCCAAGGCTACGGCCTCCGATGCGGATACCCGCCGGGCCGATCCCAGTTTTTTCGCGCGTCATAGCCTGGTAGATCTCTCCCACATGACGGATCGCGACCTGAACAACTCTGGGCGGCTTACGCACCCCCTGGTAAAACGACCCGGAGCTACTCATTACACCCCCATCAGCTGGCCCGACGCTTTCCAGCTGGTAGCCGACGAACTGAAAGCCCTTCCTTCGCCCGACGAAGCGATTTTTTACACATCGGGAAAAGTGCCCAATGAACCGGCTTACCTCTACCAGCTGTTTGTACGGCTCTATGGCACCAACAACCTGCCCGACTGCTCGAATATGTGCCATGAGAGCAGCGGCTCTGCCCTGAGCCCCACGCTGGGTCTGGGTAAAGGGTCGGTAACGCTTAACGACATTCATGAGGCCGAGGTCATTATCATCATGGGGCAGAATCCGGGCACCAACCACCCGCGAATGCTTTCGGCGCTTCAGGTTGCCAAGCGGAAGGGGGCAAAAATCATTGCCATCAATCCCCTGCCCGAAACCGGCCTCAGCCATTTTAAAAACCCGCAGGATTTCATGAATCCCGTGAAAGCCATTGGTGCCCTGCTTGGCAGTGGCACAGCCATTACCGACCTGCATTTGCAGGTGCGGGTCAATGGCGACATGGCCGTGCTGCGGGGCATCATGAAACACCTGCTGGAATCGGAACGGGTAACCCCCGGTCAGGTCATTGACCATGAGTTCATCCGACGAATACACCACCAATTACGATAAGCTCGTTGAAACGCTCCACAATACCAGTTGGGAGGCTATTGAAGAGCTTAGCGGCATTTCGCGCGCCCAGCTTCAGGAAGCGGCCAACATGATGGTTTCCACCCAAAAGATTGTGACCTGCTGGGCCATGGGCGTAACCCAGCAAAAAAACGGGGTCATGACCATTCAGGAGATTGTAAACCTGCATTTGCTGAAAGGGGCCGTTGGCATACCCGGCGCGGGAACCTGCCCCGTCCGCGGTCATTCCAACGTACAGGGCGACCGGACAATGGGCGTCTGGGAACGGCCTCAGAAAGAGTTTATGGACGCCCTGGCCGAGGAATACGCTTTTGAACCCCCGCGGGAACATGGCTATGATACAGTAGAAGCGATAAAAGCCATGTATCAGGGTAAAACGAGCGTATTCGTGAGTCTGGGCGGTAACCTGCTGTCGGCGGGGCCGGATACCGAGTTTATTGCCGAAGGCCTTCGTAAACAGAAACTATCGGTCTACATCAGCACCAAGCTTAACCGGGGGCACCTCGTTACCGGCGAAACGGCGTTGATGTTACCCTGCCTGACCCACGTTGATATCGACTGGCAGCGGTCGGGCCAGCAGATTACGTCCTGCGAGAACTCCATGGGTGTGGTGAGTCAGAACAAAGGGGTGCTGGAGCCGCTGGAAGGCGAAATGCTGAGCGAAGTGGCCATTATTTCGGGCATTGCGATTGCCACCCTGGGGAATAACCCTAAACCAAACTGGGTTGCCTACACGGAAAACTACGACACCATCCGCGACGAGATTGCACGGGTCATTCCCGGCTTCGATAAATTTAACGAAAAGCTCCGGCAGCGGGGTGGCTTTTACCTGCCCAACGGTCCGCGTGAACGCAACTTTACCACCGAAAACGGGAAAGCGAATTTTACGGCTACGGTGATGGAAAAGCCGGCTTTAACCCCCGATCAATTGGTACTGATGTCGATTCGGAGCCATGACCAGTTTAACACGACGGTGTACGACTACAATGACCGGTACCGGGGCGTTTATGGCGAGCGCCGGGTTATTTTCATGAACGCCCAGGACATGAAAGACCGCGGCATTCGGGAGCGGCAACTGGTTACCATCACCAGTCATTTTGAGGGCCAGCAGCGCAAGCTGGAAAAGTTCGTTGCCATCCCGTACAACATTCCCAAAGGCGACACGGCGGCTTACTTTCCCGAAATGAACCCGCTGGTGCCCATTAATAGCGTTGCCGATCTGAGCAACACCCCCACGTCGAAGTTCGTCATCATCACCGTTGAGCCGGTTGCCCAGGTCTTACCCGAGGGCAGTACCCAGGCCGAGCCCATGCTAGCTAAAGCCTGAGACCAAAAAAGCAAAAACAGCCGTATTGGCTTCCCATAGTAAAATAAACCCAGCAGTGGGGTCCGTGTAGTAACGACGCTGGCCCCGCTGCTGGGTTCAGCTGGCGGCAGTTTCAGCTAACTCCATCGGCCCGATATAGCCCCCATAGGTGTCACTTCGGCTTCCGTTGCCCAGCCTTCAGCAATCGAGCAGGTCACCTTCCCCGGCAATGGCAGTAGTGTAATAATGTATTGACTTACCCTAGAATAAACAGCCGAAAGTGCCTGTGAGGGTACCCCCTGGTGGTGATACCATAACCCACGCCCGAACTATTGGGCGGCTTTACGCTGGAGCAGGCTGATAGGAAGCCAGGTTTATGAAGGAAAAAATACCTTGCCCGCCCACAGCGTGGTGTTTCTTGACGTTGAGCTATAAGAAAGGGCGTTTCCTGAACGATTTCAAGTTCAGTCAAAAAGAGAAAGTAGCCTGATGAAACGAATCCACCACTATATATGGATTGTAGGTATCCTGCCGGGATTGGCTGGTATCTCACCGCTGAAAACCCAGTTGGCTTACCCGTTTCAGACCCCTAAGCTGACTCCCGACAGCTGAGCGAAATCAAACAGGGTTTACCCTGGTAACAGTACGCCCGTACTCCTGTTGGAAGCGGTTTGCGGTCCACTTCAGCTAGTCTATGGTAATGGGGGCTTTAAATCACTCCTTTTTTTGGGTCAAAGCCATCAGTTTGTCATTGTTTCGAAGGACTAGATATAGGGTCTGCGCGCCAACCCTGATTGCCCGGATTTTCCGTACCTGCCCTTCTATCCGTTCGTCCAGTAAGGGGCGGGGTACGAACAAATGGTTCTTACTCAAATCAAACAAACTTCCATTGTCGGCGTCGTATAATCCGAGCTGGATGTTGCTATCGAAAAAGTTACCCAGCATAAGTAACGCCCGGGGTCCAGCAGAACTTTTTTTGATTAATTCCGCAGCACGGTACGAGGTAAATTGCGCCTGACTACCTAAACTCGTCAACTCGAAATGGCGGTTTCCGTTGTTTTTCAGAAAGGCATTCTCAAAATAATTGGCTTCCAGCACCGTTGACTGCTTTATTTTTTCAGCACCAAACACCTGAGACAGGCTTGCTTCGGCAAAATCCTTAGCGCGAAGCATCGACTTTTTAACGTAGGGCAGCTGCCGCTCCACCTCACGCTTGTCAGCAAAAATCGTTTCCTTGCCCTGTAAATAGTACGTAAGGATCTGGTCGGGGCGGCCATTGTCATCAAAATCGTTGACGTATAGGCGAACGGGTTCTTTTTCGGACGCCTGCATACGGTTGTTCAGGCCCACGTTGCCACAGACTAAATCCAGGTCTCCGTCCTGGTCGAGATCGACAGCTTTGACGAAGTTCCACCAGCCCTTTTTAGTGGTCAGGGGCTTCCCGACTAGTTTTCCGGCCTGATTCTCAAACAGTACGATGTTCCCCCATTCGTAGGCTACTACTAAATCGTCATCCTTGTCACCGTCCAAATCCGTCCAAATCGCGTCTTTAACCAAACCGCCTTGCCGGAGTCCGGGCGCGAGGGCATCGGTTTTTTCGACAAAATGGCCTTTCCTGTCATTGATGAAAAGATACGAATCGGGCGCTCTGCCATAGGCAAACGGCACCGACCTGGCCCCCAGAAACAAATCAGGAAAGCCGTCCTGATTCACATCCACCAGGCAGACGACCTGGGCATTGACGTACCTGCCGGCAAAGGCAGCCGTGTCTTTATTGAGCATTCCCTTCCCATCGTTCAGGTAAAGGCGCGGGCGCAGAAAGGCCGACTTGCCGAAGTACTCGTTTCCGCCCGAACCCACCAGCAAATCCTGCGCCCCGTCGCCGTTAACATCGGCCCAGGCGGCAGCGATGTCCTCAAAATCCGCGTCGGCGTCCAGGGCGGGTTGGGGTAAATTTTTAAATGTCCCGTTGGTTTGCTGAACGTAAACGGTTGGCGCAAAGCCCCGTGAAGCCCCCATAAACACATCGTCTTGACCGTCGCCATTCACGTCGCCCACGGCAAGGGCGGGGCCTTCGGTAGACATCATATTGGGAATCAAGGCCTCGCGGTCAAATTCGTTGAAGCGATTTTCTTCGTGTTTGATGGCTAAGCCAAGCCGGGGAGCAATGTCCTCAAATTCACCCTGCTGGGTTTTTAGTTTTTCGTAGTCGAAACGGGGTAAACCCTTTGCGTAGCTTACCGTCAGGGCTTTACCGGGAGCTGGGTTTCTGATCGTTGCAAACCCATTATCCGGCCAGATAACCACGACCGAATCCACCCGGGCCGAATTCCCCAAACCAAACAACAGCGGAATCTCGGTACTGCTCTGGAAACCCCGCACCGGAAACTTTTCCTGGTACTGCACTCCGCCTTTACTGTACACTAGGCATTTGGTTCCGATAGCGTTGCGGTTGCCCACCGGGCCTTTCAGGGTTACGGACAAGCTCTGATGCGCAGGGGCGTACGTTTCGGCCTTGTTTTCGTAGATGAAGGCCGCTTCGTTGATGTTGTTGGTAACGATGTCCAGGTCGCCGTCGTTGTCCAGGTCGGCGTAGGTGGCCCCGTTTGAGTAGGAATTTATGTTGCCCGCGATGCGCTCCGACTGATCCGTAAAAATCAGGGAAGGTGTATTGGAGAAAAACTTATTGGGAATTTTCACCTCCGGCAACAAATCGGTCAGCGACGCGTCCGACTCATCGAATCGCTGCTCGCTGATGCGTCGCTGAATGTCGTCCGACGCCACGAAGTTGATGTAGTCCATGTCGTTCATGCGCTTGTTGATGCCGTTGGAAATGAACAGATCCTTGCGCCCGTCGTTCTCGAAATCCAGCAGCAGGGCCGACCACGACCAGTCGGTGGCATGGATGCCCGCGTACATCCCGATTTCCGAAAAAACGCCCTGCCGGGTGTTGAGTTGCAGGTTGTTGCGGGCAAACTGCGCATTATAGCCCTGATCAATTTTGAATTTGAAGTTATAATACCCATCCTCGCCCTCCGACCGCTTCAGGATTTTCGGGTCATACGGCATCATATCGAGCGACATGATTTCGGGGAAGATGTCGTTGTTCAGGTCGGCAATATCCACGCCCATCGTAAAGCGGCTGGTGTGGCGGGTGCGGGCGTCAATCTCATCGCGGAAGGTGCCGTTTTGCTGGTTGATGTAGAGGTAATCATTCTCGTGAAAGTCGTTACCCACGTAAAAATCGGGGTAGCCGTCCAGGTTCACGTCGCCCAGCGCAAGCCCCAGCCCGTAGCCAAGAGCCGTGGAGTTGATGCCAACGTTGGTGGTTATTTCCGCGTATTTCCCGGCCTGATTGTCAAAAAAGCGGTCGCCCGCCAGCGGGTGAACCGTCCCCAAAAATTGCCCGCGCTTGCCAAAGGTGCCGTTTTGGTGGACGGAGTGGTTGAGTTGAAAAAAGTCGAGGTCACCATCCAGGTCGTAATCAAAAAAGGCGGCCTGTGTACCGAACCCTACTAAATCAAGGCCGTACTCCCGCGATTTTTCCGCAAAATGCGGGACGCCTTTTTCATCAATATTTTGGCAGATATACAGCAGGTTGTGACTGCCCGTACCGCTGTATGGCGCCACACAACTCACGTATAGATCGAGCAGCCCGTCCTGGTTGATGTCCACCACCGACACGCCCGTGTGCCAGCCTTTGATTGTACTTAGCCCCGCTGCTTCGGTCACGTCCGTAAACTTCATGCCCCCCTGGTTCAAATACAGGCGGTCGGTGGTTTGGTTGGCGGTAAAAAAAAGGTCCACCAAGCCATCGTTGTTGAAGTCGCCCGCCCCCACGCCACCGCCATTGTAAAAATACATGTAGCTGAAAATACTGAACCCGGGCGTTGGCTTTACGGTGTTCACGAAGTCCACGCCCGTTTTTTCGCTTACCAGCCGCTCGAAACAGGGGTTCCGGTCCCGAATGGCAGGCGGCCATCCCGTAGCTAAAAGCAAGCACAAAAAATAAGCGGTCCGTAACGTCATGGGCGTGGTTAATTTGGTCAGCTATAGGACTGACTTTTGATTAGTGGCCAGGAGCAGCCGCTATTTTTTTCAACAACCCGGGGGAACTCTGGCTGGAGAAAACAGGCTCTTTCACCACAATCCAGCCTTTAACGGGGATGTAGTTTTCCACCGTACTGGCCTGACTGGGTTTCACCACGTTGCCCTCAAACACGATAGCCATCAACTGGTGGCTCAACACGGGTATGGTAATTTTTCCGGTTACCAGGTAATAACCTTCCCCCCGTAAGGCCCGTTTGTCAATGAGTTTACCAATCATTAAAACTACCTGATCCCTCTGGGTTTCGCCTAAGGTGCCGTTAGTCATCGTGAACACAATAGGCTTCTGCCCAAACCAGTTATCCTGTATCATCTCCAGTTCCACGTTGCTGCCCTGCTCGTTCGTAAAACCCACTTGAATCAATTGGGGCAGCAGCTGCACATTGGCAGTGAAGAGCGGTTGATCAGCGTAAAAATCCTGCTCACCGACCAGAACCTTCATCAGTGCCTGATTGGGTTTAAGGGTGGACAGTTTCTCTTTCAACCGGGCAAGTTCGGGCTGCTCTGTACGGCTTGACTGCGTACACGAACTACCAACAATGATGAGGCATACCACTACCCAACCTACCTGTATATTCATCAAACGTAACTGGCTAAAAAAAAGGGAATGCCCTGAACAAACGTTCGGGCATTCCCAGGAGTAAACTAACAACTAGTAGCCGGGATTCTGCTTCAGATTGGTGTTGGAAGCTACGGCTGCGGCCGGAATTGGAAACAGCAGGGTATAAGGCTCCAGGTTCAGGATGTCCTGATACTTCCGGTTGAACTTGCCGAAGCGAACTTCGTCGGTACGGGCCACCCCCTCCCAATACAATTCATAGCCCCGCTCTTTCCACATGGCCTCGTCGGTAAGGGAGGGCAGCACGCTGGCCTTACGCATTTTGCGCAGCTCGTTCACCAGTTTCAGCGCACCGGCGGCATCGCCCCCGCGCATTGTGGCCTCGGCTTTCATCAGGTACACATCGGAGTAGCGCAGGATGAGGTACTTGCCAAAATCCGTTGGGTGGTACTTGATAACCCGAACGCCCTGATTGGTAGCAGCACCCGCCAGCGGCACCTCTCTGGTGAAGGCCAGCGGCTTTTTGGTACGCGTGTCAATGATCTCCGTTTTATCTTCCCGGTACTGCTGCCCAATCAGAAACCCTTTGTTTACCCCACCGTAGCCGGCCGTAAAACCAACCGCCCGGAAACGACGATCGTCATTAGCCTCAAATTTTTCGTAAAACTCGGCCAGCGTGGCGAAGCCATTATTGGGACTCGATTTCTCGGCGGGAAAACCACCCTGGTTGTAGTGCAGGGTCATTGTCCAGCGGCTGCGGGCCGTACCCTGCAAGTCGGTCAGGATTTTATCCGTCGAAAGGGCCGCCGTAAACGGATTAAAAAAGTCCGCATCCAGCGCAAAGCCATCGGCCGCTACGGCATCACAATACTTTATCACCTTGTCCATGTCGGCTTTGTCGAAGGTGTAGGGCCCTTCTGGTTTGGCGGACTTATACACGGCTTTATTCAGATAAAGCCGGGCGAGCAGGGTATTGGCCATTGCCCTGCATCGCCCGGGCATTGATGGGGGCCGGGCCAAGTACGGGTAAATCGGGCAGTGCCGATTCCAAATCCTTGACAATGAAATCGAAGGCTTCTGAGCGGCTTAGCACATTCGGCAGCGACTCTACCCCCTGGTCAACCGTTCGGCGGGGTGTTTGCCCCCATATATCCATGACGTGGTGCATGTACAGGGCGCGCATGGCCTTGGCTTCGGCAGCCTGCGTGGGCGTGGGATTGGAAGCCAGTAACTGCTCACACCGGTAACTATTGCTGTTGAGCGCGTTCCAGGCATTCAGGATTTGAGGGTGAGTGGCATCCCAGGTATGGGCGTGTAAGGTACGCCATACGCCGTTGTCGCCCCAGTCCACTCCCCGCGTTGGCGGAATCATCTCGCCGGACGTGTGTTCGCCTAATGCGTATACACCACCCGTACCGGTGTAGAAGTTCAGGCCGCTGTACAGGGCATTGAGTAGTTGGGTCGGGTTTCCGGCCGTGAAGACGCCCCCGGTTGACTCAATTACGATTGAGTCTTTTTCCTTTACCACAAGGTCGGTGCAGGCAGGCAGGAGACATGCTCCAACCAACCCGCCCAGGATTATTTTTGAATAGGTCTTTTTCATTTTCTGGTCGGTTAACGCTTTTTAAAAGGATACGCTGGCCCCAAACGTGAAGGTGCGGGTGCGCGGATAGGCCGTGTAGTCAATACCCAGCGACGGTACACCATCAATGGCCTTATTCGTGTTTACTTCGGGGTCCTGGCCGGTGTATTTGGTAAACAGCAGCAGGTTCTGACCCGTAACGAAGAGCCGAACGCTGCGGAAGGCACTTTCTCCCGTATTCAGGCGGTAACTCAGGTTCAGGTTCTGCAGGCGAACGAAGTCCCCTTTCTCGAGGAAACGGGTAGACACGTCGGGCGCGTTCAGCGGCCCTTCCTTACTGCCCACCACGTTGGTTGTTACGTTCCGGCCGTTGGATAGTGACCCTTTGGTAAAGTACGCATTGGCCGTATTGTTGTACACGTAGTTGCCAAACACCCCGTTGAAGAACGTGCTCAAATCGAAGCGTTTGTAGCGGAAGTTCAGTGTCAGGCCGCCCGTTACGGTAGGAATCGGACTTTTACCGTCCAGGAACCGCTGGAAGTCGCCACCGGGGTAGAGTGAGTTCCCCGATTCGTCGTAGCCGTTGAACTCCCGCAGGAAGAAGGCGTATAACGGCTGTCCGGTGGCGATGCGCTGGGCAAAGGCGCCCGACAACCCCTGGCCACTGATGGCACCCGTGTTATAAATGCCCAGTAAGTTTTTTACAATGTTATCGTTAAAAGCGGCATTGGCACTAACATCAAAACCGAAATCTGTCTTGTCCACTATAATACCATTCACGGTAATTTCAAAACCCTTGTTGATGATGTTGGCATTGAGGTTGGACCATACGAAGGGCGAGATGGCGGGCTGAGCAGATGTGACCTGAATCAGCAGGTCGTTTGTATTCTTGTAATAATACTCCAGCGAACCCGACACGCGGTTGTTGAGAAACGCGTAATCGAGGCCCACGTTCAACTGAGAGGTAGACTCCCACTTTAGGTTAGGATTGGGGAAAGTTACCGTTCCCAAACCACCGTTGGTTATGTTCGTACCGTTATTGTCGATGCTGGCACCGCCGTACCGTTGCCGCTCGGTGTAGAGGTTGTGCGGAATTTCCTGGTTACCCGTAATGCCATACCCCACCCGCAAACCCAGGTCGGAGAACACCTTTTTGGGAACAAATTTCTCTTCAATAAGCCGCCACTTAGCCGCAAACGAAGGGAAGTAGCCGTACTTTTTGCCCGAGCCAAACCGGGTCGAGCCATCGGCCCGCAGGGTGGCCGTGAGCAGGTAGCGGTCATTGATGCCCACGTTCACCCGTCCGTAGTAAGATTGCAACTCATCGAAGGTAGCGTTGGAACTTTGCAGAATGCTGCCCCTCCCCGCCGAATTATCGGCCGCCGAAATGTTGTTGATGATCAAGTCCAGATCGTTGACGCGGAAGTTGGTAGCCTGAGCATTTTTGGAGTAGTAGTCGAAGCTCTGGTAGGAATAACCCAGTAAGCCGTCGAAGGTGATTTTACCGAATTGCTTGTTATAGGTGAAGTAGTTCTCCATCAGGCGGTTTTCTACCTCAATATCCTTCAGGTATAACTGGCCATTCTTGTCGATGTTATTGACGACCAGCAACGGCGAAAAAGCCGACTTACGGGCCGACATCGACTGGTCGATACCTATTACCGTCTTGAATTTCAGTCCGTCGATGATTTCGTATTCGGCGTTGACGTTACCCAGTACACGCAGCGTGTTGGTAAAATCTTTCGAGTACTGCAAAATGGCAATCGGGCTGGGTTCCAGTGAGGAAAGCTGGAAAGGAGTTCCATCCGTATTATAAACCACATTGGTCGGATTCGACTTTAGTACACCACCCAGCAAGTCACCCGTAAATCCGGCATTGTCGGTTACGGGAACCGAGTTATCGGTTGTTTTGGCGAAGTTCACGCTGGCCCCAACGGTCAGTTTATTGTTGATAAACTTTTTGCCCCCGCTGAAGGAGCCGGAGAACCGTTTGATGCCCGAATTTTTAATGATTCCTTCCTGATCGAAGTAGCCCATCGAGAAGCGGTAGTTGCTGCCATTTTCTCCGCCACTGAACGCCAGGTTATGCTGGTTGGTTTTGGCCGAGCGAAATACCTGTTCCTGCCAATCCGTTTTGGCCCCGTTATCAACACCGCCCGCTGCCACGAACGCTTCGGGACTCAGCAAATCGTATCGTTTCGATAGTTTACTGATGCCCAGCGAGTACGAGTAATCGACGGACCCTTTGCCTTTGCCCTTCTTGGTCGTAATCAGCACGACGCCGTTGGCCCCCCGGGCACCGTAAATAGCCGTAGCCGAGGCATCTTTCAAGATATCCATGCTGGCGATGTCGTCGGGATTCAGAAAATTGAGCGGATTACGGGCCGAGGAACTGCCCAATCCACCGTTGTCACCCCCTCCCGAAACGTCATTGCCCGCCAGGGGTACGCCGTCTACCACAAATAGCGGCCCGTTGCCGCCACGCACCGAGGACGTACCCCGGATACGGACGTTGATACCGCTACCGGGTTCGCCATTGCTTTGGGTGACGGCCACGCCTGCCACGCGCCCCTGCAGCAGTTGCTCGGTGGAGGTAATAACGCCCTTATTGAAGTCTTTGGACCCGATGGCCGCCACCGCACCCGTCGCGTCCTTTCGCTTAACGGTACCGTAGCCGATCACAATTACTTCATTCAACGCATTGGCCTCGTCTTCCACCAGCGTGGGGTTAATTGTCGTTCGGCCCTTGATGGCTACTTCCTGAGCCTTCAACCCCACAAAACTAAATACAAGCGTGCCGTTGGCGGGCACATTGGCTAAACGATAACTACCGTTTGCGTCGGAAGTAGTGCCGGTGTTGGTTCCTTTGGCCTGAATAGTGACGCCGGGCAGCCCGCTACCCGCTGCGTCTGTTACCTTACCTGAAACAGTAATATCCTGAGCAAAGACAGAAAACGCTGACAGCGTTAAAAGAACCAGCAGCGCAGACGCTCTTTGCCAATGTGCGGTAGCCGTCTGGTCACGGCGACGGGGCAGAAGAAATTTCAGCATATTATTTTTGGTTTACGTTAGGAATAGCAGATTCAATAATTGGCAAAACGAAGTTCACATCGCAGCAATCGCACTGGCCTTCAATCGTTTCCACTGAGATTCACCATTCGCTGAATAGGTACCGTTCTGCTCAGTGAATGGTGAATTTCAACAACGTTCAGGTATAAAGCTGAAGCCGCAGAAATCTTTTTCGAATGCTATTTTACCTAAGAATTACACCATTAAATTCTACTCCATCAACTGCTGACTATTTGCGCAGAATGATAGGCTGTCCGTAATCCTTATTCCTGAGCTGCTTCCCGGGAAGTAACAATGGGTAACCCATGCTGGTCAACAAGGCTTTGTTTGTTTGGCTATACGTGCCGATTCAATAGGCCAAACCAGGACCATTAGCCCATTCGTTTACCCCATAGGTGTGTTTTTGACGTCGCCCGTATTCAGCACCGATGGCTTTCCTTTGGCCATAGTGTAGGTATAAATCTGGCCACCTTTATTGGAATGGGGTTAAAACGAATCACTGACTTCCGGCGTCGATTCCTTTGTGCGCGGTTTTACCTATCCAACTGTGTCGGATTTGGGTAGTTTCTCAAAAACCTGGCTGGTTTACTTCATCGTTCCTACCAATTCGTAAGAGCATGACAACGTTAGGGAGCTGGTTATTTCCGGAACGAGTCAACCGGGTCATGAGGCATCCCTTGCCCCTACTCCGCTAAGTTGAACTTCACCTGAACCCCGCCCGACGTGGTGGCCCGCTTGAAGGAGTTGGATACCAGTGGATCGTTGAAGGTACGGTCGAAATAGAGGTTGAAATTTAACCGGCGGCTCACAATGTAGCTGACCTGCGGCCGCAACTGGAAGTTTACGTTACCCGCCGTCACAATCTGCTCAGCATCCAGTTTTCGCTGAATGGTGCGCGTGTCGCGGAAGGTCAGGGCGCAGGAGAAAGTCAGGTCATTCTTAAGTTTCTTGTAGGCACCGTTGATGCGGAACGGTATTCGGAAATTCTGCTTCGTGAAACCCAGCGAGGCCGTCAAATCTTTGTTCCGTAGTTCGGCTACCTGGGCGTTGGATAGGCTCAGGGCTACATCGCGGCTCTGGTTGTAGGATAGTTGCCCCGTCATGCGGCTCTTGGTCTGAAACTGAATGCCCAGCATTGGAGCAAACTTTTCCGACATGGTAATGGTACTCAGGGCTACAATGGGCACAAACTGATTGAGTTGATTCAGGATTTCCCCCGGCCCAAATTCCTGAACGGCCAGGTTCACGTAGGCCGCTCCATAATCCAGGTTCGAGATGAAGTTCCCCACGCTGTAGGTAGACGAGTAGCTATGGTTGATAGTGAATGCACTGAACTGTTTCCGAATGAAGCCTAACCCCGACAGCCCGTTGTAGGTAATCTGCCAGTTGGGCAGTGGAAAATTGTAGAACGGGGAGAATTTCGCTTTCTCTTTCTGCTGACCGCTGTAAGCCGCAAAAAAGGCGGGAACCAGCACATCCTGGGAGTTCAGATCGTACGTCCCCACTTTGTTATCCCCTCTCGCCATCGAATTCAGTTTCTGGCTAAAATAACGGCGGTAACTCTCCAGGCTATCGAACAGCACCGATGTATTATCGCCACGGAGTCCTTTGAAAGCGGTTCGGAACGACCAGAACGACATGCTGAACTGACCACTCCGAACAGGCGTCTGGGTTTCAAAC
Source organism: uncultured Cytophagales bacterium (assembly GCA_963784335.1). GTDB lineage: Bacteria > Bacteroidota > Bacteroidia > Cytophagales > Spirosomataceae > Spirosoma. The sequence continues at coordinate 55,366 of CAWARB010000011.1, read as the reverse complement.
GCCCCCCCCTGCGAACCCGGACGATAATACTCCTGATACGCGTCGGTCCGGTCGAGTCGCCAGTTAATCTGCATCCTGAAATCCTTGAACGGCTCCAGTGTGGTGCTGGCCGTGAATTTCTTGGTAATGTTCTGCTGAAAAGCCGTGTTCTGTACTGTACTGGGTGATAGCCACCCATTTGAAGCCGCTTTGTACACGATATCGTGCGCCTGACTACCCAGTACAAATCCAATGCCCGGCGCGTTTTCCGGGCTTAGACCAAAGAAGCGGGGCGTTGGCAAAAAGCCGGGTAAAATCGTAGCTTCCTGCCGGGTGTACGAGAAATTAATGCCCCGCACCGTTAGCAACGCGCGGGTAAAATTTTTCAGGACCTTACTTTCACCCCGTTCAATATCCTCAATGTCGCCGGGGTTACGGGCAAAGTTTTTCCGAATGGCCGCGGGCGTGTTGGCAAATCGCAGGTAGCGGATTTTGTTGTACAGCCGAATCAGATCGACCCGACCCGTTATGCCCTGCTCGCGGTTGTTACGGATAATATTGCCGAACGGTACCCCCAGCGAATCGACAACACCAAACGAGTTGGCCTGAAACTGGTAGCCAATGCCGTAAACCGCATCAGCCGCAATCCAGTCGAGCAGCGGTATCTTATCCAGCGGCAGTCGATACGTAGCCCGGATATCCTGCACGAAATTTTTCATCCGGCCCAGGTGCTTGATACTGTTCAGAATCGAGTCCTGCTTCGCCTGCGTATCAATATCGCCCGCTGGCTCATCGATAAGCGCGTTGGCCTGCGAATGATAGGTCAGCACCAGGTTACGGGTCAGGTTCCAGGTTAGGTCATAATAGCGGTTGAAGAGGAAGTACTTCTCAAACTGCGGTAAAATCCCGTCCGTGGTCAGGTCCGACGACCGAAGCTGCGTTTTGATAAAACTGCGGTCCATATCCGTTCGGATGGATACCAATGAAGGGAGCAGCGTCAAATTGAAATCCTTGAGCCAGCGCAGGTAGGGAGCCTCAAACGAAGCCACATCCCGAAAGGGTTCAAACGCCTTTGGCTGCGCACTGTAGGTGTATGAGATACCTCCCTTATGCTGCCGCTGCAGGTATTCCTGGGTCAGAATATTCGTTCGTTTTATGTCGTTGAACGCGTAGGTAAACGCGAGATTCTCAAAATCCCAGAAGTGCAGTTTGGCGTTGGGATTCGTTTTCACTTTCCTGACGTTCGAAAAGTTATAGCCCCGGCGGGTGGTGTTATCCTGCACCAGTTGCCGGTAGCTGTCCCGTTCCAGTTCCGGCTTGGTATTGATAGACGTTTCCAGCGGGGTATCGGGGTCGAGCGGGTCAAAGTGGGGGTCTACATTGCGGTGGTCGTAGTTGACGTACAGCGGAATCTTGAGCCCCCAGCCAGCGGGCAAAAACTTATCGATGGCCAGCGCCGATGATAGCCCGAACTCAGACGTTGTTTCCAGGGCCCGTTCGCCAATGCGCGTCTGAACACCCCCGAACCCAAAGGTCGTTATTCGCCCCGAAGCGGTGAGCGTACCCAGGTCGGCCAGCTTCATACTGACGGCCGCAATGGCCGCCACACCCGCGTGCTGGTCGTAGCCATTGGCCCTGAACTCGTCGACCCAGATGGTGAAGGTTTTGGGCCGCTCACCATCCCCCAGTATTTTAGGATTACGCACCCCAATCATCACCGACTGCACCGAACTCAGGTCGGGATTACCCACTACCGTAAGCAGGTAGCGCCCATCGGCAGACGGCAACGTGAAGGGCAATGACGTTCTACGACCAAACTGTCGGTTCCGGTTGGCTTTCAAATCAATCAGTTCCTGAAGCGCAACATCCAGCTCATTGGCAGAAGGCCAGACCACCTCTGGCGTTTGGTTACCCGTGGGTGTAGCAATCAGCCGGGGAATTTCGACTTCGTAGTAGTTGTCCGTGTAATCCGTGCCTACCCGGACAAAAGCCGATACCTGACCGCTTTCGTTATCGGGGTTATGCATGTGCACAAACATCTTGAACCGCTCCCGAAACAGCAGGTTGAAGTTGGTATTCCGGAATGCCCCGCGCGAATCGCCATCGCGCAGGTTCGTTACGCTCAGGCGCATCGACTGCTCATTCAGCTCCACGATGTTAGGCTGGGTATAATCGCGGTCCCGAACGTAGCCCGGTGGCACCGAATACACGTATTTATCGCCCCCCTGCGCCGTAACCTGCGTACTGCTATTCTCTTCCACATTGACGGTCGAGACCGTAAAATTAGCGTCGTAGGGTTCAGGCACCTCCTGCAAACCACGCTGGGTCAGGTCGCCGGTGTATTTGCGGTACTGGTTGGCCTCCATCTGCAACTGGGCAAACCGGAGTACAACCGGATCGGCGAAATTGGTTAGGTACATCCGCATGAAACGGATGGATTTGAAGCCGTTAATGCTGCCTACTTTCCGCAAGGGTTCGCGCACCGGAATCCGGAACTGATACCACGTAACAACCCCACCCGGTGCCCCGGCGGTTGGGACGGATACTTTATCAATAATGTACTTGTTCTGACCGACTTCTATCTTACCCGGCTGCAGGTCTACTTCATACTCGTAATAAGCCTCGTTATCATTGATGGTATTGTCGATATTCAGGTCTTCGATGTCGGGCAGGGTCGTTGATGCGGGGGTCAGGAACTGGTTGGAACTGTTATTCTCGGGCGAGTTATTTTCCATGCCCATGTACCGCTTATACCGGCCTATGATGTACTGTGCCGAATCGGCCTGCTCACCCAGGTAAAACTGAAAATCATCACCAGAGGGGTCCCGCTGTATATCAGCCAGTACGCCGGGGTTGCTGGTCACCCGCGACTGTATGCTATTCAGATACGTATTGAAGCGCCGTCGTTCGGCGTCGTTCTTCAGGCCGTCCAGACCAATGTCCTGCTGTTCACGCGCGCCCGCCTGGAAGGCATTGGTAACGAACTGGCGCGTAGGTGCCCGGCCCCAGGAGGTCGAATCTGTACCGGGGTTCCGTACGCTGATGGCCGAATCAATCGGGAAGCCATTTTCAAACTCATACCGGCTATCCTTGATAACATCTTCCGAAATATCGCCCAGGTTGAACACCAGTTTACCCCCCTGAACACGGCCCGTATTGTCGAACTGTTCATTGGGTCCGCTCCGAATAACGCCGGAAGGGCCGGGCACAAAGGGGTCCATAAGCCAGAACGTAATGTTCTCTACGTTGGCATTATCAAAATCAATATCGGAGGCAATGGCCCGGGTTACGGAACCGAAATTATTTCTTGGATTAGGCAACCGCCCCGTCGCACTCAGGTTCGGGTTGTAGTTGTACATACCCCGCTCAGCCGGAAAATACGCTACGTCCAGAATATTCTCGGGCAACTGCACTGGCCTTGCCGACCGACCGGGAAACAGTTCCTGCGGTAAAAACGGCCGTTCGTACACGTGGGCATTCGCATCGTCTACGTCGATATTGGATGCTACGCCGAGTACCCCGGTCGAGCCAAAAATACTGGGGTCTACCGTGTAGACCGAAATTCGGGCGCGGTTGTAAGCATAGGGCAAGGGGTCGGCAAAGGTACCCTGCGGAAACTGCTGTGGCGTAGCGCCCAGCCGCCAGCGTGTGGGTTGGCGCGTAAGGTCATAAATAGTACGGGCAGCCTCAAAATCATCCAGGTAACTCTCGTTGCGGGCTTTGGGGTTGGTGCCGGGGAAGAGCTGCGCTACTTCGCCGGTGAACTGAATGGTCGATAATTCTTTGGTCTGTACCCCCGGCAGCGCATCCAGCAACCGGGTAAGGCCGGGGGAGTCCTTACGGATATTGGCATTCACGCCCAGTATCGTGTTGTTGACCGGCTCATTACCCAGAGCCACCCGCGTCAGAAAACCGGCGGGGGTTTCTTTCATGTGCATGGCCGTCAGCCCGATACTCACATCCCGATTGACAGCGTAGTCCAGCCGGGTGCCAATGAGGGAACGTATCTGATTCTGGAACAGGTCGGGCTGCTCATAGCTAATCTTAATCTCCCGTCCCGAATTCGTTACACTCTCATTAATAATCCGCAACCGGCCAATCTGGGCTTCGAGTACGTAATCTACGCCGGCACTGAGGGGTACCCCACCCGCCGTAACCGTAACCGACTGTTCATTAACCCCGTAAGGCAGTTGTACTTCGGCCCCGTTGCCCGACTGGAATGACCCTTTCAGAAAGAACTTGTTTTTGTCGGCTATCTGCTGGGCATCCGCTTTGGTGGTGCGGTACAATTCATTAAAGACGTATTTCGACTTCAAACTGGCCTCATCGGTATCGAATTGTCTTTCCAGATACGCCCCAAAGGGCTCCAGCACCGGGAAGATAATTTTCCCGTATCGGCTGTCTATGGTGTAATTCTCTACGTAGTCGAAATTACCATCGGGCTGAGCGTCCAGCTGCTGATTGAGCCGGTCCATACCAAACAACTGCACCAGCGGGCGATTTTGCGTTCGCCGGCCTTCCTGCAGATTGGGATTGTCAATCCCCGTCAGGTCATCTTTATAAATTACCCGCAGCTGGAAACCCTGCCGGGTAATCTGCGCGGTATTAAGACCGTATATGTTTTTCATCATCAGATTCCACATCGGCAACTGAAGATTGTTCCGCAGGGTAGCCGACTTCAGCAGCTTCATTACCAGCACTTCTCCATCTCGGCGCACCTGATAATCTTCGGTCAGCTCCCCCACTTTGTAGCGTTGCCCCTGGTAGGTATACTCGTAGGAAACGGCCAGAATTTCGTCGTTCCGCAGGGGCGTGACCAATGATATATAACCCAGGTCCGGTTGTAGCCGATACTCCCGATCGGTTAGGCGTTTGGCGGCCCGCAGCAGGTCATAATCCGTTCCTTTGGTCAGTCCATACGTACTCGTCAGCACATCGTTGGTGCGGTCTACCTGCCGGAGCGGGTTGTTGGCATCCGAGGTCAGCTTGCTATACAGACCGTTGGCCCCATTGGCCGTAGGGGTCCGGTTATTGCGCGAAAAGGGGGGCAGGTTAGGATTCGTCTGGCTGTAGGGGTTGCCTTCACCCAAATCCTGAAAACCAACTACGTTCCGCAGCGATTCGGTGGTGTTGGTGCGGTTGGTAACGTACACTTCGATACGGGTAACGTTGACTCCCGAGGTTACCTGTGGTAATGTTTTTAGGGACGACTCGTAGATGGACCGGAAAAACTGCGACAGGAAAAAATGTTGATTCTCGTCGTAGTTATCGGCCCGGATTTCGAACGGTCTGTTGGAACTACCGCCCCGCAACGTAATCTCGCTTTTGCGCGACCGTTGCTGCGAGGCCACGATGGTGGCGTTCAATTTACCGAAGCGGAGTTGGGTTTTTATACCGAACAGGTTTTGTACGCCCGGAATAAGCTGACTGTTGACGGCCCAACTGATGTTACCCACTTCAAGCCCCTGCAAAATACTTTCATTCTGAGGAGTAAACCCCGGCAGGCCACCGGGGGCATTCGGTACGCCCGGTAAGGCAGGCGCCGTTGGAAGACCTGGCATCTGACCCGAACCAAAAGCGGGTAACCCACCACCCGGACGGTAGTTTAGTTTGATGGCATTTTCAAAGTTGAAACTGGCTTTGGTATCGAAGTTGGCCAGTACGCCCAGCTTCTCGCCGATTTTCCCGTTAAAATTAATATTGATTTGCTCATTGAACAGGAAATTACCCGTACGACGCTGCCGTACCGGATAAGCGGGATTATCGTTGAACTGATAGAGGTATCCGAAATCGAGCGTAACAAACCCGTTGGGCTTAAAGTCGACTTCACTACCACCAAACAGCCGGTCGATGATGGGGGGCAGTTCGAGTTTTGGAATCAGTCCCCGACCACTCAGGGCACTTTGACCATCGCTTCGGGCACTATACTCGCGCCACAGGTTCTGCTCTACCCGCTGATTCTGCAGGTCATTATAGGTTGAAAACGGAATCGTTTCGGCCGGTCGGTACGGCAACCCAAACTGCGACGGAGGCAAGGCCAGACCGGGCACTCCAGTACCGGATGCGGGTGGGGAGGTCAGGTCCGTTCGTCCCGGCACACTATTGGGCGTGGGGGCACCGGACAGGGACACACCCGTTCGGACGCGTTCCGACACGTCGAGCAAGCCGTTTGGCCCAAGGCGAAAGTCGGTTGAAACGCCTTTGGGGTCTCGTAAAATAAAAGGTGATTTAGACGGTCGGTCCGAGAACCGGGTAGCCCGTCGGTCGGGCCAGTTTATGGTTGGATGCCGACCCGCACTACGAATGGCCCGAAGGCTGTCAGTCCGTTCCTGAACCGCTTTCTTAACCGAATCGGTTCGGGCGGCAGCCTGTCGTCGGGCAATGGAGCGGGCGGTGTCGGTAGCAGCCTGCTGTCGGCGACCGGCGGCCCCCCGTCGGGTTGGCGCTGGTTCCTGCACTACCTTCTTGATGGAATCAGTTTGGGCAGCGGCAGCACGTTGGGCAGCCGCCCGGGCTGAGTCCGCACGGTCGGTACGCTCCTGCACCGCTTTCTTGATGGAATCGGTTCGGGCAGTAGCCGCACGTTGGGTAGCAACCCGGGCGGAGTCCGCAACGACCCGACTTCGGTCGGTGCGCTCCTGCACGGCTTTTTTAACCGAATCGGTCCGGGCAGCGGCCGCGCGTTGGGTAGCAACCCGGGTTGAATCCGCATTGATCCGGATTCGGTCGGTGCGCTCCTGTACTACTCGCTTGATGGAATCGGTTCGGGCAGCGGCTGCACGCTGGGCAGCCGCGCGGGCTGAGGCTGCGCGGTCGGCGCGTTCCTGCACGGCTTTCTTGATGGAATCGGTTCGGGCAACGGCCGCGCGTTGGGCAGCCGCGCGGGCTGCAGCCGCACGGTCGGTGCGTTCCTGCACGGCTTTCTTAATGGAATCGGTTCGGGCAGCGGCCGCACGTTGGGCAACAGCGCGGGCCGAATCTGCGTTGATCGGTTGCCGTTTATTGACTCGGCCTGGGTTCAATTCTTTTTCAAGTTCCGATTCTACCCCTCCATTAACCGGTTGCGGTTTAGTAGCTCCGCGCTGGGTGGGGGTGGTCGGGACCTGACCAAAACTCACTCCCAGCCCTATAAGTAACCAGCACCCCAGTATCAGCCAGCCATTCTGAGCGAACAGAAGTCTGCCAAAAGAGAGGATGTGGTAGCAAAAAAGAGACTTGTGAACAAAGTAAGGGTTCACCATTTGGGACTTTTCAGGTTCAGGAATAGGTGTGTACGGTATGTACTTCTATCAAACGGCCAACATTAGACCATTCGTCTAACCGGGTTGTAGATTTTTTTAACCGGTCATCTACCGTTTATTTTTGGCACAACGCGACGAAAAGTTACGCACTAATCGCCATCCATTTGCCAGCTGGTATGCGGAAGCCAATTGACCTGTCAAAGCGCCCTACAATTTCCGGGCCATACTTTACCGGCGTAAACGTAGCGATATATGCGTGGAATCGAACTACGCAGGGCACAAACAATTCAGACCCTGGCTGGTGCGGTACGATTCAGAGCCTGAAGAAGGGAGTAGACAGCCACCATACCAAAGCCAACCATGAGCATGATGTGCAGGAAGAAAAGCCGGAAATCCTGTAAATAGAAAGCTAAAGCAAGGCCCCCCATAAAATAGAGCGTCAGGGCACTTTCGGCTACCGTTAGCCAGCTTACCCCGAGATTAATGTATTTATTGGTAGCCCACTTATCCTTCGCCGTTGTTACGTTAAACTTGGGCGTTCGGACGAAGGGCGTTTTTCGGCCCATGTATCCCTCCACGACGGCGATGGTATTATGCAGCGATAAGCCCATCATCAGGGAGGAATACATGGGGAAATACCAGATTAATCTCGCTTTGTTGCTGCCTTTCAGAAACCAGATGGGAATGCCGTAAAACGCAATCAGGATAATCAGATTGAACTGAAACAGATTGATAACCGCAAACACCCCTTCCCACTCCGGGTGCTGACTTCGTATATAAATCAGGGGAACGCTCAGCACACCCAGCACCAGCACCAGAATGAACGTAGCACTGCTGAACAGGTGAAAAAAGGCGTGGAGTTTTATGGGCAGGGATATACCCGGCGTTTTAATAACCTTTACGAACAGTTTGCGGGCACACTCGGCGGCTCCTTTCATCCAGCGATACTGCTGCGTTTTCAGCGCATTCATGGCCACGGGCAACTCGGCCGGTGAGCCAATATCCTCCCGGTAAACGAATGTCCAGTTGCGTAGCTGCGCCCGGTAGCTCAGGTCCAAATCTTCGGTGAGGGTATCGCTTTGCCAGCCCCCGGCATCCAGGATTGCTTCCTTGCGCCATACCCCGCCCGTTCCGTTAAAATTGGCCAGGTAACCCCCCGCATAACGGCCACTCTGCTCCACCGTGAAGTGGGCATTCAGGCCAAACGCCTGCAACTGCGTAATCAGCGAAAAATCCTCGTTCAGGTGCTCCCAGCGGGTCTGTACAATTCCGACGCGCGGGTCAGAAAAATGCGGTATCGTTTTCAGCAGGAAATCAGGGTTGGGCACGAAATCGGCGTCGAAAATAGCGATGAATTCCCCTTTGGCCAGCGTAAGTCCGTATCCCAGTGCCCCGGCCTTGAAGCCCGTCCGTTCGGGTCGGCGGATATGTTCGATTGGTACCCCCTGCTGCTGGTATTCTGCCACTTTCCGGGCGATGATGGCTACCGTTTCATCCGTTGAGTCATCCAGAAGCTGAATATCGAGCTTATCCTTTGGATACTGTATTCGGGCAACGGCATCAATCAGCCGCTCTACCACATAAAGTTCATTGTAAACGGGTAACTGAATGGTGACGCGGGGCAGGTTGTCGGCTGACAGTGAAGCCGTCGGCTGTATTAATTTCTGACGCTTCTTGGCGGAGCGTAAATAGGTAATTATCAGGCTTAATTGACCGAAATTATATAAAAACAACAGCAAAAGGGCCGTTGCGTATAACAGCAAAATAAGAATTTCCATAATAATGCCGACGAAGCTTTTTTTTCGTAAGCTGGTACACGTAAAGGCTAGTAAGCCGGTATACGTAAAGGCCTGATCGTCTTAACAAGTGCATAACGGTTTATAGAGGGAAATAGTTGGAACTAAACCAACCGCGTGAACCATCATACCGGCAGGCTTAGTCAATTGGCTACCTTTAGCCAATACGGCCTGGTTTCAACCAAAATAGAGTATACTTGGGAATGGAAATAACGTTTGTGGGTGCCGGTAACCTGTCCTGGCACCTTGCCCCGGCCTTAGAGAGTGCCGGTCATCACATCAATGAAGTGTACAGCCGCCAGCTTCAGCATGCCCGTCAACTGGTTAGTAATCTGTACGATGCCCGGACCCATTCGGACCTGAACTTTGCCGATAGCCCGTCCCGTTTATTTGTTCTGGCCGTTTCTGACCAGGCCCTTGAAGAAGTCTGTTCCCGGCTGGTACTGCCCGAAAACGCGCTGGTGGTGCATACCGCCGGGGGGCAATCCCTGCGGGCACTGGAACAATGGATGGCCGTTTATAGTGATGTGCCCGTGCAGACAGGGGTTTTTTACCCGCTTCAAACCTTCACAAGGGAGCAACCATTTATGACTTTCGAGGATATACCACTCTGTATCGAATCGGCAGACCCCACGGCGGAGGATAAGCTGGTACGCCTGGCGCAGGATATCAGCCACACCGTGTACGTAATCACCTCCGAGGAGCGAAAAGCGTTACACGTAGCGGCCGTGTTTGCCTGTAACTTCACCAATCATCTGCTGGCTTTAGCCAATGATATGATAACCGCCGAAGGAATGGATTTCGATTTGCTACGGCCGCTGATAGCCGAAACGTTTCATAAAGGACTGGATGCCGAAAGCCCCGCCGATGTGCAAACGGGTCCGGCTCGCCGGGGTGATTTGAAAACCATTGAAACCCATCTGACTTATTTGAGCAAACGGCCCCAACTGGCCGATATATACCAGCTATTGACGGCTAGTATCCAGCGTCACTATCACTCAAACCGTTCGTAGAAATCACGTTCATGAATCGACTTGCGCATCATCTGGCCGCCTGCCTGTTTGTCCCTTTTTACTGCGCTGCCCAATGGCAACCCCAGGCGGTTGGAACGGACGCCAGTTTTCGGGCCATAAGTGTAGCCGGTGCCGATGTGGCCTGGATTGGCGGTACAAAGGGAACGTTTGTACGAACGGGCGACGGGGGCAAAACCTGGCAAACAGGTACGGTGCCGAATGCCCAGACCTGCGACTTCCGCGATGTGCAGGCCGTTGATGCCCAGACCGCTTACCTGATGAGTGCGGGTCCGGCAGAAAATGGGCAGGCCCGGATTTATAAGACAACGGATGCCGGACAAAACTGGAACTTGCTTTACCAAACGCAACAGCCGGGTGTTTTCTTCGATGGAATCGATTTTTGGGATACCCAGCACGGCATCGTTTTCAGCGACCCCGTGGCCGATGCAGCGGGCAACAAAAAGTGGTTTATCCTGACGACGGACGATGGGGGCAAAACATGGCAACGCGTGCCTCCGGCCGCTTTGCCCGCTATGGAGCCCAACGAAGCCGCTTTTGCTGCCAGCGGTACCAGTCTTGTCGTGGAAGGCAAACGAAATGTGTGGATTGCGTCGGGTGGGGGAATCCACGGACGGGTGTTCCACTCCACGGACCGGGGTAAGAGCTGGACCGTCAGCAACACGCCCCTGCCGGGCGCCGAAGCGACGGGGCTATTCGGTCTGCGGTTTTTTAGTAATAAGATTGGCGTGGCCGTTGGCGGAAACTACAAACAGGAACAACAGCCCGGTCCCAACGCGGCCATTACGCGGGATGGTGGTAAAACCTGGCAACTCCTGACCCCAACCGACCCACCCGGCTTGAAAGAAGCCGTAGCCCTGCTCCCCGGCAACCGCCTGATCACGATTGGCCCGTCGGGCACGAGCCTGTCTGCCGACCAGGGACAAACCTGGCAGAAGCTGGACACCGAAGGTTTTCATGCGATAGCCTGCGCCAAAGGCACCTGCTACGCCGTTGGTGCGAAAGGCAAAGTGGCCGTGCAGCAGTTTTAACTAGTTTTTAGAGTCGATTAAAATAGCTGCCTGTTTACCGTCGTTATGTAGCCGTGTTGAACGATTAACCCTATATGGTTATGCCTGTGCGATTGGCTTTATCACTTCCCATTCTTTTCCTGAGCGCGGCTGTCAGTAGCCCGCTGTTTGCCCAGAATACTACACCCATACGCCCGTTTGCTTCAGGGGCGTTTATTTGCAACTACACGGGTGGGCCCATTAACCCGCAAATTGTGTGTGCACCCAAACCCTCCAACGGCCACGCGGAGAAGGTTGTGGATCGAATTTTAAAGCCTATCGGCCTGATTCGTAATTTTAAAGTAGTCGAGTGTTCCAATACCGATAACTGCTTTGCCACCGTATTGAAAGGACAACGGTTTATCGTGTATGATGCCGCGTTTATGCAGGGTATCGAGGAACAGACCGACACCGACTGGTCGGCCATCAGCATTATGGCGCACGAAATTGGGCACCATTTGCAGGGTCATACCATTGACGGGCGCGGGGGGCAACCCATCAAAGAAATCGAAGCCGATAAGTTTTCAGGCTTCGTCCTGCATCAGTTGGGCGCTTCGCTGGATGAATCGGCTGTGGCGGTGCGGGCCCTTGGCGATGAGCATGCTACGTCTACGCACCCTGCCAAACCCGCCCGCATCGACGCGATTCGGAAAGGCTGGCTGGAAGCTGAAGCCATGTACCCCAAGAGCCGGAATTATGCCAAAACGCCAACGGCCGTAGCCCCAAAACCGGTTTTTACGGCTAGCCGCCCGGCTGTTGCCGCCCGCCCGGTTGTGATACCTAAAGCACCAGTCCGCTCAAAAACGGGCTGCGTTTCGGGCGATTGCCAGGATGGAACGGGCGTCTTTGTTTACCCAACTGGCGAACGCTACACCGGGGAGTTTGAAGAAGGCGATAAGCACGGGGAAGGCGTTGAATATTACACCGATGGAAAGGTAAAGTACCGGGGAAACTTCCGGGATAACCTCCGCTCCGATTACGGGGTTTATTATTACCGAAATGGCGACAAGTTCATGGGCTGGTTCCAGAAAAACGTCCCTAACGGCAAAGGAACCTACTACTTCTCCGACGGCGATAAGATAGCGGCTACGTTCAGAAATGGGCAGCCTGTAAGGTAAAGCATAAAAAGCGTAGAGTGAAAAGCAAGGGGTAGCTTAACCTCTTGTTTTTCACTCTTTTCATTTTATTTTTCACTCTACTCATCCAGTCACTTAAAATTCCAGAATCGTCTTCTCGATGATATCGCAGGCTTCGTGCATTTGCGTCTTCGTTGATAGTGAGCGGGGGCGCAAACCGGATTTTGTCGCCGTGCGTTGGCTTGGTGAGCAAACCATTGTCTTTCAGTTTCAGGCAAATTTCCCAGGCGGTCTGATCACCCAGGTCCGGGCGTTCAGTGATGACAATGGCGTTGAGCAGACCTTTTCCCCGTACCATCTGAACAAGGTCCGTTTTCTCGCCCAGACTAGTCATCCGGGAACGGAATACTTCGCCCATGCTTTGCGCATTTTCGGCCAAACGCTCATCCTCCACTACCTGAAGGGCTTCCATCGTGACAACGCAGGCCAGTGGGTTCCCGCCGTAAGTACTGTCCGTGTTCACCGGGTTTAATGGTCAACATCACTTCGTCCGACGTCATCACAGCCGATACGGGCATCGTACCCCCCGACAGGGCTTTACCCAACACCAGTAAATCGGGCTTCACATCCTCATGGTCGCAGGCGATGCGCCTGCCGGTTCGTCCGATACCCGTTTGCACTTCATCGGCAATGAACAGCACGTTGTATTTTGTACAGAGGTCGCGCACGCCACGCAGGTACCCGGCATCGGGAACCACCACGCCCGCTTCGCCCTGGATTGGTTCGACCATGAAGCCAGCAATATTGGGGTCACTTTTAAAGGTACTCTCCAGCGCTTCGAGGTCGTTGTAGGGAATAACGATATAGCCCGGCACCAGCGGACCGAAATCCTTGGTGCTGCTGGTATCGGTTGATGATGAGATGGCAGCTAGTGTACGCCCCCAGAAATTTCCGGTGGCAAAAACCATCTTGGCCTGATTCTGGGCAATCCCTTTCACGAGGTAGGCCCATTTACGGGTTAGTTTGAGCGCAGTTTCTCCGCCTTCAGCCCCGGAATTCATCATCAGGGCTTTGTCATAGCCAAAGTAGTCGCACAGGTATTTCTCGCACAGCCCCGTTTTATCGTTATAAAAAGCCCTTGAGGTAAGGGTTAGCCGCTGGGCCTGCTCCATCATGGCCTTAACGATGCGCGGATGGCAATGCCCCTGGCTCACGGCACTATACGCCGACAGGAAATCGAAGTAGCGTTTATCGTCTACGTCCCAAACGAAAATGCCTTCGCCCCGCGTTAGCACGGCCGGAATAGGATGGTAGTTATGGGCACCATAGTGCCATTCCAGATCCATAGCTTTATCGGCAGACGAGACAGGTATTACAGGTTCGAGTAGCATACGAGTAGCAGTTTAGCTGGGCTTATCGGCCTTATGATTCGTGTTTAGGCAACTAACCGACAGCACAGTGTGTTTCTTCAAAAATACGCTTTCTTCGACACACCCCCAAACCAGATGCCCCCGCAGCCACCCCAAAAAAACGGTCCTGAGGTAACCACCAACGATTATTACTTCACCCCGGAAGGGTACATGGTTTTCACAGCGGCCTACCACCTGAAACGGGGGCACTGCTGCCAGAATGGCTGTCGGCATTGTCCGTACGGATTCAAAAAAAAGGAAGATTGATTTGCAGGTCTGGGATAATTTAGCCAATTTTGCGCCCTCATACGGAAAATCAGTACGATAATGGCCAGAGTTTGTCAAATAACAGGAAAGCGCACACGCACGGGAAACAACGTTTCTCACGCTAATAATAAAACCAAGCGTAAATTTTTCCCCAATCTTCAGAAGAAGCGGTTCTTTGTTGAATCAACGGGTGAGTGGATTACGCTGAAGGTGGCAACATCGGCCATCAAGACCATCAACAAGAACGGTCTGGAAGCAACACTTCAAAAGGCTCATCAGCGCGGTACGCTGTCGTTATAGTCTTTCGCAAAATTATTCATCGAGCCTTTTCCAGTCAGGAGGAGGCTTTTTGTGTTAAATACAGTCGGTAAGTTAGTCAACAGGTTATCGGTGGTACTGATTACCTCACCGACTAGTTGACTGATTGACTAATGAACGCTATGAAACTTACCTTCACCGACCTCATTGTCTTTGAAAATGAGGACTATATACTCGTCAATAAACCGCCCCGCGTGGCTTCGCTGGATGAGCGCACGCCCGACCGGAGCGGGCAAAGCATTGTCAGGCTGGCGAAGGCTTACTACGCCGATGCGCAGCTTGGGCACCGCCTGGATAAGGAAACGTCGGGAATTCTGGCCATTGCTAAAAACCCGGATGCTTACCGGCATCTGGCCATGCAGTTTGAACACCGTGAGGTGACGAAACGCTACCACGCCATTACGAACGGCGTGCATAATTTCGACGGCATTTCCGTGTACCTGCCAATTTCGCCCGTTAAAGACGGTACAGCCGTTCGGATTGACCGCGAAAACGGGAAAGTAGCCGAAACCATTTTTAATACGTTACAGGCCTATAAAACCACCACCCTGGTGGAGTGTATGCCCGTTACAGGCCGGATGCACCAAATCCGGGTGCATTTAATGTGCCTTAAAGCACCCATCGTCAACGATGCTACCTACGGAGGAAAACCCGTTTTCCTGTCTGACGTGAAACGCAAGTTTAACCTCAAGCAGGAAACTCAGGAACTACCATTGATTCAGCGTGTTGCTCTCCACGCCTACTCGCTTACATTCACGCTGCTGGATGGCGAAGTACGCACGTTTATAGCCCCATATCCGAAAGATTTTGGGGTGCTGGTGAAGCAATTGGAAAAGTTTGCGTAACTCCCTTCCCAAGCACTCAGCCCCTCCAGACTACGCGTAACGATGGACGGTTTGGGCGAACCGCCTGTTTTCTTTTCCGGACAAAAGCCGTTATTTATGGTTATTCAGGGATGAAAGCAATCATCATAACGCAACCCGGCGATGGATCTGTACTGGCCCTACAGGAGCGGGCAATTCCACAACCGGAATCCGGGCAGGTTCTCATTAAGGTGCGGGCAGCGGGTGTGAACAGGAGTGATATTCATCAGCGCACGGGCGGCTACGGCACCGACCCCACCGGCCAGATTCCCGGTCTCGAAGTGGCCGGTACGGTAGAGCAATGCGGCCCAAACGCCAGCCGCTGGAAAATTGGTGACCCCGTCTGCGCCCTGATTAGCGGGGGCGGCTACGCTGAATACGCGACCGTAGACGAGCGGCATTGCCTGCCCATACCAGAAACCCTGACATTTGTCGAAGCAGCTTCTCTACCAGAAACCATACTGACCGTCTGGTCGACAGTTTTTCAGTGGGGGCATTTATCTGCCGGAGAAAACTTTCTGATACACGGGGGTAGCAGTGGCATTGGCGCAACGGCCATTCAACTGGCAAAAGCATTCGGCGCTGCTGCCTATGCCACAGCGGGAAGTGATGAGAAGTGTGATTTTTGTGAGCAACTCGGTGCCGTAAGGTGCGTCAACTACAAAACAAACGACTTTGAGCAGGAATTAAGTGGCGTCCCTATCAACCTTATCCTGGATATGGTTGGCGGTGAGTACACCAAGAAAAACCTGAATCTGCTGGCAATGGATGGCCGCCTGATGTTTATCAACGCCATGCAGGGTGCCGACAGTCGCATTCACATTCCAACGCTGATGCAGAAGCGCATCACCATTAGTGGCAGTATGCTAAAGCCACGCGACCCTGATTTTAAAGCTACCCTAACGGCTGACGTTGAAAGACAGGTTTGGCCCCTTGTGGCCACTGGACAGTTCAAGCCGGTTATTTACCGAACATTTCCCCTGGCCGAAGCCGCCAACGCGCAGGCACTGATGGAAAGCAGCGATCACAGCGGTAAGATTATCCTGGAGATATAAGCCATCAAGCTCAGCGCCGGATACGAACAGGCAAACCTACAAGACTGATAAAGACCCACAAGGTGCTGAGTTCAGCCAATCCCGGAAATGATTTGCTCCGGGCGCAACGCTGGGCTATTTTCGCGAACTTGCCACCCTGTCATTGGCAGCATTTGCATTCTCTGGCAGGAGGTACTCATGGATCCTGAATCAGCAGCCGTTTAACAATCGTTCATCGCGGTGTAAAGGCACGGTAAGCAGACCCTGTACATGGGCAAGCACGCCCGATTCTCGACTAAAGGCCTAGAAAACGCTTAAACGATAGCCAACGTCACTCAGCATTAGATTGAGTTGTAGTTCCTCAACCCGAATCAGTTAGTACACTTTCTGTAGAAGTCAATGAAAAAGCGCCCCATCCTTATCGATTGCGACCCCGGCCACGATGATGCCGTAATGCTCATGCTGGCCATTGGCAGTGGTTTGTTCGATATAAAAGCCATTACAACATCGGCTGGCAATCAAACACAGGAGAAAACGCTGAAAAATGCGCTGAAAATTCTGCATCTGCTGGAAACCGATATCCCGGTTTACAAAGGATCCGATAAGCCACTCTTCCGGAACCTGATTATTGCTGACTATGTACACGGCGAAATGGGTATGGATGGGCCCTCGCTTCCCGAACCAACACAACAGCCCGAACGCCAGTCGGCGGTAGAAGCGATGGCCCGTATTCTGACGGAGAGCCCGGAGAAAATCACCCTTGTGCCAACGGGGCCGCTAACCAACATTGCCACATTTTTGCTGGCGTACCCACACTTGAAGCCTAAGATTGACCGAATTTCACTGATGGGTGGTGGTGCTTTCCGGGGCAACATGACCCCAACGGCCGAGTTCAATATCTACGTTGACCCCGAAGCAGCCGCAGTGGTATTTAGTTCCGGCGTACCCATCACCATGTGTGGTCTGGACGTCACGCACAAGGCGTTGGTTTTTCAGGCAGATATTGACCGATTTCGGGCTATCGGGAACCGGACGGGGCAGGTAGTGGCCGATTTGATGGATTTCTTCTCTATTTTTTACCGGCGCGAACGGCCGGAACTAAATGACGGGGCAGCCCTGCACGACCCCTGCGCCATTGCCTGGCTCATTGACCCAACGATATTTACATCAAAGCCCTGCTACGTGGCGGTTGAAACGACGGGGACATTGACGACAGGAACAACGGTTGTCGATTTTTTCGACATCATGAAACAGCCTGCTAACGCCGAAGTCGTGTACGACGTTGACCGGGAGCGGTACATGAACCTGATTTACGAAGCTGTTCAGAAACTTCCCTAGAACCAGGGACGCTTGACTTTGAATGACCGCTTAAGTCCGGTAATGAGCAGGAACGCGCCCAGAATACCGAAAATAATAACCAGTATCGTAATTTTCAGAATGGCGAACAGAACGGCTACTAGAATTATCAGTATCGCTGCTTTGAGTTTCCAGCTGATACGCTGCCACCAGTTCAGTTCTGGTCGCAGTTTCATACCCAGCCCCTGCCGAATTTGATTACCCAGTTTGAGTTTTTTCTGGGGCTTTGGTTTAGGTTGCGGCTGCTGCGGGCTGCTCTTTTGGGCTGACGATTCCAGCAGTGATTGGGTCCGGGCCATTCGGCGGTGGAGTTGGCTACCTGGTTCCTGAACCGGCTCGTGGCTTTGCCGGGCAATGACCTGACTGGATGGAACGGGGAGTTCAGCCATCGGCGGCTTCTCCGGAACAGACGGGTTGGGGGTGGTACTGACTTCAGAAACAGGCGCCGGCTTAATCGCTACTCTGGCTGCCGCAGGGTGGGCCGTTGGCTGAAAATAGGCAACAGGCCGATGGCAGGAGCACAGGAAAAGGATTGAGACAGCAATAGCAGGAGAAATCAGGTTTTTCATCAGGTCACAAGTAATACGAACCAAAGGTAAAGCGGCAAAAGTCCACTCTACAACGAATCGGACGGGGCGGTTAATATGAGACCAGCAAAAAAGCCCCGATTTCAGTCCGTATTTTGCGTGACTGTTATACCCGGCTTCAGGGAAACTACCTGGCACTCCCATCGGATCGACAACCAGGGTTAGCCGTGCTGGAAGAGGAACAATACTTAGACTTTTCCGATACATTAGTCCATTTGGTCTCGTTACCTTTGCGGCATGAATCCCGACAATGACCCCCAACCCTGGCAGGTTGAATCCTCTGAATACATTCATCAACTGCCCTGGTTTACCGTTCGCAAAGACGCTGTCCGGATGGAAGGCGGTGGCGTTATTCCCGATTACTTTGTTCTCGAATACCCTAATTGGGTAAATGTGGTGGCCGTTACGACCGATAAACAGCTGGTCCTGATTCGGCAGTACCGGCACGGCATTGCCGGTGTTCACTACGAACTTTGCGCGGGAGTTATCGACCCCGGCGAAGACCCCCTGGTATCGGCTCAGCGCGAACTACTGGAAGAAACGGGTTTTGGCGGTGGCGACTGGGAACCTTTGATGACCCTCTCGGCTAATCCCGGCACCCACGCCAATCTGACCCATTCATTTCTGGCAACGGGCGTTCAGAAATTAAAACCTCAGCAGCTGGAAATCACGGAAGAAATCACTATTCATATCGTTTCTCCTGAACGGGTTATGGCCATTATCGACAAGGGCGAGATGATGCAGTCCCTTCATCTGGCTCCGTTGCTGAAATATCTGCTAACGCTAACGTGAATACGGGATTGACTGTTGGCTGTTATGGCCCCAACGGGCCAAAAAATCCCTGATCTAATCCCGTACACTATGATTATCCCCCTCGCCCACCGCGCGAACCAAACGCAGGAATATTATTTTTCCGTTAAACTGGCCGAAGTCCGCCAACTACAGGCGGCCGGTCATGACATCATCAACCTGGGCATTGGTAATCCGGACATGATGCCCTCGGCCAGTACGCTCGCCAGCCTGAACCGGTCGGCCCAGCAACCAACGTCACACGGGTATCAGCCGTACAAAGGCACCCCGACCCTTCGGCAGGCCATTGCCCGGTTTTATAGTCATACCTATGGCGTTACGCTGGACCCCGACACGGAGCTTTTACCGCTGATAGGCTCAAAAGAGGGCATTACACACCTCTCGCTGACTTTTTTGAATGAGGGCGATGGGGTGCTGGTTCCCGAACTGGGCTATCCGGCTTACCGGGCCGTTAGCCAGATGGTAGGTGCCAGGGTGCTGGAATACCCCCTGCTGGAACATCAGGGCTGGCAACCCGACTGGCAGGCGATGACTGATATGGTCACGAATGATGGGTCGGGGAAACGGACAAAAATCATCTGGCTGAACTACCCGCACATGCCCACCGGGGCGCCCGCTACCCATGCCCTGTTTGAGCGGGCCGTTCGGTTTGCGCACGACCATAAACTGTTACTTTGCCACGACAATCCCTATAGCCTGATTCTGAACAAGAAGCCCCCCATCAGTTTGCTCTCTATCGACGGGGCGAAGGAAGTAGCCATTGAGTTGAATTCACTCAGCAAGTCGCATAACATGGCGGGCTGGCGCATGGGCTGGATGGCGGCCGCCAAACCCTACGTGGATGCCGTATTAAGTATCAAGAGCAACATTGATTCCGGGCAATTCAAACCCCTGCTGGACGCAGCGACCGAAGCCCTGGCCAACTCTGACGACTGGCACCGCGAACGCAATGCCGTCTATCAGGGTCGGCTGAATGCCGTTCATGCCTTTCTTGATGCGCTGGGCTGTACCTATACAACGGACCAGGAAGGCTTATTCATTTGGGCCAAACTCCCCGATACGGTCGACTCAGCGGAGCATTTTGTGAATGAGTTGCTCCTGCAAAAGCACGTCTTCATTGCACCGGGCTTCATCTTCGGCCCCAAAGGAAGCCGGTACGTGCGAGTGTCATTGTGCATGAGTGAAGAACGAATTAAGGAAGCAGTAAAACGACTAACGAAATGACTATTTCCATTATTGGTGTTGGCCTCCTCGGCGGCTCATTTGCCCTCTCCGTCCGCGAAAAGTACCCAAAAATGCGGTTCATTGGTGTCGATGCGTCGCCCGTGAATGGACAACTGGCCCTGGCCAAAGGTATTGTGGATGAGGTGATGCCGCTTCTGGAAGCTGTTGCACAGAGTACACTGGTGGTAATGGCTATACCTGTCAATAACATTATCAGCCTGCTGCCTACGGTGTTGGACCACCTGCAGCCGGGTGCAACCGTGTTGGATTTAGG
The DNA here is from genome assembly GCA_963784335.1 of uncultured Cytophagales bacterium. Classification (GTDB taxonomy): domain Bacteria; phylum Bacteroidota; class Bacteroidia; order Cytophagales; family Spirosomataceae; genus Spirosoma. The sequence goes on along the minus strand of CAWARB010000011.1, from coordinate 35,052 downwards.
CTCTACCAAAGAAACGATCTGTGCCGTAGCGGATGCCCACCCCAACCGGGCGCAGTTTGTGGCGGCCCACCCCATGGCCGGTACCGAAAACTCGGGTCCCGGAGCGGCATTCCGGGAATTACTCCCCGGTAAAAACCTCATCATCTGCGCCCGCGAAAAAAGCCTGCCAGAGTCCGTAACCCTGGCCGAAAGCCTGTTCCGAGATATTGGGATGAAACTATTTTACATGACCCCGCAGGAGCATGACCTGCACCTGGCGTATGTATCGCACCTGAGTCATATCAGCGCGTTTGCCCTGGGCCTGACGGTGCTGGAGAAAGAGAAAGACCAGCAAACCATTTTCGACATGGCCAGTACGGGGTTCAGCTCTACGGTACGGCTGGCAAAAAGCTCTCCGCAGATGTGGGCACCCATTTTCGATCAGAACCGGGCTAATGTGTCCAACGCGCTTACGGCTTATATCGAGTTCCTGCAACAATTTAAGCAGGTAATCGACAATCAGGACGTGGCTACTTCTCTGGAGTTCATGCAGCGTGCCAACGTAATCCGGCGGGTGCTGGACGGAATCGAGAAGCGGTAAAATTTGTATATTTGGAGAAACACCAGCCTACGTGATGTACATTGCTGATCGAATTACAACCGACCCGGACCTTTGCAACGGCAAACCCACCATTCGGGGTTTGCGGGTGACGGTTCAGACAATTCTGGAATTCTATTTCGCTGGTGATAGCCGGGAGGAAATCCTGCATCAATACCCAATGCTGGAACCGGAAGACATTGACGCCTGTCTGCAATTCGCACTTCGATTGATGGATAATCGCTATGTGCTCAAACCGCTGTCAAAAGTTGCCTGATGCCCCGCTATTTAGTCGATGCCAATTTGCCCTATTATTTCTCGCTCTGGAATAATGAAGCGTACATTCATCAGTACGACATAGACAGTCGCCATAAAGACAGTCAATTGTGGGATTACGCAAAGGAACACAACCTGACAATCATCACTAAAGACAGCGACTTTTCGGATCGCATCCTGACGGTACAGCCTCCACCCTGTATTGTTCGGTTGGCCATAGGTAACGTCAGAATGCGTCGTTTTCATCAGATTGTACAACCTGTATGGGAAGAGATTTGTCAGTTAAGCGAAACCCACAAATTGGTCGTTCTGTACGAAGACAGAATTGAGGCCGTTCAATAACCGAACAGCGGGTGCTGGACGGTATCGAGAAGCGGTAAAGCCAAAACTTAACACGCCGTAGCAGACAAAAGCGGGTTTATGGTTGTTAATAGAACGAAGAAGCGGAGTACAAGTCTCCGCTTTCTACGGATTCAATCAAAAACACGTATGCAAGCTACTGAACAACAACCTGCTAAAGCTGCCGGCACCATTACCCTAGGCGACATGACCGTTAACCGGATGAGTTACGGAGCCATGCGCCTGACCGGCGATGGTATTTGGGGCCCACCCAAAGACCACGATGAAGCCATTCGCGTGCTGAAACGCTGCCTGGATTTAGGCATCAACTTTATCGACACGGCCGACAGTTATGGCCCCTATGTTTCGGAAGAACTCATCGCCGAAGCACTCTACCCCTACCCTACCGGTCTGGTTATTGGCACAAAAGGGGCACTGCTGCGCACCGGCCCCAACCAATGGCCGGTCGACGGGAGTCGGAAACACCTGGAAGAAGCCCTCAACGGCAGCCTGAAACGGCTAAAACTAAACCAGATCGACCTCTATCAACTGCACCGGTTCGATACGCAGGTACCTACAGATGAGTACCTTGGCTTTTTGAAGGAAGCTCAGCAAGCGGGAAAAATCCGGCACATCGGTTTGTCGGAAGTGAGTATCGACCAGATTGACGAAGCCAAGAAATACTTCGAAGTCGTGTCGGTGCAGAATATGTATAATTTCGGCGAGCAGAAATGGAACGATGTACTGAAATACTGCGAACAGAACAACATAGCGTTTATTCCCTGGTTCCCGCTGAATGCCGGTAACGTAAGTGCCGAAGAAGCCATTAAAAAAGTAGCCGCCCGGCATAATGCTACCGATTATCAGATTGCGCTGGCCTGGCTGCTGGCCGCTTCCCCCGTTATGCTGCCGATTGCCGGCACATCGTCGGTAAAGCACCTGGAAGAAAATGTACAGGCCGCGACCATTACCCTTACCGAAGCGGATTTTCAGGACATGCCATTACCAAAGTAATCATTCCATTTCGGCACAAAATGAACCTGGGGGCTGATACCAGTAAAATGGTATCAGCCCCCAAGTCATTTATGTACTGGAACGACAGAACCTAGTCCATCATCGACTTAATTTTAGCGTGACTCGCTTTCAATTCTGATAGCTGCTTCTGCAGATCTTCTTTGATATAAGCCGGAATGTTGTCATTTTCGATAGCATCTTCGTACGCTTCAACAGCGGCACTTTCGCCAAACTCAACTGAGCTCAAAACAGAATCGCGATCCTTGCCGGTTAGCGCTGATTTGATATCAATCCAGGCGCGGTGCAGTTTGCTCGATACATCCGTAGTAGTAGCATCGGATACGGCCAGTCCATCGATTCGGACAATGTGTTCTGCCAGCTGGCTACGGAAATTCTGGCTCTGAATAACGTAATGCCGGAACAAATCATCCAGTTGGGAGTCTTCGGTGTCTTCGATGGCTTTCTCGTAGCCCTGCATCCGGTCATTATTGATTTTTACCAGATCGTTCAAGTCGTCGACAATTTCTTTATTCGTAATCATAATGGTTGAGGTTCGTTTGATTGAAAAACTAACCCTATAACTCCAGAGAAAAGGAATTGTTTACCAACGACAGTGCAAATACAGGTTCAAAATAACCCTCACGTAACTGCTTCTGTCAGGCGTACATTGCCGTTTCCCGGCGTAATACGTCCCGGTACAGCCTTGCGATCCCCCATAGCAGCACAAACAGAAACAGGGCGGCCAGCATATCCAGGGTTATCCATTCGTACAGCCGGTAAGTCTTCAGCAGGAACAGGCTTTTCTCAATTACCCAAAAATTAGCAATCGAAGCCACTATGTAAGGAACAAAGTCTCTTCCACGCAAAGCGTATGCACCCAGCAATAATATGCTGGGATGAGCATACCGCTCGTGAATCTGCGTGTTGAAAAAATAAAAAACGATTGGTATCAACCCGAACGTTAGCAGCACCAGAGAGGTATCATAACCGGTTCGTTTACGGGTCAGAACAGCGTAGGTTTGCCGCAAAAGAGGAAACAGCAGAATAGCATACCCAATGGCGAACATGATCAATCCCCACTGCCGGTAGGATAGACCATGCTGTATAATCTGGTCCGATACCATGTACGGATTTTTCACTAACAGCCATTCCCAGATGTTAGCAGCGTAGATTGATACGGAGGAATGAAGACTGGTTGTATGACTAAGCATCGTCCAGTAATCGATGGCGGTACCGGCCTGCAAAAACGGAAACAGCAGCAGCAACCCCGTGGCGAAAATTACCAGAAAATCAACAGCCGTTCTCAGCAGCGGTCTCGCCATAATATACGGCAACCAGAGCAGACCCAGAGCCGGCAAAAACACAACCGGCTGAGGTTTTATGAGAAACGCAACCACAATGCACACACCACTGATGGCTATTTTCCCCTGCAACCCGAAATAAACAGCTATTAGCATCAGGCAGGCAATAGCACTATCATTTTGCCCCCAGCCAAGGGTATCGTACAGGAGCCCTATGTTGAACAGTAAAAACAGCGCGTAAAAAGGCCGGTTGTATTTGTTGGGCAGGAAGCGGAGTGCGAACCATATTCCCACCATGTCGAAAAGTAGAATAACGCTTTTTAACTGATAAATTGTCGCTCTGACTTCCTCAACCGACCCCTGCCATTTGGCGTAAAAGTAGAGTAGATACATGTAAACCGGCCCGTAAATAAAGCCCGCTGTCTGGTTGGCGGCCGGTTTCATATACAAATCATACATGTGCCGGATACCATGCTGACGCATGTATGCAATCCATTCGGTCCAAACCGACATATCTAACCGGTGGCCCTCCTGAGGCATTAATACTGACGTGAATAGAAAAAAGAGGGTCAGAAGTACAAGTAGATGTACTTCTGGATGAATGCGGAGTCCATCAGTAAGGGAGGACTTCATCGGGGCTCTTGCTTATTTTTTGCTTGTTACACTGCGTAATCGCAACACAGAACCTTTTTCGAGCGCGTACTGGCGATAGGGACTCGTGAATGAAATTTGGGTGATTGTCCCATCCCAACCTTCCAGTTTGCTGGTATCGATTTCGTACGTACGGTACTGACCATCCCCCACAATAGGAAAATCAACGAATCGGCCGGGAATTTCAAAAAAATCGACTTCATCCGCTTTCCGCCACACAAACCGGGCAACTGTCCCTTTGGTCTGGAAGGCAGCCTCCACATAAATCTTCGATATATCGGTCGCCTTCCAGAAGGAAAGCGGACTAACGACTCGAAAACCAGTTCTTGTTGAGTCAACCGCGTGCCACCGAATCGCCAGTTCCCCCCGTACGGGCCATCCCTGATCGCGGGTATTGCCGTAGTACCAACCCAGCCGGTCATTGGTAAACTTGTAGGTTGGGCCAGTGGGTGGGCGGGGCTGTGCATAAGCAAACTGCCGAATATCGGTCAGGCTCCCAACCACCAGCGTGTACTCGAACTCATGCACCCCATTGTGGTCGATGAGCAGAAAGGGCTGGCTGTTGATGTAGCCGGATGACACATCAAATTCCCCGCCCGACCGGGGGTTCGTACCAAAACCACCCGACGCAAAACGAACTTCGTTGGGTTTATAGATGCCCACGCCCCGCCCATCGGCATTGAGCAGCGCGATCCAGTTTTCGCTGCCAAAGCGGTTAATGACATCCCGGTCGGTAAATTCGGATACGGCACCATTGGTAAAGGGAGTGGCACCACTGTACGTAACGAAGCGGTAGTAGGGACCATTCAGGTACACACAGGGGGCCTCCTGCGTGCGGGATTCGTACTGCGTCGTGTCGGCCCGGTTCACAGTAAGGCGGGCACGAACGTGAACCGTATTCCCCCTCAATTCCATCCAATGTTCAAAAACACAGTCGGCGGGTTCGTTGAACAAGGGCCATATTAGCGGAATCGTTTTGACGTAGATGGTATTCTGCGTCTGCTGGTAACTGACAATTTCGGATGGATGATTGTAGAAATCGCCCGTTTGAACGGGGTTCCAGCCCAGGTTCCGCCATTCGTAAACGGGCTGCTTTCCGTTTACAACGTAGGGGTAAGGTCCGGCGTAGAGCGATGTCTGGATCTGCCGCCCCAGGTCGTTGTTATTGACCATATTTACGGAAGTGCCCGCTTCCGACAGGTACGTTATGGCCCCACCCGCGTTGAGGTCGATACCAACACGAATCTTATCATTGTCCAGATACAGTCGTTTTTGGGCGGACGGCTGAGACTGACTGGGCAACCCACCCGATGGCGGATTGGGAATAGGGGGTGCCTTGTAAGGGTCTGTGGACGGATAATCGCGCACGCACGTAACAGCCAGACAACTAACCACGGCGCATACGAACAACAACGGATAAGAACGAATCATAAGCGTAGAAACTACAAGAATAGAATAACCAAAAATAGGAGTATATCGAGCCTTTTGCAACAACCCTTTATGCACTAACGGTTAAATTAAGGGTTTCGATTTAAGAAATGCACCAATCCGACGGGCCGGTCATTCAAGGCGAAAAAAAAACTTCATTCGACGCCGTAATCGTCGTTTACCATTCCCGTAGGGCCAATAATCCTGACTATCCCGTTTTATTCTGCCTTTCTCCTTTTCCGTTCCCTGACAAAACCCTAATTTTGCAGGATTTTTGACCACCTGAAAGCCTGTCGACTATCCGTTACTGCGCTCAAACTACTAGTGTTATTCGGAACCGCCCGTGCGGTTCATTGTCCCGCTGAAAAATGCCAAAAAACACGAATATCCGTTCCGTTCTGATTATTGGCTCCGGCCCCATCGTTATCGGGCAAGCCTGTGAGTTCGATTATGCTGGCTCCCAGGCCGCCCGCTCCATTCGGGAGGAAGGTATTGAAGTATCGTTGATCAATTCCAATCCGGCCACCATCATGACCGACCCGATCAACGCCGATCATGTTTACCTGCTGCCGCTGGAGAAGAAATCCATCGTCGAAATCCTGAAAAAACACCAGGAGATGGGTCGCCCCATCGACGCAGTGCTGCCAACGATGGGCGGTCAAACGGCCCTTAACCTGGCCATCGACTGTGAGAAAGCGGGTATCTGGGCGAAATACGACGTAAAGATTATTGGGGTGGATATCAAAGCCATCGAAACGACCGAAGACCGCGAAAAATTCCGGCTGCTGATGCTTCAGCTGGGCGCGGGCGTTTGCAAAGGCCGCACAGCCCGGTCGTTTCTGGAAGGCAAAGAAATTGCGCAGGAGATTGGCTTCCCGCTCGTCATCCGCCCCTCGTTTACGCTCGGCGGTACGGGGGGGGCTTCGTGAATACGCCCGAAGAGTTTGACAAAGCCCTTACGCACGGCCTGCACGCGTCACCGGTCCATGAAGTACTGGTGGAGCAAAGCGTAATGGGCTGGAAAGAATACGAACTGGAACTGCTGCGCGACAACAACGGCAACTTTGTCATTATCTGCTCCATCGAGAATTTTGACCCGATGGGTATCCATACCGGCGATAGTATTACGGTGGCTCCGGCCATGACCCTGCCCGACACGCTGTACCAGAAAATGCGCGATTTATCCATTACGGTAATGGATGGGATCGGGCAGTTTGCGGGTGGGTGCAACATCCAGTTTTCGGTGAACCCGCAAACCGACGATATTATTGTTATTGAGGTAAATCCGCGCGTGAGCCGGTCATCGGCCCTGGCCTCCAAAGCTACGGGTTACCCAATTGCCAAGATTGCGGCTAAAATGGCGATTGGGTATAACCTCGATGAGTTGATGAACCCCATTACGGGCACGACCTCGGCCTTTTTTGAACCGGCTATCGACTATGTTATCGTAAAAGTACCCCGCTGGAACTTCGATAAGTTTCCCGGGTGCCGACCGGTCCCTGGGCTTGCAAATGAAATCGGTGGGCGAAGCGATGGGCATTGGCCGGAACTTCCAGGAAGCCCTGCAAAAAGCCTGTCAGAGTCTCGAAATCCGGCGCAATGGGCTGGGTGCCGATGGCCGCGAACTAACCGACCGTGTTGCCCTGACCGAGAGCCTGCAACACCCAAGCTGGAACCGGTTGTTTCATATTTACGATGCCTTTAAGGCGGGGATGTCGTTCCGTACCATTCAGCAGCTCACCAAAATTGACCCCTGGTTTTTGCACCAGATTGAGGAACTGATTGAACTGGAGCGCGAAATCCAGCAGTACGACCTGGAAGATCTCCCTCCCGAACTCCTGCGCATTGCCAAACAAAAAGGCTACGCCGACCGGCAGCTGGCGCATCTGCTCCAGGTGAAAGAGAGCAAGATTTACAACTTCCGGCAGGACCACAATATCCGGCGGGTGTTTAAGTGTGTGGATACCTGCGCGGCTGAGTTTGAGGCCCAGACGCCCTACTACTACTCAACCTTCAATAACCAGCTACCCATTACGCAGGACCGGCCCGAACCCGTATCCGACCTGCCCGGTAATGAGTCGATTCGGAGCAACCGCAAAAAGGTTGTGGTCCTTGGTTCGGGGCCAAACCGCATTGGGCAGGGCATTGAGTTCGACTACTCCTGCGTACACGGCGTACTGGCGGCTAAAGAAGCGGGCTACGAAACGATCATGATTAACTGCAATCCGGAAACGGTTTCGACCGATCCAGACATTGCCGACAAGCTGTATTTCGAGCCGGTTTTCTGGGAGCACGTTCACGCCATTATCATGCACGAACAGCCCGAAGGGGTTATTGTGCAGTTGGGCGGTCAGACGGCCCTGAAGATGGCGGAAAAATTAACCCGTTACGGGATCAAAATCATTGGTACGAGTTGGGATGCGCTCGACCTTGCCGAAGACCGGGGCCGTTTTTCGGGCCTGCTGCGCGACCTGAATATTCCCTACCCCAAGTTCGGTACCGTTCGGGAATCCGAAGGGGCCATCGAACTGTCGCGGGAACTGGGCTTCCCGCTGCTGGTTCGCCCCAGCTACGTGCTGGGTGGGCAAAGCATGAAGATCGTGATCAACGAGGAAGAGCTGGAGCAACACGTGATGAAGATTTTGCAGGACATCCCTGACAATAACATCCTGCTCGATCACTTTCTGGAGAATGCCATTGAAGCCGAGGCCGACGCCATCTGCGACGGCGAGGATGTGTACATCATCGGCATCATGGAGCACATTGAACCAGCGGGTATCCACTCCGGCGATTCATATGCCGTACTCCCCACCTTCGATTTGAGCGATGATGTGATCCGCCAAATTGAGGAACATACCAGAAAAATTGCCGTCGCCCTAAGAACCGTCGGGCTGATCAACATTCAGTTCGCCATCAAGGATGAAAAGGTGTACATCATCGAAGCCAATCCCCGGGCCAGCCGTACCGTTCCGTTCATCTGTAAAGCCTACCAGGAGCCATATGTTAACTACGCTACGAAGGTGATGCTGGGCGATAAGAAGGTGAAGGATTTTGATTTCAAGCCCGTCAAAAAGGGGTATGCAATCAAGATTCCAGTCTTCTCGTTCAACAAATTCCCGAATGTGAACAAGGAACTGGGGCCCGAAATGAAATCGACCGGCGAGGGCATCTACTTCATCGACGACCTGACCGACGATTATTTCCAGAAGGTGTACAGCGAGCGGAATCTGTACCTGAGCCGGTAACGCGACGATAATCCGCCGAAACCTTGTCTCGAAAACCGTTGCGCCATGCTATGGAAGTATGGCGCAACGGTTTTGTTGGTATTTGCGTTTAGAAAATAGATATTTATGTCAAAACGAAAGGAGATATAGCGATGACGGTTGTAACGGTTGAATTGGAAGATAACGTCTATCGGGATTTGGAGGAGATATCCGGCACGATCAACCTACCCTCCGACCAGATAATTAGCCGAATCGTGAAGAACTATCTACACGTTGAGAAGGTGAATAAACTTCGGCAGGAATTAAAAGGAACGGCCGAAGCGGCTGGTTTTTTATCTGAAGAAGATATCTACCGGGAGATTTCGTAGTATCAGGATAAGGCTTTATCAATGCATACAAACTGACCAAAGCAAAGGGGGGGCTGTGAGGTCAAATTAATACGCTCAATCTACTATGGGAACGCCCCTGCGTTTGCCTGCCTCTACGTCGATAGTTTTCGATCCGAACGTACTCATCTCAACATTTGTATTTCCGGGTTTCGCAGCGGATGTCTATGACTTTTGCGCACTTCACTTCGAACTCTTCACATCCGAATGGATATTGACTGAATTTGATGAAAAATTGAAAGACAAATTTCGGTATTCCCCTGAACAACGAAATCGAATCATTGAAACTATTCGCGAGAAGCACGTTGTCGTTTATCCCACGAACGATCTGCCAACACACTCGCGCGACCCTGACGACAACAATGTGCTGCACGTAGCGCTGTTTACGGATGCCGGCTTTCTGATTACAGGCGATGCACAGCATTTGCTACCACTCAAAAAAGTTGGTGGTACAGCCATCGTATCACCCCGAGACTTCTACAACCAACATATCGTCTGACCGACGATTACTTTCAGAAGGTGTACAGCGAACGAAATCTCTATTTGAGCCGGTAGTACCTGAAAACTATGAAGCACAAAAGCCGACTCCCAAAAAGAGTCGGCTTTTGTGTACATGGGTAAAAGTGTCTGTTTTACCCCAGGCGCAACAACGCTACCGGAAGTCTTTCCAGCAGTGTCTGTATGGCCATATTCTTATCAGTACCCGTTGTGCCGGTTAGTTGGTTTGTCCAGGTTGCCGGGGCGTTATCGGGTAGCGTAATCTGGGTATTCTTCCAATCGAGGGAGCGCACTTCTTTACTTTGCATTCGGCAAAGTTGTGCCGTGTACAACGGGGCCACTACCACCTGCCAGTCCTGCCCGTGATGCCGGGCGAAAGCGATGATGTGTTTGGCATACTCGCCTGTTACTGTCAGGGGAATGTACTGCCCTTCGGCAAACAGGGTTGGGTTTTGCTGCCGCGCCTGCAGGAGTTGGTGAGTCAGCCAGAATTTTATGCGTCCGTCAAAACGATTTTGCCAGAGTTCGTCCAGGTAATCTGCTCCTGCATCTCCGGCCATTTCGTCCAACCACTGCTGTCGCTTTGTATAGTCGACCGGCCGGCGGTTATCGGGGTCAACCAGGCTCAAATCCCAGCTTTCACTTCCCTGATACACATCGGGTACACCGGGGCAGGTAAGTTTCAGAAGCACCTGCGCGAGTGAATTAACCACCCCAAAATCGGCTATTTCGTGCTGGAATGCCTGAAACCGCGTCCAGAAGGGACCTTTATTATCCAGTATATAGTCGGTGAAGGCCCGGATGTCTGCGTGGTAGCTTTCATCAATGGCCCAGCCGGTTGTATGCCGCTTGGCTTCCTGAAATGCTTTCTCCAGATACAGACGGAACCGATTCGGAAAGTCGTCTTCATCCTGGCCCGGCATGGGGTACGCCCCCAGTAGATTCTGGTAAATCAGGTATTCATCATTGCAGTCCAGTTCCCCCCTCACGGCACCGGTCAGTTGCTGCCAGTGCTGCACTTCCGTTAGCCACTCATCGGCCAAATCCGTCAGTACGTTGAGCCGCGCCCGCACATCTTCGCCCCGTTTGGTATCGTGGGTAGCCGTGGTGTTCTGCGCCAGGGGCCAGTGCTGTTGCCGGGATTGCATGGCCCGATGAAACGCACCAACCGACATGCCAAACCGCTCCGGCGAATCGCCCACTTCGTTGTGCCCAATGAAACTGTTGTAGGTGTACATGAGCGTATCCTCCACTCCTTTCGCCATCAGCGGCCCCGAAAACTGCATCAGCCGCTGGTAAAAGTGCAGCGCCCGCCCGTTATAGTCCGCGTCGGCCACCGGGGGCTTGGTTAGCAGGGCCGTTTCCAGCACGTTTACCGCCATTTCGATACTTGGATTGCTCCGGCGAATATTATTGAGCAGTTTCCGGATAACGGTAGCCTCCTCGTCCGGCAACGGAAACTGATTACCATAGTACCGATAAATGGGGCATTCGACCAGCAGTTCACCAATGGCAAATTTCAATTCACCCGCACTCAGAGCCTCTACATCCGGCTTATCTGCCAGATTCATGGCCAGAAAATAGTGGTACAGATTGTCCAGTTCACCGCCCATGTACTGCGCCAGAAAGTACGCTTTCCGATACCGGATACGGTCGGTCAGGGACGTGTCTGACCCAATTAACTGGTGGTAGAAATCCACGAATGCCTGCTCACTGTCGCCGTTGGTCAGCAGGTTGTTTACCATTGCCAGGAAATCATAGCCCGACGTTCCTTCTATGGGCCATGATTCGGGCAGGTCTTCATTATCATGCAGGATTTTCTCCACAACGATGTAGGTTTCCTCCCCTATCAGGTTCCGCAATTGCTCCAGGTACTGCGCCGGGTCAAACAAGCCATCGACGTGGTCGATACGTAGGCCCTGGAACACACCGTCATCGACCAAATTTTTCGTCAGGGCATGCACGTGCTGAAACGTCGTTTCGTCGCGCATATTCAGGCAAATCAGGCCGTTGATGGTAAAAAAACGGCGGTAATTCATTTCCTGGCGGGATTCCGGCTCGGTACAGAACCGGTAGTGCTGTTCATCAACAATGGGCCGCAACCGGGTCACGTCGGCATTGAGTACCCGTACACAATCCGTTACGTATTCCTCAATTAGTGGCGTTTTAACCAGCGATGCCAGCTGCAATCGTACCTCATCCCAGGCAAGAGCGTATTCGTTCGGCTCGTCGGTGTACTGAAGCTGGTCAAGTTCCGTCAGCAATTGTTTTATCGCATCATTTTGCGGAATGGCCGTAGCCCGTAATATCGTCGGGTACGAGTTTGGTTTTACCGGCAGCACGTTGCCGCTTACCTTCAGTACAAAGCGGGAGTCTTCGTAGGCAATGGTCAGTTTACCATCCTGCATCGTATCATCCAGGGACTCGGGCAGAAACGGTGCCATGATGCGGCCATGAAAGAACGAACTGGATAGTGACGTCTCGAAAAACTGGCTGAAGCGTGAGAGTGCTCCTTTCTCCAGTATATCCATTAGCCAGACATTGTCAGGATGATAAGCCATGTGGTTGGGCACAATATCCTGCAACCAGCCCATGCCCGACTCCCGAAGCCGCCCGCTAATAACGCGCAGTTGTTCCTGCGTGCCTATCTCCGGATTAATGCGGGTAGGGTCGACGTTGTCATACCCGTGCGAACTTCCGGGCGTTGCCGCAAAAACAGGCGACGCGTAAACGGTGGTGATGCCCAGTTTTTGCAGGTAAGGCAGCAGGGCGTCAAGATGGGTAAGCGTAAAGTCCTTGTTGAACTGAAAACGATACGTAGAAATGGGATTGTACATCTTATTTGTTTGTATAGATCAGAATGGATTCGGGCTGAACGCTAACGTGGTCGTGGTTACTGGCCACAACACCAGGAGCAGCCGCCGGGCCATTCCACTGGGGGTCTGCCGAATCGAGCAGTTTATGCCAGGGCCGCTCACCGGCAGGCAGGGTAAGTTGCTGAACTTCTTTCGAAAAATTCATCAGACAAGTCACTATTTCCTCCTGCTGACCGGCCCGCTCACCGGCGTGTTGACGAAAAAGGGTCAGTGTCATTCGTTCTTCGTCCACCACTACCGCTACCGACTCGCGGTTGGGATGACGCAACGACGATTGCTTACGCAGGGCCAACAGGGTCTGATAATAGCGAAAAATGGTTTGGTGCGGCTCCTGCGTAACGCGTGACCAGTTCAGTTTAGACTGCTCAAATGTTGTTACATCCTGCGGGTCTGGTGCCGCAAATGGCCCGTGAAAAGCCGCAAACTCCTTTCTACGCCCCTGCCGAACGGCTTCAATGAGGGGTAAGTCAGAGTGACTCACAAAGTACAGGAATGGATTCAACTCACCCCACTCCTCGCCCATAAACAGCATGGGCAGATAAGGGCTGCTGATAACGGCACCCGCCATCAGTTTCTTCATTTCGGGACTTACCAGCTGGCTTGGTCGTTCGCCCAGCATCCGGTTGCCAATCTGGTCATGATTTTGGGCAAAAACCACAAACTGCCGCCCGGCATGACCCACCGTCGATTTCCCCACAATTCGGGCCTGCGGGTGCATTGTTGTACCATCGTACACATACGCATCTCTATACGCTTTAGCCAGATGCTGAATGCCATTATAGTCAGCGTAATACCCATTTCGTTCGCCCCCAGCCGTAACACGCAGCGCGTGGTGAAACTCATCATTCCACTGGGCATCCATACCGTATCCTTCTTCGGCAATGGGTTTGATGAAGCGGGTTTCGTTCAAATCCGATTCCACGATCAGGTAATACGGTTTGCCCGTCAGTACCATCAGTTCATCGACACGCTCTTTCATTTCCCGCAGCAGATGCACCTCACTGGTATCACGAATGGCATGAACAGCATCCAGCCGGAGCGCGTCGATGTGAAAGTCGCGAAGCCACATCAGCACATTTTCAATAAAATACCGGCGCACGCTGTCGCTATGCTCGTCATCGAAATTCAGGGCATCGCCCCAGGGGGTCTGATGTTTCGTGGTAAAATAAGGGCCAAAGTCACTCAGGTAATTCCCTTCCGGGCCTACGTGGTTGTAGACCACATCAAGTACTACGGCCAGCCCGCGCTGATGGCAGGCATTCACTAATTTTTGCAGCCCAGCCGCTCCGCCGTAGGAGTTCTGAACCGCGTATGGACATACGCCATCGTACCCCCAGTTTCGCGTGCCGGGAAACTGGGCTATCGGCATTATTTCGATGGCATTGATACCCAGTTCGACCAGGTAATCCAATCGTTCTTCGATACCGGCGAAGGTACCCCCGGCCGAGAAAGTACCCGTATGAAGTTCATACATCAGGTAATCATCCAGCGGTATGTTTTGCCAGTCGGTATCCGACCAGGCAAAACCCGCGGTGTCGACTACCTGCGAGGGGCCGTGTACCCCCTCCGGTTGCGCCAGGGAAGCCGGGTCGGGCCGTTCGAGGGTATCGTTCAGGATAAATTTATAGACATCGCCGGGCTGTACTTGATCGGTAATTGTGTGCCAGTAGGTACCATCATGTTGAAGGGGAATTTTTATGCTCTGCTGACAAAGATGCAGCACTACCGATTGGGCCATTGGCGCCCATACCCGCACGTTTGTATGCTCTGGGCTGTACGTAATACCCAGTGTTCGCTGGTCAATAGTTGTTCTGTTCATAGGGGTAATGATTGTATAAACAACCAACCATTACCCGGATGTGTTACCCGAACCCGGGAAAAAGCCGTAACCATTTAGGTAAAGTATCCTTATACGGCTACCTCCACGGTGGTTCCGTTGTCGGCAAAAATCCGAAACGTGCCGCCTAATTCCTTCGCCCGGGTCTGCATATTTTCAAGGCCGTAATGCTGCGCCGAAGGGGCTCCGTCTGCCCACGTAAAGCCCAGGCCATTGTCGCGTATCTGGAGGTTTATCTGGTCTGATGCATTAACCTCCAGCTGCACGTGGGCGGCTGTGGCGTGTGCGTGTTTGACCACGTTGGTAAGGGCTTCCTGTACGATGCGGAACAGGTTCAATACCTGAGTCGAGCTAAGCCGCTGGGATTGTGAGCCCGTTACCAGCACATCAACATGCAGCCCATCCAGATCATGAAAATAGCGGTTGATGTACTGATTGAGCCGGTCCGAAAACTCTTCGACCGTGAAGCTCTCCTGGTGAATGGCCCAGATAGTTTCGCGCAGGAGTTTAACGGCTTCGCGGGTATGGGTCACAATGTTGCGCAACCGGCTGGCCCACTGTTTTCCGTCCTGAACGGGCTGTTTTTCGGCCTGGTCGCTGATGTGGGTCAGGTTAGTTACGATGAACGCCAGATGCGCTCCTACGTTATCGTGCAAATCGCGGGCAATCCGTTCTTTTTCGATCAGCAAACTATTCTTCAGGGCCAGGGTCTGCACCTCGGCTTCGTAGGCCCGCTGTTGCTGAACCGTGGTTATTTTGATCAGGTGTTCGGTTCGGTCGCGGTCTATTTTGTACCGATAAGCAAGCCCGATGGTTAAAACAAGTACCTCAAACAAGGCCGCTGCGGCATAATAGGCAAAGTTGGCTATGGGGTGATACGTGGGCATCAACCCGAAATTCGCGAAAACAAGGGCAAAATTCAGCGAATAAAAGGGGGCAATAGCCACCAGGTATAGCAGAGCCTCCTGCACACGATACCGCCGAACAATGTTGACGATAATATACCCGACAATAACGGGCAGAGGCAGCCAATAGAGTATGGTAAATAGGCGAACCAAAATCAGTTCGGTAAGGGGAGTAAGGGGGAAAAACCACTCGGCGGTTAGCGAAACCAGGCATAGTATCCCCCCCCAGAGGACCACTTTCCCAATGGTATGCCAACGGTGGGAGGGGGTATTTTTCAGATTCAGAAACGTCCGGACAAACGTTAACTGCGAATAGAAAAGAATGAGTGGGAACAGGAAGTAAACATTCTGTCGGGGCATCCAGAATTGCTCCTGAAAAGCAAACTGATTCATAAACCCATCGTTGATGAAGAAGAAACCCACCAGCCCCAACAAGCAGAAAATATACTTCGAATAAATTCGGTCGAACGTAGTAAGGAAAAAAATCAGGCTCATCAGGGCAACAAATGCCAGCGTAAACAACACGCCCCCCCAGTACAGATAACTTTTTTGAACGGAGTAACTATAAGTGGATTTCCGAACGAGTTCAATAGGAATAACCTGCGCCCCCCGGTGCTTGATTATCCGCAGGTAGACGGTTACGGTTTGTCCGGCCGGAACGGTGAACGGGAACCAGAAGTGCCGGTGCGAAAGAATACGTTGATCGGCCGGTGTTTTCCAGCCAATGGTTCGCGATGTGGACAGAACCTGGTTCCGGGCATCGACCACAAAAAGCTGTAGTTCATCAAAGCACCAGAAATCGATCTCGGTCAGCCAGGATTGTAATTGACCGGCGGGATTCTGCGTCCGAAATCGCAGCCAGATGGGCATGGCTACTTTTGTGCCTGTAACAACGCCAAAGTTAGGAACGGGAGACGCAACCGGATTGAATACGACCCGGCCCGCTGGGTTAATCACATCGGTGAGGGTGCGGGTACGGGCAGAATCCAGCCAATAATCGATTTTCCCTTCCAGCGAAATGTGTTCGCTACCAGCGGACAGAACGACAGCAGGCTGCCTGCTCAACGGTTGTGCCGTGAGGGAGGAAACGAGTAGGGAACTGCTCAGGACGTATAAAAGCCGTTGGTAGAGAAGTCTCATTAGGGAATCTGAGGTACCACTAATGTAGGAATTTATTCAGAACAACAGTTTCAACAAGGAATGGTAGAGGCAAACGTGAAGCCTTCATTTAGCCATCGGCGCTGTTACAGGGTGTAACCGCCGTTGTATTGCCGCTTCACAAACTGGTTGGCGTAGTCGAAGTTGGTGATTTTCATGGTGTCGCCATCCCACAGAAGTTTTTTCCGGCCGGGGAATTTCCCATTGTCACGGGCCAGGTAAGCCCGCGTGGCCAGGTTACCCATCAGAACCGTTTCCGTGAGTGGCCCCGACTGGTCGAAAGAGGAAGACGTGTACGCCCCGTAGCCCTGCTTGCAGGCGTTGACCCACTGTTGCTGGTGACCTTCCGTCTTTCCTTCTACCAGTGGCTTTTCGGGTGTTGGCAGGTCTTTATCGCGGAACTTCTCAACGGGAAACAGTTTGGGGTCTTCACCAAACAGGCCACCGATCAGCATCCCTTTTGTTCCGGTGAACAGCATACCTCCGGCACTGTCACGGAACATATCATCGTACGCGACTCCTTCGGGCAGCGGTGGCCGGATACCGCCATCGAACCACGAAAACTTAATTTCTTTCACTTTTTTATCTTCTGAAGGAAAAGTCAGGTGGATGGCCGATGAGGGTGGACAACTATCCTCGAAGAATGCTTCCTCAAAAAAATCTTTGTACACCGTACCAACGCTGCACTCCACGGATGTGGGGTATTTCAGGTTCAGGGCGCGAAAGGGAACATCCATAAAGTGGCAGCCCATATCGCCGAGTGCCCCGGTGCCGAAGTCCCAGTAACCACGCCAGCGCGTTGGCATGTAGGCTTCGTGGTAGGGCCGGGTTGGGGCCGTACCGAGCCAGAGTGGCCAGTTTACGTCGGGTGGTACCGGCTGCGATTCGCCTTTGTCCTTAGGCGAGGCAACGCCCTGTGGCCAAACCGGACGGTTGGTCCAGCAGTACACGGTATGCACATGCCCGATCAGTTTATGCTGAATGGCTGTCTCGATAATTCGCGTTGCATCCCCTGAACTTCCCTGATTACCCATCTGCGTCACGACCTTATACTTCCTGGCGGCTTCGGTCAGCATCCGGGCTTCGTAAATGTCGTGCGTTAGGGGTTTCTCCACGTACACGTGTTTGCCCAGTTGCATGGCTGCCATAGCAATGGGGGCGTGCATATGGTCGGGCGTGCTGACGATAACGGCGTCGAATGTTTTACCGGCTTTATCGAACATCGTGCGGTAATCCTGAAAGTAGGGCGCATTGGGAAACTGGGCACGAAACTTCTTCGACTGCCGGTCGTCTACATCGCACAGGGCCACAAAATTATCGGAACCGTTGTTGTAGGCCAGCCGAATATTGACATCGGCCTTACCACCGCAGCCCACCGCGGCTATGTTCAGTTTGTCGGACGGGGCCACGTAGCCTTTACCCAGCACATGGCGTGGCACAATGTAAAAGGCAGTGGCCGCAACGGCACTACGCTGGATAAACTTACGGCGCGAAGTCATGGGCATGGGTGACGTTAGTGAAGAAAAGGCATACACACAGTCAATCTATTCATTCAGGCGCTCATTCACTAACGCACGCCTTTTTTTCACCCCATAATGCTGCCCATCTTCATCGCGATTCCCATATCGCCGTCAATTTTGAGTTTTTTCGTCATCACGGCCATCATCGGGATTAAGGTCACCATCACCCATTTTCACCAGGTTATCGATCGTTATCTGCAAATCGCAATCGGCGGGTTTATCCTCGTTTGACACCACCGCAGGCGATTGCTTACCGTCGATATACACCACGCCCTGGTCGGTTGTAATTTTTACGGTAGCGTTGATGTTATCTGCATGCGTAACTTTGTTTCTTATCTGCTCGGTTAATTCCTGCAAGGTCATTGGATTTGGCTTTTGGTAGTAGTACAAAAACTTAGCTGTGCAAATAAGGTTAATTCTCCCTAATTCTATGCGTTCTCAGTTCTTAACCCTCCTCTGTATTCTCACCTTTCTTAGCTGTGCCTGGGGTCTGGCCGATTCGGTTGTATCTTACTTTCAAACCAGTGCGGTCTCAGAGACGCCCTACGTGGCCGGTCAGCGGAAGAAGTCTGATACGGATAAGGAACCAAAGAAATATTTTGAAGATCGCTCATCGGGCGATGTTCCCTTACCGCCCGACCAGATGCAGGTGCGCTCGCTGGCTATTGCTCAGTTTACGTATTCCCTGTTGACCCTAATTGGTGCAATACTCATGTTCCAGCTGCGTCGGATTGGCTTTTGGGTGTACGTAGCGGGCATCATCGCTGGTTTTGTGCTAACGGTTTCTCTGTCGGGTTTCGGTGCCCTGAACACCTCATTCGGGGTCTTTTTCAGCCTGATATTTGCGGGATTGTATTGGATCAACATCAAGGAAATGAATTAGGTAAAGCCGTTGATACCAGCTTCCATCACTACCGCTATCCGTGAATCATCCGGATACGGCATGTACTAATCCGTTCAGGAAGGGTGGCAGGGCTTAAACCCTGACTGCCCTTTTTTAGTCTATATGGTATCCTGCACTTTTCAGGGTAATTACTGAACAATTTGTTTACACTACGTTATGAACCTACTACGCCCGATCGCTTTCTTACTTATACTTTGTGTTGGTTTGACCTCAATGACCCCCAAAGCCGATGAACCTGATGCCATTTTGGGCAAGTGGCTCAGTTCGAAGAAGCGGAATCAGGTTCAGATTTATAAGCAGGGGAATAAGTACAACGGCAAGCTGGTCTGGATGCTGGAACCAACGGAAGCGGGCTCCAACAAACCAAAAATTGACGCCCTTAACCCCGATGAAAAACTCCGTACCCGCCCCCTCATGGGCCTGGTTATGCTGACCAATCTGACCTATAAAGGAAATGGCGTTTGGGGTGATGGCACTATTTATAATCCCGAAGACGGCAAAACGTACGGCTGCGAAGTTACGCTCGGTGCTCATAACACATTGGATATGCGTGGCTACGTAATGGGCATGCCGTTCCTGGGTAAAACCCGCACCTGGACGCGTGTGCGCTGATTAGCCTATTGAAATTAGCCCGGATTGAAAAAGGGGAGAAGCTATTGATACGCAATAGCTTCTCCCCTTTTTATCTTCGATATGCTTCCCTCTGAATCCGTGTTAGTTGCACTCGTCTAAATTCCAGTCTCCTTTCAGTCTGTTTATCAGGATGGTTAAATCCCGCATATTAACCGGCTTCACGATGTATTCATTGGCCCCATTGCTATGAGCATCTGCTTTATCCTGTTCATTATCTGACGTGGAGAAAACGATAATCGGGGTGTTTACGTAGGCAGGAGAAGCGCGTAAGAGCTTGAGCGACTCAAGGCCGTTCAGACGGGGCATATTCAAATCAAGTATAATCAGACAGGGTCGAGCGGAAGAATCGCTGAGAGCTGTTATTAAATCGATACCGTCAATAGCAAACTGAACTTTAGCCTCCGGGCAATGCTCATCGAAGGCTACTTTCATCAGGAACCGGTCGTCGTCGTCATCATCGGCCACGAAAACAGAATAGGTGCTTTGCAGTATCATTGACAATAGTACAATTTAAGTTCGATTGGGGTCGGTAAGTCCCGGAAGCCGAACATCCGGAAAAATCGGTTGTATCTACCCGCTAAAAACCAATCGAGTTACCGCCATCAACCGGCAGCGATACACCCGTTACGTATTTGGCCGCTTCGGAAGCCAGGAACACAGCGGCCCAGCCAATATCTTCGGGCTGACCGAATTTACCCATCGGTGTTCGGCGCATGGCCCGGGCAAAGCGGTCGGGGTCGCCCCCCATAGCGGTTTTGCTCATGGCTGTTTCAATGAAGCCCGGCGCAATGGCATTAACGCGAACGCCATTGCCCGAAAACTCCGAGGCCAGCACTTTCACCATCCCTTCTACGCCCGATTTAGACGCGGCATAGGCAGCAACCCGGTCAATGCCGTAGTAGGCCGCCATGGACGATATCATGATGATAGACCCACTTTTACGGTCCATCATGCGTTGCGCACACACCCTCGTCAGGCTAAAAACCGAGTTCAGGTTCGTGTGTACAATCCGGTCAAAATCTTCATCGGTTACTTCCAGGGCTGGTTTTTTCATGTTGATACCCGCGTTGTTAACGAGTATCTCAACGGGCGCGATTGTCCGTTCAATTTCCTCCACCAGCGCATCCAGCGAATCCCGCTTCGTTACGTCATTAACCCGGTACTGGGCTAGTTCGCCCAGTTTGGCAACGGCTTCACGCAGGGGCTCTTCCCGCCGACCCGTGATAACGACGCGCCCACCGGCACGTACCATACACTTTGCAATATCGAAGCCGATACCGCTGCCCCCACCGGTGATGAGGGCCAGTTTTCCGGCCAGTGAAAAAACGGCCATTGAGTTTTGTTCCATTAACGCAATTGATAAATATGTACTAAGTTTTTAACCTCGTCCAGCGTTCGCTCCGGCTTTTTGAGTGGGGCAGGAATTGGCTGCCGGGAGTAGGTCTGGAGGTACAATACCCAGGCATCGCGCCACCAGATAGCTTCTTTTTGCTGGGTTATCAGCCGCCCCGTCACATCGGCAAAAATTTCCGGGTCAACGGCGGGTTTTACCTGCGCCCATTGCTGCTGCAGCCAGCCAACGGAATCGGCACCGGTATAAAAACGGACGCAGAGTTCATCCCACATCGTTCGGCCCGTGCTTAATTTTTTCGTCCAGGGAACGTGGTGAAACCAAAGCAGATACGGTAGCGGACAGGTTTCGACATTGTTCCACTTTTTCTGTACGTCGGGGCTGTACTGCGCCAGGGCATTGCTCCCCGTAGCGGTCCGGTCGAAGCCAAGCCCGATGGAGTCGGCCCGGTGGTAATAAATGGCCGTCCAGTCGGGGCGGGCACTTTTCTCCTGCCAGGGCTCGGGCGCGAAATGGACCCCGGCCCAGGGGCGCGACAAACCCAGCGGGGTGTTATAGTCGACGTAGATTTCCCGTGACCGCAGCATGATATCGGTAATTGTCTTCACCGCTTTGGGTTCTTTTGTCAGGGTCATTTTAACCCAGTCCGTGGCAATCTCCTCCGACGAAAGGGTATGATCCCACGCCAGCCGACCGTAAGCGTACCAGTTGGCCTGGGCCATGGGGTTTCCCGTCCAGTTGCGGTCGGAACCGGTGTTGGCCACCCCGGCAATAGCTGTCAACTCGTAGCCCTGCAGGCTGCCATCAACCACCTTTGCCACGGTAGAGCCTTTGCCCTTTACATACGTGTCAGATTCCAGACATTCCTTGAAAATAGGTGCTTCGTACACCCAGTGCGTAGCGAAACCGGTGTACTCCTGCGTAATCTGAAACTCCACAGACAGGGGCGTTTTAGGCATGTTGCCAAACAGAGGAGAAAAGGGCTCACGCGGCTGAAAATCAATAGGGCCGTTCTTGACCTGAACAATTACTTTCTTATCAAACTTCCCATCCAGGGGTGTAAACTCTTCATAGGCCGCTTTAAACCGGTCCGCATTCGCGTCGGCTTTGTAGACGAAGGCCCGCCACATCACAATACCATCGTAGGGTTTGAGGGCTTCGGCCAGCATGTTGGCCCCGTCGGCGTGGTTGCGCCCGTAATCCTGCGGGCCGGGTTCGCCTTCCGAGTTGGCTTTCACCAGATACCCGCCAAAGTCAGGAATGAGTGTATAAATTTCGCGGGTTTTATCGGCCCACCATTTTTTTACGTCGGGGTCGAGCGGGTCGGCGGTTTTCAGCCCACCGATAACTTTGGGAGCCGGGAAATAGACGGACAAATAAATCCGGATGCCGTAGGGCCGGAAAACGGCTGCCAGGGCCGCCACTTTTTCCAGGTATTCGGCGGTCAGGAAGCGGGCACTGGCGTTTACATTATTGACCACCGTGCCGTTGATCCCGATTGAGGCATTGGCGCGGGCATAGTCCCGGTAACGCGGGTCGACTGTTGCGGGGAGTTCGTACCACTTCCAGAGCGATTCCCCGGCGTAGCCCCGCTCAATGGTGCCGTTGGTATTATCCCAGTGGTTGAGCAGCCGGTGCTTGATTTTTGGACTACTCACCAGCGAAATCCCATTGAGCGACTGACCGGTTTGTAGGTGCCGAAGCAGGGCAAATGCGCCGTAAAGAACCCCCGCATCAGATGGGCTGACAATGGTTATGTTAGCCGTCTTTTTAGTGACGGAATACCCTTCTTTGGCACCTTTTTGCCCGTCGGCTTGTGGTGCAGTAGCCACCGTCAGCACAATACCGCCCGTTCGGGTACCGGCATTTGCCACAATAGGAATCGTTTTGCCTAACAAGCCCTGCAAGCCCATCTGCAATTCACTGGCTGCCGATGTCAGAATAGGGCCATTTCCCGTTACGGCAATAAACTGCGCCGACCGGGCGTATTCTTCCCGTTTGGCCGCGTCTTTAATCAGGTCGTATTTCAGCCATAAGCGATAACCGTCGTCGGCATTGGCAGTGCAGGCAACCAGCAGAAACAGGAAAAGGAATCGAGTCATTTACTGAGGGGATTGTTAACCCATAAGAAGCGTGAAAGATGACTATACTCGTTAAACGCCCGCCTTCGCTTCGTCGATACTGCGCGTGATGCCCAGTTCCAGGCCGCGAAGTTCGGCCAGCCCACGCAACCGACCGATGGCCGAGTAGCCGGGATAGGTCTTTTTAGTCAGGTCGTCCAGCATCTGATGACCGTGGTCCGGACGCATGGGAATAGACGTTTCGCCCATGCCTGTCTGCTCCCGCCGTTTCTGTTCCAGCACAATGGCTTTAATCACCGCGTACATGTCCACATCACCCGTCAGGTGATCGGCTTCGTGGAAATTACGCGGGTCTGGCTCCCGTTTTGTGGTACGGAGGTGAATGAAGTGGATGCGCTCGCCAAACCGCTGAATCATGCCGGGCAAATCGTTATCCGGCCGAATGCCCAGCGAACCCGTGCAAAAGGTAATGCCATTGGCCAGTACATCGCTGGCCGCCATTAGCTGGGCCAAATCGGCTTCGGTACTCACCACACGGGGGAGGCCCAGCAGCGGGCGCGGGGGGTCGTCGGGGTGAATACACAGCCTGACCCCTACCTCCTGCGCGACGGGCGCTACCTGCTGAATAAAATAGTATAGATTTTGCCGGAGTTCAGCATCGCCAATGGTGGCGTACTCATTCAGCAATCCCTGAAACGTATCGAGGGTGAACGCTTCTTCGGAACCGGGTAAGCCCAGCAAAACGATATTCGATAATTCGGCAATCTGCCCGGCCGATAGCGTACTGAATTTCCGGTGAGCCGATTCAATGATTTCGGGTTCGTAATCCGATTCGGCACCGGGTCGCTTCAGGATGCACAAGTCGAAGATGGCGAAATCTTCCCACACAAAGCGGAGGGCGCGGGAGCCATCCGGCATTTCGTACTGGAGGTTCGTGCGCGACCAGTCCAGTACGGGCATGAAGTTGTAGCAAACCGTTTGGATACCGCAGGCCGCCAGATTCCGGATCGACTGTTTGTAGGTGTCAATATACGCATCGCGGGAGGGAAGGCCTTTTTTGATGGCCTCGTGAACGGGCAGGCTCTCTACCACGGCCCAATGCAGCGGGGTGTACCGGTCATTATCGGCTTCGACCAGTTGCTTTCGTTCGTCAATGGCTTCAACCGGCCACACATCACCCACCGGAATCTGGTGGAGTGCCGTAACGACGCCCTGGCAACCGGCCTGCCGAAGGGCCATTAATGGTACTGGGTCGTTTGCACCGAACCAGCGCATAGTTTGTAACATTCCCATCGATTAAACGGACTACCTGTTTATAAAATTTGTACGCTGTTGGCGCCATACGTCGCGCCAACAGCGTACAAAAGTACAATCCGTTCACCAGTCACCCGATAGTAATGCGTTATCTAAAGCACCAATTCGTTTGCGGTTTATTTGAGATTAAGCTGCCGCCGGGCAAATTGCAGAAAAACAGGCCAGTCGGGCGAGTCCGTATGTCCCCCTTCGTGGTTTCGGAAAGCAACGTCTCCCTGTATCAATGATACATCGGGAGCGGGCATCCGGGTAGTACCAACGCCTTTTTTACCCAGTAATTCATAAACGGGGCCAGCAGCAACGCAGGCCAGAAATTCACCTTTAGGATCGGCCCAGCTATCCTGGGTACCACCGGTAATGAAAACCGGCCGGGGGGCTACAAGCGCAATCAGTTCATGGGCATCAACCGGCATTGCATCCCAGTTGCCGCCGTATTTCAGGAAATTCCCCGCCATCCAGTGGTACTCGCTGGGGCCATTTACGTTGTCAACCGTTTCGCCAAAATTTCGCTTTTCCAGTGAAGCCCCCATGGAACCCGAACAACTGGAAAACACAATGGCCCAGCGCGGGTCCAGCGCACCGGCCAGGAGGGCTGTTTTGCCCCAGCGCGAATGCCCCTGAACACCAATTTGTTTGGGGTTGATGGCTTTGTCGGTTTCGAAATAGTCGAGTACCCGGCTCAGCCCCCAGCTCCACGCAGCGAGAACGCCCCAATCGTCGGGCTTGCGGTCCTGCCCTTTGCTCATCAGTCCTATAATGCCCTCGCGCAACCCCGCTCCGTTGTCCATCTGAAGAGCACCGGTATTCACGACAGCAACGGCCCAGCCCGCGTCAACCAGTTTTTCGACCGTAGCCATGGGGGCTGGCGATGACCCCCAGGCAATGACCATCAGCGGTACCTGACCCGACGCATTCGTGGGCATGAAGCGAAGCACGGGGATAACGGGAGTTGACCGTGGGTACTGCGTGTTGTCTACATAGCCCAGCAACTTTTTCTGGGTTGCTTTCCCGCCCAGCACCGTGCTGTCGGCACCCAGCGTGGAAAAAAAGACCCGGGGTGTATTCGCCGGTATTTTTCCGTAAATCTCGGTCTGGTAGTCGTTCAGGATTTCGGGGCGACGCTGGTTCCACCAGGTATTGGCATCCTGCACGGCTTGCCCGTTCTTCAGTTTCAGCGGATCAGGAAGGGCATAAGCCGTGGCTGTTGCCTTTGCCTCATCATAATTAGTCCAGTTTCCCCAGGCTGACTGCACGTAGGTAAGTCCGGCATTATCGGCCCAGCTGGCCGACCCTGCTACCGGCTGGAGTGCAGCGGGGCGGCTTGGGTCTGAGGCAGGTGGTGACAACGCAGGTGGTTTAACCCCCAGCTTATCCAACATCTGCTGGCGGTTTGCCTCGTAGGCAGCGCGGATTTTTTGCTGGTGAGCGATTTTCTCCCCGGCAGTCAGCCGGTGAAATTCGTCAGATTGAGCTTTAGCCGTGTAACCCGGCAGGTTCATAGCCAGAAATCCTACCCAGGCTATCGAACAGGCACCCCTCAATACCTTCCTCTTTTTCATAAATCATTTGTTTTTGGCCGCCCGGCTAAAAACAAAAATGTACAGCATTGTCCAGGCGACCAGGTAAGCGAGGCCAGCAATGTAGAAGATGACGTAATAGCCTTCAGACAAGCTGCCCAACAACTTATAATGATCAAGAATCCTGCCAACTATCAACGGGAAGATCGCTCCACCCAAGGTTCCTGCCATTGTTCCCAGGCCAACCACCCGGCTGATTACCGTTTTGGGGAACTGATCGGCGGCTACGGTGAAAATATTAGCCGACCACGCCTGGTGAGCCGCCACCGCCAGCGATAGTATGCCGATAACCGGCCACAGCCCATCTACCTGGCTGATCAGCATGACAGGCATAACACAAATAGCAAACAAAGCCATTGACCATTGCCGCGCCCGGGTAGGATGCCAGCCTTTGCGGATAAGCATGGACGAGAGCCAGCCTCCACCCACACTACCAATGGTGGCTGCCGAATAAATGACAATCAGCGGAGCACCCAGGGTTTTCAGGTCGAGCTTATAGATGTTTGACAGGTAGGTAGGCAACCAGAACAGGAAAAACCACCAGATAGGGTCGGTCATGAACTTGCCACTCATAAAGCCCCATATGGCTCTATTGCCAAAAATGGCGTATTTACGGTCTGGGGCATCATCAACCAGATTTGTTGAGGCCGCGTTGCCAGCCATCATGGGGTCTACCGTGGGGGCTTCTGTGATGTAGGCCAGTTCGGATGGACTAACCCGCTTATGCCGGGCCGGTACTTCGTAGTAATACCACCAGGCCCCAATCCAGAGAAATCCCAGTGCGCCGGTGATGATAAAGGCCATTTGCCATCCCCACATAACGGCAATCACAGGTACCAGTGCCGGAGCGGCCACCGCCCCAATATTAGCTCCCGCGTTGAAAATCCCCACTGCCAGTGCCCGCTCTTTTTGCGGAAACCATTCGGCTACGGTCTTAATGGACGCGGGAAAGTTACCGGCCTCGCCAATACCCAGCAAAGCACGTGCCACCATGAAACCGCATTGTACCACCCGCCAGCGCGTGACCCATAGCGGCTAAACTCCACACGACGATGGCACCAATGTAGCCAAGTTTAGTACCAACCCGGTCAATGAGGTAACCGGCCAGCAGCGTGCTTGTTCCGTAGAAAAAAGTGAAAACCGTTACGATGTTACCATAGTCCGTTTCGCTCCAGTTAAACTCTTTTTCCAGTATCGGCTTGAGCAGACTGATTACCTGCCGGTCGAGGTAGTTAATTGTTGTGGCAAAAAAGAGCAGGGCCACAATTACCCAGCGGTAATTGGTTTGTTTGCTCATCGGGTCAGGCGTTGTCAGCATGTTGCCGGTGGGTGTTGGATTCTGGTTTCCTGTCATAAACAAGTAGTGATAAATAGGCAAACGGGTAGTTAAGCGCAATCAAGAAATGGCATATAGTTTTTACTGGGCACGGGCAGGAGAGCAGGCACTTTTACGGATGGTTCCCGGAGTAACCAAGCTTCCGCTGCGTATTCCGTCGTGCAGTAGGTACTTTGTTCGGCCCGGCAGGCATCGGCAAAAACAGCCGGTATTGAAGAGATTTCATGGATCCAGGCGCGTCAACGAAGTTTATCAGTGGTTTGCCGAATAAGAATAGCAACCATTCATTCTACCCGTATAAGTACGAATTAGGTGGTTGATACCCTATTTGATAAGTAAAGCAGCGGTGTATTCTGGTTTATGAGGACGTAGTATCTACTCCTGAAAACTAATTTTCTGATGCACAAAAAGCTGCGTTATCCTGCCTTAACCACCGCCTTTTTCCTGTTGACCTACGGCTTCACGCAGGCCCAGGAACTGCGCCCGCCCGCGTATCCGCTCATCACCCACGACCCTTACTTCAGCGTCTGGAGTATGACCGATAAACTGACCGACTCCCCCACGCGCCACTGGACGGGCAAGCCGCAGTCGCTGGAGGGTATCATCCGGGTAGATGGCAAAGCGTATCAATTTCTGGGTGCCGTACCGACTGCCTACAAGCCCATTTTAGCCACCGGTGAAACCCAGCCTTATACCGCCCAGTACACCCTCACCAAACCAGGTAGCGGCTGGGAGAAGCCCGCCTTTGATGCCCGTGCGTGGCAATCGGGACCGGGGCCATTCGGCGATACGCCCGAGGCCAAAACGAAGTGGACGACCAGTGCGAAAGACGGTATCTATTTCCGGCGGGAATTCACCTACGATGGCCAGGCCGACCCAACCAAACTGCTGCTTTCGCTCAATCATGACGATGATATAGTAGTTTACCTGAACGGTACCAAGATCCTGGATAAGCCCGGTTACGTCAATGAATACCTGTACCTGCCTCTCTCCGCAGCCGGGCAAAAAGCGCTCCAAAAAGGCAAAAATGTACTGGCCGTTCACTGCGTAAGTCCCCGTGGGGGCTCCTTTGTGGATGTGGGCATCGTCAATCCCATTCCGTCGGCGGTGGTGGCACGGGCCACGCAAACGGACGTAACCGTATCAGCCACGCAAACCAATTACGCCTTCACGGCCGGACCGGTAAAACTAACGGTCAACTTCCTGTCGCCCCTGTTGCTGGAAGAACTGGAGATTGCGGCCCGGCCCGTTTCGTACATCACCTTCGAGGTTCAGTCGGGCGACAAAAAGCCGCATGCCGTTCAGGTATTTTTCAGCGAATCCGGTACGATGGCCACCAACACGATTGGGCAGGAAGTAGCCGTTAGTGCCGGGCAGGCCAATGGATTGACTTTCACGTCGATTGGCACCGTGGCCCAGCCAATCCTGGCCAAAAAAGGAGATAACATCCGGATTGACTGGGGACAGGCGTATCTGGCGGTGCCGCAGGAAGCTGGCAACCAACTGGGATCCGGCATGGCCGATGGGCTGAAAAAATCATTCATCGCCAGTGGTACGCTGCCTAAAACGGACAAAACGGCACCGGGTGCCGCTGCACCCAGAGCCGCTATCGACCTTGCCCTGGCTACCGCGCTGGATTTTGGCAACATAACGAAGTTGGCCAGTAAACACCTGTTGCTCGCCTACGACGATGTGTATTCCGTTCAGTATTTTGGCAAGAACCTGCGGCCCTGGTGGAATCGGGACGGGAAAATGACGATGCCGGCGCTGTTGCAGACGGCGGAGAAAGAATACGACCAGCTCCAGAAGAAATGCAACGACTTCGATGCCCGGCTCCAGGCCGATGCCCGCAAAGCAGGGGGTACTCAGTACGCCGATTTGTGCGCGCTGGCGTATCGGCAGGCTATTGCAGCGCATAAAATTGTGGCCGGCCCCAAAGGCGAACTCTTCTTTTTTTCGAAAGAAAACTTCTCAAACGGCTCCATCGGCACGGTCGATGTTACGTACCCCTCGGCTCCGCTGTTTCTACTGTACAACAATGAACTGGCAAAGGGACTACTCCGCTTTATTTTCGACTACAGCGAATCGGGTAAGTGGAAAAAAGATTTTCCGGCGCATGATGTAGGCACCTATCCGCTGGCCAACGGCCAAACCTACGGCGAGGATATGCCGGTAGAAGAAGCGGGAAATATGATGATTCTGACGGCCGCATCGGTGCAGCGGGACGGGAAGCCCGACTTCGCCAAAGAGCACTGGCCCACGCTCACCAAGTGGGTTGGGTTCCTCAAGCGTGATGGCTTCGACCCTGCCAATCAGCTTTGCACCGATGACTTTGCCGGCCACCTGGCCCGGAACGCTAACC
The DNA here is from genome assembly GCA_963784335.1 of uncultured Cytophagales bacterium. Lineage (GTDB taxonomy): Bacteria > Bacteroidota > Bacteroidia > Cytophagales > Spirosomataceae > Spirosoma. The sequence goes on along the minus strand of CAWARB010000011.1, from coordinate 5,504 downwards.
TCTCCGCCAAGGCCATCATGGGTATTGCCTGCTATGGCCACATGGCCGGAATGATGGGCGATAAGAAAACGGCCGATGAGCATCTGGCCCTGGCCCGTGACTTAGCCAAAAAGTGGATGAAGATGGATGCCGAAGGTGACCACTACGCCCTGACGTTCGATAAAACGCCCGGAAGCTGGAGCCAGAAATACAATATTGTGTGGGATAAACTACTGGGTCTGGACATCTTCCCGAAGGAAGTAGCGGAGAAAGAAATCGACTTCTACCTGACCAAACAAAAGCCGTACGGACTACCCCTGGACAGCCGCAAGACCTACACCAAATCAGACTGGATTATTTGGACGGCCACGCTGGCAAAATCGGACAAAGACTTCCAGAAGTTTGTAGCCCCCGTCTGGAAATATGCCAACGAAACGCCCTACCCGCGTTCCCCTCAGCGACTGGCACGAAACCACCAATGCCAAACAGGTTGGGTTTCAGGCCCGGTCGGTGGTGGGTGGGTATTTTATCAAAATGCTGGAAGGCAAACTGGATAAAGGGAAGTAAGTTAAGCGCTATAATGCTGAAACTGGAGAGATCAAAAACGTGGTTGATTCGCCACCTGTTCCTGTGCGGTTCGCTGGCCAGTACCAGCGTTATTTTTGCCCAGCCACCACCCGTTAACCAACCCCGGTCCGCGCCTATCATGAGCCGCTGGGAAAAACAGGTAACCGCTGATAATGCCTGGCGCGAATACCCGCGTCCGCAGATGGTACGCCAGCCGTGGCAGAACCTGAATGGGATGTGGGATTATGCCATCACGCCTAAAACGGCGCCCGCACCTACCACGTACCAGGGGCAGATTCTGGTGCCGTTTGCCGTTGAATCAACCCTATCCAAAGTAACAAAATCTCTCACCGCCGACCAGCGTCTTTGGTACCGAAAAGCAGTGAGCATACCAAAGGAATGGGCTGGGCAACGGGTGCTTATCCACTTTGGGGCCGTGGATTACGAATGCAACCTGTGGGTAAACGGGGGGCTGACCGGTTCGCATACGGGTGGTTCCGATTCGTTTAGCTTCGACATTACCGACTTTCTGAAGGCCGGAAAAAATGAACTGGTTCTGGGCGTACTGGACCCTACCTCTGCCGGGGAGCAGCCACGGGGAAAGCAGTTGATGAATCCACAGAGCATCTGGTACACGCCGGTATCGGGCATCTGGCAAACGGTCTGGCTGGAACCCGTACCAAAGCAAGCCTACATCGAGGAAGTCCGCTTGACCCCCGAACTGGATTCGGGCCGGGTACGGGTAGAAGCCCTGCTGGATAAACCAGCCAATAATTACACCACGGCCATCCGGATAACGGCAATAGATGGTAGTCGGACAGTGGCCACAACCCTCGTGCGGGCAGGCCGAACCGCGTATCTTCCTATAAGCAATCCCAAATTATGGTCGCCGGACAGTCCGTTTCTGTATGACTACAAAGTGGAGCTGCTTACCGTAACGGACCCTTTCGGTGATACACCCCGGAACAAACGGCCCCGCCAGGACGAAGCCCTCCGCACGGCCTACGCCAACGCGACCATTACGGGGACGCCCCTCGATGCCGTAACGGGCTACTTCGCCATGCGCAAGATTTCGGTGGGGCCGGGGCCAATCCCCAACCAACCCGTATTGCTGCTGAACAACAAATTCGTGTTTCAGAATGGCCCCCTCGACCAGGGCTGGTGGCCGGCCGGATTGCTCACGCCCCCGTCGGAAGAAGGGATGGCCTTTGAAATCGATTTTCTCAAAAAGTCGGGGTTCAATATGCTCCGTAAACACATAAAAGTAGAACCGGAACGGTACTATTACCTCTGCGACAAAATGGGGATACTGGTCTGGCAGGATATGCCGTCGGGTTTTCTGGAAGGGCAGAACGAATCCCCCGGCGACCAGTCGGAACCCATTCGCCGGTCGAAGGGAAAAGAGCAGTTTGAACTGGAATTGCGCCGGATGATGAACCGCCTGCATAATCACCCCAGCATTGTTACCTGGGTGGTGCATAACGAGGGCTGGGGCCAGTACGACAACGAGCGGCTGGCAGCCTGGGTGAAAGCACTCGACCCAAGTCGGACGGTAAACGCAGCCAGTGGCTGGAATGACCGGAACGCGGGCGATTTTTACGATATTCACACCTACCATGAAGAGCCCAAAGCAGCCGAACCCAAAACGGACCGGGTTATAGTTATCGGTGAGTTTGGCGGCATCGGCTGGCCCATTGACGGGCACCTCTGGAATCCGGCCATGCGAAACTGGGGGTACCAAACCTACCACTCAGCCGATACGGTGCTGGCTGCCTACAAAAAGAAATACGCTAAAATAGTGGAGTACTACCAGCAGCAGGCTCTCTCGGCGGCAGTGTACACCCAGACAACTGACGTAGAAGGGGAAGTAAACGGGTTGCTCACCTACGACCGGGAAGTCATCAAAATCCCCATCGAAACCCTGCGGCAAATTCACGCGCCTTTATTTAAATAGAAGGGATGAAGTAGTGACAGGTGCTTCACCCTCCATAGAAAATACAAGTTTGTTTTTTTGTCATTTCGACGCAGGAGAAATCTCAACATCACCTATCATTCAGCTTAAGATTTCTCCTGCGTCGAAATGACAAAAATCAATTCAGTCTTGTTTTATGTCGAAAAGTAAAATTGAATAGGTAGAAAAATCAAAAAGGCCAATCCGTGTGGAATTGGCCTTTTCTGTGTAAAAATCAGTTTAATCTTAATACTCGAATCCCGGTTAAACGGCGAAACTCTCTCCGCAACCGCAGGTACGGCTGGCGTTGGGGTTTTTGAACTGGAAACCTTTACCATTCAGCCCGTCCGAGAAATCGAGTTCAGTACCGGCCAGATAAAGCAGGCTTTTGCGGTCTACCAGAATTTTAATGCCTTTATCTTCAACGATGTGGTCAGTCGGCTGTTGCGTCGCGTCGAATTGCAGGTCGTACATCAGGCCCGAGCAACCACCACCCTGCACCGCTACCCGAATGGCGTAATCTGCGGCCAAACCGTCTTTGGTACGTAGTTCAACAATCTTATTTTTGGCAATTTCCGAAACCGTAACCATAGTCGTAATTAAGTCAATTTTGACGCATATCGATGCTTTCTCTATAACTTTCGGCCGAAAGGAAAAGTTCTTTTGTACCCATGCTTACCAACGTCGAACACATTGGCATTGCCGTCCGGGATCTGACCGCATCGAACGCGCTGTTTACGAGCCTGCTGAATGTAGCTCCCTATAAATCCGAAGCAGTAGAGTCCGAAGGCGTCCTAACATCGTTTTTCCGGGTGAATGCCAGACCACGAAGGGCAAACGAAAATCGAACTGCTCGCAGCAACCGACCCAGAAAGTCCCATTGCCCGGTTTCTGGAGAAAAAAGGCGAAGGGATTCACCATATCGCTTTTGCCGTCGATGACATCGAAGCCGAAATGGAACGGCTAAAAAACGAGGGTTTTACGTTACTGAATGACACGCCCAAACGTGGAGCCGACAATAAATTAGTGTGTTTTCTGCATCCCAAAACAACCAATAGTGTCCTGATTGAACTGTGTCAGGAAATTAAGGAATAACCCAGCATGAAGAATAAACAACGTTTTCTGGTTGCCTTGTGTGTTTTCATCACCACCGTTGCCCAGGCGCAGATAGCCAGTCGGGCGGCTCTTTATACGCAGCCCGGCGTCGATGTACAGCACTACGCCTTCTCCCTGACCCTCAGTGATTCGACCAATCAGATTAAAGGGGAAACCACTATTCGTTTCACCCGCGCCGACGACAGGCAAACCGTCTGGTTCGACTTGATTAGCAACAAAGCCGATTCGGCGCAGGCGGATAACGGGGCTACCGGTATGCGGGTACGCGCCGTAACCCTGCCCGACGGGAAGGCGGTACCGTTCAGTCAGCGCAACGACCGGGTGTTTATCAACCTGCCCCCCGCCCCCGGCAAGCCAACCGAGGTAGTAATCCGCTACGAGGGCACGCCCGCACGGGGTCTGATTATCAGCCAGAATAAGTTTGGCGAACGCACGTTCTTCGGCGATAACTGGCCCAACAACGCCCGTAATTACCTACCCGTTGTTGACCATCCGTCCGATAAGGCAACCTGCTCATTTACGGTCAATGCCCCGGCTACGTACCGGGTTGTTTCCAATGGTAAATTCCTGAACGAAACCAGTTTACCCAATGGGCGAAAACTGACGCGGTGGGACGAGAAAATACCCATTCCAACGAAGGTGATGGTTATTGGCGCGGCCAGTTTTGCGGTCGACGAGGTTGGCTCCGTCAATGGCGATACCGGTGCAAAGCTGGCTCTATCCGCGCGATAGCCAGAAGGGGTTTATCGACTACCGACCAGCGAAAGAGATTCTGCAGTATTTCATTGATAAGGTTGGTCCCTATTCCTATGAGAAGCTGGCCAATGTGGAGTCCACCACCATTTTTGGCGGGATGGAGAATGCCAGCTGCATTTTTTACAACGAGAAGGTGATTGTGGGGCAAAAAGATTCGGATGTGGAAGCCCTGCTGGCCCACGAAATTGCACACCAGTGGTTTGGTAATTCGGCCACCGAAACCGACTGGTCGCAACTTTGGCTGAGTGAGGGATTTGCTACGTATTTCTCGGCTCTCTACCTCGAACATGCTTACGGTAAAGACACGCTCAACGCGGTGCTGAACCAGAACCGGAACCAGATTTACCGGTACACCGCGCTCAAACCAACCGGCACCATTATTGACTCAACCACCGCGAATCTGATGGATTTACTGAATCCGAATTCTTACCAGAAAGGCGGCTGGGTGTTGCACATGCTCCGCAACGAACTCGGCGACGATGCCTTCTGGAAAGGCATCCGGGCCTACTACGCCAAATACCGTAATGCCAATGCCCATACGTCCGATTTGCAGGCCATCATGGAAAGTGTTTCGGGGAAAAAACTAGGACCGTTTTTTCAGCAGTGGCTCTACCAGCCGGGATTCCCCGAGGTGGTATGGGGAACGAGTTACGACGCAGCCAAAAAAGCCCTGGTTATCGATGTTCGACAGGCGCAGCGGTCGGGTGTTGTGTTCACCATTCCGCTTACGTTTAGCATTCGGGACGGTGGCGGCCGGGAACTAACCCGCTCTTCCCGCCTGACCATGAACCAGCAAACCCAGACGTTCACTATCCCGGTAGCCAGCAAACCAGCCCTCGTCGCGATTGACCCCGACAATGTGGTGCTGATGCGGGCGGTGCAGATGGGGAAATAGCTATGTACCGTTATTACCGTATTCCATTAGCCCACGGTTTAAACCGTGGGCTGATGGAACAGAACGCCTGTTTGAACCGGTTATAAATCGGTAAATTGCCCATAACTACCGACCATTATGCTCAAGCGCGTTTCCATCCAGAACTTCAAGAGCCTGAAAGACGTCACGCTCGACCTGCAAAAAGTCAACCTGCTCATCGGCCCGAACAACTCAGGCAAGACGAATTTTTTGAAGGCGCTG
>CAWARB010000010.1:0-14418 GCA_963784335.1 uncultured Cytophagales bacterium | reverse complement strand
GCTGGCCCGGCACTACCTGGATGGAGGAGTACATCAACAAATACCGGGAGGTGTACCCCAGCCTGATCAAACGCGCAAAAGGGTACCCCACGCCCGACTACCTGCTAACCCTGATCCGGGTAGGTAATATCACTTCGAGGGGGAATGAACCACGATACCGAAGGGTCGGATTTCATCAAAACCAGTTTACTCGATGACGATTCCAGTCCGGTGTACCTGCAAATCTGGGGCGGCACCAACACCGTGGCCCGCGCCCTGAAATCCATCGAAGACCAATATAAAATACGCCCAACTGGTCGGCAATTGCCAAAAAAGTGAGCGACAAGGCCATTATCTACGCCGTACTGGATCAGGATAATACCTACCAAACATATGTAGCCCCAAAACTGGCCGAAGATCAAAGTCCTGTACAATGCCGATCAGTTCTGGAGTTTTGCGTACCTGTGGCCCCGTGTCGTTCCGGCCGAATTGCAGACGTACCTAAGTGGGAAGTGGTTTGCCGAGCACATCAAGTTTAATCACGGTCCGTTGCTGAGTGCTTATTACCTCTGGGGCGATGGTCAGAAAATAGCGGGCGACCCCGAACATACGCATGGTGATCCGGAAGAAGCCAGAAAATACAAACTGAACCAGTACGATTTTATTTCGGAGGGGGATTCGCCCGCGTTCTTTTACCTGATTGATGTGGGGCTTCGTAGCAAAGAAGACGTTTCGTACGGGGGCTGGGGTGGGCGCATGGTCCAATCAGCAGCCAATCCTTACCGCTGGGAAGATGGCAAAACGGTGACCGACTACAACCCGTACACCAAAAAGCAGGATGCCGCCTACCCACAAACACGCTGGATTCCGGCGCTTCAGAATGACTTTGCCGCCCGCGCCGACTGGTGCGTTAAATCCTACCAGGAGGCTAACCACCCGCCTGTTGTTAAACTTTCCCACGCCCAGGACCTTCGGGTGAAACCGGGGCAGCGCGTAACCCTGAGCGGCTCCGCTACCGACCCCGACGGCAATCCGGTCAGCTACCGGTGGTGGCAGTACGAAGAGGTAGACACGTATCCCGGCACCGTAATAAATCAACAACCAGACCGGGCAAAAACAGCATTTGTCGTACCCGACGATGCTACGGCCGGGCAAACCATCCACTTTGTTCTGGAAGTAACCGATAAAGCCACCCCGGCCCTGACCCGCTACCAACGGGTTATAGCAACGGTTGTTGCCCGGTAAATCGGGACTTAGTCATCAATCAGCACGTTATACGCCGGATCTTCCATGATGTTCACCTCAATGAGGCTTCGGGCATTCGTTAGGAGTCGGCGGCAATCGGGACTCAGGTGCCTCAGGTGAACTGTTTTTCCCGCCTGCTGGTAGCTGGCCGTTAGTTTACTGAGTGCTTCGATGCCCGACATATCCGCCACCCGGCTATCCTGAAAATCAATGATAACTTCGTTCGGGTCACCGGCTACGTCGAACTTCTCCCGAAAGGCCGTTACCGAGCCGAAGAACAAGGGGCCGTACAGTTCGTAATGCTTAACGCCTGCTTCGTCGGTGTGTTTCCTGGCACGGATTCGCCGGGCATTTTCCCAGGCAAATACCAGGGCCGAGATAATAACGCCAATCAGCACCGCCAGGGCCAGATTATGGAACAGAACCGTTACCCCTGCCACCAGTACCATCACCATCACATCGTGCCAGGGCATCCTGCCAAAGGTTTTCAAACTGGCCCACTCGAAGGTGCCGATGGCCACCATAACCATTACGCCGGTGAGCGCAGCCATCGGTAACTTCTCGATGATCGGGGCACCGAACATGATGAACGCCAGCAACATAACCGATGCCACAATGCCCGACAGCCGGGCCCGCGCACCTGACGAAATATTAATGAGGCTCTGGCCAATCATGGCACAGCCCCCCATGCCCGACAAAAAGCCACTGGTTACGTTGGCAACGCCCTGGGCCACGCACTCTTTGTTTCCCCGGCCTCGGGTGTTGGTAATTTCGTCAATCAGGTTGAGTGTCAGCAGACTCTCTACCAGACCTACCCCGGCCACAATCAGCGCGTACGGAAAGATGATGGAGAGCGTTTCCAGCGTGAACGGCAGAGCAGGAATATGAAACGGCGGAAAGCCGCCCTCTATGGAAGCAATGTCACCCACGGTGCGCGTGTCGATGTTCAGACCAATGGCAATCAACGACACCACGATTATAGCCACCAGCGACGCTGGAACGGCTTTCGTTAGCCGGGGCAACCCCCAGATAATGCCCATCGTCAGCACAACCAGGCCCAGCATGGTAACCAAAGGAGTACCGGCCATCCAATGCAGAGTACCCGAAGCATCGGCCGTTTTGAACTGCGCCATCTGCGAAAGAAAAATAACGATGGCCAGCCCATTGACGAAACCCAACATAACGGGTTGCGGCACCAGCCGGATAAATTTCCCCAGGCGCAGCAACCCCGCCCCAATTTGAATCAGCCCCGCCAGAATAACCGTCGCAAATACGTACTCGACGCCATGCTCCAGCACCAGGCTCACCAGTACCACCGCTACGGCACCCGTAGCCCCGGAAATCATCCCGGGCCGCCCACCCAGAATGGAAGTAACCAGGCCCATGGTAAAGGCAGCATATAAGCCCGTAAGCGGAGACAGACCGGCAATCAGCGCAAACGCAACGGCTTCGGGAATAAGGGCCAGGGCTACCGTGAGCCCGGAAAGTACTTCGTTTTTATAGTCGACACGCTGTTTAAAATCGAACAGATTGAGGTAAGAATGCATACGGCTTTTACAGATACGATGAATGAATAGCCAACCGATCGGGCATGATGACTGCCGGGTGAACGGGAACGATGAAGGATACAAGACCAGGGCGATAAGGCTCTGGATGAACTAGAACAAATCAACTGAACCGTTCTCTCCATACGGGCCGGCTGCAATCGAAAAGAATAAAGCAGTTAGTTGGTTAACCGAGCAAAAATACGCGAACGGCCAGCAGTCACCGGGCGGTGCTGCCTGAAACGATAGAGCGTCAGAAAAGACTTTATCAGGGTGGGGTACTCGTCAAGTGATACCGGCTATTCGTTGATTTCAGGTGCAAAAATCAACGAAATTGTCCGATAAATGGCATGATGGCCAGAGTTACTTCTAATAAGTATAAATAAACCCCCTTTAATACTATCAGCACCGATGGTATCGCTTACCTCTTCCCCGATAAAGAATACCGGAGAATTTTATGATAAGGTTGCCGTCACCGATAACAACTACCCGGTTAAATTGGTTTGCGAGCTGCAGCAGAGGGCCGTCACTACTCGATACCAGGATGCGATTGAACATAAGTACCGATAGCGATTCGTAAACGTGGTCTGCGATGAACTATAGCAGTTGGGGAAACCAGTCAGCATCGAATTCCTGCCCCTTAAGTTACCTTTATACTAAAAAACAAATAGCTTAAAATAGGATCGGATAGAACAGCTGCTATTTTACCTGTCTGCTGGCAGGCATGGCGTTAGTCCCTGTAGCGTGCCGGGGCTAAATGCGAAGACTTTCACCTCGCTCAGCAAAATCCGTTCCTTACTGTCATAACTCCGGGGCAACACATTGGTCGGCACAATGGGGTTGGGTCCTTCCCGGTAGTGGGTGAAGCAAAAAGCAATGGGCAGGATGTACTTCCCGGCCAGTGCCGGGCTGAGGGGCGGCATGCGTTTCAGTCCCGCTTCTATCTCATAATCAAACCGATAGTTCTTACTCATCTGGGTACTCACCGTTGGATAAAGCACCGAAATATCCCGAATGTGCCCTGTTTCATCAATGCTGAATCCGGCATAAAAACGGCCATAAACGGCTCTGGAAGCGGGTTCGGCAGGATAGTGAATTCATTGGGTAATAGTCTGATTAAAAACCGGATCCTGCTCCAGCGCAGCAGGCGCATCTTTGTGCACTCACTAGTTGGCTCAGCAACAACAGGCCCAGCAGAATCGCTTTTGTCAGATTACCCATCTCTTTACTTTATTTGTTAAACTTTCAGTTTACTTTATACAGATTTTCATATACAATAATTTTGCCAGTATTTATTTTTAGTAGTGTATAAGTTGAGGTATTATGGCCAGCACAGTTGCTTTGCAGGAGCAGCCAGTTCATGTCAAAGCCCGTCGGGTTTTGGAACCGTAGACCACTGAACCCTAAATCAGCAGAAGACAGGTACTCAACAGAAAAAGCCGCACCGATCGATTTCGATGCGGCTTTTCGTTACTATGACCGATGTTGGTGAGGCTATTACACCGAGAGCGCTTTCATGTATTCTGCGTCATTTTTCATACTAACCATAACCGGACCAGGGTACTCTTCCTGCTCAACCAGAAAGTACTTTATACCGCTGTTCATGGCAATACGTAACGTCTTCTTAAAGTCTACGCTGCCTTTGCCCAGGTCATTCTGGAGGGGCTTACCGTCCTTCATGGTGTAATCTTTTACGTGGCAGAGTTCATATCGCTTGCCGTATTTTTTGAGGTGATCGGCGGTATTAACCCCCGCTACATCAATCCAGCACAGATCCAGCTCAAACATCACGTTTTTGGGGTCGGTGTTGGCCAGCAGGAACTCCTGCGGGAGTTTACCGTCCAGCGGCCGGAACGAATAATCGTGATTGTGGTACCCGAATTTCAGGCCCGCTTTTTTCACCTGTTCGCCCACAGTGTTGAATTCATCGGCAATTTTCTTCCAGTCGTCCCAGGTTTTCTGCGCCCCTATGTACGGGCAAAGTAAGTACGTCAGGCCCGCGTCGTGTGCCATTTCAATGCTCTTCTTCAATTGGTCGGGCTTGGCAACGTCACCCCGGTAGTTGAAGTGCGTACTGACCATTTTCACCCCCAGGCCATCCAGAAACGACTTGATTTCTTTCGGCTCCATACCCCACAAAAATCCTTGTGGACCGCTATAGCTCTCAAACTGTTTGTACCCCATTTCGGCCAGTTGGGTCATGATGCCTTTCGGGTCTTTGGGCAGCACATCACGAGTACTATAAAGTTGCACTCCAAACGGACTGATGGTTTTGGCATGACGCGTTAGTAAATCGGCGGCCGTCGATATGGATTGGCTAAGGGCAAAAGCACCGGCCGTAAGCAGGCCGGACTGTTTCAGGAAATTACGTCGTTGCATAGTAAAAAAATAGTTAACGAATTTAAACTGTAAAGATGTACCTGTTTTGGATGAAACTGGCGGGGAATGGTTTAAAAATCGCACGCTTGCCGTTCGTGCTTCGCTTTCGTTTCTCCTCCTCCCCTGCGTTTCGTCCTTCCTCCCCTTCGGCGTATCTTTGTAGCTTTTCCAAAACTGTGAATGACATTTTCCAAACTATTTCTACAGGCCGGGCGCGATGAGGCTGTGCGTCGTTTCCACCCCTGGGTGTTTTCCCGGGCCATCAGCCGATACGAGGGCGACCTGAATGACGGCGATACCGTGGAGGTATTTGACCACAAAAGTCGTTACCTCGCCACCGGCCATTATCACAATGGCAGCATTACTGTTCGTATCTTTTCCTTCGGAGCCACAACGGGCGGTCCCGTTACCCCCGATTTAGCCTTCTGGACACAAAAACTGGCGCAAATTCGCACGTCCGGCAGGCTATTATTGGAAATCAGGCACAAACCAACTGCTACCGACTCGTGCATGGCGAAGGCGATGGCTGTACTGGTCTGATCATTGATATGTACAATGGCGTAGCCGTCCTGCAGGCGCATTCCATCGGGATGCACCGCGAGCGGGAACTCCTGACGGAAGCACTGAAAACAGTTTTTGGGGATGAACTGAAAGCAGTCTACGATAAAAGTGCCGATACCCTCCCCGATGAATATGGCAAAACCGTAACCAACGGGTATCTGTTTGGCGAGGTGCCCCTGCCGCACCCGGTGCTGGAGAATGGCCATACGTTTTTGATCAACTGGCAAACGGGCCAGAAAACCGGTTTCTTCCTCGATCAGCGCGATAACCGCGCCCTGCTGGCCCGGTATGCGCAAGGCAGAAATGTACTGAACGCTTTCTGCTATTCGGGTGGTTTTTCCGTGTATGCACTTGCAGCGGGGGCCAAGCAGGTTCATTCGGTGGATGTGTCGCAGAAGGCTATCGACCTGACCAATCAGAACGTAGCGGCCAATTTCGGGGAGGAAGAAACAAGGCACGAAGCCTACACCGACGATGTCATGCACTTTTTGAAGGCCCACGATCACCAGTATGATGTGGTCGTGCTCGACCCACCCGCCTTTGCCAAGAGTCTGAGTGCGCGGCACCGGGCCGTGCAGGGGTATAAACGACTCAACGCCGAAGGGTTGCGCCGGGTGGCAAAGGGTGGTATCCTGTTCACGTTTTCGTGCTCGCAGGTAGTAGACCGGGAGCTGTTCTACAATACGATTGTGGCAGCCGCCATTGAAGCCGGGCGGCAAGTACGGGTGTTGCACCACCTGAGCCAACCCGCCGACCACCCCGTTAACCTGTTTCACCCGGAAGGTGGTTACCTGAAAGGCCTGGTTTTGTGGGTAGAGTAAGGAGCGAAGAATGAAAAATCAGGCGTGAAGAGTAAAAGACAAAGAGACACCAAGGAGATTATTCTTCATTCTTCACGCACTAATTCTTCTTTCACTCATTTTTACTCCACTGCTTTCCGTTAATTTTGACTTTTACCGGCCCGGCATATCGGTCGATTCGGTGTGTCTTTTTGTATAATCCGATACCTCTAGAATAAAGCTACTATGGCTGAATTAATCCGAATGCCCAAAATGAGCGACACCATGACCGAAGGCGTCATTGCGGAGTGGCACAAGAAGGTGGGCGATAAAGTTAAATCCGGCGACGTACTGGCCGAAGTCGAAACCGATAAAGCCACGATGGACCTCGAAGCCTACGACGAAGGCACGTTGCTCTATATTGGCGTTGAAAAAGGAGCATCCGTACCCGTTGATGGTGTGATGGCCGTTATTGGTGCCGAAGGCGAAGATTACAAAGCGCTGCTCGACGGATCCACCGGTGGCAGTCAGGAATCAGAACCGGCTCCCGAAGAAAATCCAAATCAGCACCCGCACCTAAAAACGCAGATAGTAGTCAAGTTGCCACTAAACTACCGGACGCAAAAGCCGTTTCTGCCGCTCCGGCCGAAAATGTCAATGCCTCGGTAATTCGGATGCCGAAAATGAGTGATACCATGACCGAAGGCGTTATTGTATCCTGGCAAAAGAAAGAAGGCGACACCGTTAAATCGGGCGATGTGCTGGCTGAAGTCGAAACCGACAAAGCCACCATGGACCTCGAAGCCTACGAAGAAGGTACGTTGCTCTACATTGGTGTAAAAGAAGGCGAATCCGTGGCAGTTGATGCCGTCATTGCCGTGGTTGGCGAGAAAGGGGCCAACTTTAAAGTACTGCTCGACGGCGGACAGCCTGCATCGGCGCCGGCTGCGGCTGGTAAAGAAGCTGCTCCCAGCGAAGGCGGCAGCGCAACTGCTCAGCAAAACCCACAGGCAGACCTGCCCGCCAATGCTGACACCGACCTGTCGTATGGTGGTGGCCAGGGCGATGTTGTTGAGTCGAATGGCCGGATGAAAGCCTCGCCCTTAGCCAAACGCATTGCCGAAGAAAAAGGCATCAACCTGGCGCAGGTAAAGGGGTCCGGCCCCGAAGGCCGCATCGTTAAGAGTGACGTCGAATCGTTTGTTCCGGGTAAAGCGGCACCAGCAGCGCAACCGGCAACCCCGGCAGCGCAGCCCGCAGCTCCGGCTTCCGAGCAGAAGGCTGCTCCAGCCTCAGCACCCGCACCAGCCGCTGGGGGTGAGTACGAAGATGTTCCGGTTAGCCAGATGCGGAAAACGATTGCCCGCCGGTTGAGTGAAAGCCTGTTTACGGCTCCGCACTTCTACCTCACCATGGAAATAAACATGGACAAGGCCATTGACCTGCGCGGCACGGTGAACGGCATCAGTCCGGTGAAAGTATCGTTCAATGATTTTGTGGTGAAAGCCGCAGCCCTTGCGCTCAAGCAGCACCCGAACGTCAACTCGTCGTGGTTGGGCGATAAAATCCGTAAGTACAAGTACGTGAACATCGGCATCGCCGTAGCCGTAGACGAAGGACTGCTGGTTCCCGTTGTTCGCAACGCCGACCAGAAGACTCTCTCTACGATTTCGAGTGAAGTAAAAGACCTGGCCGGGAAGGCAAAAGACAAGAAACTCCAGCCGAAAGATTGGGAGGGCAGCACGTTCTCCATCTCCAACCTCGGCATGTTCGGTATAGACGAGTTCACGGCCATCATCAACCCGCCCGATGCCTGTATTCTGGCCATCGGGTCGATCAAGCCATCCGTAAAATTTGAGGAAGTGGAGGGCGTACCCGTTGCCAAACCAACAAACGTCATGAAGGTGACCCTCTCCTGCGACCACCGCGTAGTGGATGGCGCAACGGGCGCAGCGTTCCTGCAAACGGTGAAGCAGCTACTCGAAGACCCGATGCGGATGCTGGTGTAACCCAGACCGCTGGCCTACACAACAAAGAAGCCGCCCCGATGTACGGGGCGGCTTCTTTGTTACTAACTAACGAATTAAATGGCGGCTGTCTCCATAGCGGCCTGTAGCTTTTGCTCCAGTACGTTTTTGGGAACGGCTCCTATTACTTTATCGACTAACTGTCCGTTTTTAAAGACCATTAAGGTTGGAATGCTGCGGATACCGAACTGGGCGGGAATCTGGGCGTTTTGGTCAACGTCCATTTTGGCCACAATGGCACGTCCTTCGTATTCTCCGGCGAGTTGTTCAACAACGGGCCCGATCATTTTACAGGGACCGCACCACTCAGCCCAGAAATCTACTAAAACGGGTTTATCGGAATTTATAAGTTCGTTGAAGTTCGCGTCGGTCGCTTCTACGGCATGTGATCCTGCTGCCATGACTGAAATGTGTTTATTTGTTTAACTTGTTTTCAGCTACATAATCTCTTTTTGGCCCGATTAGTTCAAAGTACTTCCTATCAGGCACGCTGCCTGTACATAGCTGAAACGGCTGAAAAATAGCCATCCCGTCCGGTTTGCCGGTTCGTTTCAGTGTATGATTCTACCGTTTTCTTTACCTGGTTACGTTAGCCCATTTCCTACGTCCACAGCATGCACACATACCTTTTCATGCCAAAAACTCAGCCACCCCCTATATCATAAGTCAAATCAACTGATTTTTAGAATTTTATTTGTACCGTGAGGGGAAATAGGAAATAATATGCTTATTTGAGTTCCACTCATGATTGACTTCATTACGCTCCCTTTCACTTCATCGTAACGCATGAAAACGGTTACCTTTCTGTGCCTGGTCACGGGCATTCTACTGAGTAAAACCAGCTCAGTAACGGCGCAGGCAGTCACGCTGGAAGCCATCAGAAGCTACCCCTTCCCCACCGAATTAAGCAGTGCCGCTACGGGGTCCCGCCTTGCGTGGGCACTCAACGAACAGGGTAAACGGAACGTGTACGTAGCCGAAGGACCGGATTTTACCCCCCGGAAAATTACCCAATACAATGACGATGACGGTCAGGAAATCACCAGTCTGTCCATTTCTGACGATGGCAAATGGGTGGTGTACGTGCGCGGGGGCGACCACGGTTCCAACTGGGATGATGACGTTCCGGTCAACACGCTGTCGACACCACTGCCCCCTAACGTGCAGATATGGCGTGTGCCTTTTGCTGGTGGCGAACCGAAAGCCATTGCCGAAGGCGACGCGCCCGTTATTTCACCCGCAAGCGACCGGGTAGCGTTCATTAAAGGTGGCCAGGTTTGGGTAGCCCCGACGGATGCCTCCTCAGCCGCTAAAGTAATGTTCACCGCACGGGGCACCAACGGAGAATTGAACTGGTCGCCGGATGGGTCGAAACTAGCCTTTGTCTGCGACCGGAAAGACCATGCCTTCGTGGGTGTCTTTACCAATGAAACCACCCCCATTACCTGGATTGCCCCCTCCTTCTCGAAAGACGCATCGCCCCGCTGGTCGCCGGATGGGCGTCAGCTCACGTTTGTGCGTACGGCCGGGAGCGGTGGCGCACCCGACTCCATTCTAACCAGAAAGCACCGGCCCTGGTCCATCTGGACCGCCGACGCAGCATCGGGTACGGCGACTCAAATCTGGCAGGCTCCCAAAACGCTGGCCGGTTCGGTACCCACCACACACGGCGGCTTCAACCTGCACTGGGCCGCCAATAACCGCATCGTCTTCCTGTCGTACCAGGATGGCTGGCCGCACCTCTATTCCCTTGCGGCCTCCGGCGGGTCGCCCTTACTACTCACCGGCGGTTCGTTCATGGCCGAACACATTACGCTGAGTCACGACAGGAAATGGCTGGTATTTAGCGGTAACACGGGGCCTGACAAACTGGATATAGACCGTCGGCACGTGGTTAGGGTACCTGTCGACAAGGCCGACATGGAAGTCTTAACACCCGGCAGTGGCCTTGAATGGATGCCCGTTATAACCGGCGACGGGTCCACCGTAGCCATGATTAGCGCCACCGCCCAACGCCCTCCCCTACCGACCGTGATGGCCTTTACGAAGGGGACCCCGAAAGTGCTGGCCCAAAACCTGATTCCGGCCAGTTTTCCACTCAATCAACTAGTTACCCCCAAACAGGTTATTGTCAAGGCACCCGATGGCATGATGGTCCACTGTCAGCTTTTTGAACCATCCAAGAAAAGCACTAGTCCCGCCGAACGCAGCCCAGCCGACCGCGGCCCGGCCATCATCTACGTACACGGTGGTCCGCCACGCCAGATGTTGCTGGGCTGGAATTATTCTGACTATTACGCGAATGCGTACGCCATGAACCAGTACCTGGCCAGTCAGGGTTTTGTGGTGTTGTCCGTCAATTATCGGTTAGGTATTGGGTACGGCTACGATTTTCATCAACCGGCCAGCGGGGGGGCCACGGGCGCTTCCGAATACCAGGATGTACGGGCGGCAGCGGTCTGGCTTTCCGGGCAGCAACAGGTAGACCCGGCCCGGATTGGTATTTATGGTGGCTCATACGGTGGCTACCTCACTGCGCTGGCCCTCGCCAGGGATTCAAAACTATTTGCGGCTGGTGTGGACATCCACGGTGTACACGACTGGAGCCAGCAACGGTCCGCGCTTACGCCGACTGGCCGGTATGAGAAAGTGCCCGATCTGGAAGCCGCAACCAAAGTCAACTGGGAGTCATCGCCCATATCCTCGGTTAGTGGCTGGACATCGCCGGTCCTGCTTATTCACGGCGACGACGACCGCAATGTGGCGTTCAGCCAGAGTACGGATCTGGTCAGGCGGCTCGATAAACAGGGCGTGCCCATGGAAATGCTGGTTATCGTGAATGACACCCACCATTGGATGAAGCATACTAATGCGCTGAAGATGGGCAACGCCACAGGCGATTTCTTCCGGCGGAAGCTGATGAAGCCGAAGCAGTAATCGGGGAGTGTGTTGAACCGGGTGGCCGGAGCCATGACAAAAACCCCTCTTGTGTTTCCTGAAAAGGATAAGTCTGAACAGAAACGAATCCTGAAGTCCGAACCGTAAGCTATCTTATTAACTACCCTTCCAATCATGCGTTTTTCTACCAATTACCGCTTTCTCATCACGGTTGTCGGGCTTCTCCTCTGCACCGTATCGCTCCGGGCGCAGACACCCGCAACGCTGGACGCGGTGTACAACGATAAAATCAAAGAGTACACAACCGACAAACGGTTTCTGCCCGCATCGGTCCTGGACGTACCGGATCATCCAACGATACCATCCCCACGCAAACATTTCGGGCAGATTATTGGCACGCCGGGCATTATTCACCGGACGCCGGACATCTACGCATACTACCAGAAACTGGCGCAGACGTCGCCCAACATCACTATACAGCAGGTGAGTACGACCGAAGAAGGCCGCCCGATTCAACTGGTAGCTATCGGCAGCGATGACGCCATGAAACGGCTCGATCATTACAAGCAGCAACTCGCCCTACTGGCCGACCCGCGAAAAATGGGTAACCAGGACCTCGACAAAATTCTGGGGGATACCAAACTGGTGTACTACCTGAACGGGGGACTGCACTCACCCGAAATGGGATCGCCGGAGATGCTGATGGAACTGGCGTACCGGCTGATTACCAGCCAGTCGCCGGATATCAGGACAATTCGGGACAATATTATCGTGCTCATCAACCCCGTGTCGGAACCCGATGGCTGGGATAAGCAGGTGGACTGGTACCATCGGTACACCAAATCTCGCAAGGAGTTTGACGATGGTTTTCCTAAATCGCCACCTTACTGGGGTAAGTACATATACCACGATAATAACCGCGACGGGTTGCAGGTATCGCAGGCCTTGACCAAAGCCATGTACAAAATCTTTTACGAGTGGCACCCAACGGCCAGCCTCGACCTGCACGAATCGGTTCCCCTGCTTTACATCTCGACCGGCACCGGCCCTTATAACGAAACCATCGACCCTATCACCATTGGGGAGTGGCAGACGATGGCGAACCACGACATGACGGCCCTGGCAGCCCAGGGAATGCCGGGCGTTTTTACGTGGGCGTTCTACGATGGCTGGTACCCCGGCTATGCTCTTTGGATTGCCATCAACCACAATGCCGTGGGCCGGTTTTATGAAACCTTCGGCAATGCGGGTGCCAACACCTACCTGCGCGACCTGTCGGAGCAGAAATACGCGGGCGACGCCGTCACCTCAAAGGAGTGGTACCGGCCCGACCCCGCTACCCAGAAAGTATACTGGTCATACCGCAACGGCATCAACTACATGCAGGCGGGGGTACTGGCCTCCCTCTCGTACGCAGCGACGAACAGTCGGATGTTGCTGAAGAATTTTTACCAGAAGGGACTGAACAACATCAAAAAAGGTACGGATGAAAAACCAAAAGCCTTTATTATCCCCAAAAATCAGCGCGACCCGGCCATGGCGGCTTACCTCGTCAATCAGTTACGGGCACAGGCCATCGAAGTGCACAAAGCCGAATCGGGTAAGAATCAGGGCGATTATGTGGTATTACTGAATCAGCCGTACCGGAATCTGGCCGTAACGTTACTCACGAAGCAGAACTACCCGAAAGAAGCCAAGTTTCCGCCCTATGATGATATTGCCTGGACGTTGGGGTATATGTATGGCGTTGACGTAAAAGCCGAAGACAGCCTCACCTTCGCCACCAGCGACCTCAAACTTGTCGGCGATGAAGTGAAGTACGCGGGCACCGTAGAAGGCGATGGTACTCAGTACGTGCTGAATTACAAGGGACAGACCAATCTGCTGCCCGCGCTACTGTGGATGAAAGCGCAGGGAAAACAGGCCAAAGCCGTCGTGCTGGATACAAAGGCTGCTTTTGCGGGACTGAAAGATACACTGGCGGCTGGTGCCGTGGTATTTTCCGGGTTAACGGCCAATCAGTCGAAGGCGTTAACCACGCAGTTTGGCCTCGATCTGCTGGCCACTAAAGCCAGTCCTACTGGCATAGGTGCCCCCCTGCAGCAACACGATGTCAGCCTGCCCCGCGTCGCTATTTACCACAGCTGGTTCAACACCCAGGACGAAGGCTGGGCGCGCTACACATTTGAACAACGCGGTATTCCCTACACCTCCATCAACAAAGACCAACTCAAAGCGGGCGACCTGCGGAAAAAATTCGACGTTATTCTGATTCCCCGGATGCGCGGTTCCGCCACCAACTTCATCCATGAGGTAGATGCCCGATTTGGCCCCCTACCCTACACCAAAACCCCCGAGTTCCCCTCCCACGGTTTCCCTGATGCCACCAATGACATCACCGGCGGGCCCGGTTTCGAGGGGGTCGCCAACCTGAAAAAATTCGTTGAAGCAGGCGGGGTACTCATAACCCTGGACAACTCCTCGCTGATGGTTGCCGAAACGGGTATCCTCCGCGACCTGGAACCTGTCAGCGCCCCAACCCTGTTTCATCCCGGTTCCATTGTGCTGGTCAAAAACCGCCAGCCCCAAAATCCCATTATGTACGGCTTCCCCGAAACATTTCCTATATTCCGGGGTATTGCACCCCTGCTGCAAACCAAACTGTACAACCGCGACATGATGCTGCTGCAATACGGCACCAAACCCCTCAAGGACGAAGAACCCTACAAAGGAGCCATTCTGGGCATGCCCGACAAAAAACCGGAAAAGGAAGCAGCCAAATCGGCCACATCCAAAAAGGAAGACCCCTATGTGCTATCGGGCATGGTGCGCAATGAGCAGACCATTATTGGGCATGGGGGCATCTTCAACGTGCCAGTTGGGGCCGGTCGGGTCATTGCCTTCACCTTCGACCCCCTGCATCGGTACCTGAATCACCACGACGCCCCACTGGTCTGGAACATTCTCATCAACTGGAATCACCTGGAAACCCCTACCAATCCGGCC
>CAWARB010000009.1:0-61343 GCA_963784335.1 uncultured Cytophagales bacterium | reverse complement strand
AAGATTATATGCTGCGCGAAAAAATACAGCACTTCGACCACGAGCGCATTCCCGAGCGAATCGTACACGCACGGGGCGCGGCCGCTCATGGGTATTTCCAGCTGTATGAATCACTTGAGGAATACACGACGGCTAAGGTGCTAACCGACACGCGGCCCAGACCCCCGTCTTCGTGCGTTTCTCCACCGTAGCCGGATCACGTGGTTCGGCCGATACCGCCCGCGACGTGCGGGGCTTTGCCGTCAAGATGTATACGCCTGAGGGTAACTGGGACATCGTAGGCAATAACATTCCCGTCTTTTTCATTCAGGATGCTATCAAGTTTCCCGACCTGGTTCATGCCGCCAAGCCCGAACCCGACCGGGAAATCCCCCAGGCCGCTACGGCCCACGATACGTTCTGGGATTTCATTTCGCTCACGCCCGAGTCCATGCACATGCTGATGTGGATTATGAGCGACCGGACCCTACCCCGCAGTTTTGGCATGATGGAAGGCTTTGGGGTGCATACCTTCCGGCTGGTCAACGCGCAGGGTAAATCGACCTTTGTGAAGTTTCACTGGAAGCCCCTGCTGGGCGTTCACTCGCTGGTATGGGACGAAGCGCAGCAGATTGCCGGTCACGACCCCGATTTCCACCGGCGAGACATGTGGGATTCCATCGAAAAGGGAAACCCGTTCGAGTGGGAACTGGGCATTCAAACCCTGGCCGAGGAGGATGAACAGAAGTTCGACTTCGATATTCTGGATGCGACCAAACTGTGGCCCGAAGAGTTGCTGCCCGTTCAGCGGGTGGGCAAGATGACGCTCAACCGCAACCCGGACAATTACTTCGCCGAAACCGAGCAGGTAGCCTTCAACACGACCAACGTGGTGCCGGGCATCGACTTTAGCAACGACCCGCTGTTGCAGGGCCGCAACTTCTCTTACCTGGATACGCAGCTCAGCCGTCTGGGTAGCCCCAACTTCACCGAACTGCCCATCAATCGCCCGCTGGTTACGGTATCCAACAACCAGCGCGATGCCCAGATGCGGTACACCATCAACAAAGGTCGGGTATCCTACGCGCCGGCTTCGCTCGATGGTCACTCGCCCGAGGAGGTAACACCGGCCAGGGGTGGCTTTACCAGTTATCCCGGAACGGGTAAACGGGCCCAAAATACGGGTTCGCAGCGAAAGTTTCAATGACCACTATGGTCAGGCGAAACTGTTCTGGAACAGCATGAGCGGTCCCGAAAAAGAGCATATCGTGAAGGCCCTTCAGTTTGAACTGAGTATGGTGGAAACCAAAGCAGTCCGGGAGCGAATGGTCCAACACCTGAGTAATATTAACGACATGCTGGCGGCAGAGGTAGCCGCGGCACTGGGCGAACCAATGCCCGAAAGTGACGCGTCGGCCAAAGCGCGCGGTACGGCCGATTCCGTTGAGGGAGCGAAGCAACTGGCCGACGCTACGTCGCCAACAACCGCATCCGGCGGGGTGCAGCAGTCGAAGGCCCTGAGCATGGAGAACCAGCCTACCAGTCCTAAAGGCCGCAAGGTGGCCATTCTGGTCGCTGCCGGTATTGATGCGGGTCAGGTTAGGCAGTTGCAGCAGGCGCTCACAAAAGCGGGTGCCATGAGCGAAATTGTTGGTCCGCACCTGGGCATGATAGCCGGTGAGGGTGGCGAGCTGGAAGCGACCAAAACACTGGCCAACGCCAGTCCCGCCCTCTTCGATGCGGTGTTCGTACCGGGCGGCAAGGGAGCATACGCCCTCAAAAAGAAGGGAGATGCGCAGGTTTTTCTGGCGCAGTCGTACAAGCACGGCAAAGCGATTGGCGTGCTGGGCGACAGTGCCGCATTGCTGAAAATGGCGTTGCCCGCTGGGGCCAGCCTCGACACGATGGGTGTTGTTTCGGCCTCAGATGCGGGCGGAGAAAGCAGGCTATCAAGGACTTTGTGGCCAGCGTCGGCACCCAGTACTGGAAACGGGACGCGCTGGAGCATGTAGCTGCCTGATTCGACTAAATCCCTGCGATAAGGGAGCCAACCAGTTGGTCTGGACTTTCGGGTACCAGGTAGTCTGGAAAGCGATGACAGGCCAGCGTCGCGGCTCCGAACGAAAAGCAGAACATCCAAAGCAAACCCCAGTACACGCAACACCCGCTACTGACTTAGTGTCAATAGCGGGTGTTCATTTTTGCCGGTAGCGCACAAATTTCGGCAGTACTAATCTACACCAATACAGTAGGGTTAGCCGTTTCTTTCCTTTTCATAAAAAAAATTAATAAGCCAATGTCATCTCCCTTATCACGTCGGTCATTTTTGCAGAAGGGCTCGCTGGCTGTAGCGGCCGGTGTTGCCGCCCCCACTATTCTGAAGGCTAATCCGTACCGTCGCCAATCCGAAGCCGCGATGATTGGCCACAACGGGTACAAGTACCGGGTGGTGCCGGGCTGGGGGGTACTGGACGCCGGCAAAAACCCCGTCAACGACTGCCATGAGATGGTGCAGGACGCCCAGGGACGCATCATTCTGCTGACCAATGAAACAAAGAATAACGTCATCATTTACGATAAATCGGGCAAGTTGCTCGAAACCTGGGGCCACGAGTACCCCGGTGCGCATGGCCTTACCCTGGGGGGCGAAGGCAATGACCAGTATCTGCTGATAACCGACACAGACCGCCATCAGGTTATTAAAACCGACCTCAAAGGGCGCGAACTGATGCGGTTCGACTACCCAAAAGAAACCGGTAAATACGACTTTCCCACGCAGTTCAAACCCACCGAAACCGCCATTAACCCGGCCAACGGAGATATTTACATTGTGGATGGCTACGGCCTGAACTACGTGACGCAGTACGATAAAGCGGGTAAACTCATTCGGAGCTGGGGCGGTAAAGGGAACAGCAATGATACGTTCGATTGCTGCCACGGCATCGTGGTCGACCGGCGGACAGCCTCCAACCCAACGCTGTTAATTACGGACCGGCGGCACAACGCGCTCAAGCGATTCTCGCTGGATGGGAAATACCTGTCTACCATTGCCCTGCCGGGGTCGTACATCTGCCGCCCGGTCATTCACGGCGACAACATCTACGGGGCCGTATTCCGCAGTACGTCCGACTCCTACCCCGACTCGGGTTATATCACCATTCTGGACAAGAATGACAAAGTGGTATCCACCCCCGGCGGTACCGAACCGGTGTATCGGGATGGGAAACTGGCCGAGCAACGGAAGGATATGGGCAACTCACCCTTCCTGCATCCGCACGACGTGCTGGTGGACGGTGATGAGAGTATATACGTAGCGCAGTGGGCCTCTAAAAAAACGTACCCTATCAAGCTGGAGCGTGTTGGCTAAGACGTAATTGTTTATGATTCATCTGATCCTCGCGCAGGCCAGTGGCGCATCCCCCCCCCGACTGGGTGTTGTTTTTCGGGCATTTTCATCCACTGATTGTTCACTTACCGATTGGCTTTTTGCTGATTGCCGGTTTGCTGGAACTGGACCGGCTAACCCGTCGCAACTCCGTTAGTTCGCATACCATTACGCTGATTCTGTTCTGGTCGGCAGTGGGTGCCACCATGGCTTGTATAGCGGGCTATATGCTCTCATTGGGCGGTGGCTATGAAGCCGACACGCTCGATACGCACAAGTGGGAAGGTATTGGGGTGGCGGTGTTTGCCTGGATAGCGTGGGCCGTCAAATCCGAAAACCTGGGTCGTATCATCCCCTTTGCCCAGTTGCTTTATCTGCCCGCCCTGGGTATTTCGCTGGCCCTGCTGCTGGCCGCCGGTCACCTGGGGGGCAACCTGACGCACGGTTCGGATTACCTGACGCAATACATGCCCGGGCCGCTCCGGACACTGGCGGGCGTGCCACCTAAAGCCCCCGTATTCAAGGCAGAACCGATAACGGATGTGAATCAGGCCATGGTGTACCAGCAGATTGTCAATCCAATTCTCCAGACCCGCTGCGTGCAATGCCACAACGCTCAGAAATCGAAAGGCGGGTTACGGATGGATACGCCCGACATGCTGAAAAAGGGATACGAAGATGGGCCGGTGTTTGTAGCGGGAAAACCAACCGCCAGTAAACTGATCGAGGTTTGTCTGCTACCCGAAGAAGACGACCACCACATGCCGCCGAAGGGTAAAACCCAGTTAAAGGAAAGTCAGATTGCCTTGCTGACCTGGTGGATTGACCAGGGAGCCCCCTTCAACAAGAAAGTATCGGAACTGACCGTCAATGATGCCATTCGTCCGGTGCTGGCCTCCCTAACCGGAGGAGGCCCGGTAGAAGCAAGCGGTACTGCGGTTGCCAGTCGCCCAGGCGGTCCCGCCCCCGTATCGCCGGTGCTGACGATGAAGATGCCCGCTGCCAACCCGGCAGTTATGGAGGAATTGAAAAAAGCCGGGTTACTGGTACTGCCCCTCTCCAAAGAACAGAATCAACTGGAAGTAAGCGCCGTAAATGCCCGCAACTTCAGCGATACGCAGGCCGCCCTGTTGCCTAAAGTGAGCGGTCAGCTGGTGTGGTTGAAATTGGGCGATACCAACATATCGGATGCGGCCCTGGCGCAGGTTGCCAAACTCAAAAATCTGCAGAAACTGCATCTGGAACAAACGAAAGTGACCGATGCGGGATTAAAGCACCTGAAAGGACTACCCAATCTGGAATACCTGAATCTGTACGGAACCGCCGTTACCGATGCGGGTTTAGCCGATTTGGCCGCGTTGAAAAACCTGAAAACCGTTTATCTCTGGCAAACAAAAGTAACGGAGCAGGGGCTGGCTGCGCTGAAGAAAAACCGTCCTGACCTGGACGTAGTGGGCGGTATCAGCGAACAGGAGGTGGCCGCTTTCAGTAAGGCATCATCCACAGAAACAAAAACGGACGACCCAAAGAAGAACTGACCGCAACTTCGAGGCTTAACTGGCAAAAATCCTATTCGCTGCCTGTTTTATCCTGATGGCAGAACCAAAACAGAAGGCGGGATTGTTTACAGGGAAGTTCCCCGTATGTTCATCAACTACGCGTACAGCGTCTTGTGCTTTCCGTACAAACCCAAAAGATTACCAGGAGTGTATTCTGTTCTAAATACCACTCCACAACGCACCTGTTACTATGCAACGATGGTCCAACATGCGGTTACGATACCTGATACTTGGCACAACAGCCAGCTTGTTCGGCGCGTCCGTCTGGCTGACGGCTTGTCATAGTTCCATCGAAAAACCGGCCGATATTGTTGCCGCTGAGGTACAGCTTCCCGAAAAAGTTGACTATAATCTGCACGTAAAGCCAATTTTATCGGACCGGTGCTTTGCCTGTCATGGGCCGGATAAGGCCAAACAGCAGGCTGGCTTACGGCTGGATACGCCGGAAGGAGCCTACGAAGCCCTGGCCAAAAGCGGCCATACGGCGATTGTGCCGGGTAATCTGGCCAAAAGTGAACTGGTGAGCCGCATTCTGTCCAACGACCCGGAAGAAATGATGCCCACCCCAAAATCCAATCTGACGCTGAATGCGGAGGAGAAAGCGACGCTGATTCGCTGGGTTGAACAGGGGGCCGAATACAAGAAACACTGGTCGCTGCTAGCGCCATCCATGCCCAATGCGCCAACCGTAAAAGACGAACGGTGGGTACGGAACGACATTGACCGGTTTGTGCTGGCAAAGCAGGAAGCAAAAGGGTTGCCCCACGCGCCCGAAGCCGATAAAACGACCCTCCTCCGGCGGGTCAGCCTGGACCTGACCGGCCTGCCCCCTACCCCGGCGGAGGTAGATGCGTTTCTGGCCGATAAATCACCGAATGCTTACGAAAAAGTAGTGAACCGACTGCTCAACAGCCCGCATTACGGCGAACGGCAGGCGGTGGAGTGGCTCGACGTGGCCCGCTATGCCGATACGGACGGCTATCAGGATGATGGCCTGCGAACCATCTGGCCCTACCGCGACTGGGTCATTCGCGCCTATAATCGCAACCTCTCTTTTGACCGGTTTATTACCTGGCAGCTGGCCGGGGATCTGTTGCCCAATCTGAACGCATCGGCCGACAGACAGGAGAAACTGATTGCTACGGCCTTCAACCGGAATCACCAGCAAAGCCAGGAAGGCGGTATTGTGGATGAAGAATACCGGACCGAGTACGTAGCCGACCGAACCAATACCTTCGGGAAAGCCATGCTGGGCCTGACCGTTGAGTGCGCCCGCTGCCACGACCACAAGTACGACCCGATTAGTCAGAAAGATTACTTCAGTCTGTTCGCCTTTTTCAACAGCAACAACGAACGGGGCCAGATTCCTTATAATGGCGAAGCAGCTCCTACCCTAACGCTGACGAAGCCCGAAACGGATGCCAAACTAAAATTCATCCGGGAGCAACTTACCCCGCTCGAACAGCAGCTTAGCCTGAACCGCCCCGGTTATCAGCAGCGGTTCCACCAATGGCTGGCCCGAACGCACGCTGTCTCGTCAATTGATTCGGGATTGCTGGCCCATTACACCTTCGATGAAGCCGACCGGACGAATATCAGTGCCTTTGTTAAAGAGCAAAACGAGAAGCGTAAGCTGGAGGATGCCAGGCGCAAACAAGCAGAGCAAGCCAAACGAATTGTAGCCCAAAAGCCGAAGCAAAAGGAAGCGCCCAAACCCAAAACAAAGGAGGAACTCTGGAAAGACCCGCGCAATGCCTTTGCCAACGCCGTGAATGACACGCTGCCCGCCCGCCTGGGGGGCGACCCGGACAAGGTACCTTACCCGGTGCCGGGTCGGTTTGGTATGGCGCGGTACCTGGCCGGTGATAGCTTCATTGAGTTGCCCGGAAGTTTCGGCGCGTTTGAACAAAACGAATCGTTCACCATCAGCAGCTGGTTCAACCTGGCCAAACCCCGTATGGCACTCACCCTGATGGGCCGCACCACCGGGCCGATGGATGGGCAGCGCGGCTACCAGCTCGATTTACTGGCCGATGGCCGGATGAAATTAACGCTTAACCACGTCTGGCCCGCCAATGCCATCGACATCGAAACCATTGACAAAGTACCGGTTCATGAATGGTTTCAGGTGGCCTTTGCGTACGATGGTACGGGGCAGGCCAAGGGCCTGACTGTTTACCTGAACGGGAAACCCCTTCGCACAAAAATCATCACCGACCACCTGGTTCACAGCATGGTGTATGGCCGGAACAAGTCCCACTGGGCGCAGCATCCGTTCTACGTGGGTCGGATGCACGACGACTTTTTCAAGGATTTTGCGGTCGATGAACTACGCATTTACAATCGCTGCCTGACCCCGCTGGAAATGCCCGCTCTGGCTGGTCAGCCGGATGCCCTGGCAAAAGCGCTGAAAACGCCCGCTGCCAGCCGGACCCCGGCGCAAAAAGCAGGCTTGTACGCCTATTACGTCAAAACACAGGACCCCGCTTATCAGGCTGTCGTAGCAAAAGCCATGAAACTGCGGGGAGAGAAAATCACGCTCTACACGAACTCCGACCAGGTGATGATCATGCAGGAGCGGTCGGAGCCGCGCGTAACGCATTTGCTGAATCGGGGGGTGTACGATGCTCCCGGCGAAGTGGTCAAACCCGCTGTGCTGCACAGCCTGAACCCCATACCGGAAGGAACACCTAAAAACCGGCTTGGACTGGCCGAGTGGTTACTGGCTCCCGAGAACCCCCTGTTTAGCCGGGTAATGGTAAACCGGATGTGGCAGCAGTACTTTGGACAGGGGCTGGCCAGTAACAGCGACGACTTTGGCAATCAGGGCGCCTTGCCCACCCATCCCGAATTGCTGGATTACCTCGCCCTTACCTTCCGGGGTAAAGGCGACCCCAACGACCGGCAAACGAGCTGGAACACGAAGGCCATGCACAAGCTGATTGTGCTGTCGGCTACCTACCGGCAGGCCTCGGCGGTGCCGGAGACGGTGCGGGAGGCCGACCCCGACAACTCGTTTTTGACCCGCGGAGCCAGTTACCGGATGTCGGCGGAGCAGGTGCGGGATAATGCGCTGGCGGCCAGCGGCCTGCTGGTCAGGCAGATTGGCGGACCCAGTGTACTCCCCTACCAACCGGCCGGTATCTGGGAAGCGCTGGCCACCCGAAACGCCGTAAAATACGAGCAGGATCACGGCGACAGTTTGTACCGCCGGAGCATGTACACCATCTGGAAACGGTCGTCGCCCGCGCCGATGATGCTTAATTTCGACGCGGCTGAGCGGCACACCTGCATTGTTAAACGACAGAAAACCAGCACACCGCTGCAAGCCCTTGTCACGCTCAACGACCCGCAATTTGTGGAAGCGGCCAGAGTGCTGGCTCAACGCTTGGCGCCTTCCGGCGCACCGGACACGGGTATTTCAACGATTTTCAAGGCCGTCATCAGCCGCCCGGCCCGGCCAGATGAGCTGGCCCTGATGCAGCAACTCTATACCGAAGAATTGGCCGATTTCAGAAAGGCTCCACAACGGGCGCAGGCGTTACTGGCGGTGGGTGAATACCCGGTTGATAGCCGTAAAAACCCGGCCGAGCTGGCGGCCATGACCGTAGTATCCAGCACCATTATGAACTTCGACGAAGCCATTATCAAACGGTAGCAATTCACCCCTACGCATCGTGTATGGTTATTGCCGATTAAGTAGGGCTGTGGAAATATAGTAAACTTATTTTGTCATCCCGACGCAGGAGGAATCTCAAGTATCAGGACAATTAAGATCCCTCCTGCGTCGGGATGACAGAAAATGACCAGGAATGACAACCAATGACACGAAGCCAATGACACCAAACTATGGATATTCAGGACCAAATACATGACCAGCTGAGCCGCCGGAACTTTCTGGGGCAGGCCAGCGCGGGTTTAGGTACCATTGCGTTGGCATCGTTGCTAAATCCGGTCAATTTATTTGCGGGTACTTCTTCTGCCGACAACCCGTCCGTCGGTAAACCGCACTTTCCACCAAAAGTAAAGCGGGTCATCTATTTGTTTCAGAGTGGAGCACCCTCGCAACTGGAACTGTTCGACTATAAACCGAAACTGGAAGCCATGTGGGGGCAGGATTTGCCCGCATCGGTACGGAACGGGCAACGTCTGACGGGCATGAGCGCGGGGCAAAGTCGGTTTCCGCTGGCAGCCTCCAAGTACAAGTTTGCCCAGTACGGTCCTGGTCAGATGTGGATCAGCGAACTGCTACCCCACACCGCCCGCATTGCCGGTGACCTTACCTTTATTCGCTCACTGCATACCGAAGCCATCAATCACGACCCGGCCATCACCTTCTTTCAGACTGGAAGCCAGCAGGCCGGGCGACCCAGCTTTGGGTCGTGGGTCAGTTACGGGTTAGGGTCCGACAACCAGAACCTGCCCGCTTTTGTGGTTTTGCTATCCAAAGGACGGGACGGCGACCAGCCCCTCTACGCCAAACTCTGGAGCAATGGTTTTTTGCCATCGGTTCATCAGGGTGTGGTGTTCCGGTCGGGGCCGGACCCTGTCTATTACCTGAACAACCCACCCGGTGTCGATAAAAGCAGCCGTCGGCGGATGCTCGATTATTTGGGTAAACTGCATCACGAACAGTTTAAACGGGTGCTGGACCCGGAAATCAACAGCCGGATGGCCCAGTACGAAATGGCCTATCGCATGCAGGCTTCCGTACCCGAAACGCTCGATATCTCAAAAGAGCCGGACTATATTTTCGACATGTACGGCCCCGAAAGTCGCAAGCCCGGTACGTTCGCGGCCAACTGCCTGCTGGCCCGAAAGCTGGTGGAGAAAGACGTGAAGTTCGTTCAGTTATACCATCAGGGATGGGATCAGCACGGCAACCTGCCGAACGATATCAAGACCCAGGCCAAAAGCGTGGATCAGGCATCGGCGGCACTGGTGATGGATTTAAAACAGCGCGGGTTGCTGGATGATACCCTTGTTATCTGGGGTGGCGAGTTTGGGCGGGGGGCCTATTCGCAGGGGAAACTCACGCGGGACAATTACGGCCGGGACCACCACCCACGGGCCTTCTCGGTCTGGATGGCCGGGGCCGGGGTAAAAAAGGGACTAGTGTACGGCGAAACGGACGATTTTGGCTATAATGTGGTGAAAGAACCCGTTCACGTCCACGATTTTCAGGCGACGATCCTGCACCTGCTGGGTGTTGACCACGAAAAACTAACCTTCAAAAGTCAGGGCCGACGCTATCGTCTGACCGATGTGCATGGCAAGATAGTAAAGCCACTATTGGCCTGAGCCCCCGGTCCCTCTTTCTTTTTAAACAATAAGGCGCTCCCCCTATTTACAGGTAATGGGGTATTTTTTTACGTCAACTCTAATTCTTCACAATCCAATTCAATACAAATTCAACATGTTTACCAATCGTACAGCCCAAAAATGCGTTCTTTTTTTTCTGTTTCTAGCCTGCGTACTTCAGGCAGGACAGTCAGTTGGTTTTGCTCCCAAGCGGGAATTTTATCAGATTAAAGTGTACCATCTAAAAGATGACGGCCAGAAGACCCGGTTAGAAACCTATTTGAAGCAGGCCTATCTCCCGGCGTTGCACCGGGCGGGGATTGGGAAGGTGGGCGTTTTCGTCCCCGCTACGGAAGCCGATTCGCTGTTATACGTGCTGATTCCGTTCAAATCGGCCGAGCAGTTTATCAATCTCTCCGAGACCCTGGCGAAGGACAAAGCGTATGCCAGCGCCGGGCAGGACTACCTCAATGCCGCTTTCGACAACCCGGCTTATAAAAACTTTGAGTCGATTTTCATGGAATCGTTTGCGGGCATGCCCTCGCTGGTTGCCCCAAAACTAAAGTCGGATGCCTCGGAAAAAATATATGAACTCCGTCGCTACGAAGCCGCCACCGAAAAACTACACGAAAACAAAATCAGTCAGTTCAACAACGGCGAACTGGATATTTTCAGCCGACTGGGGTTTAATACGGTGTTCTGTGGCCAGGTGAAGGCGGGAGCCAAGCTGCCCAGCATGATGTATATGACATCGTTCGAGAACAAGGCCGAGCGCGATGCGCACTGGAAAGCGTTCAGTGCCGATCCGGGCTGGAAGGCGCTCAATTCGAAACCCGAGTACGCGCATAATTTCCTGCGGGCCGATATTTACCTGTTGCACCCCACTACGTACTCAGAGATTTAAGCCAGCACTCCCGGTTTTAACCGGGGCCTGCTAAAACCGGTGCTACAACCCTGCCTGTTTTTCGGAGTAGTTTATTAAACTGGGCTATTTACAGAGCGGATTATTATCCATTCTGTAAATAGCCCTTTTCTCGTTTCCAATGGTCAGATGCAGCGGGCGGGCTGAAAACAAGCAGGGGAAAGCGTTAGGGTATCTGTCCAACAACCGGAGGAAACCAGGAGCATATTTCAGATCAGGATTGGAAAGAATCGGCTAACGGAGTCGGGATTGAGCTAAAGTGTTTATTTTTATGCCAGTCCCGGTCGTTTTCTACCCTATTTTATTCATTCCTTTTATGAAATACCTGCTTCTTTCGCTGCTCGTCATGAGTGCCAGTGTTTCTGTTCTGGCCCAGCATAAACAGATTATCCAGCCCCGTAAAGCACCTTCCATGCCCTATCCGTTTAGCCCGGGAGTGGTTAGCAATGGCCTGCTGTTCGTATCAGGCACGTTGGGTACCGACCCACAAACGGGCAAACTGGTTGCCGGAGGTATCGAAGCAGAAACCACCCAGTTGATCCAGAATATCAAGACGGTGCTGGAAGACGCCGGAACCACGCTCAATGATGTTGTCAGTGTAACGGTCTACCTGAGCAACATGGATGATTTTCCAAAGATGAATGCGGTCTATAAAACGTTTTTCACCGAAGGAGCCTACCCCGCCCGCACCACCGTTGGGGTAGCCAAACTGGTGTACGGGGCCGCGGTTGAAATAACCATGACAGCCGCCATGCCAACACCGAAGAAATGATGAACGGTTTGTGAACGGATGAGTAAGCCGCTCGTCCATGACTTCCTCTGCCAGAACGGATTCTGTGCCGATTCAAAAAAACGGGCGTAAGCGGGGGGTGTACTAAACATAGGAACCTATGTTTAGTACATCCCCCCGCTTACGCCCGTCAATCCTTAACCCAAGTTGAGTTTTCCTGAATTATGATTCGCGAACCAGATTGACCCCCGTAACCAGAAAAATCATACCCACAATGAATGGAGCGGTCGCTTCGAACTTCGATATGCGCATTCCCAATACGGCTTTCCCATCTGACAGGAAAGCAACCAGCGCAAACAGAACGACAACGACACCCAGCACGGTGAGCGATGCGCCAAAAAAACGCCGAAAATTAGTGTTGTTATTGTCCATAAAGTAACGTAGTAATGCGCATCAAGGGAAAATGGTCAAAAATAGGCAAATGATGTCATACTGTACCTTTGCAAGACACTATAACTGCAACTGATACCCTTTACCCTTGGCCAACCGCAGGCCAGCCCGGTGCTGTGATACCCAGTCAACCCTGCATTGTCAACAGCAAATCAGCCCCCCAAAGCGGCACCATGACCAACCCGCATTCACCGATCAGCATCGGACTGCCAAGCCGGATGATGACCATTGATTGACGTATTCTGGATTGGCCGAACACGTCAGCAGGCAAATCCTGCGTCAAATGTAAGGAATACTTCTGCTCAGGTTACCAGTAATCTGCCAACACAATGATTGGCTGAAAGTGCCTATCTCTCCAATAGGGGAAGAAACGCGTAGGTTCATTAAAAAAAGGCGGTGGGATTTTCCCACCGCCTTTTTTCTTCCCGGTTAGCCTGCTCAGTTCAGGAACACCTCGTCCGAATCGGTGAGAAACATCCGGGTACTTTTGGTGTAGGTGCCCCCCGTGGGTGCTTTGTAAGTCAGATCGACGTAGAACGCCCGGTAGCCCGAGGCCGGGTAAGGCTCAGTCAGGGTGATAGCTCCCTTGTGGGTAATGCCCAGGGGTTTACCCGCCCATTTTTCGTCCTGAAAAATTTTATCCGTCGAGTTAGCCGACCAAACCGTAACACCCTCCAGCTTGTCGGCGGTTGCGGTTATGGTGAGGTTCACCCCTTTTTTGGTCGACGTTACGGCCCACTGGCAGGCTGGGTAGGGCTGCCGGGACAGGGTATTGCCGAAAAAAGCACTCAGCCCGATCAGTGCCTGTTTTTTATCGCCAAGGTCATGGCCAACGTTGGGTACGTAATGAATGTAGTTTTCGCCCGGAATCTGACCAATGTAGTGCTTCACCGCATCCACCGTCCAGTACTCGTCATTAGTGCCCATAAACAGCATTTTGGGCATCGTCAGCTTTTTCCGGTATGAGTACGGGTCAATCATTTCCGTGATAGCCTGTCCTTCTTTACTATGCACGGTTTGGGGGATACCTATCTTTACATAGTCCTCAATTTGCTCGCTGTACTTGTTCCAGCTTTTCATCTGATAGTCCATATTCACGGGCATGTTCAGAATATCGATCACCATAGGGGCAATGGCTACAGTCCGTTTGTCGCTGGCCCCGGTTAGCCAGGTGGTCCAGCCGCGTTTGGAAGCCCCTGACACCACAAACCGATTCACCTCTTTGTGCAGGGTCTGCTTACTCAGTTCCTGCACGGCATCCATGGCCCGCACGGCACTTTTCACCATCGGGAACAGCAGCGGCCACGAATAGTCCCCATCTTTTTTGAACTGGTGCAGGGTGTATGAAATCAGGGCATCTTCGGTCAGGTTATCATCGTACAGCGGCTGATTAGGCGTCTGACGCAGCACCGCTACAATAGCCTTGTTGGTGGTAGCCAGGGCACTGATGGCTTTATTGAACTTATCCTCCCGACTGATCCAGTTTGGCTCGCCATTTTTTACTGATCCACCCGTCACAAACAGGAGTGCCCCATCGTAGCTGATTTCTTTGGGTACCAGCACGCTTAGTTGATGTTTCCAGACGTACTGCCGCCATTTTTGCGAGGTCAGCAGTACTTCGTAGGCCGTTATATCGCCATAAGTGTGGGTATCCTTTATTTCCCACTTATAGGTTTGATCCCCATTTTTCAGATAGCTTTCCAGCGCGGTAGCCGGTGTAATTTTAGCGGCTGGTGGTGGCGTATCGAACGCAAAGAGGGCGAAGACAAGGCCAACTACGGCCATCATTTTAACGAGATGCAGGTTCATAAATTGACAGGGTTTGTAAAAATTGAGCACCAGCGAAACCAATAGCTGACGTTATTTATTAGCGTCGACTGTAGCGGCATTCACCCGGGGGGCATCCGCTCCGGGTGCACCGGCAATTAATTTCAGGGTAGCATCCATGTAAATGCCGGCGGTGTTTTCGCCCAGACTCGTCCGGCTCACGTACTCGTACCGCTTAAAGCTGTTGAAGTCTTCTTTCGTCAGTATATACCCAAAAGCATCGTTCGTTAGCCCGAACAACATGGGGGCTTTGGTGCGCATCTGCCGTTTGAAGTAATACCCAATGTTGGGCAGTGCCTCACCGGGTATGCTCAGGATTTGCGCCGTACCGATGTTGAGCAGGTTGATCTGCGTACTTACCCGGTTGCCCTCAGCTACCGGGTACTTCAGCGGTGAGTTCTTGACAATGTAGTTCATCACCTCCCGCTCAATCGGAAAAGAAACATTATTGTGCGTGCAGAAAAGCGTTGGATTCGGCTGCACGGCTGCCGAACTCACCAGGCGCAGGACCTCGTCGGCCAGCAGTTCACCAATGCGGATGCACGCGACCGTATTGGTACGCCGGGGTTCAGGCCGCTACGGCGAAGGAATGGATTTTGCCCCGCTCAACAACGCAGGACGGACACATTAGCGTTATGTTCGATGAGCCGGAAGAATCGCATCTGAACTGGCGACAAAACTCCCGCATTTCGGACATATGGCTCTTAAAAAAGTAGTCGTTTGAATCAGTACAGTGTGGTGCAACGGGGTGTGTATGGGTAAGCCGTTTCGGGTAGAGATGGCTTAGTGTTCAGGACGGTTTTTTCGTTATCAACCCGCGCTTGCGCCCTTCTTCCAGTAAAAATGCGTACGCTTCATCGAGCGAATTAGGGACAAGTCCATCCAGAATAGCCTCTCGCATCACCGTTTTTAATTCACCAACTTCCCTGGATGGGGTCAGGGCAAAGGTTTCCATGATTAACTCCCCCGTTATGACCGGCTGAAAATTGCGTAGTTTGTCCCGTTCTTCAAGGTCAAGCAGCTTTCGTTCTACCCGGTCAAAATTACGCAGGTGTTTCTGCACTTTCTCGTGATTTTTCGAGGTGATATCAGCCCGGCATAACGCCATTAATCCCTCCAAATCATCGCCCGCATCGACCAGTAACCGGCGCAGGGCCGAATCGGTAATCTGCTCTTTTGTGAGAGCGATGGGTCGCAGATGGAGCCGCACGAGCTTTTGCACAAAGCGCATGTGCTCATTGAGGGGTAATTTCAATCGGCGAAAAATAGTTGGCACCCAGCGGGACCCCATGTCCTCGTGGCCGTGAAAACTCCAGCCCACTTTGGCATCGAAACGTTTGGTAGCGGGCTTGGCAATATCGTGCAGCAAAGCCGCCCAGCGAAGCCATAGTTCATTTTCCGGATCAACCGCATTGGCACGGGCAGCAATATTGTCGAGCACCTGCAGCGTGTGGTAAAAATTATCCTTGTGCCCTTTTCCTTCAATCGTTTCAACGCCTTTTAGCGCAATCAACTCAGGAAAAAACCGCTCCAGCAGGCCCGCATGGTACAACAGTTTGAACCCGTACGAAGGCGTGGTCGACAAAATAATTTTATTCAGCTCATCAATGATGCGTTCCGGCGAAACAATGGTGATCCGCTCGTTCATCCGAACGATGGCATCGAACGTGTCCGGCTCGATATCAAACCCCAGCTGCGACGCAAACCGGATGGCCCGCATCATGCGCAGGGGGTCGTC
This sequence comes from uncultured Cytophagales bacterium, assembly GCA_963784335.1. Lineage (GTDB taxonomy): Bacteria > Bacteroidota > Bacteroidia > Cytophagales > Spirosomataceae > Spirosoma. The sequence goes on along the minus strand of CAWARB010000009.1, from coordinate 45,452 downwards.
CGAAAAAGTACCGTCCGGCCCGCCCGGAATCTGGCTGGAGGGGGTGCGGATAAGTTTCCGTTTAAGGTCTTTGAGGCCATCGAACGGATCGAGCAATTCACCAAAGTCAGCTTTGTTCAGGCTGATGCCCATCGCGTTGATCGTAAAATCCCGGCGGTTCTGGTCATCTTCCAGCGTGCCGTCTTCTACAATCGGTTTGCGCGACTCGGCCCGGTACGATTCTTTGCGGGCACCAACGAACTCGACCTCCATCCCCTCCCCTTCCTGAGTGATCCGCAGCATAGCCGTACCGAAGCTCGGAAATACCGCTACGGAGGACTGTACCGCTTTCCCAACCGCTTCGGCCAGCTGTATGCCACTCCCGATGCACACCACATCAATATCTTTTGATGGGCGAACCAGGACTAAATCGCGCACGAACCCACCAATAACGTAAGCCTGCAAACCAAGCAGATCGGCCTGATGGGCAATAATGTCGAAAACTGGATTCTTGTGTAACGTTTCGCTAAAATTCATTTTCTGATAAAACTTACCTCTCCGTTGACTTTGAGTCGGAGTATTCGGGGGCGACTGGGCATGGCAGGCAGGGTGCCAAACCGAATGGTGACGAGGGATTCGACCGATGCGGGGAATGATAGGGACTCAAACGGAATGGTGAGCAGACCCCGGCCAAAACTGCCAATTAACCGCTGTACATCCGCACTCAGCGACCGCCGAATGGCCAATTGTTCGGTTGGCGGTGTTTCGGCGCTTCCTGCAGTCGGTTTGGCGGCTGATTGCCAGACGACGGATGATACATTTTTTCCCTGGTCGTACACCACAATGAGTGGCTCTTCGGCAAAGTCGACCAGATCATAGGCTACGTCGGGCAGTTTGGCTACGTATAACCCCAATTGATCCGTCTTTTCGATCAGCACCGTTGGTTGCATGCCGGCAGGCATAACAGGCAACAGGTCAATGAGTTGCCCAACGGCTTTCTCATTGACGGGGTCAGCCGCAACAGACCAGCCGGTTTCATCGGCGAGCGCAATAAGCTGTCCCTGCCGAAGCTGAAAAGCGATATCTCGTATGGATAAAGTCATGAATAAGTAAACCACAAAAATACGGCAAGTTTACCAAACCACGACAGCTATCGGGAAGATGACCGATATTGCACCGAAACAGACAAACAAATCAAAAGCTGGAACGTTGTTTGTTCTGTCCCATACTTTCTCCATTAACCTCATTTCCTACTCCCCCTTCACGACTATGACGACTCCCGAACCTCGTCCCCATTACCACCAGTTTTCGCTTACTTTACTTTCGCTGGCTATCGTGACGGCCGCTATTTATCTGGGGCAGGATATTCTGGTTCCACTTGCCCTGGCGGGCCTGGTTGCCGTGCTACTTCGCCCCGTTGAACGGAGGTTCACTGAGTGGGGTATGCACAAAGCAATCTCTATAAGTCTGTCGGTGCTGTTAGCCATTATTCTGGTATCGGGTATAGCACTTTTTATGTCTATGCAGTTATCGGATTTTACCGATGACCTACCCAAGATTCGTCGTAATCTAAACGATTCGGTGCACGACATGAAGCAGTGGGTTCGTCGGGAGTACAACGTAAGTTACCGCGATCAGGACAAGTATCTAAAGAAGGCACAGGCCGAAACCCTCGACAGCTTGCAGAATACCGATACGCTGGGTTTCATTACGGGTCCGCTGGGTACGCTCACCCTGATTCCGATTTACGTTTTTCTGCTGCTTTACTACCGCAGCATGCTGCTCCACTTTGTTGTCGTGCTTTTTTCAGAAAAACACACAGCGCGGGTGAAGGAAGTGTTAGGCGAGGTAAAAGCCGTGGTCCAGAATTATATGGTCGGGTTACTGATCGAGACCGCCTGCGTTGCGGCCCTGAACTTCGTTGGGCTACTCGTGCTGGGAGTTCAATACGCGCTGCTACTGAGCGTTATAGCGGCCATTCTTAATATGATTCCGTATATCGGAGGACTGGTGGCCACAGCCCTGACGGTACTGATTACGTTTAGCAACAACCCCGAATTATCCGTAGCACTGGGTGTGGTTGGTGTCTTTTTAGTGGTACAGTTTATCGATAACAACGTATTCGTACCGCTCATTGTAGCCTCCAAGGTAAAGGTCAACGCGCTGGTTTCTATTTTGGGTGTGCTCATCGGCGGTACGCTGGCGGGCGTATCGGGTATGTTCCTGTCCATACCGGCTATTGCAATCCTGAAAGTTATTTTTGACCGGGTAGACAGCCTGCGCCCCTGGGGCGTTCTGTTGGGCGACCAAACTCCCGAAGAAGCCGGTAGTAACCTGTTTCGATTGCCCAGACGCCGACAGAAAAAGATTGCCGCGTAACAACTCACGACGGGTACAATCGTACGTAGCTAGCCGTCCGGGGCTTATCTACTGTTTGTAAGAAGCAGTTTGCGTTAATGGCTTTGGCTGAAAAACGCAAACTGCTTCTTACCTTTTTAGCTGTAAAGTTTCCTGATAACTTCTTGCTGGGTTCGGGTAAACTGCTGCCGGTCGGATGGTTGCCCTAACAATGTATTGGGCGGATACACACTGTGGTTCGCGTAACTTTCGGTGTAGAGTTCATACCGCTGCCGGGCCATCAGATTACCGAGAGCAGGCCGCTGCCTGAACTCCCGCAGGGCAGCCAGGTCGATGTCCGCATTGGCAACGATACTTTCGCCGTAACCGGCTTCGGCCAGAACGATGCCCTTGGGGTCAATGATTTTCGAACTGCCATCTGCCGTACTGAGCGGAATTGAACTACCCGCTATTCCCGCTGAGTTGGCCGATACCACATAGGCCATATTTTCGGCAGCCCGGGCCAGCTTGGCTACTTTTCGGTGCGTCAGCAAAGGACTACCCACTTCGGAGGTGGCGTGTAACAGCACTTCGGCCCCTCGCATGGCCAGGCAGCGGGCCACTTCAGGATAGAGAATATCTTCGGAGGCAATGCAGGCCAGATTCCCGATGTTGGTTTTTACGACCGGAAACAGGGAATCGTAGCCATACGCATCCAGGTATAACTCCCACACGTCGTGCGGGGTGGGTACGTACATAGCATTGAGTCGGCGGTAGCGGAGAATTATATCGCCACTTGGCCCAATAATAAAACTCGTCTGGAAATAGAGTTCCGGGAAGAAAGGGTCCTGTTCATAGGCATTGCCAGAAAAGTAAAGCTGCTGCCGCTGCACCATAGCCCCCAGTGCTTCGTAAATGCGCCCGTCAATATCCAGCGCGGCTTTCTCCCGCCACTGGTCCACCGTTTCGGCAACGGGCGGCCCCGTCAGGAAGTATTCCGGTGCCACGATGAGCAGGGTATCACGGCCAAGTACACCCACCGACGCCGTTATCTGCTGTTCGATGCGGTCAATTGTCCGGAGCATTACCGCTTCGGCTTCATCACGGTTTTGGCAGGCATTTACGGTCTGGCAGGTTATCTGAAGGGCAAGGGCTTTGTAGGACATACGGTCAGTATTGCTGGTTAGGTTACGGTTGGGGTACCAAAATAAGGTGTTTCCGCGAATAAACCTGAACAGGGTATTTTATAAATAGCAGGAACAAATTAATGGACTGGTGACTTATCTAGCTGCCTACAATTAAACAAAACCACATGAACGTTGATGTACTGGCTATTGGAGCCCACCCCGATGATATTGAAATGACCTGCGCGGGCACCGTGCTCTCGCTGGTTAATCAGGGCAAAACGGTAGCGGGTGTCGACCTTACCCGGGGCGAACTGGGTACGCGGGGTACCCCCGAGATCCGCCTGCGAGAATCGGCGGAAGGGTCCAGGGTTATGAAACTGGCAGCCCGCGAGAACATGGGGTTTCGGGATGCCTTCTTCCGAAACGATGAAGAACATCAGATGGCCCTTATTCCCATTATCCGGCAGTTTCGCCCTACCATCGTACTGACGAATACACCCGACGACCGCCATCCCGACCACGGCCGGGCGGCCGAACTGGTCGTTGAAGCCTGCTTTTACGCCGGTTTACGCCAAATTAAAACGGTTGGGAAGGATGGTAAGCCGCAGGAAGCACACCGACCCTTATACATATACCATTTTATTCAGGATCGCTCCCTAACCCCCGACTTTGTGGTGGATATAACGCCCTACTGGGCCCAAAAGCTGGATGCGATAAAAGCGTATAAGAGTCAGTTTTTCAATCCGGCGAGCGATGAGCCACAAAGCTATATTTCGGGCGAGCCGTTCATGAAATTCCTGGAATCCCGCACCCGCGAGCATGGGCATATGATTGGCGTTGAGTTTGGCGAAGGCTTTATCAGCAAACGGATGCTGGGCGTTCAGGATCTGTTTACGCTGGTGTAATGACCCTGCCGTAGCCGTTTCAGGAAGACAACGCTAGGGGCAGAAGATTTTGTAGAACGTGTAACTAACGGTCAATGCCGTATAGGTATAGCTGTCATACAGGGCCGGATTACTCTGCGTTGTTTTAGTTAAGGCGGAGCCAAAAGTCAAATCGGCCAACCCGTCCAGGTAATCGTGCCTCATAAATCGGGTACCAAATTCCAGCCCGATGCTCCAGGGACGCTTTATTTCGTATTTAACGCCTATACCCAGGGGATACGTGACAACGCCCCCGGCTTTTATAACATCGTTCTTGAAACGGCTCAGGCCAACGCCACCAAATACATAGGGTGTCCAGTTTATGGCCTTCGGCGAGGACACATAATTCAGGAAATTATATTCCAGGTCAATAGATACCTCGCTGATATTTGTGCGGAACGAATAATTGCGCGCCTGTTGCAGGGGATCTTTACTAACCTGGTCTTCGGCCCGGAAAGCACCAACAGCACCAGCCGCCCGTATCGAGAATGACCGGGTGGCGTTATAGCGAAAAAAGAGACCCGCCCCCGGACTAAAAAAGCGGGGATTTAGTGCCGGGGCCACATCGCCCTTGTACAGCATCCCGCCCAGACTAGCGCCAAGTTCAATTTTCTGCGCTTGGGTACTTAAACTGATAAAAAGCCCGGCCATAAGTAGCCAGGCTCTGATTCGTTGGTATCGATGCATATAGCCGGGGCAGTAAACACCAGGTTTATTGCCTGATGTTACTTAATGGGTGGGCACTTTATTTTGGTTGGAATGATGTACTGAATCGAAAAATTAGTCAGTAGGTAGCCATCTCTCGGGTATTTACCAACGCCCCCACCCCGTCCCCCAGATGTAAAGAGTTCGGGGTTAGTCTGGCGCAACTGCTGTAGAGTTACGTCACGCGGTTCATCCACCCGGGCGGCATCCAGTTCATTACGCCGGTCAGCCAGGATGGTCGATAACCCCTGCAAGGCATCTGGGTTAGCATACGCTCCGTTCACATCATCGAGTTGATTGGAAAACGTCATCCGGTAGCCAATTTCAACACCCAGGTTGAACGCTTCATTGAGCATATACCGGGCACCGATGCCTACCGGAACAGCCAGCGTAACCAATGAATAAGGTTTTTCGTACCCAGGCTGACCCTGTCCCTCTGTACGCAACGGCTGGAGTTTTACCCACTCCCGGGCGGGCTGGTAAGCAGCACTAGCCGTGTTTCTTTCGGTAGGGGTTCGGGCCTCCGGACGGTGTGCTACCAATGCTAAGCCACCAAATATATACGGTGTGAATGCAGCGCGGTCATTTGAGTTACGCCCGTCGGCAATAAAATTGTAAATACCCGTTACGGCGAATTCTTTCAGGTCATTCCGGAAATGCAAGTTCCTGATGTATTGCAGGGCGTACTTTTGCGGATTGCTCTTACTAAAGGTGTAATCGTCGCCCACAATCCGCGCCCAGGTAAAGGTAGCACGGGCGGCAAAATTGGGCGTAAACTGGCGGGTGTAACCAAGGCCAGCGTTCCAGCGGGGCAATGTGAACAAGGATTTCCACGGAACACTGTAGCCGTTGAGTTCCCCTAAGTAGGTAGACGTACCCACGCCAAACGAGACACTTGAATAAGGTAAAAAATTGGTATTTGGTCGTCGCTGCGCCAGGCTTTCTGTCTGTAATCCGGCCAATAGGCACACTATCGCAATGCCTGCTATTAACTGCCTATACTGAATCATACTTTTCATATACGTGAATCAACCCCCGGTAGAGCGGTAAAGCCAACCAATTCCGAAACGGCCAGAGTAATCCTTTTATTGGCAGCCTGCCATAAAAATTATGCCACAAATGGGGAAAATAGGTAGTTTGAGGCAACTACGCACGAAAGTATACAAACAAATGAAGTGATTCGTTAATTACGAATGTCCCAGCCCCAGTTGAGTTTACTGCGGAGCGTATTCAGAAAGTTATCATCCTTCAATTTTACCAGTCTTGCTTTAAACGCTTCTTTCCGAACGTTGATCCGAACGGAAGTGTCGACGGTGAAGGAGCGGGAATCCAGGGCAGCCAGAAAATTTCCGCTTCGGCTTTCCACCTCAAAAACAAACTCGCAGGTATCCATCACAATCATGGGCCTAACGTTTAGGTTGTGTGGACTGATGGGCGTAATAATCAAACTTCCGGTATGAGGCAAGAGCACCGGCCCGCCACAACTGAGCGAATAGCCCGTAGAGCCGGAAGGCGTAGACACAATAAGTCCATCGGCCCAGTACGAATTCAGAAATTCCCCGTCCAGATACGCGTGAACCGTAATCATAGACGATGTTTGTGTGCGGGTAATGGTAAAATCATTCAGGCCGAAGGGTAGTTTTCCGAAAATGTCCTGACTGGAACTAACGCTCACCAGCGTACGCTCATCAATGCTGTATTGCTCGCTAAACAGGGCATCAATCATCATCCTTACCGATGCCGGTGCCACCGTTGCCAAAAAACCCAGCCGGCCAATATTGATACCAATAATCGGGATTTGCCGGGCACCCACGTGCGTAACGGCATCGAGCAACGTACCATCCCCCCCCAAACTAAAAATAAAGTCGGCATCGGTAACCCCTTCATCGAAGGTATAGGTTGCCTGACTGTAGTGGCTTACACCCGCCGTATCTAAAAAATCGCGGTACCCCTGCGAAATGATCAGTTCAGTTTGCCGCCGGTCCAGCTCTTCAAACATAGACTGGATATAGGGGCGGGCAGATTCGGGGAAGTTGCGCCCGTGAATGGCGATTTTCATTAGTCAGTCGGGGAGTTGATCAGTTGGCCAATCGGTGAATTGATGGATTAGTCAGTCGTTACGTGTTACCTCGATCGGCTATTGACCGACTGATTGACTGACCACCAAACTGACTGGTTTACGTATTTAAGTAGCGAAGCAGTGAATCGAGCCTTTCCTGGTCGATACTCTCAACGGGAGCATTGGCAAAGGCTGCCTCAATCTGATAACCAAACCGTTCGAGCGTCGAAATGACGGGGGCAATATCCCGGCGGTTGAGCTTAAGTGTTAGCCGGGAGCGGTCGGGCATGCCATAGGCTGCGCTGGAGTAATAGCTGCTGATGATTTTGACATTGTTGGATTCAACCAGCCGGCTGATTTCCGTCAGGGAGTAATCGCGTTCATTGAGAGACAGAATTAACACGGCCCCTGCTTCCTGCACGCCCAGCTGCTGCGCGAAATGCTTAAGTAGTTCACTAACGGAGATGGTACCGATAAAGCCCTGCCCTTCATTAAGCACGGCAATTACCTGCATCTGATGCTTGATAACCAGCCCCAGTACCTCCAGCAGATGCTGGTCTTCCAGCACGAAGGTTTGTTCGAACAGGCGCATCACATCCTGTAGTAAACGTTCGCTGTCCACTACATCCAACAGCAGTTCTTCACTTACTATACCCCGGTACTCATCCTGATCCGTTAGGATAAGTTGCCCGACGTGGTGCTCCTGCATCCAATCCAGCGCCTGCCCAACCGAATCGGTTGGCTTCAGAGCGGGGAGCATGGGGTCTATTAGTTCGGCAGCCAGCATAAGGAACAATGTATAATGGGTGAAAACAGCTATCGACTCTGTTTAGCAGAAAACTACGGAAATAATCCCTTAGTTTCCAAATTCTCATCTCTTTCTCTTACGCTGCCAGTTCGCCAACTACCTGTTGGGCCAGCCAGGTATCGAGGAGTGTATTGAATCGGTCGGGGCATTCCATCATGGGCGCATGACAACATTTGTCAATAAAATGCAACTCCGAGTTAGCAATTAAGCGGTTGAACTCGTGGCCCTACCTCGGCGGGAGTAATGGTATCGTTCAACCCCCAAACGAGCAAGGTCGGCACCTGAATCTTGTGCAAATCCTTTGCCACATTATTACGCTGCGCCGATTTGGCAATCGCCACGATGCTCATGCATTTTGGAATGCTGCTGGTAATCTCAAAAACCTCGTCAATCAATTCTTTAGACGCTACGTTGGGGTCATAAAACGTGTAGGCAACGCGTTCGGAAATGTACCCGTAACTCCCCCGCTTGGGAAAAGAGCCGCCCATTCCGTTCTCGAACAGGCCCGAGCTTCCCGTTAGCACTAACCCCCGTACCTGCTCGGGATTTTTGAACGCGTACAGTATAGACAAGTGCCCGCCGAGTGAGTTACCCAGCAGTGTCATATCGCGCAGGTTTTTCTGCACCACAAACTTTTCGATGTACGTAACCAGCCCTTCCAGACTGGCCTGCCGGATAGGCATTTCATAGATAGGCAACAACGGTATCACTACCCGATAGCGGTCCGAAAAAGTAGTGATCACACTATCCCAGTTGCTGAGTGCGCCAAAAAGCCCGTGCAGCAGCAGGAGAACATCACCCTGCCCTTCGTCCACAAATCGGAAACCCGCTTCTTCCTGAATCTGATAGTTCATGTGTGTTGACTGGTTAAGGATGGACTAATGGTTGTTTTCTTTAACGAAGAAAAACGACGACTGTTCCATTTTCAATGATTTGTACCAGCGCCGGATGAAAGGTGCCATTCAATTCTTACTACAATAACATAAGGTACTGCCACAAAATTAATAGTTTCTAAAAAAAACAAAAATTATTAGTGAAAAAACACTGATTTTCAATGTATTACATTTTTTATAACGTAGAAATATTATATTTTTATAAAAAAAATACCACGAATTTCCGTAGGGGCTAGCGTGCCTTTGCCGGGCTATTTACCTTTGACGTTTATTCGTGCGCTCAACTCGTTGCTGCTATGGCTGCTGAAAATTTGCCCGTTATCATTGTCGGAGCCGGTATAGCCGGTTTAACCTGCGCCGTTTACCTCAAACAGGCGGGTATTGATGCGCTCCTGCTCGAAGCCAGCGACGGGGTAGGTGGCCGGGTTCGTACCGACCAGGTTAACGGTTTCCTGCTTGACCGGGGATTCCAGATTCTTCTGACGGCGTACCCCGAAGCAGAGCGGCTGCTTCATTACTCCGACCTGCAATTGAAGCCCTTTCGGCCGGGTGCGCTGATTCGCGACCGAACCGACTGGATCAGCTTCATCAATCCGCTACAGGAGCCCCTGGCGGTATTTCAAACGCTCTTTTCGTCGGTTGGTACCCTGGGCGACAAGCTTCGTTTAGCTGAACTCATGCGCCGGGTGCAGGACCTGCCGCTCGATGAATTATTCAACCAGGCCCCCGTAACGACGCGGGAGTTCCTGGAGGACTTTGGCTTCTCCAACCAGATAATCGACCGGTTTTTCCGACCGTTTTTTGGTGGTGTCTTTCTGGAAGATGCCCTCGTAACAGCCAGCAATTTCTTTGAATTCTGTTTCCGGATGTTTTTTTCGGGCGATGCCGCCGTTCCGGCGCGGGGTATCGGTGCCATTGCGGACCAACTGGCCAGCCGGTTAACGCCCGACCAGATTCGGCTGCATACCCCCGTTACCAATATTTCGGGGAATGCGGTTTATTTACCAAATGGGGAATCGCTCACGGCCGATGCCGTTGTTATGGCAGTGGATGCAACCCAGGCCAGCCGGTTGATGGGTAGTCCATTGCCTTCTCACCAGGCATTCAACCATACCACCTGCACTTATTTTTCGGCCCGCACGGAGCAACTCCCGATTACGCCGGCCCAGAAAAAACTGTTGCTGCTCAATATGCACCGGAGTTCGGCCGTGCACAACGTAGCCATTATGAGCGACGTGGCACCCAGCTACGCCCCGGCAGACCAAACGCTCATTTCGGTCAGCACACAGGGGGTAGAACTGTTCAACGAAACGACACTGACGGAGCAGATACGGCAGGAGCTAACGGGCTGGTTTGGTAAGGGTGTTCAGCAGTGGCAGCACCTGCGAACGTATCACCTTCCGCAGGCTCTGCCCGGTTACAATCCGGCTCAGGCGGGCCAGTCGGCCATTCATAAACCCCTCCGCCTGACGGATACCCTCTACCAGTGTGGCGACCAAACGGCTTATCCATCGCTCAATGCCGCCATGCAAACCGGTCGGGAAGTAGCCGAGATGATCAGCCTGCGCTAGCCTCCCTAACACACCGATACCCGCATCGGATCCGATGCGGGTATCAGCACTAAAGTAAACTTGTTTTGTGAAGTCCTCACCCACCGGAGCGGGTTGGGTACTGTTATCTTCACCTATACTGATTGGCCTGCCACCGGTATTTTAAGGCTTCGCCGTCATTTCCTCCAGCAACAGGTAACGCGCCCGATTCTTGTCGGTTTCGGCCCGGGTGTTTACGTCGATTACCATCACATTAGCCTCCGTTTTATCCGTTATCGGCGACCATTTTGGTAAGCCTGGTCCATTTGGGTTGCCGGTTTTGATAAAGTTGGCGAAGTAATTCTGCATCAGTTCCGACACTTTATAATCATCGGGCGTCCAGGCGTATACTTTGTTGGTAGACAGATTACCCAGCGCGTACTCGATTTCGGCCGAGTGAACAGCTCCCTTAGCGGCCGGTGCTTTGGGAGCAGCCGGGTCTCCGCCCCGTACAACGCCCCCCGCCAAACCAGCCGTAGCATTGCCCATTTCGGGTGTCATGGCCGGGCGCGGCCGTGCATAGAAATACTTATACACGGGCTTACCGCCGGTTTTGGCCTGCATTTCGGCCCACCGCCAGGTACTGAACCCGATAAAGCGATCACCTGCCAGTGCCGTAGCCGACTGCATAACCTCTTCCGGCGTAGTACCCGGATAGACTTTCAGCACCTCATCGGCTTTTTCACCATACAGTTTCTTCACGGCAGCCGTGTAGTTTTCAGTCGTGGGTTCTTCTTTGCCCAGGATGACCCGGCCGGTCATTTCTTCCGAGTTCCAGCCTGCCAGCAACGGTACGTGTGCCTGCTCACCAGCGGCAAAAATCGCGTATGGGTCTTTAGGAAAGAAATACCCGTCGATGGCAGAGCCGAAGCGGGGAGCACCGGGCTTACCGGCCAGTTCGAGCAGTTGCTGGGCGGGCATGGCCCGCAGGTCGGCCAATGACTTAGCCCCTACACTAGCGGCAAAGGTCGTTCCCATTTCTTCCGCTTTGGCCAGGGGAGCCGGGGGCAATGTACCCAGCACCGACCCGCTCTCACCAATAGCACCCGCAATCAGATCTTTCGACAGGGGCGACATCATTTGCGCGCTCACCGAAGCCGAACCCGCCGACTCGCCGGCAATGGTCACCCGTTTGGGGTCGCCACCAAAGGCGGCAATGTTCTGCTGTACCCAGCGCAGGGCGGCACTCTGGTCCAGATAGCCGTAGTTGCTCGATGAACGATGGGGCGACTCCTTCGTTAGTTCGGGGTGAGCCATGAAGCCAAACACCCCCAGCCGGTAATTCATCGTAACGGCAATAAGTCCTTTCTTGGCAATGCTCTCGCCGTCGTATCGGGGTTCAGAGCCGTCGCCCGCAATGAAGCCACCGCCGTAGAAGTACACCATCACCGGCAGCTTCTCACTGGCCGATTTGGCGGGTGTCCAGACGTTCAGGTACAGGCAATCCTCACTGACTCCATTCGACCGAAAAGCCATATCGCCAAAAACGGGCAGTTGCATGGCGCGGGGCCCAAAATGGTCGGCCTTACGCACACCCGTCCAGTTTTTGGCGGGTTGTGGCTCTTTCCAGCGCAAATCGCCAACGGGGGGCTGAGCAAACGGAATACCTTTGAAAGCGCGAATACCACTGGTTTCGGTTACGCCCTCCAGCATACCATTTGCTACCTTCGCCTGCGGGGCCGTTTTCGATAAGCCATCCGTCGATTGAGCCTTCGCCTGATACCCCAGCGGGGCCGTCAGTAACGAAGCGAACAGCAGTGTTTTTATGGTCATCTTTTTCATGTAATAAGGGTTGTTTGATACGGAAGCTACCCACTGGATGCGAATAACTCTTTATTATTGTAACAATTTGATACAATAATAAAGAGTTAGCCTGAAATAACCAAAAATTTGTTACTTGCAATGCCCTTTCCCGTATGAGCAAACCACTAAAACCTGAAGAAGCCCAACCGAACGGGGTCGATTTTTTACCCGGCCTGGCCGTAGACACCGTTATTTTCGGATTTCATCTCAACCAATTAAAGATTTTGTTGCTTGAATACCGCAACACGGGTTTACTGGCACTCCCCGGTGGCTTCATCAGAAGCACGGAAAATCTGAACGATGCCGCCCGACGTATTCTGGCCGAACGAACGGGATTACAAAACATCTACCTGGAGCAGTTTTACGTTTTCGGCGACCTTACCCGGCACGATCCCACTCCGATGCGCGCTATCATGCAAGCCAAAGGACTACAGCCCGATGATGGCCACTGGCTGCTGGGTCGATTTGTTTCGGTAGGTTACTATGCACTGGTCGACTTCACCAAAGCTATTCCCATTCCCGATGAGCTATCCGATAGCTGTGGCTGGTATGATCTGGCTGCGTTACCTCCGCTGATGCAGGATCATACCGATATTGTTCAAAAGGCCCTGGCTACGCTGCAGGCCGATCTGGACCGCAAACTGATTGGTTTTAACCTGTTATCGGAAACCTTTACAATGGCCGATTTGCAATCCCTCTACGAAACCATCCTGGGGCAGCCGTTGCACCGCTCTGGTTTTCAGCGTAAAATACTTGGTTTGGGTATCGTGGAACGGCTGGAAAAGCAGTACAGCGGTGGGGCACACAAAGCACCTTACCTGTACCGGTTTGTTCCGAACAAATAGCTTGTCAATCGTCTTACGTGCAAAAAACACCGTACGTTTACGCACAACGCCGTTGACCAATAAATAAACAACCTGATTCGTTGACTTTTCATGCGTGGAAACGTACTGCTTCGTACTGGTTTATTGCTGCTGATTTTACTACCAGTTGGTTTCCTGCTCCTTACCCCTCCCCTGTTGCGGTGCTTATGGGTTAGCCGGTCGGCGAGTTATCGGCCGCTGGCACAAACGCAGGCGGTTTACGTCCATCAGGCAGCCACCACCCGGCAGGAGAACCAGCTCCGGCAACACGTGGCGACCGCCCGCAACCGTATTGCCTGGTTCTGGGGCGCCCGGCGTGGAGCAGCTACGCTTATTTATTGCCCGAATCAAACCGAGTATGAGCAGTTTTGCGACGGGGGCGAGGGAGCTGGTTGCAGCCTGGGTTTGCCCTGGGGCGACTCATACCTGATACTGGGACCCGATGGTAATAACGCCGACGTGATTGCTCATGAGTTGTGCCACGATGAAGTGTTTGCCCGACTGGGCTGGTGGCGCGTAAAAAGACAGATTCCCCAGTGGTTCAACGAAGGCCTGGCCTTAATGGTCGATTATCGATTCAGTAAACCAGCCCTGTGGGATACCCCCCGCCAAACCGGGAAACGTTCCCCCGCCGAATCACCATCTTCCCCATTTCCTGTCCGCCAGGTGATGAAACTAACCGATCTGGAATCCACCCGCGACTTTTTCGGGGGGGATTACGGGTACACCATGCTCGCTTATCAGACTGCAGCCAGTGAGGTGGCTCACTGGCTGTCGGTAGTGGGTAAAGCGGGGGTTCCGGTCCTGACGGATGCGGTGGCGAAGGGAGATGATTTCAATGATGTTTATCGGCAACTTGAGCGTCGTAGAACGGAAAAGTGACCAGCGTTACTCATAACTTCACTACGCGTTTGGAGGCCGTTCTGTCACCCACCCGTATTCGCAGGATGTAAGTACCCGATGGGTGATGGTCGAGCGACAACGAGGTGGCAGACTGCCGGGTTTCCTGTCGGTGTGTGGTATGCCCGGCCAAATCGATTAGTTCCAGAATGGCTTTCTGGCTGGCCGATAGTCCCCGGATACGCACCGTCAGCAGGGAGGTAGCCGGCACGGGATATACCTCTACTGCTTCCGCCAGAGATTGGTCTTCGATGCTCAGCAATCGATTTACCGTTACTACTACCGAGCGGGCGGCCAGTGTACCGGTTCCACAGCCGTTGCTCACCTGCGACAGCAGGTACGCGGTGGTTTTGGCTGGGCGCACTTCCAGCACGTACGGGCTAGTGGCTGTTGTTACCGACTGGGCCGTACCCAACCCTGTGGCAGAGCTATCCCGATAGGAAAAAGCCCAGGGGCCATCCCCCGAAAAAACAACCGTCAGGCTGGCAGGGTTACCCTCAAAAATGGTTTGATTCCCCACAAGAGTGGCCACCGGAAGCGCGCGTACAGTTAGCAGTGTGGGGCTATTGGTGCCCCTGATCGGGATTTTCGGATTGGTGGCCAGTACCCGCACCCAATACGTGCCAGCCGGCGTAGTGGCCGGAATCGTGCCCCCCACCTGACCGTTGCCCGCCTGACCACCCACCAGGTCGGCGAAGGCTATTTTCGCCGTGTCGGTTTCCACTTTGGCCAGTTGCAGTTTAAAAACGCTGCCGGGATTGAAGGTGCCCGATGTGGTGAAGCCCGTAGTCAAACTGGATCCGGCGCAGAGCGTTGAGGACGTTAATGCCTGGGTCTGAATGGTGGGTGCCACCACGGTAATGGTAGCCGAAGAACCACTTGCCGGGCAATCCAGCCCCGCACTTATTGGCCACATCAACAACCTGATAGATGGTGGTCCGGTCGGCCAGCACCAGCAGGGTGGTGTCTTTTGTGGTTGTTCCGGCAAGACCATTCGTCAGTTTGTACGTATAAGGTCCTACTCCGGTAAACACCAGTTTCAGCGGCACATCCAGACCCAGATTCGCGGTGGTAGTACCCTGAATAGACAGCGTGGGCGTACTTTGTACAAATACACCAATCGCGGCTCTGGGGCTTTCGCAACCGTTGACGGTCTGCGTCACGTAAAAGAGGTCGCCATCAGGATTTTGAGTGACATTCAGCGTAGCTGGCGTGGGAGCCACGGTGGTCACCTTACCGGTGGGGTCCGTCCATTTCAGACCCGTTCCGGTAGCCGATAGCGGTTGAGCCGTGGCACCCTGACATATTTCGACGGTTGTTTTACCAACGGTGGGTGTCGGGGTTACTACCACGGTCACACTCTGCGTGGCTTTGGGCCCTTCGCAGCCGTTTACCGTTTGCGAAACCAGCACCGAAAACGACGCGCCCTTATCGGTGCTCACAACTGGGGCCGAACCAAACTTATTGCCATCGACATTGTACCAGGTCAGATTTTCGCCCGTGGCCGATAGTATCTCGGGGGGAGCGAACTGACAAATTACTTTCGGCGCAACGGTTGGGGCTGCGGGCAGGGGCTTTACCGTAGCAGACAGGGGCGCCCGCGGTCCCTCACAACCATCGAGGCTGACTAACGAAATACGTTGTTTGGCTAGTCTGCCCAGTGCTTATTACGGGTGCTGCTTCGCTACTCGTACCGCCCGTTTGGGCCGTGTACCAGCGTATATTCTGTCCACTTGCTGTTAGCACAGGGGCGGCTGCGTTTTGGCAAACCGCCACCGATTGCACGCCGGGCGCATCGGGTGTAGGTTTGGTGGTCACGATAATTTCGGCCCGGTTACTTTCGCACCCACTCACCAACTGGGTTACGAAATAACTGACGGTACCCGGTGTATCCGTTGAGGGAGTTGGGGCAGCATCGCTGCTTTTACCCGATGGATCGAACCATTTCAGGCTCGTTCCCGACGCGGTCAGTACCGATGCCGGTGTTCTCTGGCAATAACTAAACGCACTGGTCACACTGGGAGCCGACGGGGGCGCTACCACCGTAACGGTAATACTGCTGCGCGGTCCCTCGCAGCCGTTATTACTTTGACTTACGAAGTAGGTAGTAGCCCCGGCAGTTTTGGTGTCGGGCGTTAGGGTGTTGCCCAATGAGGCCCCCCCGCTCAATTCCCGATACCATTTCAAGTCCTGTCCGGTTGCCGTCAGCGAGTTGGCTATTGCATTCTGGCAATACGTCGGCCCGGTATTGGCTACTGCCGGCGCACCCGGCTGGGCATTGACCGTAACGACTAAACTGGCGCGTGCGCTTTCACATCCATCCATCCGCTGACTAACATAGTACGTTGTAGTGCCCGCCTGCCCTGTGCTCACTACGGGTGTAGCACCCGTACCGGTTCCACCCGTTTGGGTCGTGTACCATAGCAGGTTCTGACCGCTCGCCGTCAGGGTAGGGGCGGCTGCGTTCTGGCATATGGCAAGCGCCAGTGTACCGGGCGCATCGGGCGTGGGGTTGGTGGTTACTTTTATTTCAGCCTTCGCGCTTTCGCACCCATTAATTGACTGAGTCACAAAATAACTAACCGTTCCAACAACCTCCGTTGAAGGAATGGGAGCCATATTGCTACTTTTATCCGATGCGTCATACCACGTCAGGCTTGTACCGGCAGCAGTCAGTGTAGTGGACGAAGCCTTCTGGCAGTAACTAAACGAGCTGGTAACGGTGGGAGCCGATGGGGAAGCGACCACCGTAACGGTTTGGCCATTGCGGGGGCCTTCGCAGCCGTTGATACGCTGACTTACGTAGTAGGTAGTAGCCCCGACGGTTTTGGTGTCGGGCGTGAGCGTACTACCCAACGAGGTTCCCCCGCTCACTTCCCGGTACCACTTCAAGTCCTGTCCCATAGCCAGCAGGGGGCTGGCCGTTGCGTTCTGGCAATAGACTGGCTTGGCACTAGCCACTGTCGGCGCACCCGGCAGGATATTGACCGTAACGATTAAACTGGCGCGGGAACTTTCGCATCCGTTCACCGACTGACTGACGTAGTATGTTACTGTCCCTGTCTGGGAGGTACTGACAACCGGCGTGGTGCCCGACCCGGTACCACCGGTTTGAGCGGTGTACCAAAGCAGGCCCTGACCTGTTACCGTCATAGGTGGGGCCGTTGTATTCTGGCAAACAGTTATCGATTGCACCGTAGGAGCAGCGGGCGCGGGCTTAATCTCCACCGTAATTTCGGCCCGTTCGCTCTCGCAATCGCCTGATTTCTGCGCTACGTAGTACTTAAACGTTCCCGCCTTATCCGTTGCGGGTTGCGTTGGTGTGGCTACGCCCGTACCACCCGTTGCATTGGTACCGTACCAGACCAGCGATGCCCCGGCGACAGTGGTCGTGGCAGTCAGTGGGGTGACTGATTGCGACTGGCAAATTGACAGCGAATTGGTGGTGATAGCCGGTTTACCGGGTCGGGCGTTCACGGTTACCACCAGTCGGCTGACCGGATCCACCGCTGCCGGGCATCCATCCAGATACGTTCGGAACGTAATAGTCGCCTTACCGGGCTTATCGGTAGCCGGAACGGGCGGAATCAAGGTGCTTTGTCCGGGAGCCGCACCATCGGTAAACCCTGTCAGAGACAGGTCGCCAGCTTCCTTGATATACTGAACAACTACATTATCGGGTAGGGGCTTAATGCCAAATTCTTTTAAAGAGACCGCTCTGTCACCCTGACAGAGGTCTATTTTACCAAACGATCCGCCAAAACCATCACTGGTAAAGGCATTTAACGGAACCACGACCGGCGGCAGGGGCTTGATGGTAACGTTGATTTCCTTCCTGTCACTTTCGCACCCGTCAACTTGCTGGGTAACGTAGAATGTTTTGGTACCCGGCAAAAACTTGCTTATTTCGAACGATTTAGCGTCGGAGGATGGTCTGAAATAACCGGCCACGCTGCCATCCTGATTGTACAACTGCGTGCTGGCGGCTGACGGACTGGCGGTTACGGATATAATAACAGTGATTTCGTTTGAGGTAGCCGCTTTCTGGCATCCGGTAATGTTCGACAGTACCGTTGGCGGAGCAGGCTTGGCATTTACCCGTAAAAGTGTAGCGCTGGGGCTTCCTTTTACGTCAGGACCTTTCGATGTGAACCGGACCCGGTAGCTGTTTCCGGGAGCGGTATTGGCCGGAATAGTGGCCCGATACGTGATTTCGTAACGCCCCGACGTACTGACAAAAACGGATGGCACCTCGAAGTAAGTGGTCCCGTCGCTCGACAATTCTACCCCGTAGCTATCAGCCGGACCACTTCTGAAGCCCATTACCTCCAGTTGGGCGCCCGGACACACCGCGGTTGTAGCCAAGGGGTCTGTACTGAGTTGTGCCTTTGCCTGAACACTCCACAAAATTGGCATGAGTAGTAAGGCCCCTTTGATGAGCCAACTGCCAATACGTTGTCTGAGTTGATCGTAATACTGTAAAAAGCAGTTCATATGGATGGGTAAAGACGAATTAAGACCGATATAACGAGTAGCTACTAAGCCTGGCAATGACGTACAGACGGAATTTGCATTGGAGGTTTATTCAACAAAGAATCACTTCCCGGTACCAGCTTCGCACAAAGATGGCTTTCGGTTTATTTTTCGTTTATAATGAATGAAGCAAAGATGGTTCCAGAAAAAACAGGCAACTGACTATCAACCATTTAAAAAGTATAAATAAAAGAAACAGGTAACAAATACGCGTTTTCGAGGGTGCAATTTTGCTCGAATATAAACAAAACGCCATTTATGGACTATAGCCAGAACAAATTGTTCCCTGTTTATCTCATTTCCACTACCCGGCCCATTGGATCACCCAGCTCTGCGGGTAAGTGTGCCAGAATCTCGGCCCTGAACGTATTGATTAACTTGCGCTTCAGAAAACTTCGGTGCATAACCAGACTCACCTCCCGCACGGGATGGGGCGCCGTAAAGGGTCGGAGCCTTGCCCGGCGCTGTACATCCATATCGGGCGTTGCCAGATAAGGCAATAGGGTATATCCTCCCTGTTTGTCAATCAGTTTGATAAGTGTTTCCAGTGACCCCGTTTCGTAACGCAGTGCACTCGTACCATTGGCCTGCCGGTCGGCCCCGCACAGATTCATGACCTGATTGCGGAAACAATGGCCTTCTGTCAGCAACCACAGCCCATCGGCAGGCAGGTCTGCCGGGGTAACCATTGTTTTCGCCAGCAACGGGTTGGACTCAGCCGCGTACAGAACGAAGGGCTCCTGAAACAGCGGAATCTCGGCAATGCCATTTTCGGATAAGGGCGTTACCACCAACCCCACGTCGATCAATCCATTGCGCAGTCGTTCCACCACCTGCTCCGTCACCATTTCCTGAATCTGTACCGATACGGCGGGGTATTTCGCCATAAATTCGCCGATAAAATAGGGAAGCAGATACGGAGCCAGCGTTGGAATTATGCCAATCCGGAAGTCGCCCCGGAAATTATCCTTCGACTCACTAACAATTTCGGGTATACGCCGGGCCATCCGCAGCACATCCCGCGCCTGAACCAGAATTGCCTGCCCGGTTTCGGTAGGCACTACCGGCTGCTTGGAGCGATCAAATACCAATACGCCCAATTCATCCTCCAGTTTCTGAATCTGCATACTCAGCGTTGGCTGCGTTATGTGGCAGGCTTCGGCCGCTGTGGCAAAATGCCGGTAGGTGTCAACGGCCACAATGTAATCGAGTTGGGAGAGGGTCATAGACGGCGCATCCTAGTTTATAAATAAAATCTATACAAATCTAAATCATATTAGACAGAACAATCCAGCCTATGTCTTATTTTTGTTACGTAAACCCTGTAGTTGTATGTATACACGTATTCTTGCCGTTGCTATTTTTTTCTCTCTCGGTGGAATAAGTTGCGCACAATCAAAAAAATCGGCTAATCCAGCCGCCGATGGCTTCGATATGGCCGGCTCAGACCCTAAAGCCGTCGAGATTGCCGACCAGGTCATGCAGGCCATGGGTGGGCGTAAAGCCTGGGACAATACCCACTACATTAGCTGGAACTTCTTTGGTGCCGCAAACTCGTTTGGGACAAATGGTCGGGCGATGTGCGGGTCGATAACGTGCGCGACGACCAGACCGTTCTTCTGAACATCAACACCGACAAAGGCCGGGTGTTTCGGAAGGGAGCGGAAGTAACCAATCCGGATTCGGTTGCCAAGTACGTGAAGGCGGGAAAGGGAGCCTGGATTAACGATTCGTACTGGCTCGTGATGCCCTTTAAGCTGAAAGATTCGGGCGTAACGCTGAAGTCCCTCGGCGACGACAACACCCAGGAAGGCAAAGCCGCCGACGTGCTTCAGAT
The DNA here is from genome assembly GCA_963784335.1 of uncultured Cytophagales bacterium. Taxonomy (GTDB): domain Bacteria; phylum Bacteroidota; class Bacteroidia; order Cytophagales; family Spirosomataceae; genus Spirosoma. The sequence goes on along the minus strand of CAWARB010000009.1, from coordinate 25,096 downwards.
GACCTTTAAAAACGTAGGTAACACGCCCGATAACAAGTACAAAATCTGGGTCGATAAGCAGTCGCACCTGGTTACGCAGTGGGCGCATTACCCTAAGTACACCGACGAGCAACCCCGCTTCACCCTGCCCTGGATCGACTATAAAGAGATGGGCGGCATTCTGCTCTCGGGCGAACGGGGTGAGCGCGACCTGACCGACATTCAGGTATTTAAAAAACTTCCCGGCACGGTTTTCAGTGATTTCACCCGCCCCGATCTTAGCCAGATGAAATAATTTCAACCGTTGACGTTCCTAAAGACCTTATAGGTTTAATTCAAACCAAGCCGTTAAACTTACTGTTTCTTTTTTCATGGAAGTTTCTGCTTTACAACCGCCCGTTGCTGCCCGAAAATCAGTGGGCAAAACGGGCGTTCTGATCGTTAATCTCGGCACGCCCGATAGTCCTTCGGTGCCGGATGTTCGTAAATACCTGCGCGAGTTTCTGATGGATGGCCGGGTAATCGACATTCCCCTGCTCCGCGTTTTGCGCTCGTAAATGGCATTATTGCGCCGTTTCGCGCACCCAAGTCGGCCAAAATTTATAGGGAGCTCTGGCAGGAAACGGGTTCTCCGCTGAAATACTACGGCCAGGTTGTGGAGCAGGAATTACAAAAAGCACTGGGCGATGACTACGTGGTAAAGCTGGCCATGCGCTACCAAAGCCCCAGTATCGACGCGGGCCTGGATGCCTTCCAGCAGCTGGGGCTAACGGATATTGTCGTCGTTCCGTTTTTCCCGCAATATGCGTCGGCCTCAACGGGTTCCGTTTACGAGAAGGTAATGGATATTGTGAAAGACTGGCAGGTGATACCGGCTATCCGGTTTGTCAACCGGTTTCTGGATCATCCGGGCTTTATCGAAGGGTTCGCTCAGATTGCCCGTAAGTACATGGCCGCTTATGATTACGACCACTTTCTGTTTAGCTATCACGGCCTGCCCGAACGGCAGATTCGGAAAGGAGACGTGACTAAAACGGTTTGCCAGCTTGGCGACTGCTGCGGCACCCTGCACGCCATGAATCAGCACTGCTACCGGGCGCAATGTTTTGAAACAACCCGGCTGCTGGTAAAGGCGCTGAACATCCCGGAAGGAACGTATACCACGTCCTTTCAGTCGCGGCTGGGCAATGACCCCTGGATTAAGCCCTACACCGACGATGTTATCAAAGCCATGCCGGGTAAAGGCATTAACAGTGTGCTGGCTTTTTCGCCCGCTTTCGTAGCCGATTGTCTGGAAACAACCATTGAGGTGGGCGTAGAATACAAGGAGCTATTTGAAGAAGCGGGCGGCAAGCACTGGCAGCTGGTGGAAAGCCTGAACGATAGCCCTATCTGGATTGACACCCTGGTTGACCTGGTCACCAATGCCTGACCTGATTTTCATCATCAAAAGCCCGCTTCTTTAAACAGACAGCGGGCTTTTCAGTACCTTACTCTACTGACTAGCAGCGACTACCACTTTCTTATGCAGACTACGCAGGCATTCACCTCCAAACTCCCTCAGGTCGGCACGACCATCTTTACCGTCATGTCGAAACTAGCGGCCGACACGGGGGCGCTGAATCTCTCGCAGGGGTACCCCAATTTCAACACGGACCCGGTCCTGATTGAGCTGGTGGCGAAGGCCATGCGGGATGGGCACAACCAGTACGCGCCCATGCCGGGTGTGCCGGTGCTGCGGGAAGCCATCGCGCAGAAAGCGGCCCGGTGTTACGGCGTCCACTATAACCCCGAAACGGAAGTTACCGTAACCACCGGGGCTACCGAAGCCATCTACGCGGCCATTACCACCGTCGTACAGTCCGACCGGAGCGCTGGACCGCGGACACCGGACGAAGTCATTGTATTTGAACCGGCCTACGATAGCTACGTACCCGCCATTACACTATCGGGCGGGAAGCCGGTATTTGTATCGCTGAATTCGCCCGGCTGATTGGTGCGTGGATTCGCCCGGTTCAACTATCGACTGGGATGTGGTTCGGGGGAAGATTACAGACCGTACCCGGCTCATTATCGTCAATACGCCCCATAATCCGACCGGGTACGTCTGGACGACCGATGACCTGAATCAACTGGCGGATCTGGTACAGACCCACAACCTGTTCGTTATCAGCGATGAAGTGTACGAACATATTATTTTCGATGAACGGCGGCATCATTCGCTGATGCAGCACCCGCTGTTGCGCGAACGGACGTTTGTGGTCGGCTCATTCGGCAAAACATTTCATACGACCGGCTGGAAAATAGGCTACTGCCTGGCCCCGGCCGACCTGACGGCTGAGTTTCGGAAGGTCCACCAGTTTGTTACGTTCAGCGTATCGACGCCCATGCAGTTTGCCCTGGCGGAATACCTCCAGAACCCTGCCCCCTACGAAGCTCTTCCGGCGTTTTACCAGCGCAAACGCGATGTATTTTTGGCGTCCATCCGCCACTCACGTTTTCAGTTCGTACCGTCCGAAGGCACCTTTTTCCAGAACGTTTCGTACGCCGGTATCACCGATGAATCCGATTACGACCTTGCCATTCGCCTGACCCGCGAAATCGGGGTAGCGTCCATTCCGGTATCGGTGTTTTACCACGAGCGCACCGACCAGAAAATTCTGCGTTTCTGTTTTGCCAAAGATGATGAAACGCTCTCGCTGGCGGGTGAACGACTCACCCGCTGGTCGCTTCAATAACCTTTCCAACCGCCCTCCCCTATGCCCCGTATCAATCCCCTTCCTGACGCAGAGGCTTCCAACGACTTAAAAACAGCCTGGGCGCAGCACATTACGGATTACCCCGGCTCGCGCATCACCAACATGAAAGCCACGCTGAGCCATTCGCCCCTGGCGTTCGCCGTGTACATGCAGTGGTATCCGCTCTACCATGAGCTTATCCGGATCGTAGGCGGCCGGTCGGCGTATCTGTTTGCCCACGCCGTTTCGGAAGCGAGTGACTGCCCGGTCTGCACCACGTTTTTCCGGAAAATCATCATCGAACACGGCGAACGCCCCGAAGACCTGCACCTGACCAAGGATGAACAGCACCTGCTAAACTTCGGGGCCGGCATTGCCCGCCACAGGGGCGAGGTATCAAACGAGCTTTTCGCCCCAATCCGGCAGCGTTTTACTGACGCCGAGGTTGTGGTACTGGTGGCCTTTGCCGGACAAATGATTGCCACAAACCTGTTCAATAACGTGCTGGAGGTAACGGTGGATGAGTACCTTGCCCCCTATTTACCCATAACCCAACCAACAACCTATGGCTGATTTAACCGGCAAAGTAGCGTTCATCACCGGAGCCGCGCACGGACAGGGCCGTGCCGTAGCCCTGGCGTTAGCCAAAGAAGGAGTTAATATCCTTGCCTTCGATGTGGCCAAAGACCTGGCCTATCCGGCCTATTCATTCGGCTCGGCCGACGAGCTAACCTCGCTGCAGCACGACATTGACGCCCTCGGTGCCCGTTGCCTCCCCATCAAAGGCGACGTTCGGCGGGATACCGATGTGGTTAACGCCGTAGAGCAGGCCATGGCCACCTTCGGGCGAATAGACATCCTGTTCAATAATGCGGGCATCTGCGCGTACGGGCTGGCTCACGAACTCACCGAAGATGAATGGGACAGTATGCTGGATATTAACCTGAAAGGGGCATGGCTGGTGGCACGTCGGGTAGTTCCCGTTATGATTCAGCAACAGTCGGGGGTGATCATCAACAATTCGAGCATTGCCGGGTTGCGGGGTATGAACCGCCTGAGTCACTACGCAGCGTCCAAATGGGGGCTGGTGGGACTAACCAAATCGTGGGCTATTGAACTGGCTCCTTACCACATCCGCGTCAATTCCATCCATCCGACCGGTGTAAACACACCCATGAATGACGGACTGGCCGCCCTGGAAGGGACCACCACGCAGGCTATTGCCGAACGTTCGGCGGGTAACCTGCTGCCCGTTCCGTGGGTAGAGCCGGAGGATGTGTCGGCTATGGTGCTGTATCTGGTTTCGGATGGTGCCCGCTACGTTACCGGTGCTCAATTTGTACTCGACGCCGGGTTGCTAACCCGCTAGGCTGCGTATGACGGCTACCGGCTGGCCACGGTTTTATTGGCAGGGGTAAACCGCTCTACCTTATTTTCAACCGGCGCCACCGTGCGCAGATAATCGTAAATAGCCCCCAGGTCCTGCTCGGTCATGTCGGCGTACATGGTCCAGGGCATGATGGAATTAAACTCGGCATCACGAACGACAGGCTGCTCGTCATTTTTACCGGCATACGCCTTGAACCGGGCAATAAACGCTGCTTTGGTCCAGGTGCCAATGCCCGTTTTGGCGGGCGTGATGTTCATGGAGCGTACCAGGCCCGTTGGCATTGGAAACGCGCGGCCACCCGCCATGTGCATACCCGGCAGCGGTTGCCCCTGTTCGTTTACGCGTGTATGGCATTCTCCACAGGAAGCAAATGTAGCCAAGTACTTGCCGTAGGCGATTCGGTCCGTGGTGTCGGGGCGTTTGCCCGCGTTAGCTTTAGCCGGAATCGTGTTAAGGATGAAATTCATCGGAAAATCGGGCTCTGGCGAAGGTATTTTGTTGGGAATCGGCTTCAGTGTCCGCAGGTAAGCAATGATATCCTTAATGTCGCTGGGGTCCATCTGGGCATAGCGCTGGTAGGGCATCACCGGAAACAGCGCACTGCCATCGCGGCTGACGCCCGTGGTGATGGCCCGAAAAATTTCGCCATCGGTCCAGGTACCCAGGCTGGCGGGGGTCAGGTTACGGGCGTAAAAGTTACCGGGAAAACCCATCTCCCGCGTAAACGTCTCCCCGCCCTTTCCTTCCGTTCCCGCCACCATTGGACCGCCAAACCGGGTAAAGTCGCGGGTCGAGTGACAATCGACGCAGGCGGCAACGTGGTGCGCCAGATACTTGCCGTGCTCAATTTGAGCCGCCGTTGCCTGAATCGTTAACGCAGGAGCGGGGCCAACGTCGGGCAACGCCCAGGTTACGTACGCCAGCGCCACACCGGCAATGAACAAAATCCCGGCAACGATGCCCAAAACCACTTTAAGGAGTCTTTTTTTCATCAGCGTTAGGAGAAGGTTTAGTAAGCAAGTTTACACTTTTACCTTTTTGACGCGAAAAAAAGTGTGTAAACGGCTGACCGATTGCCGATTACTACAAAAAAAACCGGTCAGCGTATGTGCTGACCGGGCCTTCATTCAGGGTATTCTTTTTCTTATTTAAGCTGCCATACGCATGTCGGTGGGCAGCGACTGCTCCGGCGTCAGCATGGGAGCGATGATGGTGTTCATACGGTCCCGAACGAAACTCTCCTGCAAATAGGCGGGGAGTTTGGCTACCAGCTGCCGGTAAGCCTGAATACCCAGTGCTTTGGCAATGTAGGCTTCGTGTACAGAATTGATGTGCGCCACAATATTGACCAGGCTTTGGTGGAACAGCTTCACATCAATCTCCGAATCGACAAAGCGTTCAATCTCGCGATTGGTGGATGAAATTCGCAGGCGGCTCAACATATCGAAGTACGTGGTGTAGCCAATCTGCTTGGCCAGCTGCTTGTACTGCTCCACACTGAATTTCTGCAGAATCTCGCCGGTCTTAGCGCTGCGCAACGCCGTTTTCGGATTGTTCTGAATCACGTTCCGCAGGGTTTTCACGCGCTGGTCGCGGGTGGTTTTCAGGAACTGTGCCAGTTCGGCCTGTACGGAACCCTCCCGCGAGGGCAGGAACAAATCGGTTTTAGCCGCTACGCTGAACCGTTTAGCCATTGGCAACCGCTGAATGCGGTAGTTATTGATTGGGCCAAGCGCATAGTAGCCGATGGAAGCAGGATAGTAGCCCCGCACCACCATGTTACCAACCCGTTTGCGAATCAACTCTTCGTTGCTGACGGTAATACCCTGCACCGCCAGAAAAGCCCGGGCGCTGAAGAGCGCACTGTAGTAAGCCTGCGGAAAAGTCCAGTGCAGGGAGCTTTGCAGGTATTGCTCGTCATTGACAACGGGCGTAATACGAAGGGCGTACTCGGCACTCCAGCTATTGAGCAATAACTTCTCCAGTGCCTTTCGCGTATCGTCCGTAACGAGCCCGTAGAACTGCCTGAATACGGGGAACTGGGCGATATCGAACAGGTCATTCTGGTTATGGATGTGGTAATCCATCGCAAAAAAATGGTTCAGAAAGACCTGTGCCGGAATGGATTTCCGCCAGTTGTCATCCAGTGGCATAGTGCCCGTAGAGGCCGGTACAGGAGATGCCTGAGCGTTCGGGGAGTGCATCGATGCGTTGGTTATCTGTGTCATATTTTATTAACGAAAAAGGGGTTTCCGAGGTTCATTTTTCAGCAATTATTTTACCTATTCAACCTATTGATTATAAGCAACTTAACACACAAATTCAAGGACCAGAAAACAGCCTCATTGTTACCCTTCCCGCGCGTGGATGGGGGCGCAACTTTTCGGGCGGCAAAGGCACTTTTAAGCGCCCTCTTTACGTTGCCTTTACAATATGAATTGGACGAAATACGCATTGATTGGCGGGGCGCTGTACCTGACGAACCTGGCATCCCCGGTGGTTTTAGGACAAACCAGCCAACAGGCTGCCCCTGTGGAAGGGAAAATAATAGTGGAAGGCTCCATTCAGGATGCGCAGACGAAAACGGCGGTTATGGGGGCCACCATTGTGGCGAAAAGTGAAGAGGGCATCGTTCGTGACCAGCAGGTCACCAACGCAAATGGCGATTACTCGCTGACGCTGGATTCCAGAAAGTCCTACATTTTCACCGTCAAGGCAACGGGCTACATCGCACTGGATGAACAAGTGATGTTTACGTCTGAAAAGGCGTACCGGCTGAAGCGAAAGCCCACGCTCTTGTTTCGTCAGAGTGCATCGTCTGTCCAGAAAGTGATAGCTCCTTCTTCGCCACCCGTCCGTACTCCTGCCGTGGCTTCGACGCCGGCCAGAGTGACCCCTCCCGCAACGCCACCGGTAACCGAGCAGACCATTGCATCCACCGGCTCCAGTGCCAACAACGCCCGTGTGGTGCCGCCCAAAACGCTCGATGCGAAGGTAGTTTACACGCCCCCTCTCATTGTGGCTCCTGTGGGCAAAGCTACCCAGTTGCAGGCCCTCCAGTTTGTGCAGAGCCAGCCAGACTTACTTCCCGAGGCCCAGCCCGCTCTGGACCAGTTATTGGGGTTCATGCGCGACCATGCAACGGCAGAAATCGAACTGGCGGGGCATACCGACAATCAGGGGGATTTCGACAAGAACTTACAGCTTTCCAAACAGCGCGTTGACGTAGTAAAGGATTATCTGGTGAAAAATGGTATCGTAGCCAGCCGGATTACCACCCGTGGCTACGGCCCAACGCGCCCCATTGCCAGCAACAACCGAGAAGCTACCCGCCAGCTCAACCGACGGGTGGAAATGACCGTAGTGAAGCAATGAGGGTTGGCGTATTTAGCCAACCGTGCACCCCCAACCGATAAACCAGCGTTACTTTTTCCGTCCCAGCCACAGGCCACCAATCACGAAAGTCGTGCCGACGAGGGTGTACAGAGTGATTGGCTCTCCCATCAATACATACGAGTAGGCAAAGCCAAAAATAGGGCACAGGAATAGCCACAACGAAGCCCGGACGGGGTCCTGCCTGATGAGGTAAAACCATAGCTGCAAGGCCGCCACCGACACGGGCAGAATCAGCCAGAATACCGAAGCCCAGAACCGACCGTCGTAGTGTGATTCGGTAAACCCGCCCGACGCCAGCGTGAATGGTAATAACAACAGACCACCGATAAGAACCTGCCAGCCATTGATGACCAGATTTGGCAATCGCCACTGAATGCTGGCATAATACACCGTGGCTGCCGAAACGGAAACCATTCCGATTAGTAGAATCAGCAGGCCCGACACGGTTGCATAACTGGTTTGCAACAGGGGATAGGTGGCAATACCCACACCCAGCAAGCCCAGCACCAACCCACCCGTTTCATTCGGACGCGGCATCCGGCGCAACCACAACGCGGAGAGCAGGGCAATAAACAGCGGATTGGTAGCCGTCGACAAACTGCCGATACCCGCCGAAACCTGCTTGAGAGCCAGCACGAAAGCCCCCAGATAAATGGTGGTATTCAACAGCGCAAACAGGGTAAGCTGCCGCCACTCGGTGCGGGTAGGCCAGGCGTTCGGTGTTCGCTGGATACCGTAGGCAACGAGTAGCATACCGCTCCCCGCAATAAAAAACCGCACATTGGCCAGTATGAGCGGGTGTACTGACTGAACCCCAAATTTGGTGGCTACCGAGGCCGAAGCCCAAAGGGCGGCAAAGGACAGACCAGCCAGCACCCCGGCAGGAAAACGTTGTTTCATTGGTCGTCCCGAATAATACGGAGTTTCCGGGCCGTAAGAACGGCGAATGCATTCATTAAATCATTTTCATGCTTCTCAAATAAGTCGGGAATCAACACGGATTCTCCTCTCGACTCATGCCCTTCCATAAGCTGCATGGCGCAAACAGACTACTATTCCTTCCCGCCTTACATGCGGATAGGTTTCCAGGGTATAATCAATCGGTTCGTCGTAACGCATTCGGTCATCAATCAACTCAACGGGTAGCTAGATGCTTTTATAGTTGGCTTCCCTACCATGTGGGAGTTACTGTAATCCCGCTAATGAATTGCCTCCCTAACCTCATTCATTTTCGGCAAATATACACCCGTTTTACCCCACCAAATAGCTAAACGGATCGAAAAGGAGTTGAGCTGTATAGCAACCGCAATAGACTTTTTGCGAACCTATTTTATCAGTTTAAGCTAGTTTCATACGTAGTACGGATAAAGCACACGAGGGCCGAAAAAGCAGGAACAGGTTCCATTTTTTGTATCAGCTTCAGGACTCCGTTCAATCGGCTGGTCGAGCCCGTTTTTCATCCTGATTAGTGTAGAAGTGCTTCTACACTAGTAGGCATCCTTATTCCCGAATACTCTATTAACCCGCTTTACTAGCTTGAGTTAATAGCAGGAGTCAATGCGCTAAAATTACCACAACCACCTTATAATCAATTACTTATACCAAGTAACCCATCAACAATAAAACTATAGGTCAAACTGGTACAGCATTTGGGTGGTATTGAGCACTACCAAACATTCACGATACTATGATTAATGCAAGCAATCAGTTGAAATCAGTTGGAACAAAGTCACTAGCGGTGCTATTAACTGCTGGGTTACTTTCCGGCAGTATTTTGGTTAGTTGTAAGTCTGGGCAGGGTTTAAACAAAACGCAGAAAGGTGGCATAGTTGGGGCATCGAGCGGTGCCGTTATTGGCGGCATGATTGGCAAGAGTAGGGGCAGCACCGCTCTTGGTGCCATTCTGGGAGCTACCGTTGGTGGAGCGGCCGGAGCCGTTATCGGTCGCCGTATGGATAAGCGGGCGGAAGAGATAAAACGACAGATGCCTGATGCACAGGTAGAACGAGTGGGCGAGGGCATAAAAGTTTCGCTAGGCTCCGATATTCTGTTCGACGTTAACTCGTACGCGCTGAAGCCAGCGACAAAAAAACAGTTGACCGACTTCTCGCAGACACTCAATAAGGAGGAGGAAACAGATATTTTGGTTGAAGGTCATGCTGATGCTACCGGACCGGAAGATTATAACCTGAAACTGTCCAGACAGCGGGCTGATGCCGTAGCCAGTTTTCTGGGAGCCCAGGGCGTGAAAACATCCCGGGTCGATGAGAAGGGATACGGCGAATCGCAACCCATTGCCGATAACGCAACGGATGCAGGACGTCAGAAAAATCGCCGGGTCGACATTGCCATCTTCGCCAGTAAAAAAATGCAGCGGGATGCTAAGAGCGGCAAACTAAGCGAGTAAGCTGACTGTAAGTTGCTACCGTTACCTAACTGCTCGCTTATTTTTAGTGAAGCCATAAACAATCCTACTAAACAGGTAGTCAATTAGCTAATCAGATAGTCACTTAGTGAGTTCAATGCTATGGAGGAACTGAAAAAGGGGGACGAGGTAACCTGGAAGTACGGGAAAGGGAAAGGCACAGGAACAATTAGCGAAGTACACACAGACGACGTTGAAAAAACTGTGCAGGGAGCAAAAGTCAAACGCAAAGGCTCTGACGCCGAGCCTGCCCTGGTCATTGAACAGGGGAAAAAGAAGATCATTAAATCGGCCAGCGAAGTGAAAAAAGCGAGTCGGTAATGGATTACACTTTCTGATTTACTCAACTTATAAATTAAGCGGTACACGTACGTTAAATCCTTTAAATGCAGTAACCATGAATGACACAAACGAAGAAATTATTGACCAGTTAGGCAAACTGTTGACCATCAGCAACGATGCGGAGGAAGGCTACAAAGAAGCAGCCGACAATGTTGACAGCAGCGAAATGAAAACCTTATTTCTGGAGCAGTCCCGGCAACGGGCCGGTTTTGCTCAGGAACTGAACCAAGAAATTAGCGCTCTGGGTGGCGATGCAGATAATGGTACCAGCCTGACGGCTGATTTGCACCGGGCCTGGATAAACATAAAATCGGCATTTAGTACTAATGATGATAAAGCGGTGGTACAGGAATGTCATCGGGGTGATCAGGAAGCACTCAATGACTACAATTCTGTACTACAGGGAACGAACTTAGCGGCCAGCACGCGGGAACTATTGCTTCGTCAGAAGCAAAGTATCGACACAGCCAACTCAACAATGGCACGTATGGCCCAGGTAGTGTAGTGAATGGTGGGATTAGAAAGCCTGCTCTCTGTGAGGGCAGGCTTTTTCGTGCCTTATAACGTAGAAACATTTAAAGAATACTACGCGTTATCCCTGAAGGCGAACCAGCAGGTTTCGCCTGTATTTCAATTTATTTACAACATTTTTATGCGTAAAACATCTAAGGAAGGAGACCCTTCTGACAAAATAGGATCGGAGAAACTAGTATCAAAACCAGGAAAACCTTACCCACGCGGAGCAACTTACGACGGCGAAGGTATCAACTTCGCCCTCTTCAGCGAAAACGCCACGGCTGTTTATATATGCTTGTACGATAGTGCTGACCCCACTCAGGAAACCGACCGCATTCCCATGACTGAACGGACCGAAATGGTCTGGCATATTTACCTGGAAGGCCTGCATCCCGGCCAGTTATACGGCTATCGCGTTGATGGGGACTATAACCCACAGGCGGGCCATTTTTTCAACCCTAATAAATTGCTGCTCGACCCATACGCCCGCGCTATTAACGCTCCGGTAAACCACGATAATTCGTGGCTGGGTTACGACTCGGAGAAGGCAACTTCCCGCGAATCCGGCCGGGAAATACACCTGGAAAGAAGCGAGATAGACAGTGGCCCTACTATGCCCAAGAGTGTAGTGGTTGATACGACATTCGATTGGGAAGATGATTCATTACCCGATATTCCCCTGCACCAGTCTATTATCTACGAAATGCACGTGAAGGGGTTTACGCACCAGAACACGGCCATTCCGGAGGCAATCCGGGGAACCTACGCAGGATTGGCCGCTCCGGAAAGCATCGAGTACCTGAAAAAACTGGGCGTTACTGCCGTTGAACTGCTGCCCGTTCATCAGTTCTCCGACGAAAGCTACTGGGGCTACAACAGCATTGGCTTCTTCGCACCCCAGAATACGTATTCCTCCTCGGGAATGAACGGGCGGGCAGGTCACTGAGTTTAAGCAGATGGTTAAAGCCCTGCACAAAGCCGGTATCGAAGTTATTCTGGACGTTGTGTACAACCACACTGCCGAAGGTAACCAGATGGGCCCTACGCTGTCTTTTCAGGGTATCGATAACCGGGTGTACTACCATCAGGTTGGCGACAGCCCGGAGTTTTACATGGATTACACGGGCACGGGCAATACGTTTAACCTCAGCCATCCGCGGGTGTTGCAAATGGTTATGGATAGCCTTCGGTATTGGGTAACGGATATGCACGTAGATGGTTTCCGGTTCGACCTGGCTTCGGCACTGATTCGTACCGATGAGGAATTTGGCAACGTGTCCTCCTTTCTGGATACGGTGGCGCAGGACCCCATTCTGGCACCCGTAAAACTCATTGCCGAACCCTGGGATATTCATTCGTATCACGTGGGCGGCTTTCCCGTTACCTGGTCGGAGTGGAATGGCAAGTACCGCGATACAGTTCGGGCGTTCTGGATAGCGCACGAAGGGAAAGCGGCCGAAATGGCTTCCCGGCTGCTGGGCAGCCCCGATTTGTACGCCAACGATGGACGCTCTCCTGCCAACAGCATCAACCTGATTACGGCGCACGACGGCTTTACGCTGAATGACCTGGTTAGCTACAATGAAAAACACAACGATGCGAACGGCGAAGACAACCGGGATGGTAGTAACGACAACGTAAGCTGGAACTGTGGAGTGGAAGGCCCAACCAAGAAAGCGGCCATCAACGAACTGCGCGAACGCCAGAAACGGAATTTCCTCACCACACTCATGCTCAGTCAGGGCACACCCATGCTGGTGATGGGTGACGAGTACGGACGGACGCAGAACGGTAATAACAATGTGTACAATCAGGACAATGAACTGAGCTGGATGGACTGGAACTGGACCAAGAAACAGAAGGCTCTTTTTGAGTATACCAGTCAGCTTATGCGGTTGCGTCGGGAGATTCCCATTCTGAGTCGGCGACATTTCTTTGGTACGGACCAAATTTCTTACCTGCTGCCCGAAGGGGGAGAAATGACGGGGCATGATTTCGACAATCCCCGCACCCATTGCCTGGCTTTATACATTGATGGACGGCGCGTAGACGAGCAAACAGCCGATGGGCAGGACATTGGTGATGAGCAACTGCTCTGGATACTTAACGCTTACTGGGGCGAAATCCCGTTCAAGCTTCCTAAGGTTGGCCGCAAAAACTCGCAGTGGCAAATACTGGTCGATAGCTTTATGGGAGCCGTGCACCCAACCAGCAATCCATTTGACGGGGGCGAAACCTACATGATGCAACCCCGCTCATCCATGTTGTTTCGGTTGGTTTAAGCGGGCACACGAAACAAGTAACGCAATGAGCCCTTCCTGATAATCAGGAAGGGCTCATTGCGTTAAAACGAGGGTAACACAATGAAATCAGGCCGCGCTGAACGTCCATTCTTTCATAACGACCGCTGCATCCTGTATGGCATTATACAATTCGTTGTCGTTCCTGAAAACCAGTTGAGACAGCTGAAACGTTTCGACGTGTACGACTACCGATGATTCCTCAAACGGCCAGGGTTCCAGACACAGCTCTCCATCCGGCTGTTGGTAAATATAGTATGGAATGCCATCCGGGCCAGGACTCACCTCAAGTTTCCGGCCTTCGGGCGGTACCTGATCCATGCACAGTATCAGTGAGAGCGCATCGCACCATTGCACAAAGCCGTATGCGTAAGCGGCTTCGGCTTTCGTAGTCTTCGTCTGCTTACGCCACTTAACCTGGTTTTTCACCTGCTGGTCCAGGAACACGTCAAGGGCTTTGTCGGTACCCCGTTTCGGTTCGTACAAAAAAGAGGTGTGCATCGATAACATGAGGGCATTCCAGCGGCTTTTCTGGAGACCAATGTCGATCATATTTCTGCATTGCTCCACCGAGTAATCCAGAATCTTGAAGTGCAGGGGTGCCCCGGCCGTAGTCAGGTGATTTCGCCCTTCCCACTTGTCCTGCCCATCATCGTGTTCCGTCAGGGCCACCAGTGTTTCTACCCAGTTTATCGGCCGTTTGCCAGCCTGCCACTGTAGCGCCATTTGCACAGCCAGCAAACCATGCGCCTGCTGATGAATAACCTGCCAGCCCGTATCTATTTGTGTAACAATCATAAACTCGTTCTACCAGCGAACGGGTAGCCTGACTGACTGATCCACCAGAATCATCCGTCCGACTACCCGTTCGCTATCAGGTAGGTAATCAATTGTAAACCTTCTCGTTTTCGCCCGATTTCATCGACTTTCCGGTCACGGCAGTGGCAGCCTGCTGGAAGAAGCGAACCATCTTACTATCATTTGCGCTCCAGTACTCAGCCACATCGATATGCACTTTCAACAAGGTCAGTTCCGGATCTTCTTTTCCTTCCGGAAACCAGGCTTTCACCTGCGGGTTCCATAACTCATCGATTTTGGTCTTATCGTCTACCTCCTGTCCCGTTCCTGACACTGACACGTAATCAGAATTGTCAACATTGGCAAACGAAAGGTTTACCTTGTGCTGGTGCTGTTCTATCTGGTCAATCTTAGGCGACGACCGTCTGGTAAAAAACCAAATGTTGTCAGACTCGTCAACCTGAGCAACCGCCATGGGCCGACTAACCAGGTTTTCCTGCTCGCCGACCGTTGTCATCATTGCGATACGAATGTCTTCAATCATATCGTGCACTTTTTTCAGTGACTCACTTGCTTTTGATTCTTCTTGCATAAGGGTATAAAAAAATGCTGGTCAGGTACTATCAGCGGGGTGTTGGACCTAACTGACAACGCCTGACCAGCATCTTCGGTCATTGATGAATTATGCGTTTTGCCTATAACAGATTTCCTGCCGAAGCATTTATTTATATAACGTTTGAGTAGTTACGCGTACTGTTTCACACTCGCAGTCGGCCAGTCCTGTCTGTTCCACTCACGGCGCGCCCATTGACGGGCCTGATCGATGCTTAACATGACAATGCCTTGTTTATCCATTTTCCCCAGTTCCGTTAATTGATTGGCAATTTCTATCGCCTTGGCACGGGTACTTGGGTTTAGCGAACGCATGGCCGCGGGAAAGTGTGTAGTAGACCACATAGCTGTAGCTGGTTTGTTACTACTACTATAGCTTATATTGTGCCATTTCCCGTTCAAAGCATGCAAACTACACATATTATAGTATTAACTACTTAACTGTCAACACATTGTTGCCAGTTGTTAGCATACGACCCACGTTATGACGCACCACCATTTTTACACATCTGTAGAACCGGTCTACAACTAGTGAGGATATTATTCTACACTTTATGGCCCCAAGACAGGCGTTTCCTAGGAGTAAAAAGGCTCTAACTTACCATTTAGCCTGTTTATCAATACGTATACAACAGGTATAATGCTGGCCAATAGCGGAAACCTGTTCAGGGTTGATTTCGCTAACCGGAATGGGTCACGGACTTTGCTGAAAACCTGCTCCGTCAAAACAACTTCCCCTGCCCGTTGTTGCATAAAGACAAACTGTTACACAAAAACCAATTGTATTGTATGAACTCAGGAACAGGAAAAACAGCCCTGATTACCGGTGCCTCCAGTGGTATTGGTCAGGAACTCGCCAAACTTTTTGCTCAGGATGGCTATAATTTAGTGCTGGTAGCTCGTAGTGATGACAAACTGGAGCGGCTTGCCGACGTGTTCAAAGGCAATTACGACACCCAGCAAATTACCGTTATCGGTAAAGATTTATCGCAGGAAGATGCTGCTCAGGACGTGTACGACCAGGTAAAGGCAAAAAATATTACCGTTGATGTACTGGTCAACGATGCCGGGGTTGGTCTGTACGGCATGTTCGGTACCGATACCGACTGGGAACGGGAGAAGGCGATGATTCACCTGAACGTGTTGGCACTCACGCAGATGACCAAGCTTTTCCTGTACGACATGCTGGCCCGGAATGAAGGAAAAATTCTGAATCTGGCTTCGCTACTGTCCATCACTCCTTCGCCCCTGATGGCCGTGTATGCCGGCACGAAAGCTTATGTATACAACTTCACGCAGTCGCTCATCAATGAGTTGAAAGACACCAACGTGACGGTTACGGCACTCTTGCCAAATGCTACCGACACCGACTTCTTCAACAAGGCCGGTGCCGAAAACACGAAAGTGACCAACGAACTTCAGGACCCTGCCATGGTAGCCAAAGATGGCTACGCAGCTGTGATGGCTGGTAAAAGTAAAGTTGTGCCCGGTGGCCTGAAAAACAAGTCGTACGAAATACTGGCTTACGTAGCTCCTCAGGAGGCTATGGCAGCGGCCATGCGGGGTAAGATGGCCCAGAAGCCCGATGCGGATTCAGAAAAGCAGGAGTCGGTTTCGGTAGCCTGGGCCGTTGGTTTTGGCATTGCGGTACTGGCAGGTATTGCCCTGACAATAGGGTACAAAAACACCAGCGATTTCAAAAAAGCCCGGTACAAGTATAAAGCAAAGGCGGCTGGCAACAGAGCAAAATCAGCCGGCAATGCGCTGTCGGATGCGCTCTCAACAACCGCAGGTACGGTCTTAAGCAGCCTGTTCGATTCTTACAAGACAAC
This sequence comes from uncultured Cytophagales bacterium, assembly GCA_963784335.1. Lineage (GTDB taxonomy): Bacteria > Bacteroidota > Bacteroidia > Cytophagales > Spirosomataceae > Spirosoma. The sequence goes on along the minus strand of CAWARB010000009.1, from coordinate 8,768 downwards.
CAAGGACAAGGCTGCCGACCTTACGCAACAGGCCAAAGAAAAGGGGACCGAACTGGCAGAAAAAGGAAAGGAATTAAGAGATCGCGCCGGGAAGTTGGTGGCCTGACGAACTAGACAAAAGCATGAAAAATTCATCATTTTGGCGAATCGCAACGGCGGTACTGGCTGTTGGTAGTATCGTTTACACAACGGTATCCAGCAACCGGTCGCGCCAGCAGAACGATGAGCGTGAAAAATCTGAAAAAGGCGGTCTGGCCTATGAATATGATGTTCCGGTTGAGTACGAAAAGGTATTTGAGAAGAACCTGATTGTACCGGCTGGCTGGACCTTTGCCACTGTCTGGTCGGTGATTTATACCGGGCTAACCGCGCTCATGGTTCATCAGGCACTTCCTTCGGAAGAAAACAATCCGCGTTATAGCAAGGCAATGCCATGGTGGTGGGCCAGTTGGGCACTGAACGCCATATTCGGGCGTTTTTTCTCACAAAATGACCCACAAAGCATCGTTATTTCAGACATAACAACGAAGCTCAACTTACCGGCTGCGCTGGGTTTGCATCAAAGCCTGGAGATAGGCATAACGGAGGTATCAGGCGTTGAAAAATACCTTCGCATTCCCGTTAGCCTGTATGCTGGCTGGCTCACAGCCGCTACAGTAGTAGGAACGCCCAATACCGTTTTGACGCTCAACGCCTGGCAACCCGACGAAGAGCGGGACGGTCCTGTTGCAGCGGGTATTTTAGGTGCTACTGCGGGGGTCGGTTACCTGATTGCCAAACGGCTAAATGACCCGTGGTACATGGTGCCCTTTGTAGCTGGCTTTTCGGGTATTGCTACCCGGCAGCTAAAAAAACAACCGACTGTTGGCTGGACCGCAGTCGGCCTGGCAGCCATCTATACCGGTTTGCTCGCGTACTGGCTACCGAAAGGTACGTTCCATGATTTTGCGTCACTGGCTGATGACGCCGATTCGGACGTAGGGTGACAAACGCCAAACCTCTCCCGGGAATCATACTGGTCAGGCGGTAGAAAGCAGTCAGCCTGTAAGTTTGGATTAACCACAAAAGCCGTTCCTAAACCAATAGGAACGGCTTTTGTGGTTAGCACTATGGATAACAGCGGGTAGACGCCTGTTTGTGCATTACTCAGGAAGTACGGCACTCAGGCAGTTTCTTTCTTCAGTTTATCCCGTAGCTGGAATAGTTCATCCCGATAACGGGCAGCCTCCAGAAAGTCGAGGTCCTTGGCAGCCCGCTCCATTTTCGATTGTGTCTCGTTTATTACCTTCTCCAGATCGCCCTTGCCCATGTACCGAACGACCGGATCGGCGGCAATGCGGATTTCTTCCGGCTCCACGTAGAAGTGTTTTACCTTCGAGTCGGCCACTTTTGTTTGCCCCATAATAGACTCCCGCGATTTCAGTACCGTTGTGGGTGTTATGCCATTCTCGGTGTTGTAGGCCATCTGGATAGCCCGCCGACGGTTGGTTTCGTCAATGGCTCTCTGCATCGAGCCGGTAATCCGGTCGGCATACATGATTACCTTACCGTTGGCGTTCCGGGCAGCGCGTCCTATGGTCTGAATCAGGGACCGAATGTCACGCAAAAAGCCTTCTTTATCCGCATCCATGATGGCTACCAGCGATACCTCGGGCAAATCGAGTCCTTCACGCAACAGGTTGACCCCCACCAGCACATCGAAATTACCCAGGCGCAGGTCGCGCAGAATCTCAACCCGGTCCAGGGTTTTCACCTCGGAGTGAATGTAGCGGGTTTTGATACCCACGCGGTCCAGATATTTGGTGAGCTCTTCGGCCATCCGTTTGGTGAGTGTAGTGACCAGTACCCGTTCTTTCTGTTTGACCCGGCTCTCGATGGAATCGAGCAAATCGTCAATCTGGTTCAAACTGGGCCGAACGTCGATTTCGGGATCGAGCAGGCCGGTGGGGCGAATAATTTGTTCCACCACAACGCCTTCACTCTTCCGCAGTTCGTAGTCCGACGGAGTAGCCGATACGTAAATTGTCTGGCCCGATAAGTCCTCGAATTCCTGGAAGGTAAGCGGGCGGTTGTCCATCGCGCTGGGCAGCCGGAAACCATAATCGACCAGCGCGGTTTTGCGGGAACGGTCGCCCCCCCACATGGCCCGGATTTGCGGGATCGTGGCGTGGCTTTCGTCGATAACCATCAGGTAGTCGTCCGGGAAATAATCGAGCAAACAGAAGGGCCGCTGCCCCGGCAGGCGCTTATCGAAATAGCGCGAGTAGTTTTCGATGCCGGAACAGTACCCCAGTTCACGCATCATTTCGAGGTCGAATTCGGTCCGTTCCTGAATGCGGGTCGCTTCCATTTCCCGAAACTCCGATTCGAAATACCGCACCTGTGACACCATATCATCCTGAATTTGGTGAATGGCTCCGTTCAACGTATCGCGGCCCGTAACAAACAGGGTGGCGGGAAAAATAGTCACCAGGGTTTCGTCCGACAGTTTGCGGCCTGTGCTGGGGTCGATGCGCTGAATCGTTTCGATTTCATCGCCAAAGAAAATGACCCGGTAGGCAAAGTCGGCGTAGGCCACGTACAGATCCACGGTATCCCCTTTCACCCGGAAGTTACCCCGCTCAAAATCACCTTCGGTCCGGCTGTAGAGAATGCTGACCAGCTGATGCAGAAACTGATTGCGGCTCATCCGCTCCCCCACCCCAATCCGTACCACATTTCGCTTGAATTCTTCGGGGTTACCCATGCCGTAAATGCAGGATACGGAGGCCACCACAATCACATCCCGCCGACCACTCATGAGGGCCGACGTAGCGGCCAGGCGCAGCTTATCAATCTCTTCGTTGATAGCCAGGTCTTTCTCAATGTAGGTTCCGGTGGTAGCGATGTAGGCCTCGGGCTGGTAGTAGTCGTAATAGGAGATAAAGAATTCGACGGCGTTTTCGGGGAAGAACTGCTTGAATTCGCCGTAGAGCTGGGCTGCCAGCGTTTTATTATGGCTGACTACCAGCGTTGGCCGGTTAGTCCGCGCAATCAGGTTAGCGATGGTGTACGTCTTACCCGATCCCGTTACGCCGAGTAAAACCTGGGACTGTTCGCCCTGATTGGTACCCTTCACCAGTTGTTCAATAGCCTTCGGCTGATCGCCGGTGGGCTGAAATTCTGAGGTTAATTTGAAATTCATTAGCCGCGTTGATAATCTGGCTAATTTACACAGATTCAGGTCCGATTACAAGGGCATTTTTAGAAAAATCCCCACGCGAACAGCTATTGGTAGCCAGATTCTGAAAGACGTGCCTACAGGCCTCACCCAGACCGAATAGCCCGGTCAAAGCCGTTGACAGCAGCACGGCATTCTGGCCAGCGAGGGGCTATTCCTGCCCGTTTCGCCATCATCCACCCGATACTATGCTGGAAACCAGTTTGTAGTGGACGCGGAACTGGCCCGGTGAATAATCCACGAAAGAAACCAGGGAAACAGGGAAGTCAGTTGGGATTTATTCCGTTATTTTGACTGCGTATCGTACGTCGGGCAAAATCCGGGGTTCGGTCCGTTTCTCAACAACACCCGGTATAACGAATGCCCCAACCTAAATTTGCCCGGGAGTCGACCACGGTAATGACCGAAATGGTGCTCCCTAACGATACCAACACGCTCAATAACCTAATGGGTGGGCGGCTGTTGCACTTCATGGACATTGCTGCGGCTATTGCCGCCCAAAAACACTCCAATCGCATTGTTGTTACGGCCTCCGTCGATAATGTATCCTTCGCCCAACCAATCCGCCTGGGCAACATCGTAACGATGCAGGCGCAGGTGACCCGCTCGTTCAACTCGTCGATGGAGGTATTTATCGACGTGTGGGCCGAAGATATTCCGGCGGGAATCCGGGTCAGCACCAATAGTGCCTTTTACACCTTCGTGGCGGTCGATCAGAGTGGTCGCCCCATTGAAGTGCCCGCCGTTATCCCCGAAACGGATGATGAGAAAGACCGCTACAAAAGTGCCCTGCGCCGGCGGCAGTTGCGGCTGGTACTGGCCGGGCGCATGAACCCCGAAGACGCTACCGAGTTGCGGGAATTTTTGAAAGTTTGACGCTGCTATGCTGGTACGCGCAGCCGGTACTTTGCGTACCAGCATAGCAGCCTGACTATTCGTTCGGTACCCGGAGTGATTGCCAGGCTACCATTTGCCACTCATTTCCGGTGCGAACGTATACGGATGTGTAGGCAAGCCTGGTATTGATGATTGTTCCGTTACTGGTCACGTTCATCAGGCACTTACCGTTGATAACGGCCGTATTACCGTACAGGCGCACTTTCTGCTCCTGCGTGTTCATGGCATTGTATTTTGTTTTCCCCTCCCGGAGCGATTGCATGTACGACTGTTTTGTGTCGTTCTTACCGCTCGAGTGAGTGTACACCAGGTCATCAGCCAGTACCCGGTCCAGCACGGCGAAGTCGTCACTGACCAGTGCTGCAAACCGTTTCTTTTCCGTTTCGATAACCTCTTTTTCGGCATCTCCTCTGAGCAGCGGTGCCGTTATCGCCATGGAAGGGGGCTTTATCGGTGTTTGCGCCCAACTGAGTTGGGCGGCAAAGATCAGGGCCAGAGTAACGAGCATTTTCATCGTGGTACGGGTTAGTTGTTTTCAGGGATATATCACTTTGGAGCCTGCATCTGCGTAATAGCCTGGTAGACCAGCACCTTGAATTTGTCGCTCAAATCGCCGTAGCTGTTCGGCACTTTCTGGGTGTAAATCAGGGCGACGATGCCTTCTTTTGGGTCCACCCAGTACGTAGTACCAAAGAAGCCGCCCCAGTCAAAACTACCCTCCGACACGGGTAACCGGGCGGCACTTTTCTCGGACGTTATGGCAAAGCCCAGCCCGAACTTATTGTTTCCCTGGTTCAGGTCCCCAATCTGATTGGTGGTGATGAGCCGCACGGTAGTGGGGCTCAGAAACCGTTTGCCATTGTATTCCCCACCGTTCAGCATCATTTGCAGAAAAATAGCGTAATCGTACAAGGTTGATGACAGGCCCGCTCCACCGGAATAATACGTACCAGCCAGTTTTGGGTAATCGGCCGGTATACCCCCCTGAGCGGTCATCGGCTGAATCATTTTTTCGGCGTCTTCAGTATATACCTTCGTGAGTCGGGCGTGTTTGGCAGCAGGCAGGTAGAAATAGGTGTCGTTCATGCCCAGCGGATCGAACAGGCGGGTCCGCAGAAACTGGTCGAGGGACTGACCGGACAGTACTTCAATCAACCGCCCTATCACATCGACACTCAGGCCGTAAGTCCATTTTTCGCCAGGCTGATGGGTGAGCGGCAAAGCTCCCAGTTTATTCATTGCCTCTTCCAGCGTACCTCCGGGCGTACCGATACCGCTCGGAATACCATATTTGGCGTACATGGCCACCGCTTCTTTGCTGCCAATGCCCGGATAACTGATCCCCGAGGTGTGGGTCAACAACTGTCGAATGGTAATTTCCCGCTTGGCGGGCACGGTGGTAAATGTTGTGTCCTTCTCGTTGAATTTATCCACCACTTTCGGGCTTTTGAAAGCCGGAATGTACTTGGAGATGGGCTCGTCGAGCAGAAATTTACCTTCCTCAAAGAGTAGCATCAGCCCAATACTGGCAATGGCCTTCGTTTGGGAGGCAATGCGGTAAATTGCATCGCGTTTGAGGGCCGTTTTAGCCTGCATATCGTCCAGACCGTAAGCCTTGTGGTACACGATGCGGCCATTGCGGGCTACCAGTACGCCTACCCCCGCCTGTCGCCCTTTGGCAATGTAGTCATTGATAACCCCGTCCATGCGTTGCAGCCGGGCGGTACTCATACCCACCGTTTCGGCGGCTGCTTCTTTCAACACCGGGTTTGCCAACGTCGCCTGGGCAACCGTGATTTGTGGGGTGAGGGTAACAAAAAAACCGGCCAAGAGGCCGGTTACTATGCATGTTTTCATAAAAAACCGGAGTTTAAGAACCGGCACGAAGATAGTTATTTCAACGTACCGCTTATACTCCCCTGTTTAGAAAGAGTAACACCACTTTGCAGAATTTGAGTAGTGGTGTTGATAACAATCGTTTTGTCGACAAACTGACCGGTAGCGGTATACTGGGCATTAGCATACGTTTTCCCGTCGAATACCAGGGATTCGGTCTGTTTATCAATGACGGTGAAGTTTTTTTCACTGAGTTCGGCCGTTACATTCTGTTTGGAAGTCCCGTTGAAAAGGAGTTCCAGGTAGATCTGGTTGGCAGCCTGTGCTTTCGAAACGGTAATCTGCACCGTTCCACTTTCCCGGTTCGACTCCAGGCTATTGTTAATCAGCGTTGATGCCTGATAGCCACCGTCATACACACCAACGTATTGATCGCGGGGGTCAACGTCATCAACACCCCCCGATTTTTTGCAGGCAGTGGTCAGCGAGCCAATAATAAGCAGAGCCAGTAACGAAGTACGCAATGAACGTACGGCGTAAGAAATAGTCATGGTAGTATTTGCGGGGATTATATTCATACGTTTTCTATCAAACGCTGTACCCGCTTTTCCTGGTATAAACGCGCCCGAAAAGGCCTAATTTGCGTAGGTTTACAGCCTGGTAGCACACTCTGATTTACCGCTTTCTTCATGACCATAAAAACCCTGCTCGTTTTCGCGTCCCTCTGCGTCTTCTCACCGCTGATAGCGCAGCCGGTTGCTAACACATCGGCTAAACCCCGCACCATTATCACGACCGATGGCGAGGTCGATGATGTCGACACGTTTATCCGGATGCTGCTCTACAGCAATGAATTCGACGTGGTGGGGCTGGTGTACAGCAGTTCGCAATGGCACTACAAAGGCGATGGAAAAGGCACCAGGTTCACCTCCGGGATGGATAATACCGCCAAACGATACGGTGAACGCACGGAACTGCGCTGGCCCGGCACTACCTGGATGGAGGAGTACATCAACAAATACCGGGAGGTTTACCCTAGCCTGATAAACACGCAAAAGGGTACCCCACGCCCGATCACCTGCTGAGTCTGGTCCGGGTAGGTAATATCGACTTCGAGGGCGATATGAACCACGATACCGAAGGGTCGGATTTCATCAAAACCAGTTTACTCGATGACGATTCCAGTCCGGTTTATCTGCAAATCTGGGGAGGCACCAACACCGTGGCCCGCGCCCTGAAATCCATCGAAGACCAGTATAAGAATACGCCCGACTGGCCGGCAATTGCCAAAAAAGTAAGCGATAAGGCCATCATCTATGCTGTACTGGATCAGGATAATACCTACCAAACATACGTAGCCCCAACTGGCCGAAGATTAAAGTCCTGTACAATCCGATCAGTTCTGGAGTTTTGCGTACCTGTGGCCCCGGGTCGTGCCCGCCGAATTGCAGACCTACCTAAGTGGGAACTGGTTTGCCGAAAACATCAAGTTTAACCACGGGCCGTTGCTGAGTGCCTATTACCTCTGGGGCGATGGTCAAAAAATAGCGGGTGACCCCGAACACACGCATGGCGATCCGGAGGAAGCCAGAACAATACAAACTGAACCAGTACGATTTTATTTCCGAAGGCGATTCGCCCGCGTTTTTCTACCTGATCGATGTGGGGCTTCGTAGTAAAGAAGACGTTTCATACGGGGGCTGGGGTGGGCGTATGGTGCAGTCAGCCACAAATCCCTACCGCTGGGAAGATGGCAAAAGGTGACCGACTATAACCCGTACACCAAAAAACAGGACGCCGCCTATCCACAAACACGCTGGATTCCGGCGCTGCAAAATGACTTTGCCGCCCGCGCCGACTGGTGCGTTAAATCATACCAGGAGGCTAACCACCCGCCTGTTGTCAACCTTTCCCACGCCCAGGACCTTCGGGTGAAACCCGGCCAGCGCGTAACCCTGAATGGCTCCGCCACCGACCCCGACGGCAATCCGGTCAGCTACCGGTGGTGGCAGTATGAAGAGGTGGACACGTATCCCGGCACAGTAATAACTCAACAGGCAGACCAGGCAAATACATCGTTTGTTGTACCCGACGATGCTACGGCCGGGCAAACCATCCACTTGTTCTGGAAGTAACCGATAAAGGCACCCCGGCCCTGACCCGCTACCAACGGGTTATAGCAACGGTTGTTGCCCGGTAAATCGGGACTTAGTCATCGATCAGCACCTTGTAGTCCGGATCCTCCATGATGTTTACCTCAATGAGGCTTCGGGCATTCGTCAGGAGTCGGCGGCAATCGGGACTCAGGTGCCTCAGGTGAACCGTTTTTCCCGCCTGCTGGTAGCTGGCCGTTAGTTTACTGAGGGCTTCGATGCCCGACATATCCGCCACCCGGCTATCCTGAAAATCAATGATAACTTCGTGGGGATCACCCGCTACGTCGAACTTCTCCCGAAAGGCCGTTACCGAGCCGAAGAACAGGGGGCCGTACAGTTCATAATGCTTGACGCCTGCTTCGTCGGTGTGTTTTCTGGCGCGGATTCGACGGGCATTTTCCCAGGCAAATACCAGAGCCGAGATAATAACGCCGATCAGCACCGCCAGGGCCAGATTATGGAACAGAACCGTTATCCCTGCCACCAGTACCATCACCAGCACATCGTGCCAGGGCATCTTGCCAAAGGTTTTTAAGCTGGCCCACTCGAAGGTGCCGATGGCTACCATAATCATTACGCCGGTCAGCGCAGCCATCGGTAACTTCTCGATGATCGGGGCACCGAACATGATGAACGCGAGCAGCATAACCGATGCCACA
>CAWARB010000008.1:0-33554 GCA_963784335.1 uncultured Cytophagales bacterium | reverse complement strand
GCACAACCTGTTGCAGCACCCTATTGATGGAATAAACGACACCGTTGGTTGTCCGGATATCGGACTGGATTACGTCGCCTACCCCACCCCGGCCATCTTCAATGGTGATGGTCTTACCCTGCTTGTGGATCAACAGAATCTGGCCGGTGAGGTTAGTTAGGGCTTGCCCATCCCGTAACTGATCGGACGTTATCCGGCCTTTTACAACGTGATACCCCAGTATTTTAATCAGCTTCTGCTTACTCGATGGTAATAGAAGGTCACGCCGGTCGGCTTCGGGTAGTTCAGAAAAAGCGGCATCGGTTGGCGCGAAGACGGTATACTGCGTTTTGCCGGACGCTTTTTTAAGCAATCCTGATGCTTTCAGGTATTGGAGCAGCATTTTGTGATTGGGGGCATCAGCCGCACTGATAGCCATATTCGTATTGGTCTTGACACCCGTTGCTGTTAAGCCGGTTGTTGTCTGCGCGAGTGTCTTACTGAAGAATGACACCAGCAGGATACTGATTGACAGGGAAATACATACAACTAATTTGTTCATAACGATTGAGAAAATACCCGGTAAACCGGTTGTGAATTACTACTAAATTAACGACCACACTGGTCAATTGTTCAGTTGTGCCTCTCGACGAACATCCGCACACTGCTTTGTACAATTACCCGGTATGACTATCCGTCGCCGGGTAGCAGGCAAACACCCACCAACCCGTCAGTATAGAGGAATAGCCCGTTTCGGGACTCGTTTTACCCTCCGTCTATTTCCTTGTTCATTATATCGTGCCCTTTCATCAACTTTACCGGAAACACGACAATCAAGACGATGGAAAATAACGAGCATCCGAAGCAGACAACCACCGAACAGGCTCAAGCCGCCAAACAAACAATGGCCGACAAACTGGAATCCTTCCGTACCACGGCCGGTGAGCATCTCAATGTGGCCGCTACCCAGCTCGACGAAATGCGGGATAAATTGGTGGCACAGGCGCAGGAGTTTGGGAAAGATATTGATGTTGACGGGTTGAAAGCCAAAGCAACCGAGCATTTCGACGCGGTGAAAGCATCCACTGCCGAGAATCTGGCCAACTTGCAAACTGAAGCGGAAAAAGTATTTGCTTCTGCCTCAGCGAAGGCCGACGAACTATCGGATGTGGCCGAAGATAAGTTTGACGAAATGAAAGCCGAAGCCGCCATACACCTGGAAGCTGCTCAACTCAAACTGGATGAACTCAAAGCCGAAGCCGCTCTCCAGATTGAAGCGGCCAAAGAAAAAGCCAAAGGTGTATGGAATCAGCTATTTGGCCAATAAGTCCATTACCCGCTACCTCCCACGCCGGACTTCGACCACAAGTTTGGTGTGGGCGGTAGCGGGTCACCATGGAAACAGACAGGCAGCGACAGAAAACAGGGAACCGTATAGCGCTTATATTGATAGATTGACCCGTAGGCTAGCCGGGGTACGCCAATTGATTTCTAATCCAAATCATTACCTTTGCGCTTCGTTACCCCCTCATTCTATCGTGGATTCTATTCGTGTATTTGCTCCGGCAACCGTGGCTAACGTAGCCTGCGGATTTGATATTTTTGGTTTTGCCGTTGATAATCCCGGTGATGAGCTTACACTCACGTTCAGCGATGAACCAGGCGTGCGGATAAAGGATATCACGGGTGATGGGGGACGCTTATCCCGCGAGGCCAGCAAGAATACGGCCGGTATTGCCGTTCAGTCTTTTCTCAAATTCATTGGTCGGCAGGAGGTAGGACTCGACATTGTTCTGCACAAAAAGATGCCGTTGGGCAGTGGGCTGGGTTCCAGTGCTGCCAGTGCCGTGGCGGGTGTTTTTGCGGCTAATGAACTCCTCGGTCGTCCGTTACCCACCATCAAACTGTTACCCTTTGCGATGGAAGGCGAACGATTTGCCAGCGGATCGGCCCATGCCGATAACGTAGGCCCGTCGTTGCTGGGTGGTTTCGTGGTTATCCGCAGCTACCAGCCGCTGGACGTTATCCGAATTGACACAAAAGCCCGGTTGTTCTGCACCCTCGTTCATCCCGATATCGAGGTAAACACGAAAGATGCCCGGTTCATTCTAAAAAATGAAGTCTCGCTAAAGAACACGATTACCCAGATGGGCAATGTGGCGGGCCTGATTGCCGGTCTGATGACACCCGATTATGAGCTTATCAGCCGCTCGCTGGTCGATGTAATCATTGAGCCGGTACGGGCTATCCTGATTCCAGAGTTCAACGAAGCCAAGAAAGCCGCCCGGGATGCGGGTGCGCTGGGGTGTAGTATTTCCGGTTCCGGCCCCTCCATGTTTGCCTGGAGTCGGGATGCCCAAACGGCCGAACAAGTGGGCGAGGCCATGCAGCAGGCCTTTTTATCCGTCGGCATAACCAGTGAAACCTATGTTTCCCAAATCAATCAGCAGGGACCACGCGTACTGACGGACGCGGACTAATACAGCGTTGATTTTCTTCCATACTACCCGCGCATTGCGCCGGTTCTGCTTCTGTTAGCTGGCAGGCTTTAGCAGAAATGAGCAGCACTTACCACCCTGCTCAACCTACAGCGACTCCCAGTTCAGTTGCCAGTTGTCAAAGCGGCTGGGTAAGGATACGCCCGGTTGCTTGGGTTGTTCGGTCGCTACCATTTTGAGGGGAAAAACTTCCCTTGTCTGTGCCGTTGTGAGGTGGTCGGTGCGCAGGTAAACCCGCCCCGAGCGGGCATCAATCACGTCGATGTACGCATGAATCATATCACCAACGGCAAAGAACCGTCCGTTTAACGTTACCGGCTGTATCACCTGAAACAAACACAGTTTACCCTCTGTGAGCGGCCCTTCACTCATACTCCGGGTTTTTAGTGTGGCAGCGGGTGCCCTGGATTCCGGCACAGAAGCAACGGAGCGGGATTGCACTTTTTTCCCCTTAGCAACCAGCGTTTGGGAAGCAATTCCCGTTGTACTCTCCTCCTCCGTAAGCAGCACGACAGTGGTGGTTGAATCGGAAATAAACGAAACAGCAGCGGTAACGGGCTGCTTTGCCAATGCCTGCGCAACCATCGTTTCATCCATATCGAACGAGGCCAGTATAGCCGCTCTCTCGGTCGTTTCTACCGGTTCGGCACCATCCGTCAGGGCCTCGATATCGGCACTACTCAGCTGATCGCTGTACAAGGCCGGGCGGGTAAGCAGTTCCTTGATGGCTACCGCCTGAAACAGGTAGGCTTTGGTTTCGGGTGCCCGGTAGGGTAAGGCCATCGGATGCATGGCAGGGTGCCGCCGAACAAGCTCCTGAATGTAATTCGGTCCGGCATTATAGGCCGTTGCCACCAGCATCCAGGAGCCTAGCAGATCGTGCAGTTCAACAATGTACCGACAGGCTGCGTGCGTTGCTTTGAGCAGGTTAAACCGCTCATCGTTCCGCTGCGATACCGTCAACCCCAGCGTCTGGGCCGTTCCGGGCATCAGTTGCCAGAACCCGGCCGCCCCCTTTCGGGAAACGGCGCGGTTGGTAACAGCACTCTCAAGGAGCGGTAAAAACTTAAAATCAGAGGGAATCCGATACTGTTCGAGGATGGGTTCTATCAACGGAAAAACTACCGAGGCCCGGCGTTTCAGCAGCGCCAGATCGGCCGCCAGTGCCGCCTGGTGGTGGAGGGTCCGGGTCCAGCGTTCAGTAATAGCCGGGTGATTGATGGGTACGTTTTCACCACAGAAATGGATGATCGTTTCATTCGTGCGGGCTACTAGTTTGCTTGTCACCAGTTTGCCGGCAGCTGCTATATGCAGAGAAAGAAGTGGGCCGGGCTGGGCCGCACCGTTCAGCGAATAGATACTGGTGGCAAGTCCAACTGCCACGATCAGGGATAGTTTCGTCACAAGCAACAAGGGGTTACGGTGGGTACACTACTACGCCATTTGGTCAGAATGGCAACCATTACACAGCGGCCTGCCACATTTACTGTTTTCTTTACTCTGTTAATTCAACTGCCGCCCGGTAAACTCCTTTACGAATTATGTTTATTTGAGGTTTACCAAGTAACCCGTTTAATACCTGTTATACCGGTTTGCAGCTGAAACCGGCGGTACAACCGGCCGCTGTTTATGCCTCATTGATTAGTTGTCCAGACGAGCTTTTCACATAATATTTTGGGGCAAAAGTCCTTAAAAGTACAAGAATTAATTTGAATATCAATGACTTACCGCTTAGTTCATACCACGCTGTTTACGGTGCTCCTTCGTCTGCGCCTGATTGCAACTAGCTGGTACGTCGCTGAGTTTGCCCGCTCCCGGTTAGTCTACCCAACGCTACACGATTAGTTCGTACCCTGCCCAACGGGAGTCACGGGATGGTGCGTTCACGCCCGGCCAGACTGCTGAAACGGGGGTACCAGTTGGCAGAAGCGATGTCGGGTTCCGGTTGGTTTGCTCAGCCCCGGTCAGGCTACCCGGCCGACGGTGGCCGAAATGGAGGGGCAGTAACGGGCCGGGTTGCCGAATGCCTGCATAGCCGTCAGATAGGTTTAACAGTGCCCCCCGGCAGTTGGACAACTCAGTTGGACAACTACCACTGGCTAAAGAAGTTGATGGTTGCGCCGGATGGATTAATAGATTTGGTTGTTGATACAATGCAAACTTTATATCCAATGAAACGTCGAAAATTCATCCTAACCACATTGGCTGCGGCACCGCTGGCGGCTGTTGCGCATCAACAGCCTAAACCAGTCGGGAAAAGCTTTAAAACAACGCCCGGCGAGGGCCGGTATCACGGGCATATCCAGCTGAAGGGCGTTAACGCCAATATTCTGGATGTGAAAGTATCGGGAAAAGATACCAACGGGCAAATGGCCATATTTGAGCAAACCAGTCTGTCGCCAAAGCGGGGCACCCCGTTGCACGTTCACCCCAATCAGGACGAGGTGTTTCAGGTACTGGAAGGAAACTATATTTTTCAGGTTGGTCCGGATACTTATTCGCTCGCAGCGGGCGAAAGTATATTCATGCCCCGCAACGTGCCTCACGCCTGGAGTCAGCTAAGCGAGAAAGGGAAAATGACCGTTATTTTCCAGCCCGCGGGCAAAATGGAGGAGTTTTTTGTCGCGATGGCCTCCCTGACGCACGAACCCGATCAGGCAGAGATAGCCCGTATTTTTGTCGCCAATGAGATGCGGGTCGTGGGGCCACCCCTCAAAGTAGACTGAGTGGATCAATCCAAACGCCGGCAGGTTAGTGCGCCAATAGGCTACAGCCGGGCTTGATTTAAGCCAGCTCGTTTGGTTTTTTACCGAATAGAACGCTTCTTGTAGGAAGTTTTGCTAAACCGCTTCACAAACCAACTTCCTGTAAGGCTATTCCTCTATGGCAGAAGATTCTGTTCCGTCCGTCTCCGTGACCACGGAATCCACCGAGTTTCACCGCTCGCTCAGTCTGATTGACTCTACGCTTATCGTTTCCGGCTCCATGATTGGCTCCGGTGTTTTCATCGTCACCGCCGATATGGCCCGTAATCTGGGGCTTCGGGCTGGTTACTGATGCTATGGGTGCTAACGGGTGTATTAACAGTTGCCGCTGCGCTTAGCTATGGCGAACTGGCGGGCATGATGCCCAAAGCAGGAGGGCAGTACATTTACCTGCAACGAGCGTTTGGGCCGGTAACCGGCTTCGTATATGGATGGACCGTTTTCATGGTTATCCAGACGGGCACCATTGCCGCCGTTGCCGTTGCCTTCACCAAGTTTACCGCCGTATTCATCCCGGCGCTGAACCCGGCCAACGTGTTGGTGGCCGTTGGACCGGTCAATATCTCCTTCGGCTCGCTATTCGCCATTGCCAGTTTGGTATTACTCACCTGGCTCAATAGCCGGGGCATTGAAAGTGGCAAGCTGATTCAGAATGTATTCACGTCGGCCAAATTAATCGCACTGCTGGGGTTGATTGTCATTGGCATCACCCTGGGGGTAAGCAGCGGTATGTTGTCTGCCAACCTCACCAATGCCTGGGAAGCCAGTACAACATCGGCAGCGGGCGAGATTGTACCCATTGCGGGTATCGCCCTGATGCTGGCCTTTGGCACCTCCATGGTGGGGTCGCTGTTCTCGGCCGATGCCTGGAACAACGTAACCTTCATTGCGGGCGAGATTAAAAACCCCCGCCGGAACATTCCACTGGCCTTGTTTTTTGGTACCCTCATTGTAACGACCATTTACTTCCTGGCTAATATCTCCTACCTCTCCCTCCTACCCCTGAAAGGCTTGCCAACCGCTACCGACATCATTGGTCGGGGCATTCAGTTTGCCGAGGCCGATCGGGTAGCTACGGCCGCCGTATCCACTATCTTTGGGAGCATCGCCGTATCCGTTATGGCCGTTCTGATCATGGTTTCAACGTTTGGGTGCAACAACGGATTGATTCTGGCGGGGGCACGACTGTATTACGCCATGGCGAAAGACGGCCTTTTTCTGAAGCAGGCGTCGCATCTGAACAAGAATGGCGTGCCGGGCCGGGCCTTGTGGCTACAGTGCATCTGGGCCTCGTTGCTCTGCCTGTCGGGCCGCTACGGTGACCTGCTGGATTACTGCACCTTTGCTTCGCTGGTTTTTTACATCGTCACCATTGCGGGACTATTCCGGCTCCGGCGCATCGAACCGGATACCGAGCGGCCTTACCGGGCGTTTGGCTACCCCGTCGTTCCGGCGCTGTACATCGTGGCGGGCCTGACTATCTGCGCCATCTTGCTCTATACCAAAACGTTTAATACGGGTATGGGCCTGCTCATTGCCGGGCTGGGCATCCCTGTGTACTACATCACAAAGCGTAATCAGGCGTAGAAACGCCCCCTGTTCCTAACCAAAGAGGCTTCTTCAGGGCCAACAATTGAGGATTGCCGATAGCCTGATGCTACCTGGGACAGGTAAAGGATTGTCTTGCTTTGTGACCTCACTTGCGCTCTGCACCAGGATTGATGTCTGTTGAGGATTAGGCCCAGCCAATAGGCCGATGCGCAAAACGCCGGGGCTGCAAAAGGAAGGCGTATCGAGGGGTCCATTATGGGTACTTGTGGTCGTAGCCATTACTAACCCGTTAAACACGGATTAAAGCGGAATTCAAACTCCAGTCTATCAACAGTGGAGAACGGGTAGCTTGTTAAAAGACGCACAAATTCTTTACTAATGAATAAGTTTAGGCTGGTGGCCTTTTTTACCCATTATCGGCAAAATGATAGGGTTGTCAATTCGTACACCGGGCTTTCGCCACTACTGCACAGGTCAGCGGCAGCATTGCCATTTTACATCAATGGGCGGGGCCGGGTGAGTAAGAAAAATGGAAAACTTTTTTTCTTCAGGCAGCTCTTTACTTGTACTAGCCAGCAACGGAACGCTTGACGAACCTGCCTTATGTCTACCCTTAAACGAGTCCTTTTCTATTTTTCTCTGGTAAGCGGCACGATACTTATTCTGATTTCGCTGCTTTCACTGGTTCCCGACACGATTATCTGGTTCCTGCAAATTCTTAACTTTCCCAGGCTACAGGTGTTACTGGCTTTGCTGGGGTGCCTGCTGCTTTTTTTACTCTGCCGAAAAGAGTGGGGACGCGTCAATCTGGTTTTTCTGGCTGGTTTATTGGTTTCAGTCGGGATACAGGCCTACATTATTTTTCCTTACACCCCCCTGGGTCTGCGCCCGTAGAATCGGCCGATCCAACATCCGTCGACAAACAGACGGTGTTCAGCATTATGCTGGCCAATGTACTGATAACAAACACCCATTCGGATGAACTGCTGAAGATTGTTGCGGCTAAGGACCCCACCTTTCTACTCACAATGGAAATCAACAAACGCTGGGTGGATCAGCTCAACGCACTGACCAAAAAGTACCCGTACCGCATGATCTTCCCCAGTGATAATGCCTACGGGATGGCTCTGTACTCAAAACTTCCATTGGAGAATCAACAGATCTTGTTTCTCAATTTCGACCGGGTGCCTACGTTCAAAGCGACCTTTACTCTGCCTGGTGGCCAGTCCTTTCAGCTTATCACGATCCATCCCTTAGCCCCCACCCCCAGCAAGTATCCCGATATTACCGATAGTGAGAAGGAAGTAGCGTTACTGAAGGCGGGCCGGATGGTGGGCAAACGATCGCTGCCGACGGTGGTGGCCGGTGACTTCAACGATGTGGGCTGGTCGCACAATACGCATCAGTTTATGGACCTCAGCGGTTTGAACGACGTACGATACGGACGGGGGTTGTACAGCACCTTCGATGCCCAGTCCCTGTTTATGCGGTGGCCGCTGGATTACGTATTCGTTTCCAGTGAGTTCAACGTACTGGCAGTAGAAAAACTACCAAAATTCGGGTCAGACCACTTCCCGTTTTATGTACAGCTGGCCCTGAAACCCTGACTGCTCCTGGCTGGTCAATCAACAGGGTGAAGCGCACCGACGATTTCGGGCATCACAGATACCAGACTTTCATAAAAAAGCAGAACACCAAATAGGGTATTCTGCTTTTTTATGAAAGTCTGTCAGATCAGTTAGAACCGGAACAGGGCCGTTGCCATAACATCCTGCTGGTTGGGGAGCAGGTCGATTTCTTCCAGTACGTATACTTCCCCCCCGTTGCGGAGGGTGTGCGTAGCCAGACTGTCGATCAGTGGCTCATCGCCAGCCTGTTTTTCATCGTGGATGGATGTCCGCAGGGTATCCTCCTTCAAACTTCCCCATACGCTGGCTCCTTTCTTCAAAAACAGCGTTTCAATCTGGCCTTTCACCGCGGCTTTCAGTAACTCCTTCATATCGCTCGACACCAGATCGCCCCCGCTGCTGTTCTGGTACTGCTCGATACGCCGTTGTTTCTCCTGTCCGATGGAATCACCCAGTAACTCCTGCGCCATCTGGTGCATCTCCTGCGGCTGGGTATGGTCGAAGTTGCCCGTCAGGCTCTCTTTCATGCAGGTGCGGGTAGGTGTTGATTTCCGCGGTAAATGGGCTGAAAATACCCTACCGAAGCCAGCACGAGGGGTAAGTTCTGCGTACCCATCATCCCCACAATAGCGTATCAATCAGCCGGAAATAGTCGGCCAGGAGGTGGTCCTTTTCTTTGTTATCGGCATCCTGGTTGGTGGAGTACATGGCCATAGCCCCGCCCGGTCCTTTGGTACGTCCCTGCAGTTGTTCCTCAAACTCGTAGTACTTCGTTACGGCATCCAGCCCCGATGGCATTGCCTCGGTGTATCTACTTCGGTAATGGTGAAAGCGTCGGCTTTGTACAGGGTGATACCGTTTTTAGTAATCTGCAGCAGGTAGTAGGCCGGGCGACCGCTGGGCAAAGGGCAAGCAGCGGACTGATGCGGAACTGGCTGTCTAGCTGACTGCTGCTCTCCAGCGGTAGCGGGCTATGGAAATAGCCAAGAAATCGGGGCTTCTGAACACGGCCAGCCCCGCCTGCTGATGCCGCCAGAACTGGATATCGTCCAGCAGGGCTTCCAGCGGCTGCATCAGGTCATTCATTTCATTACTGCGGAGCGACTGGCTTTCGAGCGTCTGCCGAATACGCTGAACGTGGTTTTTAAAAACAATATGGTCCTGGCCTTCATTTACTTCTTTGCCCCGGTGGTGCGTAGGAATGAAAATCGAAATGGAATGCGCATGGGTTCGGCTCGCCAGGTCGAGCAAAGTTGCCTTGTTCATGTTTTCCAGTACGGTATCGGCGATTTGTTGGTCTGTCATAAAGGTTAAATTGTATAGTTAGTGTTATAATCTATTAACCATCCAAGGAGAGTATCGTTTTAAAGAAAGTCGGTTTTCTACTTTCTTCGCTGGTTCATTAATCAACATGGTGGCCTACCCATGCCGGAGAAACCACCATGTTAGTCCTTTTGACAGGCTTAGTATTTATCGGCCCGGTAGGGGTATTTCTCAAAGATCAGGTTGACGGCCTGCTTGATCTTATTTTCGTCGCGGTCAAACCCATTGGTATTGGTAATTCCCGATGCCAGACCACGCCACACGGCCTGTCCTGTTTTTACGTCAACCAGGTTGACAATGATTGACCCGGCCTTTACGTCAAACGTTTTCTTGTCTTCCGGGTCCCGCAGTTCTTTCCCAAAGTAAGTAGTACCATACCCGGTGTAACCTTGATTTTGGTTGGCTTATCGAACACCCGGAAATTTACGATCAGATCGGGAGACCGTCGCTGTAATTTGTAGCCCCGTCCTTCCAGTTCGATTTCACGGCATCCCGAATTCGCTGTTTCAGTTCCAGGTCATTAAGGAAGTAAAAGCCGGGATCGAGTTTATTGTCCACCTGCGAGGCCCAGGTGTATGTTTTGTATTTACTGAAGTCGATGTTCAGTTTTTTTTCGGTGTCTACCGTTACGTCTTGGGCCTGCGTCAGGCTGGCCGTCAGCAACAGGGCTGCGGCAATGATTAGACTTTTCATCATGGTTGTGTTGAGTTAGTGTACATTTACTAAATGGGCAATTTAGCCCCGGGGCTTAAGGTCGGCTTAAAGAAATCTTAGAATTTCCTTAGAACCCCTTACCCTCTGTCGGTATCCGTCAACGTTCTTTTCCAGCCGGTCTTTCACGTACAGTTCCTGCACAATTACAAGCAGTACGGCAATGAGGGGCGAGGCAAACAGTACCCCCGCCAGCCCCACCAGTACCCCCAGCAGTACCTGCCCGAACAGCAGCAGGGCGGGCGGCAGGGACACAAATTTTTTGTCGAGCAAAGGCGTCAGCACGTAGCCCTCCAGCGACTGTACCCCCATGTACAGTATGAACACGTAGAGCACCAGCGACGTCCCCTCCGGCAAGGCTACCAGCAAGGCCGGAGCCAGGGCAATGTAGGGCCCCAGATTAGGAATAAAATTAAGAATACCCGCCAGGATACCCAGCACAATGGCAAACGGAACGCCCAGAATAGCCAGACCGATACCCGTTACGATGCCTACAATGGTCATGGTAATTGACCGGCTGATAAACCAGTTTTTCAGGGTATCGTAGCACTGGTCCATGACGGACAGCAGGCGGTTTCGATACGTGGGGTTGAACAATTTCACGAACCCTTTCCGGTAGGTATCGGGGCTGGACGCGAGGTAAATACCCGTAATCACCACAATCAGGATGTTTACCAGCCCGCCCAGGGTGCTGGAGAAAACGCCCGTCATCTGCGATAGCACTCCCTTACTCAGGTTATCGGACGATAACAGCTGACCGGGATTTTCGGGAATACCGGCCAGCAGCTTTTGCCCCCATTTTGTTTGGGACAGCGTACGCCTGAGCTGATCAAATGCCTTTGGCAGGGAGTTAGCCAGTTCGTCGGCCTGCTGGCTAACGACCGGGGCCAGCAACCAGATTGTACCACCAATCAACGTGGTCAGCAGTACCAGCACCAGTGCGACAGACAGGCTATAGGAAAGTGATGTTTTGTCGCTCACAAAATGACCCAGCGCACTGATGACGACCGCAAAAATGATACCCCCGAAGACCAGGAAGAAGAAATTAGCCGCATACCCAACCAGCAGAAACAGAGCGAGCATGAGCAGACTGACGAAAGCGGCTGTGGTAGCCCGGCGTGCGAAGGAAGGGGTGCGTTCCATGCGGACGAACTAGTTTGGTGCAGAGCCGCTGACAGACGGGGCTTTTACACTCTGAAGGCTAAACGACTGGTCGAGGTTATCGCCCTGGGTTACGGTGAACGACCCGTCCGTTTCTAGCACAACGGCCGTCGTTTTACCGGGATGCGCCACACCCGACCCCCGCATGGCAGCCAGCACTTCATTTTCTGTAACCCGTTCCCGGCGTAAAGCCTTATGCAGAAAGTCCCCCTGGTAGAAGAGCAGCGTCGGCTCGCTCTTGATAGCGTCCCGGAACCAGGGCCACCGGATAGACAGCCACGCTACGCTGAACTGAAGCACAATGAGCAACCCCAGCGCCATCAACCCGTCGGCCAGTCCTGTTTGCTTCGACATGATGATGGTTGACAGCGTGGAACCAAGCGCTACCGTAACCACCAGATCGAAGGCATTCATCTTGGATAGGGTCCGTTTTCCCGAAAGGCGCAGGAAAGCCAGCAACCCGGCGTAAGCCAGTACGCCGACGAACAGGACCCGCCCAATAGGTCCCCAGCCTTTGAAAAGCCAACCGTGAAGTGTGTTTAAAAAATCATCCATCAATTTGTCCGTTTATGCCCGTAATCTGCTGTTTTTTTGCGGGAGGGCGCGACAGGACAGCCGGTCCCTGCGGCTGCTGTTCCAGCAGCACAACCGTGTGCGGGAAAGGCATGTCGATACTGGCTTCGTCCAGGGCCAGCTTAATCCCGGTCACCACCTGATCGCTGACTTTCAGCACATTGGCCTGGTGCGATTCCGTCCAGAAGAACACCGTCAGGTTAACCGACGATCCTGCCAGCTCCGTTACGTATACCCAGGGGGCGGGGTCCTTCAGCACACCGGCTATCCCCTCCAGCACGGCATGAATCACCTGCCGGGCCTCCTCAATGGAATCGGGGTAGCCGATGCCCACCACAAATTTCACCCGGCGTTTGTCGTAGGCGGTTCTGACCAGCATAACGCTGGTGTACACATCGCCATTGGGCAGAATAGCCCGTTCGCCGTCGTAGGTTTTCAGGCGGGTAGAGCGCATGTTGATTTCCTCTACCGTTCCTTCAAAGTCTTTTACCCGAATCTGATCCCCCACCTTAAACGGTTGCCGCCATAGAATGAGCAACCCGGCAAAGTAGTTTTGCAGAATATCCTTGAAGGCAAACCCGATGGCTACCGTCGATATACCCAGGCCCGCAATAATATCGCCGGGTTTGAAGGAGGGGATGATGATGACGCAGGCCGCCAGAAAGCCGAATATATTGACCAGCGCCCCCACGATACGGCTGATCAGACTAGCCAGCATATCATTGATGGAGGAGGAGCGTCGGGCCACATTGTTGATACCCTTCCTTATCAGTTTGCTCACGATCCAGAAGAACAGAAAAACGAAGACGCCTACTATGAGATAGGGTAATCGCTCGGCCGTGCCTTTCAGGAAGTCGCGAATGGTGCCCCAAAACAGGGCAATGCCATCATTGATGGTGAATGGTGGTTGATTTACTCTGTCGGGTTGCAAAAAAGACCACAGTATAAGCATGTTGTTCATAAAACAGCGATTGGTAAATCCTGATTTGTAACGGTGGATGTACCGGAATACAACCCACATAATCAGCCATTTGTTAGGTGTGGGGAGCGTTACAGCGCAACCGATAAGCCCATGTTTAACCCATATACCCGTCTTTGGCATCGTTTTCCACACTTTGTCCAGCCCATGCCTTGTGCTAATGCGCCACGTTCCCGTTGGCAGGCAGTACCACGGATGAACGCGCGTCTTGTGCGGATACGCTGGCCAGCACGTACACCATCATCAGCCCACATCCGGATTAATTACCAATGGGTAATACCCACCAACGCTGTTTGAAAAACTAGAAAAAAATAGCATCAAATGATATTATTCTTATGCCTATTACTGATACTACTCATCGGTTGAGTCTACAAACACGATAGGAACAGAATAGGTGTTTACGCAGTAACTGCACACTATCCCGGGCTGGCAGCCTGATCGGCTGGCTACTAACAGGATTCGCGGTGTGGCTGACACCAGCTACGTACAGGCACATAATTTCTCCGAGGGATTCCGTCAACAACTGGTTACCAATGGATTGAATCGACCCAACGTAACTGCCTTCGCCCCGATGGCAGGAGCTAACAAACTAGCTGAAACAAACCGGGAGGAGGATGGGAACTAGATTTGCAGGCTTACTCTGCGTGCTGATTCGTGTTATAAAAGCCTTCAATCAGTTCTAGGATGGTTATCCCCTGCTGGCTGGAGACAGTAGTTTTCTTATCATCCAGGTTAACAACGACGGCAAATTCGTCGAGTTGACTACTCGTCATTGTTTTATACCCCATATTCCAGGATGAAAAAAGGCGTCGATCAATGGGTTGATTGATTAAGGTGGTAACGTTTGTGTGTCTGTCATCCTGTTTAATGCGGTCGTACAACAGATTCAGGCTACCCTCCCCCCCTTCCAATACCTGAATGATACGGCCATGAAGGCAAAGCAGAACGCCGGTGATATCAGCCTTTTTGTTGTGCTGACGACTTTGCAATAAAATAGCGGATAAATCGTCCTCCTTCAACAATTCGGAGGATTGGCTTACGTAAACAATACAATGGTCAGGCATACGGTAGTTGTTCGGATAAACGCTGGAGGTGGATTGCTATTTGTGAACGGAACAAAGATTACGTTTTTTCCCTCAACCCAGCCGTTTTTTGTGTTTCGTACCTGTAACGGGGCTACAACGGGCTATTTCCGGCCAGCGTGTCGGGCAGCATCGGGGCGGGGCTGTAGAACATCACCAGGGTACCAAGCCGCTGGTTGGGGCCCGTAATGGGCGCCGATAATTCGTAGGGCGTTTTATCGTCAAAATAGACCTCTTCCCGCTGCAGCAGGTAGCCCGGAAACCGGTCGGTGAAGGCAATACCCTGATTCTTTTTGTTGGTCGAAATCAGTACATTCCCATCATTGCCTACCAGCAACATCTCCTTGATACCCCGGTCTTTCACCAGCGTGTTGAAGTATTCGTTTACCTCCCCCGGTTTGTTTTGCAACAGTGAGTTCCGAACGGCCCACGCGAAGGTTTTCATACCAAACGTCAGCTGTTGCTGGTCGTTCTGCAACTGATTTTTTCGTACCGTCGCCCGCATCTCGCTGCGTTCCTGCGCAACTTCCTTGCTGATCTGCGTATTCTTGTACAATAGGTAAGCTCCGCCAAACAATAGCAGAGCAATGACTCCGTAGAGGATAAAAATAAGTTTTGAGTTGGTTTTCATCTTGATCGAATCGTTTTAGGCAGTGGCCGTTGTTCCAGCACTACCTTATAAATAAACAGTATCGACCTTAACGGCTGCTGAGTAACTCCTTAGAATTTAATTAGAGTACCTGCCCTTCTTCTCCAGAGACAAATTTCTGGCAGTAGCCTGATGACAATCACCCATTTATCAGGCCTGTGGTAATATCTAGTAATTACTCATCCGCCCGAAACCTTCATTCATCTACCTAACTCAGGCACTCGTCGTCTTTCATTTTTCAGCTTACCAATCGGGTGGCACCTTTGTATCATCAAACAGAAAATCAACCAGTTAACTAACAATAGCCATGAAAAAAATACTGACACTGATGCTGGGACTGGTAGCCACGACCGCATCGTTCGCCAATCAACCAACCACTGCACCCGAAACCGCTCAGACACGCATAGTGATGACCGCCGGGCAAAAAATCAAACTCTACGTGCAACCCCTACAGTCCAAAGGGCAGGTGGCCGTGCTGGACGCCAGGGGTCAGACAGTCTTTACCGAAACGGTTAGTCTGCAAAAAGGACTAAGTCAGCAATTCAACTTCGCCAACCTGAGTACGGGTACCTATCACCTGACGCTCGCCACGGGCAACGAAACCATCACGAAGACTTTTGTTGTACAGGCTAATCCCGGCGAAAGCTTTGTTGTTCAGTAGGTCTGCACAATTCCCTGCTTCAGAGCCTCCTCATAGGTCTCCTTTTCGAACTGATACAGGTAAGGAGACCGATGGGGGCCAATGGCCCGCTGTTCGGCCAGTTTTCTAATCAACCCCAGGCTCACGAGCTTTTTGGCGAAATTCCGCTGATCCAGTGCCTTGCCTAAAATAGTCTCGTACAGGGTATGAATTTCCGGCAGGGTAAATTTTTCGGGTAACAGATTATACCCAATCGGCTGGTGGTAAAGCTGAAGCCGAAGCGTGACCAGCGCCTTTTCAACGGCCTCCGTATGGTCGAACAGCAGCGCAGGAATGGCATTGACATCACACCACTGATAGTCCTCCGTAAAAAAGTCCGTCGTGACGCTAACCTTCGAATAGTCTACCAGGGCAAAATAACCAATCGACAACGTCCGCTCAAACAACCAGTTATCATCGTCCACCTCAAGGCCGTAGTTTTCTCTGAACTCGCTGGCACTGCGCTCCTGCAGCCGGTAGGGCGAATCGCCGAAAATGTGGAACTGTTGCAAAAATAAATTGCTCAGGCCGGTGCGTTCCTGCAGGATACGATGAGCCGCCTGACTAAGCGGCTCCCTCCGCTGAATAAAACCACCCGGCAATCCCCACCCATTCTGCCCTTTCCATTTGAGGAGCAGAATCCTGAGCTGCTGCTGGTGGTAACCGAAAATAACGGGGTCGACAGTTACGTGAGGGAGGTACTGCCGGTGGCCATTCCTAACAAATTCCGCTGCTTCTTCTTCCGACTTCATTCGCCAAAGATAAAAAAACTTATACCGTACATTTTACCAAATAGAATAAATCACCTTATCTTTATTCCGTAAATATTACGGTTTGAAAAAATCCGTAGCCTATTTCTCTACCAATCACCCCAATACCAATGATTCATCGTATTCCTACCTCTCTCCGCTGGCTGGCCGGCACCGTGCTAACCGGCATCCTGGCCACCGGCCTATGGGCGTATGTGGCCGTTAATGAGCCACCCCGTATTCTTGTGTTCAGCAAAACAGCCGCCTTTCGTCACGCGTCCATCGGAGCGGGCCAGAAGGCTATTTTTCAGCTGGGTAAAGAGCAGGGTTTTGCTGTCGACACGACCGAGAATGCCAGCCGTTTTACCGAAGAGAACTTAAAGCGGTACCGGGCAGTCGTCTTTTTAAGCACCACCGGCGACGTTCTGAATCCACAGCAGCAAAACGCCTTCGAACGATACATTCAGGCGGGTGGCGGCTATCTGGGCATTCACGCGGCTGCCGATACGGAGTATGAGTGGCCCTGGTACAACAAGCTGGCCGGGGCCTGGTTTTCCAACCACCCCATGCCAGACAATGTACAAAAAGGAACGTTCGTGGTAACGGATAAAAACAACCCGGCAACCAGTTTCCTGCCCGAACGCTGGGAGCGGGAAGACGAATTTTACTCCTACAAAAACATCAGTCCGGACCTGCACGTGTTGCTGACGATTGATGAAAAGACGTACCGGGGCGGCACCAACGGCGATACTCACCCGATGGCCTGGTACCAGGACTTTGACGGTGGCCGTTCGTTCTACACGGCCGGAGGGCATACGGATGCAACCTTTTCGGAACCGCTGTTTTTGCGGCATCTGGGGGCGGGCCTGCGCTACGTGATGGGGGGCACTTCACCAAAGCCGTTAGACTATACCAAAACAAAAGCGAAGTTGTTGCCCGAAGAAAACCGGTTTACCAAAGTCGTGCTGGCCGAGAAGCTCAACGAACCAATGGAATTAACGGTGCTGCCGGATAGCCGCGTGCTGCTGGTAGAACGGCGTGGTGCGGTTAAACTCTTCAGCCCTTCGACCGGTAAGCTTCGTGTTATTACCACCATTCCGGTCAACACGAAGGTTACGGATAAGGAAGGCAAAGTGGGGGAAGATGAAGGGGGTCTGCTGAGTATTACCAAAGACCCTAACTTCACGAAGAATCACTGGATTTACCTGTACTACTCGCCCGAAGGCCAGGAAGCGAAGAACATCCTGGCCCGCTACGAACTGAACGGGGATGAACTGGTCCTGTCCTCGAAAAAAGTCATTCTGGAAGTAGCCACCCAACGCGAAATCAGCGGCCACGCGGGGGGGTCATTAACCTTCGATGCGCACGGCAACCTGTTCCTCTCTACCGGCGATAACATCAATCCGCAGCAGTCCAACGGCTATAGCCCATCGGATGAGCGGCCGGGCCGGTCGCCGTTCGACGCCCAGATGACGTCGGCCAACACGAACGACCTGCGCGGCAAAATCCTCCGGCATTCATCCGGAAGCCGACGGAACATACACCATTCCGGAAGGCAACCTGTTTCCGAAAGGCACGGAAAAAACGAGGCCCGAAATCTACACGATGGGCCACCGGAACCCGTTCCGAATTTCGGTAGATCCCAAAACCGATTTCCTGTACTGGGGCGATATTGGTCCCGATGCATCCAAGCCCGATTCTACCCGTGGCCCCGCTGGTCAGGATGAAGTAGGACAGGCCCGCAAAGCGGGTAATTTCGGCTGGCCTTATTTTGTGGGCGATAATAAAGCCTATCACCAGTATAATTTTGCGACCAAACAGTCCGGCCCCTTATACGACCCGGCCCAGCCGATCAATAAATCCGTCAACAATACGGGGTTGACTAACCTGCCACCGGCGCAGAAAGCTTTTATCTGGTATCCTTACGCCGAATCGAACGAGTTTTCGGTCGTTGGTTCGGGCGGTCGTTCGGCAATGGCGGGTCCGGTTTATTACAAGGATCAGTTCAGCGGGGCCAAGCGCCCTTTCCCGGACTATTATGATGGAAAACTGCTGATCTACGAATGGATGCGGGGCTGGCTGATGGCCGTTACGCTGGACAAGGATGGTGGGTACGCCGGTATGGAGCGGGTGATGCCGAACTATAAATTCTCCAATCCCACGGATATGGAGTTTAGCCCCGAAGGCGATTTGTACATGCTGGAGTACGGCAGCGGCTGGTTCACCCAGAATGACGATGCCCGGCTGATTCGCATTGAGTACAACGGCGGCAACCGCAAACCCACCGTGGAAGTAGCCACGGCCAAAAAAGGCGGAGCCATTCCCTTCAAAGCCAACCTATCCTCGGCGGGTACGAAAGACTTCGACAATGATGCGCTCACCTACGTCTGGACGGTAACCCCGGCGACTGGCGGTGCAGCCCGCACGTTTAAAGAAGCCAACCCAACCGTTACGTTCGACAAAGCCGGGGTGTACAAAGCCACGCTGACGGTAACCGATGGTAAAGGCGGCAGCAGCAGCCGGTCCCTCGACATCATGGCGGGTAATGACGAGCCGGTGCTGACGTTTGCATCCAACAACAGCAACCAGACCTTTTTCTTTCCGGGCCAGCCCTTTACCTACGATGTTAAGGTAACTGACAAGGAAGATGGGAGCCTGGCGAGCGGAAAAATCAAACCGGATCGGGTAGCGGTGAACATCGACTACCTGGCCGAAGGCTACGATTTGGTGACGATTGCGCAGGGGCACCGCAGTGCCGATGCCACCGCCCGGCTTGGCAAAGGGCTCAGCCTGATTGAGGCCAGTGACTGCAAAGCCTGCCATAGTATCGAGAAAAAATCCGTCGGCCCCGCCTACCAGCAGGTAGCCCTCAAGTACAAAGGCGATGCCGGTGCCGCCGACCGGTTAGCCAAAAAAGTAATTGCCGGTGGTGCTGGTAACTGGGGAGAAGTAGCCATGAGTGCCCACCCGCAACTCTCGCCAACCGACGCGAAGGAAATGGTTTCCTACATCCTGGGGCTGGGCGAGAAACAGCAGGCAGCCCCATCGCTACCCGTTACGGGAAGCTACGCCATGACCCTGCCCCCGGGCGACAAGGGCGAAGGCCGTTACGTGGTTCGGGCCGCCTATACCGACAGAGGGAACGGCCCTATCCCCTCCATCACGGCTGAGAAAACACTGGTACTACGCAGTGCCAAACTACCCGCCGGGAAAGCCGATAAGTCGGATGGGGTAATGAAGTACGGCACCGTCGTCATTGCCTCGGTGAAGAACGGAACGATTGGGTTCAGTAACATCGACCTGACGGGCATTACTCAGATCAGCTTTACGGCTTCGGCACCCAAAGCCCAGCTGAACACCGCTGGTGGCAGTATTGAGGTTCACCTGGACGCGCCAACGGGAAAGTTGATTGGCGAAACGGCGTTCATTACGCCAGCAGAGGGGGGCAGTATGACCACAATGCCACCGCCGATAACGGCCAAACTATCGGCAGTATCGGGTCTGCACGATGTTTACCTGGTCTTTAAAAACGATAAAGCTCCGGCTGGGCAGGCTTTGTTTGTGTTGATTGACCTGGAATTCCAGACCAGTGAATCGGCCAATCGGACAGCAACCGCTACAAAAGCTACCCCGTCATTGGGCAAGTCCGCTCCGAATCTGGAGACTTATGCGGGGAAGTACAAAATGACCGGGATGCCGTTTGAATTCATTGAAATCACGCCCAAAAACGGCAAGCTGCATATAAAGGCAGGTACCAATGAGGGAGAACTAACACCCGGCACAGAACCCGATGAATTCAACGGGGATAATGGAGCGGTGTTCCGCTTTGGCCGGGGAGCCGACCAGAAGCCTGCGTCATTGATGCTCAAGGTTCAGGGTATGACGTTCAGCGGAGTCAAATAATCAGCCAGTACACGCTTTTCACTTAAATTTCACGTTTAACCAATTCGTAATTATGAAAAAAGTAAGCTTATTCCTGTTCATTTTCCTCCTGGGTATTTGCCTCAAAGGACATTCACAAACCACGCCCCCCACTGACTTTTTTGCCGGAAAATGGGAAATCCTGATCATGGGCACCCCAAACGGAGATGCTAAAATGGTTGCCGAACTGGTCAGGAAAGAGGGCAAATTAACCGGTGAACTGAAAGATCCGACGGGCACTAATCCCACCATGCCCATCACTAAAATCGAAGAAGATGCCGGCAAACAAATCACCATTCATTTTGATACGGCTCAGGCAGGAGAGATAGGCATTGAGCTTACTAAAGTGGATGATGACCACCTGAAAGGCCAATTGATGAGTATGTTTGAGTCGACAGCCGTGCGCGTTAAATAAATTCAGGCAGACTAGTGTTTATTTGGTCAACCATAATTGCCCTGATAGCTTACCTGACAACAAAGCCGGTCCGTTACTAGTAACGGACCGGCTTTGTTGTTGTTTGACGAGCCGTAAAGCAGTATCTGCCTAAAACCGGTACCAGAACAGGCTGACCCCAATCATCAGTACCAACCCGATCTGTAAGGCTGTCAGCACGTAAATGTAGTTGGCCTGCCCCCTGGACTCTCTCATTAATTCGTTGCCCACCGTAAGTTGCAGAGCCGACAATTCGTCGAGTATTTGGGTCACCTGGCCAAATGATGCGCTGCTGGTCCCAACCAGCAGGGTACGCTGCGTACCGGGTGAATCGGGTTGATCCGCAGTAAACTGGGTTTCCAGGCTGTTGTAGATTGACAGCCGCTCTCTCAGCAACCGGAGCCGGTTACCCTCTCTGACCGTTAATCTGGTGCGTTCGAACTCGGTAAGCAGGGAATCAATCCGTCGATTGAGTCTGTCCAGCCCTGAACGGATAAGCTGGTTATTTGCCCCCCCTCCCTTGAGTACATAGGTGTCGAGCACCAGCCGTTTTTTGTAAATGGCCGATGTGAGGTTGACAAGAATGCCGGATGGTACCAGGCGGTCCTGATAGATGGATGCCGATGCTTTCTGAACCGCATTAACGCTGCGACGACTCAGAAAAATACTGGTTAGTACAAGTCCCAGCAGGCCAATAACCAGCAGGGTTGCCCGTAAGCGCGATTGTTTTTGAGCAGGTTGTTCCATGAGCAGATGTATAAGTCGTGCCGGGCTGGTTTAGGCCGTGAAATCGCCAGCCGCTTCGGGTTGGTAGAGAATACGGTCAACCTGGAAACGAGCCGAACCATACGGGGTTCTCAGGCTAATCACCTCGCCTTCCCGACTACCCAGCAGTGCCGTGGCTAAGGGTGCTAAAATCGAAACGTGCTGTTGCCCCGGATCAGCCGATTCCGGGTAGGCCAGTTTAATCGTAAATACCTGGCCACTATCGAGGTTGGTAACCGACACCTGCGAGTTCATCGTAACAAGATTGGCGGGTACGTTGGCCGGTTCAGTGAGTTTCGCTTCGGATACCCGACGCATGAGATTAACAAGCTGGCTGCGGGACGTGCCCGCATCTGCTTTGGCTTTGCCAATACGTTCGCGTAGTCGTTGATAATCGAGCGTATTCATTAAGTGATTTGCCATGATAATAGCAATTTAACGGTAATTATAATAACAATAAACAGGTTGCTCACCATGCGCAATCAACCCTGTTGTTGAACGGATGGTTATCAGTTGAGATTAACATACCCAAACGATTGTGTCCGCTGGGTCTTTTTAAGGAGTAGTTGCTGGACCAGCAGACCAATGATGATGGCTAACCCGATAAAAAACGTCGTATTGATCGTTCCTCCGGCGGCCTGTCGGTGCGCGGTCTCTACGGCCTGTTGCCCGGTTTCGTGCTGGATCGTAATTAATTCATGGAGTAGCCGAACATCCCGCTGAAAAAGCTGATACCCTTGCTGCTCAAACAGGTTCACCGCGCGCTGGTGCTGCCCGGCTTCCGTTAGTTGGACAATACTGCTCTCCAGGTTGGCCTGGGTACGCAGGTTCGTTTTAAACAGCTGCAATTGCTGCGCTTCCTGGCCCGTAAGTTCCGTTTTTTCAAACGTGCTGATTCGCTGGTAGCTGTCCTGGGTGGTCTGCCGCAGTTTCTCCCGCAGCGCGCTCATTGACAACGTGGAATGATCGGACAAATACGTTTCCAGCAGTAGCCGTTTGGCGTACATGTTCTCATTCAGGTAGACTAGTTCAACGGCTGGTCGTAGCCGGTCCTTGTACACGGAGGCCAGTGTCTGGTCTATGTTCTGTAGAGCGTAGCGCATACTCAGGGCCGTAAATACCATCAGCACCATTAGTACGGCCAGCAGAGCAGCCATTTTTATTTTTTGGGGAAGAACAGCGAGCGTTTTCATAGACCAGTAGTTTGAGCCGCGGTGAAGCGGTATGGATTGACTTTACGTGTAATGAAGCAGTACGCGTCCCCGGCATCAATTCTGACAACGAACCGGTTAGTTAACCGACGGGGCAGTTACGATGGTCGCAGTTGCCCTTCTTTGATGGCGGCACCAGCGCAGTAGTTGCAATCGCTCAACCGGCGACAATTGACGAATTAACTTTCTGAGTTCTTTGCTGAAGAGCGTACGGTCGAAGCTTACTTTCTCCAGGATGCATTTACTGTATTCAAGCCAGGACATCGTAGTAAACAGGTTAATTGAGGGTATAACTTACACAACATGAACTAGCCAGCCGATGGGCTCAGTCTACCGGTGGGCTATCGGTTGGTAGCTATTGAGCACAGATGTAGCATTCGGTGCTGCACACCGCACGATTTTGCCAGACGCGTTCTTTTTCAGCCAGCAAACACGCAATACACGTACCCAGTATCAGCACAAGATACACCGCCGGTAGCCAGCGGTCAACAAGGGTACGTTTATTAGTTAACGAGTCCATCGCACTGCGGTTAAAAAGTACAGGGAGTTGGCAGACACCCGGCCTGACAACGTGAATCAGCCCGGCAGTTTAAATACCCAGCCACTCCGACGGGCGCTTAGGATTCTGGGCTGGCCCAGGCCAACCCGCTGACAGGCGAAGCCGCCAGTAGGTCCAGGTCAGGGTTGCACCCGCCAGCAAAGAGACCGAAATGAGCCGCGTTGACGCAGGCATTTTCAGGAGGGAAGACAGAAACATAATCGTGAAATTTTGGTTTCTACTTTTGTAGCTGTAAATTTACAACTGTAAAAAATGAAACGCAAATTT
Source organism: uncultured Cytophagales bacterium (assembly GCA_963784335.1). Taxonomy (GTDB): domain Bacteria; phylum Bacteroidota; class Bacteroidia; order Cytophagales; family Spirosomataceae; genus Spirosoma. The sequence continues at coordinate 10,071 of CAWARB010000008.1, read as the reverse complement.
TATGACCTATATCAGTTCTCAGCCTGAACTTACGCAGCAGTGGGAGGACATCTGTTATCCCATTCAACCCATATGGCTCAGTGATTTGCTGCCCGATTATGATATTATTGCCACAGATCGGCAGCAATTGGTGGTGGGCCAACTGGCGGGCGGGCGTAAGACCCTGTTTGGTATCCAAAGTGCCGATTACACGATTATTCCCAACGAAGCCATTCGGGAGGTCATTGATGAGTTGATTCCAGACTACCAGATACTGATCAAACATACCAATACGGGTGAGTTCAGCATCAGTATCATTCTCCCCGCGTCGCTCTCGGTAGGCGATGAGGTCCTTCAGCGTAGTTTGACGATTACGAACAGTTACAACGGCAAAACGCCTTTCAGCATCCAGGGTCAATCGCTGACGGCCCTACTGGACCCATCAACGCACCTGGGTAGCAGTGTGTACCGCAACGTATGTCAGAACGGGCTATTGGGCTGGGCCGATCCGTTTCCAACGTTAGCCTCCTACCAGAGCTGGCTGGGGCAATGGGCAAAGGGCAAGCAAAAAATGCCGGTCATCAAATCGAAGGCGGCCCCGGCCCGTACCCAACGGTCCGCGCCCGACATTCGGCAACTGCACCACAGTACACTGACCATTTCCCGGTTTCAGGACCATCTGCGCGATTTGGTGCTTGATCACCTGACGAGTAAACCCACCCTGACGGCCACCGTTTACGATCATTTCCAGCAGAAGGATACGCCAACGGCGGTTAATGAGAACCTGTTGAAGAACTTACCCGTACCGGCCCAGTTGATTAAGCAGGCCCGCGAACGCCTGCGGCTGGAGGAGCGATTACTGAACACGCCGGCCTCCTACTGGCTGCTTTACAATGCGGTGAACTTTGCGCTGTTCACCGGCCGTAGTAGCCTGACGCTCAACGACCGCTACCGGTTGGATGAACGGGTGTTTCACCACCTGGCAACCCATTCCTTTGCCTGATTACGTGTTAACGGACTAAAAAACCTTTACTCAATGGACAACCGATCAATCCAACTGGCTGTGTATTCACCCGATGTGGCAATAGGCCTGGGCAGCATCGTGTATGCGCTGTCTAAATTAGATGGACAGCTTCAACAGGAGGAGGCTAGAGTAGCCCGCGAACTCCTGAGCGATTGTCCGCACAGCGACTTATCCATCTGTGCCCTTTTTCTGCGCGACAACGCAGGCGAATCCGTTGAGGAAGCGAATGCCTTCGGCCTGCGCCGGATGACCGACAACCGCATTGAACTAAACCAGCAAACCAAAAAGCGGTTTATCAATATCCTGCTCCGGGTAGCCCGGGCGCACGAGGGCGTGTCCAGAGTAGAGCGGGAATTTATCCGGCAATTCTGGCGGGAACTTCAGCGGCTTTAACCGGGCGGGGCTTCGCTGTTCACACCAAAAATAAAAACCAGACTGGCCTGTTTCGCTAACCGGCCAAACCAGTATGGACAGTATCAATGCGCTGATTGCCTGGATGCCGCCAAACCCATCCGTGAATTCATTGCCCGGCACCCTTTGTTCAAGCTGCTGGCTTTGTGCTTTTTGCTGGTAATCGGCCTGTCAGCTGGTGGCCGAAGGACTGCACGTGCGCATACCGAAAGGGTATATATACTGCGCGATGGCCTTCGCCTTTCTGGTCGATCTTATCCAGATGAAAAGGTGTCAAAAGCCACTACCTGACACTATGCACTGGTTGCGTACAAATTAACCACTGGCTGATTTACTATATGAACCCCGTACCCAACGCGCACCTGCTGCTGGTGGAAGACGAACCCAAAGTGGCTGCCTTCATCAAAAAAGGACTACAAACCCAGGCCTACCTGGTCGACGTAACCTTAACCGGGAAGGAAGCCAAAGAACGGCTCATGGGCACCGCCTTCGACCTGATTATTCTGGATGTCAACCTACCCGATATAAGTGGCCTGGAGCTGGCTCAGTACAGCCGGTCAAAAAACAGCCGGGTACCTATTTTGATGCTGACGGCACTGGATACCACCGCCGATAAACTGCTGGGGTTTGAGTCGGGGGCCGACGATTACCTGGCTAAACCCTTTGATTTTCTGGAACTCCTGGCCCGCATAAAAGCCCTGCTGCGCCGGTCGGGCGGCACGGAAGAGGCCGGGCGCTTACTGCGCGTAGCCGACCTCGAACTGGACCTCCACGAACGCGTGGCCCGACGGCACGACCGGACTATTGAACTGACCGCCCGCGAGTTTGCCCTGCTGGAGTACCTGATGCGGAACGCGGGCCGGGTAGTCTCGCGGGTAGATATCGCCGAGCACGTCTGGGATATTGGATTCGATACGGGGACCAACGTCATTGATGTGTACGTCAGCTATCTGCGGGCCAAAGTCGATAAGAACTCGCCCGTCAAGCTTATTCATACAATGGTTGGGGCGGGGTATGTCCTGAAAGAACGATGAGCCTTCGCAACCGACTGACCCTGCTCTTCACTGCCCTCGTTTCTGCGCTGCTGGCCTTCTTCTGCGTCACCCTGTACGTAGTGGCCGATCAGCACCGGGAGCGGCAGTTTCGGGCTCGCTTACAATCAGAAGCGGCCACGGCCGGGCATTTGCTGGTGGGTCGCGAACCTAATGGCCCGGCCCTGTACAAGCTCATGGATAAAAACCAGCTGACGGTACTGCCCCGGGAGGAAATCATCATTTACAATGACCAGAACCAGCTGGTGTACGAGAGCGGTCAGGACTACCTCACCATCACGCCGGCTACCATCCGGCGGGTTCACCAGCAGCAAACGGTGTTCTGGCGGGAAGGTACGCGGGAAATTGCCGGCCTGTTGTTTCCGCAGGCCGGGCGGCCCTTCGTCATCCTGGCTTCGGCAGAAGACACCTACGGCCACCGAACCATACAAAACCTGGCCTGGATGCTGAGCCTCGGCTGGGTACTGATGGCGGGGCTGATGCTCCTGGCAGGCCGTTTCTTTGTGGGCCGAACCCTCCAGCCTATCAACCGGATCAATCGGAGAATCGATGAGATTACGGCGTCTAACTTATCCCTGCGCCTACCCGAAGGGAACCGCACCGACGAGTTGACCCGGCTGGCCCAGCGCTTTAACCGGATGCTGAACCGGCTGGAGGATGCCTTTCAGGTGCAGCGTTCCTTTGTGGCCTTTGCTTCCCACGAACTGCGCACGCCCCTCACCGCCATTACGGGTCAGCTGGAGGTATCGTTGCTGGCCGACGATGAGCCGGACGAACTGCGGGCCACCCTCCTCTCGGTATTGGACGATGTGCGGGGATTGAACCGCATGGCGAATGGGTTGCTGGCTCTGGCCAGTGCCAGCATAGATGCATCGACTGTACCCATGGCTCCCGTAGCCCTGGATACGCTGCTGGAGCGGGTGCGGGATGAACTCCAGCGGGCGCAGCCAGACTACGTTGTCCGGCTGACCATCGGGCCACAGGGCAGGGCGGGCAGGGGCTGGCCGTTCCGGGGGAATGAGTCCCTGCTGAAAACGGCCCTGTTTAACCTGTTCGAGAATGGGGGTAAGTTCTCGGTGGATCATACGGTTACGGTCAGACTAGACCGTAAGCCTGACGAAACCTGGCTTACGGTCCACAACACCGGACCGGCCATTGCGGCTGACCAGTTGACCCAGGTATTCATTCCCTTCCAGCGGGGTCGTAATGCCAGCGGCAAGGTGGGTCATGGTATTGGTCTGGCGCTTACGGAGCGCATCGTTCAGCTTCACGGGGGGCAAATTCGGGTCGAGTCATCGGCCGAGGCAGGTACGATCTTTACCATTATCCTGCCTGATTAAGGGGTAATTCGCCCGCCAGCCGGATAACTGATTGACCAGAACCAGCTAGAAAAATCGCTTTCTGGCCGGTTATTGGCGATTTACCTCATTTCTAACCCCGTTCTAATCCCGTCCTAACACGAGCCTAACCCCGGCACCCGACCTTTGTGGGGTTAATGAGCGGGTGCGTTCGGAATGAACGACCTGACCCATTGGCGAGGTACATCAGTAAGGAGTAAACACATGAAAAAGAAGATTTTTGGTATAGCCTTTGGTCTGCTGACCGCCCTGACCGTGTCGGGCCAGGACCAGGCCGCTTTACGAAACGACCCAACCTACTCGACGCATAACTATAAGCATCCCAACAAAGCCGCTGCGGCTGCTACCTGGGCCAGCAAAACAGGAATCCGCGTGGCCGCCCCTGGCTATGACCCGCAGCGGGTAGCGAACTACAAGCAGCCCAAATTGGGGGCCTCTCCGGCGGTGGGTGTGGCCGTACGGCACACTCCCTCTGCCAGCCTGGCCGATCGGAACTATAAAATTCAGCGTGTAAACGCATCCCGCCCGGCCAGCCTGCCGGATACACAACTTGTCAGCAGGCCCCGGCGTCAGTTGGTGCCGGAGGGGGATTAAACCAGCCTCCCCGCTTTGGTGCGTACCGGTAATCCTATCTCATCACCTGTTTGTTTATGTCAAGTAAAACGAGTACCCTGTTTAGTAATCTGAAACACGACTTCCCCGCCGGGCTGGTCGTTTCGTTAGTAGCCCTGCCCCTGTGTCTGGGCGTGGCCCTGGCCTCCACGGGCCGGGCCGATCTGTTATTCTCGGGTATCATTGCGGGCGTTGTCGGCGGCATCGTGGTAGGGGGTCTGAGCGGCTCTGCATTGGGTGTGGCCGGACCGGCTGCGGGCCTGGTTGTTATTGTGCTTACGGCGCTTGACACGTTGGGCAGCTTTGAGGCCTTTCTGCTGGCCGTGGTGCTGGCGGGGGCCCTACAGGTACTGGCGGGTTTTATGAAAGCGGGAGTCATTGGGTATTACTTCCCCTCGTCGGTCATTAAAGGAATGCTGGCGGCCATTGGCATCACGCTCATTTTAAAGGAAATCCCCCACGCGCTGGGCTACGATGCCGATGCTATGGGGGATGAGGTATTGAAACAACCGGGAGGGGCGGGCATTTTGACCGATATGATGAATGCGGTGCAGTACAGTAATACCGGTGCCATCCTGATTGCCCTTGTGTCGATGGTGTTACTGGTGCTGTTCGAGCGGCCCTTCCTGAAACGAGTCCAGTTGTTTCGCTTTTTACCCGGTGCGTTGTTTGTGGTGCTGCTCGGCATTGGTCTCAACATGGCTTTTGCTCAGTTTTATCCTGCGTGGGCACTGACGGGTAAACACCTGGTCCAGTTGCCGGTTGCGGCTTCACTGCCAGAATTTCTGGGCTTTTTCAGAACGCCGGACTTCAGCGCCTTTACCAATATCGATGTGTATTCGGTTGCACTCACCATTGCCATTGTGGCGAGTCTGGAGTCATTACTGTCAGTTGAGGCAACGGATAAACTCGATCCGCACAAGCGTATAACGCCCACCAACCGGGAGCTGAAAGCGCAGGGAGTGGGCAATATGTTATCGGGACTGCTGGGTGGCTTACCCGTTACGCAGGTGATTGTACGCAGTTCGGCCAACATTGCGTCGGGTGGCAAAACCCGGATGGCCACCATTATTCACGGCCTGATTCTACTGCTCTCCGCGGTTCTTATTCCGCACTTCCTGAATTACATTCCGCTGGCATCGCTGGCGGCTATCCTGCTGCTGGTTGGTTACAAATTGACTAAGTTCTCTCTGTACCAGGGGATGTATAGTCTGGGTAAGGATCAGTTCATCCCGTTTTTTGTGACGGTGGTAGCCATCCTGGCAACCGATCTGCTCAAGGGCATCGCCATTGGCATGGTGGCCGCTATTTATTTTATCCTGCGCAAGAATTACAAGCACTCGTACCACTATCAAAAAGAAGCCCATCAGACTAACGAGGTGATCACCCTGCAACTCTCGGAAGAAGTAACATTCCTCAACAAGGGGAGTATTGGATTAACGCTGAATCACTTGCCCGAAGGTTGCGAGGTTATCATTGATGGTAGCAAATCGATGAACATCGACTACGACGTGCTGGAAATTATCCAGGACTTCAGGGAACACACCGCCCCGCTGAAAAACATCCGTGTGGTAACGAAAGGTATCAACGAGGTAAACCCGGTAGGTGGGCATTAGGCTGGAATGTAGTGGTGGCAGCGAACGAAGTACGATTCATTTTTCCGCCAAAACCGGCGTTCAGTACCCAAAAACAGGAACGAATCTTCTGGTTCAATGGGAAAGAAGCTTCGCTCCTGATTGCAGGCCGGTTAACATGCCGTGGCCGGGTGGCCGTGTCATTCCTGTTAGCTGCACCAATTGAGGTGCCGTACGTACGCTATCAGTAGCCACTGTAGCCTATTTACGGCACGTCAATTGGTGTAGAAGGGTATTTCATGAATATCAGTCAGGTGCTAAAAAAGAGGGTTTGCCCGCTTTCTTCCCGAAGGTGAGTCATCAGCCTGTATCTTCGCCTGTTCCTGGACTTGATTTCCTTATGACCAACCGACTATCGGCCCGCCAGAAATGGCTTTTGTCGCTACAGTTGCTGCTGTTGTATCTGCCCGTGGCTCTCTACATCAATGTACCCGCATCGGCACGGACGGGAGAGGGTCTTATCCATGTCATTCCCATTCTCTGCCTTATAATATTTCTGACGTTCTGCGTTTATTTCGTCTGGATTTCGGCCATCGACCTTATTCAGCAACGACTGACGGAGCGGTTCGGCGATAATTTTTTGCTCGAATTCAGTTTTCTGGCCGTGGTATTGACCATCTTCCTGTCTACCGGAATAGCGGCCCTCCACGTTGTTACGTTCCAACAGCTCATCCGAACCATAATAGGGCTCCTTATGGAACTGTGGCCTGCCATTCTACCCCAAAATATGGCCCCGGCCATTTCCCCCGAAACACTTGTTTTTGCGCAGCGGGTAAGCTACGCTTTCTCGGTTGTCAGCATGCTGACGGCGTTCTACATCACCAATAACGCCCGCTCCTATCAGCAGTTGAAGGATGTACAGCTCCGGGCCGAGCGGCTGGAGAAGGGAGCCGTGGTGAGCCAGTTTGAAGCCCTCAAAAATCAGATCAGCCCGCACTTTCTGTTCAATAGCCTGAGTATTCTTACGTCGCTGGTGTACGAAGACCAGAAACTGTCCGAGACGTTTATCAAGCAGTTATCCAAAGCATACCGCTACATTCTGGAACAGCGCGACCAGGAGCTGGTGCCGCTCGCTATCGAACTGGACTTTATTCAGGCCTACACCTTTCTGCTCAAAATCCGTTTCGAGAACAAGTTCGACGTCACGATTGATGTACCCCAGGCCGTCCGGGACCAGTACCGAATTGCCCCGCTGTCGTTGCAGATGCTGGTTGAGAATGCGGTGAAGCATAACCGGATGTCGCTGCGGGAGCCGCTACTGGTACGCATGTTTGCCGGGGATGGTTTTCTGATTGTCGAGAACCCGTTGCAGGCCCGCGATCAGCCCGAATTCTCAACGGGGATAGGCCTGAAAAACATCACCGACCGGTATTTCCTCCTCACCGACCAGCCGGTTGAATTTGGCGCACGTGCCGGGAGTTTTATCGTAAAAATACCTTTATTAGCGAGCGAACGCGTGAACCGGAGCACCGGGGCGGAGTGACCGTTGCTGACGCAGGCAGTATGTACTCATTCATACCGTTCACGCTTTCGCTCATACGCGCTATAAACCATGAATGTAATCATCATTGAGGACGAAGCCCGCACCGCCCGGCAACTGGAGCGGATGCTGAAACAGTACGACGAAACGATTCATATCCTGACGCAACTCCCCTCGGTGGCGGAGGCTGTGGCCTGGTTCAGCGAGAACCCCGCCCCCGACCTTGCCTTTATGGATATTCACCTGGAAGATGGGCTGGCATTCGGCATTTTCGAGCAACTCCAGCTAACGCTGCCGGTTATTTTCACGACCGCCTACGATGAATACATGATCAAGGCGTTCAAAGTCAACAGCATCGACTACCTGCTGAAACCGGTAGACGCTGACGAACTGGTGGCTGCGCTGGAGAAGTTCAAAACCATCCGGGCGGTATCTGCACCGGGCGGAGAGAAACCGGCCAGCCCCGACCTGAATACGCTGCTTCAGTTGATGCAGCAGTCGCGTCAGGCTACCTACCGGGAACGGTTTATGATTAGTCTGGGCACTAAACTAAAGAGCGTGGAAGTGGCGGATATCGCCTACTTTTTCTCGGAAGACAAAGCCACGTATCTGGTCACGAAAGAGGGCCAGTCGCTCCCCATCGACTACAGCCTCGACCAGTTGGTAAGTCTGCTGAACCCGGATCATTTTTTCCGGGTAAGCCGGCAGTTCTTCGTAGCCCGACCTGCCATTCAGACCATTCATACCTATTCGGCGGGTAAGCTGAAACTGGACCTGACGCCCCCCGCCCGGCACGAGATTTTTGTCAGCATCAGCCGGATGTCGGAGTTCAAGGACTGGCTCGGCCGCTGAAATCTTCTTTCACTCGTCCCGCAAAAACCAACGCGCCTGCGTGTTCATCGTAAGCCGTGCAGCTATAGTCGGCATACTGTGACTTGTGTTTTTTCAGTGCTTTTGATGCCCACTTAATAACAGCGGAGGCTGATGGTGGAAGCAAGGTTAATCAAACTTAGGTACGTTGCCCCCTTTGCACCTTCGCCTGAATGGGCTGCTACGTCGCGCGACGGCTGCTTCCTGTTCACCGCGAGTGGACCACGTAAAGAGAATTAACGATCAGTATCCCTGCTGCTTATTTCCGCCTGGAGGTTCTTCAGGTTTTTAGAATAGCTGGAACCAATCCACAACGCAGAAAGCAACAAACCACCAGTCAGGAAAAAACCACCTCTGTGCGTAGCCGACCAGATAGCGATGCCTACCAGAAGACCAATTAATACGGCAGTTGTCGTTTTTTGTGATTTCATTTTTGCCGCTTTCGCCACTAATTCATCACGTGTCAGTGTCGAGTAATCGTTGGTTGATAACATACTCCTGTTTAGGTTAAGAAAACGGCGGCAAAACGCTCTATGCAGCCCACATCGACCTGTAACCAGGTGAAATAAGACAAAAAAACGCTCACGTTCAACTCACTATCCTGTCGACCGCGACCCGGAAAGGCTATTTGTATAACTGGGAGTTCCCGAAGACCCCATGTATCGATGGTGAGGTAGAACTTTCACACCCCCGCCCGGTTGGGTTGTCGGCTTGACTTTGCGGCCTGCACCTTGTCGGCGGAACGCTGGAATTTAATCAGCAATTCGTTTCCGACCTGGTAGCTTCGCCGTTTTCAGCATCTCATTGGCCTTTGCTAATTTTTCCGGGAAGAGTACTTTGTCACGGTATGCTCCAATGATGGATCAATACGCACGATAGGTGCTTTGCTATTATTGAGTTCCTGAACTGTTCGCATAGTGTTTAAAGTTAAGCAAATTTCCGTTGAGCTAAAAAGCCCGCGTATTCCTTACCAACCTCAAATTCATAGAATTGGTCACCAATTTGTCCGTATAACTCAAAATCCTGAATCATTTCCTGGTAGAACCGGGTAATCCCTATTCGATACAATCTCGTTCGCGCTTTAGTGCTACCGGTAGCATATACAAATGCGTTAGGGTACTTGTCGAAGAAACGCATACAAGGCAGCAACGACGGTAGCCAATACCTTGTCAGTATCGCCATTATTGGAGACGACCAAATCGTCAATTTCGCCTGTTTCTGCATTTTTATCGCCGAAGGCGAGATTATACACGTCGGGCTGATTGGTTTCTTGAAATTGAATGAGTTTACGAATGAGTCCGTTTGGCCCTTCGCTCAGAAACTCAAAAACGGTCAGGCTACTTTCCGCTTTGAGTGAATACGTATCAATCTTCATACTTGGTAAAGGTATGAAAGAAGCGTTTTTCCCACGTACCTAACCTCAGGAATTTGTCACAGTGCAACTTGTTGGGTCGCTTGGCTTGTCGGGAGAAAGCTGGCAAACGAGCAAAAAGTCTGACCTCTGTGGCCTGCAACCTGTCGACCGAAACGCGAAACGAAAGCTAATCTATAAGACTTGCACCCAACACCAACGGGTGTTGATGGTAGGAGCACGACTCGACTGAACAAACGTACCTTCACCTTTACACACCCGTTCGGTTGGTCTGGTGGC
>CAWARB010000007.1:0-129566 GCA_963784335.1 uncultured Cytophagales bacterium | reverse complement strand
TGATGTTGTGCGTAATCATAACCCCAGTGGAGTTCGCAGCCAGTAAAAGCCAGCAAGCTACGAACAGTAACAGTCAACCGGTAAACTACAGACGTAATTGAGTACAGTGTGTCAACAATTTCTATTATTATTCCGGTTTTAAACGAAGAAAAAATGCTGCCCCTGATTTTGCGGCAGCTCCGGCGGCTATGCCCCGCCCCCGACGAGCTTATCCTCGTTGATGGGGGGAGTACCGACCAAACGGTGACCCTGATTGAGGAGTACATGGAACAGAACGGGGTAACGACAGGGCACCTACCCGTGCAGTTGCTCAACTGCACGGTGGCCCGGCGTTCGAGTCAGATGAATCTGGGTGCGCAACGGGCAACGGGGACCTACCTGTGCTTTTTACACGCCGATACGGTACTGCCCGCTGATGCGCTGACGGTCATTGGCCAGACCCTGGCCCAACCCAGAACCGCAGCCGGGGGATTTGTTTCGTTGATGCGCGGGCCGTTGCGGACGCGCTGGATAACGTCGTTTCACAACTACATTAAAACGTACTACGCTCCGCTCATTTTTCGGCCTCACCTGTTTTTTTTCAAAGGGGCCCGGCTGCTTTTCGGCGATCAGGTTATTTTCTGTCGCCGGCAGCAGTTTCTGGACTGTGGCGGCTATGCCGATGAGTTACCCATTATGGAGGAAGCGGACCTGATGCTCCGGCTGGTGCAATACGGACGCATTCGGCAGGTAAACCGGCTGGTCGAGTCGTCGGACCGGCGCGTGGCCAAATGGGGTTTTTGGCGGGCAAACGGCCTGTTTCTCTACATCGGTTTTTTGTGGGGTATGGGCTACCCGGCCGAAAAACTGAAGCGTGTTTTTGAGGACATCCGGTAGTGAAATATTATTAATTGCGTCAACGTACTGACGGAATTAAGTTAAATTGTAGCGTGGGACATGCGTCATTAGAGGTTATATACCGGGATAATTACCTCGATTTTATCGGGTAGTATCGCTGGCTAGAGGTTTTGTATAACGCAGTGCGCTGTGGGTTTTACAAGCCGTGAACAACTCCACTACTATCCGGTTAAAAACATATGTTTACAATTCCTGCCTTCGATTATGTAGCCTCCCCACTCATGGTGCTTTTCTTCGGGTTACTGCTGCTTATCCAGTGGCGGTATCCGCTACGAAAACAACACTACGCGCCACTGCGCCGGATAATCCGCAACATTGGCGTGGCATTACCCACGTTTGTCATACTGCGGCTGGCCCTGCTGCCGTTGCCACTGTTGGTGGCTGTCTGGGCTAAAGACAACAATATCGGTCTGATCAACTGGTTGTTTCCCGAGCAGGGGATTGGGGCGTGGGTCGGGTACGCGCTGGGTTTCCTGGCTTTCGACTATGCCTACTACTGGTGGCATTACGCCACGCACCGGGTCAGTTTTCTCTACCGGTTTCACCAGGTACACCACTCCGACCTGGATATGGATACGTCAACCGCCATTCGGTTTCATTTTGTCGAGCTACTGATGAGTGTCGCCTTTCGGGTGCTGCTCGTGCTGGCGTTTGGCATTGGTTTCTGGGTGGCTATCGTCTACGAGATAGTTTTTGAAACAGCCGCGCAATTCCACCATTCAAACTGGAAGCTGCCCAAATGGGTCGAAGCAACGATCAACGTCCTGTTCGTTACACCCCGGATGCACGGCATTCACCATTCCATTGTCCGAGACGAGTTCAACTCCAACTGGGGAACCGTCTTTTCGCTCTGGGACCGCCTGCACGGGACGCACCGGATGGATGTTGCCCAGCGGGAATTAACCATAGGGGTGCCTGCATACCGGGATGAGGATGAACTCACGGCGGGTAAACTACTGACGATGCCCTTCCGGAAACAGCGCGACTGGAAACTGCCCAACGGCGAACAGCCCGAAACGCGGACCAAAACCGAAACAGGGCTGAATCGTGAAGTTGCTGACCGGGGGTAGCTTTCCTGCATCCTGATCGTTCAGGCCACATAAGTCGGTTCAATATCCAGACCGGATTGAACCATGTTTTAGAATAAGATTCGTGCGGAACGCGGTAATTTTTACGGGTTTATCGCTTTGGGATACAGAACTCAGGGCACTTGACTGCCTTAGCGAAAAACGATCTCCGTAAACTATTCCATGGAAAACAGGCGCGATTTTATAAAGAAAGCAGGCATTGGCTCGGTGGGCATAGCCATGGGTAGTTCCGTTTACGGGATGAGTGCCAAAAGCTATAACCGAATCATCGGGGCCAACGAGCTGATCCGGGTAGCAACCATTGGCGTCAACAGCCGGGGAAACAGCATGGGGGGCACCATTGCCGGTCAGAAAAATGCCGAAGTCGGCACGGTTTGCGACGTGGATTCCCGCGCCATTCCGAAGGCCATAAAAACCATTCTGGAGACCAAACAAACCCAGACCCCCAAATCCGAAAAAGACTGCCGCCGGGTACTCGAAGACAAAGCAATCGACGCCATCTACATCGCCACTCCCGACCACTGGCACGCGCCATTGACCATTATGGGTTGTCAGGCAGGTAAGCACGTGTACGTCGAAAAACCATTGAGTCATAATCCGCACGAAGGGGAACTGGCCGTAGCCGCAGCCCGGAAGTATAATCGGGTTGTGCAGATGGGTGCCCAACGGCGGTCGGCCCCGGTGCTCACGCAGGGTATCGAACAACTCCATCAGGGCCTCATCGGGCGCGTGTACATGGCCAAAACCTGGTACACCAACAACCGGAAGGCAACGGTACTCAAACCGGGCTCCGTGCCCGACTGGCTCGATTATGAGTTATGGCAGGGACCCGCTCCCCGTATGGCGTATAAAGACAACCTGATCCACTACAACTGGCACTGGTTCTGGCACTGGGGCACAGGCGAAGCCCTGAATAACGGCACCCACGAAGTTGACGTGGCCCGCTGGGGACTGGGAGTCGATTTCCCGATTCGGGTTAGCTCCGTTGGGGGACGCTATGAATTCAAAGACGACTGGGAAGCCCCCGATACCCAGGTTATCATCATGGATTATCCGGGCCGCGTGTCGCTGATGTGGGAATCCCGTAGCTCGAACGGACGGAAGATAGAAGGGCAGGACCGGGGCATCATCTTCTACGGCGAAAAGGGCAGCCTGGACACGGGGGGTGATAACTATACGGTGTACGACCTGGATGGCAAACGGATAAAAGAAGTGAAGTCGGTAGACGAAGGGGATGTGCAGGGCCGCAACACGGCCAGCCCGAGCCTGGGGATGGACAACTTACACGTCATGGATTTTCTGGACGCCATCCGGAACAACCGCCGACCGAACTGCGACGTAGAGACCGGCTACAAAAGTGTAGTGGCGATGCAACTGGGCAACATTGCCTGGCGCACCGGTCGCGGGCTGGCTATCGACCCTAAAAACGGGCACATCATCGGCGACAGTGACGCGCAGAAACTGTGGAGCCGCACCTACGAAAAAGGCTGGGAACCGAAGGTGTAAGGAAGAGACGTTGAGCGCTCCTTTTCTTACGTTGTCATGCGTCCACCGGTAAACCATCAGGCAATGTCTACGTATCAGTTATGAAAACAGGACTCATCCATACTACTGTAAGACACCCAACCATCTGTTATAAATTGAAACGGCAGGTTGTTCTGGAATTTCAGCCACAGATGGAAGGGGCTATCGGCTGGCGGAGAGACTGGCTCCGGTGGAAGCGCAGTATCACCCTGGAAATACGCTACAACGACCTCCTGTTTTCAAGACGGAGCGGACTACGTAATGCGTTGACACACGGTTGATTATCCAGCCTATACAGACCTATACACAATCATTAAAATTGTCCGTTGAAAAAGTATGTTTTTTCAACGGACAATTTTAATGTACCTTCCGTAGTATGCGCAAAAATCTATTCACTTTGCTCACGATACTGATTTTCTTCACCCTCGTTATCGAAGCGTGTACAAAAGACGATGGGAATACCAACATTACTCCAGCAGTAAGCCAACCGGTCCAACCCGGTGGGGTTAGCCCTGCGATTGGTAATCCAATCACTAATGATACGGCGGCACTGGGACAGGCGCTGTTTTGGGACCCCATCCTGTCGGGTGGTAAAGACGTAGCCTGTGCTACCTGCCATCACCCCAACAACGCTTATACCGATGGTCTGGACCTTTCGCTGGGTCCCAATGCTGTTGGCTACGGGCTAAACCGCCGGTTTCTGCGGCCAAACGATGTGACGGTTACCAGGCGAAATACCCAGACTATACTCAATGCGGCCTTTAATGGCATGGATGTCAGCGGGAAGTATGTGCCGTCAACTGCGCCAATGTTCTGGGATTCGCGTACGCAAAGCCTCGAACATCAGGTGACCCACCCGCTGATGACCTTTGAGGAGATGCGCGGCCATGCCTACAGCGAAGCCGTTACGTTAGATACGCTGGTGGCTCGTTTGACAAAAATCGCTGAGTACCGACAACTTTTTCAAACTGCGTTTGGCAGCCAGGCTATTACGTCGGCTACCATCAGCCAGGCTATTGCGGCCTTCGAACGAACCCTGGTGGCCATGAATGCGCCCTTCGACTACTACCAGAAGGGCAACAAAACGGCACTTACTGAAGGACAAATAAAGGGAATGCAATTATTTAAGGACGAAGGCTGTCCCATTTGCCATTCGGGCCCCATGTTTTCCGACTACCAGTTGCATGTGCTGTCGGTGCCCGACAATACCCAGCTTGCCAGTTCTGATGCGGGCGCAGGTGGTACCTATGCATTCCGAACCCCCTCGCTGAGAAATGTTGGGCTGACGGCCCCCTACATGCACAACGGGGTCTTTCAGACCTTAAAGCAGGTGATGAAGTTTTACGATGATATAGGCGAACCCATTTCACAAAATCCGCATGTGTCGGTATCGCAGTTAGACCCAAAAATACAGCGAATCGCTTTGGGCACTACGGAGCAGGAGCAGCTCATTTCGTTCCTGAACGCCCTGACTGACCCTACTTTTGACAAGTATATTCCGGCTCGTGTTCCCAGTGGTCTTAATCCGGGGGGCAATATCCGGTAGCGTCTATTGCAGTTGACCGCGTGGAGGTCGACTGTTTGTAGAAAAATGTACCAGGAGCACCCACTGGTGAATAAAACACTTTACTACAAACAGTCCATGTCTATGGTGCTTAATCGACTCATAATCAACGACAAGATCTCATGATTCTCGTTAAACTACACTCCCAAAAGTGTTAGACATTCACTAGTTCCTTAGTCGTATTCCTGCCCGTTAGTCTGTTGCCAAACGACGGATTCTGCCGGCCGATTTCCTCGCCATTTTGTCTCTGCTGATTCGTAATTGCGCTGGACAATGTCCTTTAGGATAGCCCCCTGTTCGGCGGTGCAGACATTGGAGGGTTTCCTGGCGCAGACATTCAAAAATGCGGTCGTGTTTTTATGTCGTAGCACCGGGCCGGGAAAATCCTTTACGTAGGTTCTACCTTGTGGCTTCAATACTTATTAACATAAGCCTGATTGTACAATAAGAATCACCGTAGCCTAAAGAGTTTGCAAAGAGTGTTGGTAAATAGCCCTTATTAGCACTTATCAGTGCGGCCCTAATACACCAAAAACTATGAAAAATCGACGCAGGTCTCTTCTTCTGTTCTTCGTGTTTACAGTTCTTGGAGGCTTCAACCTTTCAAGCCTGCTAGGTCGTCCCATTTTTGAGAACATTCGAGGGGGAGATGTTGCACACCTGATCGGCACAGTTGTGATGTTTGGGCTTGCAATCTTGTGTCTTAAGGAATACTTTTTCGGCCATCGCTCATCATGAAGACTGGGCATCCCCCGCAATAGTATACTAGTAAGTGTCTGCGACGCAGACTCCTCTTTACATAATGTTCACTTATGCAACAACCTCGATGCCTAGTCTATTAAAGGTGTAGTATCATCCTTAACTCGAAATGAAATGTTGATTAGTTCGCCCTTCTGTATACTGATTTTACCCACATTAATCAGGTAGTAGCCGATAAATCCCGCTTGTATTCGATGTTTTCCAGCAGACAGTTCATAGCGAAAATGCCCTGATGTATCAGTGTAAACCAAAGTCGTATCGATCTCAATAACGGCCACTTTGAGTGGTTGATTAGTAGCAAATTCAACCACAGAGCCACTAATCATACTTCCATTAGCAAAGGCATTCTTCTCTCTTTGAATCGTGTAAGTTCCTTTACAAGATTGTGCTATGCAAAGGGAACAGCTGATTAAGAAAAGCAGACATAGTTTAACTTTCATAAGCTATTGTTTTGCATTAGAGCGTGTGGACAATTAGGTAAAGAAAAGACAAGTTTGCAACTTTGGCCAATGAGACGTTACGAAATTACCGACCAGCAATGGGCTAAAATTAGTGGATTGTTGCCCGGGAAGGCAGGTGATGTGGGACGAAGCGGCAATGATAATCGCCTGTTTATCAATGCTGTGCTTTGGATTGCTCGTAGTGGAGCACCCTGGCGCGATTTGCCCGAACGCTTCGGGCCTTGGAACTCGGCCTACCGACGATTTAGACGGTGGGCCAAAGCTGGTATTTGGCAACAGGTTTTCGAGAGTTTGCAAGAACCTGACTTCGATTGGCTAATGATTGATTCGACCATCGTGCGGGCGCATCAACACGCATCGGGTCAAAAAAAAATGATCCTGCCAGCGAGTGTCTAGGTCAATCGGTTGGCGGCTGGAGCACCAAAATTCACGCGGCTGTTGATGCTTTGGGTAATCCATTGCGAATTATTTTAACGGTTGGCCAACGCGCCGATATTACTCAGGCCGAGGCTTTACTGCTTGATTATGAACCGAATGCTGTTCTTGCTGATCGCGGTTATGATGCCGATGGGCTGATTGATTTGTTGGTTGATGCCGAGGTTGAGGTGGTAATTCCAGCCAAAAAGAGTCGCTTGATATCACGCTCTATTGATGAAAATTTGTACAAAGACCGCAACAAAGTGGAGCGTTATTTTAACAAGTTGAAGCAGTATCGGCGGGTAGCTACGCGCTACGAAAAGACCGCTACCAGCTTTGCGGGGTTTATTTATTTAGCCTCGGCAATGATCTTATTACTCTGATTGTCCACACACCCTAATCAAAGTTAAAATCTGCATGAAATAACAAGAGATTATAACATTAATCGAATAACATAAAGTTAGTTATAAAATCACTCCTAGCAACGTACAAATCGTTTCCTAATACCTACCTGTAATTAAGCTAAAAGGCTGGTTTCTAACGACTGGTTCTGCCATTCGCCCGTTAGTTTGCCGATGCCAATTCGTAAATCCGCTGGACAATATCCTGTCAGCCCACTACTATTCTGTTCGTAAACTCTTAACGGGATTGCTTTGTGCGGCCCGGTAGGTTCGCCAGCCAATGGTAAGACCCCCTACTAGGAGCATAACGGCAAAGCAACTGCCCAGAATCCCGATGCCGATTGTGATGTGGTGCGCAAATTCGTGCAGGAATAGCCGCCCGGCCGCGTAGCCCAGTGGCAGGGCAATGAGGCCCGCCAGCAGCAGCAGCTTCACAAAATCCCGCGACAGCAGGGTTACCAGCTGCCCGACCGTGGCGCCCATTACCTTCCGAATGCCCACTTCTTTAGTGCGGGTGGCGGTAGTGTACGTAACCATGCCCAATAACCCCAGACAGGCAATCAACAACGCCATGCCCACCAGCAGGCCAAGCACCGACAGGTCATCGAGGTGCAGGTGGTGGTTGTAGAGCGTCTCATCGGTCCATTCGTAGGTGAAGGGTTCGTTGGGGTTGAGTTCCTTCCAGGCCTTTTCAAGCCTCGGAATAACATCTGCCCGTGCTGCCTGGTCTATTTTGATATTCAGAAACCGAAAGGCGTTGGGCTGGTGGTGTAACAGCAACGGGCGCAGGGGCTGCGACAGGTTCTGGTAGTTGAAATCCCGGAGGACACCCGCCACCCGCACTTCGCTACTATCGGCCAGCCAGAGCAGCTGACCAACCGCTGCCTGCGGGCTTTTGAAGCGGAGTTGCTCTACGGCTTTCTCATTTAACAGGACAAATCGCCCGGCCGAATCAGACGCGGAGACGGGTAGATTCTGCCCTGCCAGAACGGTCAGTCCCATGTTCTCGACAAAATTCCGGTCTACAGCGAAGGCATTGACCGGAATGTAGTTTCGAAAATGGTCCATCGAAATCTGATTCTGGTCGGCGTGAAACCCCAGCGGACTGGAGGTGGCCGCCACCCGCTGTACGCCCGTTTGCTGCGCGAGTTTACTGGCCAGTAACCGGTAGTTGGTTGCCGGTATGGGAATGGACAGGTTGTTTTCCCGGTCGAACCCGTACGAGGCCGTAGCCATATACTGAAACTGCCGGTACATAACCATCGCAAATACCATAAAGACCAGCGATACCACAAACTGCATAACCATCAGCGCCTTGCGAAAGCCCATTCCCCGAAACAGTCGGGGACCAAAGTGCCCCCGTAACACCTGGGTTGGCTGGTAGCCCGACAGGATACGGGCAGGCACTAACCCCGCCACAACGCCCGTGAGCAGGGCAAAGCCAACAAACGCAAACCAGAGCGCTTCATTGCGCTGCACCGACTGGGTACTGCGCAGTATGGGCGGCAGCAGCTCCATGCCCAGCAGAAAGACGTAGGCCAGCCCCAGAGCCAGCAACGACAGCAGGACTGACTCGACCGTAAACTGCCCCACAATCTGGGCCCGCAGTGCTCCGGCTACCTTCCGGACGCCCACCTCGCGGGCCCGGCTCAGGGAGCGGGCCAGGGTCAGGTTGACGTAGTTGAACCCCGCCAGTACCAGAATCAACAGAGCCATACCACCCACGCCCAGCAATCCGCCCAGCGTGGGCTCCCAGGTGCTGTTGCGCAGGTCTTCGCGAGCGGGCGAAATGCGGGTCAGGCGCTGCGTACGCAGGGTGTAGCTCTGCTCCGCTTTGGGCCCCATTGCCTTAACACCCGCTTTGGCCAGCGTGGCCAGGGCTTTGTCAACCGTTTCGGGTCGAGTGCCCGCCCGCACCCGAACGTAGGTGTAGTTGGAGGTTGTCCAGTGACTTTTCCAGTCAGTCAGATGCGGGTTGAGTTTTCGGCTTTGTTCCAGTAAGGGGACCGATGCCATCGACGCCAGCACATCGAAACGCAGGTGCGACTTTAGCCCGTTGGTAGCCAGCACACCCGTAATGGTATAATCGCCCTGGTTTTGTACGGTTACCGTCTGCCCAATGGGGTTCGCTTTACCAAAAAATCGCTCGGCGGCTGCCTGAGACAGTACCGCTGTATACGGCTCAACGGCGGGGCGCCCTGCCAGCATCCGGTAGCCAAATACCTGGTAGAAACCGGAATCGGCAAAAGCTCCGTTAATTGACAGTGTTTTCTGACCAATGGATACTTCACGGCCTAGATTATAGTACACCCGGGCCGTTGACTTCCACAAAACCGTACTGCTTTTCCAGCGCATCGGCCAGGGGCAGCGGAGAAGTAGCCACTGCTGTTACATCGCCCTGTGCGCTGGTTACGTCGGTTATGATGCGGTACGTCCGCTCCGCCTGGGGATGAAAGGTGTCGTATTCCAGCGCGTCTTTTACCTGAATCAGCGCCAGCAGACAAACGGCCATGCCGGTAGCCAGCCCAACAATATTGATAAAGGAAAACAGCTTATGCTTCCAGAAGTTGCGCAGGGCAATAAGTACATAATTGCGAAACATAGTGTTACCGGGTTTAGGATTATGGTGTTTGTGCAAATGTCGTATTCGCCAGCCGCAGGGCGGTTTCCAGCTGTGGATCATTCACGGGCCAGCCTGTCTGCGATGGTAGGCCGCACGGCGTAGTCCGGCAATACGCCCCGCCCTTTCGGTTGCCGGACGTAATCCTCGGGCACATCGGTAAAAATACGAATGACCGGTATCCGAACCTGCAACTGACTGTTGGGTAGCACTAACGCAAGGTAACGCCCGCCCGTGGCTCCATAATAACAGCCGCCAGTTTCCTCGCCTACGACCAGGGCCCGTTTGTTCCCGTGAGCCAGCGCCACAAATTCCGACGCGGCCGACACCGTTCCGCCATTGGCCAGCACAAGGAGCTTACCCCCAAAACCATACTCGTTGACTGGCTTTCGGGTCGAGGTGCCCGCATACAGGTAATCCATAGCGTAGGTCCCGGCAGCCGTTCGGGTGCCTTTTAATCGCGCAAAAGCCGCCTGATTTTTAATGTGCGTGCCGTGCGTAATGGGTTTAGCCAGCCGTTCGGTCTTTTTCAGGTGCCGGAAGGGCCGCGCTGCTACGTACGAAAACAATTCCGTTACGTTCTGATTGTTGCCCCCGCCGTTTCCCGTACGTCAATAATCAGTGTCCGGATATTTCGTTGGTCAATTGTCCGAAAAATGGCCTTGATGCTGTCCCGAAACGCTCTGTCGTTCACCTCAAACGTCGGTAAGGTGAGTAAGGCCGTTCCGGCTTTCGGAAAGGTTAGGTCAACTACTTTTGCAGAACGGGTTGCGGCCAGTGGGTTGATAGCTGCCGGCGACAAGGCCGGTACTGTACACTGAACCGTTCTACCGTCGGCTCCCGAACTGTCAAAATAAACTCCCTGGGCTGACCAACAAATAAGGCAAATCCCTCCCGAAAAACGCCGTGAGTCAGCAGGTACTCTTTAAACGTTTGGTTGTACCCATCGGCCGGGATAGCCCGTAAAAGCTGGTTTGTCAGTTTATTGATTGGCTGATGATTGATGGCCAGCAGCTGGCTTCCTTCGTGCAGGGCGTTGCTGTAGTTTTTCTCGATATACACCTTGCCCTTGTCCGGATAAAGCGCCAGCGGCAACACCCTGGACATTCGGTAGGCTGATGCCCAGGTTTATCCGAAAAACTGACGCTGGTATGCAGGCATCGGATACGAGCAATAACGGGCAGCAGCCGTGTCAAAAACTCAACCTCCGACATATCCTGATTAAGTTGGGCGTAGGTACTGTCGAAATAAGCGTCCATCCTCCCTTTAGCGGTATACCAGTACAGACCCGGATGCGCTTCTTCGAGCGTTTTACGCAGGATACGAAAGTCCTCCCGCAGCCGGTCAGCCCTGATTGGCCTATCCGTTACGGCAGTGGTTGGCTGGCAGGCGGATGCACCTACCCACAGCAGCGGCAGCAATAGCAGGCTAATCGGTTTGTGAAATTTCATCTCCCTTAATCCAACGTGCCTTTATCCAGCGGCCTGTTGATAAACAAACCGTCGCGGGCCTTCCGGTGCTTAGTGAAAGGTCAACTACTGTGCCATCCCACCCAAAAGCCCCGTCCGCGCAATGGAGCGGGTTTGACCCCACGAAAACATGTCCGAATCCGTACGGGATTTGTCCATTTGTGGACGGGCGTTCAGCCCCTGAATCCGGCATACCTACAACAAGGCCGATTCGTAAATTCGCTGGACAATTTCCTGTAGGATGGCACCCTGTTCGGCGGTGCAGACGTTGGACGGTTTCCCGGCGCAGGCATCCAGAAAAGCCGCTGTGTTTTTTAGCTGAATATCCACCTCTTCCAGGTATGGAAACTGCACATCGGCCAGTTCGCCCGCCAGTTCGGTGTGGAGCGCAAACGGAAAGAGTTTCACGCCCCCTTTGCTGCCAAACAGTTCCAGATTACGGTCTTTATCGACCTGCGTGTTCAGCGCGAACGAGGCCGATAGCATCACGGACGCTTTTCCGGGAAATGACAGGTACGCCGTTGCCGCATCCTCTACCTCGAACGTGGCCGGATTCCAGTCGCCCATCAATCCTTTACCCCCCGCTTTGCCGATAAAATCGTAGGTATTGCCCAGCACGTTATCGGGCACCTGATAATCGAGGGCGCAAAGAGCCAGGTCGAGCACGTGAACGCCGAGGTCCATCAATGCACCACCGCCCTGCATGGTTTTATTGGTGAAGTAACCCCAGCCCGGAATACCCCGCCGACGCAGAAAATGGGCTTTGATGTGGTAAATATCGCCGAGTAGCCCGTCGGCTTTGCAGCGGGTGAACAACTGCCATTCGGGCGTTTGCCGAAGCTGGAAATTGTAGGCCAAAACGCGTCCTTTCCGGGCGGCCAGGTCGGCCATTGCGCGGGCGTTTTCGGCGTTCAGCGCGGGGGGCTTTTCGCAGAAGACGTGGCAATTGTGTTCCAGGGCTTCTATCGTCTGCGGATAATGCAGGTTGTTGGGCGTGCAGATAACGACCACATCGGGCGCACACTGCTGGTAGAGTTGGGTTGTGCTGTCGAAGGCGTGGGCAATACCGTGGGCATCGGCCAGGGTGCGGGCTTTCCCGAGGTCGCGGCTGCAAACGGCTACGACGTCGACTTGCTCCGGTAGTTGTTTCAGCGCGGGAATGTGATTCTTATCGGCAATGTTACCGCCCCCGATAATGGCTGCTTTTAGTACGGTCATGCCGTAAAGAAAGTGAAAAAGTGGTCTGACTGTACATGAGTGGCTACCGCAAAAGCATCTGAACGCAACGAGCCAGTCCCGTTTGAGGTGACTGGCTCGTTGCGTTTATTTCTGAAGTACTTATCAGCGTTGGCAACGCTGAGTTTATTTCTTCGGTTCATTTCCGCCACTCACCGACGAAGCGGGCTTGCTATCGGCGGCTTTCTTCGCGGATTTGGCGAAATCCCCGGCTTTGATGATGGAAATCTTGCTGGGGTCGATGTGCTTTTTCATGGCGGCATTGACCTGTTCGGGGGTCAGGCTCTCCATCTTCTTCTCAAAATCGGCATCCCAGTTCATCGTCCGGTTCAGGTACAGGTTATTGTTGAGCGTACCCGACAGCGAGGGGTCCTGCGCCCGCGATACCATCCGCGACTGCAACAGACCCGACCGGGCTGCCTGAATCTCTTCGGCCGTAAACCCATCCTTCACCGCCCGGTCCATCTCTTCCCGGAAGGCTTTTTCCAGCCGTTCGGCATTGTCGGGGTTGTAGATGGCGTAGGTCATGAACATACCCGTTTTGTCGAGCGGGTTGGCCTGCAACTGCGAACCAACGCCGTAGCTGATGCCTTCCTTCTGCCGAATGCGCGTGGCCAGCCGCGAGTTCAGGAAGCCACCGCCCAGCATGTAGTTGCCCAATACCAGTGCCGGGTAATCGGGGTCGTCGTCGCGCAGGGGGATGTTCACCCCCGCCAGCATGAGGGCGTTGGCTTTGTCGGGGGTTTCGATGGACTGCGGACTTGGCTTCACGTCGTTGTACATCGATACCAGGCGGCTGAATGGTTTCTTCGCTTTCCAGGTACCAAACTCACTCGTTACGGCCTTCTTCACGGCAGCCTCATCGAAGTCACCCACGGCGGCAAACGTGGCGTTTTGTGCGCCGTAGAAGTCCTTATAGAACTGCTTGAGGTCGTCCAGTTTAGTGGCGTTGATGGCGGCTACCTGCTCATCGGGCGTTTGGGTGTACCGGACATCGTCTTTCGGGTACGGGTTCATGGTGCGCTGGAACATCATACCGGCAATGGCCTGCGGCTCCGACCGCTGCGACTCGATCTGCGCCAGTTGCTCCTGCTTCAGCTTGTCGAACTCGTTGGCATCGAACGCCGGATTCTTCAGCATGTCGCTCACGATTTTAATCACGGCGGGCAGGTTCTCCTTCGTCGTTTTGATGACGGCATTCACCTGATTGCCCCCGCCAAAAATATTGACCTGCGCCTTGAGTTTGTCGAACTCGTCTTTCAACTGTTGCCGGGTGCGGGTAGTGGTGCCTTTATCGAGCATACTGGCCGTCAGATCGGCAATGGTGCCTTTATTTTTCAGGCTGTTCACGTCGCCGTAGCGCAGGGTCATGCGGGCGTTCACTTCGTTGCCCCGGGTGGTTTTAGGCAGCAGCGCCAGTTCGATGGTGTTAGCCTGTTCCGTACGGTGGGTGCGGCTGTCGATGTTGGCGGGTGACGGGTCGAATGCTTCGCCCTGCGCCACTAACGCCCGGCCTTTGTAGTCCTTTACCATGGCGGCAATGTCGGGCGGGTTAGGCACGTCGACACGGTCGGGTGTAGGGTCTGGCTCAAAGATACCAACGGTGCGGTTTGAGGGCTTGAAGTAGTATTTAGCTACGCGCTGCACATCGGCGGGAGATACTTTCTCCAGGGCGTCGCGGTAGAGAAAACCCAGCCGCCAGTCGCCGGTGGCGATATATTCGCTCATGGCCAGACCGACGCGCTCGGCGCTTTTGAAACTCAGTTCAACATCTTTGAGCAGGGTAGCTTTGGCCCGGTCTATTTCTTCCTTTGTGGGCGGTACAACGGCTATCGAATCCAGGGTGTTGAGCAGAGCGGTTTTGGCTACATCCGTCGATTTCTCCTTGAGTAATTCGGTAGCGAAATACACGTAGCCGGGGTCTTTGGTCGTGAACGAGTACCCGTATTCCTGCGCGGCTTTCTTGGTTTCGATCAGGGCCTTGTACAGCCGTCCGCTGGGTTCGTTGGTCAGCACTTCGGTAATGACATCCATGGCTGGGTAATCGGGGTGCGAACCGGGCATGATGTGGTACAGGGCCGATACTACTTTGGTATCGCCCACGCGCCGGAGTGTTACGTTCCGCTCACCGTCCTGCGTAGGCTCAATGCTGTACGTTGGCTGCAATACCCGCGTTGGGCGGGGGATAGCCCCGAAATATTGCTCAACCAGTTTCAGGGTTTTGCCTTCGTCAATCTTTCCGGCCACCACCAGCACGGAATTGTCGGGCTGGTAGAATTTCTTGTAAAATGCCTGGAGGTTGGCGATGGGGACTTTCTCGATGTCGGAGCGGTTTCCAATGGTTGAGTTGCCGTAGTTGTGCCAGATGTAAGCCGCACTGACCACGCGCTGATTCAGGACCCGGCCGGGGTTGTTTTCGCCACTTTCGAACTCGTTCCGCACCACCGAAAACTCACTTTGCAGGTCTTCATTTTTGATGAACGAATTCACCATCCGGTCGCTCTCCAGGTCGAGTGCCCAGTTCAGGTTTTCGTCGGTAGCGGCAAAGGTTTCGAAGTAATTGGTGCGGTCGAGCCAGGTAGTACCGTTGGGCCGGGCACCGTGGGTGGTCAGCTCCTGCGGAATGTTGGGGTGCTTGGTCGAGCCCTTAAAC
The DNA here is from genome assembly GCA_963784335.1 of uncultured Cytophagales bacterium. Taxonomy (GTDB): domain Bacteria; phylum Bacteroidota; class Bacteroidia; order Cytophagales; family Spirosomataceae; genus Spirosoma. The sequence goes on along the minus strand of CAWARB010000007.1, from coordinate 114,477 downwards.
ACCATGTGCTCCAGCAGGTGCGCCATGCCCGTTTCGCCCAGTCCTTCGTGCCGGGAACCGACCAGGTACGTCATATTAACGGTAATGGTGGGCTTGGAGGGATCGGGAAAGAGGAGTACTTTCAGACCGTTTTTGAGCGTGTATTCCGTTATGCCTTCCACCGAGGCACCTTTGGTAACACCGTCCGGCACAGCCACGGCGGCTGGTTTATCCTGAGCGGAGGCAAGGCCCAGGCTACTGACCAGCAACGCAACGGCCAGTGTACCGATTCGTACAGGGTTATTTCGAATAAACATAGAATTAGTTGGGAAGTCTAAAAACTAAGCGTGTAGTTACGGATAAAACGCCACTTTATCAACCGATTTTACAGCGGTTTAACAAAATTTAGGATAAGCGGTCGGACAGGTCAGAACACCAGATTATCAATCAGCCGTACCTTTCCCAGATGGGCGGCCAGGCAAATGGCCGTCTGCCCCGGAGCCAGTGTTTCGTTGGCCTGTTGCAGTGTATCCGCGTTGACTACATCCACATATTCCAGCGTAAAGGCCGGCTGGCTGTAAAAGAGAGTTTGTACGGCCTGTTTCGCCTGTACTACACTGTGCCCTTCGGCCAGCATCTCGTGAGCCTGCGTCAGTGCCCGAAACAGCAGAGTGGCCTGTTCCCGCTCGGCAGCGGTCAGGTTGCGGTTGCGCGACGACAGGGCCAGTCCATCGGCTTCCCGCACGGTGGGGCACCGAATCAGTTCGACCGGGAAACTCAGTTCTTTGGTGAGTTGCCGGATTACGGCTACCTGTTGCAGGTCTTTCTGTCCGAAGTAGGCCCGGTCGGGCTGAACAATGTTGAACAGCTTGGCCACCACAATGCCCACGCCGTTAAAATGCCCCGGCCGGAAGGCGCCTTCCATCGTAGTTTCCAGTTCGCCAAAATTCAGTCGGAGCCGGGGTGTGTCCGCGTACATTTCAGGCACGGAGGGGGCAAAAACCAGGTCGCAGCCCGCGGCTTCGAGGAGTTTGTAATCGGCGTCCAGCGTACGCGGGTAGCGGGCGAGGTCGTCAGCATTGTTGAACTGGGTTGGGTTGACAAAGATGCTGCTCACGACAACGTCATTTTCCTGACGGGCAGTTTCGAGGAGGGTGGCGTGCCCTTCGTGCAGCGCGCCCATAGTAGGCACTAAACCAATGGATTGGGTAGAGCGGATGCTTTTTAGCTGCTGACGCAATCCCGCAATGGTATCAAATTGAAGCATACTCGGATGGTGAACATGAAGGGAAGCTAACTGGAAAAAAAACGAGCAACCGGGTTATACCCGCTGCTTGGCTCCTGGCGTCCCTGATTACTTTTTTTGCACAAATCTTATTGAAATACGGGAAAAATTTGTATAATTTTGCAAGTTTTTTGGTTCACTAACGCCAACACACGCTTCCCAATTTATGAGCAAATTACGCATTCTCTACGTCGCCAGCGAAATCAACCCTTTCCTGAAAACGTCCGATGTCGCTGACTTCGTCCGCAAATTACCGCAGGCTATGCAGGAGCGGGGGATGGAAATAAGAATCCTGGTACCCCGCTTTGGGTTAATCAACGAGCGTAAGAACCGATTGCACGAAGTGGTTCGATTATCAGGCATCAACATTGCGGTGGGTGATGACGAAAAGCCGTTAATCATCAAAGTAGCGTCTATTCCTACGGCCAAACTACAGGTGTATTTTATTGATAATGAAGATTATTTTCAGCGTAAATACGTTTTTCACGACAAAGAAAACCGATTCTACGCCGATAACGACGAACGGGCTATTTTCTTCTGCAAGGGCGTGCTGGAAACGGTGAAGAAACTAGGCTGGGCACCCGACATCGTTCACTGCAACGACTGGATGACGGCCCTGATTCCGCTGTACCTCAAGACGACCTACAAGAACGACCCGATGTTTAAAGACACCAAGTCGGTCTTTACGGTCTACAACAACTCCTTCGAGCACCGTTTTGAAGGAGACATCATCGAGAAAGCCCGCATGATGGATATTGATGATGAGATGCTGTCGGAGCTGAAAACGGCTGACTTTGAAGGATTTATCCGGATCGGTTCTACCTATGCCGATGCGGTGGTACGGGCTGAGGAAGAAACGAGTGAGAGCCTGAACGCTATCCTGACCGATTTCACCGAGCATAAATTCGAGACCGTGGAGGACGAGGACGTAACGGACCGCTACTTTAACCTGTACACACAGCTATTGGGATAATATTTACTTTTGGTGACAGGGTCATTAAATAAGCCCCGAAACGATTGACATTGCGCAATGGCGCACAAATCGACGCAACAAAAAGCCGGAATCTCCGGCTTTTTGCCTTTTTTTACGGCTGACTCCAGCCGATAGGGCGGGTTTCAACCTGTAATGCCGTTCAGGTCAGTAGCTGTTCGGGCTCAGACTAACGGAGGCAACGGGGGTAAGCCGGATGGGTTTACTCCAAAAACAACTGTAATTATGTGTGGTATTGTAGCGTATGTGGGCCATCGGGAAGCGTGCCCGATCGTGATAAAGGGATTGAAGCGGCTCGAATATCGGGGCTATGATAGTGCTGGCGTCGCTCTGATGAATGGGCAGGGCCTGAAAGTATACAAGAAAAAAGGGAAAGTTATTGCGCTGGAGCAGGAACTTGACGGGAAAGATACCCACTCCACCATCGGTATGGGCCATACCCGCTGGGCTACCCACGGCGAACCCAACGACGTGAATGCCCATCCCCATTATTCATTTCACCGCAAACTGGCCATCATCCATAATGGCATCATTGAAAACTACGCGGCTATAAAACAGGCGTTGCTTAAGAAGGGACATACCTTCATCAGCGAAACGGATACCGAAGTACTGGGTCAGTTTATCGAGGATATCTGGGAAAACAACGGCGGCACGCTGGAAGATGCGGTGCGGCTGGCCCTGCAGGAAGTAGTGGGTGCTTACGCCATTGTGGTCATGAGCGAAACGGACACCACGCAGTTGATTGCTGCCCGCAAAGGGTCGCCCCTGGTAATTGGGGTGGGTGACGAAAATGAATTCTTCCTGGCGTCGGACGCGACCCCGATTGTTGAATACACCAAAGACGTTATCTACCTGAACGACTACGAGATTGCCGTTATCAAAGACGGTGCGCTGAAAATCGTTACCCTCGATAATACAACGACAACCCCGTACGTCCACAAAATTGAAATGGAACTGGCCGCCATCGAAAAAGGAGGCTACGACCATTTTATGCTCAAGGAAATCTTTGAGCAGCCGCGCTCCATTGCCGACTCGATGCGGGGACGCGTACAGGCCGATGCGGGCCTCCTGCAACTGGGTGGTCTGCGCGACTACATGGACAAACTGGCCCGGTCCGAGCGGATTGTTATCATTGGCTGCGGTACCTCCTGGCACGCCGGGCTGGTGGCCGAATACATCTTTGAAGAACTGGCCCGGATTCCGGTAGAGGTGGAATACGCGTCGGAGTTTCGGTACCGGAACCCCATCATTAAAGAGGGCGACATTGTGATTGCCATTTCGCAGTCGGGCGAAACGGCGGATACCCTGGCCGCTATCGAACTGGCCAAGTCCAAGGGGGCAACCATTTTCGGGGTTTGCAACGTGGTGGGTTCGTCCATTGCCCGGGCCACGGATGCGGGCGCCTATACCCACGCCGGACCCGAAATTGGGGTGGCCAGTACCAAAGCCTTTACGGCCCAGGTAACGGTATTGACGATCATGGCGCTGGAAGCTGCCCAGCGGAAAGGCACCATATCGGAGTCCCTGTTCCGGCAACTGCTGGTGGAACTGGAAAGTATTCCGGCCAAAGTAGAAAGGGTGTTGCAGGCGGCCGATAAAATCAAGGAAATCGCGTACATCTTCACCTACGCCCGCAACTTCATTTACCTGGGTCGGGGGTTGAATTTCCCCGTAGCGCTGGAAGGTGCCCTGAAGCTGAAGGAAATCAGCTACATCCACGCCGAAGGATACCCGGCCGCCGAGATGAAGCACGGTCCCATTGCGCTCATCGACGAGGATATGCCCGTAGTGGTGATTGCCACCAAAGACAGTTCGTACGAGAAAGTGGTATCCAACATTCAGGAGGTAAAAGCCCGCAAAGGCCGCGTTATTGCCATCACCACCGAAGGCGATACGGACTTGCCCGGCATGGTTGATTTTACCATCGAAATTCCGAACGTTCACCCCATGCTGATGCCGCTGATTTCGGCCATACCGCTGCAATTGCTGGCGTACTACATTGCCGTGATGCGGGGCCGCAACGTCGACCAGCCGCGTAATCTGGCCAAGTCGGTAACGGTGGAGTAATGATCGACTCCATGCTGCTCTTATGTAGCGTGAGTTCATCGGATTATTCGTCATCCCCCTGGTTCGGGATGACAAAAAGGCAATTGATACCCAACAAGGTATAGTCTGTTTTACCCATAATTCACGTTAACCAGTTAATGCTGATGCATCTGAACCGGCTGTTTATTACTGCTTCTGCTGGGGTCTGTTGCGCTGATGAATCACGCGCAGTCGCCACCCCGTGCCCGCGACCTCGGTATTCCGCTCGACGGAAAGCCCGGTGCTTATAATGCCATCACCGACGTAAAAGGGGTGGAGGTGGGTATGGTCACGCTTATTTCGGGCAGCGGAAAACTGGCCGTGGGCAAAGGACCGGTGCGGACCGGGTGTTACGGCTATTCTGCCGAGGGGTAAAACCTGCGACCCGTTTTTGCCAACTGGCACACGCTGAATGGCAATGGCGAAATGACGGGAACCACCTGGGTTACGGAATCGGGTTTCCTGGAAACGCCCATTCTGATTACCAATACGCACAGTGTAGGTGTGGTGCGCGACGCGACCATTGCGTGGGAGGCCAGCCCACAACTACTACAAGGAGCTGGCACCGGACATCTGGTTCTCCTACCCGCTCGTGGCCGAAACCTACGATGGTGCCCTGAACGACATCAACGGGTTCCACGTCACCAAAGAGCACGCCATGCAGGCACTCGACGGGGCTAAAAGCGGACCGGTGGCCGAAGGAGCCGTTGGGGGTGGAACGGGCATGATTTGTCTGGGATTCAAAGGCGGTACGGGACGGCATCGCGGGTTGTGGATGGCTATACCGTTGGCGTGCTGGTGCAGGCCAATTTTGGCAGCCGGGCGCAGCTGACCATTGCGGGGGTGCCGGTGGGGCAGGCGCTGCTCGATACCCTGCCCTGGCGAATGAACGGGGAGCCGGTCTACGGCAAACCGAAAGCAAAAACGTCGGATGAGCGGGGGTCCATCATTGCCATCGTGGCCACGGATGCCCCCTTGCTGCCGCACCAGTTGAAACGCATTGCCCAGCGGGTTTCACTGGGTATCGGTAAAATGGGCGGGGTAGGCGGCAACAGTTCGGGCGATATTTTTCTGGCGTTCTCGACGGCCAACCCGGGGGCTTTCGACCGGAAGGCTACCACTAAACCGGTTGAGATGCTGACCAACGATAAGATAGACCCGCTCTTTGCCGCCACGGTTCAGGCCACGGAAGAAGCCATCCTGAATGCGCTGGTAGCGGCCAAAGACATGACCGGTATCAACGATAATTTCGTGCCCGCCCTGCCCCACGAGAGCATCCGTAAACTCCTGAAACAATACAACCGGCTCCCCACGAACTGATAGCGTGCCTATCCCTCCACCCGGCTTTGACACGCTCTTTTTTTTCTGACTGACGACGGATTCGGCACCACCCGGCGGGAAAACCGACGCATACCTCAACGGAATGGGGTCAGCGGAAAACGGGCTACCGAAGCCGACCCGTTTGCAGACCGCGGGAAACATGCCGAAACGTACCTAATGCCAGAACGGGAAAACGGGAAGGTATGACACCAGCTCGGCTTTCAGTAGAAAAGGGCTGGAAGATGGCTTTTAGGGTAAATGTCAGACGTATCAGCAACCCGGCAGGCCACACAGGGCTTTACCTGAACGAACTGCCGCCAGTGGAAGCTGAAAAGGACTTTGTTTTATTTACTAGATGACGACACGACGAACATTTCTCAAAAATGCCGGGGGCGGTCTTGCCCTGGCCACTGCAAGCCCGGCCGTACTGCTGGCCAACGTAACCGAAAAAAACCTTGCGGCCGGTGATGACCTGTTCAAACTGGCTTTGGCAGGCTATAGTTTCCGTGATTTCAAGCTGGATCCGGCGTTGGAAATGATGCGCAAAGTGGATGTGCATTACCTGTGCATCAAGGATTTTCACCTGCCATTGAAGAGCACCGCCGATGAAATTGCTGCCTTCCACGAGAAGTTGAAGCAGTCAGGTGTGACGGGTTATGGCGTGGGACCCATTTACATGAAAACCCAGCAGGCGGTTGACGATGCATTCGACTACGCCAAACGCGTGGGGGTGAAATTAATAATCGGCGTGCCCAATACGGAACTGTTGCCCTACGTGGAGAAAAAAGTGAAGGAGTACGATATGCGTTACGCCATTCACAACCACGGCCCCGATATTGAACTATATCCCAGTGCTAAATCAGTGTATGACGCGGTGAAGGATCGGGATCCCCGCATGGGCCTTTGTTTCGACATGGGACACGATAAACGCTACGGCGACGACCCCATTGCTGACCTCGAAAAATACAGCAAACGTATTTTCGACATGCACCTCAAAAACGTAACAGCCCCCACAAAAGAGGGAAAAACCTGCGAGTTGGGCCGGGGTATCATCGATATACCCGCGTACGTAGCTATGCTGCGAAAAGTGAAGTACGATGGGCATTGCGCGCTGGAGTACGAAAAAGACATGAAAGACCCGCTGGCCGGTATCGCCGAATCGGTCGGTTATTTCAGGGGCGTTACCGAAGCAACAAAATCAGCTAAACGAAAAAGTTAGTACCGCGTAAAACGCGAAAATCAGTAGACACTTCATGGAGAACTCACGCAGAGAATTCATAAAAAAAGCGGCTATGGGTACGGCAGGCATTACCGTAGGTGGTCTGGCACCGGGCTTCTCGCCAAAAAGCTACGCCAAAATAATGGGGGCCAACGAGCGGCTGAATCTGGCCATTATCGGGCTGGGTCGGCGGCTGGGCGCGTATTACGACCCCATTGGCCGGAAAAGCAGCAATGTGGAGCTGATGTACATGTGCGATGTGATGAAAAAACAGCGCGAAGCCGCCGTGAAGAAGTTTTCCAAGTACATCGACTACACGCCCAAGCTGGAAAACGATGTCCGCAAAATCATTGCCGACAAAAATGTGGATGCCCTGTTCATTGCCACCCCCGACCACTGGCACGCGCCCGGCACCTGGATGGCTGCGCAGGGAGGGAAGCACGTATACGTTGAGAAACCGTGCAGCCACAACCCCCGCGAAGGCGAAATTCTGGTGGAGGTGCAGAAGAAATACGGGAAGGTGATTCAGATGGGTAACCAGCAGCGGTCGGCGCCGGAATCCATTGATATCATCAACCAGATTCACAGCGGAGCTATTGGTAAACCCTTCAAAGCAGTGGCGTTTTATGCCAGTGCGCGGGGGGAAGTACCCCACCAGAAAAAGACCCCCGTGCCGGATGGACTGGACTGGGAACTGTGGCAGGGACCGGCTCCCCACCGGGAGTACACGTCCGAAACCTGGGATTATAACTGGCACTGGTACGGCTGGAACTACGGAACCGCCGAAGCGGGTAATAACGCTACGCACGAACTGGATGTAGCCCGGTGGGCCTTACAGGTCGAACACCCTGAATTTGTCAGCGTCGAAGCCGACAAACGGTACTTCGCGGAAGATGGCTGGGAAATGTACGACACCATGGAGGCTACGTTCCGGTTCCCCGGCAACAAAATCATTCAGTGGGATGGTAACAGCCGCAATGGCTACAAAACCTTTGGCTCGGATCGGGGAACCCTGATTTACGGCACCGAAGGCAACGTTTATGTCGACCGGAATGGGTACACCCTGTTTAACCGGGAGGGTAAGAAAATAAAGGAAAGTAAATCGACCGAGGAGGAAGCGGGTACTGCCTTAGGCGGTGGTGGCGGCATGACTACCCGGCACGTCGTTAACTTTTTCGATGCCATCCGGGGGAAAGCCAAACAGGCATCGCCCATCAACGAAGGGGCTACCAGCACCCTGCTCTGCCACCTGGCAAACATCGCGTACCGCACGAACAAATCGTTTGCGGTCGATACGAAAAACGGCCACATTAAGGATGCCGAAGCCATGAAACTATGGGGCCGTGAGTACGAAAAAGGCTGGGCACCCCCCGCCATGTAATCAATTGTCCATAAAAAGAATGCCGGAATCCCACAGGTTCCGGCATTCTTTTTTGGAGATGCCCCATGATTCGCCCACTGGCAGATTATACCCACCCGAACCGCTCCATTAGCCGGTCCTTTTGCTGGCGGGCTACGGGAATGCTGACGCCGTTGGTCAACAGGAGATACGTGCCCTCGCCTTTGACTAATTTCTGGATGTGTTCCAGATTGACTATAAATTGCCGGTGTACCCGCACAAACTCACGGGTTTCGAGCACGTCCTGCACGTCACCGAGGGTTTTTGAGACCATATACATCTCTCCGCCTGTCAGGTGAAACCGGGTATAGTTGCTGTCGGCTTCGCAGTATATAATCTGTTTGGTATCCACGAAGACCATACCAGTGGCATGGGGCAGCGCCATACGGGTTGAATAACTCCGGGCCGAATTGCCCCCGAAAGCCGAACCGGCCGGATAATGCTGCCGCATGAGTTCCAATTGTTGCGGGTGAATGCGGGCAGTGCTTTCGGCCCGACGGACCGTAGCGATCAGGTCGACGCTGTCGATGGGTTTGAGCAGGTAGTCGAGTGCGCTGAACCGGAAAGCCCGCACGGCATACTGGTCATAAGCGGTCACGAAAACGAGATGAAAATTTATCTCTCCGATGCGTTCGAGTAGTTGAAATCCATTCATGATGGGCATCTCGATATCGAGAAACACCAGCCCCGGCTGTAGCGTTTGAATGGCCCGCAGTCCCTCCGTACTGTTGGTGTGTTGCCCCACCAGTTCAATTTGTGGGCAGTGCCGGGCCAGTTGCAGGGCCAACAGCCGGACATTGTCGGGCTCGTCGTCGATGATCAGTGCTTTCATAAGGGTATCTGCAAAACGACTTCCGTTCCGGCGGGCTGGCCATCGGTGTCAACGAGGTCTTCAATCAGTACCTGCGTGTGGGTCTGGTACAATTGATTGACTAAAGCGATCCGCTCGGAGGTCATTTTCAGACCAAACGATTTGCGGTGGCTGGCCGACTTGCTTCTCAGCTCGGCGGCTCTGGCCCGACCAACACCGTCGTCGGTGATGGTCAGTTGAAGCAGGTTGTCCTGCGGTAACGTGACCTGGACGCGCACGGTGCCGCCTTCGGGCTTGTGCATCAGTCCGTGCCAGATGGCGTTTTCCACGTAAGGCTGCAACAGTAGGGGCGGTATCTCAACAAAGCCCGCATCAAGACCGGGGTCTATTTCTATGCAAAACGAGAGCTTCTGCTTGAAGCGCATGATTTCCATATCGGCGTAGAGTTGCAGCATGGTTAACTCATTTTGCAGCGTCACACGCTCGGAGCGGGAGTTTTCCAGCACCATCCGAATGAGCCGGGAAAATTTGGTGAGGTACTCCGATGCTTTTTCCGCGTCGTTTTCGGTGGCGTACAGCTTGATGGAGTTGAGGCAGTTGAAGATAAAGTGGGGATTCATCTGCGACGTAGCCCGGCCATTTCACACTCGGCATTCCGGCGCTCAAAACCCGAGCGGAGCTGATTAATCCGCTGTTCTTCAAGCTCATGCGCTTTAAGTAACACCTCGGTTTCCCGCCGGACCAGTTGGCGTTGAAGTTCAGTGGTGTGCGTTTGTTGCAGCTGCTGGTTTTCTTCTAACTGTTTGATCAACTGCTGCTGCGCTTGTATTTTTTCTTCTTTGTTTAGATGAAAGCGTCGTCCCAGAGCCAGTGAAAAACAAAGCATTTCGAGTAATTGGCTCACGGCTAAGTAAAACAGCGGCATTTGACTTAACTGATCCGTCGTTTCAGGACCGATGTGGTTGAGGAAAGCTGCCGTGATAGCTCCGCTCACCAATAGTATTGAACCTGCCAACGCATACCGCTTAAGCGGATGCTTTCTGCGCAACATGTTGGTCATCAGGAACAAGAGTCCGCTGTAGGTAAGAAAGGTAACCGTTAGGTATACGTAAGTAGACTTCCAGATAAACAACTCGGCCAGTAAAACCAGTACGGATAAAGCAGCGAATCTAAGGAAATAGCGTATCAAGCGTTCTAAACGGGGTTGTTGAGCTACTTCGAGAAGATAGCCTATGAAACGGACGTATGATACCATCATGGTATAACCCAGGAGTAGCATACAGGCAAAGAAAACAGGAAGATCGGGTGGTGGTGGAATACCATTGAACCACACCGTGGTTGACTGCCATAACCAGATTGCCGTTGTCATCAAATAGAATGCGTACCATCCATACGGGGCGTCATGATTGAGCAGGTACTGCGCTCCCGTAAACAGACTCATGAATAATAAAGCACCCAGGGCGGCACTAAAAAACACCAAAATCGGCATGGTAGCCTGAGTGCGTTTGGGCATCTGTATCCGTTGTCGTACTGATTGATCAGATTGGCTCTTATTAACACGGGGCGGGAGCGTTAGCTGTCGAACCGGTCTCTTTGGCCGGTCCGTTGCCAACGAATCCCCGGCCGACAGCCCGTTATGTTGTGAAACAACCGGTTCTGCAGGCTTACCGGGCAACACAGGCGGAGCCTGCGCCCACGCCAGCGGACAAAGCAGCCACAACAGGCCGATAAACACATGATATCGTCGTGCTTTCATACCGGGATCTCTAAAATTACCCGTGTGCCACACGGCTCGCCGAAACTGTCCACCAAATCCACGATCTGGGTTTTGGTCTGGATGTTATACAACTGGTTAATCATCCGGATTCGGTCGGCCGTTACCTGCATCCCGAATGACTTGTGCCGACCCGCCGACTTGCTTTTTAACTCTGCTGCCCGCTCCCGGCCCACACCATCATCGGTGATCTCTATGTGCAGCAAATTATCCTGGGGATGACTTACCTCCACCGCGACCGTGCCGCCTTCGGACTTGTGCATTAGCCCGTGCCAGATGGCATTTTCCACGTAAGGCTGCAACAAAAGGGGCGGAATGCAGATATACCGCTGGTCGATTTCCGACGCTACGTTAATGCTGAACTGCACCTTCTGTTTGAATCGCATGGCTTCCAGTTCTATATAGAGTTGCAGGGCTTCCAGTTCGTTTTGCAGTGGTACCATCTCCGAGCGGGAGTTTTCCAGCACTAAGCGAATCAGTCGGGAAAACTTGGTTAGGTAATCGGAGGCCCGGTCGGCGTCGTTATCGAGGGTGTAGAGTTTGATTGAGTTGAGACAGTTGAAGATGAAGTGCGGATTCATCTGGGCGCGTAGGGCCGTCATCTCCGTGTCAGCCAGTTTCTGCTCGAACTCGGTTTCAAGCTGGAGGATGTGCTGGGCTTCCAGCAGGCGGCTTTGCTGTTCAATTTCCTGAGACCGCTGGGCTAATTGGCCTTCCAGGTCCTGCGTGTAGCGCTCCTGAATCTGATTCCGCTCCACTTCAACTAACCGGCTTCGATAGGCTAGTGCCAAGGCGAAACAGAATAAGTCAATGACCATACCGACCGACATAAAAAATGGGGGGTAATAAGCAAATGTTTCTTCGACCGGAGTTAAGCCATAGAACCGAAAAAAGCCGTGGAGTGGAAAAAACGTGATAAGGTACAGGGCCAAGCCTCCCGTCAGCAAGTACGGCTTCAAGGGTGAGCGACTACGAGCCGTAGCGATGATAAGTAACGCGCCGATTAAAAGGTTTGGGAGATCCTGAAACAGGTAATATAGGTTGTTGGCAAACAGCCATCCCCCAAATGCCTGCACTAAGGACAAAACCTGTTGTCCAGCCAACACGACGATTAACCAACGTATAAAACGGGTGAGTTTTGGTTGCAGAGCGGGTAGGTCCAGAATGTTCAGCAAAAACAAGGCATAGAAAATGCCGATACTAAACGACAATGACGGCAGATTAGGATGATTTAACAATGAATACCGAGCGGAGATTAGCCCCAGGCCAAACCGGCTGTTCATCATTTTAACAACCCATACGAACGCTATGCCAGCATAGAGCGCGTAATACAGAAAAGCCCGATCCCGGTTCAGGAAATACTGGTAGAGTGTGTACGTGCCCATCAGCAGGAGGCACCCAAGAATCATAGCCATCGCTCCGAACAAGTGGGCAGCAATCCGAACCCAACGGGCATTCCACAGTTCGAAATCTCGGCTGGTGAAAAGCGAAATTTTTAGCTCATCAAACGTTCGTACGAAGTTAACCACCTGGATATAGTATTGACGAGTCGTTTGGGGTGGAACAATGACTGGCAACGCCAACGGTCCAAGCGGACTGCGATCCCAACGCCACAGGAAACCAGCCTGACTACTGTTGGGAGGAGCCATCCGGCTTAGTTCATACAGAGTAATATCGGCATGAACTCCCATGTGGGCGTACAGGCGCACAGTATCTGTTGGATGCATATTGGTGATCGAAAAACGAAACCAAACCTGTTGCCGGGACCAACTCGTACTCACATCCCAGCGGTAGCGCAGGCCGGGTTTGAACGGATAAAATTGCTGTTGTCGTACCCAGGCCAGGGAGCGATTTGGATCAGATGATGAGTCGGGGAAGAATTGGCTATTCGGGCGAATATCGAGGCCCCCCGTTGTAATAGGCTGCCCATCGAAAATAATCGGCGGCAGACCCTCCTTCGCCAACACGGTCAACCCCATCAGCCAAAACCAACAAAATAGATACCAGCGCATAGGTTCGGCATTTTCATAAATATACTGACAATGAGTACGGTTATGCACAGCAACGAGTGTGAACGACCCCTTCTTTTGAGTGAATGGTCGTTTTATTGAGTGAATCAATTTGATTACCGTTCACCCGCTCCGCTCAGAATTTCGACGGCTCACGCGAAATTCTCTACCACTCGCCCCGTCCTCTTTTCAGCCCAAGCTCAGGCCCGGTACGTTTGTATCAGTCAACCGATGAATGACAGGTCGTTGCTTTCACGGGTCATCACCTGCGTTCCATTAGGCTGGCTTCCAAAGCAACAAACAGGAGTTTGTTTGCAGAAAGCTGATTTTTAACGACCAAGTCAAGCAAGGCACCTTTTTTATCCACATCATGAATACCATACACACAATTCCGCTCCCGATTACGCTCATCAGCCGCGTGCTGTTTGCTGGTTTAGCCCTGATTTCGCCTTCGCTCTACGCTCAGACCTTCGCTGGTCGTGATTATCTCGCCGAATCACCCGTTAGTATCCGCGCTTTCATCTATCCCGATGCCCGCAAAGAAGCCATCAAAATTCGCCTTGAAAACCAGTCGTCTACAGGGGTACGTATTCGGATTGTGAATGAAGCGCAGAAAACGGTTTACGACGACTATGTAACGAAGCCGACCTACTATGCCCGGTTCAATGTATCGGCCCTACCGTACGGTGCTTATACGGTTGAGGTTAGTACCCGCAGCATCCGGCACACGCGGGAATTCAGAATTGAGTCGCCAACGGCCGGACGTATCGTGATGGCCACTCCGCCAATGGAGGTGGACAGCCTTATTGCTGAAAATTCAGTGCCAGTAGCTAAATAACGCCCCTGAGCTAACATGACAACCCTATCTGCTCCCCAACTCCCCCCGCCTACACCGCGCCGGGAAAAAACGCCCACAACGCCCCAATGCTGTTCATTATACCCTTGATGAGATTATGAACGTGACTGAAGGGGCGAGGCCCAAATTAATGGCAACGTACGGCCCGAAAGGCTAAGACAACCACGTGCAGTCGGCGGTATTGGTCTATCCAGCCGCCCCCAAACAACTATCCCATGAAATCTATCCACATCATTTTTTTTCTGCTTATTAGCTTAACAGCCACGGCTCAGACTACGTTAAGTGGGGCCGTCCGGGATGCAGCCGGCAAGCCACTGCCCTTCGCCAGCGTAGCCCTGCTTGATACCCGCGATTCGACCGTAGCTAAAGGAACTGCCAGTGACCAGCAGGGTGCCTACGCGTTCGAAAAAATCTACGCTGGAAAATACCTGGTTCGGGCCACGGCAGTTGGCTACCAGAAAGTTCACTCGACAGTGCTGGATGTAACAACTCATCCAATCAATGTGCCAGCCCTTATTTTACCCGAAGTCACCGGTAAACTGGCCGAAGTGCAGGTAACGGCCAAAAAACCGTTTGTGGAGCAGCAACTCGACCGGATGGTGGTCAACGTAGCAAACAGCATCGTGGGCAGCGGTAGCACGGCGTTGGAAGTACTCGAAAAGTCGCCGGGTGTTACGGTCGATTATCAGAACGAGCGACTGCAACTGCGGGGGAAAGACGGGGTTATTGTTCAAATTGATGGGAAGCAAACCTATCTCTCCTCACAGGATGTAATTGCGATGCTACGGTCTATGTCGAGCGATAACATTGAGACGATAGAGTTGATTACAAATCCATCGGCCAGATACGATGCGGCTGGCAATTCGGGCATTATTAATATTCGGCTCAAGAAAAACAGTAACGTCGGCACCAACGGCACGGCATCCATAGCGGGCGGATCGGGACGATTTGATCGGGAACGGGGCAGTCTGCAACTAAATCACCGCACGTCGAAGCTGAACCTGTTCGGCAATTACAGCCTGAACCGGGGCGGCAACTACTGGGATTTTTTGCTCAACCGCAACCAGCCCGACCCCAGTTCATCCGATGCCTCCCGGCGGAACATTGTCAACCAAACCACGTACCTGACATTTCGTGATGTGGGCCAGAACGCCAAAGCCGGACTGGATTTTTCGCCCTCAAAAAAAACAACTATCGGCGTCGTCTGGACGGGTTTCTGGAGCGATCACCGCGAAACCGGCCCCGCGGGTGCTACTTTCCGCCGGAGTGAAGGCGGCCCGGTGTATCTGCAAACATCAACTAAGAAGACCTACACGACCGTTTCACAAAACCAACTCATCAACCTGAATGTACAGCATTCGTTCGGGGAGAAAAACGGCCGCCGTGGATTCGGCCAGTTGACTGCCGATTTCGATGGTGGCCATTTTAGTCGTCGGTATAGTAATAGCCTACTCACGGAAACACTCATCGCGATTGGCGACGTCAGTCAACCTGTGGCTGGTCTGCTGATTACACAGCCCTCAACTATCGACATCCGCACGGTAAAAATCGACTACAACCGACCACTGTCGAACGGATGGAAGATGGAAACGGGTTTGAAAAGTGCGTCCGTAAAAACAGATAATGACCTGCACCTGAGCAGCGGACCGTCCGGCGCACTAGTGGTCGATCCAATGCTGTCGAATCATTTTCAGTACACTGAACGGATTAATGCGGCCTACGCCAGCGTTTCGGGCAAGTGGGGAACCACGAACGTGCAGGCAGGTTTGCGGACGGAGCATACGCACTCGGAAGGCAAGCGCATCGACGCCCCGGATCTCACGCTGAATCAGGTTGTGGTGCGCGATTACCTGAAATGGTTTCCGAGTCTGTTTGTATCGCGGCCTTTGTCACCTGACCAGACACTAACTTTCTCGTATAGCTACCGTATTGACCGACCCAACTACCAGAACCTGAATCCAGCGCGGGGCTATGTCGACCCGTTTGCGTATTCGATTGGCAACGCCTACCTGAAGCCTCAGTTTACGCACGCGCTGGAAGGCAAACTAAGCCTTTCAAGTGGTGTCTTTGCGTCGCTGGGGGCCAATTATACATCCGATCTGATGTTTTTCACCATCCACGCGCTGGAAGGCAATAAGACTTACGTTACGACGGAAAATCTCGGCCACTCACAGGGCTATACGCTGACCCTGAGCTATCCGCTGACGGTCGTGAAAGGCTGGCAACTGCAAACCAATGTGTTGGGATACTACAACCGCTTTCAGTATGACTATGAAGGAACGGTTCTGCAAATTCAGAACGTAGCGGGGCGTGTAAATGGCAATAACGCCTTTACGCTGGGCAACGGCTGGACAGCTGAACTCAACGGCTGGGTTAGTACGCCCGCCGTCAATGGCATCTGGGCATCGCCCTGGCTGGGAGCGCTGGATACGGGCGTACAAAAGGTGGTGTCGTCGGCGCTTAAAATTAAGTTCAGCCTGCAGGACGTGTTGCATACCAACCGGTTCCGCCCCCGTGTGAATACACCTAATGGCAACCAGACCGGCGTTCTAACGTTCGACACGCGCGTAGCCCTGCTGAACCTAACCTACATCTTTGGTAACCAGAAACTAAAGGGCGAACGGCAACGACGCACAGGTTCGGACGATGAAACCCGACGGGCCAATTAAACGAACCTGGTCTCGCTGATTACCTTAATCTCCTGTACCGGGAAAATGCACTGGCAGGAGGGCTCTCTACTCATTATCCTGTTATTGCCAGGGAAATATAAGAGAATCAGTAAGTTATGTTATTTTTACTCACATGATACAAACGCCTGATTCATCCGTGATTCAAATCACATTTCAGTTCACCCGGAAAGAGCTTTTTGACGGGTTATTGGTCATTTCGATAAGTCGCCCTGGCACGAGATTGTATCGATTAATCGGAATAGGGTTAACGCTGGCAAGTATCCTGATTGTGTACATTGATGTTTTCTCCGGTCGTTACCCAGCCTGGTATAGCTGGTTGTTTATCCTGTTCAGTTTATATGTCACCTTCAGTCCGGAGATCACAACCTGGTTCCAGGCCAAAACCCTGGTAAAACGAAACGCCCAGATTACCGAGCCGGTAACGTATACGTTCAATAAAACGGACTATAGCCTTGTTGGTGAGAGTTTTTCAACCCGTATGGATTATGTCAAGCTTTATGAAGTCAGGGAAACGACTGATTTCATTCTATTGAAGATATCAGAGGGCACTGCCCACGTAATTCCCAAACGCGCTTTGTCAGTCGACCAGTTTTCAGAAGTCAAAGAAATCGTACAATCGATACCAAAGCTAAAATCGAGATTTTATTCCTAGAAACTCGATCTGTTTATTCTGACAGTTCCTGCAATCGAACGTATGATTGACAGGACACAGAACGGACATCATATCGCCGGTTTGGGCATGAGGGACTGGAGTGCCTGACTGAATCAATCGTACCAGAAGTTTCCCGGTTTACGCCTAGTGGCAACCAGGCGGGTATTCACATTCGACACCCGTGTAGCGATGTTGAATCTAACGTACACCTTCGGCAATCAGCAACTCAATGGCACCCGCCAGCGCCGAACTGGCTCGGAAGAAGAGACGCAGCGAGCGAATTAACCGTATTTTGTCCTCCATTCTGTATGCTCACCCAAACGCTCTCTCCCCAACCAGCACCTACCGGATTCGGGTTATCGATGCGCTTCGCGGCTAAGCGCTTATTGGCGTTATTGTAAACCACTGTAGCGGTCAGTACTTAGCCGGTATGCCACCAGCGAACTATAATGTCACCTTTAGTGCCCCTGATGGCTGGGTGAGTGCGTTGAAATGCAGGGCACATTCGGGAAGTTCTTCACGATCTTCTCGTTTCTGTTCGGATTGAGTTTTTTAACCCGCTTCTCCATAAAAAATGCCGGAACCCAGGGGTTACGGCATTTTTTATGGTAGGTAGCTGGTGCTACTATAAATCGGCAACACTCTTGTTTATTTCGTCTTTGGTCTTGCCGGTTTTCTGCTGCAGGTTGCCCCACATTTCGTCTTCTTTGCCTTCTGCGTAGGTTAGATCGTCGTCGGTCAGGTCGCCGTAGGCTTGTTTGATTTTGCCTTTCAATTCATTCCAGCCACCTTTTATTGTTGTCTCGTTCATGGTCGTAGGGGTTATAACGTTGGTTGATTTAAGTAATCGCCCTGATTACGGTTATATAACTAAGCGGCTATGAAATTGTTTTCTGCGATGTGCCGGGCAATCTGGTCTGAATCTACATTCAAGCCATAAATGATGCCCGTCAGCGGAGTTGTATACCCCAGAAAATATAAACCCCGCAGGCTTTTTTCGTCAAACCAGCGGCTAGTGGGGAATCCTTTCTCGTTCAGTACTTTCCCGGCCAGGCCAGGGCCCAAAACCCCTGCCAGCGCGGGCCGGTAGCCCGTTGCCAGCACGATGGCATCAAAGGGTAACTCCCGCCCATCCGTGAAAGTCACGGTCTTAGCGTTGATGCGGTCAATGCCGGGCAGCACGGTAATATTGCCCGCCTTTATCTGGGCCAGCGTACCAACGTCGATGACGGGAATTTTGCCACGCCGGGTGTCGTAGGAGGGGGGGTGCCTGGGTTTGCCCAGTCCGTAGGCCGATACATCGCCGATGTCAATTTTCTGGGCTATTCCCGTCACCAAATCATAAAACCAGTTTGGAAATTTACTCAAAAAGATGGCCGTGGGCTGGGCGGGTCGCCCGAACACATCCCGCTTGATGATGTTGACAGGCCCCCGTACCGAGATAAAGGGTTGGGCACCATTTTCCAGTAAATCCAGTGCCAGCTCGGCCCCCGTGTTGCCCATGCCTACCACCAGTACCTTTTCATGGCGAAACGGTGCTCCATTCCGGTATTCGTGGCTATGCCAGACAATACCCCGAAAGTTGCGCAAACCGGGTAACTCCGGCTGGTAGGGAACACGATTATAGCCGGTTGCAACAATGACCCGTTCGGCCGTGAAGGTGTCGGTCTGGGTTTGCACCTGCCAGGTTCCATCCGGCCGGGTTTTGCTGAATATGGGTAACCGCCTGATTGAACAGGGGCCTGATGCCAAACCGTTCGGCATACTGCTCCATGTATTCAACGAGTTGCAGGCGTGTCACGTAGGTTGGATAGTCGTCGGGGTAGGGCAGGTGCGGCAGGGCCGAGTGCTGCTTCACCGTGTGCAGGTGCAGGCGGTCGTAATGGTTGCGCCAGCTGAAGCCGATGTACTCACTGGCTTCAAGAACGGTAAACGGCAACCCCCGGTGAGCCAGTTGCCCGGCCATGGCCAATCCGGCCGGGCCAGCCCCAATAATGAGTGTGTGCATAGAAGTTTGAGGTGTGTTACGTTTGCCAGTTCATCGTTATGCGCCAGCCGTGACTACGAACGGCGAACAGTTACTTCACCCGCGTCCAGATTTGCGTTTTGCCGAAGAGGGAGATACCCACGTAACCCCGAACGAGCAGCGTGTTGGGGTTTTGCAGGGTCATTTTACAGTTGTATTCCTTGCCGTCTTCGGGGTTGTATATCTTGCCATCGCTCCATACATTGCCCCCATCGTACCTGAAATTGTACATCAACGGCATATTGAGCATGGGGCGCGATCGCTTGGATAGGTCTTCATTTTTGACGTCTGTCCGGGGCTTACCGGTATCCGCGTCATTGGGTTGCCCCAGCCACACCAGTTTGCCAAAGTACGTACCCCCCTGCTTATAAATCTGGACATGTCCTTTTTTGGTGCCGTTCAGCCAGGTGCCCACCACCGCATCAGACCCATCGGACGATACAAAGGCTGTCAATCCAACAAACAGGGCAATAATGGGCAACATCCGACGCATGACTTTCATAAGTATTTAGCCGTTAAAATGAATAGGTAGTTTAGTTGTACTAACGAAAATAGGGCGAAAATTAGTTTGAAAACGGGTTATGATTTAGCCGTATGGAGTGGATTCGCCCGATTTTGTTTATACTTGACTCGGCAAAATGCGTAGTCCGCATCGTCATCAACTCAGGTTGAGTAAATCCGTGCTTCCGGTGGCTTGCCGTATAATTCAGCGAAGTATGTTCAAACGTGACCCCAACCGTAGTTATCCGACCGAAACAGAGTCGAGAATGATTGTCCGTTTTCAGGACTGCGACCCGTTGCAGCACCTCAATAATGCCAAGTATTTCGACTACTACTTCAATGCCCGCGAAGATCAGGTGGCCAAGCTGTATGATTTCAGCCCCGGCCAGATGTTTCGTGAACTGAAAACGAGCTGGGTCGTGTATCAGCACCAGATTGCCTACATCCGACCCGCCCAGGTAAGTGAATGGGTTCGGATTATGTCGCGGCTGATTTACGTCAATGACGATACCACCGTGACGGAATACATCATGACCGACGACGGGAAAACGCACCTGAAAAATGTGCTCTGGGTAACCTCTAAATACGTCAGCGTGGCAACCGGTAAACGCATTCCGCATGATGACCTGATTATGGGCTACTTACAGGCAACCCTGGTGCCCAATATTGACTTCCCCAACCTGAATTTCAACGACCGTATCCGCGAGATCAAAAGCCACGTGGTCACCATACAGTAATAACTGCACCGGCAACCCGGTCATCATTCATTCCATGAAGTTTCTGAACAACCTGACCGTCCGGGTCCTGATTGCCATTACCCTCGGTATCCTCACCGGCTATTTCTTCCCCGAAACGGCGGCCAGCCTGAAACCCCTCGGCGACCTCTTCATCAACCTGATCAAGATGGTCATTGCCCCCATCATTTTCCTGACCATTGTGCTGGGCATCAGTAACATGGGTGACCTGAAAAAAGTGGGTCGCGTAGGGGGGAAGGCCCTGCTTTATTTTGAGGTAGTTACAACCGGGGCGCTGGCTATCGGGCTTGTTCTGGCTAACCTGATCCGGCCCGGCGACGGGGTGCAGACGGCAGCCGTGAAAGGGACGGGCGACATCAGTAAATACACCGAGCAGGGAGCCAGCATGGATTGGGCGGAGTTCTTCCTGCACATCGTGCCCAGTAATGCGGTCAAAGCCTTTGCCGAGGGCGATATTTTGCAGGTACTGGTTTTCTCCATCCTGTTTGGGGTAGGGCTGGCCCGCATGGGCGAAACCGGCAGACCCCTCATTCTGACTTTCGAGCGGATTTCGAAGGTGTTCTTCAACATTCTGGGGGTCGTGATGATACTGGCTCCGCTGGGTGCTTTTGGCGGCATGGCCTTTACCATTGGCAAGTACGGCCTGAGTACTCTGGTGCCGCTGGCCAAGCTGATGGCTACCGTGTACGCCACCATGCTGCTGTTCATCTTCGTGGTGCTGAACCTGATTTTGCGTTATTACAAAATCAGTCTGTGGGCGGTGCTCAAATTCATCAAAGAAGAACTGCTGATTGTACTGGGTACGTCTTCCTCCGAGTCGGCCCTGCCGCAGATTATGGATAAACTCGAAACGCTGGGCTGCTCCCGGTCGGTGGTGGGGTTGGTGGTTCCGGCGGGGTATTCGTTCAATCTCGATGGTACCACCATTTATCTGGTGATGGCTACCATCTTTCTGGCTCAGGTGTTTGGGGTCGACCTCTCGCTGGGGCAGGAGTTAACCATCATTGGCATCCTGATGCTCACCTCCAAAGGCGCAGCGGGCGTAACGGGTAGCGGCTTTATTGTGCTGGCCAGCACCCTGACGGCCATTAAGGTTATTCCGGTAGAAGGGCTGGCCCTGCTGCTGGGCGTAGACCGATTTATGTCCGAAGCCCGCTCCCTCACAAACATCATTGGCAACACGGTAGCCACCATCTTTATCGCCAACAACGAAGGAGATTTCGACCGGGCCAAATACGAGAAAGTGCTTCGCCTGGAAGCCCGGGAAGAAACGCCGGAGTACAAGTACTGAGTAGAAAGGAGGGGGTAAGCCAGCGCAGGCCAGGAGGTTGGCAGGCTCCAACCGGCGGGGTGACAGTATTTTACGGATGGAGAATACTTTTGAACGCAGCATCTCCCGGCATCATGTCGGTAGTTTGAGCTGATACCTGCCACCCTAAGCATCCGTTAATCCATGAAGCCTATTTTACTGGCATCAGGCCTGGTTATATCCCTGGTCCTGAGCGCCCACACGGGTAAAAAGTCATTTCCGGGACCCGTAGCCCGTTTATCCGAAACGCCACCCGGCAAAGCCCCCAAACAGCCCGTACTGGGTACCCGGTCGGCGAAATTGATTCAGGTCAATGGCCTTTCCTTCAAAGACCTGAATCAGAACGGCAAACTTGACCGCTACGAAGACTGGCGACTAACGCCGGAAGAGCGCAGCAAGGATTTGCTGGGGCAGATGTCGCTGGAGCGAGAAAGTGGGTTTTATGCTCATCAGCACCACCCGAATGAAGAACGACTGGTCATTTGGGGCACCCCAGAACAAGGACCCCATCACCAGCGATTTCAACGAAGATGACCTGCTGGCCAGCCAGAATATGTTTACCCGAAAACCGCTGCCTACACCCATCATGAATGCGGCCGGGACCACGAAAGCCGTCACGGCGTTTCACCTCCGGCACTTCATTCTTCGGGCCAACGTCAGTGCCCGGACCACCGCCGAATGGGCCAACAAACTACAGGCATTGTGCGAAAAACAACGGCTGGGTATTCCGGCCATTGTGGCGTCCAACCCGCGTAACCACATCACCAACGCGGCCGCCATCGGTACGAGCGTGGGTAAAACCGCCTTCTCGGTCTGGCCCGGCGAACTGGGTCTATCCGCCATGCGCGACCTGAAACTTACCCGCGAGTTTGCCGATATTGCCCGGCAGGAGTGGGCCGCCGTGGGGCTGCGTAAAGGGTATATGTACATGGCCGATTTATCCACCGAACCCCGCTGGCAGCGCATCGACGGGACGTTTGGCGAGAATGCCGACTGGGTAGCGAAGATGATTACGGAAGTAGTGCTAGGGTTTCAGGGTACGACCCTGAGCCCAACATCCGTAGCCATGACGACCAAACATTTTCCCGGCGGTGGGGCCGGAAAAGAAGGGCAGGACCCGCACTTTGAGTGGGGCAAGGAGGAGGTGTTTCCCGGAAAGATGTTCGAAAATAACCTGATTCCGTTCAAAGCCGCCATCAAAGCGGGCACCTCGGCCATTATGCCGTACTATTCCATGCCTGTCGGCACGGCGTACGAACCCATCGCCTACGCCTACAACCGGGCCGTAATCCACGATTTGCTGCGGGTTAAACTGGGTTTCAAAGGCATTATCAACTCCGACACCGGCCCCATTGAAATGATGCCCTGGGGTGCCGAAAATATGACGGTGCCGGAACGCTACAAACGTACCCTGGAAGCGGGGGTCAACCTGTATTCCGGCACCGCTGATCCTGCCATTCTGCTCGAAACGGTTAAAAAGGGAATGGTCGATATAAAGCTGATTGACGACTCGGTGCTGCGGTTGCTGGAGGAGAAATTCAACCTGGGCCTGTTCGAAAACCCGTACGTGGATGAGGCTGCCGCCGAGCGAATAGTGGGTAGTGCCAACTTTCAGGCCCGCGCCGACCTGGCCCTGCGCAAATCCATCGTGCTGTTGCGCAACGAGGCTAAAACGCTGCCGCTGAAAGCCGCCACGAAAGTCTACTTTGAAACCTACCAGAAACGGGTAGGGGCGGAGACCGGCCCCGGTGACGTAGTACACGACCAACGATGGTAAATACCCGGTCACGTTCGTTAAAACCCCCGAAGAGGCCGACGTGATACTGCTGTGGCTCCGGCCTTCGGGTCGGTCGCTGTTTGGTTCCGATGGCTCACCACTGCCCCTGTCGCTGTCAAAAAACGGCGTTGATGTTAACTACATCAATACGCTGATGGCGAAGAAACCAACTCTCCTGGCCATCAATTACACGAGCCCCTGGGTGATTGACGAAATTTACGCCGATACACAGAAGAAGAACGTCAAAGGAATTCTGGCCACGTTTGGTACTACGCCCGATGCGTTGCTGGATATCGTAACGGGCAAGTTTAAACCAACGGGTAAAATGCCCTTTACCACACCCATCTCCGAAGCAGCGGCCCAGCAGCAGAAGGAAGACGTGCCGGGGTATCTGGAAGGCGCTGCTTACCCGCTTTTTACCTACAATGAAGGCATGAACTACTAAAGGGCCGGGGGGTAAAACGGCGCTTTTATCCGCCGTTTTACCCCCCGGTTTTATAGAAAAAGGTCTGCCAGCAGGATGGTTTCTACCGGCCCATCCAGCCACCGTCTACCGTCAGAATGGTGCCGTGCACGTAGCTGGCTGCGGTTGAGGCCAGGAACACAACCGGCCCTTTGAAATCGTCGGGTTCCCCCCAGCGGGCTGCCGGTATCCGGCTCAGGATCGACTCACTCCGCGCCTGATCGGCCCGCAGGGCTTCCGTGTTATCGGTCGAAATATAACCGGGAGCAATGGCATTGACGTTGACCCCTTTGCCCGCCCACTCATTGGCGAATGCTTTCACGATACTACCGATGGCTCCTTTGCTGGCGGCATAGCCCGGCACGTTGATACCCCCCTGGAAGGTGAGCAGCGACGCGGTGAAAATAACCCGGCCACTGCCCCGCTCCACCATACCTTTACCAATTTCGCGGGTAAGAATGAACGGCGCGGTCTGATTCACCATGATCACTTCATCCCAGTATTCGTCCGGGTGTTCGGCGGCTGGTTTGCGCAGAATCGTACCGGCATTGTTCACCAGAATATCAATGACCGGATGGTCCTGCTTTAACTGGGCAATAAACTGGTACAGCGACTCCCGGTTGCTGAAATCGGCCTGATAGGCGTGAAAGCTACGGCCCAGCGCCGTAACGGATTTGGACACGGCACTGCCCTCCAGCTCCAGATTGGCCGATACCCCGATGATATCGGCACCGGCTTCGGCCAATGCTTCGGCCATGGCTTTACCAATTCCCCGCTTGCAGCCGGTAACAAGGGCTTTTTTGCCCGCTAATGAAAAAGAATCCAGTACGGTAGTCATAAAATAGAACAGGTGTCTGCCAGAGTGGCGAGCATCGTTTGGGTGAAAAAGGCGTAGCCGGAAGTAGTAAACACGGCTTTGGAAGAAGGAGTCATTCGCGGCTCTTCCTTACCCTTTTGCGGTTATTTTTCCGGCTGTTTCTGCTTCACCACTGCTTGTACGAAAGGACAGACAATAGCCGAAACGATTTTCGAGCCCTTACTTCACTTTATAGAACTTCGCTCCGAACAGGAAGATGACCGCGTAGCAGATAATGGGCAGGTAGTACGCATGGGCCACGTTAGTCTCGGCTACCAGACCCATCAGGAAGGGGAAAACGGCCCCGCCCACTACGCCCATCGAAATAAACGACGATGCCTGCTGCGTGTGCGCCCCCAGATTTTTAAGCCCCAGACTGAAAATGGTGGGGAACATGATGCTGAAGAAGAAATTGAGCATCAACAGGGCAATGAACGACGGCCACCCAAAGCTCTGGGCGATGATCAGGCACATGAGTATGTTACAGGCCGCAAAGATGGCCAGCAGCGTGTGGGGCGCAATGACCCGCATCAGGAACGTACCCACAAACCGTCCGGCCAGCATCAGCGCCATAAACAGCACCAGGTATTTGCCCGCTACTGCATCGGAAAAGCCCATTTTTTCGTGGCCGTAGTTGATGAAAAAGGCCCAGGTTCCCCCCTGCGCGGCTACGTTGAAAAACTGCGCAATAACGGCCCAGATGAAGTGTTTGTGCTGAAACAGCGTTTTGCCGGGGGCCACATCCACATTGGCGGCATCGGGGTTGGCTACCTCGGCGTGCGGGTCTGTCAGGGCGGGTACTTTAACGAAGGAAAAAAGGATGGCAATGGTAGCGATTACGCTGCCGATGGCAATGTAGAGCATCTTGACGGAGGTTAAATCCGTACTGCCCTGGGTGTCGTTACTAAGCAGGAAATAAGAACCGATGGCGGGCCCGATAATGGCGCCCAGCGCATTGAAGGCCTGGGCAAAGTTAATCCGCTGGTCGCTGGTGCGCTGGTCGCCGAGGGAGGCTACAAAGGGGTGGGCGACCGTTTCGAGGGTAGACAGACCGCAGCCCAGAATGAACAGCGCAATACCAAAATACGTGAAGGAAGCCGCGGCTGCCGCTGGCACAAACAGAAACGCGCCCGTGGCGAACAGCGAAAGACCCAGCAGTACGCCGTTTTTGTAGCCAAACCGCTTCATGAACAGCCCGGCCGGAATCCCCATCACAAAATAGGCCCCGAAAATGGCAAACTGAACAAAGGCCGACTGCGTTTTGCTCAGGCTCAGCACATTTTGAAAGTGCTTATTCAGGACGTCGCCCATCGTAATGGCAATGCCCCAGAACATAAATAGTGAGGTGACAAAGACGAGCGTGACCAGGTATTTGCTGTCGGTAAAAGTAGCTGGCTTAGTTTGGCCAGTTTCGGTGATTGCCTGCATGAGGGTTTTAAAATAGGTTTACAGGCAAAGCGGGTAACCCGTTCTATTTACCCCCTGTAGAGACCGGCGTACCGGTCTCTACGTTTTTACCGGTACAGGTTCTCGGGATTGTTCTGGTCTACCACCCATTTTGCCGGATTGTCATCGATATACGTACGAATGCGGATCCAGTTCGCTACCACTGCGGATAACGCGGTCGTAATAGCGGGGCTGCCAGATGAAATCGACCTGGTTCATGGTGGCATATTTTTTTACACCCGATTTAAATCCACGAATAATGGAAGCCAGGTTCTGCCGTTGCGGGCCAAACCGGTTCGGTTGCCAATGCTGCCCTTCTTCCTCGGGCTTACAAATCCAGATTATTCCGTGCACATGATCGGGCATTAGCTGAAAAGCGTCCAGCACGACAAACGGAAAAAACGTCGGTATGGCCAGCCAGCAATCTATAACGACCTGCCCCAGTATCGACGGCTGCAAGATGATTGCTTCGTCCTGCGTAACGATATCACCGAAGTACGATTCCCGAAACTGCGTACAGATGGTGATGAAATACATACCGTTCGACCCGTAGTCATATTCAGCTAGCCGGGCAGATGCAATGCGGAATTTACGATTGTACAGTTCGTCTTCATCAATAGGTGTTGGTTTTAAATTTGTTCCTAAGCTGACGCGCATAAGACGCAAGGTATTGCGTCTCTACGATTTGGAACGGCCTGTAGAGACGCAATACCTTGCGTCTCATGCGCGTCAGCAATATACAATGGCAACCCAAAAATCAACGACCGGGGTATTGCTGACGCAAGGGGGCTGACGCATATGGAGACGCAACGTATTGCGTCTCTACGTTTATCAGGCTAACTTGCCGACTAAAATCAACCCAATAACGACGATAAAAAGATAACCCGGTATACCATAAAGATTTAGCGTTGCTAACCGTTTCCTCAGCCTGAAAATCCGCCAATTTTTGCATGAGAGGAAGAAGCAGTGTAGCAGGACGCGCTCGAAAGGGCGTGTCCTCTTGCTGTTTTGTATTCTTCTCAAGGCATGGGGATGCCGCAGGCTGAGTGCAATAGCAGCGGAGGCCGCCCTGTTTTTTTTGCCCCCTACCGAGCCTCGGGGTTTCAACAATATACCCGACGCTCATAATGCCCACACTGACCTGGATTGGGAAAGATAAAGTAGTTAACCATCACAACGACGTACCGTTTCGGGTACTCGAACAGCAATACACCTTCGGCGAAGCGGATACCGAATACGCCGGACCGCTCAAACCGCATCATTCACGGCGATAATCTGGAAGCCCTGAAAGCCCTCCTGCCGTACTACGAAGGCCGCATCAAGTGCATCTACATCGACCCGCCCTACAACACCGGCAACGAAAACTGGGTCTACAACGACAATGTCAACGACCCTAAAATCAAACGCTGGCTGGGTAAAGTAGTAGGCAAGGAAAGCGAAGACCTCAGCCGCCACGATAAATGGCTGTGCATGATGTACCCGCGATTAGTTCTGTTGCACAGGTTGTTAGCTGATGATGGAGCCATCTTCGTTTCCATTGACGATAACGAGCAGGCCAATTTGAAACTGGTAATGGATGAGATTTGTGGGCACACGAATTTTGTCAGCACAATATCATCTGGCAGAAGAATTATAGTCACCGAAAAACTCTGCAAAATACTTTTCTGCAAATCATGATTCATTGTTAGTTGATTACGCAAAAATGCAAAGAGATTTGGCAGATTAATATATTGAATCGCTCAGAGGAACAAGATAAGCTCGATACAAAAACCCTGATAATGACCTCAAGAGGACTTTGGAAACCAAGCGACTTATCAGCAAGGAACTTCTACAGTGCTTGGGAATATATCGAAATCAATACGCCTTCAGGTAGAATTATTGACGGTCCACCTAAAGGGAACATATTGGCGACGTTTCAGAAGAAAAACTTGAGCGAACTTGAGTAAAGATAATCGTAGTTTGGTGGGGAAAAGAAGGTAATGACTCTACGCACTAAAACGGTTTCTTATCTGAAGTTAAGCAGAGGGATTGTCCCGCAAACAATTTGGCTATACAACGAGGTGGGACATACGCAAGAAGCAAAAAAAGAAGTCAATTCATTGCTAAGTATTTCATGAATTGAGACATTTCGACACACCTAAACCAACTCAATTAATTGAAGCGTATTCTTCAACTGCCACTAGCCCAGACGACATCATTCTTGACTCCTTCGCCGGTTCCGGCACGACAGCCCATGCGGTGCTGAACCTGAACAAACAGGACGGTGGTAACCGGCAATTTATTCTGGTGGAGATGGAGGACTATGCCGAAACCATCACGGCCGAGCGGGTTCGGCGGGTTATTGATGGCTACGGCACCAAAGAAGGAACCGGCGGGAGCTTTGCGTACTACGAACTCGGCCCGGCCCTGTTTACGGAAGATAACCTGCTCAACGAAGACCTTCCGCTGGCCCGTATCCGGGAGTACGTCTGGTATTCCGAAACGCGGTCACCGCTCCCAACGCCCGATACAGCAGACCAGCCAGAACCCCATTTTCTGGGTAAACTGTTCGACACAGCCTACTATTTCTACTACGAGCCGAACCAGCTCACCACGCTGGATTACGACTTTCTGTCGACCATTCGAACCCCCGCCGAACAGTACGTCATCTATGCCGACAACTGCCTGATTGCCCGCGAATGGCTTCAGCAGCGCCGGATCATCTTTAAGAAAATTCCCCGCGATATCTCCCGCTTTTAAATGGAACTGAAACCCTATCAGGCGGGCGTTCTCCGCGACCTCGACCGCTACTTGCAGTACGTGCAGCACACGCACCGCTACGACCTGGCCTACAACCACTACTGGCGCGACGAAGTGGGCGACTACGACCCGCTGAACAATACCGGTATGCGGCCCTACCAGAACAACGTGCCCGGCACTCCGCACGTCTGCATAAAAGTGCCCACGGCGGGCGGCAAAACGTTCATTGCCGTAAACGCCCTGCACACCCTGTTCGATGCTTTTGCCACCGAGCGGCCCAAAGCGGTGGTCTGGCTGGTGCCCTGGAGCAACCTGCTCGACCAGACGGTGCGCAACCTGACCAATCCGGCCCATCCCTACCGGCAGAAACTCAACAGCCTGTTCAATCACCGGGTGGCCGTTTATCAGAAAAAAGACCTGTTGCAGGGTGCCAATTTCAGTCCGGCAGTGGTGCAGCAGCAGCTGAGCATTTTCGTGCTGAGCTTCGGTAGTTTGCGGGCCACCAAAAAAGAAGACCGGAAAATATTCGAGGAAAACGGCGCATTGGCCACCTTCGCCAGGCAGTCGGATACCAACGACCACGTACTGGCCGACACCGACCAGACGGCCCTCATCAATGTGATTCGCAGCCTGACCCCGGTGGTGGTGGTCGATGAAAGCCACAATGCCGAAAGCGATCTGAGCGTGGAGATGCTCCGCAACCTGAACCCGTCGTTTGTGCTCGACCTGACGGCAACGCCCAAGAAAAACGCCAACATCGTCAGCTTCGTACCAGCCATCGAGCTGAAAAAAGAGCACATGGTGAAGCTGCCGGTCATTGCCTACAACCACAAGGAAAAATCGCAGTGGTGGAGAGTGCCCTGAACCTGCAACGGCAACTGGAGCAGCTGGCCAAAGCCGAGCAGAAAGCGGGCGGGCGGTACATCCGGCCCATCGTGCTGTTTCAGGCCCAGCCCAAAACGAACGACGACAATACCACCTTCGAGAAGCTGAAACAGCAACTCTGAAACTGAAAATTCCGGAAGCGCAGATCAAGATCAAGACCGCCAGTATCAACGAACTCAAGGACGTTGACCTGATGAGTCCAACGTGTCCGGTGCGCTACATCATCACCGTCAACGCCCTGAAAGAAGGCTGGGATTGCCCCTTTGCCTACATCCTGGCTCACTGGCCGACCGGTCGTCGGCGGTCGATATCGAGCAGATTCTGGGGCGGGTGTTGCGGCAGCCCTACGTCATGCGTCACCAGAACGACCTGCTGAACGTGTCGTATGTGCTGACGGCTTCCGCCAAATTCACCGAAACCCTGCAAAGCATTATCCGGGGGCTGGAGTTCGCCGGTTTCAGCCGCAACGACTACCGGGCTGAGCAAGTTGAAGACGAACCCAAAAGCACCGCTCAGGCGTTGCAGGGCTTTTTATTCCCGGAAGAAGAAGCCTACCGTCAGTGACGAGATCGAGCCGGAAAAAATTCAGTTCGACCCAATAGCTCCGCTGGATAATACAGCGGTTACCGCTAACCCCAACGCTCACGGCCATTACGCAGATGGCGGTGGAGAAAAATCAGGCGTTCGAAAAACAAATCAGTCAGCAGGAGTCCGCAGAGTCGTTTCCCCTGTTGCAGGAACTTGGCGATAAAGTGAAAAAGAGCCTTCTGAAAGACGATTACGCGGCCATTGCCCAAACGCTGACGCTGCCGCAGTTTTATCTGGACGTTCCGCAGGTGGGCCTGTTCAGTCAGGGCGGGCGCGTGTTGCTTAATCAGGAAGTGTTGCTGAACGGCTTCCGGCTGTCGGAAGAAGACATCAAAATCGAGTGGGACACCGTCGAAACGGACCTCTATAAGATTGACCTGGAACGGACGCAGGGCAACGAATACCGCCCGGTTTTCCTGCAAATCGACAATATTCAGGTCAAGGAAGCTTTTGTGGACTACATCCTGGCCAAACCCAAAGCCGGGCAGATCAAAGACCTGGCCCACCGAATGCTGCAACTCATTGGGGACATGTATCCCATTCCCGACCCGCAAATCAAGCAGTATCTGGAACGGATTCTGGCCAGTTTCGACGCCGAACGCATGAAAGACTGGCTGGCGCGGGAGTACACCTACCGCGACAAGATCAAAAAGAAAATCCGGGTACTGGCCGATCACTACGCCGAAGACCAGTTCAGAAAACTCCTGACCGTCGGGAAGATTACCGTAGCGGAGGGCTTTACTTTCAGGAAAATGATTGTGCCGGGCCAGTTGGGGAAATCGCTGGGAAAATCGCT
Organism: uncultured Cytophagales bacterium; assembly: GCA_963784335.1. Taxonomy (GTDB): domain Bacteria; phylum Bacteroidota; class Bacteroidia; order Cytophagales; family Spirosomataceae; genus Spirosoma. The sequence goes on along the minus strand of CAWARB010000007.1, from coordinate 83,266 downwards.
GTACGAACGCGAGGGTAGCATGAACGGCTTCGAAGAGCGGATCATCAGCGAGCTGGCGGCCCTGCCGAATGTGCTGTTCTGGCATCGGAACCTGGGCCGGGGCAAAGGATTTGCCATCAACGGCTTCAAGTCGAACCACTACCCCGATTTTGTACTCTACACTCAAAACGGTACGCTGATCATACTGGAAACCAAAGGCGACGACCGCGACAATTCCGACAGCGCGGCCAAAAACCGACTGGGGCAAAAATGGGCCGAGCAGGCCGGGCGGCAGTATCAAGTATTTTATGGTGTTTGAAACCAACCGGCTGAACGATACCTACACCATCAGCGAAGCCAAAGAGCTGGTTGCCCAGTTGTAGAAAGGTAATGCAAACATAGACCGGGCCGGTCCAATGTGTGTCGGTAACGCCAGCCCCAAAACCATCCGGCCCGTAGAGACCGCACCGGCGGACCGGCAATACCTTGCGTCTCATATGCGTCAGCAATAGACCAGCAAACCATCCGGCACTGATGATCATAGACGCGGGCCGTTGCTGACGCGTGGGGCTGACGCGAATGAGACGCAAAGTATTGCGTCTCTACGATTTGGAACCGCCTGTAGAGACGCAATACTTTGCGTCTCATTCGCGTCAGCAATTTACAATGTCAAATCATAAACTGATGTTCATAGACGCGGGCTGTTGCTGACGCGAATGAGACGCAAGGTATTGCGTCTCTACATATGTTAATGAACTTTATAGCCATTAGTAAAGTTAACACCGTTATAAAACAGAACGTACTGCACAGATGGGAATCCTTGAGCGTCGGCAACGGCAGAAAACAGAAGTCAGAACCAGCATTTTGCAGGCCGCCTGGGGGTTGGTACTGACAGAAGGCTGGCAGGCGCTGTCTATCCGCAAAATAGCCGATGCCATCGAGTACAGCGTCCCCGTGATTTATACCCACTTCGAGAGTAAAGACGCCATTCTGCACGAGTTCACGAAAGAAGGGTTTCGGCTGTTGACGGAAGTTATTACGCAACAGCGGGATAGCCAGACGGATGCCAGTCGGCAGCTGGAAGCCATGGCGGAGGGGTACTGGAATTTTGCCTTTGCCCACAAAGAATATTACCAGCTCATGTTCGGGCTGGGTATTCCGGCCTGCGAACAGGTGAAACGGACGGTTGAATTGAAGGCGTTTGCCGATATCGTACACGCCACCATTCAGGCCGTAATTCAGGCGGGCAGCCAGCCGGAATTGGATGCCTTCCTGAAGTATCATACGTACCTGTCCATGTTGCACGGGCTGGTGTCCATACAAATGACTGGCTTGAACGAAACCGTTGATCCATGGAGTAAACTGGTCCTGAAGGATGCGATCAGTGGGTTTATCAAGGCATTAAACGGCTAATTTTTTTGCCTTAACCCTAACAGTGTTATACTTTATATCGGTGTAAAAACCTCAGCTTTATTTTAAATCAATAGAACGATGGACGTAGAAATCTGGAGTGATGTGATGTGCCCCTTTTGCTACATCGGCAAACGGAAATTTGAGCGTGCCCTTGACCAGTTCCCCCAGCGGGACCGGGTCAATGTGATCTGGAAAAGCTTCCAGCTAAACCCGGACATGAAAACGGAACCGGGTAAGAACATTAACCAATACCTGGCCGAGGTGAAGGGCTGGAGCGTGGACGAAGCCAAACAGATGAACGACCGGGTGACGGGTATGGCCAGCGAAGTAGGGCTGACCTACGACTTCGACAAGGCCGTAGTGGCCAATTCCTTCGATGCCCACCGACTGATTCAACTGGCCAAACAACACGGCCTGGGCGATGCGGCCGAAGAAAGCCTGTTCAAAGCCTATTTCACCGATGGCCGCGACACCTCCGACCACGCAACCCTGCTGGAACTGGGCACCGACATTGGTTTACCGGCGGATGCTGTTCGCCAGATGCTGCAAGGCACGGACTATGCCGAAGCGGTAAACAATGATGTATATGAAGCCCGGCAGGTAGGTGTCAGGGGTGTACCTTTCTTTGTGCTCGACCGCCGGTATGCGGTGTCGGGTGCGCAACAACCCGAAACCTTTCTGGGTGCTTTGAATACCGCCTGGTCGGAATGGGAAAAAGCCAACCCGGCCGTAACCGACCTGTCGGCCGAGGGACCGGCCTGTACGCCCGGCGAAATCTGTTAAAACCAATTTTTAACGCAATACAACCAACCATGGAATTAATTGACGCGATGAACTGGCGGTACGCTGCCAAAAAAATGAACGGGCAACGCGTATCGCCCGAAAAAATAGATACCATCCTGGAAGCAATCCGGCTGTCGGCGTCGTCGGTCGGGCTGCAACCCTATACCGTGCTGGTGATTGATAATCACGAACTGAAAGGGAAAATTCACGAACAGGCCTGTCCGCAGCCGCAGGTAGTGGAGGGGTCGCACCTGCTGGTGTTTGCCTCCTGGACGGGACTGAACGCCAGTCAGGTGGATGATTACATGAAACTGGTTGCCGACACGCGGGGTGTTACGGTCGAATCGCTGACTCCCTTTGCCGATTCGGTGAAGGGTAACCTGTTCAGCAAAACGGAAGAAGAACTGAATAACTGGGCCGCCCGGCAGGCGTATATCGCGCTGGGTTCAGGATTGATTGCGGCCGCAACGGAACAGGTAGACGCTACCCCAATAGAAGGATTCAATAACGAAGCGCTCGATGCGCTGCTGGACTTACCCGCAAAAGGGTTGCACAGTGTTGTTTTGATGGCGGTGGGCTACCGGGACACGGAGAAGGATTTCCTGTCGGGTGCTCCCAAAGTACGACGCGCCCGCAAGGATTTATTTATTGAGTTGGCGTAAGGGTGCCAGCTTGTTGTGAAACGGAATGCCCACTGAGAAATCAGTGGGCATTCCGTTTTTGATAGATGGGTGTTTACCGTTGCCGATTCGTTTGGTCACTTTCAGGGCTGTACGAAGACTTAGGGGCGAGCCTGTTTATTAAAATACTGCCGCATAAACAGCATCTGGTAATTGATGGCATTGGACCAGTACGCCCAGTTGTGGCCACCGGGGCGGGTAATGTAGTCGTGGGCAATGTTGCGCTCCAGCATCTTTTCGTGCAGGTTATTATTGACCCGAAAAAAGAAATCTTCCGTGCCGCAGTCAACAATCAGGGACAGGGCACCGGGCGTGAGCAGATGGAGCAGGTTGATGACCGTATTCTGCTCCCAGCGTTCGGGAAATTGGGCGTAGGTACCCAGTCGTTTGGCCATGTCCCAGTTGTTGGGAAACGGCCGGATATCGACCCCGCCACTCATGCTGCCAGCCGCTCCGAAGGTGTTCTGATGCCGGAACGCCAGGTACAATGCCCCGTGCCCGCCCATGCTCAGGCCCGTAATGGCGCGACCCGTGCGGTCTTTGATGGTTTTGTAATGACTGTCGACCCAGTCGACCAGTTCGCTGGCCACGTAGGTTTCATACCTGAACGCCGGATCGACCGGGCTGTCGAAATACCAACTGCCGAAATTGCCGTCCGCGCAAACAATGATCATCTGGTGCGTATCCGCCAACTGACTGATTCCCGGTGCTTTTTTAACCCAGTCACTGTAGTTACCGCTGTAGCCGTGGAGCAGGTAGAGCACCGGCATTGCCTGACCAACGGAATACGAATCCGGGGTGATGACTACGGCTTTTATCGTCTTGTTCATCGACGCGCTGGTAGTGGCTACCGTGTCGACTTTGGCAGCCTGACCGAACTGGCTGTAGAGTAATAAGAGGCCCGTTGAGACCAGTAAGCGAAGTGTATTCACAAATTTCTGTTTGGTAATGGTGTAAATATTTACACCAGGTTTTTTTCGATTCTATACCGGGCAATGAGATCAGTAAACAAGGTATGATGCTCAAAAAGATACATGTATTCCTGATGCCCTGTGTCCGGGGAAGGCGTTTCAATTAGTTTGTAGTAGCCACTCAGGTCATACCAGCCCTGACCATGTGCGTAGTCGATAAGCGATTTTGCTGTGATAAAAAAAGGATCGAGCATCTTCCTGAACCGGGCGTTAGGGAAATAAATGGTATCGACGCGAATTCTGCTGTAGTGCCGGTATACGCCGGAATATGGCTTCGAATTCATCTAATTCCCGCTTTGTTATTGAATTCATGGGTGTGGTGGAGATACGTGCTGTATAATGCCTGCTGTACGCTTCTGTTACTGTGCCGCTGTGAAGTCAGTGCGAAAAATAGACTCCATGCAGTCAGGACACATCGGTGGAGGAGATCATCAGCGTGGCTATTCCGCTGATGAGTACGGGGGCCGCGAAGAAGAGAAAACTCAGGGACATGGAAAAGCCCGTGCCAATTAATATGCCACCAATGAGCGGCCCAACAATGGCCCCTACGCGGCCCAGCCCCATAGCCCAGCCAACCCCCGTAGCCCGGATTTGCGTGGGATAAAGCCGGGCGGCCACGGCGTACATGCCTACGAAACCACCCTGTACGCCGAAACCGATCAGGCTCAGAATCACTAACGTCCAGAAAGACCCGCTCACAAAGCCAAAGCCCACCATCAGGGCCGCCGTACCGATCAGGAAACCACAAATGGTGCGTCGCAATCCGAACTGGCTTGATAAATACCCCTGTGTCAGAATGCCCACAAAGGCACCCACATTGAAAACGGTACCGGAATAGATGGCCAGTTCGAGGGATAAACCCGTGTTGGAAGCCAATTTTGGAATCCAGCTCGTTAGAAAATAGAGGGTGGCAAAAACCATGAACAGGGCCGTCCAGAGCCAGAAGGTTGGTATGCGCTGCGGACTGGACAACAGCTTGTTGATGGACGATTTAGCCTGATGGTCGACGACTAAATTGGGCAGGACAGTCATGGTAGGCTGCCTGAGTTGACGCAGAATACGATTGGCCCGGAACAGGGCATTGGCAGGCTGAGCCTTCAGTAGAAAATCGAGCGATTCGGACAGTAAGATCAGGATAAACGGGAGGGTGAGCAGCGTGATACACCCCGCCACCAGAAAAACGGTCCGCCAGCCGGATTCGGCAATGATACTGGCTGAGGCCAGCCCCGATAGCACAGCCCCGACGGGATAGCCCGATATAACGAGGCTAACCCAGAAATCTTTCGTTTTCTTCGGGGCATATTCCGCCGTAATGGTCGCGGTACTGGCCAGCATGCCGCCAATACCCAAACCGCTGATCAGGCGCATGAACCCCAGCATCTCTACCGATTGCACGAGTGAGGTGGCGGCAATGCTTACGCCCATTATCCCGGCGCAACCCACAATCATGGCCCGACGGCCGATGCGGTCGGCAATGGGCGACAGGCCCATACCACCAATGGCCATACCCAGCAGACCCGCGCTGAAAACGATGCCAAACTGCGGGGCAGCCACCCCCCACTCGGCTCCGATGGACGTGGCCGTGTACGAGATGATCATCACGTCCATGCCGTCGAGCATATTCATGACGAAACAGATGGTAACGACTGCGTACTGGAGGGGTGTCAGCCGGGCCGATTCGGCCGGGCTGGTTAGGGGGGCGGTGGTCATGGAAGTGATTGGTTGCGCTATTCGTCCGGCAGTAAAAGCACACTAGCCCCATTTTCTACGCAAGGAACGCTGGCCGTAAGCGGATCAGCAACACGCTCTTGACTAAGTTGGGTAGGCACCTGGGACGTTATTCATGGAAGATGAATACGGCTAAAACCTACCGGCACGCTACCGTTTATTTCTCTTTTTACTGGTTCTGGCCGATTTATCGATCACCCATGACCCGTTGCTGCCGGTGTCCCGCCCCTTGTGCAGGTCGCTCAAAACGGCTACCACGCCCATCCTGGTTTTAGAAAGCCTGTACAGGGCGTTTCCCACTCTACAAAATTGCCGCCGGGTACCCGCACCTGAAAAAGAACCGGATTTGCCGTTTTTTGCCGGTCATACAAACCGTTTCGCCATCCGAATGCCGGATGCATCGGCTGCCGATGAGTGGAAACAGGCCCCATCTGCCACCCAACGGGGGATATACGCAGGCTGTGTTCTGCCGCGTATCGCTACAAAGGGATTGAAGCGGGGTTTTCAACCTGGCTTTCGGGTCATATTGAATTTTCGGTGAAACAGCTTGATGCCTTTATACACCAGTACCGTTACCGTTTGTGGGTCATTCATGGTCACCTCAACGCTCAGGTCAATACCCGTTTTGGGATGAACCAATTTCCCTCCTGTCCAAATTTCTCCGTCATACGTCAGATTCCGGATGAGGACGGCATCTTTGACGAGGCCAAAATTATCTTCCCCGGCCTGGTCAACCTCGTTAACGCGGGCAAAATACCGATTCTCTGACCGGTAGATAGTAACGCTGGACCCTTTAGTGGGAAACAGCCAGTGCCCCAGCAACTGGTCGGCAGGATGATCGGCTGTTGCCCCCAGCATAAACGTGGGTAAAAGTATGGCCCAAAGCAGGCTTCGGTATCTAAGTAAGTTCATCCGTTATTCAGTAGGTGAGAATCCGCCAGCCTATCGGTTATGTATGCTTCCGATCCGGTTAATTACGTACTGGGATAACGGTTCACGGCGCATCTGGTTCATATATAACCAAAATAACGCCCGCTTATGATGGAAAGCAGCCCACTTTTTCCACCGAAACCGGAGCCGGAGCACGCCGTGATCAGCCAACAGGCGGGTGTGTTTATGGAATTAGCTACGGTAATTGGTCACGGTCGTAACCGGCTACCCAGCCGAATAGGGCGCTGTGTTATAACCCTGACCTGTGCAAAAGCCGGGTGTTCGGGATGGAGTAACAGGTTAAATGATTCGTCCAGAATGACCGACGGTACGGCAACGGCCAGACAAAATGGGGCTGCCAGCCAGTCGGCAAGGATAGTCTGCGTTTCGGCCAGGGTACCCGAGTGCCAGTAGGAGGGTAATTGATTGGGGAAAAGCCAGAAAATCGTTTCCGGTTCGTCGGGTAGCTGTATCGTGCTGATCCAGCATTGCGGCAATTCTGGTAGTGTAATTGGGGGCAGGTGTACCAGCGTTTCGAGCAGGGCTAGTTCAGGCGTCCGGCTGGTGTATAGTATACCCATCCCTTTTGGATTCCAGCGACCACCGTGCCGATGACTACCGATAACAGATAACGGGTCAGTATGGTACGGGGTTTTGTTGATGCGATAAACGTTCATGGACAACTACCCGATAATACCCCATTCGATACGCCCCAGCACATCCTCAGCCAGTGAGAACCCCGATACCGTATCCAGTACGGCTAAAGGCGACTGTAGGACAAGGCCCGTTGGTGACTCGATCTGGACGGTTTCTGGCCGTATTTGCTCCGTTTCGCTGAAACTACCCATGTCCCGGACAGAGAAGGTGGTGGCTGGTGTGGCATCGTCGGCACCGTCGCGGTAGGCTAACTCGGCTAATGGGGTGCGCAGCCAGCGGGCCAGCATATCGGCCCGGCCATCGAACACCGACAGGCCATGCTGTACCAGCCGTTCGAGCAGCAGCAACCGTTCGCTGGTGGCGGGTGACAGCCGTTCGGTAGCTGCTTTGCCGTGCAGACTCCGCACCGACATATTCAGGATGCGGGCCATATCAATATCGGTCAGGTTCACCAGCCGGGCCACTTCATCGACACGCCGACGCAACACGCCCTGCCGGGCCTGACGAATAAGGTTGCTAACGGGAAGAGCAGTTTGCATGAGCTGAATTCAAATGGATAGTGCAAAATTGCACTTTAAAAATGGATAAACTGCCATTTCTTCACGTTTTTCGAGAAATGGCAGTTTATCCATTTCAAATACGCAAAGCAGACAGAACAGCTCCGAATTCGTTTATCCTCCCGTGTTTTTTGTCATCCCGACCGGTCCGCCGGTCGGGATGACAAAAAATCTGTTGATTTTGAATTGATTATCAGGTTTCGACTGAAAGTCTCAACGACTGCTTTATGACTTGAGCGACTCAATCCGTGCTGTTATCGCTTCCTTGATTTTGGCAAAGTTGTCGGCATCGAGCAGGTCTTTTGTTCAATGATAGTCTACTTCCCCAGCCACTCTTTAAACGCCGTGATGCGGTCGCCACTCACGAAAACCTCGTGCCGGGGGGGCGGGTTGAGGTCCAGCTTTAGCTTACTGCCCGAATAGGTGTGGATGGTACGGATGGCACCCAACGATACCAGATAAGCCCGGTTTACCCGAAAAAAATAGGTGGGATTCAGCAGTTCAACCAGTTTGTCCAGACTATAGTCGATGGTGATATGCTGACCTTCCTGCGTGGTGAGCCAGGTGGCTTTGTCCTCAAAAAAGAAATAGGCAATCTCGGTCCTTTCGATGCTGCGGATTTTGGTGCCGATGGTCACCATAAACCGTTCTTTGTAGTTTACTGACGGTTTTTGCATCAGTTTGAGCAGGGTACTCACATCGGCCAAAGCGGGTTCGGTGGATTGCTGCAACCGCTTGAATTTATCCAGGGCCGCAGCCAGTTCATCCGCATCGATGGGCTTGAGCAGGTAGTCGATGCTGTTGGTTTTGAAGGCTTGTAAGGTGTACTGGTCGTAGGCGGTCGTGAAAATGATGGGCAGCGTCAGGTTGGCCTGCTCGATAAGCCGGAATCCGGAGTCATCTTCGAGGTGAATATCCAGAAACAGCAGGTCGGGTAGGGGGAGTAGCCCGTTGCTGTTGACCACCTCCGTAAACCAGGCTACAGCCTTACTCACCGAGGGCAACTGAACCAGTACGGTTATGGTGGGGTCGTACCGTAACAACATACTCTCCAGCCGACGGGCCGTTAGTCTTTCGTCTTCAATGATAACTACGTTCATGAGTGAGTGGTGAAAGGACGAAAGAATGAAAGAGAAAGAAGAAGAGCGAATGGCTGACGCGACAAACTATTCGCTCATTTATTCTTTCGCTCTTTCACCCATTAAGAGTGGAATAATCACGACAAAGTCGCTGTTGTGTTCCCCCACTCGTACGGGCTGGTCGGTGAGCAGGCGGTAGCGACTGCTGATATTTTGTAGCCCCATGCCCGTTGAATCGCCAGTGGAGGGCCGGAGCTGGATGGGGTTGCTTACCCGCAGCGTTTCGCCCACCAGCGCTATCGTAACCGTTAGGGGGAATTCGTCCGACATTTGATTGTGCTTCACCGCATTTTCGACCAGCAGTTGCAGGGTAAGCGGGGCAATCTGGTAGCGGGTACGGGCTGCTTCGGGCACGTTGATGACCACCTTGAGCCGGTCGTCGAACCGGATATTGAGCAGGAAGGTATAAGCCTCAATAAAGTCCAGTTCAGTTTTTAGCGGTACCTGTTCGTTGTCGCGCTGGTCGAGGATGTACCGGTAGGCTTTCGAGAGCTGGTTAATGAACTGCACCGATAGTTTGGTGTCAATTTCAACCAGCGAAGATAAAATGCTCAGGCTGTTGAACAGAAAATGCGGACTGACCTGGTTCTTGAGCGCATCGAACTGCGCCTGCACCGCTTCTTTTTGTAGCCGCTCGGTTTGTAGCTGAAGCGTTTGTATGTGCTGGGTAGATCGCCGGTTGACGGTCAGGTAAAAAGCGGATAACATGGCCATAAAAACCAGCCCGTTGTTCATGCGCTGCCGATTTTCCCGCCCCCCCCGTGGTATCGTTTCCAGCGGGCGGCCCAGCGTGGGGAACTTCCGCTCGATACCCGTATCCATCCGGTGATGTACCAGGCCGAAGCCCGCATTGAAAATCAGGGCCAGCCCCGTGGCTACCACCAGCGAAATTAACTGAACGGGCCAGCGCAGGGCATTGGACGGGTCATCGCCGAATCGACGCAACAGCCGCTCCTGTAACCAGTCGATCAAACTAACCCACCCCCAGAAAAAAAGAAACGTCAGGGAAAGTTCGATTACGAAGAAAAACGCATTGTCCCATAGTATGTTCCAGCTCAGTGTTCCCACATTCATGTATACCCGGATGGGCCAGTAGATGAGCAGAATGCTCAGGGCTATGCGGGCTCTCTGACGCGGGGTGAGGTAAGGAACAGGCGATGTGTGCATGACAGACAAAGTTACTCCGTTATAGACTGAATCCGACAAATCAGGCGGAAGCTGGTTTGTCGGATGTAACGGGGCTCAATTACGGGCAAAAGAACGATCATTACGCGTTCAGCATCACAAAACTTTCGTACGGAATGGCCTGAACCACAAACGTCTTCGTCATAACATCACTACCGGTTTTCAGGGTCATCTGATACGTACCCGCCGATAGGGCCGATACGTCGAACTGCAGGCCAAGTCCTTTTTTCAGGTTCATCGTGGAGGCATAAAGGGAATGACCGTCGGCATCCGTAATAGCCACCTCTCCCTGCACCTGAACGGGCTGAATGAATAACTGTATTTTCTGATTGGCGGTCATCACTACGCGGGCCTGGGGCGTTGGGGTGTCAATGGTTTGCGCAGTGGCTTTTGGGGCAAACGATGCGGCACCGGCTACCAGTCCCAGCATCAATAGAATTGTCTTTTTCATGATTCGTATTTGTTTGTTTCGTTTGACTGGGACAAAGTTGCGGGTTGCCCGCTGCCCCGGAAACTAAATCGGATTGAATGCCGGGTTTGGCTGGACAGAACGGGTGTTTGGCCTGACAAATAGCCCATTGCGGGGAGAAGAACGGCTGGGTATGGCCCGGATACAGCCCGGATGAAGCCTTGCCAGGCCAGGAGATGCTGACGTCCGGTTGTCAGTCATCTCGGCAACTGGATTATTTTAGCCTTATTCAGGGAATAAGTTAAACCATTTCGTGGTAATTTGTTCAAAGTACCGAATACAACCTGAAATCATTCGCTACCATGAAAAAAGTACTGTTAACAGCCGCAACCCTGATTGCCCTCCTCTCCACCGGTGCCTTTGCGCAACGCTACGGCTACCCGCAGGCACCGTCGACCAATGATTACCCGCAGCGACAGCCGGGAAATACCCAGCCCGGTTACAATCAGTCCTACGGGCAGAGCAGGTACAACTATGATTACGACGATTACCAGTTCGACCGCCACCTGGACTGGTGGGACCGGGAACTGAACCTGACCCGCCGGCAGGAACGCGAGATTCGCCGGGTTCGGGCCAGGTACACCCAGCAAACACAAAATATTGATTTCCGCGACCCCCGTCAGCGCGATTTCATGCGGCAGGCTCGCCAGCGGCAGTTCATCGATATGATGGCCGTGTTAAGCACTCAACAGCGTGACCGGGTTATTGCCCGGATGCGTCCTTACGAACTAAGAAACGGTTCCCGTTCGGCGAGTCGGGGGCGCGGGTACGGCAATGGCCGGGGTTCGTATGGTCCCAATGGCTATTAGTTGCGTGTTTTGAGTATAGGAAGGAGAGTGTGGAAAAAGCCGGTCAACTTGACCGGCTTTTTTTTTGCCCCCGCCGACCGTATGGAGTGCCCGGCTACCCGGCAGTCACCAGATTGGCCGACTGCCGGATAATGGTTTCCAGCTGCTGTATTTCTTCCGGTGTCGGCATTGTGAGCGGGGCCCGTACATCCCCCGCCGGGCGCCCAATAATCGTGACCCCTGCTTTGATCAGGCTCACGGCATACCCTTGTTTGCGGTTTCTCAGCCGGACAAACGGGATGTAGAATTGCCGGAGTATGGTGGTAACAACGGCTTTATTCCCCGCCTGCAGGCTTTTGTAGAACAGATTCGCCAGTTCGGGGACGAAATTAAAAACGGCCGACGAGTACGTGTTGATACCGATGGACAGGTAGGCTTCGGCAATGATTTCGGCGGTTGGCACGCCCCCGATGTAGGACAGGCGGCTGCCAACGGATTTGATGGTATCGTTCAACTCCTGCATATTACCGGTGCCATCCTTCAGGCCAATGAAGTTAGGGCAGCTGTCGGCTAGTTTCTGGACGTAATCACTCGGCAAAACGCCGTTGCCCCGGTTGTAGTAAATAACGGGCAGGCTGGTATTGTCCATAATCGTTTTGGCGTACTGATACGTGCCATCGGGCGGGCATTCGGTGAGGTAAGGAGGCATCAGCAGCAAGGCGTTCATGCCCGCTTGCTCGGCAATTCTGGCAAAGGCGATGGCTTCGGGAATGCTGCGCCCCACGCTCGATATCATCGGCACTTTTTCCTGCACCGTACTGGCCGTCACTGTTACAATTTCCCGGTATTCGCTTTCCGACAGCGAGAAAAATTCGCCCGTTCCACCCGCTACGAAGATAGACGATACGTCGTGCGTGATGAACCAGTTCAGGCGGGCGGCATAGGTATCCGCGTTGAATTGACCGTTTTTGTCCAGGTCAGTGATGGGGAAAGACAGCAAGCCATCTTCCAGTGAGGCTTTGATTTAGGCTAAGGATAGGGACATAGATCAATGATAGAATGAGTGAATAATTGAATGATAGAATGTCAAGTGGGTGACTTTAAACCCATCAGGCTAGTTGAAACGGGACTCGTTTTTGCCACGGCTCTAACCACCCGGCTGGCTCTGATAAAAAAAAGCGCTTGTAGTAAAGAGACATACAGGCGGAAAATATAACCCGTTCCGGATCGATTCTACAGGTACACGAATGAGCTGTATCTGATCCTGAAAGTTTTTTTATTTTTCCAATTATAAGTGTCACTATTACAAGTATAAAGAGGGTAGTCTACTCTTCTGAGGTTAAGCTGCAAACTATATCGGCTCACTCAGGCCGTCAGCTCGCCGATTATGAAAAAAAACTACTATTTGTTCGTCAGTTGTCTCCTGTTGTTGGGGGCCCTGTCACCGCTGTTCGCTCAGCAAAATCTTATCCCCAATCCGGGCTTTGAGTCAGGTGCCGGTGATGTGTTTACCAACTGGACCAAAGCCAATGGAGCCAGCTATCTAACGGCCACAACCGTTGCGGCCGAAGTACACGGCGGAACGCGCGCCCTGAAGTCGGCGGGGCCGGGCTTTGCCGGTCAGCAGTTTCAGGTGCAGATGCTGAGTGACCTGATTCCAACCACCATCGGTACTGCCTACACATTCAAAATCTGGGTCAAAGCGGCCACCGCTGGCGGAACGGTTCGGTTCTCGACCCAGCCCAGTGCACTCTATGGGCCAGATACCAATGTTCCGGTGGGGGTATGGACGCAACTGTCGTGGACGTTTACGGCCAATCAGGCCCAAACCCGCATTGCCCTGGATTTGGGACAAAGCAATGTAGTTTATTATCTGGACGACATGGAAATGCTGGGCACCGTTGTTGTTACGCCCCCGCCAGCGAACCTGGTAAACTATTTGCCCAACCCCGGTTTTGAGGAGGGTACGGGGAATACCTTCACGGACTGGACTGCCCTGAACGGGGCGGGTTCGTTTTCGGAAACGACCAACCCCGCCGAAGTGAAAGCGGGGGTCAGAGCCTTAAAAGTGGTATCAACGGCTCCCGCCAATGCCTATGACGTTCAGTTTGCCAGTCCTTTTCTCAACACGCCGGTAGGCAGACGTTTCCGCTTCAGTATCTACATCAAAGCGGCTGTGGCCGGGGGCATGGTCAGACTATCTACTATTTCGCCCCTGGAAAACTATGGTGCCTATGCCTATTCGACCACAACCAGCATTGGTACCAACTGGCAGTTATTGACGCTCGATTTCGTTCCCGTAGAACCCACCACGCGGGTAGCCATTGATCTGGGCAGTAGTGCCGCTACGTACTTTGTGGACGATATGAGCCTGACCTCAACCGACGCCCTGCTGATTGGAAACGGTGGGTTTGAAACCGGGTTTGGCAATAACTTTACCAACTGGACCAAGCAGAACGGCGCTTCTTTTCTGACGGCTACCACGACCGAAACCCACTCCGGTGGCCGGGCGCTGCGGGCTGAAGTTACCGGCAGCCAGCCTAATGCCGGACAGGCCTTTTCCGTGCAGCTCATCAACGACGCAGCCACAACGGTTGTCGGAACGCAGTATGTCTTCTCGATCTGGGCTAAAGCCACCACCGCTGGCAGCACGATTCGTTTTTCGACCCAGCCCAGCGCCCTTTACGGGCCCGATACGCCCGTGCCAACTACCTGGACCAAACTGAGCTGGACCTTCACGGCCAATGAAGCCCAGACTAAGCTGGTGCTCGACCTGGGTAAAAACACCAATGTCTATTACCTGGACGATGCCGACATCAGCCTGGCCATTATCAACCTGGTCAACAACGGTAGTTTTGAATTGGGGGGTCCCGGAAACAACTTCACGAACTGGTCAAAATTCAATGGTGCGGCCAACACCACCGAAACCACCGTTCCGGCCGAAGTGAATGAGGGGACCAGAGCGGTGAAGGTGACCAATACGGTTGCCGGTAATCCGTTTGGTGTGCAACTGGTAAGTGACCCGATGAGCCTGACGGTTGGTAAAAACTACACAGCCAGGGTATTTGTACGGTCAAATACGGGCGGAGAAATTGTCCGGTTTTCGACCAATGCGACGGCCGGTGCTTTGTACGGTCCCAACTTTACCACCACGACGGCCTGGACACCCATGACCTGGACGTTTACGGCCAATGATGCCAGTACCCGGCTTGTCCTGGATTTGGGCACCAGTAGCGGTACCTTCTTTGTCGATAACGTAACGGTGGTTGGAGCGGACGACTGCGCCGTCAAATACCAGGTACCCGCCAGTCAGACACCGATTGCTACGGGAAAAAACAAGTTTCTGGGGTCGGCGTACAGCACGCCCCAGATTCCTAACTTCGGGCGATATTTTAACCAGGTAACACCCGAAAACTCAAGTAAATGGGGTAGTATCGAAGGAACCAAGGGTGTTTATAATTTCACCGAAGTGGACCAGGCGCGTGCGTATGCCAAAGCGAACGGTTTCCCCTTCCGGTTTCACGTGCTCGTTTGGGGCTCGCAGCAGCCAACCTGGCTGAAACCGCTGAGCGATGCCGAGAAGGTACAGAAATTGAAAGCCTGGTTCCAGGCCGTTGCCAACCACTACGACGGCAGCTCGAACGCCAGGGCCAAACTGGAATACATTGAAGTGGCCAACGAAACGCTGAACGATCCACCGAATAACCTTGGCCCCAACATGGGTGACGCGGGCAGTGGCGATTATGTAAACGCGCTGAAATCCCTGAATGCCGAGTTGGGCACCACGCCGGGTGAGTTCGACTGGGTTGTCAACTCCTTTAAGCTGGCCCGGCAGTACTTCCCCTGCGAAACCAAACTGGTGCTGAACGAGTACAACGCCGAAACGATTCTGGCGGATCAGTACGTGGCACTGGTTAATCTGTTGAAAGCGGATAACCTGCTGGATGTGATCGGACTGCAGGCGCACTCGTTCTCGACCCGTAAATACAATGCCAACCAGAGCTTTGCCGATCATACCCTCTACCTGAAAGGCCAGCTCGATAAGATTGCCGCAACCGGATTGCCGGTTATGATTACGGAGCTGGACATTGACGGTAATGTGGATAATACCTATACCGTAACGACGGATGTAGCGGTGAAAAATGCGTTTCAGAAAGCGGAGTACGAACGCATCTTTGGGTTGTACTGGAACCACCCGTCGGTAATCGGTATCACGCTGTGGGGGTATCTGACGGGCCACTGGCGCACCGCCCAGGAAGCGATTCTGGTCGATGCCTGTACGGGTCAGGAAAAACCAGCCCTGCGAGACTACCTGAACAATACGCTTAACAACACCCCAAACAGTATTCGTGCATCGGGTAACCCACCCCTGAGCACGCGTTTTCTGCCCCAGATTTGTGGCATTCCGGTAGCCGCTCAGTATGCGTGTGCCACTGAGGTGCCCGCGTCCAGTACGGCGGCTATAACGGCTTCGGCGGTCAACTGCCCTGGTGCTGTGATGGTTACGGTTCAGGATGCAACCACGCCAGCGACGCCTACTGCCGGTGCTTCTTTCACCATCACCCGTACCTGGACCGTTACCGATGCCTGTGGTAATGTGAGCACAGCGTCGCAGAAAATTACGGTTTTGGGTAATTGCCCACCCGTTGTTACAACCTGCGGCAGCCCAACCGCCACGCTGGGACAGCCACTCAGCCTCGTAGCACCAACCTACAACTGTACCACGAGGGAGTTCATGTTCAATACCGCAGGGGGCAATGGCTCCCCCATCAGTTATTCGGCAGTGGGCATCTCGGTACCGACTACCAACTGTATGGCCATGGTGGATGCTGGTATCGCGCAGGACATTCGGGAACAGAAGCCTAACGTGCAGCCCTTCACGCTGTCGGCAACGCAGAACGGCATTACGGTGACGTATTCGTGGAATGCCCTGACCGCCTGTAGTTCCGTAACGGTTACACCACCAACGGGATTTGCCCTGACTGCCCCCACGTACAATTGCCAGTCGGGCGCGATTACCTTCAACACTAGTGGTGGTACTGGCTCGCCCATCGAATACATGGCCGTCGGCATCACTGGCTGGACAACCAACCCCAACCAGTTTGTGGATACCGAACTGCGTACAGCCGCCGATGCCCAGCCGTTGACGCTCAAAGCCCGCCAGAATGGTGTCGAAGTGACTTACGTCTGGAACATTCGGGCGCAGTGCCCGGTGGGTGGCGGTTCATTTCAGCTCGTAGCCCCGGATTACAGCTGCCAGTCGGGAGCGTTCACGTTTAAAACCAGTGGTGGTACTGGCTCGCCTATCGAGTTCATGGCCGTCGGCATCACTGGCTGGACAACCAACCCCAACCAGTTTGTGGATACCGAACTGCGTACAGCCGCCGATGCCCAGCCATTGACGCTCAAAGCCCGCCAGAATGGTGTCGAAGTGACTTACGTCTGGAACATTCGGGCGCAGTGCCCGGTGGGTGCCCGCATAGCCGCCACGGAGCCGTCTGCCAGACTAAAAGCGAGCGTTCATCCCAACCCGATCAATGATGAGTTTGTGCTGAGCCTCGACGGCGTAGCCAACCAGTCCGTGCAGCTGATGCTAACCGACATCAGGGGTCAGTCTATCCTGAGCCGGACGGAGCAAGTGCCCACCAACCATCACGAAGTACGGCTGCGGCTGAGCAACCGGCCAACTGGTGTGTACACCCTGACGATAGTTGGTCCCCGGGGGGTACAGAGCCTGCGCCTGCTGAAAAACTAAGGCGACGGGGTGGTTCCGGCCAATCGACCGGGCCACCCCACTTTCCGCCCTGGTTGCTTTTGTTTGCAGGAAGGTACTCCAAATCGACGTCAAAGGAAGCTGGCCATTGACGTTCGTGAATTGATTTTTGCCAGGACAAAACACAAAGGGGATGCTTAGCTGAGCATCCCCTTTGTGTTTTATAAGTCGGTCTTTGGCCACGCTGGTTCCGACTGAATAGCGTTCCCCGATCACCTGAAATAGTACTCTGCCGTTTAACCTGCTGGTAGAAAACAGGGGGCCTACACCTATATTGATAAAGAGCAGTCCTCTCCGGAGTTCGTTACGGGTACGATTACAGTCCCCATGTTTTAATTTCTTCCGAAACTTAGTCAGTAACCCTACACGTTAACTGGTCTACAAATCAATCAACCTGTCCTGTTGCCGGTCGGTACCGCAGTGATTGCGGCAACGGTAACACGGCCATCCTTACTCCAGCAATGTCACAGAATCCATTTTTACTGCCGTACGCAACACCCCATCAAACGGCCCCATTCGACAACATCACCAATGCCGATTTCCTGCCCGCCCTGCACGAAGGGATGGCGGCAGGTCGCCGGGAAGTGGCGGCTATTGCCGACAACCCGGCTGCCCCCACGTTCGAGAACACCGTTGTTGCCCTGGAACGGTCCGGCGATTTGCTGGGCAAAGTGATGGCGGTGCTCTCTAACCTGAACAGTGCCGAAACCACGCCCGAACTTCAGGAAATAGTGAAGGAAGCCTCGCCGTTGCTCAGTGAGTACCGAAACGATATCTCCCTGAACGAGCCGTTGTTTGCGCGGGTGAGGACGGTGTACGAACAGCGGGCCAGCCTCTCCCTGGACCCGGAGAGCGCCATGCTGCTCGAAAAAGCGTACAAACGCTTTGCCCGTAACGGCGCCAACCTGGACGAAGCGGGGAAGGAACGCATCCGGGAAATCGACAAGGAGTTATCACAGCTGGGTCTTCAGTTCGGGGAAAATATACTGAAAGAAACCAACAGCTACGTAATGCCAATTGCCGACGAGAAATACTTGGCTGGCCTGCCCGACTACGTCCGCGAAGCCGCCAGAGCAACCGCCGTCGAGAAAGGCCTGGCCGGTTGGGCATTCACCTTGCAGGCGCCCAGCTACGGGCCGTTCATGCAGCACGCCGATAACCGAGAACTGCGCGAAAAACTGTATCTGGCCTACAACGGTCGTAGTTTTCACGGCGACGAAAACGATAACTCGGCTATTATCCAGACAATCGTTTCGCTGCGGTACGAGCGGGCCAGCCTGCTGGGGTACACCACCCACGCCGATTTTGTGCTCGAAGACAGCATGGCCGGTTCCCGCGATACCGTGCAGGGCTTCCTGAACGAACTGGTGACCTTTGCCCGCCCGGCCGCCGAACGCCAGCTCGCCGAGCTGACCGCCTACGCCAAAGCCAACGGCTTTCCGGAGGAAACTCTCCAGGCGTGGGACAGCAGCTACTACGCCGATAAGTTGAAAAAAGAAAAATACGACCTCGACGACGAAACGCTGAAACCGTATTTCAAGCTCGATAATGTGCTGAACGGGGCCTTCGCACTGGCTGAGAAACTGTATGGTATCACGTTTCGGGAGCGTCGGGATATTCCGGTGTATAACCCTGAAGTACAAACGTTCGAGGTGTTCGATGCGGATGGTGCGTTCCTGGCCGTGTTCTACGGTGACTATTTCCCCCGCCCCGGCAAGCGCAGCGGGGCGTGGATGAATGATGTGCGGGGGCAGCGAAGAGAAGACGGCGAGAACATCCGTCCGCACATCATCAACGTCTGCAACTTCACGCGGCCTATTGACAACGTGGACTCGGCTTCGGAGAGCAAACCGTCGCTCCTGACGTTTGGCGAAGTGACGACCCTGTTTCACGAGTTCGGGCACGCGCTGCACGGAATGCTGGCCAACGGTCAGTACGAGAGCCTGAGCGGTACGAACGTCCCCCGCGATTTTGTCGAGTTACCCTCGCAGGTGATGGAAAACTGGTGCTACGACCCCGAAGCCCTCAAGCTGTTTGCCCGGCACTACCAGACGGACGAGGTGATACCCAATGAGCTGATCGAAAAAATCCGGGTCAGTCAGAATTTTCTGGCGGGGATGGCTACGCTGCGGCAACTCCGCTTTGGCCTGGTAGACATGTACTACCACAGCCAGAAACCAACCGGCGAAACCGTTACGGAGGTAGAGGACCGCATCGATGCCGTGGCGAACCTGTTTCCCCGGGTGGCCGGAGTAGCTACCAGTCCGGCGTTCTCGCACATTTTTGCGGGGGGCTACTCGGCAGGCTATTACAGCTACAAGTGGAGCGAAGTGCTGGATGCCGATGCCTTCGAGTTTTTTGAAGAAAAAGGTGGGCTGGCCAACAAGGCAGCCGCCGACAGTTTCCGCCGGAACGTACTGGAACGCGGGGGCAGCGAAAAACCGATGGAGTTGTACAAGAAATTCCGGGGGCGCGAACCCTCGTCCGGCGCCATGCTCCGCCGGAGCGGACTGGTCGTATAAGAATCAGTAGGGGGAGCCGGTTACCGGCTCCCCCTATTGATTCATGGCCGCCTGGCTTACCAATCAGTATTTCTTCATAATACGTATCAACTGATTGCTGATGAGGGCATTGCCCCTGTCGGAGGGGTGCAGGCCGTCGTAGGTCATGTTGATGGCTTCAACGGGGTAGGGGTACTCGTCGGTTTCGGGGTTGAAAGGTACATCCGTGAAGGCCGGGTATTTGTAGTTGCGGTACTGGCCCGTTTCGGGGTCTTTCAGGCGTTTGTACTTTACCAGCTTTTTGACCTTCAGCCCGTTCGTATGGTATAAGTCGACCACCGGAAACTGGTCAAACCGGCCGATGGAGTCGATAGCCAGCGCGAAGGATTCGAGCGATTGCCCGTTTTTGGGTTTGTACGACCCGAAGGCGTTGTTTTTGAAATTGGTCAGGTACACGAAGTCGGCCCGCTGCATGGGGGTAATCAGGATGATACGGGCGGCCGGGTTCAGGCTGCGGAGTTTGTCGATAATGATGCGAAACGAGCCGTAAACGGTGGCCGTGCCGGTGCTGTTCTGGTAATCGGTAAAATGCCCCAGGGGCTTGCTGCCCCACCAGTCGTTGGTACCTAGAAAAACGGAGTAGATGTCGGCTTTCGTCAGGCCCAGTTTGTCGATTTCCTGCGCGATACGCACCGCCGTCCAGCCGTTGTATCCCTTATTGGTGTAGTGAATGTTCGGTAGTTTTTCGGTCACGCGGGTCATATACCCCTTTGTTACGCGGTTGCCGGTTTCATCCGGGTGGTCGTTCAGGTACGTAATCGAATCGCCGAGAGCCATCCAGGTAAGCTGGTCGTCTTTGAAGGAACTGAGCAGGCCCACGAGGGCGACGAACAGGAAGATTTTTTTCATCGGAGTTGGGTAACCGGGTTAAAAAGGTATTTATCGTACCAAAGCAAATCCCAGACTGGATTTAATGGCTGGCACTGCGTTATAACTGGAAGGCACAAAGTCAGAGAACCAGATCCGGTCGGTAAGTAATCACGCAGAATTAAACTGGGGTATAATTTTTAGTCGTTTCTGTCATTCTGAGGAACGAAGAATCTTCGGTAAGAGCAAGAAAAGTCAGGCTTGCCCGAAGATTCCTCGTCCCTCGGAATGACAAAAAAAGCAGTAATCTAATTCTGCGTGACTACTTAGGAGTAGAAAAATAATTAACCGTAAACAAACCAATCAACGATGAACACGGTCAATTTTTCCATCGACATCAAGTCATTTTTCCTGGGCGTACTCACCGTGGGCGGCATCCTGCTTTTGGCCAATTTTACCCCGTCCGATAAAGCGCAGCCAGAATCAGCGTTGCTGGATACGCGCCGTTTTCAGATGATGGTCCACGAACGGGAAACGGTTATTCTGGATACTAAAACAGGCCGTTTCGTTGTGAACCCCAGCTACATCGGTAGACCGCGATGGATTAGTGGTGATTTTGAAGCCCTGCAAAGCGAGAGTCAGAAAAAATGACCTGGTTTCGGGCACTACCAAATTATTCAATCAGATTATTCTTTGCCGACCGGCTCTTTTATGGACTCGGGTGGGGCTGCGTATCGTCATCGCTGTTTCTGTTTTGGGGATGATCGTATTGGGACAAGGGCCGATAACCACTCGATAAACTCATACTGCACGATGGCCAGACAGCCCATGCCGCCCGTTTAATACCCGTATCTTTGCTGCTGGAAATCCCCGGATGAATGGCCCTGTTGATGATACCACTACAAAGAATTTTGTTCAATGCCCTGTTAACCACTATGTTGCTTGCCCTGGTGGGTACGCGGGTGCTGGCGCAGTATCCCATTATCAACGGTAGCCCGGCCGGACGTTCGCTGCTGACTACGGGGCTGGATCAGGTGTACGACTTGAAATTTACGGAGGCTGAACAAACTTTTGCCCAGTTGGATAAGCTGGTACCCCGGCACCCGGCTGTCGACTTACTGCGGGGGGTAAGTTTATTTTACCAGTGGTTCCCGGCCCGTACCAGTTTGGCATTGCAACGCACGTGTACCCAGCAACTGGAAAAGGCCGCCCGCAAAGCGGAAGACTGGCAGCATTCACTCAAAAAAAACGGGGAAGACAAGGCCGCTTTGCCCGAAGCTATGTTCGTGTACTTTACCGCCCAGGCGATGCTGGCCAAAATCAGCCACTACGAACACGAAGTCATGGCGACCGTCGGCTACGCGAAGAACGCTTACCCGTACGTGCAGAAGGGCAAAGCCTACCAGCAGTACTACCCGGACTTTTACCTCTCAACGGGCCTGTACAACTTTTACCGGGATGTGTACCCCGAAATTCATCCGTTCTACAAAACAGTGGCCTGGGTTATGACGGCGGGTAACAAGCATCTGGGGCTGAGTCAGCTACAAATCGCCACCAAACAGGCCCTGTTCGTGCGTACCGAAGCCATCCTGTACCTGACCCATTTGCTGACGGACTACGAAAACCGACCCATCGAAGCGCTACCTTACCTGGCTCAACTAACGGTTCGCTACCCCAATAACCCGTACTGGCGCTACAAATACGCCGAAGCACTCCTGAGCGCGCACAAAACGGATTCCGTACCATCGTTGATTCAGCAGCTAATGGCGGGTGATGCCCCGGTCTACAAGCAAATGGGAACGTTACTGAAAGCCCGGTATGCCCTGGAAACGGGGCAGCGTTCGGCGGCCCGGGCCTACGCGCAGGAGGTAGTGAAAAGTGCGGTTCGGGAAGAAACGGTACGCGCCTACGCCTATCAGGTGCTGGCACAGGTAGCCCGGCTCGAGGGTCAGCCGAAGCTGGCCCATCAGTACGACAAACTGCTGCTGGAGTTTGCCGAATTCCCGGTTCTGCGCAATCAGGTAAACTGATGAAAAACAGCCAGCGAGCCTTATAGTGTGCTGAAGGTACGTTATCCGGCTCTTTCCGCAATAAATAGCCAATAAACTGCTCATTTCCAGTTTCTGTTTTCATGTGGTGGATTTATGCCCTGCTTTCTGCGTTGTTTACCGCACTAACGGCTATACTGGCTAAAATTGGTATCAAAGGCGTCAATACCTGTCCTGGCAACGGCCATTCGGACGGTGGTTATCCTGCTTGTTGCCTGGGGTATTGTGTTCACGCGCGGAAATACCGATTCCCTACCCGCACTGACCCGACAAAACTGGCTGTTTCTTATCCTGTCGGGCATAGCTACGGGCCTGTCCTGGATTTTCTATCGCACTGGCGACCCGGTTCAAAGCCCTGCAACTGGGGAAGGTGTCGCAGGTGGCTCCGGTGGATAGATTGAGTGTTGCCATTCTGCGGTCCGTCGTTTTTCTGGGAGACAATACAAAAAAAGCACTTACGATTTAAATGTAAGTGATTGATTATCAGTAAGATAATGGAGGGGTTCGAACGGCAGTGGTCGGCCGTCCCCGACGCTCATGACCATCCTAGTTAGAAGTCAGGCGGAATTGAACACATAAAAAAAGCACTTACGCTATAAACGTAAGTGCTTGCTAATCAATGAGCCAGTGGAGGGATTCGAACGGCAGCGGCCGACCGTCCCCGACGCGCTTGCGCATCCTGATTACCAAGAAGACCGAATCGACCGCATAAAAAAAGCTCTTACGTCTATAAACGTAAGAGCTTACTAATCAATGAGCCAGTGGAGGGATTCGAACCCCCGACGCGCTTGCGCATCCTGATTACAAATCAGGCGGAATCGACCGCTATCCGACACTGGCAACTATTTCTGACCCGTTTCCGAATCGTGATGCAAAAGTAGTGTTTTTAGTACGCTTTCGCAAATAGCTGTAGCTGCTTTTTCTGCAAAAATTTTACGCCTGCTCTACCCGCAACTGCTGCCGCAGGTCGTCCAGTTGTTTTTCCGAATCAGCAATTTTCTTGTCGATGTCGGCGCGGAGCTGGTCGGCGTTCTTCGAACGGGCAAAGAACTCGATGTTATTCCGATACGTAGCAATGTCGTTTTCAATGGTCGTCATGCGTCGGCGGATGTCGCTCTCCCGTTTGCTACCACCACTGTCGCGGTCGCTCCGGTACGAGTCCCGGTCGTAGCCACCATCCTGATAGCCTCCGCCATCCTGACGCCGATCCCCCCGTGAACCCCGATCCTGACGCCCACCACCCGACGGCCGCCGATCTGACCGTGGCCCGCTGTCCGGACGTCGGTCTGACCGGAATCCGCCCGAGCGGGTAACTTCGGCTTCGCTCTGGAGCATGATCTGCTCCTTGTCTTTAGCCGGAATTTTACCCGTTGCACTCACCAGCGCATTGACGGCGTTGATGTACCGTTTCTGGATGGAATCTTTATCTTTCTTGGGAACAAAACCAATGGCGTTCCACTCCTTCTTAAACTCGTTTAACTGAGACAGGTCGGCGTTGGCCGTAGCAGCGGCTTCGATACGCTCGATGAGGGCAATCTTCTGCGTGAGGTTGCCTTCAAATTCCCGTTCGGTTTCCTGATTCCGGGAGCGTTTCTTATCGAAAAAAGCATCACAGGCTACCTTGAAGCGGTCGAAAATAGTGTTCTTCTGCTTCTCCGGTACCTGTCCTACGTTTTTCCACTGACGCTGTAACTCAATGACCGTTTGCGTGGTTTCGGGCGATTCTTCGCCCGAGGCCAGGATGGCTTCTACCTGCTCGCAGAGTTGGGTTTTGGCCCGCAGGTTTTCTTCCCGCTTGCTTTCCAGTTGCCGGAAAAACTCGCCTTTATTGTGGAAGAACGTTTTCAGGGCGGCCCAGAATTTTTTGCTTAGTTCTTTTCCTTCTTCGCGGGGCATGGGGCCTTTAATGGCGTTCCAGCGGTCCTGAAGGGCCATGACTTCCTTCGTCCTGTCATTCCAGTCGTTGATACTGTTGGACGAGAAGGAGGTGATGGGAATAAGTTCTTCGTAAATCGCTGACTTCTCTTCGTACAGTTGCGCCGATTCTTTACGCTGCTCGTTGGTCTGTCCCCGGCGTTTGTCGTACAGTACATCCAGGGCTGCTTTCATGCGTCCCCACAAGACTTCCTGCTCCGCTTTGGGTGCCGGTCCAATGTGCTTATACTCTTCAAACAGGGCGTTGGCTTCGTCGATGGTTTGCCGGGTTACAGGCGTTTCCTCCGAGGCTTTGGCCATGGCTTCGACCTTTTCGATGACGTCCGTTTTCAGGGTCGTGTTCCGTTTGCGGTCAAGCTCCTTCAACTCGAAATAAATATTCCGGTTGCTGTAGTACCGATCAACCAGCGCGTGGTACGTAGCCCAGAGCGTGGCATTGTGCGGGGAGTTCATGTTGCCCGCCGACTTCCAGTCGTCCTGAATCTTCTTGAACTCGTTCCAGCTTATTTTGGGGTCACCCGCGTTATTCTCGTCATTTTCAACCAGGTCGCGCAAACGGGACAACAAATCGGTCTTCGATGCGAAGTTGGTGTCTTTGGCCTTGTCTAAATTCTGAAAATAGGTATTCTTCTGACTCTTTATCTGTTTGTACAGCTCCTCAAACTGGCCAACCGTTTCGTCGTATTTATAGTCGAACCCCTCTTCCGATTCGGTTTCGGTCACGTACAACTGAAGGGCGGCTTCGCGCTCGGCCCGCTTCATCTGGTCGAATAGGGGCTTTACTTCTTTCAGTGTTTGATCCGCCTTTTTGAAGTTACCGGGGGTAACAGACGCGGTGCTGATAGTAGCCAACTGCGTTTGAAGCAGGTCGACGAAATCCTGTTTCGAGTACTGGCTGTAATCAATTTCCGGCTGGGCGTGGTGGTCATCTTCCGTTTCCGGTACGTGCGCATACTGGGCCGTAACATCTTCGCTGATAACCGATGCGTCATCTGATTCCGATGGGGAAGGCGCCGGTGCAGGGGTTGGTGAAACGCTGGCTACGGGCTCTTCCGTTGCGGGTGATGTCTCCTCACCAACTGATGCCACAGCGGTATCCATAACCGGTTCCTGGCTAGTTTCAGCTGCCGCAATCGGCTCATCGTCAGTCGGCTGGATAGAAAGCATCTCCCCGGTGTCGTCCTTCGCCGTTGGGACTGTCTCCAGCGCGGTTTCTGCTTCCGGGTCAGTTGACGCAACCGGTTCGGAAAGGGAATCCGTTTCGGCCGTGGCGGGTGGGGTTACCTCATCTGACGCAGGTTCCACGGGGGTAGGCGCTGCTGCCGGTACATCAGCCGGGTCTACCGCTGCGGATACTGGGGCAGCCGGGGTATCGGTCAATGAGTCAGCGAGTGTGCCGTCAACTGCCGGGTCCCCCGGCGTTTCTGAGCCGGGAGCAGTAGGGTCTTCTGCCAGTGGGGGCATCGTCTCTGCATCCTCGATTGCTGGTGTGGGGGAAGCTACAGCCGGAGTGGCCGTTTCTTCGGGAATCTGCGTTGCCAGCGGACCTTTAGCCGGGTTGTTGGCTTCAGGTTGCTGGTTTATTTCCTGTTCTTCGTTTGCCATGTTGGGAACGTACCGATTACTTTTGCAAAAGTACGATAAAATGCGAAAAGTACTCTAATCAAGCTGTTAAACACCGTCTATACGATGCCATCTGACATTCGAGACCTGCGAAATGATTATACACTGAGTGGTTTGGACATCACCGATGTATTGCCCGACCCGATTGCCCAGTTCCGGCAGTGGTTCGATGCCGCCCTTCAGGCCCATGTTCCCGAACCTAATGCCATGCACGTTAGTACCGTTTCGGCGGGGGGACGTCCCGATGGGCGAATTGTGCTTCTGAAAGGCGTTTCCGATGCGGGTTTCGTTTTTTACACCAATTACGAAAGCCGGAAAGGAAAGGAACTGACCAGCCACCCGTTTGCGGCCCTTACCTTTTTCTACCCCGAACTGGAGCGGCAGATACGCATTGAAGGCACGGTCGAAAAAGTGAGTCCCGACGAATCGGACGGGTATTTTGCCAGTCGTCCCCGAAGCAGCCAGCTGGGGGCCTGGGTGTCGCACCAGAGTGCGGTAATCGATAATCGGGAAGTGCTGGAGAATCGGCAGCGGGAACTGGAAATGAGGTTTGCGGGGCAGGCTGTCCCGCGCCCGCCGTACTGGGGCGGTTTCTGCGTGGAGCCCGATGCTATCGAGTTCTGGCAGGGGCGACCCAGCCGCCTGCACGACCGGATCCGGTATCGAAAAGAAGGAGGAGCGTGGCTAATCGAACGCCTGTCGCCGTAACGAGCGGGTGGGCGAATGCGAGCCAGTTGGTTCTTTACTTTGCCCCTTCCCGCTTTTGCTTACGGTAAAATCTGTATCCTGCCTTCTTTTGATGGCGCACATCTCTTTTCCGCTTCCTCTATGGCCGGCAATAAAGCCAAAGTAAATCAGGACGTTTCTACCCGTACGTTATTTAGCGTCATCTCGGCCTCTTCGGTCGGAACCCTCATCGAATGGTATGATTTCTACATTTTCGGCAGCTTAGCCGCTGTCCTGTCGACCCAGTTTTTCCCGCAGGATAATCCCACTGCGGCCCTGCTCTCCACGCTGGCTACGTTTGCGGCTGGCTTTATCGTGCGCCCGTTCGGTGCGCTGGTTTTTGGTCGTCTGGGCGATCTGGTGGGCCGTAAATACACGTTTCTGGTCACGCTGGTGCTGATGGGCGGTTCCACTTTTGCCATCGGATTGATTCCGGGTTACGCCACCATTGGGTTCTGGGCCCCCCTGCTGGTACTGCTGCTGCGTCTGGTACAGGGGCTGGCGCTGGGGGGGAGTACGGCGGAGCGGCTACCTACGTGGCGGAGTACGCGCCCGAAGGCCGTCGGGGCTTTTATACCAGTTTTATCCAGACGACAGCCACGCTGGGTTTGTTTGTATCGCTGGGGGTAATCCTACTCACCCGTGAGACGTTGGGAACGGAAAAGTTTGCGGAATGGGGCTGGCGGGTGCCCTTTCTGCTGTCCATTATTCTGGTGGGCGTTTCCATCATTATCCGGTTGCGGATGGCTGAATCACCTCTGTTTTCTAAATTAAAAAGTGAAGGGAATCTCTCTAAAAACCCCCTGGCGGAGAGTTTTGGCAAGAAGCAAAACCTGAAAATAGTGCTGCTGGCGCTGTTTGGGGCTACAGCCGGGCAGGGCGTTATCTGGTACACGGGACAGTTTTACGCCCTGTCGTTTATCCAGAAAGCCTGTAACGTCGAGTTTGTGCAGTCGAACATTATTGTGGCGGTGGCCCTGCTGGCGGCAACGCCCTTTTTTGTCATCTTCGGGGGGCTGTCGGACCGTATCGGGCGGAAGGGCATCATGCTGGCGGGTATGCTGCTGGGCGTGCTGACCTACCGGCCTATCTACGAAAAACTGTATAGCCTGACGGATATAACCCAGATGCAGGAAATCACCGATGCCCGGACCATTGGCCGAAAATTGATGAAGCAACCTAACGGCGATCTGTCAACGACGACCACCACCACGCATTTTTACCCGGATGGCCTGATCCAGAAGGACATCGAGCGAACCACTACCGCTGCCAAAGCGGGGGTGGCTGGCAAACCGGAGGTGAGCAAAGCTGTTGACGTTGCCCAATGGGAGTTTCTGGCTGATGGTTTTCCTGATTTTTATCCAGGTCATTTACGTCACGATGGTGTACGGCCCCATTGCGGCCTTTCTGGTCGAGTTGTTTCCAACCCGGATTCGCTATACGTCGATGTCTCTGCCGTACCACATTGGCAACGGTATTTTTGGGGGGCTGACGCCGTTTATTGCTACGGCCCTGGTGGCCACCGCCACAAAAGCCAACGAACTGGCACCCGGTTCGGTCGACAAGCCGTATCTGGAAGGGCTCTGGTATCCAATTCTGGTAGCCGGGGTGTGTTTTGTGATCGGGCTGGTGTACCTCACGAACCAGAAACGAGTCACCGATTGAGACCGTACAACGGCTTTTATTCCTCTTACTCTCTAGCGTCTTACCTGATATGGAATCCCTCAAAAAATACCTTGGCATTGTCTGGATACTGCTCGGCATCTACGTTGGGTACGCCCAGATTACGGATAGTATGACCAAAATAGGCAGCGATAAACTCGAAGACCGCGTGTTCGGGTGGATTATCCTGTGCGTGCTGGTGCCCATTGTGGTGGGCGGGCTGATTCTTTTTGGCAAATACGCGCTGGAAGGGGAGTACAAAGACGGTAAATAGCCAATTTCCTTTCTTCCGGAAACGAATCGGCTATTTACCCGTGTGGAACCTACTTGATGGCGATAAGCCGGGTTGGCTCCTGTTTGGCGGGGGTACCCAGTTGAAACGAAATTTCTTCTTTCTGGGCACCGGCCGTTATCTGGAACCGGTAGTTGCCATCGGGCAGTTGACTGATGTCGAACTGCTGGCGACAGGCGTTTCGCTTGCTGCGCTTTCCCAATAAAATTTCCTGGTGTAACACGTCCCCGTACTGGTCGAACAGCACGAGGTTAACGGTGCTTTCTGCCTGGTACTTTTCCATGACGACCCATAGTTTTGAGGCATCGACGGTAGGGAAAACGGCTACGCCGAAAACCTTTTTTTGCCCGTGGTCATCCGTTGCCAGAACGGATGACGATAGGGCCAGGGTCAAAAACAGGGCACTCGCGAGTGATTTGATGGACGTTTTCATTGAGTTGATACGGATTAAATGGAAGACCTTTAACTGTCCACTCAATGATGCGGATTGGGCCGCCTGGCGCTGTCGTTCCGGAGCAGCGGTTTTTCGAAATGATGAACGGTGTAGCCTACTCCACGAAGTCCAGATCGTTCCCGAACGGCTCGTCAATCTGGCTGAGCGACCAGAAACAAATGCCGTAGACGATAACCCCTAACAGGCCGGCCGTTAGCAGCGCGCCCAGGGATGGTTTCAGCGCCTGGAAGAACAGCGTCATGGGAATAAGGGTGCCCCGTACCACGCTGGGCACCGAAGTAGTGGCCGTATTGCGGAGATTGGTACCGTACGACTCCGCCACCATCGTCAGGTACATGGCGATATAGCCGGTACAAAAACCAATTAGCAAACAGACGGTGTACAATCCTTCCGCCGTGTTAATCCCGCCGAACAGGTAGATGCCACTGAGCAGCCCACTACCCAGGAGTAACCCCGTAATGGCTTTTATCCGGGACTGAAGCCACTGGCTCAGGGGGCCGCTGAGCAGGTCGCCACCCGCCAGGCCCACGTAAATCAGCATAACACACCGCCCCGGTTTCACGATGTCGGCGATACCCAGTGCCTGACCAAACTCATTGGCAAACGTAGCCAGAATGCCTACCACAAACCAGGTGGGCATTCCCACCGTAACAAAGCGCAGGTATTTGAGGGCCTGTGGCCAGCTACTCACAAAGTGCAGCAGATTTCCCCGGCTCACCTCCCGGTGCTCGGCCTTCATCCGGCTGAACAACCCCGATTCGAACACGCTGACCCGCAGCAGCAACAGGGCTAGCCCCAGGCCACCACCCACCCAGAAGGCCATCCGCCAGTTGAAGTACTCGACCGTGAGGTAAGCTACCCCGGCCCCCAGGTAACCAATGCCCGCCACTACCGAAGAACCGTAGCTTCGGAGTGCTTTGGGCAGGGTTTCGGCAACGAGTACCATGGCCGCACCAATTTCGCCGGATAGCCCTACGCCGGCCAAGAAACGCAGAAAAGCGTAGGTGTTTACGTCCTGCACAAAGCCACAGGCAATGTTGGTGAGCGAATAGGTAAGGATACTGCCGAACAGCACCGACATGCGCCCCCGTTTGTCGCCCAGGATACCCCACAAAAAACCACCGATCACCAGACCCGCCTGCTGAAAATTCAGGATAAACGTACCCGCCTGCGACACCTCCGCTTCGGTCATGCCCAGCGATTGCAGACTCGGCACCCGCACGATGCTGAATATCAGCATGTCGTACACATCCACGAAAAAGCCCAGTGCCGACACGATGACCGGCAGCGCAAAGAGCGGACGGAACGAGACGGGGGACAAAATTGAAAGTTTGTTGAGTTTACTGGTTTCCACGCTTTTTAATCCGCTGCATTGTTTGGTCAGGAAATCAGTTCATTCAGGAGCCTGCCGGCGGGGTTGCCCGCACCCGTTGACTTACTCCTCGAGGTAGTTCAGATCTTTGCCGTGCGTTTCGGCAATGGTCAGGATGGAGTAGAACCCGATGATAAAACTCAGCAGTCCCACCACGGCTCCGGCATTGATTGTATCCAGGGACGGTTTCAGGTATCCGTACAGGCTGGTCATCAGGATAACGGTGCCCCGCACCATATTCGGTATGGTGGTAGCGGCTGTAGCGCGGAGGTTGGTGCCAAACTGCTCGGCCCCAATGGTTACGAACATGGCCCAGTAGCCAATACCGAATCCCAGAGCCAGACAAAGAACGTACAGAGCGGTAGCGCTTTTTACCCCGGCGTAGAGATAAATCAGGCTAAATACCAGGGCAATCAGCATGAGCAGGACAACGGCCTTTTTGCGCGATTCGAGCGCCTGGCTGATGAACCCACTGGCCAAATCGCCCACGGCCAGCCCGACGTAGCACCACATGATGGCCAGACCCGGCTGGATTTCTTCGGTAATACCCAGCGCCTTGCCAAACTCGTTGCTGAACGTGGCCAGAATCCCGATAACGAACCAGGTAGGTAGCCCGATGCCAATGCATTTGAGGTAGCGGAAGAACCGGTCGGAATTGGTGAAAAACGAGAAGAAATCACCCCGGCTGACGTGCTTCTGGGTGGTGACGTCTGTAAACATCCCCGACTCCACAACGCCTACCCGCAGCAGTAACAAGCCAAACCCCAAACCACCCCCGACCAGAAACGCCATTTGCCAGTCGAATAACTGAACGGTGAAATAAGCCACCACCGCCCCAAAAAGGCCAATACCAGCCACCAGTGAGGTGCCAATCGCCCGTTTCTCTTTCGGTAGAATTTCGCTGACCAGCGTAATGCCCGCTCCCAGTTCACCGGCCAGCCCGATACCCGCAATAAACCGCATCAGGGCGTAATAGGTGGTTGGGTCCATGAACGTGACCTGCTTGATAAATCCGCAGGCAATGTTGGCAATGGAATAGGTAATGATACTGCCAAACAAGACCGAAAGCCGCCCGCGTTTGTCGCCCAGAACGCCCCACAGGATGCCCCCCAGCAGTAAGCCACCCATTTGCCAGTTGATGATGTTGGCACCAACGGTCGAGATTTGGTCGGGCGTCAGGCCGAGGTCTTTCAGGCTGGGAACCCGGACAATACCAAACAACAGCAGGTCGTAGATATCAACGAAATAGCCCAGAGCCGCCACGATAACGGGCATACTAACTAAACCAGCCGAATTGGCTGTACGATTGGGGGAGGGGGCGGGTGAAACAGCCATTCGGCAATAGGAAGGGTTAATAGCGTTGGAATAACGGTGCAATAATACGAAACGGCCAACCAATTGTGGGGTAAATAAATGGTGGCTTTAGGGTTCAGTCTGTACTAGTTTCTGCTGGATAAATACATCAGCATATCGCTGGCCGAGGGTACGGGCCGAGGGCGTGTCGAAATGAGTGGAATCTCCTTTGTCGGTTAACCCCGACGAAACGATGCAATAGGCATTGGGTATATGCTGGACCGCCCGTTGCAGGGCCTCATTGACTGTTTTGGCATCCGGATTTCGGTTCACGACAAAGTCGCCTAAGGTGCCTGCCACGAAGGGAACGTTGGGGGCATTCAGGTCTTTCCGAAGACGCTGCACCAGTTCGGTTAGTTTGGCTTCGTAGACACCCGCTTTGTCCGGGCTGGAATCCGATTCGCCCTGGTGCCAGAGAATACCGGCCAACTGCCCCAGTTCGAGCGCTTTTTTTGCCCGGAGCAGCATGTCATCGTACGGGTGTGATGTTGTGGGCTCGTAATAAGCACCCGGCTTCCAGACGTCGATGCCGGAGCCGCCCACGGCGCAGGGAATCAGCCCGATGTTCGTTTTGGGATAGGCACTGGCCAGTTTCCGGGCAAACGGCAGTCCCGGTCCAACGCCGACCAGGGCCGGTTTATCGAAGTGCATCGGGTCTTTGGCCGCTACCCAGTGGAGGTCTTTGGTCAGCATCCAGATGCGCGGGTCAGGTTGCCCCTGTTCGGTTTCAGGAACACCACGCCCGGCCATGTTCGACTGGCCGATGAGCAGGAACAACTGTAGTCGGGGTGGCACATCCTGCCGGAAAGCGAGCATGCAGAGGAGGGTAAGGCTGATCAGTAAGGTATTGGTACCACTTTTCATACGGTTTGGCGGGACACCCAATGGGGTTCAGTCCGCTACCATAACGCCCTCCCCCGTTTTTTCTACCTGCTTTTACGCGTAAAAAGACCCTAATCCCAGCATTCCATGACGAGTAAATCGCCGGTTTGGGCTTCTATCCGTACAAACCCATCCTGAGCGGTTTCGTTGCTGCTGCTGGTGAAACGACCGAGCGTTAACGTCGCGTCCTGAAGATCATATTTCAACCCGGTTGAGGTATAGCCGGTTACGGTGCCAACGGGAATCAGCGAGAGGGGAGTGCCCGCTTCGTACCACTTCTCGAACCGCCCAACCAGCGGAAATACCTTGGAATGGTCGTCAATCATCACAATCCGGATCTGGTCTTTGTACCGGACAATGTTGGTCAGGTTAGTCAGTGTATGGTCGGCCCGCCGACCGGTGGCCCACACGATATTGACCGCCGGAAAACCCCGCTCAATCAGGTATTCGATGCCTTTGTCGAGGTCGGTTTTATTCTGATCGGGGGCGTGAACAATGTCCAGCGGGTACTGCTGCGCCCGGATGGCATCCAGGTCAATACCCCGGCGACCAGCCGCAGCGTCATCAAAATCGCCGAGCAGCACGTCTACTTTGATGCCCAGATCCAGCACCCGCCAGATGGCGTTATCCAGTACCACCACCAGCGGATTCCACTCCAGCAACTGCCCGAGCAAGTCAAAGGAGCAGGCTTCCCCATTGGCAATCAGCAGGGCGGGCTCCTGTTTATCCCGGACGATATGGTGCGATGACATAATTCAGTGTATGGTTTTCCCGTTGGGTACGGATGATGCGTGGTTACCATAACCATCATTTGGATAAACCCAGGTCGCGGATTATTTTATCGATATCCCCCTGACTGTCAACGCTGGGTGTGTGAAAACGGGTAGGAACCAGCTTGATTCGATACCCTGCTTCCAGCCAGCGCAATTGCTCCAGCGACTCGGCCTGTTCCAGTGGGGAAGGGGAGAGCCGGGTGATTTGGTCGAGGATGTCGGCACGGTAGGCATACAGACCAACGTGGCAGTGGTAGGCGTGGTGCCGATGCCACTGGTCCGGCTCTACTCCCCGCAAATAGGGGATGGGCGAACGGCTAAAGTACAGGGCTTCGTTCCGGGCGTTGATGGTGATTTTAGCCTCTTTTGGGTCATGGAGCACAGCGGCCGAATCGACCGGTGTCATTTGGGTAGCCAACTCGACTGTTCCGTCCAGTATGGCCGTCAACTCATCAATCTGGGCGGGGTCAATAAAAGGCTCATCGCCCTGAATGTTGATGATGTAGTCTGTATCGTTTCCCGGAATCAACCCGTCCATAACCAGCCGGGTGTAGGCTTCCTGGCAACGGTCGGTACCGCTGGGATGGTCGGTGCGGGTCATTACAACCTCTTCCCCTAATTGTCGAACCGCTTCGGCAATGCGTTCATCGTCCGTGGCTACAATAACTTTTGCCAGTGACGTAGCTTGTTTTACCTGTTCCAGCACCCGCTGAATCATGAATTTACCCCCAATGTCGGCCAGAGGTTTTCCGGGAAAACGGGTCGAGCCGTACCGGGCGGGAATAATGCCGATTATCATACGTAATTTGCTAAGTATCGCCCGTGGTCGGGACTGATTAGTTGGTTGTTCTGTTCACTTACTTCGGCTCTGGCCCATTGGGTCCTACCGTCCAGTAACTGGGTTCAATGGCCTGCCGCTGCTGGTAATAGTCGTTATAAACGGGGTGATACCGGAGTCTTTCCTGCATCACGGCATCGTACTGCCCCAGTAACCCCAGTAGGAGTTCGCAGCTTTCACGCACGGCAAATTGCCCGCTCTGGCTACCCGTAATGTAATCGACCAGACCATTGTCGATTACGTACCGCGTAAACAGTGGATTCGCACTCCGGCGAATCATGATGCGTACCCCCGCTACTTCAGATACGGATAAGTCGAGCGCATCATCGAAGAAGAACGCTACCTCATGCGGTTGTAGCTTATGCTGATTCAGCAGGTGCTGGAGTACGTCAATCTTGTGTTTCGCCTGCGAGTAGCTGGCGTGGAAATGCTCCCGGCGCACGAGCGTTTCGGATAGCGTGTTCGTAACGCCCGTAATAATAGCCGCTACGGGCAACTGCCTGTCCTGCTGTAGCCAAAGTCCAAACCGGAGTAGATTGGTGCCCATCGAATCGACTTCACTGAATGAACTGCTGCCCGCTTCGGTCTTGACGCCATCATTGAACACCCCATCCCAGTCGAACACGATAGCCCGAACGGCCCGCAACTTCTGGGTTAATGTATCAACGGGCGTGATAAACTGACCACCGAGGTCTGTAAAAATGCGTTCAATATCAGTCATAAAAGGGGGCTGCTGCTGTAATGGTTTGCCAAAAGTAAGGAGAAGAGGGTAAAAAAACTGATGAACGTATCGGTTCGTATTCCGTTCCGTAAGGGGGCGAATTAATTCGCCCCCTTACGGAACGGAATACGAACCGATACTACAAACCTCACCATAAACTGGTGAAGGCCTGCCGTAATATCCGTTATTTTGTGCATGCAATTGCTCATTCAATCCAACCGTCGGTGAAAACGCTTCTTGTTATTGCCGGACCAACGGCCGTTGGAAAAACGGCCCTGTGCGTGCGGCTAGCCAAAACGCTGCAGACCGACGTTGTCTCTGCCGACTCCCGCCAGCTCTACCGCGAACTGACGATTGGTACGGCCAAGCCCACCCTGGAAGAGATGGATGGGGTCCGGCATCATTTTATCAATTCCCATGCCATCACCGACCCCGTGAATGCCGGACGGTACGAACGGGAGTGCCTGGCGTTGCTGGATACCTTGTTTCAAACGAGGGATACGGTTATTCTTTCCGGGGGTACGGGGCTGTACATCAACGCCGTATGCAACGGCCTGGACGACATGCCTTTGGTTGACCCGGCGTTGCGGGCTCAGTTGCTGGTCCGATTGCAAGAGGAAGGGTTAACGGTACTTCAGGAAGAATTGCGCCGGTTGGACCCGGTTTATGCCCAATCGGCCGATTTGCAGAACCCCATTCGCGTCACGAGGGCACTGGAGGTTTGTCTGTCAACGGGACTGCCTTATTCATCGTTTCGTCGCCAGCAACCCGTTGAGCGTCCGTTCCGGTCCGTTATGGTGGCACTTGACCGCCCACGACCGGAATTATACGAGCGGATTGATACCCGTATGGATGCTATGCTGCGGGCGGGCCTGGTGGAGGAAGTCCGTAGCCTGTTACCGTACCGACATCTGCCAGCTCTGCAAACCGTTGGCTATCAGGAAGTGTTTCCGTATCTGGATGGCCAGTATGACGACGAAGAGATGGTGCGTCTGTTAAAACGCAACTCCCGGCGCTACGCCAAACGGCAACTCACCTGGTTCCGAAACCAGGGTAACTACACCTGCGTAAGTCCCGATGACCAGGAGGGAATCCTTTCAATATTGAATGATGACCGGGTCGCCGGTACGATGACAAATTATTTTTTGTAGAATCATTCATCACTGGAACGCCAGCCCGGTCATCATTCATCAGTCAACTACCTACTGCGCCCGGTAGGCCAGCATGCCGCCAATAACATTGCGGACGTTGGTAAAGCCGTTTTCTTCCAGAATTTGCTGGGCGCGGGCACTTCGGGCTCCCGACCGGCAATGGACAATTACTTCTTCATTCTCCAGCCCTTCCAGTTCGTCCAGCCGATGGGGTAAATCGCCCAGTGGAATCAGGGTAGCGCCGATGTTGTCGTCTTCGTATTCGTTGGGTTCACGAACGTCGAACAGGTTCAGATTCTCGCCCTTATCGAGCCTTTCTTTTACTTCCTGCACGGTAATATCCATGGTCGTTTTGGTTTGTTTAGTGTTGAATAATCAGTTTTTGGACAACGGTTCGCTGGTTGGTGAAGAGCCGAAGCAGGTAGAACCCATCGGGGAGGTAGCCCAGGTCCAGGGATTGCTGGCCGCGAGTCGGAGCATGGGTCAGGAGCATCTGTCCACTGCGGTTTATCACCTCAACGCGGGTTACTTCGGGGTTATTCCAGCGAATAAGGCCCGTTGTTGGATTTGGATACGCTTGTAAAGGGACTATGGGTTCAGGCTCTTTTACGGCCGTAACAACGGCTCTTTTTGCCCCCATCACCGGCCTGAGCATAAAGGCCCCCGGCACCTGAAGGGAGGAGGGGGAGCCGTTGGGGCCCAACTGCAGATTTTGCTCCCAGTTCGACCCGCCATTGTAAAAAATATTGGCCCCAAACGGGCTGTTTTTATCAAATCCCAACCGCAGAAAGGTGGTGTCGCTACTGCTGATTTGCTGGTAACCGACGTAAAACGTGTCTTTCACAATGGTGTTTCGGGTGAAACGGTACTCGATGAATCCATTTCGGGTGGCCGGATACTGCGTCTGAAATGATTGCTGGTAGAGGGCAGCCCCCGGCTTACCATTGGTGTTAGTATAAACTGTGATGACGAAGGATTGCCCCGTCTGGTCTTTGGAAAAAGGCACGATGCAAAGCCGAACGCTGCCAATGGTATCCGGCTTGTTCAAAATGAAGCGCACAGCGATTTGCTCCCGCTGCCGGATTTGCTGGGCGTATTCCCAACTCCCATCGTCGTAGGCATAATAATTATTGAGCGTCGCCACCGCAGCAATGGTGTCGTTTCGCAGCAGTGTGAGTGGGTCGCGCTGAAAAATTGGATTTTCGTTATCGCTGGTTTTTAGTGCGACCTCGTAGCGTAGCTGAAAACTCGTATCTGCCGTGGCGGCAGGCGGGGTGTTGGTTTGAAGGCCAGTTGCTTTGCCCCCAGCGCGGCAATCTGCGTAAACAGCGTGTCAAATTGCAGAACCGTCGAAGTGCCGTTGTAAACCCTGAACCCAATGCTGGTCCGGTTGAAATTGTTGAACAGGTTGTTGATGTCGGTCGTAACCGAATCCGCCAGCTCGGCTGCTCCTTTTATTTTATACTGGGAAAGCGGCATGGCCGTGTAGCGCTTCAATAGCGGGCTAAGTTGTCGGCGCGTGGCCAGGTCTTTGATAAACCTGTCGGTTGCCGACCGGCCCTGATTCAGGTAGATGTAATCGAGGTGCCAGGTATCGAACGGGCCGGAACGCCGGCCAAAGGAACGAAAGCGAAAGGCGAAGTTTCCGTATAAATAAGCGGAGTTGGTAACAGGAACGAATACCTGATTGAACAGACTATCAGCCTGACCGCCTACCTGCGCCCATACCGTTTTCCAGGTACCCGAAACATCCCGGAACTGCAGGGTAAGGGAATCGCCGGGCTGTAGCGTTGGGGGAACACCCGGTAATTTGGTCAGGGTATCGCCGGGGTCGGGTAGTTCGCCCAGCCCCTTTATCTGCCAGTAAAAACTAAGATAAACGCCATTGGCAGCCGACAGCCCCGATAAGTTGATGGGCCTCGACTCCAGGGTATCGGTATAACCCTGGTCCAGTGCGTTATCCCGCGCGTAGGGGCGACCGTTAGCCTGCAATCCATCGAACGTAGCCACATTTTGCGTGGGCTGGTTGAAGGCCATCGTATTGTTGATATACACCCCGCTGCCCGCCTGCCAGAGTTTCGGGTCGGGACGTTCGGAGCCCGACCGATACACTGAGGCCGTAAAATCCTCAAAAAAGGGTAGTTGCAGGGCGGTCTGGGCATCGGCTATCGATGCCCGCAGAATACCCAGGATCAGCCCAATGCCGCACAGTACTTGTCGGACTGATACGGTAATTGGCTGATTTGGTGGCGAAATGCTCATTGGGGCGGTTGGTGCCGGAAATAAGTTAATCAGTTTGGGTCGATAGGGCCCACAATCCACAAATCCATTGTTTCGCCCACACGAATGCGTTCGCCAGACCGGGCTGCGGGACGTTGCTTCACCACGGTGCCGACTTCCTTTTCCGGGTCTTCCACCGAAATTTTCGTGCCAACTTTCAGACTGGACCCCCGGATGGCGGC
The DNA here is from genome assembly GCA_963784335.1 of uncultured Cytophagales bacterium. GTDB lineage: Bacteria > Bacteroidota > Bacteroidia > Cytophagales > Spirosomataceae > Spirosoma. The sequence goes on along the minus strand of CAWARB010000007.1, from coordinate 44,554 downwards.
TTCTGCCTCATCGAAAGGTAATCCTACAACGTCCGGAATCTCGAACATGGTACTTCCCAGGCCATCGCCCACTTCCAGGTCAATCTGTGCGCCTTTTGGTACGGGTGTTCCGGGGCTGATTTCCTTGCCATTATACAGTTGCCGCAGCACCGCGTTTTTGGCGATGTCGGGTACGTAAATAGGCTCGCCGACAATCAGGTCCATTGATTTAAGATTCAGCTGGGCACTGCGAAGCGTCAGGCTAACCAGGTTCGGCATCTGCACCATTGGGGCTACCCGCTTGGTAATGGTCAGGTACACCTTCCGGCCCTCTTTCACTTTGGCATTGGGTCTGGGGTATTGCTGGATAACGGTCAGCGGCTGGGCACCCGATACGTAGGTGCAATCGCTGACCTCGTAGCGCAGATTCCGGTCGTCCAGCAGGTTCTGCATTTCATCCAGACTCTGGCGGGTCACGTCGGGTACGGTAATGGTTTGCCCGTGTTTGGTGGTAAAAGGCAGATAGATAAAGAAAAACACCAGAAACAGGGTGGCTACGAGAGCGACTATAATGCCAATGTGAATCAGCAGGTCAGGAAAAGAGCGGGTGCTGATTTTCGTCATTTGGGAGTAGGAGTGGTTAATGCCATCGGTACGCTTACGTCACAAAAGTAGTACAATCCTAAACACCTTCTCATTGGTAGCTGCCAAGCATTTTTTTTATGTACTTCCCGATTATATCGAACTCCAGATTAACCGTGTCCCCCACCCGCAAATCACTGAACGTGGTATGGTCGTAGGTGTAGGGAATAATCGTTACCCGAAACTGGTCGGGCTGCGAATTGAAAACGGTTAAACTCACGCCATTGATACAAATCGACCCCTTTTCGACCGTCACATTGCCGGCGGTGTCGGGTTGGCCGTGCGACCGGTCCGCCGGTGCGGGACCGTACTGAAAGTCGAACAGCCAGCTGCCGTCCATATCCTGAACATTGGTGCAGATACCCGTCTGGTCGACGTGCCCCTGTACGATGTGCCCGTCGAAGCGGCCATTGGCGGGCATACAACGCTCCAGGTTTACGCGGTCGCCGGGTTTGATGCGGCCCAGGTTGGTTTTTTTGAGGGTTTCATCCACCGCCGTTACCGTGTAGCTGCCATCGGCAACGCTGGTAACCGTCAGGCAAATGCCGTTGTGACTAACACTCTGATCAATTTTTAATTCGGCTGCCAGCGCAGACTCGATGCGAAACGTGAGGTTGGTGCCGTCGGCTTCGATGGCCGATACCCGGCCGGTTGTTTCAATAATACCTGTGAACATGGACGTTGAACGTAGTCATCAGGCGTTGTACCGGGGCTGCCCCGGTACAACGCCTGATGACTTATGATTTTTCTAACACCATCAACAAGGAACTGCCAAAGGGGGTTCGGGCGAATAGTTTTTGTTCGGTATGAGACACCCGGTAAAGGGTTTCATTGAGCCAGGCACTGGGTAAATACACGTCGGACTGTGCGGTCTCGTTGGTTTGCCAGCCCAGTGCCAGGCCCAGTCGCTGCCACTGCCGCATCCCTACAATCAGGGGCGACAGCAGGAAACTCCAGTAAGTGGACCAGCTGATGCGCAGTCCGGCGGCCGGCATCAACGGGGTAAAATCGGCCAGTACGAAACGACGGAGCGCGCCAATAGCGATATCGTGTTGCCCCCGAAAGATATTGAACGCATTATTGTTGGTAATGAGCACGCCCCCCGGCTCTAGCCGATGAGCCAGTGCTGCCAGCAGGCGGGGAAGTTCTGCCCCCGCGAAGTAGCAGAACACATCGTTGCAAAGGATGACATCGTACCGGACTTCCGGCTCAAAATGAGCCAGGTGTTTTAAATCGACCTTGGTAACCGCAAGGCCGCGTTCGTGGCAAAACGTTACCGCATCGTCTGACCCATCAATGCCCCGCAGGTTTGTATAGCCCCGTTTTCGCAGGAAATTCAGCATACCACCCGTACCACACCCGGCATCCAGCACACGAATGTCCCGGCGGTTCGTGAATTGATGCTCCAGTGCCGTTTGAACGCGCTCGTGCAGGCTGCGATACCACCACAACTGCTCTTCCAGCTCAAACATTTTTGTGTACTCTTCCGAACGTCCAATCATTCTGGCTATTGATGGAAATAGGTGTTTACTGTCATCCGTTGATTAACACCGCGATTTATTTATCTGCCTGAACCGGGTCAGCAGCCAAACTACGCCAGGTGGGCGGGTCAACACCCAGCAGGTGCTTCACAAAAAAGTCCCGGCGTTTGTGTTCGCCGTACTCACCCCCCGACGTGTGGCTAAGTCCGGGCAATACCACCAGGTCGAAGTCTTTATTGGCTTTGATGAGCGCATCGGCTACCTGCATTGTGGAGGCCGGGTCGACGTTATCATCTACTTCGCCCACCATCAGCAGCAGATTGCCCTGTAGTTTGTGCGCGTTCACCACGTTGGAACACTCGGCGTACTGCGGGCCGACGGGGTAGCCCATCCATTGTTCGTTCCACCAGATTTTGTCCATCCGGTTATCGTGGCAGCCACAGGACGAAACGGCAACTTTGTAGAATTCCGGGTGGAACAGCAACGCGCCGGCCGAACTCTGCCCTCCGGCAGACGTACCGTAAATGCCCACCCGGTCGAGGTCCATGAACGGATATTTTTTGGCGGCTGCCTGCAGCCACAAAATCCGGTCGGGGAAGCCCGCATCCTTCAGATTTTTCCAGCACACATCCTGAAATGCCTTCGACCGGTTCGAGGTACCCATGCCATCCAGCTGCACCACAATAAAGCCCAGTTCGGCCAGTTCGTGCATCGACCGGTTGGCGGTCATGAACGATTTCGGGGTGAAGGACCCGTGCGGCCCGGCGTAGATATTTTCGATGACCGGGTATTTTTTGGCCGGGTCAAAATTCGTGGGGCGAATGATGATACCCCAGATGTCGGTTTGGCCATCGCGCCCTTTGGCCGTGAACACGTCGGGCGTTTGCCAGCCAGCCTGCTGCCATTCCGAGATGTCGGCGGTTTCCAGATTCATCAGCACGGAGCCGTCGGCGGCACTGCGTAACACCGTTACGGGGGGCATGTCTACCCGCGAGTAGGTATCGACAAAATACTGGTAGTTGGGCGAGAACGTAGCCACGTGGTTGGCCTCTTCGGTGGTGAGAGCTGTCAGGTTGGTGCCATCGAGGTTCACGCGGTAGTACTGCACAAAATACGGGTCCTGGCCAGCTGTTTTGCCACTGGCGGCAAATACAATGGTGCGCTTGCCCTCATCTACTACTACCACATTTCGCACGACCCAATCGCCTTTGGTTAGTTGCGATTTAATCACCCCCGTCCGGGTGTCGATCAGGTAGAGGTGATTCCACCCGTCGCGTTCCGATGCCCATACCATCTCTTTGCCATCGCGTAAATCATAGCGGTAGCGTTTTCCGCTGTAGTCGATAAATGTTTTGCTCTGCTCCTCTACCAAGGGCCGGACAACACCGGTAGCGGCATTGACTTCCAGCACCCGGTAAACCTGATGCCCGCGCTGGTTGTATTCAAACGTAAAGGCGCGGCTGTCTTTGCGCCATTCCAGCCGCGACAGGCTGAACTGCTGGTTGAACAACGCATCATCAACCGGAAGTTGCCTGCCCTCCCCAACCAGAAAAAGCTGGGGCCTGCGCATCGGCATCACGTCGCCTGGTTTTGGGTATTCGCGGTTCTCGAGTTTCGGTTGCAGCTGATCGTCGGGCGAGGAGCGGACAAAGTAAATCAGGTGTTTTGTATTCGGCCTGGTTTTGTTCGTGACAATTTTCTTTGAATCGGGCGACCAGAGAATAGTGCTGGCGTAGTAATCACCCTCCGACCCATCGAAACTTAGCTGCCGTTCCTCCTTCGTTTTTTCGGAACGAACGTAGAGGTTATAATTTTTGATGTAAGCCGTCTGGCTGCTGTCGGGCGACGGAACGGGTTTGTCGCTCAGTTCACCATTGCTGGCACCCCAGTAACGCCGGTCGGTTGGTTCGGCCCGAAACGGCCCTTTTTTGCTGAAGGTCACTGCTCCGCTGCTGTCTTTTTTCGGTCCGTACTGCCAGGTAAACCCTTCGGCTATGAATTCAATGGACTGGTCCTCTTTGCCGAACGTTAGCGTAGTGAACGGGAGGTTGTAGGGGGTGATTTTTTTGCCGGTGGCTTCCGTTAGTTTCTGTGCCAGTTGCTCCTGATTAAAGGCCAGTTGCCGGGTTTTCTGTTTGGGGTCGACCACAACAAATTCTTTGCCCCGTGCCGTCTGGATGGTGTACCAGCAGCGGCTACTCTTTGTGGTCCAGTTCACCTGTTGCGGGGCATTGTAAACCTTGTCCTTTAGTTTCGTTTTCAGGGCTTCCGAGCGTTGGTAGTCGATCAATCGTCCCTGCGCCAGCACTGTGCCCGATAGGTTCAGTAAAAGGCTGATTAATAGCGTGTACCTGAAATTTGTTGCCAGTATCATAGCCAAAAGATAGTAAGAAAATGAATAGCTGGGAATAGCTGGAGTCGCATTGCCCGCCCAATGCTTATTTTTCTACGTAGGGGGGCAGCCCGCTGTAGGCCATGAATAGCTTGCCGAGGTATTCACCCAGAATACCCAGAAAAAGCAGGATTGCCCCCGTAGCGGTGCCAATGGCCCAAAGAATGACGGCTACCCCCGTTGGAGCGTAGGTGCCCGTCAGGATTCCGGTTAGCAATAGCAATCCACCCAGCAAGCCCAACCCAACTAACAGGGCTCCCAGCAGGGTGAAGACACGAATCGGCCAAAGGGAATACCCGATGAAAACGTTCAGAAATAAGGATACCAGTTTCCGAAAGGTGTAGGTGGATTGACCGTCGGCGCGGGGATTGTGCGGCACCTCCACACTGCCAACGTTGCGGGTCACCCGAAATATCAGGCCGTCGATGTAGGGGTACGGTCCCCGGTACCGGATGATTTCGTTGATCACCTCCCGCCTGATTACTTTAAAACTGGATAGATACAGGTTGCGGGGTTTATCCAGCGAATAGGTTGTGAGGGTGTTGACCAGCCAGCTGCCCAGATTCCGAAACCAGTGGTGTTGTTTTTGGGCGTATCGGCTATAGACCACATCAAACTGGCCCGCTTCGGCGGTATCAACAAGGGTACCAATGGCTTCGGGCGGGTTCTGAAAATCATCGTCGATGATAACGGCGTACTGACCGGTGGTATGGTTTAACCCGCAGAGCACGGCGTTGAATTCGCCGAAATTCCGGCGTAGCGATACAAAACGTACTGTACTATACCGGGTGGCCAACTGCTGACAAATGACTTCGGACCGATCCTTACTACCGTCATTAACCAGCACAATCTCAACCGCTTGCCCGGCCATACAGTGTTGCAGGTGTTCTACCAGCGGGCCAATCGTTTGTTCGCTGTTGTAGACCGGGATAACAATAGATAGTCGCATAGACGGAATACGTCAGGTGAATTGGTTAATCACGTCAACAATGTACGCAACCTCGTCATTGGTCAGGGTAGGGTTGAGCGGTAAACTCAGCACTTCCGCGTGTAGGGCTTCGGCCAGTGGGAAAGACAATGGCGCCAACGCTGGATACGCTTTTTGGCGATGGGGTGGGGTGGGGTAATGCACATCTGAGCCAATACCCCGGTCGTGCAGGTAAACCCGTAACGCATCACGCCGGGGATGCCTGATAACAAACAAATGCCAGACATCCTGCGTAATCTGGTCGGCGGGGGGTAAGGTAACGGCGGGGTTCTTCAGTTCGGTCAGGTAGTACCGGGCTAGTTCCCGCCGGCGGTTGTTCTCCTGGTCGAGGGATGGGAGTTTTGCCGACAGGATACCCGCCTGTAGTTCGTCAAGGCGGCTGTTATGGCCCCGGTAATCGTTTACGTATTTCTGCGATGAACCGTAGTTTCGTAATGCCCGCAGCCGCCGGGCAAGGGACTCGTCGTTGGTGGTGACAGCACCCGCATCGCCCAACGCACCCAGGTTTTTGCTGGGGTAAAAACTCCAGGCAGCCGCATCGCCCAGGTTACCGGCCCGGCCCGATTGGTACGTTGCCCCGTGAGCCTGAGCGGCATCTTCCAGCACCTTCAGGTTATAGCGTTGCGCCAGTTGGTTGATGGGGTCCATGTCGCAGCAGCGTCCGTACAGATGAACGGCCATAATGGCTCTCGTGCGTTCGGTGATAGCCGCTTCGATACGGGTTGAATCGATCAGGTACGTTTGCGGGTCTGGTTCAACCAAAACGGGACTCAGGCCAGCGTGGGTAATGCTCAGCACCGACGCAATGTATGCGTTGGAAGCCACGATTACTTCGCTGCCCTCCGGGAAATCCCAGGCTTTCAATACCAGCGTCAGTGCATCCAGTCCATTGGCAACGCCGATGCAGCAGGCTGACTGGCAATACTGCGCAAACTGACCTTCGAAGGCTTCGACTTCGCGCCCCAGGATATACCAGCCCGATTGAACAACGCGCTCGAAAGCCTGTTGGATAACTGCCTGGTGTGGTTCATTGATGCGCTTCAGGTCCAGAAATGGGATCATTCTGAAACAACCATTGATGCTAAATTGAACTGCTGACTGTTGGGATAGGGCTCGTAGATGTAATCATCTTTATCGTACATTTCATTCGAAACAACCAGCAAGATAGCATCGTCGGAAAATTCATCCATTACGTGCCAGTCTTCGGGTTCAAGCACCAGGCACTGCCGGGGATTAGTGAGCTGAACGATTGTTTCTTCCTGTCCATTGTGGTTGTACACCCGGCAGCTACCCGCCAGGCAAACGAGCGCGTTCCAGGCCCGGTGGTGTCGATGCCCGGCCCGAACCGAGTTGCCTGCTTCATAAATATAAAATACCCGCTGGATGGTACCGGGAATGATTCCTTCAAAGACGGTTAGGTTCCCGTTGTCTGATGTTACTGTTTTTAATTCGTAAAGTCTTGCCATTGGCCAAAAGTTACTTGTAGAGAAGTGTTGTGATTCGAGCCTTTAAAAGTATTAAAAACTGGTTAAAATGTAAAGAAGTAGCTTTATTACCAGTGTATATAATGCATATATAAGTGTCTACGAGCGTAATCGATGGGAAAGTTACAGGGAAACAGCCTATTTCGTTCTATTATTTCGTGCATTGATGGATGATTTAACTTTTACTTTGTCATTCATTGTTTGCCAACCAAAAACTAAATGCGGGAATGATAAAGAATAAATTTTTCCTGACCGGTCTCTTTCTGGTCATTCTAGTTGTACTGTACTACTCTTTTTTTGATAGCGGCACGACCACGTCTGCGGATGGGCTGACAGGCGCGGTCAATCCCGAAACGTACCGGCAGGAGATGGAGGAGGTGCGGGCAAAAAAAAACCAGTTCTTTCGTACTGATGCCGAATCGCCCCTTCTCGACAAAAAAGGGTTTACCGGTCTGTCCTATTTTGCGCCCGACCCGGCCTACCGGGTTGTTGCCCGACTCGAACCCTTTGCCGATAAAACCCAGAAACTCGTTGTCAGGATGAGCGATGGTAAGGAGGAAGTGTACGACAAATTTGCCCACGCCGTGTTTCGCCTGCAGGACGAAACCTGCCGGCTGCTCATTGTAAAACTCGACGACACCTATTCCATTTTGTTTCGTGATGCTACGTCGGGCAAAACAACGTACGGTGGAGGGCGGTACCTTGAACTGGATGAAGCCTCGCTGACCAATAATCAGGCTATACTGGATTTTAATACGGCTTTTAATCCCTATTGTACCTACAATCCAGGCTATTCGTGCCCATTACCTCCCGCAGAAAACGTACTCCCTGTTGCGGTACAGGCCGGGGAAAAATATAGTCCGCACGAGTAGAAGAACAGGAGGTGCATCGCTTTTTTTGCAGTCAATTCATGAAAGGTGCCCGTAGTCAATCAAGCAATTGGCTAACTTTGTGGTCCTTATCTGTATCTGTATTGCCCCCGTATGGAAGTTTCGTATAACTGGTTGCAAGCGTTCATTAACTTGACAGAATCCCCCGAAGAGGTTGGAAAACTGCTAACGTCAACGGGCCTTGAAGTAGAAGGAATTGAAAAGATTGATGCCGTGCCCGGTGGTCTGGAGGGTATCGTACTCGGCGAAGTACTCACCTGCGAACGGCACCCGGATGCCGATAAATTAAGCTTGACTACAGTGGATGTTGGTGCCGGACAACCGGTGTCTATTGTATGCGGAGCCCCAAACGTAGCGGCTGGCCAACGGGTAATAGTGGCGCTGGTAGGGGCCACCCTACATCCTACTGCAGGCGATGGGAAGGCTGCACCACCATTCCAGATTAAGAAAGCCAAAATTCGCGGGGCTACTTCGGAAGGAATGATTTGTGCGGAGGATGAAATTGGACTGGGTACCTCGCACGACGGTATCATGGTGCTCGATCCGAACGGTCCGGTGTCCCAACTACCCAACGGAACGCCAGCCGCCCGGTACTTCAACCTCGAAGCCGACTACCAGATTGCTATTGGCCTCACCCCCAACCGGATTGATGCGGCCTCCCATTTAGGCACGGCCCGTGATTTGAAAGCAGTGCTGAATCGCCCGTTGACGCTACCATCCGTAGACTCGTTTAGGGTTAATGATACCAGCGGTACACTCGATGTGCGGGTGGAGGACACGGATGCCTGCCCCCGTTACACGGGATTGACCATCAGTGGCCTGACCGTGGGTGAATCTCCCGACTGGTTGAAAAGACGACTGCTGGCCATCGGTCTGAACCCAATCAACAACATTGTCGATAGCACGAATTTCGTTTGCCACGATCTCGGTCAGCCATTGCATGCCTTCGATGCCGACAAGATTGCGGGTCGTCAGGTCATTGTCAAGACCCTGCCCGAAGGCACGCCCTTTGTAACCCTGGATGGCGTAGAACGCAAATTGACCGCTACGGACCTGATGATTTGCGATGCCGAAAAGCCGATGTGCATCGCTGGGGTGTTTGGTGGCCAGTATTCCGGCGTGTCGGCGCAAACGACCAGCATTTTTCTTGAATCCGCTTATTTCTCGGCTACTTCGGTTCGTAAAACGGCGCAGCATCACGGCCTGAAAACGGATGCCTCGTTTCGGTTTGAGCGGGGCACCGATCCTGATATGCCGGTATTTGCCCTGAAACGGGCGGCCCTGCTCATTCAGGAAATAGCGGGTGATACGGCACACCGGGTGGCACCGGGTACGATTAGCTCGGAGGTAACGGATTTGTACCCAAATCCGGTTGAACCGTTTCGGGTGCCCGTCCGGTACCGCAACATCGACCGGTTGATTGGTATTGCCATTGAGCATACCGAGATTCACCGAATTCTGGAAGCGCTGGATATCCGGGTTGCCGACCAAAGCGCGGAGGGGTTCGTGGCTATTGTGCCGCCCTACCGCGTGGACGTGACCCGCGAGGTGGATGTCATCGAGGAAATCCTCCGAATATACGGGCTGGACAACGTGCCGCTATCCGTAAGCCTATCCGCCGACTCCCTTTCCGGATTTCCCAAAACCGACCCCGACCAGTGGAGGAGCCGGGTAGCTCAGCTGATGGCAGCCAATGGTTTCAATGAGATCGTGACCCTGTCATTGACCCGACCGGCTTATCATGATGCTATTCGCTCGTCGCTACCGGGTGCCGATGTTAAACTGCTCAATCCCTTGAGTGATGATTTATCGGTGATGCGGCAAACGATGTTGTTTTCAGCCCTCGAAACGCTGGTGTACAACCTGAACCGGCGACAGAAAGATTTGAAGGTGTTTGAATTGGGTAAGGTGTATAACCACGTGACGCTGGAGGACGGGACTACGAAGTACCATGAGCAAAGCCGCTTGAGCATAGCCCTCACGGGCAATAAGTACCCCGAAAGCTGGCTGCAGAAAAATCAACCGGTTGCGTACCATGATCTGGCTTCGGCGGTGCAGCTTGTCCTTAATCTGTTTCGGGTAAAAGCGTTCGAAACGCAACCCGCAGACCCAACGCTGTTCCAGTATGGCCTGACCTACCTGGTAAACAAAAAACCACTGGTGAGTCTGGGCCTGGTTCAGCCTAAACTGGCGAAACTGGTGGACCTGAAACTGCCGGTCTTTTACGCCGACTTCGACTGGCAGGCCCTGCTCAGGCTGACTACGACCAAAGCGCGTTACGAGGAGGTTGTTCGCTTCCCGGACGTACGGCGCGATTTGTCACTCGTTGTTGAGAAGGGGGTTACTTTTGAGCAAATCAGTCGGCTGGCCCGCCACACGGAGCGGAAGCTATTACGGGCGGTCAACGTCTTCGATGTGTATGAAGGAGAGAAGGTGGGGGATGGTAAAAAATCGTACTCGGTCAGCTTCCTGCTGCAGGACCCGACCCAAACCCTTACCGACGCGACCATCGACAAAACGATGCAACGGCTCATGGCCGCTTTTGAACAGGAACTGAATGCCGTAATCAGAAAATAATGAGCGGATGAAGGCACGGGTTACTCCGTCATTCATCCGCTCACTCACTCATTAAGAAGCCGTGGTTAGTGAACATGACATTCTCGTATTAATTGAACGACTGGATGGTAAGATTCGGGTTCTGAGGGAGTTATATGCCGGAGCAAAGGACCAGATAAAGCAACTGGAGCGGGAAAAAGAGGTGTTACACGTCAGCCTGAAAGCACAGCAGGAGCGGGTGATCGAACTACAGAAAAAAACCGACAAACCAGAAAAAAACACACCAAATTCAAAAGATAGTAGTATAATTGTAAAAGACAACTTGTCTGTTACAGATACGAATGCTGAATTAAAACACCAACTCGACGAGTATATCCGGGAACTGGAACGGTGTATTGCTCATTTGAGTAGCTTGTCATAAAACCAAATTGACTCTGGGGTTCAGGCCCTTACCGAGCCGACTGCAGCAATGGAAGAACTGCCAATTCGCGTAAACGTAAAAATTGCGGACCGCCCCTACAGGCTGTCTGTAGATCCGGAATCGGAGACCGTTGTGCGTGAAGCCGCGAAGATAATTCAGGAAGAACTGACCAAATATCGGGAGTTAGGGCACACAGATACACAGGAGGCCCTGGCCATGATAGCCTTCGACAGCCTGGTCTTAAAGATCAGAGGAGAACGAAAAATGCAGCGATTACAACAAATGGTATTTGACAAAATAACTCAATTAGATCATGTAGTGGCGCCGGCCATTTCAACATAAATAAACGGCGGACATCCAGTTCGTACATGTGCGGGTTTGTGTTCAGGACAGCCGTATCGCAGCAGGTCGATTAATTTATTTTTTCAACCACTAACGATATAGTCCAATGGACATTTGGTTAACGATTCTTGCTGCCCTCGTAGGGGGTGGTATAGGCATATTAATTGGCCGTCAAATGATGGCGGGGGTACGTGCAAAGCACGAAAAAGAGGCAGAAGAACAGGCCGCAACAATTATTAAAAATGCGGAATTGCAGGCGGAAAACATCAAGAAAGACCGGATGCTGGAAGCCAAGGAAAAGTACCTTAAGCTAAAAGCGGAGTTTGAAGAAACAACCAGTCAGAAACGAAATTTACTCCTTCAGAACGAGAACAAACTCAAGCAGCGCGAACAGCAGCTGGGCCAGCAGGCCGATCAGCAGCGCACCAAGGAACAGGAACTAAATCAGCAGCGGAACGAAATCGGGCAACAGAAAAACAGCCTTACTCAGCAGGTCGATGCCCTCAACCGGCGTAAGGAAGACGTAGACCGTCGGCAGCAGGAAGCTGACACTATGCTGGCCGACCAGGTATCCCAACTGGAAAAAATTGCCGGTCTCTCTGCCGACGAGGCTCGTGACCAACTCATTGAAAACCTGCGGGCCGAAGCGGAGACACGGGCCAGTTCATACATCAAAAACATTGTTGAAGAAGCGAAACTGACGGCTACCAAAGAAGCTAAAAAGGTGGTTATCGAAACCATTCAACGCACGGCTACCGAGCACGCTATCGAAAACTGCGTGTCCGTTTTCAATATTGAATCCGACGACGTGAAGGGGAAGGTTATTGGCCGCGAAGGTCGTAACATCCGTGCGCTCGAAGCCGCTACCGGCGTCGAAATTATTGTGGACGACACGCCTGAAGCCATTATCATTTCCGGCTTCGATCCGGTACGACGCGAAATTGCCCGCCTGTCACTGCACCGGCTGGTGCAGGATGGCCGTATTCACCCCGCCCGCATTGAAGAGATTGTGGCCAAAACCCGCAAGAACATCGAGGACGAAATCGTAGAGATTGGCGAGCGAACCGTCATTGACCTGGGTATTCACGGGCTGCACCCCGAGCTGATCAAAATGGTAGGCCGCATGCGCTTCCGGTCCAGCTACGGACAGAACCTGTTGCAGCACTCCCGCGAGGTAGCTAAACTCTGCGCCACGATGGCGGCTGAACTGGGCCTGAACGCCAAATTGGCCAAACGCGCCGGCCTGCTCCACGATATTGGTAAAGTGTGGCCCGAAGAAGCTGAACTCCCCCACGCCATTCTGGGCATGGAACTGGCGAAGAAATACAAAGAGAATCCGGAGGTCATCAACGCCATTGGTGCCCACCACGACGAAATAGAGATGACCAGCATGATTTCGCCCATTGTGCAGGTGTGTGATGCCGTATCCGGCTCACGCCCCGGTGCCCGGCGCGAGATGATGGAATCGTACATCAAGCGACTGAAAGAACTGGAAGAACTGGCGGGGAACTTCCCCGGTGTAACCAAGTGCTACGCCATCCAGGCGGGTCGCGAACTCCGTATCATGGTAGATGCCGACCACGTATCCGACGAACGGGCGGGCGTGTTATCCTACGAAATCTCCCAGAAAATAGAGAAAGAAATGCAGTATCCCGGTCAGATAAAAGTGACTGTTATCCGGGAGATGAGAGCCGTGGCGTATGCCAAGTAAGTAAGCTGGTAATGGATAATGAATGATGGACAATGAATGAGCGGCCCCGAAGCCCGGTTCATAATCCATTGTTCATTATCCATTTTACATTATCTCAATTATGGACTTTTTTACCACCGCTTTACTTCTTCTCGTTGGTGCGGGCGGAGGACTTGCCTTCGCCAACGTGGTGCGCAAACGCGTGGGCCAAACCAGTGTTCAGCGGGATTCGGTCGTGTTACTGGAACGGATCGAGAAGGTGTTCAAAGTGGTGATGGCCGAAGGATACTTCTCGGAGATATACAATTACCAGGACCAGAAAAAAATCCTATATGTGCTGAATGACCCCAAGAAAGCGATGGTCATTGCCAAATCGAAAGTACTGGTGGGTTTCGACTTTGCCAAAGTTCGATTCCGTGCCCCGGATAACGGGGAGAAGAAACTCATCATCGAAGCGTTTCCCGAGCCGGAAATTCTGTCGATTGACACCGATTACCAGTTTTATGACATACAGGCGGGATATCTGAATTACTTTAACAGTGAGGATTATACCCAGATTCTGGATGACGCCAAGCGGGCCATGAACGAACGGGCCATGCAGAGCGACCTGCCCAAAATCGCCAATAATCAAATTCAGTACATGATGTATCAGTTGGCCAGCTCGATGGGCTGGAGCCTGCAGCTTCCCGAAGCCGACCAGAAAAAACTGGATGCCCTCAAAGTCAGGGCCGAGGCTGATACGCCGGAATTCCCGTTACTGAATGTAGGTCGGGAAAAAGAGTAAGCATGTTTTAATTAACTTATTTCCAACTGACCGGTTGGGTCAGCAAGATGCTATCCGTATGAAAAGTCTATACCCGTTGGTCCTGCTTCTGGTTTCTTCACTGGCCAGTGCCCAGTTCGTAAGTGACGGGATGGAGGCCTGTCAGACGGGAAAAATGCGCGCGGCTGAACGGCTGGCAGCTAACCCCAGGGCACGACTGGCCTATCCCGGGGACGCATCCATCGATGTAACGTATTATGGTCTTGACCTGCGCCTGGCAACGGCCCCCAATAACCTGCGGGGGGCGGCTACCATTACGCTGAAAAGCACGGTAGCCAGCCTGACCTCTTTTTTTCTGGATTTCAGTACCACGGCATCCGCCAACGAAGGGCTTCGAGTCGACTCCGTGAAAGTAGGTGCCCAGAAAATCACCTTCCAGCACGCTCAGAATAAACTGACCATAACCCCTCCGCAACCGATAGCCAATGGTCAGGCACTGACGCTAACGGTCTATTACCAGGGCATTCCCAGTTCCGAACAGCAGAGCTTTAAGTTCGATAAACACGAGACCACCGCCGATCCGGTTATCTGGAGTTTGAGCGAACCCTACGGTGCCCCAAGCTGGTTTCCGTGCCGGGATACACCCGCCGATAAAGCCGATTCGTCGTCGGTACGGATTACGGCTCCGGCGCAGTTGGTATCCGTTTCCAATGGGAAACTCATTAGTACCACGACCAACACCGACGGGACCAAAACCTATTTCTGGAAAAACAGCTATCCCATTGCTCAGTACCTGATTTCGATTGCCGTTTCCAACTACGCCCAACTGGAAACTCCTTTTGCTTACGGAAGCCAGACGTTGCCTATCACGCATTATATCTATCCCGAAAACCTCGCGTCAGTTCAGGCCAGCCTGAACACGACCCCGGCCATCATGCAATTGTTTACCAACCGGTTTGGCCCTTATCCGTTTTTGCGGGAGAAATATGGGCACGCCCAGTTTGCCCGGGACAATGGGGGAATGGAGCATCAGACCGTGTCGTCGATGGGTAGCTCGGCGTTGACACCGGCCGTTATTGCGCATGAACTGGCGCATCAGTGGTTTGGCGATAAGATTACCTGTCGCGACTGGCAGAATATCTGGCTCAATGAAGGGTTTGCCTCCTATGGAGAGGCCGTTTATGCTGAATTGGTTGGCGGGCAGTCGGGTTATCAAACCTACATGGCTAACTTTATGAATGGTGCCCGATTGGCGCGTGGCTCTGTTTACGTACAGGACATCAGCAGTATAGGAAGCATTTTTAATATCAACCGGAGCTACTTAAAAGGGGCTGTTGTGCTCCACATGCTGCGGGGCGTAGTGGGGGATAGTACGTTTTACCGGACTCTGCGCACGTACGCGGCCACACCCGCATTGGCCTACAGCACCGCCGTGACGGAGGATTTTCAGGCGGTGGCGCAGCAGGTATCCGGACAATCCAGTCCGGGCAAAAATCTGGACTATTTTTTTAAGCAGTGGATTTACGGCGAAGGGTTTCCCAGCTATACTGCCACCATTACGGGCGGGGGAAATTCAGCAACGGTACGCTTGCAGCAAACCAATGCGCTGAACGCCAGCCCGGCTTCGTTTACCATGCCCGTGCAGATGCGGGTATTGTCGACGGGAGGGGACACCACGATTACTGTCCTTAATGACCAGGCCGACCAGACATTTATGCTGCCCGCACGCGGAACAGTCACCAGCGTGGTTATCGATCCGAATAACTGGATTCTGAAAAACCTACAAACGACATCGACCTTAGCAACTGTGACGAGTACGGCAGAACCCGTCCTGACCGGCTTGCGCGTTTACCCAAACCCCACCGCCGAAACGCTGACCGTTGATTTCACCCTGACAGCCTCCGGGCCGGTTTCGTTGGTACTGACAAATCTAACCGGGCAGGCCCTCCGGCAACTGAGTAATCCCGGCCTGGCATCGGGCAATCATAGTAAAGTTATCAATGTACACGGGCTGTCGGCAGGGCGTTATACCATCACCGTGCAAACTACTGCCGGTGCCGAAACCCGGGTTGTGGTGGTTCCGTAAGGCGCTTGCCGGGTAAATCGCTCAACAAAAAAAGGGATGCGCTATTGTAGCGCATCCCTTTTTTTGTTGAGCGATCTGGTAGTCTTATAGCTCAATTCTGAACAGGTGCATGGGTAATACATACGGGTCCAGTTCAACGTAGTTTTGTTCACCCTGCCAGGTATAATACGCTTCGGTGAGCAGGTCGTGAACGGTGTAGGACTGGTCGGGACCAATGCCCAGTTGCCAGATGGGTACCTGAACAATGCCGGCCCGACGGTTATACGCATCGGTATTGATAATGATCAGCAGGCGATTGGAGCCGGACGTTTTCAGGTAAGCCATGATGGCATCATCATTGACCTGGCAGAACGTAATATTGTTTGTTGTTTGCAGGGCCGCGTTCTGGTGCCGAATCCGGTTGACAAGCTCAATCAGATACGTTAGCCGGTTGGTCTTTTCCCAGTCCCAGCGCCGGATTTCGTACTTCTCGGAGTTCAGGTACTCCTCTTTGTTCGGAAAGGGAATATGCTCCATTAACTCGAACGAAGGCCCGTAAATACCGTAATTGCTGGATAACGTGGCCGCCAGCAGGAACCGGATAATGAACTGCGGTTCGTGACCACCCTGCAAACTATGGGGGTTGATGTCGTGCGTGGTGGGCCAGAAATTAGGACGGAAATAATAGGCCATCGCATCCGGGCGACCACCGGTCTGGGTTAGCTCCGTCATGTACTCTTCCAGCTCGTACTTGTTGTTGCGCCAGGTGTAATACGTATAGGAATGAGCGAATCCGCGTTTGGCCAGCTCCTGCATTACTTTTGGTTTGGTAAACGCTTCGGCCAGGAAAATCATATCCGGAAACTCCTGCTTAACCTGGGCAATCAGCCACTCCCAGAATACAAACGGCTTGGTGTGCGGGTTATCGACCCGAATGATGCGAACGCCCCAGGAGGCCCATACCAGCATAACGCGTTTGAGTTCTTCCCATAGGTTTTGCCAGTCTTCCGTTTCGAAATAAACCGGGTAGATATCCTGGTATTTTTTTGGTGGATTTTCGGCGTACTGAATGGTCCCGTCGGGCCGCTTTTTAAACCATTCGGGGTGGTCTTTAGCCCAGGGATGGTCGGGTGAGCACTGGATAGCCAGGTCCATGGCTATCTCCATGCCGTAGTTGCCCGCAATGGAAATCAGGTGTTTGAAGTCATCGACCGTACCTAACTCGGGATGAATAGCATCGTGTCCACCCAGTTCTGAACCGATACCGTACGGAACACCCGGCTCGCCGGGTTGGCAAACAACTGAGTTGTTCTTCCCTTTTCGGAAAGCCGTACCAATGGGATGAATCGGGGGTAGATACAGCACATCGAAGCCCATTTTTGCGATGCGGGGCAGCAGTGCTTCCACATCTTTAAACGTACCATGGGCGGGTACCCCTCCCGTTCCTTCCTGCCGCGATGCCGAGCGGGGAAACAGGCAGTACCAGGTGCTGAACCCTGCCCGTGCCCGGTCTACGTCTACCGCCAGTTCGTGCCGGTACCGGGCGGAGTGCTGCCGTTCGGGATAGCGATTGGCGTAAAACGTAAACTGGTCGCTCTCGGCAGTGGCTACCGCTTCATTATACAGGTTCTCGTCCGTCAGGGCCGCTCCAGTCCGAAACAGGTTGGCCATGTCGCGTAATGCTTTTATATCAGGGGACTCATCGAGAGCCTCTTTTTTCTTTTTCCCCTTTCCTTTGGTGCCTACTACCTGTAAGCCAGCCCGTAAAAACATGCCATCCAGGTAGTAGGCACCGGCCTGGAGTTCGCTGGTGATACGCTGACCGTCGGCAACTTTCAGGTGAATTTCGTGCTGCCACGAAGCCGGATGATTGACCCAGGCTTCTATCGTGTACAGATAGCGCCCCTGTTTTTCGACGATGAACGAGGCACCCCAGCGGTCATTGACCAGTTGGGCCATGGTCATTTCGGCCCAGTCGGCATCGTCCACGTGTTTGTACAGGAGTTTAGCCGACAGGTAATCATGGCCATCCGCAAGAATATCGGCTTCAACGGCTATTACATCACCGGGAATGGCTTTTATGGGAAACTGTCCCCCATCGAGTTCGGGCGACACTCGTTCGATCGTTACACGGACCTGGCCCTGAATAGTGGAAAGGGAGCGGGTTTCTGGATGATTCATGTGGTCATTGTTTACTTATTAAATCGGGATTGGCAGAACAATGTTACAAAAAAGCCGGATTATCGAATCCGGCTTCCTGTTTACTTTCTGTTAAAGTTTCGTATGAACTGCCTGCGTGAAGCTACCCTGTTCACTAGTTTTTTACTGTTTCTCTTCGTCGTTCCGGGTAGACAGCGGCCCTATTCTACCGGAAAATAGACCAGAAACGTAGACCCATTCCCTATTTTACTGCGGGCAGAAAGGTAGCCCCCGTGGTTTTCAACCACCTTTTTGCAAATAGCAAGACCAATACCCGTACCCACATACTCCGACCGGCCATGTAGCCGCTGAAACAAATTAAAAATCCGGTCGATGTACTTATCATCGAATCCAATGCCATTATCGATGACGCTCACTTCCAGGTACGTAGGAGACTTTTTGGCCAGGGAATCCGGTAGCGCATCGCCCGAAATCAGTTGAGAATGGATGCGAATGATGGGTGTGCGGCCGGATGGGGTAAATTTCAGGGCATTGCTCAACAGATTCTGGAACAACTGCCGCAACTGAAGCCCATTTCCCACGATGTCGGGTAACGGCTCGATGATGATTTGAGCTTCCCGATCCCGGATAGCTGCTTCCAGATCCCCCTGTACATCAACCAGCAAGGATGATAAGGCTACTTTGTGCAGGGGGGGCTTTTCAGTATTAAGGCGAGAATAAGCCAGTAAACCGCGAATTAATTCCTGCATCCGGCCGGTGGCAGACTGCATCCGTCGAATTATATCCTGCGCATTTGGGTCGAGGGCGGGCGCGTACTGCTGGGTGAGCATCGTGCTGAACGCCTGAATTTTCCGCAACGGTTCCTGTAAATCATGGCTGGCCACGTAGGCAAACTGCGCAAGTTCCGTATTACTGCGATTCAGCTCGCCAATATTATCGGCTAACTGTTGCTGACTGTTTTCTAACTTGCTTTTGTTCTTCCGGAGTTCTTCATTATCCCGAAGTGTCTGTTCAATTACTTTCTGGGCATCAATGTCCATCAGGAACCCGGTCCAGTGAATCACTCGCTGGTCGGAATCCCGTAGGGGAGTGGCCGAGACCATATGCCAGACATAATCACCCGTCAAGCCACTCCGGATTCGCCAGTTTCCTTTCCAGGGTAACCCCGTAGACACGCTGTCGATCCAGGTAGTTTTGACGGCCACATAGTCGTCATCATGGAAAAAGCCAAGCCACCCTTTCGTGTTCAAAACGGGCAGTGTAGCACTCAAAAAAGTCGTAAATCCCTGATTGGCATACAGTAATTGTCCATCGGAATTCATGGAGAATATAAGAAGCGGCAACGAGTTCGTTACCTGTCGATACTGTTGCTCACTCTGGGTAAGGCGCTCGGCCAGTTCCTGTAACTGACTATTTTTTCGTTTTATATCGTCGTAGGGCGAAGCAGGAGGTTCCCGAAAAAATTGCTCTTTCCAGCTGTCGATTCGTACCGTACTGACCGAACTCATGTTGGTGACCTGGCAATACAACCGGATGTCGGTACCTGAATCGGTGATGTTGATGGTCAATGAATCGACCAACCGGCGGGCGTGCTGTACGGCGGTTTCTGTTTTTTGAACCGGGTAGGGCCGGTGATCCTTCAGTTGCGCCACAACGCTCCACCCATTCCGTTCTTCATTAATATTGTTAAAGCCCAGCATCAGCCAGGCATGACTGCCGTTGGCAATGGCCAGTCGGGCCACTTCCGACACCGCCGTGGCAAACGTAGTCTGGGAGGCCAGCGAAAGCCCGGCCAGCTCCGCCAATTTCATACTTCGCTTGTGGACCAGGATCAGGTCCATTTCATTGTCCAGCAGTAGACTCGTTAATTCATGCATTCAATTAGTAGAGTTTGCCAACAAGAACCGACATGTCGTCGGTATGCCGGGCGCATTCTTTATAAATGACAGCCGCCAGAATAGACGCGTCATATTGATTGATACCCGGATAACGGGCGGTATTCCAGCGTGACCGTAGCCCATCAGATGTCATAATCAGCCACTGCCCGCGCTCGTAGGGCATTTCATGAGAGAGCAACGCAGGCGGTATCATATAGCCCAGAATGCCATTTTGGGCTATGTACCCTTTGGCTGCTCCCGCTCCCCTTGATGCACTTAGTTTGGTGGTAATATTCCCTACTCCGCAAATCAGCCATTTCCGGGTAGAAAAATCAAAAACGGCGCACGTACCTACCAGCCCACGGGTGCCGGTGGTACCCTTGTGCACGAGTGCCAACAGCTTTTCCGGCTTCGTCTCCTGCGATTGACTCAGTTGGTTGATAGCCTGAGATACGGCTATTTCTGCCGCCACACCATGCCCCAGTCCATCGCCCAGAAACAACGTCAGCGACGATGTAGTGAGCTGGTAGTAACAGGCATCACCACAAACGTCCTCGCCCACTTTGGGCACACAAATCCACCGGACATCGGCCGCCTGACTTGTCAGTTTGGGAGGACTGCTGCGCTGGTACAGACGGGCCAGTACTACCGTTCCCGTGCCGGGTTGGGAGTACAACTGAAATTCATCCGACAGGCGTTGTACGGCGCCCAGCCCCTGTCCCAATGACCCACCCGTAGATACGCCATCTTTCAGCATCTGGCTCGGATCGGCCATGCCTGGCCCGCTATCCACGCTGATTAGTTCTATTCCCGTCTGATGGGTATCCTGAACAGGGCGTATCAGTAGCTCCCCGTCATGGCCGTACTTTACCAGATTGGAAACCAGCTCGGCTACAATGATGTCGAGTTCCCCTTTTTTTTTCGTTGAAAACGACAGCTGACCGGCTAGCTGGCGCGCATGCTGGCTAATCATCGCACCGTAACTACGGTCTGTAACGGCAAATGAGCGGTGGTGCATCTTAATCATCTGTCCACTTCGCAATCGTTACCGTTGTGCCCTGTCCCACTGTGCTGGTAATGTGAAACTCATCCATTAAGCGTTTGGCACCGGGTAAGCCCAGGCCCAGCCCTAACCCACTCGAATAGCCATTTTCCATGGCCTGATCGATATCAGCGATTCCCGGGCCTTGGTCCTCAAAGGTTAATTGTATTCCCTGTTGTTTTCCCCGGCTCAGCTGATTGATTATCACCTGTCCTTTATCCGCGTAGTTGAGCATATTTCGGGTTAATTCGCTGGTAGCGGTAATCAGTTTTGTTTGGTCGAGCGAAGTCAGGCCAACCTGACCGGCCTGCTGACGAATCAGCGCCACGAGTAACATAATATCTTTTTCGTGCCCAACGGGTATCGTTTCGGTTGCTGTAACATTAGTCGTTGCTGGTATCATGTTCGTTGGTATCTACCTGGTTCACCAACAGTGCCATCCCCTTTTCTATGTTCAACGCAGTTCTAACACCCGTCAGCGGCAGCCCCAGCTCAACCAGCGTGATGGCAACAGCGGGCTGCATGCCTACCACCACCGTTTCGGCGTCCAGTATCTGGGCCATACGCGCAATATTGCTGAAGATACGCCCCATGAACGAATCAATAATTGACACGGCCGAAATGTCAATGAGCACCCCCCGGGGGTTATGCCGGGTAATGGCCAGGATAAGGTTTTCCTCAAGTTCAAGGGCTATACGATCATAGAGATCGACCTGGATGGTTACCAGTAAAAATTGCCCCATCTTCAGAATCGGGATTCGTTCCATTGCCAGCGGGGATTAGACGTAAGCCAATCCATCGGATGATGAAGTGGGGAGTTTTTTAACGTCCAGTCGTAGAAGCCGGAAGGCATGCTTCAGCGCACTGGCCAAAGATGCTTTCGTTACGATGGAGGAGAGGTCAATACCCAGGTGCACAATGGTTTGCGCAATTTCGGGGCGGATGCCACTAATAATGCATTCAGCGCCCATTAAGCGGGTAGCACTCACCGTTTTTATGAGATTTTGCGCCACCATCGTATCCACCATCGGTACGCCCGAAATATCCAGAATCGCGATGCTGCTGCCCGTGTTGACAATCTCCTGCAACAGGCTTTCCATCACCATCAGGGCCCGCGAACTATCGAGGGTGCCAATGAGGGGTACGGCCAGAATCCCCTCCCAAATCTTCACAACGGGGGTCGATACATTGATCATCTCGTCGGTCTGACGAACAATAATCTCTTCGCGGCCCTGGATAAAGGTTTCAAACGTGATGATTCCCAGCGAGTCGATGAACTTGCTTATTTTTAGTGATTCATGAACCAATCGCTCCGGGTCATCTTTTAAGGCAAACTGGGTTGTTTCCAGCAGCGTATCCTTCAGGCTAAAGATGTAATTACCCGTTTCGCGGGGGGTAAATCCCTGCCTGGCCCGTGATTTGGAAATACCCGACAACATGTCTACCAGGGGGTTGAGGGAGGGCGAATCAGGATGGGCCAAACTGTCGTCCGTCAGTACGGTGAAGAGGATATCGAGCAGCTTTTCCGACTGAGCTTGCAGGTCTTCGTTAGCCATCAGATCATCGCGTAACTGCCTGTCGGCTAGTTGACCGTTCATCCAGACGGTTAAAATCTGCTTCTTTTTTTGCCGAAGTAATTCGACGATTGAACTGGTCATAAGTACAAGTGCTACTATTTTATCAAATGTAATTAGTTATACTCAGTCGTCTATCTATGAATTAGCCGCGATTTAATCGAAGTAAGTATAACCTGTTCACTAGCAATTTGTTATTACAGGGAGTACGTATGCAGATTAAAAATAGCATGAATTTACGGGTTAGCCCGAAGGAGATTTTACCTGGCTCCGTCGGCTTTGGCCCCCGTAACGGCCAACTGGCCGATAAGCGTGCCCCAGGTGGCGCCGGCCTGATTATCGAACCGGTACTGCGTTCCACTGTACAAACCCGACAGGCTGGCTTCGGTAGCCTGGGCATTCAGGCGGGTTGCTTCATCCGGAAAGAGATAGGCCAGCACCGTAGCCGCAGCCGTGGACACGGTGGCCCGGTCTGCTACGTAACTTGGTGTGTTCAGCATAGGGGTGGCTGTTTTTATGGCCGGGTCAAGCTGGGCAGGGCGGGGCACGAAATACGTGTACTGGGCGCGCCAGGTGGCCGTGGTGGCGTCCTGCATGGCCCGGTTCAGCAGGGCATAGGTGCGTGCCGTTCGTAGTTCATTCTGCCCTCCCTGCCGGATGAGGTCTTCGGCCAGAAAATTCCACAGCCCCGACAGCAGGTAGGTATTGGGGCCATTTTCCCAATAACTGGCAATTCGCCATTGGTCGCGGGTGCGCGTGTCAGACAAGGTACGAACTTCGCTCAGGGCCTGTTGGAACTCTGCCGAGGTAGTGGCGGGTGGAGCCGCTGGTAAAGCCCTAAAAATGGCGGTCGAATCATACCAGGTTTTCACGTTACCTGCCAGGGGTAGGATGGGGGGGCGTTCGGGGATTTCGAGGCTTTTCCATTTCTGGTTGTACGGGGCTTTTGCAAGGGCCGTTTGCCAGGTGTTGGCCGGGTCGGTACTGGCGGTAAACCGATCATTTCTGGCCCGTTCAATCAGTTTGGGGGTAAGGGCAATTGCAATGTCTTCACCCGCTTTGATATCGCTCGGTACACTGGCTCCGGCCCAAACCCGGCTCTGTTTGTGCTCGGTGGCTCTGGCTTTAAGCCAGGGTACTTCGTTTGGGAACAGATACGCCAGCACCTGGTACGAAGCCTCGGCAATGGCCGCATCCTCCGATGGGTAAGAGGGGACATCCAGTATGGGCACTCTGGCCACAACGCCCTGCCGCTCCAGTGACGGACGGTTATACTGGTACTTCGCCCGCCAGGTCACCACCAGTGCATCGTATTGGGCAATGCTCAGCAGCGCATAAATCCGGGCTGCGTAAGGGGCTCCCGCGTAGGGATTGGCCGCATCGGCGGGAGAAACCTGCCCGGTGGCGTAATCGTAACCGGGAGGCACATTGTATTTCGCGACCAACTGCCGGGCCAGCTGATTCCAGCGCATCACGCCCCCTACGGTCCAGTAATTTACGGCCGTATTTTGCTCGGGGGTTGATGCCAGAAGGCCATTCTTTATGGCTGACAGTTCTGTCTTGTACGCGTCCGACGTGATGGATAGCGGTTGTGGAACAGCAATGTCGGTGGCTGATTTCAGGATAATGGTGCGCCAGTTTCCGCCATCGGCATCCACTGAGGTAGGCACGCTGAAGGGCTGAATGCCTTCATCAATAGTTGGTTCTGAACAGCCAATTACCCACACAAGCAGACTGCTCAGTAGTACAGGCGTTAAAATCGTTTTCATGTTGTACCAATAAAATGTTACAGGCCGAGTACCAGTCCGCCATTGATGCGTGTCGATTTGCCGGTATTACGACCGCTGAGGGTGGTACTGGCGCTGGCGGTCAGCCCTACTTTGCCAAATAGCCTGAGCCAGGCCGTAGTACCCACCCGCGTAAAACCAACCCCATTGGTTGGGAATGGAATACCGGGCCCTATGTTGGTACCCTCCGTTCTGGGCGTTTGCTGCTGCCCCCATACGTCGATACTAGCCCGCGTGGTGACAATTCCCGTGCGGATAATCAGTTCCGTTACGTCGGGTACGTTGACTTTCATGCCACTGTTTGGATTGAGCTGGCTGGGGTCGTAGTTATTGACGACATGGTCCAGTGTGACCTGCCCCCGCCGGATGTAGCCGTACTGCCCCGTCAGGAAAAAAGGGCCCGCCTTGTAATGCAGCATGGTACGCCCATCCAGATTCTTCGACCCGTACCCAAGGCGTATCATAGCATCGCTCACGTACTCCTGCATTGGCATAGAATACCCGGCGGCAAACAGCCAGGAGAGCCGGGTTGTGCCCAGTTTGTAGTCGAAGGCTTCCCAGCGCAGTGTGCCCGATACATCCTGCAAGCCCTCCTGCTTTGGAAAGTAGCCCGCACTGGCCTGTGTTCGGATGTACGGAGCCGATACAACCAGGTCGAGGTCGTAGCCCAGCCCGTACGTACCCACAACGGTGAGCGCCTGGGTGGTAACGGTGCCGAGGTTTGGATTCTTCGTTTCGGTCGTGTTACCGTAGTACGTATCGTAGGTTTCCTGCGAGGCCATAATAGCCAGACTGGCTTTGCGCTGGCCCTTCATAAAGCCATCCAGAATACCCGGAGCTAATCCCTGGGCGTGGGTTTGGTGGGCAAGCGTGAGCAAAAACGCACTGGTGAAATAGGTAAGTAATCGCATAAAGTCAGCGGAGGTTGTGCAAAAGTAGCCGTTCCCGTTCAGCATCCGGCACAGGTATTCGTTTTCCTCGTGAGTGGGCAACGAATAAAGAGTGCCTGCTTATCAGCTTAAACGTGTGGAAAGTCCAGACTGGTATTTGCCAAAATCGGGAACTTACACTACAGCGGGGGGCGCGCAGACACTGGTTGCAGTCAGATTGCAGGGCGGAAATAGAAACCCTAAGGCAGTTTAAACTAGGTGATGGCTATTCGGCTGGTTAACAAAAAAACGCTCTTCAGGCTTGCGGGAGTGCCTGCGGCCTGAAGAGCGAACGTATGCTGAAACTAATACGAACCGTATAATTGCCGGAAAGCGTCTGTTCCGGCGAACTATTCGTTACAGGCCCGATCCATCGACTTTGCCGCGTTCTATTGCGTAACTGCCAATGTTTTTACCGCAGGCAAGTCCGGCTGTACAATCGAACCGGTAATGAATCATGCCATAAACCCGCGAGTCGGAGGCTTCCTGCGCCTGCTGCCAGAACTCATCGGCCCGGCCGGGGAAAATGCTGCCCAGTACCACAGCCGCAGCCGCTGAAAAAGTGGAGTGCCCCGATGTATAGGACGGGAAATTGGGTAACCCAACACTCGTTTTTACGCCATACTGCTGGGGACGGGGATAGTAGTAAAAAAACTTCGTGTCCCAGCAGCAGATGCCCGCATCCATCAGTGCGGTACCCAGGAGGGCCAGCGTGCGGGCCATCCTGACTTCGCTGTATCTGGCATCATTGGCCGCATTAGCCGCTTTGCGCATCCAGTGGCCGGGGGGCGTGTAACTACCCGCGCCATCTGACCAATAGTTGGCAATCCGGGCCTGTTCGCGGGTTTGATTTTTGCTGATAGCCTTCAATTCATCCAGGGCAGTCGTAAATTCCGCGCTACCAATCGCCGGTGGCGCAACAGGGCGCAGTTTTACTTTCGTGGCGGCATCGAAATTCCAGTTCAGCACGGCACCGTAGTTGGGCAGCATGGGCGTTCGAACGGGGGTTTCCTGACTCGTCCATATCTCTGTTAGCCCCCGGCTTTTGGCCGCGTCGATCATACCCGCCGTCAGCGTCTGATTATTGGCGGCACTCATACCATCGGTTTTGGCGCGGGCCATCACCTTGGCCGCTACCTGACTGCCCAGGTCAACACCAGCAGTGAGGTCGCTGGCTACGTTCAAACCCGCCCACAGGCGGCTGTTCTGGTGCTCGGCCAGTTTGGCGTCCAGAAAAGGCACTTCGCCCGGAAACATGGCTTTTAGTACCGTGTACGATGCGGCTGCCACTACCGCATCTTCCGACGGATAAGCCGGCAGAGCCGAAGCCGGGAGGGCTACCCGAATACTGGCATCTATTTTTGAAGGGGCCGCGCGTTTGTATTGGTATTTGTAATTCCAGGCCGATACCAGTGCATCGTACTGAGCCACGCTTAGATAAGCCAGCGCACGAGCTGTGTATGGCGGATTGGCGAAGGGAAACTTGGGGTCGGCCAGCGGATTGGCAGCATCGGGGAGGGGGTATTTACCGTCGGCATTGGCAGCTGGTGGAAGATTGTAGCGGGCGGCCAGTTCGCGGGCAATTTCGTTCCACCGGTACACCGCCCCGGTGCCCCAGTACACAACGGCTTCCTGCTGTTCCTGGCTTAAACTGGCCGATTTTGTTTTGAGGTCTGCCAGTTCCGCCTGATAAGCGGCCGACGAAGTTGCTGAGGGAGCCGTCAGCATTACATCGGCTGGCGAGG
The DNA here is from genome assembly GCA_963784335.1 of uncultured Cytophagales bacterium. Taxonomy (GTDB): domain Bacteria; phylum Bacteroidota; class Bacteroidia; order Cytophagales; family Spirosomataceae; genus Spirosoma. The sequence goes on along the minus strand of CAWARB010000007.1, from coordinate 17,747 downwards.
TAAGCACGTAGGTTTTCCAGGTACCTGCTTTCTCATCCACGCTAACGGGCGTGTAGGCGACGCGTAATGGTTCGGTAATTGTTTTGTCGCAGGATACCAGGGCCAGCGATAACCCGGCAATGAGGCTGCCAAGGCGTAAAATTCGGTTATGCGTTTTCATATGATTACGGCTAGTCTTTCAGACCGGTTATTTTTTTAAATTGATTTGGTACAGTAGACCCAGCGAATAGCTGGTACTTTGCCCTACGTTCAGGCCATCGACAACGTAGCCTACGCGGGCATTCACGCCGATGTTGCGGGGCTGCACTTTGCCGTACCAGCCAACGGAAGTGGCCTGCGTGTTGTTGGTAGGGAAAGGCATATCATTCCGGCGGATATTGTCGCCCGTCAGGCAGGATGCCCGCTCGGCCCATACTTCCGTTTGCCAGCCACGGCGCAACACGCCCAGACGAATAGCGGCATCGTACGTGTTGGGTACCTGTACCTGATTGGTATTGTAAACCCGGTCGTTAGCCAGGTAGGCGTCCTGATCTATTTTGATATTGCTCCGCCAGCCATAACTGCCGTGGGCGGTCAGGTAAAGCCCTGTTTTGGGCTCCCGGTAGCTGGCCAGCAACCGTCCCGTAACGGTACGGGACTGTAACCCAACAGACATGGGCAGAAAATTAGGTACGTAGTTTCCCAGGGGGATAGACCCGCCTACGATGGCATTGAGCGAAAATCCACCTGCCTGTACTGCTTTCACTTTCAGCCAGGCCGACAGATCCTGAATACCATGCTGCCCCATCAGGTTGCCCGCGCGGGTGCTGGTCCATACGTAGGGCAGACTTAAAATAATGTTCACCCGGTTGCTGATGCCAATGGCGGGCATGAGCATTATGCTCTGGGTTACGTGCGTACCGATGTTGAGATTTTCCCGCTTAAGCGTATTCTCCCAGTACTGATTCCAGGAACTGTATCCGTACATTCCAGCCACACAAATCTGTTTTTTACCCATGTAAATCGCATCGTGGGGCATCTGTGCTCTGGCCGAAAGAGACAGCACTACCACTGCTAAGATGAGGAGTTTTATGCCTTTTTTCATTGATTGAAAGGTAGTTAAATGCAATGTTCGTAGGCCGCCGGATGAGCTGGTCGGACGCAGTACGAATGAGTTAAGTTGCGCAGTGAGCACCGGGCAAAAGCAAAAGAGGCCTTCGCCCGGTGGTAAATCAGAACCAGCGTGAAACGTTAATTGACACCAGATAATCGGCAAAGGCAGCATCACCGTGCTTCAGGCCCAGTGGGTCCAGCCGGTCGGCATAACTGGTGATGCGGTTACGGTAAACGGCGATGGGTACCGTGGCGGCTACGGACGTTTTATGCCGCATGTACGACAAACCGGGCTCTACCGATACAATATAACCGGGGCGACGGAAACCACTACTGCCGCCAAACGCATCCTTAGCCGGAACGCCTTCTACCCGGCCGCCCAGCATGATGGCCAGGCCCGGAATGGCTTTGATTGACTGACTCAGGCCAACGCGGGCGGCAAACTGGTCGGCCACGGAGAAAGTGCCCGTTACCAGGTCGGTCGTAGCCAATTCGGGACTACGGACAACGCCGTTTGTTTCGCGTGGATTGACCAGGTAAAAACCATTGGCATAGGCCGTCAGGGTTTTGGAAAGCGAAGCGTACCCCTGTAATTCGACACTAACACCTACGCCCCCATCACCGGGCTGGATAGACTGGTCGACGGGTTTGTTGATGGTATAATCCTGCCCCTCTTTGGTCAGTTTGTGAAAATCACCGGTGGCCGCATAATTACCCGTGGGTAGTTTTACCCCCAGCCCAACCGCCAGATTGGCTTTGGGTAACTTGACCGGGTTGACCAGCCAGTAGCTGCCCGAAATCCGCAAATCACCAATGCCTGTTGATTGGGTATGGAACCGTTTCTGCCCGGGGTTTTGGGGTATGGAATTGCCGTAATGTTCGTACAGGGATGAACGGTCATTGGCCTGAACGGGTAGGTTGGCCGAGAACGACAGCCGCCGATTGACCAGGTAGGTAACGCCTAAATCGAGCGCGTGGGATATATTAATTACGTTAGTCCCCAGTTCTACGCGCTGTTTCTGCTCGGCATCGCCCACAAAATGTTTGTATGACCGAAAAAAACGATAGCCAGCCGATACCTGCCAATGGCCGGTACGCTGTTTAAAATAATCGGACGAACCCGCCGGGGCCGCACAACTCATGTGCCGAACCGCTACGCAACCCTGCGCCAGGGTTGCGGTATTGGACCATGATGATATAGGTCGTTGCCAGAACGACGGTAAAAAATCGATTTCATGACTGGAGATGGCTAAAAGACTGTTTGACTGGACTAAAGATTGAATCCCCCGTGTTTTTCGGGCAGACGAGGGCAGGAAGCCCGGCCGGGAGGCAGCGCTTACCTGATAGGTGTTACTGAACAGTGAAAACCACCGGCAATCACCTCACGCGGCAACGCATCAGATACACCCGGCAGAAATCAGTAGGTAGCAACGAAAAACAGCCTTAGCACTCAGGCGGGGGCGAATGAACGGGGAGGGCGCGCGTCGTAGCCACGGAAAAATGGCTGGGTATGCGAATGGCCTCGCGCCAGTTGGGAGAGCGAAAATTAAAAACAGCCCGCGTTGTTGGCGAGTATTCTTTCAGCAGAAATTTCAGGAATTGGTTGGCCTTCTGGTGCGAGTCGGCAGCCCCGGCAACGTGGCTGTTCAGGAACGACAGCAGGTCACCCTGCCAGAACGAAGGACTTGCTGATTCCAGCCCCGCAATTTGCAGCATCTCACCCACAACGTCAATGCTGACAACGGAATAATAATGCCCCCGGTAGCTAAATCCATCCGCTGTGGTACGGGTAATGGCACGCGCATCGAGTTTATCCTTCAGCGGAATTTGAAACTCCACCATACTATCCACCGACCGATACACCGAAAGCCGCTCCGACAGGTCGTGCTCTGCCTGCCACCACGTACCCACAAACACCAGCACATAAGCCAGCGTGTGGTACACCAGGAGCGCAAATAGACCGATGGAAACTAGCTTTCTTCAACGTAACGGGGGTAGACCTGAATCAAAAGTACCATTTAATCGTCAGCAAATTACAAAAATCAGGCGAGTACACGGACTGGCCCGGCAAACGTAGCCAAAGTCCGGTGGATAAAAATACGCTTTCACCCACAGGATGGACAGGCTCGTTGTAATTAAAAACAGTAGTTTTGTGTTAGTCCAGCAGCGTATGATTTACGATAACCATAACCGTCCTATTACTTATCTCCGGCTGGCAGTAACCGACCGCTGCAACCTGCGGTGCTTTTACTGCATGCCCGAAGAAGGCATCAAATACCTCCCCAAAACTCAGGTGCTGACCTATGAAGAGATGGAGCGACTCGTTCGGGTGCTGGCTCGCCTGGGTGTGCAAAAAGTGCGGATCACGGGGGGAGAGCCCTTTGTGCGGGCAGGGCTGATGGCTTTTCTGCACCGGTTGGCCGCTATCGATGGACTCAATGATATTTCCCTGACTACCAACGGCGTACTGACCGCTCCCCACGTGGCCGATTTAGCCGCCCTGGGCGTTAAGTCCGTTAACCTGAGCATGGATACGCTGGACCGCGAACGGTTCCGCACCATTACCCGGCGCGATGAACTACCCGCCGTACTGAAAACGCTGGACGCCCTGCTGGATGCTGGTATTCAGACGAAAATCAACGCGGTGGTGATGGATGGACAGAACACGCAGGACCTTATTCCGCTGACCGACCTGACCCGGACCATGCCCGTTGATGTACGCTTTATCGAAGAAATGCCGTTCAACGGCGAGGGTAGCCACTACCCCGTACTGCACTGGACGCACAAACGCATCATCGACGAAATCAGGAGCCATTTTCCTGCGCTGGAGAAACTTCCCGATCCGCCCTTTTCGACCTCGGCCAACTACCGGATACCGGGGCATCAGGGTACTATCGGCGTGATTGCCGCTTTTAGCCGTACTTTTTGTGGTACCTGCAACCGCATTCGTATGACGGCGCAGGGAACGCTGAAAACCTGCCTGTACGATGAGGGGGTGCTGGACGTTCGGGCACTGCTGCGTTCCGGGGAGTCGGATGAAGCGCTGACCGCTGCTTTTCTGAAGGCCTTCTCGCACCGACCACTCAACGGCTTTGAAGCCGAGAAAAACCGGAGCACCGTAACCGAATCCATGTCGACCATTGGGGGGTGAGGCACCGGGCCAACGCGCTCTAAAAACTACCCTCAATCAGTGTACTAGCGAATAAAACGGTTCAGCCATGCGCAGTCTCACCATCCAGATTCCGCAACCCTGCCACGAACGCTGGGATGACATGCAACCGGCCGACCGGGGACGGTTTTGCGCCAGTTGCCGGAAAACGGTGGTTGACTACACGAACTACTCCGACCAGGAATTAGTCCGGTTGCTTCGTAAAGCGCCGGAAGCGGCCTGCGGGCGTTTTCGGGATGAGCAGCTAAACCGCCCGCTCAGGACACCGAAGCCAGTTATGCTGGTTTGGCGGCATTGGGTTGGTTTGCTAACGATGGGTTTATTTGGCTGGCAAACAGCCAGGGGGCAATCGAATCAGGCCACTAAACCACACGCAACCGGTTTCGGTCAGGCCGGTTTTCAATGTCTCCGCAATTCCTGCCCAGCAGGCGATTAGTCCCGATGCGAAAGTAACCATCAACGGTCGGGTCATGCTGGAGGATTCCAACGGCCGTTTATCCCCAATGGTGGATTGGAATGTGGCAGTTTTTCAATCGGGGAAAACGTGGCAGGCCAGCACGGATAGCAGTGGATTTTATAGGTTGACCATACCGGTTCGGGTGCAGGAGGGCCCCATTCAGGAACCGGTGAAGTTCCCCATCAATGCCTCATACCCGGGTTATCGTCGGGCTGGTTCTACAGTCAGCGTAAAGCCAACAGCTACATCGGTTACGGCCGATGACATTGTACTCCGGCAATTGCTGTCGACCCCAGTAACTGTGTCGGGTGGTGGCATCTGTATAAGTCAACCACCATCCCGCTGGCAGAAATTGATCCGCAACCTGTTTCGCTAACTGGCCCCTTTTGGTCAGGTTGCGGTATGAGAATTCACCGCACTACACTGTTTGTATCGGCTGGGTCATTGTTCCTGGCTATGCTGCCGGCCTTGCCTTTACCGTACGGGTACTTCACTTTTCTCCGAATAGTCGTTAGTGGCACCGCCGTCTTCGCGGCTATCCGAGTGAACGATTCAACCGTACCCTTCCTGGGTTTGCTGATGATTGCTGTCCTGTTCAATCCGTTGATTCCTGTATGCCTGCCAAAACGTACGTGGCGAATCATAGACCTGGCGGTGTCAATCGCCTGGGCTACAAAAAATCCGGTGTGATTGGTATTGGGAGTCCAGTTGAGCGCCAGACGGATACTAGTCTCCAGGCAACGGGTAAGGTATTCTACCAGCGGACAGCCGGTACACTTTCCAGGTATTCGTTGGTGAATAAGTTATCGGCATCCATCTTCTGGATCAATTCGCCGGTAGAATCCGCTAGCATCCGGTTCCGTATCATCCAGTTCACGAAGGATACCCAGATGTTGCGGTGCATACGGCCCCATTGCCCTTCGGGATTCAGGTAATAGCCCGAAACCATTTGCTGGCTCTGCTCCACAAAATTACGGTCGGTGAGCAGAGGATGGTTGGCCGTTTTGATGAGCATCCGCGCGGCTTCGTCGGGGTTTTTCACGGCAAACTGGAAACCCGCTGCCGTTGCCTCCAGAAACCGGCGCAGGGCATCGCCATTTTCGTTGACCCAGTCGCGGTGGGCCGTTAGTACGGGGTTATAACTGTACGGAATTTCGTACTCGTCAAATAGAAACTGGTTCAGGTCAACCCCATCGATATAGGCTTTTACGCCCTCCCAGGTCAGCCAAACCCAGGCGGCATCCACCTCGCGGGTCACCAGCGACTTCCAGATACCCGTCCACGCCGATTTATGCGGCACAAAGGTTCCCCGGCCGTCGTCGTTCTGAATCAGCTGCCGGATGATATCCTCTTCGTAGCGGGCACCGTAAGAGGCATATACTTTGCCATCCAACTGCTGAGGCCGTTCAATACCGCTTTCTTTCAGGGTGACAATGGCACTAATATCGCGGGCAAGCAGGGTGGCCACCGCTACCAGCGGCACCCCATTTGTCTGGTAACTTATAACACTTTCAGAAGGGGTTATGGCCAGGTGCGCATCGCTCTGCGAAACCCGACGGGCAGGCATCTTCTGATAGTTTTCTTCATCGGGAGTAATAAACTGCACATCGAGATCGGCCTTTTCATAGGCACCTTTTGCCTGGGCAACATAAAAACCGGTATGGTTGGTATTGGGGGTGCGGTCTAGAGCCAGGCGAATAATTGTTTTCATACACTACAGCGCTGTTATGGCTAAGTTAACTATCCTGAACGTATAAGGTTTTTACAGACCCAAACAGCCCTATCGGGCTAGCTGACGGCCTGTCACCTGACGGCTATTTTATAAGCAATCGACGGGGGTGAAATACTTCCTGCGTCCGTAATCTCTGTGATGAATGCTAAAAAAACGGCTAAAAGTTTTATCGGGGCTTCCTGTTCGGCTGGTCGTTGCTGTGCCCGATTTTATTGCGCATGGCATGTAGATCGTCCAACAGGTGTCCTGGCAGAAACTTGCCCTCGATACCGTTTTGCCGGCCGATCCTGGTGCTGTTGGTGAGAAAATAAGGGGAGGAAAAAGGCCCGGATGGCCGAAGAAGCCGGACAGAGACTACCCACTTTGTTGCTCCACAAAATGGGTAGTATCTGTCCGCTTTGTGTAGGGGCATGGGCCGTACCAATGAAAAATTCACCGCCCACTCAATGCCGTACGTTGTAGCCGGTATTCAGTGGACGGTGAATTTTACTGGTCAATACTTAGTCGGTCTACGAGTGCGTTAGCTAACCGTAAACCAAAAACCGAAACTACTTGCCGTCGAAACTCTGATTCATGTTCCGGTAGAATGTCTTGGCACTCCACTGGCCACCCGCAATGATTCGCCGAATGGTATACAAGGGCATATCGTCATCGCGTTTGTCGGCCAGGGTGAAGGCGGCTGTATAGCCACGCTTCTGAATTTCGGGAAGAACGGCGTGATTCCACAGCCCAAAAGGATAGGCGAAATACTTGACCGGTTTGCCCGTGATGGCTTCCAGTTTGGCTTTGGGCTCTTCAACCTGGATTTTCCAGTCGTCGCCCTGATATTTCTTCACGTTGTGGTGATCCCAGGTGTGGGCGCCAACGGTGTGCCCTTTGTCCGACAAATCCTTAATCTGCGCTTTGTCCATATACGGCTGTTTGCCCCGGCGTCCGATGGCTACCGTCATGATGAAAAACGCGCCTTTAAAGCCGTGCTTATCCAGTATAGGTAAGGCCGTTTCGTACTGGTCGAGGTCGCCATCATCGAAGGTGAGCATCACTGGTTTGGTGGGTAATGCTGCCCCTTTGGTCAGGTACGCGTAAAGCTGATCGGGCAATATAGTATGATACCCACTGTCGGCCAGCATCTGCATCTGTTCCCGGAAAGAAGCCACGGGAATAATGTAATCTTTTGCCCCTTTGGAATCACTACCCCGCCAGTCGCGTATCTGGTGATAGCACAGGATAGGAACCTGCGGGCGGGCCAGGATGGTGGCGGCATTGGCTATCGGCCCCGACACATCGTCGGCTGGGTTGGCTACAGCGTTGGGCGATGAGGGAACCGTTTCGGTCTTTTCTGCCACTTTTTCGGCACTTGTGGTCGTTTCGCTTTTAGTCGAATCCGACCCTTTAGACTGACAACCTGTAAGGCCGCTGGTCAATAAAACAGACAGACAAATTGCTGCTGCGAAAGAGAGTGTTTTACGTATAAACATAATTTGTATTATATGGCTCAAAATTACGGAAAAAGTAAATAATACTGATTCAGATTCAAAAGACGTGAAAGAAATGGTCTAAGTAAGATGGCGTATGCCCGAATCCTGACCACTGACTCTTTTCTTTATTTTCGCCTGAAATCATCGGATTACGCTTTTTCATAGTTGATATTCTTCATTATTTTTGGTGCAAGCTTCGTTCTAAATCATTGGTTTTGTAGCTAAAAGAGCGTGTCTGCCACGGTATTTACGTCATGAGAAAAGTTTATTATATTTTTTGTTGTCTTACGTTTTTTGCCTGTTCGGGGGAAGAAAAAGCTACCCAAACGGCTCATTCCGATTCGGGTCGGGCGTCTGATGCCATCCCATCAACGAAGCAGGCTGACGGGCTAACCAACGAACCGGCGCCAAAGCAGGGTGCTCCTGCCGGTTCTGTAAACTGGCAGTATGAGAAGACCGTGAACGAGGCAGGAGAAACAATTCATAAAGCCAAACTGAATTCGCCCACGTTGCTTCAGTTTGGCTTTCCCCACACGGGTGGTTCAACGGCCGCGCTGACCATCCGACAGCGGCAGCAGAGTGTAACGGCTTATTTACAGGTATCGAACGGGCAGTTTAACCGGAGTTTCCAGGGTGGGCGTGTTCGTATCCGTTTCGATGATAAACCGGCCGTAACCTACGCGTATTCGGCGGCTGAGAACGGAAGTGCTACCATTATTTTTTTCGATGAAGCCGGAACGTTAATCCGGCAACTGAAAGCTTCCAGAAAAATGGTTATCGATGTTGCATTTTATGCCCAGGGAAACCGGCAGATTGAGTTCCGTACGGCTGGCCTGGTGTGGCGCCATTCGTGAAGCTTTACTGGTGCTCGCTGTCAGGCACCAGCGTGTCTGCAAACGAAGGCAGAAGCTGTGCTCAGGCAGGCCGTAACAAGCGCAGGCGTGTTCCTGATGGCTGTGCTGAAAAAGGGCATATGCTTAACGCACATTAACGAACAGAGCAGCCTTGGTTTAGCTATCAGGTAGTTGCGGAAAGGTATTACGGATTAAGTACAAATACTTATCTTTGCTTAAGCTTACTCAAGTAACTTTTAATCAATGTGTTGCATACTAAAAGGTAAGTAATGCATCTTTATGAACAATCAGCTTACGAATTTCGAAAATTTGGACACGGAGCAGTTAGCGCTCAAAAGAACCTTAGATATTGTTTGTGGCAAATGGCGATTGTACATCGTCTATCAACTTGGTACCGAAGCGCGCCGGTATGGCGAACTCAGGCGCATGATTCCGGAAGTAAGTGAAAAAGTACTGGTTCAGGAACTGAAATCACTCGTTGAACTGGGCATGATAGAGAAGACGATTTACGGCGAAGTACCGCCCCGGGTTGAATACTCGCTAACTGGGAAAGCACTGGAAATCCTGCCAACGCTACGTAAACTCACCGCCATTGGCGAAGTATTTCTTGAACCCTAAATAAGGGACTTTTTTTGACTTCGGCTCGTTAATTGATAGCACAGAGTCAAAAACAGAGTCAATGAATGTAAAGCTGTGTTGTCTTTTTATCGGTTTGGCCGGGCTATTGCAATCGGCTCAGGTAAACTGGCAGCATGGAAGTATACGGCCAATCCAGCAATCGTGGCTGACACACGTGGCTGCTACATCGCTGGGTGATCAATACGATACGGAACTTCAGTTTAATGTATACCGGTTTGTGGTATCCGCTCCCGATAGTGGGCGTGTCCGCACCGTAACCGTCAAAGCTTACCGGGGCGAACTACTGCTGACCAACTTCACCGTTCGGGTGGATGGGGCGGTGAGCGGAACCGATGTGGCGGACCTGGATGGCAATCGTTTTCCTGAATTGTACGTATTCAGCACCAGCGACGGCAGTGGTTCATTTGGCCGCGTATATGCCTGGCAGTTCATGGCCGAACGCAAAGCCGATATCGCGCTCCCCCGCACCTGGCTATCAGACCGCGAGCAGGGGTACATGGGGCACGATAGTTTGTGGGTCGAGAGCAACATACTTCATCGAAAGTATCCGATTTACCAGGCGGGCGATGCCAATGCGCTATCATCCGGCGGTACCCGTATCGTTCGCTATGAACTGAAACCCGCCGGAACAGCGTACGCGCTAACCGCGAAACCGGACTAGCAGGGGTAAGCCTCCACGGGGTACCCCTGCTAGTCCGGTTGGCTTCTAAAACAGTTTGTACCCGATAGATAGGGTGGCAAGTCCCAGGAAACCCGTGATACCCTTGTCTTTATACAGGCCACCCACCGGCAAAGTATACCGTAAATCGACATCCAGAAAAGGGAGTGGTGTGTAGCCAGCCCCCAGGGACAGCGCGTACGTGAAGTCTCTTACCTCCAGGTTCTTCGCTTCGTAGCTGTTCAGTAAATTCGTGCTGCTGGTAGTGGCCGGAATGTCCATCTGGGGAAAAGCAACGGCGCTGTTGGCGTTCAGAACGCCTGCTGTGTTTCGGGTAGCCGTTGCTTTCTGTACGAAGATAAGGTTAGGACCGGCGTAGCCGCGCAGCTTCCCATCCATCCAGCGTTTGCCAAGGAGAATGGGTACAGCTACCGCTTCCAGAACGGACTCTGATACTACGTTCAGTGTGGCATTCAGTAAACCGGGCTGCACACTCACCGGCAGCGCATTGGCCAGGGCCGGATTCGCATTCACATCAACGGTAATAGTACCTTTCTGTTTTAGCACGAACCGGTTGTACGTCACCTCCGCCTGGATAAAGAAAGCCGGGTAGTTTTTGCGCGCCCATAGCCCGCCCGAATACCCCATTCCAATGCCGTTGCTTTCATTTTTCAGGTTCGGTACCTGCACACTCCCTACCGCCTGGCCGGGGATGGTGGTGAAGCCGTGCGAAAAGGTTGCTCCCCCCTTAACACCCCCCTCGATACTGGAAAAAAAGGAGGGTTGGCCCGAATTTTGAGCAATAGCCGCCGATGCGCTGAATACAACCAACGCGGCAAGTAAAAAATTGATTGGTTTTCATGCGTGCGTTTATTGTTGCAGTAACACCCGGCGGTAGTTGGCCGGATTGACCTGAGCAATGGTGGAGCCATATTTGGCATTGATTCCTTTAATAAGCTCATTGGCCATCAGTGCATAGCCAGCCGGGGTGAGATGGATACCGTCCAGACTGAATACGCCCCCCTGAATGAAACTGGATGTGTACGTAATCCCATTCTGGGTCAGGCCAGCAGCAGTTCCAACCTGTGTCAGCACCGTATTGGGGTCAACAAAGGCCACGCCTTTGCTGTCGGCCTGAGCTTTCATAATTCCGTTGAATGCCGCAATGCTGGTAGTCAGGGCTGTTACTTCGCCGGTGTCCAGCACCACATTATTTGGCAGCGGGTTCGTTGGGCTAAGGCCGTAAGGGCCATTTCTGGTTCCTGCCGCCGGGTTGCCGATACTGGCGTAATTCGATGCATTGGGTATCATCAGCAGGTCACCCGCCTGCGTGGTCCGAACGCCGGTGCTGGTTTGAATGTACAACGCCGTAATGGGAGTAGCTGGCCTTAGCAACAGGTTAATCTGAGCCAGCACCAGGGGTAGGGACAGGGTAGAAAAATACGGTGCCGTTGTAATGGTTGGAATACCAACCACAACGCCTTTCCGGCCACCCTCGGTCAGCTTATTCATGATGGCCGTAAAGTTGGTGGCAAACAGGGCAGTGGGGGTCAAAGGCGTTATTCCGCCGGATGTTGCAAACCCAAGCGCGTCGTTATTCCCCAGCCAGCACGAGAAAAAAGTGGCGTTGGTGAGGTTGTTGCTGACGTACTGAAAGTAAGTCGTTGTCGGGTCGGCAACGAGTCGTTCGAAGTACGAATTACCGGCCGCCGAGCCGTATCCGGTTGCCAGTATATCGGCCGTTCGAATACCGGGCACACCAAGATTCTGGTTGGCATCCGTAAACTTGGCGTATAATACTCCTCCGTTCGTGCTGGTTCCCCGTACCGCGCCGGGCGCTACCTGCCCAATGGAGGTGATTATACTGGTGGGATCGGCCAGGGAGGGGACCCGGATGAGTTTAAGGTAACCCGCACCAGCGGCCTGGGCTTCGGTAAAGAGTGGCTGGGTAAAACTGCCCCCGCCCACTGTAGCAAACTGCTCCGCCAGCATACTGGGGTACGAGTTTAGTTGACCGTCGCGGTAGAGCCCCCCGTCGGCATAACCGGCCGTTAGCGAATTGCCAACCGCTACGTATCGGGTAAAATCAGCACTACCCCTGCCAGGAGTGATGACGCTACCAGGGGTAGTGGGGTCGATGTCGTTATTTTTGCAGGCATTCACACCCACCAGCAGAGCCAGTACCAGACCCCACCGAAACCGATTCTTGCTGTACATTCGGGAACGTAGTATATCTAAACAGAGTAATGGAAAGAACGCAAAAGTAATGGCTTTGTGCGCGTGAAACGCAGGCTATCTATCAGAACAAGAGGTCCGTTGGAAATAATAATAAACAAACCACAAAGTAGCGGTGTTGTTTGTCAGTAACGAATTGGCTTAATTACCAGTCATTCACCTGTTTTTTTTCCATTTTAACTATACCAAACCAATGGGTCTTTTATCATTTTTCAAGGGCGTAGGCGAGAAGATTTTCAATAAAGACGATGCCAAACCAGCCGAGGCTGCCAAAGTGGAGCCCGTTCGGGCACAGGCATTGCTGGACCACGTAAAAAAACTTGGTCTGTCCTATAACACGCTGACGGTTAAAACAAACGGAGATACCGTTACGCTGACCGGCTCGGTCAAGAAACAGGAAGATGCCGAAAAAATTGCTTTAGCGGTAGGCAACGTAGAAGGCGTATCGGCTGTCGATAACCAGTTGAGCGTAGATGAGCCAACACGCGGAAGGTAAATACTACACGGTGAAGTCGGGTGATTCGCTGTCGAAGATTGCCAAGGAAGTGTACGGTGATCCCATGAAATATGGTGTCATCTTTGAAGCCAACAAACCGATGCTGAAAGATCCCGATCTGATTTATCCGGATCAGGTATTGCGCATTCCGCAATTGTAACTGATAAGTAGTCCTAGTTGAAAACGGGGTGCGTGCTGCCAACTGGCAAGTTCACCCCGTTTTTATTTCCGAACATTTGGGGATAAGCCTGGTTTTACTGGACATAACTCAACGAAAAAAAACATGGCCGCCCATCTACTATCGTACCTGAAAGAGCAGTTTACACCGGCAGTAGTCGATCAACTCAGCAACGAACTAAACGAAACACCGGTGGGCACCCTCAAAGCCATCAACGGTATAGTGCCAACGCTACTGGGGGGCCTCACCCGGCGAATCCAATCTACGGGAGGAGCTTCGTCCCTTATTACGTTCCTTGATAAGCAGGAATACGAGTCGACTCCGCTGGATATGAGTCAGGCGGTAGGAGGGGACCCCGCCACCGCCGGAAGAAGTGAGGCCGGGGATTCTTTCCTCGCCCTTATTTTTGCCGATAACCTGACGCGTACTACTGAACTTATCAGCCTGTACAGCACGATAAATGCGCAATCGGTGTTGGCGATAATGACCCGGGCAGGCACGGTGCTGATGGGCGTTTTGGGGCGGCAGGAGCAGGAGAAAGGCCTGACGGCCGAAAGCATGAAAACCCTGCTGCTGGGTCAGGCAACGGAGTTTAGGAATGCACTGCCTGGCGGCCTGGATGGCGTGGGGAGCTTACTGGGCTTTAACGAACTGGTAACGCCTGCCGGGCCGGAAACCGAGGTGCAGGGAACGGATAACCTGAGCGGAACCATCGTTAACCCGAATATTCCGAAAAGCGCCGAAGGGGATCGCCGGAATGAGAACAAACGGTGGCTGCGCTGGGCACTCATTGCTATCGCCATCCTAATTGCGGCTCTGCTGGTGCAGAAGTGCAGTCAGAATCAGAATGGCGTAGATGGTATCAGCACGGATTCTACCGCCCGTGTGGAATCAAATGCTGTAGAGGATACTTCGGCTGCAACCAAAGAAAGCATCCGGGATGCCAACGGTCAGGTGAATGATTCAATCGCTCCGGGACCCCTCGGCATTCGCGACTCAACCAGCGTGAGACCGTAGGCGTTTAATGCCCGATTCCCGTTGTTGAGCGTTGGTACGGTCCGCGAACCACTGTCCGTAGTGGCTGCTTTGGGTAATTATAGAAAACAGTAAGAGAAAATTGGAACCCCGGGCGAACGACCAGCCCCCTACTAACCCACTGGTTGGTAGGGGGCTGGTCGTTCGCTTTTTCTTTTCTTCTTTTCCAGGTACGGGTAAACTGCAAACTACAACCTTTAAACGGTTGGCTATTCTTATCTTGCACCAGAATTCAAGCCAATCCGTAACTCCTCTTTTATGTTTGTTGACGCCATTGAACGCGTTGATCTGTTTACCCGACCCCTGCATTCAATTGTCAGACTCTATGGGCACGACGTAGTAGTGCCGGGTACGGCTACCCTTTTTTTTGTGAATCAGGAAGGGTGCGCCGTGACCTGCAAACACGTAGCCGACCTGATTGCCCAGGCTGATTCTATCTTTCACAATTACCGGCAATTTCAGGGTGCCCGCCAGGCAGTTTTGCGCGACAAAAACGCCAAACACCTGATAAGTCAGTTAGAAACCCGGCACAAACTCAGTGTAGACACCATTATTCGGGTTCTCAACAGCTTTGTCGGCTGTGTCGATCAGTTTCAGCAACTGCACATAGACCGGCACCCGACGCAGGATCTGGCCCTGCTGCGTTTTGAAGGGTACAACCGAATCCTGTACAAATCACACGCTACATTTCTGAGCGATACCAACCGCATAAAACCGGGTCGCAGCCTGTGCCGCCTGGGGTATCCTTTTCCCGAATTTACTAACTTTCGCTACAACTCCGCTCTGGATGATATTGAGTGGATCAGCACCGGACGCGCCACGTCTCCTTCCTTTCCCATCGATGGTATTGTGACCCGTTTGTCGGGTGATGGCAACGCAATTTCGGGTGTGGAACTGAGTACGCCCGGCTTGCGGGGGCAGAGTGGAGGACCCCTGTTCGATACGAGTGGCCTGATATACGGGATGCAGTCGGCTACCAGCCATCTGCACCTTGGCTTCGATATTGAAGACCACGAAGTGCTCATCAATGGCCGAAAACGGCGGGTGTCCAACTACCCGTTCCTGAACGTAGGCCGGTGCGTGCACGTGGACGTAATCAAGGCTTTCCTGCGGGAAAAAGGCGTTACGTTTTATGAAGGGTAATCCCTTTGTTAACGCCTGAAAGGTCGTTTGTAAACCCGCTGGCCTTATCTTTGGGCAACCAACGCTTTCTGTATGACACAACCCGATGTTCAACACCTAAAGCAAACTACGCTCCCGGCCGATGCGATCGCCCTGCTCAAGCGGCTGATAGCGACCCCGTCATTCAGTCGGGAAGAAGATGATACCGCCCGGCATATCGAAGCGTTTTTTCGGGAACAACAACTGCCATTCGAGCGGCTGAAGAACAATGTCTGGGCTAGAAATCGCTATTTCGACCCCGCCAAACCGACCATTTTACTCAACTCTCACCACGATACCGTCAGGCCCAATCCTTCCTGGACCCTGGACCCCTTCGAGCCCCTGGTACGGAATGAAAAACTGTTTGGGCTGGGCAGTAATGATGCGGGGGGCTGCCTGGTTTCGTTACTGGCCACGTTTGCCTGGTTCTACGACCGGCCCGACATGGCGTATAATATCGTGATGGCTGCCACCGCCGAAGAGGAAATATCGGGTCGCGACGGGCTGGAACGACTACTCCCCGAACTACCGCCCATCAGCTTCGCTATTGTGGGCGAACCGACCGAAATGCAGCTGGCCATTGCCGAAAAAGGGTTGCTTGTGCTAGACTGTACGGCGCACGGCGTTAGTGGTCATGCCGCCCGCAACGAGGGAGAAAATGCCATATACAAAGCAATTCAGGATATAAACTGGCTGACAACCTATCAATTCCCGAAGGTATCGCCTACGCTGGGGCCTGTAAAGCTTTCGGTAACCATCATCAATGCCGGCACGCAGCACAACGTGGTTCCGGATACCTGCACGTTCACGATTGATGTCCGGGTAACGGAGCAATATACGCTCGAAGAAGTAATTGACACGATAAAGACCAATATTCAGTCGGACCTAAAACCGCGTTCCATTCGGCTCAAACCGTCGTCCATTCCCGCCGATCATCCCATTGTGCAGGCCGGCCTGGCGCTGGGCCGACATACCTACGGTTCGCCTACCACCTCCGATCAGGCTGTGCTCAACTGCCCGTCGCTCAAATGCGGGCCGGGGCATTCGGGCCGGTCGCATTCGGCGGATGAGTTCATTTACCTCCGGGAAATTACGGAGGGCATAACCGGCTACATCCAGATGCTGGAACAGATCATCTGATTAGTGAAGAATGTAAAATGAAGAGTGAATAATAGGTTGCGCGATCTTCATCCTTTATTCTCTTCTCTCTATTAACAAGCCTAAGATTCCATGAAACGCACGAACGTAATTTGTTTTCTATTTTCCTACCTTCTGGTTGCCACTTCTTTATCAGCACAGCCAACGGTAAAACCTTCTCCCCGCCAACTGGCCTGGCAGCCGCTGGAAACTACTGCTTTTCTGCATTTTACGGTCAATACGTACACGGACAAGGAATGGGGTGATGGCACCGAAAGCCCGGCAATTTTTAACCCCACCAAACTCGATGCCCGGCAGTGGATCAAAACCCTGAAAGAGGCTGGTTTTAAAATGGCTATCATCACGGCCAAGCACCACGATGGTTTTTGTCTGTGGCCGTCCAAAATGACCGAGCATTCGGTGAAGAACAGCCCCTGGAAGAACGGGAAGGGCGATGTGGTTAAAGAAGTGGCGGATGCCTGCCGGGAGTTTGGCCTGAAATTCGGGGTGTATCTGTCGCCCTGGGACCGGCACGAACCCCGCTACGGCACGGCGTCGTACAACGACTATTACAAAAGCCAGCTTCGCGAACTACTCACCAACTACGGCCCGGTTTCGGAAGTGTGGTTCGATGGGGCCAAGGGCGAGAATGCCAAAGACATGGCCTATGACTTTGACGGGTACTGGGCTATTGTGCGGGAGTTGCAACCCAACGCCGTCCTGTTTTCGGATGCCGGACCAGATGTGCGCTGGGTGGGCAACGAAGCCGGTAACGCGGGCGAAACCTGCTGGTCGACCATCAACACGGCCGGGCTGGCACCCGGTAAAGCCGATTCCAAATACCTGAATATTGGCGACCCGGCGGGTAAGCAGTGGGTTCCGGCCGAAACGGACGTATCCATACGGCCCGGCTGGTTTTATCACCCCGCCGAAGATGCCAAAGTGCGGTCGGGTAAAAATCTGGTGAACCTGTACTATCAGTCGGTGGGGCGAAATAGCTTGCTGCTGCTCAACGTGCCGCCCAATCGGGAGGGATTGTTTTCGGAGCCGGACATCGCCAGCCTGAAGGAATTTCGCAGTATTCTGGACGAAACCTTCAAAAACAACTTCGTAGCCAAACAACCGAAACTAACCGACGGAAAATTATCGACGTTCACGACGCTGTCGGCCAACCAGCCGCTGGTACTGGAGCTAAATGGCGAACAAACCTTCGACCGCATTTCGATTCAGGAGAACATCGCGACCGGGCAGCGGGTAGCCGCCGGGAAGGTAGAGTACTGGAACGGAACAGCGTGGCAACCGCTTCAGACTTTCACTACGGTAGGCTACAAGCGACTCCTACGGTTTCCAGCAGTGAAAGCGACCCGTTTGCGGCTATCTTTCACGAATACCAACGGCCCCGTACAACTGGCCGAAATAGGGGTGT
>CAWARB010000006.1:0-16401 GCA_963784335.1 uncultured Cytophagales bacterium | reverse complement strand
GCTTTCTGGCCATCAACCGCTATGCTTACCAAACCCCTCCTCCAGCGACTCGCCAACGCCAGCAGCTACAGCAAAGGCGAAAGCGCTTTCCGTAACGGCTACGTCCGGCGGGTCAAACGTACCGACAACACGTTCACCGGCAAAGTCGAAGGGTCAGAACTGTACGACGTTTCGCTCACAATCGGCGGATTACAGCCCGACTTTGACTGCGACTGCCCCTATCATTACGAGGGTATCTGCAAACACTGCGTCGCTTTTGGGTTGGCGGTCATCGACCAGTTTGGCCCAACAATCGAACCCGTCCAGACCACATCGGCCAGTGAAGCAACCACCGTCGACCTGAACGCGCTCTGGCAACAAACCAATACCGATCAGAAACTAACTTTCCTGCACCAGTTACTCGATAAACAACCCGACCTCCGGGCGCAATTTTCTCAGTTTGCGGTGATAAGAGCACCGCTCCCACCCTGATTTTTTTTACCCAGGCCGACAATGTGATCAATGTGGAGAGTATTGGTAAAGACGTATTTTCGGCCCTTTCCACCCTGCGTTTTGATGACGATGGACTGGAGATGGACGACGAAGATTATTACTCCGAAGAGTCACCCGATCCTGACCCACTCATAAAAAGTGTATTGAACGACTATGCAGATGATGTAATAAAAGCCCTCCGCGAAGGTCGGCTTACCGACGCGATAACCGTCTATATGGGCGTGTATGAAGGTACTCAGGCCGCGACAGAACCCGAAGTAGACGAATATCGACTCTATTAGTGACTATCCGTCGCAGACCTGGGACGTCTGGCATGGCCTGCTGGCAGATGCCTACACCCAGTTGGCAACCGGGTACTCGCACCCCGATCAGATAGTCCTGACCCTCAACCTGTTGAACGAGCGAATGAATCGTTCTTTGACGAGGGTAAGCGAAGAACGAAGATGATACGGATGAAGACGATTTTTATGACGAACAGGACGCTGAACCCATCTACTACAACCTGAAATCGTTTGAGCCTTTGCTACTAGTCCCTAGTAACCGATACGCCCTCGGCACAGGCCGTACAACAGGCCATCGCCCACATAACTGGCAAAACAGGGGCACCGAATATGTGCAACTCCGCCTGGCCGAAGTGCTACAGGACCCGGACCTTTGGCTGAAAACCGCCGACCAGTTTGCTAACCACGACCCAGCCATTGCGCTGCAACTGCTCCAGCGTCGGTGGCATATGGGCGACATGCGGGTATTGCTCCAGACGCTGCACCGGCTAAAAAGCTGTTTCCCAACACGTTTGATGATTTTATACTCGAAACACTGGATGAGACGCAGCTTATCCCCGGTCCTGATCTGAATTTATACCTGAATGCCCTTGAAAACCGCTGCCGGTTGGCGGGGCAACTGACCGATTACCTGAAATTACGCGAATACTGGACGGGGGAACAACGTCGTCAGTTTGCAGACAGTCTGAAAACACCCTATACGTCGCTCCCGTTGTTTTACGCGCAGGTACTACACACCGAATGCCGGTCTGATGATCTGTTTGCGTGGCTCGATGGGTTATCGTGGCAGTATACCCGGAGTTTGCCTGATATACTGCCACTAGCCGCCGAAACCCACCCCACCGAATGCCTGAATCTGGTGAAGAAACGCGCCACCGACCTGCTCGAAAACGGCAAGCGCGACCGGAGTCTGTATCACACCATTGCTGGTTGGCTTAGCCGCGCTCAATACCTTCCATCGCTTAAAGCGTCCGTAACGCTTTTCGCCAGTCAACTCGTCGCGAACTATAGCCGACTGATTGCCCTCCGGGATGAGTTACGGATGCAGGGGCTGGTAAGCCGATAAGGTTTGGCTTTATTCACCCTCGTCGCCATACTGCGCGGGTGCCTCGCCCACTCTTTCTACGAGTCGGGTACTGCCGGTACGCTCATTGGGCAGGTGCCGGACAACGGTGACGGTGAAGTCCCACCGGTCGCCAAAATCGAAGAGGTACAAAAACTGCTGGCCTTCGTAGAGATTCAAACTAGCCAGCGACACCTCATCGGCCGGGTAGCCGTCAGACCAGCCCGCTTCCGGGCGCGGATCATAATACTGCTCACCCTGGTAAGGATTGCGGAGGTTCATACAGAATTTGAACAGGTGGTCATTATCGAAGTCGAACGCCTGCTGAATCAGTTCATGCAGGTCTTCGAGCGTCATATCAACGGGTAGTTCAATGGTGCGCGACACCTTAAAGTTAGGCAGCTCAGCGCGAATCCAGTACACCCCGGTTGGCGGATTCGGGTTGATTGGGTATAGACTCAGCAGATCCGGCTCATCGAGCAGCGTTCGAAACACTTCAGCAAATGCATTGATATTGACGCGTTCGTCGTCATCCTGATATTCCTCAAAATACGCGTAATTCCCGGCGTGTTTGTTCCAGCTACGGAAGGGGCGGTCGCGCAGGAGTACCGTCAGGCACTGCTGCCCCCATTCAGTCAGCATTAACTGATCGATATCCAGTTCGTATTTATCTCGTTTGGTACGGGCCACCTCCCGAATGGCGTACCACCCGAACCAGTACCCAACCCGGATGTACGCATTGGCAGAGAACGACGTATGAATAACCGCTGGATTCTTTTCCAGCGACCCACCCCGCTCAAAAAACGTAACTACTGCGCCAACCGGATTCCGCAGAAGTTGCCGGATACCACCCTGAAACCAGTTAGCCCCCACCCCACTGCGTCCGTCGCCGTCAATAGCCGACCAGTCGGCATAGCACCAGGCGGTTTCAGCAGAAAAATGTACTTCTCCTCTAGCGTTAGGAGCGGTACGTTCAAGCCGGGACGGCATTCGCTACCAGTGAGGTTACCTTTATCGAATTGACCAGAAATAACCGGCTGGCCGTAGCAACCTGGAACAAAAATCCCAGTAACGGGTAGTCGATCTGCCGACTGCGGTTTGTTACGTAATCCGGCGCTTTGTAATTGACCCGGTCGTTGAGTATCCACAAATCGGCGGCTTTCAGGTCGCCCGCGGCTGTCAACGGTAAATTGGGCTTGCTTTCCAGATACCGAAGGAAGATATCAAAGTCATCAATGAGGAGGAAGGACGAAAAATCGTATGGGGTTTGCATAATCGAGGCTATTACCCGCCAAAATAGGGTACAATTCCCGGTTAACGAAGTAATGATTGTCTCCGGTCTGGTAGCTAACCTTAAAAGTTGGCTGTTTTAAGGTTAGCTATGGGAGATGGCCTTAAAAAGAAATCGTATATTCATGCATCACTTTACGTTGAATTAGAAAGTAGTACACCATATTCATATAGACCGATGAATTATTATCTGGGTGTGACTGACTGGCGCTGGTACAACTTCCTGAGCAGCCGTAAACCAGAGGATGTTAATTTTTGGCAACCTGGTGGACGAAGTGCTTTCCGGGCACTTGGACCAGGTGGTGCATTCCTTTTTAAATTGAAAAGTCCTTACAATGCTATAGCGGGGATTGGTTTTTTTGCAGCTCAAAGTCAATTACCACTCTCCCTGGCTTGGGATGTGTTTCAATCCCGTAATGGTTTTGATACTTTGGAGGAGTTTCGAACAGTCATTAAGCAGTATCGGAGTACTTCAGAGCGTAACCCCACCATTGGCTGTATTGCTTTGACCAATCCGATTTTTTTTAAGCGCGAAGATTGGATACCAGAACCTTTCAACTGGGGTAAGAGTATTGTACAAGGCAAAAAATACGATACACATGATAGCGTTGGCCTACATCTTTGGCAACGGATAGAAACAAACCTTGCGAAGTATTTAACTACGTTACCCCGCACGCAGGATTCGTTCACGGTTGCTGAAGAAATACCACAGTATGGAACTTCTGTGTTAAAAAAAGTACGTATTGGTCAGGGGGCTTTTCGATTATCTGTAATGGATGCTTACAATAAACGATGTGCTATCACCGGGGAAAAGACGCTACCCGTTCTGGAAGCAGCTCATATAAAGCCTTTTGCAGAATCCGGTCCCAACCAGATAGCGAACGGATTACTACTGCGTTCCGATATGCACAAGCTGTTTGATGATGGTTACCTAACCGTTACAACTGACCTGAAAATAGAGGTTAGCAAACGTATTAGAGAGGAGTTTGACAATGGACGAGAATACTACCAGTACCATGGTAAGAGCTTGGTAATACTCCCGGAACTTAGCGTCAATAAGCCCAGTGCTCATTACCTTGAGTACCATAACACTACTATTTTCCGTCCTTAGCCAAGGATCGAGTTATCTAGGTTCTGCTTCTTCAGCTTCGTTTCACCTTTTTCTCGTGCGCAAGTCACTTTTGCTACCTTCGTGCAGTGACTGGTTGGTAGACAAAAGCTCATTCACGCAAACATATCCGCCACCACAAACTCAAATTCCGGCACCACAGGAGCCGCGGAAATCACGTCCTGCAAAACATAACGCTACTGCACAACCTGTTGCAGCACCCTATTGATGGAATAAACGACACCGTTGGTTGTCCGGATATCGGACTGGATTACATCGCCTACCCCACCCCGGCCATCTTCAATGGTGATGGTGTTACCCTGCTTGTGGATCAACAGAATCTGGCCGGTGAGGTTAGTTAGGGTTTGCCCATCCCGTAACTGATCGGACGTTATCCGGCCTTTTACGACGTGATACCCCAGTATTTTAATCAGCTTCTGCTTACTCGATGGTAATAGAAGGTCACGCCGGTCGGCTTCGGGTAGTTCAGAAAAAGCGGCATCGGTTGGCGCGAAGACGGTATACTGCGTTTTACCGGACGCTTTTTTAAGCAATCCTGATGCTTTCAGGTATTGGAGCAACATTTTGTGATTGGGGGCATCAGCCGCACTGATAGCCATATTCGTATTGGTCTTGACACCCGTTGCTGTTAAGCCGGTTGTTGTCTGCGCGAGTGTCTTACTGGAAAATGACACCAGCAGGATACTGATTGACAGGGAAATACATACAACTAATTTGTTCATAACGATTGAGAAAATACACGGTAAACCGGTTGTGAATTACTACTAAATTAACGACCACACTGGTCAATTGTTCAGTTGTGCCTCTCGACGAACATCCGCTCACTGCTCTGTACAATTACCCGGTATGACTATCCGTCGCCGGGTAGCAGGCAAACACCCACCAACCCGTCAGTATAGAGGAATAGCCCGTTTCGGGACTCGTTTTACCCTCCGTCTATTTCCTTGTTCATTATATCGTGCCCTTTCATCAACTTTACCGGAAACACGACAATCAAGACGATGGAAAATAACGAGCATCCGAAGCAGACAACCACCGAACAGGCTCAAGCCGCCAAACAAACGATGGCCGACAAACTGGAATCCTTCCGTACCACGGCCGGTGAGCATCTCAATGTGGCCGCTACCCAACTCGACGAAATGCGGGATAAATTGGTGGCACAGGCGCAGGAGTTTGGGAAAGATATTGATGTTGACGGGTTGAAAGCCAAAGCAACCGAGCATTTCGACGCGGTGAAAGCATCCACTGCCGAGAATCTGGCCAACTTGCAAACTGAAGCGGAAAAAGTATTTGCTTCTGCCTCAGCGAAGGCCGACGAACTATCGGATGTGGCCGAAGATAAGTTTGACGAAATGAAAGCCGAAGCCGCCATACACCTGGAAGCTGCTCAACTCAAACTGGATGAACTCAAAGCCGAAGCCGCTCTCCAGATTGAAGCGGCCAAAGAAAAAGCCAAAGGTGTATGGAATCAGCTATTTGGCCAATAAGTCCATTACCCGCTACCTCCCACGCCGGACTTCGACCACAAGTTTGGTGTGGGAGGTAGCGGGTCACCATGGAAACAGACAGGCAGCGACAGAAAACAGGGAACCGTATAGCGCTTATATTGATAGATTGACCGTAGGCTAGCCGGGGTACGCCAATTGATTTCTAATCCAAATCATTACCTTTGCGCTTCGTTACCCCCTCATTCTATCGTGGATTCTATTCGTGTATTTGCTCCGGCAACCGTGGCTAACGTAGCCTGCGGATTTGATATTTTTGGTTTTGCCGTTGATAATCCCGGTGATGAGCTTACACTCACGTTCAGCGATGAACCAGGCGTGCGGATAAAGGATATCACGGGTGATGGGGGACGCTTATCCCGCGAGGCCAGCAAGAATACGGCCGGTATTGCCGTTCAGTCTTTTCTCAAATTCATTGGTCGGCAGGAGGTAGGACTCGACATTGTTCTGCACAAAAAGATGCCGTTGGGCAGTGGGCTGGGTTCCAGTGCTGCCAGTGCCGTGGCGGGTGTTTTTGCGGCTAATGAACTCCTCGGTCGTCCGTTACCCACCATCAAACTGTTACCCTTTGCGATGGAAGGCGAACGATTTGCCAGCGGATCGGCCCATGCCGATAACGTAGGCCCGTCGTTGCTGGGTGGTTTCGTGGTTATCCGCAGCTACCAGCCGCTGGACGTTATCCGAATTGACACAAAAGCCCGGTTGTTCTGCACCCTCGTTCATCCCGATATCGAGGTAAACACGAAAGATGCCCGGTTCATTCTAAAAAATGAAGTCTCGCTAAAGAACACGATTACCCAGATGGGCAATGTGGCGGGCCTGATTGCCGGTCTGATGACACCCGATTATGAGCTTATCAGCCGCTCGCTGGTCGATGTAATCATTGAGCCGGTACGGGCTATCCTGATTCCAGAGTTCAACGAAGCCAAAAAAGCCGCCCGGGATGCCGGAGCACTGGGTTGTAGCATTTCCGGTTCCGGCCCTTCCATGTTTGCCTGGAGCCGGGATGCCCAAACGGCCGAACAAGTGGGTGAAGCCATGCAGCAGGCCTTTTTATCCGTCGGCATAACCAGTGAAACCTATGTTTCCCAAATCAATCAGCAGGGACCACGCGTACTGACGGACGCGGACTAATACAGCGTTGATTTTCTTTCATACTACCCGCGCATTGCGCCGGTTCTGCTTCTGTTAGCTGGCAGGCTTTAGCAGAAATGAGCAGCACTTACCACCCTGCCCAACCTACAGCGACTCCCAGTTCAGTTGCCAGTTGTCAAAGCGGCTGGGTAAGGATACGCCCGGTTGCTTGGGTTGTTCGGTCGCTACCATTTTGAGGGGGAAGACTTCCCTTGTCTGTGCCGTTGTGAGGTGGTCGGTACGCAGGTAAACCCGCCCCGAACGGGCATCAATCACGTCGATATACGCGTGAATCATATCACCAAC
Organism: uncultured Cytophagales bacterium; assembly: GCA_963784335.1. Lineage (GTDB taxonomy): Bacteria > Bacteroidota > Bacteroidia > Cytophagales > Spirosomataceae > Spirosoma. The sequence goes on along the minus strand of CAWARB010000006.1, from coordinate 9,201 downwards.
GGCAAAGAACCGTCCGTTTAACGTTACCGGTTGTATCACCTGAAATAGGCACAGTTTACCCTCTGTGAGCGGCCCTTCACTCATACTCCGGGTTTTTAGTGTGGCAGCGGGTGCCCTGGATTCCGGCACAGAAGCAACGGGGCGGGATTGCACTTTTTTCCCCTTAGCAACCAGCGTTTGGGAAGCAATTCCCGTTGTACTCTCCTCCTCCGTAAGCAGCACGACAGTGGTGGTTGAATCGGAAATAAACGAAACAGCAGCGGTAACGGGCTGCTTTGCCAATGCCTGCGCAACCATCGTTTCATCCATATCGAACGAGGCCAGTATAGCCGCTCTCTCGGTCGTTTCTACCGGTTCGGCACCATCCGTCAGGGCCTCGATATCGGCACTACTCAGCTGATCGCTGTACAAGGCCGGGCGGGTAAGCAGTTCCTTGATGGCTACCGCCTGAAACAGGTAGGCTTTGGTTTCGGGTGCCCGGTAGGGTAAGGCCATCGGATGCATGGCAGGGTGCCGCCGAACAAGCTCCTGAATGTAATTCGGCCCGGCATTATAGGCCGTTGCCACCAGCATCCAGGAGCCTAACAGATCGTGCAGTTCTACAATGTACCGACAGGCTGCGTGCGTTGCTTTGAGCAGGTTGAACCGCTCATCGTTCCGCTGCGATACCGTCAACCCCAGCGTCTGGGCCGTTCCGGGCATCAGTTGCCAGAACCCGGCTGCCCCTTTCGGGAAACGGCGCGGTTGGTAACAGCACTCTCAAGGAGCGGTAAAAACTTAAAATCAGAGGGAATCCGATACTGTTCGAGGATGGGTTCTATCAACGGAAAAATTACCGAGGCCCGGCGTTTCAGCAGCGCCAGATCAGCCGCCAGTGCCGCCTGGTGGTGGAGGGTTCGGGTCCAGCGTTCAGTAATAGCCGGGTGATTGATGGGTACGTTTTCACCACAGAAATGGATGATCGTTTCATTTGTGCGGGCTACTAGTTTGCTTGTCACCAATTTGCCGGCAGCTGCTATATGCAGAGAAAGAAGTGGGCCTGGCTGGGCCGCACCGTTCAGCGAATAGATACTGGTGGCAAGTCCAACTGCCACGATCAGGGATAGTTTCGTCACAAGCAACAAGGGGTTACGGTGGGTACACTACTACGCCATTTGGTCAGAATGGCAACCATTACACAGCGGCCTGCCACATTTACTGTTTTCTTTACTCTGTTAATTCAACTGCCGCCCGGTAAACTCCTTTACGAATTATGTTTATTTGAGGTTTACCAAGTAACCCGTTTAATACCTGTTATACCGGTTTGCAGCTGAAACCGGCGGTACAACCGGCCGCTGTTTATGCCCCATTGATTAGTTGTCCAGACGAGCTTTTCACATAATATTTTGGGGCAAAAGTCCTTAAAAGTACAAGAATTAATTTGAATATCAATGACTTACCGCTTAGTTCATACCACCCTGTTTACGGTGCTCCTTCGTCTGCGCCTGATTGCAACTAGCTGGTACGTCGCTGAGTTTGCCCGCTCCCGGTTAGTCTACCCAACGCTACACGATTAGTTCGTACCCTGCCCAACGGGAGTCACGGGATGGTGCGTTCACGCCCGGCCAGACTGCTGAAACGGGGGTACCAGTTGGCAGAAGCGATGTCGGGTTCCGGTTGGTTTGCTCAGCTCCGGTCAGGCTACCCGGCCGACATGGAGGAGCGGTAACGGGCCGGGTTGCCGAATGCCTGCATAGCCGTCAGATAGGTTCAACAGTGCACCCCCGACAGTTGGACAACTACCACTGGCTAAAGAAGTTGATGGTTGCGCCGGATGGATTAATAGATTTGGCTGGTTGATACAATGCAAACTTTATATCCAATGAAACGTCGAAAATTCATCCTAACCACATTGGCTGCGGCACCGCTGGCGGCTGTTGCGCATCAACAGCCTAAACCAGTCGGGAAAAGCTTTAAAACAACGCCCGGCGAGGGCCGGTATCACGGGCATATCCAGCTGAAGGGTGTTAACGCCAATATTCTGGATGTGAAAGTATCGGGAAAAGATACCAACGGGCAAATGGCCATATTTGAGCAAACCAGTCTGTCGCCAAAGCGGGGCACCCCGTTGCACGTTCACCCCAATCAGGACGAGGTGTTTCAGGTACTGGAAGGAAACTATATTTTTCAGGTTGGTCCGGATACTTATTCGCTCGCAGCGGGCGAAAGTATATTCATGCCCCGCAACGTGCCTCACGCCTGGAGTCAGCTAAGCGAGAAAGGGAAAATGACCGTTATTTTCCAGCCCGCGGGCAAAATGGAGGAGTTTTTTGTCGCGATGGCCTCCCTGACGCACGAACCCGATCAGGCAGAGATAGCCCGTATTTTTGTCGCCAATGAGATGCGGGTCGTGGGGCCACCCCTCAAAGTAGACTGAGTGGATCAATCAAAACGCCGGCAGGTTAGTGCGCCAATAGGCTACAGCCGGGCTTGATTTAAGCCAGCTCGTTTGGTTTTTTACCGAATAGAACGCTTCTTGTAGGAAGTTTTGCTAAACCGCTTCACAAACCAACTTCCTGTAAGGCTATTCCTCTATGGCAGAAGATTCTGTTCCGTCCGTCTCCGTGACCACGGAATCCACCGAGTTTCACCGCTCGCTCAGTCTGATTGACTCTACGCTTATCGTTTCCGGCTCCATGATTGGCTCCGGTGTTTTCATCGTCACCGCCGATATGGCCCGTAATCTGGGTGCTTCGGGCTGGTTACTGATGCTATGGGTGCTAACAGGCGTATTAACAGTTGCCGCTGCGCTTAGCTATGGCGAACTGGCGGGCATGATGCCCAAAGCAGGGGGGCAGTACATTTACCTGCAACGGGCGTTTGGGCCGGTAACCGGCTTCGTATATGGATGGACCGTTTTCATGGTTATCCAGACGGGCACCATTGCCGCCGTTGCCGTTGCCTTCACCAAGTTTACCGCCGTATTCATCCCGGTGCTGAACCCGGCCAACGTGTTGGTGGCCGTTGGACCGGTCAATATCTCCTTCGGCTCGCTATTCGCCATTGCCAGTTTGGTATTACTCACCTGGCTCAATAGCCGGGGCATTGAAAGTGGCAAGCTGATTCAGAATGTATTCACGTCGGCCAAATTAATCGCACTGCTGGGGTTGATTGTCATTGGCATCACCCTGGGGGTAAGCAGCGGTATGTTGTCTGCCAACCTCACCAATGCCTGGGAAGCCAGTACAACATCGGCAGCGGGCGAGATTGTACCCATTGCGGGTATCGCCCTGATGCTGGCCTTTGGCACCTCCATGGTGGGGTCGCTGTTCTCGGCCGATGCCTGGAACAACGTAACCTTCATTGCGGGCGAGATTAAAAACCCCCGCCGAAACATTCCACTGGCCTTGTTTTTTGGTACCCTCATCGTAACGACCATTTACTTCCTGGCTAATATCTCCTACCTCTCCCTCCTACCCCTGAAAGGCTTGCCAACCGCTACCGACATCATTGGTCGGGGCATTCAGTTTGCCGAGGCCGACCGGGTAGCTACGGCCGCCGTATCCACTATCTTTGGGAGCATCGCCGTATCCGTTATGGCCGTTCTGATCATGGTTTCAACGTTTGGGTGCAACAACGGATTGATTCTGGCGGGGGCACGACTGTATTACGCCATGGCGAAAGACGGCCTTTTTCTGAAGCAGGCGTCGCATCTGAACAAGAATGGCGTGCCGGGCCGGGCCTTGTGGCTACAGTGCATCTGGGCCTCGTTGCTCTGCCTGTCGGGCCGCTACGGTGACCTGCTGGATTACTGCACCTTTGCTTCGCTGGTTTTTTACATCGTCACCATTGCGGGACTATTCCGGCTCCGGCGCATTGAACCGGACACCGAGCGGCCTTACCGGGCGTTTGGTTACCCCGTCGTTCCGGCGCTGTACATCGTGGCGGGCCTGACTATCTGCGCCATTTTGCTCTATACCAAAACGTTCAATACGGGTATGGGTCTGCTCATTGCCGGGCTGGGCATCCCGGTGTACTACATCACAAAGCGTAATCAGGCGTAGAAACGCCCCCTGTTCCTAATCAAAGAGGCTTCTTCAGGGCCAACAATTGAGGATTGCCGATAGCCTGATGCTACCTGGGACAGGTAAAGGATTGTCTTGCTTTGTGACCTCACTTGCGCTCTGCACCAGGATTGATGTCTGTTGAGGATTAGGCCCAGCCAATAGGCCGATGCGCAAAACGCCGGGGCTGCAAAAGGAAGGCGTATCGAGGGGTCCATTATGGGTACTTGTGGTCGTAGCCATTACTAACCCGTTAAACACGGATTAAAGCGGAATTCAAACTCCAGTCTATCAACAGTGGAGAACGGGTAGCTTGTTAAAAGACGCACAAATTCTTTACTAATGAATAAGTTTAGGCTGGTGGCCTTTTTTACCCATTATCGGCAAAATGATAGGGTTGTCAATTCGTACACCGGGCTTTCGCCACTACTGCACAGGTCAGTGGCAGCATTGCCATTTTACATCAATGGGCGGGGCCGGGTGAGTAAGAAAAATGGAAAACTTTTTTTCTTCAGGCAGCTCTTTACTTGTACTAGCCAGCAACGGAACGCTTGACGAACCTGCCTTATGTCTACCCTTAAACGAGTCCTTTTCTATTTTTCTCTGGTAAGCGGCACGATACTTATTCTGATTTCGCTGCTTTCACTGGTTCCCGACACGATTATCTGGTTCCTGCAAATTCTTAACTTTCCCAGGCTACAGGTGTTACTGGCTTTGCTGGGGTGCCTGCTGCTTTTTTTACTCTGCCGAAAAGAGTGGGGACGCGTCAATCTGGTTTTTCTGGCTGGTATATTGGTTTCAGTCGGGATACAGGCCTACATTATTTTTCCTTACACCCCCCTGGGTCTGCGCCCCGTAGAATCGGCCGATCCAACATCCGTCGACAAACAGACGGTGTTCAGCATTATGCTGGCCAATGTACTGATAACAAACACCCATTCGGATGAACTGCTGAAGATTGTTGCGGCTAAGGACCCCACCTTTCTACTCACAATGGAAATCAACAAACGCTGGGTGGATCAGCTCAACGCACTGACCAAAAAGTACCCGTACCGCATGATCTTCCCCAGTGATAATGCCTACGGGATGGCTCTGTACTCAAAACTTCCATTGGAGAATCAACAGATCTTGTTTCTCAATTTCGACCGGGTGCCTACGTTCAAAGCGACCTTTACTCTGCCTGGTGGCCAGTCCTTTCAGCTTATCACGATCCATCCCGTAGCCCCCACCCCCAGCAAGTATCCCGATATTACCGATAGTGAGAAGGAAGTAGCGTTACTGAAGGCGGGCCGGATGGTGGGCAAACGATCGCTGCCGACGGTGGTGGCCGGTGACTTCAACGATGTGGGCTGGTCGCACAATACGCATCAGTTTATGGACCTCAGCGGTTTGAACGACGTACGATACGGACGGGGGTTGTACAGCACCTTCGATGCCCAGTCCCTGTTTATGCGGTGGCCGCTGGATTACGTATTCGTTTCCAGTGAGTTCAACGTACTGGCAGTAGAAAAACTACCAAAATTCGGGTCAGACCACTTCCCGTTTTATGTACAGCTGGCCCTGAAACCCTGACTGCTCCTGGCTGGTCAATCAACAGGGTGAAGCGCACCGACGATTTCGGGCATCACAGATACCAGACTTTCATAAAAAAGCAGAACACCAAATATGGTATTCTGCTTTTTTATGAAAGTCTGTCAGATCAGTTAGAACCGGAACAGGGCCGTTGCCATAACATCCTGCTGGTTGGGGAGCAGGTCGATTTCTTCCAGTACGTATACTTCCCCCCCGTTGCGCAGGGTGTGCGTAGCCAGGTTGTCGATTAGCGGCTCATCGCCGTCCTGCTTTTCATCGTGGATGGATGTCCGCAGGGTATCTTCTTTCAAACTCCCCCATACGCTGGCGCCTTTCTTCAAAAACAGCGTTTCGATCTGGCCTTTCACCGAGGCTTTCAGCAACTCCTTCATGTCACTCGACACCAGCTCTCCCCCGCTGCTATTCTGGTATTGCTCGATACGCCGTTGTTTCGCCTGTTCGATGGAATCGCCCAGCAACTCCTGCGCCATGTGGTGCATTTCCTGAGGTTGCGTATGATCGAAATTGCCCGTCAGGCTTCTTTCCTGCAGGTGCGGGTAGGTGTTGATTCCGCGGTAGATAGGCTGAAAATAGTCTACCGAAGCCAGCACGAGGGGTAAGTTCTGCGTCCCTATCACCCCCACAATAGCCGTATTAATGAGTCGAAAATAGTCGGCCAGGAGGTGGTCTTTTTCTTTGTTATCGGCATCCTGATTGTTGGCGTACATGGCCATAGCCCCGCCCGGACCTTTTGTACGCCCCTGCAGCTGTTCCTCAAACTCGTAGTACTTCGTTACGGTATCCAACCCAGACGGCATTACCCCGTTCGTGTCGACTTCGGTAATGGTGAACGCATCGGCTTTGTAGAGTTTGGTACCGTTCTTACCAATCTGCAGGAGGTAATAGGCCGGCGACCGCTGGACGAAGGGCAACAACGGACTGATGTGAAACCGGCTGTCAAGCTGGCTGCTGCTCTCCAGCGGTAGCGGGCTATGAAAATAGGCGAAGAAATCGGGACTCCTGAACACGGCCAGCCCCGCCTGCTGATGCCGCCAGAACGATCCATCGTCCAGCAGGGCATCCAGCGGCTGCATCAGGTCATTCACCTCATTACTGCGTAGCGACTGGCTTTCGAGCGTTTGCCTAATACGCTGAACGTGGTTCTTAAAGACAATATGGTCCTGCCCTTCATTTACTTCTTTTCCGCGCTGGTGCGTAGGAATGAAAATCGAGATGGATTGCCTGTGGGTGCGGCTGGCCAGGTCGAGCAGGGTAGACTTGTTCACGTTTTCCAGTACGGTATCGGCCATCTGTTGGTCTGTCATAGCGTTAAATTGTATAGTTAGTGTATAATCTATTAACCATCCAAGGAGCGTATCGTTTTAAAGTAAGTCGGTTTCTCTTTCTTCGCTGGTTCATTAATCAACATGGTGGCCTACCCATGCCGGATAAATCACCATGTCATCCTGTTGACAGGTTAGTACTTATCGGCCCGGTAGGCGTACTTTTCAAAGATCAGGTTAACAGCCTGTTTGATTTTGTTTTGGTCGCGGTCAAATCCATTGCTGCTGGTAATCCCCGATGCCAGACCACGCCATACGGCCTGCCCTGTTTTCACATCAATCAGATTGACAATGATTGACCCGGCCTTCACGTCGAACGTTTTCTGGTCTTCCGGGTCGCGCAGTTCTTTACCGAAGTAAGTAGTGCCATACCCCGTGTAGCCTGTAACAGTGGTTGGTTTATCGAACACCCGGAAATTTACGATCAGGTCGGGAGCCCGGCGCTGGTATTTGTAGCCCCGGCCTTCCAGTTCAGATTTCACGGCATCCCGAATTCTCTTTTTCAGCGCCAAGTCGTTAAGGAAGTAAAATCCCGGATCGAGTTTATTGTCCACCTGCGAGGCCCAGGCGTATGTTTTGTATTTACTAAAGTCGAAATTCAGTTTTTTTTCGGTGTCTACCGTTACGTCCTGGGCCTGTGTCAGGCTAGCCGTCAGCAATAGTGCTGCGGCAATGATCAGACTTTTCATCATGGTTGTGTTGAGTTGAGTGATACATTTATTACATGGGCAAGTTAGCCCCGGGGCTTAAGGTCGGCTTAGAGAAATCTTAGAATTTCCTTAGCAACCCCTCCCCTTTGTCGGTATCCTCAACGTTACTTCTCCAGGCGATCTTTTATGTACAGTTCCTGCACAATAACAAGCAGTACGGCAATGAGGGGTGAGGCAAACAGTACCCCCGCCAGGCCAACCAGTACCCCCAGTAGTACCTGGCCGAACAGCAGCAGGGCGGGTGGCAGGGACACAAATTTTTTGTCGAGCAAAGGCGTCAGTACGTAGCCCTCCAGGGACTGTACCCCCATGTAGAGCACGAACACGTAGAGCACCAGCTGACATCCCCTGCGGCAGGGCTACCAGCAGGGCCGGAGCCAGGGCAATGTAGGGCCCCAGATTAGGAATAAAATTGAGAATACCCGCCAGGATACCCAGCACAATGGCAAACGGAACGCCCAGAATAGCCAGACCGATACCCGTTACGATGCCCACAACGGTCATGGTAATTGAACGGCTGATAAACCAGTTTTTCAGGGTATCGTAGCACTGGTCCATGACCCCCAGCAGGCGGTCGCGATACGAGGGGTTGAACAGTTTCACGAACCCTTTCCGGTAGGTATCAGGGCTGGACGCGAGGTAAATACCCGTAATCACTACAATCAGGATGTTTACCAGCCCGCCAAGGGTGGTGGAGAAAACGCCCGTCAGCTGCGATAGCACTCCCTTACCCAGGTTATCGGACGATAACAGCTTACCGGGATTTTCGGGAATACCGGCCAGCAGCTTTTGCCCCCATTTTGTTTGGGACAGCGTACGCCTGAGCCGATCAAATGCCTTTGGCAGGGAGGTAGCCAGTTCGTCGGCCTGCTGGCTAACGACCGGGGCCAGCAACCAGATTGTACCACCAATCAACGTGGTTAGCAGTACCAGCACCAGTGCGACAGACAGGCTATAGGAAAGTGATGTTTTGTCGCTCACAAAATGACCCAGCGCACTGATGACGACCGCAAAAATGATACCCCCGAAGACCAGGAAGAAGAAATTAGCCGCATACCCAACCAGCAGAAACAGAGCGAGCATGAGCAGACTGACGAAAGCAGCTGTGTAGCCCGGCGTGCGAAGGAAGGGGTGCGTTCCATGCGGACGAACTAGTTTGGTGTAGAGCCGCTGACAGACGGGGCTTTTACACTCTGAAGGCTAAACGACTGGTCGAGGTTATCGCCCTGGGTTACGGTAAACGACCCGTCGGTTTCCAGTACGACGGCCATCATTTTACCGGGATGCGCCGCCCCCGACCCCCGAATAGCCGCCAGCACTTCCTTTTCTGTAACCCGTTCCCGGCGTAAAGCTTTGTGTAAATAGACTCCCTGGTAGAACAGCAGGGTCGGCTCGCTCTTGATAGCGTGACGAAACCAGGGCCATCGGACAGATAGCCATGCTACGCTGTACTGAAGGGCGATGAGCAGGGCCAGTGCGGTCAACCGTCGGCCACTCCTGTTTGCCGGGAAATAATGATGGTTGACAGGGTGG
>CAWARB010000005.1:0-94089 GCA_963784335.1 uncultured Cytophagales bacterium | reverse complement strand
GCGTCCTTTTGCCATAAAGCACAAACTTGATCATACTCCTGCATCGATACCTACCTATATGCTGCGCAATCACCTGCTTATTTCCCTCCGAAACCTGTGGCGCAACCGCCAGGTCAATGCTATTAATATTACTGGGCTTGCCGTTGGACTCGCCAGTGGCATCGTTATTTTTCTGCTGGTCAGCTACCTGTTCAGTTTCGACCGCTACCACGCCAAAGCCGACCGGACGTACTGGATTGTAACGGATATCCGGCATGATAACGTTATCCCGACAGATGCCACCCCCCGGCCGCTGGGCGACGTACTCCGACGGAATTATCCATTTGTCGAAAGTGCGGTCCGGCTCGAAAACAGTTTTGAGCGGATTGTCAGTGTACCGAATGGCAGGGGAGGGTTCGCGAAGAAGTTTGAGGAGTCGCGCAATATCTGCTTTACGGAACCACAGTTCTTCCAGATTTTCGACGTAACATGGCTCAGGGGTAATCCCAAAACGGCTCTGTCATCGCCCAACACGGTTGTATTGTCGGAACGGTACGCGCGTAAATACTTTGATACCGATGATGCCGTCGGGCGCGTGTTACGCCTTGACAATCAGACGGACCTGACCGTAACGGGCATCATCAAAAATCCTCCCTCCAACACGAAACTTCGCTACGATGTGCTCATCGCCTACAGTACGGTTCCGGCTCTACTGGGAACGGGTGGTAAACGGGCCATGCAAAATTGGGAGAGCGTTACAACCATGTGTTTTGTTACCCTGCGGGAAGGCGTAACACCCCAGCGGTTGACCGATGCCCTGGTGGCTACCGGCAGGAAACACCTGACGACTCAGGATGCCAAACGGCTGGATTTTCATGCCTTGCCCCTGGCTGATTTGAATCACAATCCGCAATACGGCGGAACGGCTCCCCGTCCTATCCTGTATGCGCTCATTATCGTCGGTTTATTTCTGGTCCTGGCAGCCTGCATTAATTTCATCAATCTCACTACGGCTTACGCGCTCAAACGGTCGAAAGAAGTGGGGGTCCGCAAGACAATGGGGAGTACACGCATGCAGCTGATTGGCCAGTTTATGACCGAAACAACGCTTAGTATAGTGGCCGCCGTGTGTTTGGGGATCGTTTTCGCCCATTTCTGCTTACCTATGCTCAACACAGCGTTAGCGGTTCTCGGTGCCGATATCTCCATCGCCGACCTTGCCAACGTCCGGTCCTTAACCTGGTTTGTGGGTCTTATGGTGGGGGTAATTCTGCTGGCCGGTTTTTATCCGTCACTCGTATTGTCTCGCTTTACTCCCATAACGGCCCTGCGCGGGCAGCTAACCACAAAACAGGTGGGCAGTATATCGGTTCGGCGGGGGCTGGTTGTCGTCCAGTTCTTTATCACGCAGTTGTTTATCATCGGTCTCATCGTGATGATGTCGCAGGTGCGTTACATGCACCAGAAGGATTTGGGGTTCTACAAAGAAGCCATCCTGACGGTTCCAGTGCCTACCAATGATCCCCTCCGTCAGCAAACCCTGCGCAATCAGTTACGGGCATTGCCGGGTATAGAACAGGTTGCGTTGGGCGCTGAAGCCCCCACATCACGCCAGCGGGATCCGGTTCCATTTTCGTTCGATACGCACACCGAACCCGAAAAATTTCCAACCCGGGTCAAAATTGGTGACATCAATTACGTATCACTCTTTGGTCTGAAGCTACTGGCCGGTCATAACTTTCGCAGCAATGACACGACGAATAACGAGGCACTTGTCAACGAAAAGATGGTAAAGCAACTGGGGTTTCGGTCACCAGATGCCATACTGGGTAAACAGCTGACCATTTGGGGGCAGCGTAAAATTATCGTTGGCGTCCTCCATGATTTTCATACCGACGAGTTGTATTCCGCCATTCCGCCCACAACCCTCATCAATTACCACCCGGAAAATAACGTGGCGGCCATAAAACTAAATCCAGCCAATTTGCCGACCACGACAAAGGCCATTGAAACCCTTTGGAATACGCTATTTCCTGCGTCTGTGTATAAAGCCTACTTTCTGAATGAAATGCTGGATCAGTTTTACCTGAAAGAGCATATTTTGCTGGGCCTGATACAGGTTTTTTCCCTCATCGCGATACTGATTGGTTGCCTGGGCCTGTACGGGCTGGTATCGTTCATTGCCGAGTCGAAAACGAAAGAAATAGGAATTCGAAAAGTGATGGGCGCAACCCAGAATCAGGTGCTGTGGCTATTTGGGCGCGAGTTTGTCCGGCTGTTGCTAATCGGGTTTGTTCTGGCGGCCCCCCTGGGCTGGTTGCTGATGCGTGGCTGGCTGAATGGGTATGCGTACCATATTTCGTTTGGCTGGTGGGTTTTTGCATTGGCCCTCGGAACAACCGTAGGTATAACCGTACTCACGGTATCCTATCAGTCGATGAAGGCGGCTTTAACGAACCCGGCCATCTCGCTGCGGTCTGAGTGAATGGGCCGACGTGAGCTGGTAACCAGGCTGGTTGGGGTGATGCCATCGGGAAGGAACCGGCCTGAGCGATGGCATCACCCCAACCAGCCTGGATTGTTATGGGGCAAGATGCCATACGGAACAAAAATGGAGGTATTCAGCGGTCATAAATGACTATTCCGCCAGATTGGTTTGGTCAGCGCTCCATTATGGGGGAACTTTATCTGCTCATTGTTGGGATGATTTCCCGTTTTTATAGCAACTACCTATGAATCCTGTTTTACGAAAAAATTACCCATTGCTCCGAACCACCTTGCTGGGCCTGCTGGTGACTGGTTTACTGTCGTTGCGCTCGTCGCAGCCCGCTCCCGGTGATAAGCCGGACGACAATCGCTTTACCAAGGTCGTCCTGGCCGAAAACCTGGATGAACCCATGGAAATGACGTTTCTGAACGACGGGCGCGTGCTGTTCGTGGAGCGGAAAGGGGCGTTGAAAGCCTATAACCCGGCTACGAAAGAGACAACCGTGATTGCTACCATTCCGGTCAGCACCAAATACACCGCGAAAGACGGCAAGGTGACGGAAGCCGAAGATGGCCTGCTGGGCATCGTGACCGACCCGAATTTTGCGACTAACCACTGGATTTATCTGTATTATTCGGAACCGGGCGACGTAGCTAAAAACGTGCTGACCCGCTACGAACTGCGGGGCAGTGAACTCGTCATGGCGTCGAAAAAAGTCTTGCTGGAAGTGGCTACCCAGCGCGAACAGTGCTGCCACACCGGCGGAGGCATGGTGTTCGATGACCGGGGCAATCTGTTCCTGACCACCGGCGATAACACATCCCCCCGCGATACACCCTTCAACCCGATTGACGAGCGGGAAGGACGCGGCCCGTGGGATGCCCAGAAATCCTCGGGCAATACCAATGACCTGCGGGGAAAAATTATCCGGATTCACCCCGAAGCCGATGGTACCTACACTGTTCCCGATGGCAACCTGTTCGCCAAAGGCACCGAAAAGACCCGTCCCGAAATATACACGATGGGGCACCGGAACCCCTGGCGGATTTCGGTCGATAGCAAGACCGGCTACATTTACTGGGGCGAAGTAGGGCCCGATGCCAGTGCCGATTCTACCGGGCGTGGGCCCCGTGGATACGACGAATTTAACCAGGCCAAAAAGGCGGGTAACTACGGCTGGCCGTACCTCATTGGGAATAACATACCCTATACCTACTACGACTTCGGCGCGGCCAAATCCAGTGCTGTTTACGACCCGGCTCACCCGATCAATAAATCGCCGAACAACACGGGACTAACCGACCTGCCGCCCACCGAAAAAGCCCTGATTTGGTATCCCTACACCAACTCCGCCGAGTTTCCACTGGTGGGCCGGTCGGGGCGCAGCGCTACGGGTGGGCCGATATTCCACCAGTCGGATTTCAAGAATGCAGACCACGTTTTTCCGGCCTATTACGAGGGTAAGTGGCTCATTGTGGAGTTTATGCGCGGCTGGATTATGGCCGTTACGCTGGATGAGCAGGGGAATTACAAATCAATGGAGCGGTTCCTGCCCGAAGAGAATTTCAGCAGTGCCATCGACATGAAGTTTGCGCCCAACGGCGATTTGTACGTGCTCGAATACGGGAGCGCGTGGTTCCGGGGGAATGATAATGCCCGCATTGTTAAAATAGAATACAACGGCGGCAACCGCCCCCCGCTGGTGCAGGCAGTGGCCAGCAAAATGGGCGGGGCCATTCCGTTTACGGCCCGTTTGTCATCCGCCGGAACGAAAGATTATGACGGTGATGCGCTGACCTACAGCTGGAAGGTTGCTGCCAAAGGAAGCCCGGCGCGGAGGTTCGCTCAGGAAAGCCCAACGGTAACGTTTGATAAACCGGGGGTGTATCAGGCCACACTGACCGTCACGGACGCCAAAGGCGCATCAAGCAGCAGGTCGCTGGAAATCAAAGCGGGTAATGAACCGCCGATGGTGGCCTTCGACATTAAAAAAGGCAATAAAACGTTTTTCTTCCCCGGCAAACCCATCGACTACGCCGTTCGCGTGAGCGATAAGGAAGACGGGAGTATGGCCATGGCGGGCGCGACGCCGGGGAAAATCGCCCCATCGCAGGTAGCCGTGAGTATCGACTACCTGCCCGAAGGGTTCGACCCCATCGAAGCAGCGCAGAACCACCGGGGTACCGAAACCGTGGCCCGGTACGCAACCGGCAAGCAGCTGATTGGCCAGAACGATTGTAAGTCGTGCCACATGATCGACAAAAAGTCGGTTGGACCCAGCTACGCGGACGTGGCGAAAAAATACAAGGGGGAAGCCGGAGCGGCAGACCGGCTGGCCAAAAAAGTAATCAGCGGGGGCGGGGGCGTTTGGGGCGACCATTCCATGAGTGCCCACCCGCAACTCACCACGCCGGATGCAACGGCCATGGTAAACTACATCATGAGCCTGGACGAGAAGCCCGTAGCCGCTAAAACGTACCCGGTGCAGGGTAGTTTTTCGCCCGCCATTCCGGAGGGAGAAAATGGCAAAGGGGGCTTTGCGCTGCGGGCTGCTTACACCGACCGGGGCACGAAGCTGATGAAGCCCGTTTCGTCGGAGAGTGTTATCATCCTGCGTAATTCGGAAGTATTGCCCGAGAATGCCGACCTCAAAAAAGGAACCCAGTACACCATCACCCCGGCTAAATCGTTTCTGGCCGTAGGTAACCAGTCGTACATCGGCTATAAGCAAATTGACCTGACCGACATTGGTCAGGTTGACATACTAGCCCAGGCTACCAGCCGGGTAGGGGCCATTGGCGGTACCGTTGAAGTCCATCTGGATTCGCCAACCGGGCCACTGGTGGGTAAAACGGACGTTATCAAGGTAAGTAACCCTGCTTTCCCACGGGCCGCCCCTGCCGCTACTACGGCACCGGGAACCGCTACGGCTGCCGCTGGTGCAACCGCCCCACCAGCCCCTACGGTAGACCGGGCAGCCATGATGCGCCGGATGTCGCAGAAGTTAACGGCGGATATTACGCCCACGACTGGAATGCACACCGTCTACTTCGTCTTTACCAATCCGCAGGCCATGGCCGAGCAGGTGCTGATGCAGGTAGTGGCCATCCAGTTTCAGCCCACCAGTGGCAGCACATCCGCTAAAGCCGATAAATAACAACCCATTTCATTTTCTTATTCCGATGAACAATCGCAGAGATTTTTTAAAGAATGCCGGGGCATTGGCCATAGGCGGTTTCGTGTTACCTCATATCAGTCAGGCCGAAAACCTGTTTGGGCCTACCGCCATGCGCCCGGTGGGTATCCAGTTGTTTACCCTGTTTCGGCAGATGAATGAAGACCCCAAAGCAACGCTGAAACAGATTGCGGATGCTGGGTATAAAGAAATTGAATCCGCGTTCAATTCGCGGGGGGGCTATTACGGCTACAATGCCAAAGACTTCAAGGCACTTAGTAGCGATTTGGGCCTCAAATGGCGGGCACACCACGCGAGTGGTGCACCCTTCCGGCCCCGGCCAACGCCCCCGGCCAGCACAACGGGCACAGCTCCGGCAGCACAGCGCCCCTCCGGTATGCCAGCGAACATGCCGCCCATGCTCAACCTGCGCGACAACTACCAGCAACTGGTGGACGAAGCCGTGGAGGGCGGACTGTCGTATCTGGTGTGTTCCAGCACGCCGGTGGGCACCGTAGAGGATATCGATAAGTCGATTGCTGTGTTCCAGAAAACGGGTGAGGCCGCAAAAAAAGCGGGTATCGGCTTTGCTTACCACAACCACGCCACTGAGTTCGACGCTGTCGAGGGTGGCAAGACGCCCTACGAATTGATTTTATCGCAGACGGACAAAGACCTGGTGAAGATGGAACTAGACCTGGCCTGGGCCACCAAAGCGGGCAAAGACCCGGTCGAGTTGTTCAAAGGGCAGCCGGGGCGTTTCCCGTTGTGGCACGTCAAAGACATCAAATCGGATCTGAAAACGGTTACGGAAGTTGGTAACGGCGTTGTTGATTTCAAGAAGATTTTTGCGGCTGCCAGTATTGCCGGGCTGCAATACATCTTCGTGGAACAGGATATGGCACCGGGTATCGAAAGCATCCAGACCAGCTACAAAAACCTGAGTAAAATGCTGTCATAGTTGATTTTACTGTCCCTCTACGCTATAGCCGGTGTGGAGGGACAGTGGTTAATCGCCGGTTGCTGGATCATACACCCGACTGTGTCAGCGGTACAACGGCCGCAAATCGGTTTCAAACAGCGTGTAAGGGTCGTTGTAAAACCGCAGAAAGTCGGGAACGCTGGCTTGTCCCGGATAGGGGGCGTAAAAGTGCGTGGCCGAGCGGGCATCGTTGCGCCAGACCAGCACGTAGGCAAGTCGCACTTTCTCCGCTTTTAGTGCTTTAAGCAACGAGCCGGTCCACCAGGTCGAATCGGGTATCGACTCCAGACCCGTTTCGGTGAAGGCCGCTAATTTCCCGTTCTTCCGGGCAAAATCCGATACGATTTTCAGCTTGGCAATTCCCGCCGGGAGGTTGTACCGCCCATTGCGCCCAAAATCGGCGTAGTCATCGAAACCAACCATGTCCACCCAGGCGTCGCCGGGGTAGCGGTCGGCGTACTCCGCTTCGGTTTTGAACAGGCAATCGGGCGAGAAGACGTACACGAAATTATGCACCTGCAAACTGTCGCGCAGGTACGAAACGGTAAACTGCCAGAGTTTCGTAAACTCCGCCTTCGAGCAGTGCGGCTTACCCCACCAGAACCAGCCCCCGTCGAACTCGTGATAGGGGCGAAACAGCATCGGTACCAGCTTCCCGTCTTTTCCCCTGACCGAATTGGCCAGGCTACCCACCGTTTGCAGAATGGCTTTGTACTGCTCATGGTGCGAACCGCCCGGTATGAGGTCGGGCACGGCCGGGGCTGACACCGAATCTTTCCAGTAGAATCCCGTTTTGGGCGTAACGGGATTGGTGAAATGCCAGGCTACGGTGGTTACGCCCCCCCGGTCATAGGTATCGGCAATCTGTTTGCGCAGTGACGCTTTTGCCCGCTCAATCGCTTCGGGAGAACGACCCGATAACCCACTGAAATCGACCCCGATAACGGCGGGATTGGAGCCGGTTACCGACTTGACATCCGAGCGGTCCGTGTCGCCATTCCAGCCATGACCGTACTCGGTAGCGTGCTGATGGCCAAACAGGATGTGTTTTTTTGCCAGTTTATGCAGGTTTCGGTACAGCGCCCTGGTTTCCGGGGTTGCGTTGGGGTCCGTTAGTTTGGGGCGGGGTGCCGCGAATGTGTTGATGGTTACAGCCAGCAAACTCAGCGATAGTAGAAATGCAGAGCGAAAAGTCATGGAAGCGTTGAGGGGGTAAATATTAAAAGTCGAACTTAGCGTTGGCCGTTACACCCGGCCAGGTATCCGTACGAAACGAGTTGGCAGGTAACCCGTCCGAACTGAACAGGTTGGCATCCACCGGCGAATCGGCCCAGCCGTAACGGACGGCCACGGGTTGGGGTACGTCGGGACTGGATACGACGACGGTATTCTTTCCGCTGATCTCGGCTTTGGCGTAGTGGAAAACCTTATCGGCCCCCGCCATCTCAAACCCTTTCAGGTACCCATACGCATCCTTTGCTTTTAAACCGTCGGCAACATGATTGAACGTCACGGTAGCTCTGTTACCCTCGAAATTAACCTTGTCGAACATCGGTGAACTGTAGTTAATGTCCTGCCCATAGTCGAGTTTGAGCGCGTTCAGGGCCAGCCGGTGGCCAACGTCCTGCTTGTTGGTCGGGTGAATATCGTTCGGGTTACCCACGTCGGTCGTGACGGCCATGCCGGTTTTGGGCAGGCTGAGGGTCATGGTCTGGGCTTCGCGGAGTTCGGCCCACCCGCTGCCTTTGTTGCTGTTCTGGTTGGGACCGTAGCTGGACAGTTGCACGATGTAAAACGACAGTTCCTGCCCGAACTTCTGCCGCCAGTCGGTAATCAGCAGGGGCATTGCCTGCCGGTACTGGTACGACCGCCCGGCGTTGGTTTCACCCTGATACCAGAGTACACCCCGCATGGCGTAAGGTTCTAACGGCGCAATCATGGCGTTATACATGCTGATGGCCACGTTGTTCATGAATCGCTTGTACTCATGCTTTTCGGCAAAGGCGGGCAGCAACCGCCAGTCGTGAGCCAGACTGATCCGCTGTAGTTTGTCGGCTACGTAGAAGTCATCCGCCGACCCCTTCAGCCCCGGACCATACCAGGAGGGGTTGACCATGCTGCCCAGTTTCATGACAATATGATTTGTTCCGGCTTTCCAGGTGTTAGCCGGAATGGTAATCTTCCTTACCCCGGTCAATATACCTTCGGAAACGAGTTTGCCGTTGATATAAATCTGGTTCGGGCTGTCGTTTTCGGCCAGGGCCAGCGTGGTTTCTTCGGTTACCATCTCGTCGGGAATCGTCACGATGCGGGCCATGTAGCCCTGCCCCATAAAACCCCGCATGTCTTTCCATTCCCACTGGCCGATGGGATCGGATTTTATCCAGCCTGCAAAATCATAGTTCGGGTCGAGGTACTTTTTTTCGTCAGCTGCGGTCAATGTAGTGGGCACCTTCAGTTGCTGGCGCAGCCGCACGTCGATGAGGCTGTCGGCGGCCTGCCAGGTGGTGGGCAGGTTCTGGACGGTGGGCCGCAGTTCGGCATTGCTCATCATGCCTTCTTTACTGATCCAGCCCTCAATCTGCGAGCCGCCCCAGGAGGAATGTACCAGCCCAATCGGGATGTTCAGCTTCTGGTACAGTTCACGGGCGAAAAAGAACCCAACGGCGGTGAAATCACCCACGGTTTCGGACGAAGCGATTTTCCAGTCGCCCGCTTTCAGTTCCGTTTGGGGAGTCAATGCCAGTTCATGCTCTACCCTGAAATGGCGGATCTGGGGGAAGTCGGCATTCTTTTTCTCCACCGCAAAATTGTCGGCCTGCTTCACCGCGAACTCCATGTTCGACTGGCCGGAGCAAAGCCATACTTCGCCAATGAGCACATCACTGACCTGGGCGTTACCCGATTTGGCCGTGACCAGCAGCGTGTGCGGGCCACCCGCTTCGAGGGCCGTAAAGGTGACCATCCATTTGCCGTTGGCATCGGCTTTGGCCTGCTGGGTTTGTCCGGCCAGCGTAGCCTTTACCGTTTCGCGGGGGTTGGCCCAGCCCCAGACGGGAATCGGCTTTTGCCGTTGCAAGACGACGTGGTCGGAGAAGAGCCGGGCCAGGCGGACCTGACCAAACGTGGCTACGTTGACCAGCAGCAGGAGAAAAATGGTGAAACGGGTTTTCATGGTATTTGACATGTAAGCTGAGGCTTGGGAGATTGCTGCTATTTCCGGGTGCTACTGGTGCTTAGTTTACCCTGTAAGGCTTCCAGCGCGGTAGCCAGATACACCAGCGGGGCGTTCCAGTTGATGGCGATTTCGTTGGAGGCATAGGAACAGTCAGCGTCAATGAACACTTCGTCGGCAATTGTGGTGGTGTACCCGGCACATTTGTCCTGTCGGGCCGCATTGGCATTGGTGCCACCCGATAGCAGACCGGGAACCGGCGCGTCGATACCATCGGCAACGGACGGGCGATGGTGGGGATGCAGGGGTGTCTTGCTGCCAAAACCCGTCACGAAGGAGTACCCAACGGCGTTGCGGCCCAACAGATAATCCAGGTTGGCTAGGGCTGCGTCCAGGTACGCTTTGTCATCCGTGAGCCGGTATGCCTGGATGAGCGCAATACCCTGATTGGCCGCTACGGCACTGCTGCCCCAGATATAATCGCCGGCCGATTTGCCCATCGGCGTCTGAAAAGCCTGCCTGCCTACATCCTGCCGAAGCTGGTCGGCCTGCCGGATGATATGGGCTTTTAGTTTGGGTACATCCTGCTGGCCGCGTGGCGTTAGCTGACTCTGCATACGAGCCAGCGAATAATAGGCCAGCGTGCGCACCTGTGGCCAGGAGGGCAGGGGTGTTTTCTCGTCGGGAAACAGATTGACGGCCGTGTAATAGGTATCGTCTTTCGTGGTCAGGTACAGTTCGGCAGCCGCCCAGATCCACTCATCACTGGCGTCGCGGTCGCCGTAGGTACCGGTGACGACATCCGGGTCGAACGCTTTGTTCATCGCGTCCTGGTCATACAGGGCATCCGGGTTTTGCTTCGCCCATTGCCAGGCTTTCACGGCGGCCGTCCGGCAGGAATCCGCCAGGCCGGGTAGTTCGCGGTTGTACGCGGTGAAGATTCGGCTGGCCTGCGCCATCACGGCGGCAAAATCGAGGGCGGCTGTCACGCTTTTCTGGACCACGTAGCGGTCTGGTTTTGCCTTGTCGGGCATCACCATGCCATCGAATTTAGGGTTGGTCAGTTTGTGGTACACGCCCCCATCGGTGGGGTCCTGCATGGTGAGCATCCAGCGCAGGTTCCAGAGTGATTCATCCAGCAGGTCGGGAAGCCGGTTACCGCTCTCCGGAATGTTGTCGGTCAATTTCTTGCAGAAATCGGGGAAATCTTCGTAAAGTGACAGCAACGTACCCATCGTAATGCCCGAGTTGACGATGTACTTGTTGTAATCCCCCGCGTCGTACCACCCACCGGGCGATGCGATGGTACTTCCCGCCGGACGCGTAGCCGAAGCCGCCGACGGGTGAATGAGTACCTGATTGTCGGGGTGGCCCGCCGGACGATGCCACTGCCCCGCAAACTTTTCGGGCAAATCGGTGGATGCCCGCTGGTAGTAGAACCCTTTCAGAGAACCTATAGCCAGATCACGATGAACATCCTGTTTTATCGTAAACGGGTAGGAAAGTCCCAGTCCCGGCACATGCAGGACGTACGTGCCCGCGGTACGAAACGCCGAAAAATCGGCGGTGCGGGCGGTCTTTCCCGAAATGCTATTTTTTCGGGCTTCGCTGAGGTTACCGGAGAACAGGACTTTTTTGCCGTCGGGCGTGGTCACCTGAAACGGGCCGTCCGCATCGGTCAGCACAATGGCTACTTTGGGTCCGTTGGGATAAAAACCGAGTTGATTCAGCCGAATGGAACTGCTTGCTGCGGTAGCAGGCGTTGGTGATGACTGCCCGCGACTAATGTCCGTCAGGCATAAAAACAGTAATAACAGGAAGAGTATACGAGTGCAATAAACCATGGGTAACGGGAAAAGGGGCGTAAGTGAGTTTCGGTCAGTGCTACAGCTTGATAATTCTGAAAGTACGCGCTGTAGTCTGGCTACTTACCTGCATGAAATAGACGCCGGGTTGCTTCCCCAGCGAAAACGGGTGTTGTGCCAGGGCCGATGTGGGTACAACCGTTTGCTCCATCAATGGATGGCCCAGCAGGTTTGTCAGGCGAATTGTAAGCGGAAGGGCCTGGGCTCCCCTGATTTCCAGATTGACCATATCGCCCTGAACGGGATTGCCTGCTACGGTAACCTGAAACGCGGGTTCCAGACCCGTTACAACGGTCGGAGCGGCCAGCAGTCGCCAGTTGGGGAGTTCATCACGGGTGATCACGTCGATATCGGTAAAGACTGCTTTTAGCTGGTCGAGGGGTTGTTTTTTGATGTAGTCGGTGCCCGTCCACGTCGCAAACCAGGACCACCAGGTACCAAAGCCCCGAACCTTGTCGGCATTGGGCAGATTGCCGGATTCGGACAGGGTGACCAGCTTTTTGCCGTTCAGTAATGCCTGCGCACTGCCCCAGTTGCCGCTCATGTTCGCCGAGGCATCGGCGTAAATATCCAGCCCCACCACATCGACGTATTGGTCGCCGGGATACCAGTCGGCATTGAACGTATCGGTAGCGGTGTAGACCCAGATAAGGTTGTGCAGGTTATGGTAGGTCGTCAGCCGGTCGTAGAGGAGTTTCCAGAGTTCTTTGAAGGGGCCAGCCCCTTTGGCACCCCACCAGAACCAGCCGCCGGGGGCTTCGTGCAGGGGCCGCCAGAGTACGGGCACGTCGGCATCCTGAAATTTCTTTAGCTGAACGGCAATCGCGTCGATGTCGCTGAGCAGGAGTTTATAGCGGTCACTGTTTTTGTCGGCCAGGGCGGCTGCCAGATCGAAGGTAGTGGCGTCGGTATAAAAGCCGCGCCACCAGAGTTTATCGGGTGCCTGATTGATCAGGTCGGTGGGGGCGTTCCAGTGCCACATCAGGCTGACGATGCCGCGCCCATCGCCCTTTTTGGCCCAGTCGATGATGGCTTCGCTGGTTCGTGCGGGTTTGGAGCCGTTCTGAACGCGGGTGGGCGAATAGTCGATTAAATCGAACGAGCCGATGGCGGGTTCTTTGCCGGTTTTTTCCAGCACGTACTCCACGTCGTCCTGCTGTCCCGAAATAACCTTGCTGCCATACTGGTCGACCAGATACGAAAACAGCCCTTTTGCCGATTGCGTAGCCTGGGCATCGACCAGCGTTTTGGGGGGCTTGGCGGGTAATGTGGCCGTAGCGGGTTTTAACAGAATATAGTCCACGTCGAAGTAACCCCAGCCCCGGAAAATGGTGACCGTATTCTGCCCTTCTTTCAGCAGAAAGTTACCCAGACTCGCCCTCGCGAAACCAGTTGCCTGTTTGAGCATCCCGCTCCCCTTCTCATCGTTCACCTGAAAATCAATGCCCTTATCGCCGAACGGCGACGAATAGCCAACCGTCAGTTCGTACAAACCAGCTTTGGCCGTGAAGGTCATGGCTATTTTGTCGGCCGCATCGTCAAGGCCCGTTACGTAGCCCGTCCCCGAATAACCCGCCGTAGTAGTGGCAACGGTAACGCCGGTTAGCGTACCCGTTTCGGCTTCTACCCGGATGGAGTCGGCAGCGGGGGTTGCCCGTGCACTCAGGCTGATGGCCAGCCACAGGAATAGTATCAGAATGGCGGGGCCGTTGTGGGTTGGTGCGGTGAAGGGCATGTGGTTGTTGAAACGAAGTATGACTGTTGGCTGAAATAAGTGCTGAGCCTTTTGACCTGAAAGGCCACGGCGATTACTGCCCCCAAAATCCCTGCCACGACTGAATGATAAAAAGGGCCGTTTCACCTGCGCGAGAACGGCCCTTTTAACCTAATACAACCCTACATCATCGAGATAAATCGTTTCGGGCACGTTACCGCTGAATTCCTGGAGGGTCAACTCCGTCAGGTTGCCCGTCGTAACGCCCAGGGTGGCCAGGGAGACGGCAAAGTTTTGCCAGACACCGGCTTTCAGTACCACCTGCAATCCTTTATCGTAATTGCCATTGAGGAGAACCTTAACCACTTTTCCGTCGGTACCGGTACCGCCGTAGAGCGAGAATTTCAGTACCTTATAGTTGGCCAGTGGAAGGGGAGTTCCCCCGTAAAAATTCTGCCATCCGCCATAGCCGCCCGTAAAATCGTACTGCATGGAGGCCGTTCCGCGCTTAACGATCCCTTTGGAGGGAACGGTAGGTTTTCCATTGTAGCCCTGCGACGACCAGCCGGTGGCCAACGCGTCATCAAAAATCAGGGTTTTGAAGCCGAACAGAATGGGGTATCTGGTGGTCCCGCCCGGTGTGGTTACGGAGAGGGTGTCATTCGTCACGCCCGCCGGTACTTTCACCTTCAGCTGGGTAGCCGACAGCGACGTAATCTCCGCGGTGATAGCCCCGAATTTCACGGCCGTTGTTCCGTCGAACGTTGTCCCCGTTAGGGTGATGATGTCGCCCGGATTGCCCGCCAACTGGTCAACGGCCGTAATGGCAGGAAACGGCTGCCTGATGGCAAACCCAAATTCAGCCTGCCCACTCGACGTGACGACCCGCAGTTTGTTGCTGCCACTAAAGGGGGTGGTGACCGGAATCTGTACAATGATGCTGGTGCCGGTCACAAAGGCCGGGTTGAAATAGACACTGACATCGTTGAAATAAATGGCCGTTGTCCGTTGCAGATTTTCGCCCAGGATGGCATATAGCCGACCGGGCTGCCCCAGCGTAGTGGTCGAATCGAGCGCAACGGGTATGGTACGGGTCAGGGTGGTGCTGGTCGTCAGCGTAGTTTGTGCGACATAGGTGTACACCGAATCGCGGCTGATGGTCCGTACCCGGCTGATGGTTGGCGCGGGTACCACCTCATCGTCGTTGTTGTTGCAGGCCAGAAAGCCGCCTGCCAGCAGAAGGGTCCAGCCCAGGGCCAGCGTGTATTTTATGAGTTGTTTCATGGAGTAAGGCCAGTTTATTTGAACGTGTACGGCTTCGGTGCCTGGGTAAGCAGGGGGTTGATGGCCGTTTCGGTGGATGGATAGGGGAACAGAAACTTGCCAGGTGCGGGCGTGAACATCTCGCTGTAAATCACCGTCCGGTCGGGGCCGAAGGTGCCGCGCTCCTGGGCCGCAATGATGGCCGTGGCTTTGGGGTGCGCCGTAGCGTTGAACCCGTCAATCCGCCCCAGATCGAACCAGTAGTCGCCTTCGATGGCAAACTCCAGCCGACGCTCCCGCAGAATATCGGCCTGCGTGATGCTCGTTTTGGGGGATAACCCGGCGCGGGTCCGAACCTGGTTGAAAGGCGTCAGGGCGGCCGGGTTGCTGGTGCTGGCGGCTCCGGCCAGAACGGCTTCGGCTTCGATCAACAGCACATCCGGGTAGCGCATGAGGTAGGTGTTGTTTCCCGCCGACTGTGCAGCGCCCAGGCCACCGTTATCGGCGCGGGTGCCCACCACGTACTTCTTGATACCGGCTCTGGTATTCTGCGCGTTTACGTCGGCCGGCACGGTGAAGCCACCAGCGGCTGCGTTCAGTTCGGGATACGCATCACCGGCGTACATGATGGTTGCTTTCCGACGTACATCACCGGGTTCTTTGGCAAATTCGTTCTGTAAATCAATCGTGGGCCCGATTACGCTGTAGCCGTCGCCGGTGCCGGTAATCTGCGAACTGATGGCAAACGAAGCCTGGAGGGAGTTGCCGTGTCCGTAGGCACTGCCGCCTACCCATTGCAGGGCCGCTATCGACTCCTCGTTGTTGTTGTTCGCCGTTTTGAACAGATCGGTGTAGGTTTTACCCGCCACCTGCGTACCGTACAGTTTGAACTCCCCGCTGTTGATTACCTTCTCGGCCGCCATGCGGGCGTTGGCATAGTCCTGCATGTAGAGGTACACCTTGGCCAGCATGGCCGACGCCGACCCACTCGATACGTGGCCGTTGTTGATGGAACTTGCCCGTCCGGATCTTTTTGGTGCAGTTGGCTTCCGCAAACTGCAAATCCATGACAATGAACTTGTACACATCCACAACCGGGTTGGTATTTATCTTCGGCGCGTACACATAATCGAGCGTGTTTTCGATGATGGGTACATTGCCGAACAGCCGGACCAGGTAAAAATAAGCCGTTGCCCGCATAAAGTGCGCTTCGCCGAGGGCGTTGTTCACCACCGCCGGGTCCACCGATGCGGGGACTTTGGCGGGCAGGTTATTGATGAGCGCGTCGGACTGCGCCACCACCGAAAACAGTGACCGCCAGGCGTTGGTCAGTTCGTTGTTGTCCGCCGTGACCGAGAAGTTAGCGAAGTTGACCACGTCGCCGGAGTAGGTCCGGGCGTTGCCCCCCGACAGTTCGGTGATGGCCCAGAACGCCTTGTTGTTAAAGTTGAACCAGGGCGAATTGTACAGCGCGTTGGTACTCGCCCGCACCTGGTCGGCGTTTTGGTAGTAGCTGTCCAGCGTCAGGGCATCCTGGGGCGGGCGGTCGAAAAAGGCGTCTTTGCAACCCGTAACCGACACACAGAGCGCGGTCATCAGGGCAATCAGGTAAGTGTTATGATTCGTTTTCATGCGTCAGTGTTGATTAAAATTCGGCGTTGATTCCTACGGTAATGGTCCGGGGCAGGGGGTAGCGACCATTCTCGACGTTCATTTGCAGGGAGTTCTGGTTGAAGGCACCCACCTCCGGGTCGTAGCCCGAATACTTCGTAAAGGTGTACAGGTTCTGCACGCTGGCGTACACCTTCAGCCGGTTCAGTTTGGCTTTGCTGATTAAGGTAGCGGGTACATTGTAGCTTACGTTCAGGTTCTGGATACGGGCGTAGGAGCCATCTTCCACGAAGCGGTCCGAGATGAACAGGTTCGGATTGTCGATACCGGCGCGGGGAGCCGGAATGTCCGTATTCGTGTTGGCCGGTGTCCAGTAATTGGAGGCCGACGCGAATTGATTGCTGTACAGGTTCGACAGGCCACCCACCGTCCGCTTGGTGAGGTTCAGGATTTTAGCCCCGTAGGACCCCTGCAAAAAGATGCTTACGTCGAACGCCTTGTAGGAGAACGTGTTGGTCAGGCCGAAGGTGAACTTGGGGTTGGGGTTACCAATGATGGTCCGGTCCCGTTCGTCTACCACGCCATCGCCGTTCACGTCTACGTACTGCACATCACCCAGCCAGGTGCCGGTACTGGCGTTCACCGCCCGGCCAAACTGAATGGGAGCCGCTGCCAGTTGCTCCGTCGTCTGGAACAGTCCTTTTACCTGGTAGCCGTAAAACTGACCGATGGGCTGGCCCACCACCGTCCGCGTAACGGGTACGTTGAGGAAGCCGGTAAACACGCTGTTGATGATTTCGGTGAAGTTCTCCGACAACTCTTTAACCGAGTTGCGGTACTGCGAGTAAATCAGCGTCGTAGTCCACTTGAAGTCGGGCTTCACCATGTTCCGTGAGGTAATCGTGAGGTCGACGCCTTTGTTCTGCATCTGACCCAGGTTTACGTAGGGCGACGAGATACCCCCCAGGTAATTGGCATCGCCCACCAGGTACGCCGGTAGCGGCAACTGATACAGGAAGTTCTTCGAGATTTTGTTGTAGACGTCGAGCGTGGCGTTGATGCGGTTGTTGAGCAAGCCCACGTCGATACCGGCGTTGAACTGCGTGTTGCTTTCCCATTTCAGGTTCGGGTTGGCAATCCGGTCAATCAGGAAGCCGGTACCCAGACCCGTTTGCGAAGCCGACAGCGACGAACCGTAGAGGTAGTTGGAAATTTGCTGGTTGCCCACGGCCCCGTAGCCCACCCGGATTTTTACGTCTTCGATGGTCTTCTTGATCGTGGCCATGAACGGCTCTTCCGTCAGCCGCCAGGAGGCCGCAAACGACGGGAAATAACCCACCTGCTGCCCCTGCGCGAACTTCGACGAGCGGTCGGCCCGGATGGTGGCCGTCAGGCTGTACTTGTCGCGGTACGAGTAAATACCCCGGGCGTACACCGACTCCAGCGACTGACTGCCTTTGTACTCACTGTTGGTAGCGGTGGCGGCTTCGCCCAGGTTCAGGGTCTTGATGTCGTTGCTGTAGAAACCCGACCGGCTTCCTTCAATACCGTTCCAGTTCGACCCCTGCACTTCGTGCCCCAGCAGGGCCGTGATGTTATGCCGGTCATTGACCGTGTGCGTGTAGGTCAGGTAGTTTTTTACAATGTAGAACGAGCCTTTCTGCCAGCGTTGGTTCAGCACGGCCGTCGGGTTCACGAACCGGCCCCACGAATACGTCGGGCGGAAGTAGATGTTGTCTGAATAATTGAGGTCGATACCTACTTCCGAGCGCAGCGTCAGGTCCTTCGTAAACCGAAGGTCGTTGTAGATATTGGCGTTGAGGTTGTTGCGGTTCAGGTTGTTGGTGATGCTCAGCGCCTGGGCTACCGGGTTAATTACGCTCGATACGGCCGTTGGGTCGTTGGGTGGCCCGGCAAAGGAGCCGTCGGCATTCCGCACGGCCAGGTCAGGCGCCTGCTGGAGCGACAGGTACACAATGCCCCCCACGTTGTCGTTGAGCGTTACCCGGTCCATGGTGTTGCTGCCGGTTAGCGTCAGGCCCACTTTAAACCAGGGTTTCACCTGCGCGTCGATGTTACTGCGGAAGGTAAACCGCTTGAAACCCGACCCAATCACCGTACCATTCTGGTTGAGGTAACCCCCCGACACGTAGTAGTTGATGCCGTCCTTACCCCCCGACATCGACAACTGGTGGTTCTGCATCAGCGCCGACTGAAACACTTCCCGCTGCCAGTCGGTGCCGGGCCCGAGGAGGGTAGGGTCGGCAAATTCGGCCCGGCGAGGGGTACCATACGCATCAGCCAGCGCATTTTGCAGCCGGGCGTACTGCTTCAGGTCCATCACGTTCAGGAATTTCGAGGGCGATTGTACGCCCACGTAGCCATCGTAGGAAATGCGGGAACTACCGGCTTTACCCCGTTTGGTGGTGATGATGATGACCCCGTTGGCGGCCCGGTTTCCGTAGATAGCCGTTGCCGACGCATCTTTCAGCACGTCGATACTGGCAATGTCGTTGGGGTTGATGGCCGACAGCGGACTCACCGAACTCTGCCCGCTGCCGTTGAAATTCTGCACCGGCGACCGGCCGCTCGTGCTTTGGTTGTTGGCATCGCCCGAAACCGGCACGCCGTCAATGACGTACAGGGGCTCACTGCTGCCCGTTAGCGAGGTGATGCCCCGAATCCTGACCGAGGTCGAACTACCCGGCTGCCCGGAGTTCTGGGTGATGGTCAGGCCAGCCGCCCGGCCCTGTAGTAACTGGTCGACACTCGTCTGGGGTACGTTGGCAATGTCTTCGGCTTTCACGCTCGACACCGCCCCGTTCACATCCTGCCGGCGCTGGGTTCCGTAGCCGATCACGACCACGTCATTCAGCACGTTGTCGGCCAGTTTGAGCTGAATAGTAATGGTTTCCCGGTTGCCAATCATGACTTCCTGGGTCGTCATGCCGATGTAGGAAATAACCAGCGTTTTAGCCGTTGGCGGGTACAGTTAAGCGAAAACTGACCGTTGGCATCGGTCGTCGTTCCCAACTGGGTTCCTTTTACGGAAATCGTCGCGCCCGGCAGGGTGTTCCCTTTTTCGTCCGACACGGTTCCTTTTATCAGGGCTTTTATCTCCGTTGTAGCGGAAGCCGGGGCGGGTGCGGGTTTGTACAGGGCCAGAACCGGTTGGTCTTTTAGCAAACGAACGCTGGGTTTGGGGCGATCCTGAGCGTGTAGAGACAGCCAACCGCTCAGGACAAAAATTCCTGGAAGGATAAATTTCATCAGGCTAGAAAGATAAAAAGTGAATTTAATAGATAGATATAGTAGATAATTCAGGTTGTATCGTAGTGGATAACGGATAAGCCAGTCTCTAACTCAGGTTTAGTCGGGAGGTGGTTTCAGTAGTTTCTGCATGGGCAGCGAGATCATCACCGAGGTACCTTTGCCCGCTTCACTCTGCCAGATAACCTGCCCGCCCAGAAAGGAAATTCTTGATTTGATGTTGGTAATCCCATTGCCTGCCAATGGGTTAGTCTCGAAATCTGCCCCCTGTCCATCATCATCGACACTAATCAGGGTTGTTTCGTTACTCGCCATGAGTTGCACCGTAACCGCCCGGGCATTGGCGTGTTTGAGGGCATTGTTCAGCAATTCCTGCACTACCCGATAAATCATGACCGAGGCTTCATTGCCCAGGGGTGGTACCTCGCCGTAATGCTCCAGTACCAGGGTTGTCTGATTGACCAGGTTTAATTTTTGCACCAGGTCTTCCAGGGCCGGAATAAGGCCAAAAGTAGACAGTGCGTAGGGGCGCAGGTTATTGGAGATGAGCCGGGTTTCGGTGCAGGCTTCGTCCAGAAACTGGTTCAGGGGGCCTTTCACCTCGGGTGGAAACTGCTCCTGATGGGCTTCCACGAAGAGTTTGATTCGGGATAACTGGATACCCAGCCCATCGTGCAGGTCGCGGGCAATGCGGCTCCGTTCCCCTTCCTGCCCTTCAATCATGGCCCGCAGGGATTTGAGTTCCAGCTGCCGGATCTGCTGCTGCGCGATAACCGTTTCCTGGTGGGCGATCAGCTTCTGCTGCCGACGCAGAAATATGAGCGCCAGTACACCTAGTACGCTGATAACCAGGCCAACAGCCAGCATGGAGTTGAGCACCTGCTGCGTGTGGTTTTGTTCTTCAACCAGTCTCTTCTCCACGGCCAGCGCCTTTATCTGGCTGTCCAGCTCCTGCAACCGGATACTTTTCGTTTGCTCGGAGGTATTAAACTGATTCGCATAATCGAGGGTTCGGAGAGAAGCTTCGTAGGCGTTTTTATAATCCTTCAAGCGGGAATAGCTATCGGCGGTGTGCCGGGATAGCTCCCGGAGCATGGCCAGATTGTTTTCCGACTTCGCCAGGGCAAAACTCTGCTGGTAGGCATCGATTGCGGCTATCGACTCGTTTCTGAACTGATGGACAATGCCCAGGTAAAAGTAGTTCTGGGCAATGAGCCAGTTAATTTTCAGCCGCTGGGCAATGCGTAAACTCCGGTTGGCAAAGTAGGCGGCTGAGTCGGGTTTTTTGACGCGTGAATACGTGTTAGCCAATAAATTCAGCGCGTAGGCCTGCGAGTAATCCTGGTTGTACTGCGCACTCAGCCGCTCCGTTTCGCGAAGTTGCGTAAACAGGTTCGTTGGCAGTGGCTCCTGCTTCTGGGCAATATTGGCAAACCCTAGCCTGCACTCGATGACTTTGGGCAGGTTATGCGTTCGTTCGAAAAACTGCTGTGCTTTTTTCAGGTACTTCCCGGCGTAGCCCTGCATGAAAAAATCGTGCGTGTAATAATCGCCAATCACGATGTGCTCGGTGTAATACCCCAGCGAATCGCCCAGTAAGCCGTAGTATTTTAACCCGTTGAAATAAGCCTCTATGGAATGTTTGTTGTACCCATACTGCTGGTGATACAGCCAACCCAGATGGTCGTAGGCTTTGGCAGCCAGCCCAAATTCCTTATGCTGGATTAACTGCCTGATCTGCCTTTTTACACTGTCAATCGGAGCTGACCCTGATGCACTTACCGCGGGCTGGAAACCACCACCTACGGCCAGCAGCAGGAAGGCCGCAAGCCAGTGTAGGGTTGTCCGTTTATCGGTAAGAGGTAGCTTCATGCAGGTAAAGGAAGATTATGTATGTACTTCTGTCAGTCAATGTATTGCATTTCCATGGCGGTCTTGATCAGTAAGGCCGTATTGTGCACACCAAATTTCATGAGCAGACTGCTGCGGTGAAACTCGACTGCTTTGTCGCTGACAAACAATTGGTTGGCCATTTGGTGGGTCGTTAATCCCTGCGCCATCAGCGTCAGCACTTCTGATTCGCGGGGTGTCAGGTTTGGTTTCAGCCCGGCCCCGGCTATCGATTTCCTGAACCGGGGTTCATCATTCAGTAATACGTGCGTGATGGTTTCATTGAAATACTGCTTTCCTCCCGCGACAGTCCGAATGGCCTGCAGCAATTCTATTTTGGTTGTATTCTTCAGCAGGTATCCCTGGGCGCCTTTTTTCACCATCCGCTTAATCAGGCTGGCGTCGTCGTGCATGGTCAGGGCAATGATTTTTGTTTGTGGGTACAGGCGGGTGATCTGCTCACAAAGGCTAAGTCCGTCATCAATCAGGGGAAAGGAAACATCCAGGAGTATCACATCAACGGCTACCTGCTTCAATGTTTCGATAACCGAAGCCGCGGAGTAACAGCGCTGTACTACCTCAACTTCCGATGAGCCCGATATCAGGGATTCAATGCCCTCCACAAAAACGTTGTGATCGTCTGCAATGAGCAAGCGTGTCATGTACTTCACTAATTAGGGGTAAAAACGGGTAATTGATAGATGGATTCGGTCGAATGCCGACCTGTAATGAGGAAGCACAATCAGTGTAGTTCACTCATTACGTTGTCTGATTAACACCATCCGTTCACCCGCTGGTTTCTTTTGGTTGAAATAGAACTTTATTTGGCAAAATTAGGACTAAAAAGTAGCTTGATAGAATAGTGAAAACCCGACTTTGTGAAAATTAGGGGAAACCCTATACTCCGCGAAAGGGCCGTGCAGGTGAGTTTCGCCTGTGCCGTATTTATAGCTGGCTGGGGCCCCACGCTACCTTATTGACTTATAGGCTGGCCTGATTCCGCACTGGCGTTTGATCGAATGATGGAATTTCGTAACTTCTCTTTTGGTAAAACAGGGTTGGTCGTATGAGAACGGGATGGATAATCAGTTGGCTACTCCTGCTACTGGGTGGCCGGGTGGCAGCACAGGCGAAGAAACCGGCAAACGGGTTGACCGGCGAGTATTTCAATGGCCCCAACTTTGAGCGGAAAGTACTGACCCGCATCGATCCGGCAGTCGATTTCAACTGGAACGGACAGTATCCCGGACCCGGTGTGCAGGGGGAGTACTTTTCAGTACGGTGGACGGGTAAACTGTACCCGCCAAAATCGGGAACCTACCGATTCAGCGCACTGGCCGATGATGGCGTGCGGGTCTGGGTGAACGGTAAAAAAGTAATTGACGAGTGGCGCAAACAGGACGACAGTAACTTCACGGGCGATATTGCCCTGACCGGTGGCCGGTTGTATGACCTGCGAATCGAGTACTTCAATGACTGGAAAGGGAGTGTTATTTCGGTGTTCTGGGAAATGCTCCTCAACAACCGTCCTTCTTATCGCAGTGCACTGCCGCGTCAGGTGATTGCCGGTAAATACCTGGTTCCGAAACGGGCCGCTCGTTCTGCCGTGGCAGGAAAAGTGCCGGTCAGCAACCCGCTGGCTTCGTCGGTAAAACCGGGTAAAACGTCTGGTGACGTGGCACCTCTTACGGCAAGGATAGCAACGTCATCCCGTTTGCCTGCGTTGCCGTTCGCCAGTCTAAAAGCGGGAAACGCCCTGGTGCTCCGGCACGTCCTTTTTGCCCAGGGTGATTATACACTGCTCTCGGAATCCTACACCGAACTGAACGAACTTGTGCAGGCACTACGGACCAACCCCACGCTCGACATCGAGGTGGCAGGCC
This sequence comes from uncultured Cytophagales bacterium, assembly GCA_963784335.1. Lineage (GTDB taxonomy): Bacteria > Bacteroidota > Bacteroidia > Cytophagales > Spirosomataceae > Spirosoma. The sequence goes on along the minus strand of CAWARB010000005.1, from coordinate 70,794 downwards.
ACACCGATAACGTGGGCGACAAGCGGTTGAACCTGGCCTTATCGGAGAATCGGGCGAAAGTGGTGGCCAGTTACCTGATTCGGCATGGCATTGCCGGGAAACGTATTACCGCTAAAGGGTACGGCGGTACAAAACCCATTGCCAGCAATGCCGATGAAGCACAGCGACCCCTAAACCGGCGCGTGGAGGTGGTGGTCCGGTAGAACAGGGGTGCTACTGATTGCCTCACGACAGGGGGGAGAATGAGCGCATTCCCACATTGGGATGCCGTATTAAAACAGACCTCCCGCGATAATACCCGACAACAGACAGCCGGTATTCTCGCGGGAGGTCTGCTAATTAGGGTTTGACTAGTTTGACCTGCCGGTGCTGGGTTTGGGTGCTGACGTTGAGCAGGAACAGCCCACTGCCCGCACCCAGGGGCACCCGCACCCGCTGCAGGGCTTGGGCCTGCTCGATGCGCTGCTGGTGGAGCACCCGACCCTGCAAATCAACCAGATTCAGCTGCAATGCCTGCTGGTCAGCCCCTGTAATGTCGACTTCCGCCGTCTGGTTGAGCACCGGGTTGCCCAGCACCCGCACCTGCAGGCCGGTCCCCGCTTCGGGCAGGGCGGCTAGGCGGGCTCGCCCACAGGCGGCTTTCAGGTCCCAGACCAGGGTAACGGTCACCCCATTCTGGCGGGCCGTCAGGTTGAAGGGCTGCACATCGTTGGCCGTGCGGGAGCCTTCGTCGACGAACTGGTTTGGGTTAGTGGTCCATCCGGTGATGCCGGGTGCCATGTACTCGATGGGGGAGCCATTGCCCCCGGACGTGTTGAAGGTGAATGCCCCGGTGGCACAGTTGTAAGTAGGGGTCGTCAGGGCCAGTGCGCCGACCGGTGGTTGGGGTGGTTGGGGTGGTTGGGGTGGTTGGGGGAGGTAGGGCCCCCGTTACAAAAGGCTCTCAGGTCCCAGACCAGGGTAACGGTCACCCCGTTCTGGCGGGCCGTCAGGTTGAAGGGCTGCACATCAAGGGCCGTTCGGGAGCCTTCATCGACGAACTGGTTGGGTTGGTGGTCCATCCGGTGATGCCGGGTGCCATGTACTCAATGGTCGAGCCGTTACCCCCACTGGTGTTGAAGGTGAAAGCCCCGGTGGTGCAGTTGTAGGTGGGGGCCGTCAACGTGAGGGGACCAGTACCATTGGCATTGGTAATGATGAATCGGAAGGTGGTCGATGCACTGCCACCATTGGCACTGGCAGAGGCCATTACGGAATAAACGCCTGCCGTGGTGGGTGTGCCGATCAGTACCCAGGTCGGGTTTGGGCTGCCACCGCCTTCCTGTCTGAAAAACTGGCCGATACCGGGCGGTAGCCCTTGTGCATTGACGCTCCAGCTTGTGGTCACCGAGGAGGAAAAAGCCAGGCCTATCGGGAAATTGATGCCCTGGCCCACCAGGGCCGTCATGTCAGCTATGGGACTCACCCGCACGATGTCGGTCGGGTTGGCACAGTGGTTTTGTCGTGACCAGATGTAGGTAACCAGTTTCCCACTTTGCCTTGCCGAGATGATGAAGGGGGGGGTATCAGCACAGGTACGGGCACAGCCATCAAGAATCTGGTTAGGGTTGGTGGTCCATCCGGTGATGCCCGGCGCCATATACTCGATGGTTGTTGCATCGCCCCCGGATGTGTTGAATGTGATGGCCCCGGTGGCGCAGTTGTAGGTGGGGGCCGTCAGGGTCAGTGCGCCGACGGGGGGTTGGGTTATGGCTTCGGGCTGGAGTTTGACCAGTTGATTGTTGTCGGTGACGAACACCAGACTGCCATCCCCGGCGGTGGCGATGTCGGTCAGCGAACTGGCACCCGGTCCTGGAAAAGTCCGGCTGGCTACGACGGAGAGGTCGTTTTGATCGATCAGCAGGATTTGCGGGTCCAATCGGTCCTGACTGCACGGTGTTGCCCACTGCGTAGTACTTTTTGCCCCCACTTCCGGTATAGGGAGTGATGTAGGCGTTGGTCGCCTGTAGAAGGTCAATAGCTTTCACCCGCCCTGGTTTAATATTGCCGTTCAGGTCAATCTCTGCCAGCACCGTAGCATTATTGTTGGATTGACTCTTTCCCTGCCCCACTAGCGCATAACCAGTGCCATCGGTCGATAGGGTAGCATCCGTAATGGTAATGCGGGGAAAAATCATTCGGACCCGGAACTGGAATATCGATTAGCTTTTGCCAGGATATATTCCCCTGCCCATCCAGTTTAGCTACCCAACCCCGATATATATCATCAGTACCGCTCCTGTGGAAGCCTGCCAGCAGGTAGCCCCCATCGGGGGTGTTGATGGCTACATTAGCTTGTCACCAGACTGAGTTGCACAGCATCCAAGGAAGGGGAATTTGGTTTCCCAGGATGGATTGCCTGTTTTTGTAACCGATAGACCAATTCTCGCCTGGCCCATTACCTAAGTACCTCTACGAAGCTACCAGTATACAAACCACCACCGTCGGGCGTTGCTAGTAGGGGAAAGCCCCCACCACTAAAGTTGCTCCCGGCTCTGGCGGCCTGTGGCATCTACACTGGTTCGAACCCCGGCCCCCCCCCATTCATTACCCAAAAGATGGATACCGCCATCCGGTGCCGGGTCTATCCGTACAATTCTGTCAATAACGGCTAACGCCACCAACGCAGGGGCAAAAACCGGGCGGTAGTTTTCCTCGCGATGTAGGAAACACCTGCCAGCGGGCCACTTGCCAGACTTGGTTTCCCTGTAGGTCATATTTCTTGAGCCCAACTGGTGTTGTAAGCGGGATACCGGTTCCTGTAAATTGGCTGATGTATACAATATTGCCATCAGTGGTAATGGCCAGCGTACTGCCTACTCTGGCCCACTGGGCGTCGGGAATGGATTGGGCAAATGTGGTTTGGCTTAAGGCCAGGAGTGCCCAGAACAAAGCCAGCCGTACGCGATTGTGTTAGGTGTAAATAGTTTTTTTTCATAGCTATAAAGAATAAAGGGTGAAGCGAATCTGTTGCCAGGCTTTGCGCACGACCGCGCAAAGCCTGGCATGTTTATTCAGGGTTTGACCAGTTTGACTTGTCGGTGCTGGGTAGAGGTGCTGACGTTGAGCAGTAACAGCCCACTGTGCTCACCTACTGGCACCCGCACCCGGTGGATGGGGTCGGCCTGCTCGATGCGCTGCTGGTGGAGCACCCGACCCTGCAGGTCCACCAGATTCAGCTGCACTGCCTGCTGGTCAGCCCCCGTAATGTCGACTTCCGCCGTTTGGCCCGGCACCGGGTTGCCCAGCACCCGCACCTGCAGGCCGGTCCCCGCTTCGGGCAGGGCGGCCAGGCGGGCCCGCCCACAGGCGGCTTTCAGGTCCCAGACCAGGGTAACGGTCACCCCATTCTGGCGGGCCGTCAGGTTGAAGGGCTGCACATCGTTGGCTGTGCGGGAGCCTTCATCGACGAACTGGTTAGGGTTGGTGGTCCATCCGGTGATGCCCGGCGCCATGTACTCGATGGTTGTACCATTACCCCCGCTGGTGTTAAACGTAAACGCACCCGTTTGGCAGTTGTAGGTAGGGGCGATCAGGGCCAGGTCGCCACCGATGGGTGGGGTAGGCGGGTTAACGGGTGGCGGTGGCGGTGGTGGGTTGGTGCAGTGGTTTTGTCGTGACCAGGTATAGGTAACCACGTTCCCGTTTTGCCGTGCCGAGATCAGAAAGGGGGGCGTATCAGCACAGGTACGGGCACAGCCATCAAGAATCTGGTTTGGATTGGTGGTCCATCCGGTGATGCCGGGTGCCATGTACTCGATGGTCGAGCCGTTGCCCCCGGACGTGTTGAAGGTGATGGCCCCGGTAGCGCAGTTGTAGGTAGGAGCAGTCAGGGCCAGTTCCCCACCGATGGGCGGGGTAGGGGGGTCAACGGGCGGTGGTGGCGGTGGTGGGTTGGTGCAGTGGTTTTGTCGTGACCAGATGTAGGTAACCAGTTCCCCGTTTTGCCGTGCCGAGATTAGAAAGGGGGGCGTATCGGCACAGGTACGGGCACAGCCATCAAGAATCTGGTTAGGGTTGGTGGTCCATCCGGTGATGCCCGGCGCCATATACTCGATGGTTGTTCCATTGCCCCCGGATGTGTTGAATGTGATGGCCCCGGTGGCGCAGTTGTAGGTAGGGGCCGTCAGGGTCAGTGCGCCGACGGGGGGTTGGGTTATGGCTTCGGGCTGGAGTTTGACCAGTTGGTTGTTGTCGGTGACGAACACCAGACTACCGTCCCCGGCGGTGGCAATGTCGGTCAGGCGGCTCTGTCCTGGGCCGGGAAAAGTCCGGCTGGCTACAACGGAGAGGTTGTTTTGGTCGATCAGTCGGATTTTTGGGTCAAATCGGCCTGACTGCTCGGTATTACCAATGGCGTAGTACTTTTTGCCACCGCTTCCCGTGTAGGGAGTGATGTAGGCGTTGGTGGATTCTAGTCCATCAACGACTTTTACCCGGCCTGCTTTGACATCGCCATTGAAATCAATTTCCACTACCAGTGTAGCGCTAAAGTTTAGCTGTCCAACTAACGTATAGCCTGTCCCATCGGCCGATACGATGGCGTCCGTGATGATAGATAGTTGCTTGCTGTGATTCGGCCCAGGGGCGGAGATTAACTTTTGCCAGGATACATTGCCAGCTGCATCCAGCTTCGCCATCCAACCCTCACTGGCACCGGAATTTTTACCGTCAAGTCCGAATTGGCTGTAGAGTCCGACGATCAAAAAGCCCCCATCGGGTGTGTTGATGGCCGCATTGACTTTCGTCACACTCATATTCGGTGTAGGTGACGGGTGAGAAAGCTTGGTTGTCCAAAAAGTACTTCCTTTCTTCTCAACGGAGACTACTGTTTTCTCAACCCCTGAACTTACAAATTCCCGGACCGTGCCGACGTATAGATTACCCCCGTCGGGGGTAGCAATCATAGCGTCTGACCCGCCCCCATAGTTTCTTTCCATCTGTTGGCCAGCTGCGTTTAGGCTGGTGATTACCCCACGGCCACCATATTCCCTTCCCGTAAGCCTGATGCCGCCATCCGGGGCTGGGTTCATGTGCAGGATGTTCTCAATAACGGCATAGCCACCAACGCAGGGACAAAAGCTGGGATTTGGCAGCTTCCCTCCCAAATAAGACTGTCCTGCCAGTGCGCCACTCTGCCAAAGTACATTACCCTGCAAGTCATATTTTATAACCTGACTTGGTCGTATCCCCAGGGGCCCTTGACTCAGTTCTCCTGAGGTGGCGATGTTGCCATCATTGGTGATGGCCAGCGTACTGCCTACCCTGGCCCACTGGGCGTCGGGAATGGACTGTGCCCAGGTAGGCTGGCTTAAAGCCAGGAGTGCCCAGAGCAGGGACAGTAAAACGCGTTGTGTTAGGTGTAAATAGTTCTTTTTCATCTGTGGTGAAAATAAGGAGTGATTAGATAAAGACTGAGCATAGCCAGCCTCGAGATAAATGTATAAATACTGATTGCAACTTGCCCGTCTTCGGTCCAAATTGTCCCCTAATCGAAAGGAATAGTCCCAGGATTGATAGGACCCCAATTGTAACTATCAAACTCGCGGAGTATTGCCGGTATCACCGGACGCGAATTCAGTAGGTGTTTTGTGATAAAATTCCTTAAAAACAGTGGTGAAGTAGGAGTGATTCTTGAAGCCCGTCAGGACGGCTGTTTGGGAAGAGGTGTACCCCGTTCGCAATAGATCGGTTGCCCGGCGCAACCGGTACTGCCGGATCAGTTCATGCGGATTCAACTGCACCACGCTATGAACTTTCCGGTAAAGGGTTTTGCGGCTCATGGCCAGTTCGTCGGCCAGCCAGTCAACGGTCAGTAACGGGTCTTTGAGGTGTTTTTCCAGCAGGTCATACGTTCGTTGCAAAAACACATCGTCTACCCCGTTAACCGGACTGGGCGTATCCGGCTCCGTAAACTGCCGCCGGTACTGATCGCGCAGTTTCTGCTGGTAGGAAGTCAGGTTCCTCAGGCGCAGCAGCAACTCGTCCAGATGAAAGGGTTTTACTATGTAATCATCCGCCCCTTCCCGTAATCCCTCGATCCGGCTGCTGTGGGCGGCTCTGGCCGACAGAATGACCACGGCAATGTGACTGGTATCGGGGTGGTTTTTGATGCGATGCGTCAACTCATGCCCATCCATTTTGGGCATCATTACATCCGAAATAACAATGTTCGGGAGTTCGGTTTGCACCAGCTGCCAGCCCTCCTCACCATTGGTTGCCTGCAAAACGCGATAGGCAGGTGTTAAGGAATCCGCCAGAAAAGCGTTCAATTCGGCATTGTCTTCTACGATGAGGAGCAGCGGTACTTCGTCATCCTGAGTTGGCTGGTGCCCCTCCATTGCCGAAACAGGGGGCTTATCAGGTAAGGCAGGGGCTTTGCTCAATGAATGCACCTGCGGGGCTTCGGTCTGGAAGGCCACGGGGTAAATAGGCAGCGTAAGGAGAAATGTACTACCCGTATCCGGCTGGCTGTCAACACGGATGGTGCCCCCCATCAGGTCGACCAACTCTTTTACCAGAGACAGCCCGATGCCGGTCCCTTCGTAAACCCGGGTACGGGAACTGTCTACCTGGTAGAATCGATCAAAAATATGCGGCAGGTTTTTGGGTGCAATCCCAATGCCCGAATCGGTGATACGAACCGTTACGGGAAAACGCCCGTCCGACGCCACTGACAGATCGGTTGTGAGGGCTACGGATACCTGCCCACCGCTATCCGTAAACTTCAGCGCGTTCGACAGCAGGTTCGTTAATGTTTTTTCCCATTTATCGGCATCGAACAAGTGCTCATCCTGACTGAATCCTTCGGTTGTGTAGGTCAGGCGTATTGATTTCTGATCGGCCATTGGCCTGAATGACTCCGTTAGCTGATGAACGAAAAAGTTCACATCGCCCCGCATCAGCGATACATCCATGTGGTTCGCTTCCAGTTTGGATAAGTCCAATAACTGATTAATCAGCCGAAGCAACTGATTGGCATTCCGTTGAACTAACGAAAGCGTCTGTTGGGTAGGAGCATCGAGCCGATTAGCCTGTAATAATTTGTCAACCGGCGATATGATGAGCGAAAGGGGCGTACGGAATTCGTGGGTGATATTGGAAAAAAAACGGGTTTTAAGCTCATCGACGGTTTTGAGCTGTTCCGTTTTCCGGCGGTTGAGTTCCAGCTCCTGCTGTTGCCGGATACGGTTGGTATAAAATTGGATGTAGGCCCAGATAGCTCCGCCCGTCAGGAGGGCATACAGGGCATAGGCCCACCAGGTGGCCCACCAGGGTGGCTGAATCACCAATTGGACCGAGGCTTCCTTTTTGCTCCAGACTCCATCGCTATTGGCCGCCCGGACCCGGAATGTGTAGTGCCCCGGCGATAAGCTGGTGTAGTTGGCTACATACCGGTTCCCGTTCTGAACCCACTTTTTATCGACGCCAACGAGTTGGTAGGCATACTGGTTTTGCTCCGGATGGGTGTAGGACAGAGCCGCAAACTCAAACGACAGGAAGTTCTCGTCGTACCGCAGGGTAATGACGCTGTCAGTCAGCAGGCGGGGCTTGTCCAGCACCCGCAAGGCGGTAACGTAAACCGGGAACGGGCGGGTGTCATCGCGGATGCTATTGGGATTGAAGTGAACGATGCCGTTCAGGCTGCCAAAAAAGAGTTGGTTGTGCCGCCGGTAAACGGCATTTCTGAGAAAGTCATTACTGGGTAACCCATCCGTTTTCAGGTAGGTGCGAACGGACCTGGTACGGGGATCAAATCGGCAAAGTCCTTTGTCGGTACTGAGCCACAAACGCCCGGCTTCGTCATTGGTGATGGCGGCAATATTGTCGCTGGGTAACCCATCCCGGGTTGTGTAGGCAGAAAAACGACCGGTTTGCGCATCGAACCGGTTGATACCACCCTGCTGCGTACCCGCCCAGATGGTTCCCTGGTCGTCTTCATAAATGGTCTGAATGGCGTTGTTGTTCAGTCCCGTTTGGGGGCCAGCCCGGTAATGGGTAAAGTGGCCGGTTTTGGGCGACAGACGGCCAAGACCGTTTTTTCGGAATGGTATCCATACATCGCCCGTACGGCTAACCAGTAAGCCATGAATATACTGTTCGGGTACGCCATCGGCGGCTTTGGGATTGTATTTGTAATAGTGGTAGCGGTGAGTAACGGGGTTGAAGGACGCAATGCCCGAATTGGGAACAATAAAGCCACCCACCCAGATGTCGCCCGAGGGTGCCCGGCTCATGTATTCAACCGGTACGTCGGAGGGGTAAAAGTCAAAACGACCGGTTGCCCGGTCAACGTGGTACAAACCCGTCCACGTACCCAGCCAGATACCCCCGGAGCCGTCGGGCATGAATGCCTGCGTAAAGTTTTTAAACTGGCTGGTGGCCCCCAGTTTTTCGGGCGAGAGGAGCGGTGGCGGACGGTTACCGGTGGCGGGTTGATACACGCTGAAGCCCGTGCTTATCCAGAAATGGCCATTGCTGTCCGGCAAAAAGGCGACTACTTTATTTTCCAGCAGGTTGGCGGTACCCCAGCTGGGCCGGGCCTGGTAGGTCATAAACGGCTTGGTGTTGATGGCCTGCCGGTCGATACCATTGTCTGTCCCGGCCCAGAGGGTTCCGGCCCGGTCGTGGTAAACGGCCTGCACAAAATTACTGCTGATTCCCCCGGGCGAATCGGGATGATAAGTGAATACCTGATTCGTTGCCGGATCAAGGCGTACCAGCCCGGTGGTGGTGGCCACCCAGATAATACCTTTCGCATCGCTGTGAATGGAATTCAGAAAAGTGTAGGAGATGGGGTTTTCGCCTGAGTCATACGGCTCCAGCTGCCAGGGCTGACGGCGTAGGTCGAGTCGAAACAAGCCACAACCAGCGGTGGATGTCCCCAGCCAGAGTACCTGGTTCGGATCGAGATAAAACGCAAGAAACGTAGGCTGAGCCGCACCGGCCGCAACCGGAGTAGGTATCAATGAAAACCGGCCCGTGGCCCGGTCGAACAGGTACAGCCCTTCGTAGGTAGCCACCCAAAACCGGTGCTGGGGGTCTTCAAACACCGTTTTTATACTCGCCATGGGCTGGGGAACCGGGAAAAGCGTAAACCGATGCAGCGCCGGTTCGTACCGGGCCAGTCCCCCCAGCGTACTGACCCATAGTACGTGCTGACTGTCTTCGTAAACGGAATGCTGGTAGTTCCATTTGTCGGCATTCACGGCGTAAATAAGGTGGGGCGTAACCCGGCCCGTTTGCTTATCTACCTCGTGCAGTCCCCCCAGCGTGGCTACCCACAACCGGTTGGCGTGGTCTTCGCACAAATGGTAGATCTGGTTGTTCTGAAAACTATGCGCCGGGTTGTTCAGGTCAGGCTTGAACGTGGTGAAGGTATGCCCATCGTATTTATTCAGCCCATCGTTGGTACCAAACCACATGTAGCCTTCCCGGTCCTGCAATAGGCAACTGACGGAATTATTCGATAATCCATTTTCAACCGACAGATGGTCGAATTGATTGATGATCGTTTGAGCACTTGACTGGGTTGGGTATGCACCGCCGGGCTGAGACACCTGAGCCACTACCAGGAGTGGCGCGAGCAGCAGGAGGACCGACAGAGATGGACGCGCCATAACTGAATATGCATGAATTATGGCTAAAGGTAGAAAAGTTTGACTTATTAGATGATAAATTGTTTATCATACGGTAAAAAACAAAAAAGCGGGCCGATTGTGTCGGCCCGCTTCTGGTACTTACTGAACGGTTGCTGTTGTTACTTATCCCACCATACGCGGGTATACTGATCGTCGGCACCCTGCTGGGTCAATACCGTTGCGTAGTTTTTAGCGTTCAGCGTGGTTTCCGTTACCGGATAGGCTAACCGGCGTGGAATGGCCGTACCACCGTTCAGCGTAGTTGGCGCGGGCTTCAACACGGGGAAACCCGTCCGGCGCCAGCTGTTCCAGCTTTCCTGACCCTGCAGGAACAGGGCAATCCAGCGTTGGGTAGCAATGCGCTCAATGGCAGCCGCATCTGTATAGGCTACGTTCGGCTGAGCAATGTAAGCGGTGTAAGCAGCCTCGGTATAGCCGGTACCCATCCACTGCTGCAAAGACGCTTTCACGGCGGTTTCGTACAGCGTTTTGGCGTCGCCGGTAGTCCAGCCCAGCTTAGCTGCTTCGGCCTGGGCGAATAACACCTGAGCGTAGGTCATAATATTGGCTGGTGAGGTTGGCTGACTCACCATGGTGCCCGCCAGCGAAAAATCCTGCGCCTTGCCCGCTGCGGGGAATACACCGTAGGGAACACCCACGTAAGCACCTTTTTGGTTAGGCGCTGCCTGATAGGGCAGGCGCGGGTCGCTAACACTCTTCAGGTAGTTTACATAGGTATCGCTCACGGCAAAATCCTTCCGGTTGCTGAAGTCGTAGTTGTCATACAGCCCGTTCCAGTTGTTCTGATCACTCAGAAACTTGTACTGAACATTGTCAGCATTGGAAGCAAGCACACCATCGGCCAGAGCCGCAGTAAACTCTGCCTTTCCTTTAACAGGGTCAGCTTTAGAGATACGCAGGGCGGCAATCAGGCGCAGTGAGTTGGCAAACTTCTTCCAGCGGGCAGCGTTGCCACCCAGCAGGATGTCGCCGGTAACGGAAGCTCCCCCGTCAAACTGCGCGGAAGCTTCCTTCCACTCTTTGAACAGGTCGGTATAAATATCCTGCTGTTTGTCGAAAGCGGGTGAGAAGTTCTCACTGCCTTTCAGCGCCTGCGAGTACGGTACATCGCCCCAGCGGTCGGTGATGAACTGAAAGAAATAAGCTTTCAGAATCCGGGCAATCGCAATCTGATTGGCGTTGGAACCGTTAGTGGCTGCCGCAACCTTGGTGTCGGCACCCGTATTGAGGTTGATAACCTGCTGGAGGTTGACCAGCGGACCCGAATAAAGGGCGTTGTAATTGAAATTAATAGTCTTGTACCGTGATTCCTCAATGTACGTCACATCGCCAAGTTGCTGCACATAAATGGCCGGCACACCGTTATAGGAACCCGGTCCAACCTGGTTGTTGATGGTACCTACCGTGCGGATAGCCCCACTAAATAAACTGGATGTGTTGGGGGCTGATGGACTGTTGGGGTTGACGTTGATATCCCCGAAGTCATTACAGGCGGTTGTCATGGACAGGAGGCCCGCAAAAAACAGATACTTATATCCTTTCATTTTTTTTAGTCGTTATGTGGTTGAAAACCTACCCCCCCTGCCCAATAAGGGCGGGGGACAGGGTTAATTAAAATCCTAATCGTACGTTAACACCGAAGGACCGTACCGGGGGCAACTGCCCGCCTTCCGTCCAGATTGTTTCCGATTCCGATATGTCGATACCACCGCCAATAGCACTATAAATCAACAATGGGTTACGGGCAATGAACGAGATATTTGCCGACTTGGCCCAGGTGCCCAGCATACTCTTGGGCAGGTTATAGCCAATTGATACTTCGCGCAGTTTCACGTACGTTTTGTCATAAATCCATTTTTCGTTCAGGGCAAAATACCAGTTTTCGTATAAGTTCTGGGCATCCACCCGCGTCGTATTCTGTTTGCCATCTTCGGTTACGCCATCCAGCAACACGCCCCCGCCAGCAGCCGGGTCGCTGCGCAGTTCGTTGCCTAATTCATTGACACCAGCCGTTTCGGCAGCCAGACCAGAGTACGCATTGAACATCTTGGTAGTTGAGAAGAACTTGCCGCCCACCACGAAGTCTGTGTTCACGCGCAGCACTACGTTTTTGTAGGTGAACGTATTCAGCCAGCCCCCTTTAAACGTAGGCAGTACCGAACCCAGCTTCACATTGTTTTCCTTAATGTACAGACCAGCGTTGGGCCCCGAACCGTAGACCATGTTTTTACCATTGGCATCTTTCTTAATGCCCTGGCCAACCAGCAGACCCCAGTCCTCGCCCGTGCGGGCATTGAGCGTAAGCGTACGCCAGGTAGGGCCGTCAATCTGGTAATTGTCCAGGCCATCCACTAAACTAACCACTTTAGTGCGGTTGCGGTCGGCGTTGATGTCAAACTCCCAGCTGAAGCCATTTGGCTGACGGATGGGGTTGGCATAAATGTGCAATTCCAGACCCGACGTCTGAATCAGACCGGCGTTAACAATGGCGTTCGAGTAGCCGCTGGTTGGGGCTACCGGCAGGGGAATGATCTGGTTCTTGTTGTCGTTCTGGTAAGCCGTAAACTCCAGACCAATGCGGTTATGCGCAAATTTCAGGTCTATACCTCCTTCGTACGACGAGGACAGGCCAGGCAGCAGATTGGCATTGGGCAACTGACCCGGCAGGAAGGACGTAGCCGAGCCGCCATACGGCGTGCCTATGTTATACGCGAGCGATGTGCGGTATGGGTCAACGTCTGTACCCACCTGCGCGTAACCAGCCCGGATTTTACCGTACGACAGCCAGTTGGTTTTGGGTATCAGCTCGGTGAAAATCAAACCGGCAGAAATGGACGGGTACAGGTACGAGTTGTTACCGGCTGGCAGCGTCGATGACCAGTCATTCCGGATGGAAGCCTCCACAAAAACGAAATCGCGGAACCCTAAACTTACGTTACCGAATACGCTGTTTACCCGGCGCTCATACGTATAGTTGTTCGATAAAGGCCGGTCAATAGAAGCCGCTATGTTATAGAAACCCGGCGCGTTCAAACCACCCACCGTTGCCTGAAACAAGGCCTCCGTACGGTTGTACCGAACGTTGCCCCCTACCAGTGCCACCACCGACAAGTCTTTGAAATTCTGGTTGTAGTTAACCAGCGCTTCGTAGTTGTTTTCAACTGAATTGGCTCCCAGCGTCGAGAAAGCTCCTTTACCACCGGCGTTCAGGGTGCCGGTAGCAATGCGGGCCTGCTGGTAGAAGTTGTTCTGGTCGCGACGTACCGTAGCCGATGCCTTCAGAGAGGGCAGAAGCTGATACGTCAGGCCAAAATCACCGAACAGGCGGTTGCTCCGGTTCTCGTTCGTATTGTCATACGCCTGGGTGTAGGGGCTGTCCCAGTACTTTGGGCGGGGATCCGTTGGGCCACCAATGTTCCAACTCCGGTACGTACCATCGGGATTCTTATAATTCCGCAAATCTTCGATGGGTAACTGCCGCTGAAACCACTGGTTAAATGAACCAATTGTTTGGTTATAGCCATTCAGGGTCGCATTGTTGATATCCAAAGGTGTACTACCCAGACCGCTGTTTTGTGGGGTAGTACCACCCGACGAACCATAGCGGTCGGCAGGCTGGTTTTTGGTGCCTACTGTCGTGTAATTGATGTTCAGGTTGGCCGTCAGTTTCTCGGCAAACTTGATGGAGTTCTTCGCACTCACATAGTCCCGTGTCTGCGACGAGTTCGGAATGATACCATTGTTGATAATGTGCGTGTACGAAATCCGGCTTTGGAAGGCCTCCGTTCCTTTCGAGAAGGCAATGTTGGTGTTGTTGCTGATTGGCTTCTCGAAGAAGTTCCGCACGTTATTCGGGTTGGGCGAAAAGGGCGTCAACTGACCAAACTGCGGGCCGGGCAGCCACGATGCCGCCGAGCGGTGTGGTGTGCCATCCATCTTAGGTCCCCAGCTTTCATCGGCCGAGTAGTCAATCAGGTTCTGACCATTAAAGGACTGCCAGCTAGCCGGGTGGAGGGCAGGGTCATACACAAACTTATCGAACGTCGGTGCGTAACCACCGCCGTACTCATTCTGGTATTTGGGCAACAGGGCCACCATATCCAGCGTAGTACTGTGGTTAATATCCAGCCGGGTTTCGCCGGACTTGGCGCGCTTGGTCGTAATAACGATAACGCCCGCCGAAGCACGGTTACCGTACAGGGCCGTAGCGGAAGGGCCTTTCAGCACCGTCAGGTTTTCTACGTCGTCCATGTTCACCTGGCTGATGTCCGTTACTGTACCATCCACTACATACAGCGGGTCCCCACCGGTCAGGGAGTTTACGCCCCGGATACGGATGCTGGGGTTACCAAACTTAGCGCCCGACTGACCCAGTACCTGCACACCCGCTACTTTACCGGCCAGTGCGTTACCCACGTTCTGCTCGCGGGCGAAGTTCAGCTTATCGGCCTTTACCTCCTGCACGGCGTAGTTCAGTGCCTTTTTTTCGCGGGCAATACCCAACGCTGTAACCACTACTTCCTGAAGCTGCGACGCATCGGGTGCCAGCGTAACGGTAATGTTGGTGCGGTTGCCAATGGCAACCTCCTGTGTTGTGAAGCCAATAAAGCTGAAAACCAGCGTTGAGCCCGTTGGGGCATTGAGCTGGAATGTGCCGGCAGCGTCGGTGCTCGTGCCACGCGACGTACCCTTGATCTGGACGTTCACACCGGGAAGCGTTGAGCCGTCCTCACCGGATGAAACCTTGCCACTTACAGCCATGTCCTGGGCAATCAGTGGGATAGCGAATAAACACAGCAGGAACTGTGATAGTAAAAACTTGCGCATAAGAGTTAGTTTAAGTTGTGAAAAGATATAAATCGAGCAATGAGCAATGACAAATATATTAAGATAAGGTTAAATGTGAGTACGTTTAATTATAAATATATACTATTGACGGGAAAATGCATTTTCCCCTGTTAAAGCTACTATATAAACTGTTAAAATAAATAGGATGGAATATTATTCTGCTAAACGAGTAAATAGCAGGTTGATTATTTTCTGTAACGGGTGTTGAACAAAAATGTTTTCAAATTGCCTGTTTTTTAACATCATGCCTCATTTTTAGCACCGTACGAGGGTGTAAGAGTCTTGTTTTCAGGTTGTTTAATAGGGATTGGGTGATTCGGTACAGGAACAGATATCAACGGAAAATAAGCGCATTTTGCCCCGGATACGCGCATCTATTCATGAGTAATACTAACAAATGTGAGTGTTGGTACGAGCAAAAAATAACAAAAAAGTAGCAATCAACTAATACTAAATCTCTACCTGGTCAGCGGTATAATTAATGAATAAAATCACTTTTGGGAAAATATAATTTGAGTATTTACAGCAACTGAAAAATGAGTATTTTTTCTAAATAGAACAGGTATTTTTGCCAAAGAAAACAGCCCGTCAGTTCGAATGAATGATGCTCCAAGACGGGCCAGCACTGGTAGGGAAAATCCGTGAAAGAATAGGGTTGATTATGTTAACAACCAGGGTTTTCTTATAAAACTTCTAACCCTGAAAAGAGTGTCATTTTCAGAGAAAAGTAAGGGTGATCTCATTGCTAGAACTCCGAAGGAGTGACACAGTCTGCCTGCTATGTTACTCCTTCGGAATTCTAAGTAATCACGCAAATTTAAATTGACGTATATTTTTTCGTTGTTTTTGTCATTCTGAGGCACGAAGAATCGTCGGTAAAAGCATGAAGAGTCAGGCTTACCCGCAGATTCTTCGTTCCTCAGAATGACAGAAAATGCAGTAATCTACTTCTGCGTGATTACTTAAAACGACTTCTATAATCATTTCATGCTGGCATTCCCAAAAGAAAGCCCTGTGTCAACAACGGGTTGCTACGAATGCACCGAAGTGGGCCTTAACCCCTGCAGCCTAGCCATTTTGAATGGTGTCGAAGTAACTCTTTAATTTGGTCGCCCGGTCGTTCCCTACTACTTCAGCCACTTCATCGAACGTGGCTTCGCGAATTTTTTTCACGCCTTTAAAGTGCTTAAGCAGCTTGGCCGCCGTTTTCTTGCCCACTCCCTCCACGTTTTCCAGTTCGCTAATCAAACTGTTTCGACTGCGTTTGTCCCGGTGGTAGGTAATGGCAAAGCGGTGGGCTTCGTCGCGGATGCGCTGAATGAGTTTGAGGGATTCCGACTTCTTGTCGATATAAAGGGGGAGGTTGTCTTCGGGGAAGTAAATCTCTTCCAGCCGCTTGGCAATGCCGATGATGGGTACTTTTCCGTACAGGCCCA
Source organism: uncultured Cytophagales bacterium (assembly GCA_963784335.1). Taxonomy (GTDB): domain Bacteria; phylum Bacteroidota; class Bacteroidia; order Cytophagales; family Spirosomataceae; genus Spirosoma. Next base: position 54,809 of record CAWARB010000005.1, on the reverse strand, counting down.
TGTCTTTGAGGGCATCGCAGGAGGCACTAAGTTGTCCCTTACCCCCGTCAATCACAATCAGGTCGGGCATGTCGAGGCCTTCGGTCAGTACACGGCTGTACCGGCGCGTAACGACCTCATACATGCTGGCAAAGTCGTTGGGGCCAATAACGGTTTTGATACTAAAGTGCCGGTATTCTTTGTTGGCCGGTTTGCCGCCAATAAAACACACCATAGCCGCCACGGGATTGGTGCCCTGAATGTTGGAGTTATCAAAACACTCGATGCGGTTCGGGATGGTCTTGAGTTGTAAATCCTGCTTGAGCCGGATGAGCACGCGGTCTTTTTTGCTGGCGTTGGCCGTGGCTTCGGCGGCTGCCCGCTCCTGCCGTTCGCGCCGGAAGTAGAGCACGTTTTTCAGCGACATATCCAGCAGTTTTCGTTTATCGCCAATCTGCGGAACGGTAACTTCGGCTTTCAGGTCAACGTCGAGCGGGATATTGGTAATCAACTCTTTGGCCTGACTGCCGTACTGCTCCCGGAACTCGATAATCAGCATGGCCAGAATATCGGGGTCGGGTTCGTCCAGTTTCTTTTTTACCTCTACCGTGTGGGCCTGAACAATAGTGCCGTTTACTACTTTCATGAAGTTGACGTACGCGGCCGTTTCGTCGGAGGCAATGGAGAACACATCGGCATCGGCAATTTTCGGATTCACAACGGTTGATTTGCTCTGGAACCGCTGCAACACGTCCATCTTTTCCTTGTATTTCTGCGCCTGCTCAAAAGCCAGGTTACTGGCCGCTTCCACCATGTGGTTTTTGAAATACTCCTGCGCCGGTTTCAGATTACCCTTCAGAATGTTGTGAATCTGCTCCACGTCGCTGTCGTAATCCGCTTCGGTCTGTTTGCCTTCGCAGGGGCCTTTACAGTTACCGATGTGGTATTCCAGACAGACTTTGTACTTGCCCGCTTCGATGTTTTCGGGGGCGAGGTTATAATTACAGGTGCGAATCGTGTACAGCTGACTGAACATATCCAGCACGGTGTACATGGGTTTCAGGTTGGCAAAAGGTCCGTAAAACGTGCCCTGTTTCCGGTCGATACGCCGGGTGGTCATCACGCGGGGGAAGTGCTCATGGGTGACGCAGACGAAGGGGTACGTTTTATCATCACGCAGCAGAGATATTAAATTTTGGCTGGTACCGCTTAATGAGTTGATTTTCCAGCAAGAGGGCGTCGAACTCGGTATGAACGATGGTGAATTCGATCTTTCCGGATCTGGCTGACCAGCCGCAGCGTTTTTCGGTCGTGTCCTTTGGAATTGGTAAAATAACTGCTGACGCGGTTTTTCAGGTCTTTGGCCTTGCCGACGTAGATCACCTCGCCTGATGTGTCGAAATACCGGTACACACCCGGCTCATGGGGTACTTTGGCTAACTCCTTTTTGTAGTCGAATTCGGGCATAAAATAAGTTGGCAACGGGCCGAGATGAACGGGAAATGAACAACGGACGGGCCTGATGAAGCCGCCTTATAAAACACGGAATACGGCCTAAAGGTTGCCGGTTATTCCGATAAGAAAAAAGCCAGCACTGGGCTGGCCTTTTTCTTGTTACTGCAAAATCTCGTCTTCATCTTCCGGCACCACTTTGGGTGGAATATACCGTTGGGATGAGTCGATGTAATAGCCACCGCAGTCGATCTGGAAGTTGTTTGGCTTACGAAAGGGTTCGGGTCGGTATTGCGTCAGACTAGGGTCCTTGTATACTTTCTGCATGTACATGGCCCAGGCGGGCATGGCCATCCGGCCGCCCTGCCCCAGTTCCAGGGTTCGGAAGTGAATGGCCCGGTCATCGCCCCCCACCCACAGGCCCGACACCAGGTGCTGGGTCATGCCCATGAACCAGGCATCGGAGTAGTTGGATGTTGTACCGGTCTTGGCCGCAATCTCATTGCCCCCTTCCGACAGTTTGTACTGCGTCCGCAGGCGTTGGGCGGTGCCGTTGGGTTCCTCCACGGCTCCCCGCATCAGGTGCAGCATCTCGTAGGCCCGGTTGGCACTGATAACCTGTTTGGCATCGGGCGAAAACTCTTTGAGTACCTGACCATTCTTATCGGTAATCCGAATCAGCATCATTGGGCGAACGCGCATACCGCCGTTGGCGAAGGCGCAGTACGCACTAACCATTTCGTAAACCGATACATCGCCCGTGCCGAGGCAGAGCGTTGGATTTTCGGGCAGGTCTTTGCTTTGGATACCCATTTCGTGGGCATACTTTATCACTTCGGCTGCTCTGGTCTTTTTGATTAGCTGGGCACTAACCGTGTTTATCGACCGGCCCAATGCCTCCCGAAGTGACAGGCTCTGAAAGCTGTACTTCCCATTCGAATTTTTGGGTGTCCAGGCAGGACCCCCGTTGTTATCCTCACCATGAAGGAACGTAGTGGGCTGGTCGGTAATGTGGCTACAGGGGGTTACAAAACCCTGGTCCATAGCGGTCAGGTAAATGAATGGCTTGAAGGTTGAGCCCGGCTGCCGACGACTTTGGCGCACGTGGTCGAACTTCATATGCTTGAAATTAATACCGCCCACCCAGGCTTTTACGTACCCATTTCGGGGGTCCATGGACATAAAACCCGTGTTGAGCAGTCGTTTATAGTAGCGAATTGAATCCAGCGAACTCATGGTGGTGTCTTTCTCGTTTCGCCGGGACCCTACGGGCCGGCCACCATACACGAACACTTTCATCTTAACGGGTTTGTTCATCTCCGCCCAGATTGCCTTTTCATCGTCACCGTACGTGATTTTCAGTTGCTTAAAGCGGCTGGTTCGGCGCGCTACCCGCTGAATGAAGCCGGGAGTCTCTTCATAGATTGTTTTTTTACCTACTTTTTTGGGTTGCACCCAGGGATTGCGGCCGCGCCAGTGCTCGTAAAATTTCGTTTGCTGGTCACGCATATTGGCCATTACGGCTTCCTCGGCGTAGGTCTGCATCCGGGAGTCGATGGTCGTGTAAATTTTCAGTCCGCTGGTGTACAGGTCCAGGTCAGCATCGGGGTTTTCTTCATTGTACTGCCTGATCCACCGCTTGATGTCCTCCTTAACGACCGACCGGAAATAAGCGGCCATACCCGTATTCTGGTTCTCAATGCTGAAATCCAGTTTCAGGGGTTTGTTTTTGTAGGTGTAAAACTGTTCGGCCGTCAGAAACTTGTACTTCTTCATCTGACTCAGCACCACGTTCCGGCGTTGGCGGGTGCGGTCTTCGTACAAACGCGGGTTGTACAGGGTGGGGTTTTTGAGCATACCCACCAGCAGGGCGGCTTCTTCCACATTCAGCGCCCAGGGTTCTTTGCTGAAGTACGTTTTGGCCGCCGTTTTGATACCATAGGTGTTGTTGCCGAACGATACCGTGTTGAGGTACATCATCATCACCTCCTGCTTGGTATAGTTCCGCTCCAGCCGAACGGCCAGAATCCACTCCTTGGTTTTGGCAATTACCAGTCCGAGTAGGGGAACGTCGCCCAGGGGACCGCGCAGCTCTTCCCGGCGGGTATCGAACAGGTTCTTGGCCGTTTGCTGGGTCAGCGTACTACCACCCCCCGAACTCGACGCGTCGCGGAAGGTGATGAGGCCACTAACGGCCCGGAACAGCGAGCGGGGGTCGATACCGGCGTGTTTGACAAAGCGGGCATCTTCCGTTGCCAGCAGGGCGGACGTAATATTGGGCGATACCTGCGAGATTTCAATGGGGGTACGGTTTTCGGAGTAGTACTTTCCCAATAGCTGGTTATCGGCCGTGTACACTTCCGAGGCTTCTTCACTCTTGGGGTTCTCCAGCGCTTTCAAACTCGGCATACCACCAAAGAGCCACAGGAAATTGTAGCTGACGGCCAGCACGTAGAGCACCAACGCCAGGATACCCAGCAGCGAAAAGCGCCACAGATTTTTAATAATGGTCCGGAATTTTCCGGGGGCAAAGTCAATCATTGCTGTTTTAGGGATTAATAGCTTGTCGGCTCGGGGGCCGAAACGGATTATTTTCTATTGGCGGCTGTTTGCTCAGCCGCGGCCTGCATCTCTTTTACGTTGGGCAGGAGTTGGCTGCCCGGGTAGTCGCGTACGTATTCGGCCAGCGCCTGCCGGTAAGCGTCTATGGGTTTCACCTTGCCAATCAGGATAACACGCAATAACGCTAATTTATCCTCCAGTTGAGTACCGGCCAGCCGGCCGAGCGCATTTTCGGCCCGGGCCAGGGCTTCGGTCGGGTTATTGGCTTTGTAGAGTTCATAGATTTCGGTGTACGTTTGCTGCGCCTGCGCTTCCGAATCCGTCGTTTGATTAATGGCCTTACCCGTCAAACGGGCATAGGAGGTATTCGGGTATTCGGCCAGCAGTTTATCTTTCCACGACGACGCCTTACTGAGTTGCTCGTTGGAGAGGTGCAGCAAATAATACACCTCTGGTTTCTGAATCGTGTTTGGATACCGGCTCAGCAACTGCTCGAACGTCAGGATGGCATCGGCGGGTTGATTGAACTGAAACTTGTAGAGTTTCCCCAGCTTGTACAGGGCACTTTCAATCCGCTGGTTAGCGGCTACCTGTGCTCCCGGCGTGAACGGGATTTTAAGCTTCATGCCCGCTTTCTGCGAGTTTCGACCCGTTGCCAGGGCTACGGTAGCATCCGCTGCCTGAGCTGCCTGAGAATTGGGAAGCGTGGGGTTTGGGTTGATAGCCGCAGCGGCCGGTGACCCTCCCTGCACCGGGCTGTTTACGCCCGCTATGGCTGCCGACTCTTCCTTGTTGGCTCGTCGCCAGTTATCCTCCAGCGGTCGGTTGCTCCATTTCACGCCAAACTCCTGCTTCCCCTGACTCAGCGAGATGGGGTTGTACAGCACCCACCGTTCGCCGGGTGCCAGATTTGAGTTGGTAGCTCCCGGCACTACGGTACTGTTTCCGTTCGTGGCCTTGTCAATAATCTGCTGGGCCAGTGCGGCCCGGGCCTTGTCTTCTTTTTCGCGCTGGTCAATGGCTTTGTCGAGCAGCTGGTCCAGGGCGGCCGGGTCCATCTTTGCCAGTGCCAGCAGGCTATCGTCCGTCCGAATGGTTGTTTTGTACTGAACGAACTCATCGAGGGTCGTCTTACGGCTCAGCAGGGCCGCGTAATCGGGCGACTGTTTGGGCAGCAGGGCGAGGGCGCTATCGTAGTATACTTTGGCGTTCAGGTAATCGGTCTTTTTCTCGAAGTACAGTTTGCCAATTTCCAGGTAGGTGTAGGGAACCTGCGTGGTGTTGGACCCGGCAGCCTGAATCGACTGGGTGTAGCGTTTGATGGCCTGGTCGATGCGGCCGCTCCGGGCTTCGAGCAGGCCCATCGTGAAATAGATTTTATCCTTCAGGTCTTCATTCTTACGGTCGTTCAGCAAATTCTCGAACGTTGCCGCCGACCGGGCCATGCCTTTCTGGTCGCCGGTGAGGCCATTGGCCTGAATGGCGTACAGATTGGCGTAAAAGGACTGGTCGTAGGTAGGGCGGGACCGGAGCACCTGCTGGTACTGGTCGACGGCTTTGGCCGGTTGCCCGATGAGGTCGTACAACTGCCCGGCAATCAGGTGGAGCCGGGCCGTTTTTTCGCCTTTTTTCAGGCTGGGAAACGTAGCTTCCAGAATACCAACAGCCACCGCGTACTCGCCCGCCCGCTGGTGCAGATACGCCTTTGTCAGGTAAAAGTCGCGGGTGTTGGCGTTGTTAAGCGGTTGCGTGCGGAGGTATTCCGCTACGTTCAGGGCGTTGGTATAGTCCCCGCCTTCCACATACGCGCGCATCAGACCCACCAGCGCCGTGTGCTTATCCTGTTCACTGGTGCCCTTGGTATTAACGTACTTGAACACCTCAATGGCATTGGGCAAATCCTGTTTCAGCAGCCGGGCCCGGCCAATCAGGTTGTAGGCATCATCGAGCCAGTTACTGTTCTGGTGGCGTTCGGGAATGAGCGACGCTTTTTTAATGGCATCGTCCAGTTCCTGTTTGACGGGAGCGGTGGCGTTGGAATCGACGGGCAGCAGAATGGGCAGCAACTGGGTGTAGTTCTCCTGCCGGTTTTTGAACAAAACCCGTTCGGCTTCATTAATCTCATCGCGGGCAATCACGTAAGCATTGTAGTGTGCCGTAAGATTATGATAGCCTTTGCTGACGGGTTTGGTGCTGTACTGGGAGCAGGAAAGTAGCCCACCGGTCAGGGTAGCCAGGACCGTAAGGAACAAAAGAAACTGGTTATGTCGATAGCGGGACATCCTGACAAAAATGCGTGGTCAATCGTAGTAAAACGCTGCCGTATGCGTTGATTATATGGAACGTTTGGTCAAATTAACGAATTTTGCACGGTATATTGTACCAAACCTTGAACTCTGTGGCGAACGATCCCGACCAATTTGATTCTGTCCCCCCCCGCAAACCGGTTCGGGCAGACGAGCCACTGAAGAAAGTGACGGAGAAAACAACGTCGTTTGTGCAGTTCAGCGGCATTGCCTTTCAGATGCTGGGCACTATTGGGCTGGGGGTATGGGGAGGTATGAAGCTGGATGCCTGGCAGCAGAACCAACGGCCCGTCTGGACCATCATCTTATCCCTGACGGCCATTGGTGCGTCGCTTTATCTGTTTATCCGGCAATTAACCAACAAGTGATTTACATTAGTTAGCACACCCTTTTGAAAACGACGAATAGTCCTGAGAAGTACCCTTTTCTAGCGCATGGTGGCGAAATGGGCGAACTCATTCGCCAGTTCGACTGGTCGGTAACCCCCCTCGGCCTACCCGAACAATGGCCGCAGGGCCTGCGTACGACCCTGAGTATCGTACTTAATTCCCGGTTTCCCATGCTCCTGTTCTGGGGCCAGGAACTGCGCTGCTTTTACAACGACGCGTACCGGGCCAGCCTGGGGGGGCTGGGTAAACACCCCGCAGCCTTGGGGGAGCCGGTGGAGGAAGTCTGGCCCGAGATATGGGAGCAGATCAGGCCCCACGTGGATCAGGTGCTATCGGGTGGGGGTGCCACCTGGAGTGAGGATCAAATGCTGCCGGTTTACCGAAATGGCCAGCGGGAGGAAACCTACTGGACGTTCAGTTTCAGCCCTGTCCATGATGAGGGCAGCCAGCCGGCGGGCGTATTTGTTGCCTGTACAGAAACTACCCAAAAAGTCAGGACGGTCAACCAGCTTCTCATTGCTCAGCATCGCTTTCAGAACCTGGTTCGGGAAGCGTCGGTGGGAATCATCGTGCTGGAAGGTTCGCAAATGCGGGTGCAGATCGTTAACCAGGCCTGCGCGCGTTTGATAGACCGCCAACCGGAAGAGTTGCAGGATCGGGATTTGTTCAGCGTTGTTCCGGAAGCGGAAGCCTTTTTTCGACCGCTTATTGACGGAGTCCGGCAAACCGGCGATCCGGTGTACCTCTATGATCAACCCTATACGGTTAACGTGGAAGGCGGCAGGAAAGAAGGCTTTCTTAACCTGATCTATCAACCGTATAAGGAAGTGGATGGTACGATTACCGGGGTGATGGTGCTGGGCCAGGATGTGACCGAACAGGTGCGGACCCGGCAAACGCTCGAAGCCAGTGAGGTGCGCTTCCGTTCCGTTATTGAGCAGGCACCCATTGCCACCTGCCTTTTTTCCGGTCGCCAGATGCGGATAGAGGTGGCCAACGAACGGATGATCCGCCTTTTTGGCCAGGGCCCCTCCATTGTGGGTAAACCCCTGCGGGACGTCCTGCCCAACGATGCACCGGGTTATCGGGCGCTGCAACTGGTGGAGGAGGTGTTCGCCACGGGCGAGGCTTATGAGGCTAAAGTGGCTCCTGCTGAACTGGTCATTGATGGCGTGGCGGATACCTACTATTTTGACTTTACGCTGCGCCCGTTGCTTAACGAGGCTGGTGAGGTCTACGCCGTTGTTGAGATGGCTCTGGACGTAACCCAGGAAGTACTGGCCCGCAACAAACTCCAGGAAAGCGAAGCTTATTTTCGTCGCCTGACCGATGTGGTGCCGGCCATTATCTGGGAAACGGACCCCACCGGGTACTGTACCTATCTGAACCAGCAATGGTACGACACCACGGGGCAGGAGCCCTCAGAAGCAGAAGGGTTTGGCTGGCTCAACATGACCCACCCCGACGATGAGGAAGAAGCGGGGCATAAATTCGTAAAGGCCAATGAGGACCAGGTAGCTTTCCATGCGCTCTACCGGCTCCGGCAGCGGGATGGCCAGTACCGCTGGGTTATTGACCAAAGCAGCCCCCGCTTCAAGGCGACCGGGGCGTATGAAGGCATGGTGGGCACCGTAATTGACGTGCACGACCAGACAATTGCCCGCCAGGAACTTGCCAGTAGCGAAGCCCGGTTGCGAACCCTGTCTGCCGAATTGGACTTACAGGTGCAGGAACGGACGGCCCAGTTGCAGGCCTCCATTCTCGATCTACAGCGTTCCAATGAGAATCTTCAGCAGTTTGCCTACGTAGCCAGCCACGACCTGCAGGAGCCGCTTCGTAAAATTCAGTCGTTTGGCGACCTGCTCAGCAGCCAGTACGGACCCCAGTTGGGGGATGGCATCGGTCATGTTCAGCGGATGCAAAAATCGGCCAGCCGGATGTCCATACTGATTCGGGATCTGCTAACGTTTTCCCGAATTTCCACCCAGCAGGAAACTGACCAGCTGGTGCCGCTGGATGAGGTGCTGGCCACCGTTATGGGCGATCTGGACCTGCTTGTTCAGGAAACGGGCGCGGTTATTCGTATAGATCCTCTGCCAACGGTGCGGGGAGAGCGGTCGCAGTTAAGTCAGCTTTTCCAGAACCTGGTGAGCAACGCCATGAAATTTCAACGGGCCGATGCTACACCCGTTCTTCGGGTCACTTCGAGCGTTGTCGATGTCCGTGAGGTTCCGGCCCCGGCGCGGCCAGCGCGACTGGTTGCCAGGTACAATCGCATTGATATCATTGATAATGGGATCGGGTTCGATGAAAAGTACCTGGGGCGAATTTTTCAGGTATTTCAACGATTGCACGGCCGCACCAACTACCCCGGTACGGGTATTGGTTTAGCCATTTGTGAGAAAGTAGTGACTAACCACGGCGGGTCCATCACCGCAAGCAGTCAGGAGGGAAAAGGGGCCACATTCACCGTGTACCTACCCGTATGAATCAGGCGGCTGGTACCCGATGGCTGGTTCTGTAACCCGGGGTAGTCCTGTCATTCAGTTTGGCAGTACAGACAACAGGACTCAAAGCCCCGACGGATCAACTCATCTGCAAACGGGTTGATTCAGCGATTGCCTGGCCCTGTAACGCTTTTTCCACGTCCGGCAGAATCTCGCAGTTGTCCCAAAGTCCCGTCAGGAGTGTCTGCGCGTAGGAGTCAGGAAGCTGATGAGTATGCATAAACTGGTGAGCCGTCTGGTTGTCGTAGGTGAAGGCGTGAAACGTGTAGGAAAACTGTTCATCGGTATCGTCGAGCAGCAGGTACCACACGCGGGGGGTGCCGTCATTGGCGGGCATGCCAATAACACCCGCGTTGAGCCAGTACCGCCCGGCCCGCTCTTCTGCAAAGGGAAGCCCGGCATGACCGGCCAGTATCACGTTGGCTCCGGTAGCCGCAAAACTCACTTCTTTTTCCGACCAGGGCGTCGATTCAAAAACAAAATCAGCGATCCCGGTGGCCGCTCCGTGCAGCACCGTAACCGATTGGCCCGCGTACCGAAATGACAGTTGAATCGGTAAGGTACTCAGCCAGGATACCGAGCCGGCCGACAGGGCCTGCACCGCGTAGGGAAACCAGGTGCGCGAGAACAAATCACACCGGCCGCCCTCGGTGAAGTTGCAGCCGCAGTCGTCTTCGCCCCGGATGATATTCTGCTCCACATTGCCCTGGATAGCGTTAATACCCCAGTCCTTCACAAACTGCACCGACTCTTCGGGCTGGGCGCAGTAACCTACGATATCCCCGGTACAGATGATATTTTCGACAGGAATCTGAAGCCGGTCGGCGATTTGTTTGAGCGTTTCCAGCGCCTGAAGGTTAGAATAAGGCCCACCGAATACAAGCAGCCTGCCACTACGCGTTTCAAGGTTCTGGGTGTCCGGGCTATCAATCATTCGTCTTTTTTGGGAAAACAGCACTGCCTGCGAAAACCAGGAAACAGAAACCCGATGTAATCAGGTTCACGCTGAGCAGCGATCCGTACTTGCCATTGCCCAGATGAAGGAATTCGGGCAGGGGGAAAAACGTCAGGAACCCGCCCAGCACCAGCCCGCCCACCACCGACAGGTGAAAGGCAAAACGGGGTACGGGAATATGCCAGAATAGAAATATCGGTGCCAGGCCCAGCACCAACGTACCGCTGATGGTGGTGGCCGACAGGATGGCGGGGTCGAAGAAAACCGGTATGGTGCCCAGTACCGTCAATGCCACCATCGCCCATCGTCCTTTGGTTACGCTCGGCACGGCGGCTTTACTCAGGTCGATGCTGATGAGCTTGGAAAACGACGCCATGGCTGAATCGAGCGTCGAGGAGGCCGAAGTGACCATAATGAGGTTCATCAGCAGCAACATCGGTACGCCGAAGTACCGCGCTACGGCCACCGGTGCTTCACCCGTCAGGGCATTGAGTTTAGCAAAGATGCCCACGAAGCTGAAGAAGATGATACAGAGGGCACCGATGGCCCCCGCCCAGCAATACGCCTTCAGCGTGGTACGGGTATCGGAAATAAAGCCCCGGTCGGTCAGGACGGGGTCGTGAAACGGGTAGCTAAAACACTGCACCAGCGCCACCAGCAGCAGATCGACCCCCTGACTCAATTCCCATCGTCCGCTGCTAAGAAATGGCGTTAGGCTACCCCCGTATTGTGGCAGTATAAAGCCCAGAATAACCGTCAGCAGCACCACAAACAGCGCCAGTTGAATCACGTCGGTCATGATGGAGCTGCCCATGCCGCCTTTCAGCGTATAAGCCAGGGTAAGCAGGGTAAACACGATAATGGCCACGTAATAATCGGTGGTGCCCTGAGCCCCGAAATACGAGCCAATGACGATGGTGTTGGACCAGATTTCGTTGTAGAGCCGAATGATAATCAGGAACGTGAAGACTACCACCGCACTCCCCCCGAACTTGGACTTTAGAAAGTGGTGAATGCTCCGGTAACCTCCTTTGTTGCGCATCGACACGATGACAAAACCAGCTACCAGAAACGACACGTAGTATCCCGCGTAGGCGATACCTCCCACCAGCCCGAAGCTGTTACCCAGGTTAGCGGCATTAGTAATGGATTTGGCAAACAGCCAGGAGATGACCAGACTGCTTGTCAGGAATAGGGTATTCGGTGTTCGCTCTTTGCGGGATCCTTTGAAAAACTCGGGCGCGGTTCGGGACAGGGGCGATACAAAATACAGCGTGATGCTCGACGCCAGTACCAGCGCCCACTGCAATGCGGTTGTGGTCATGCGGTGTAATTAGCGGGTAGCCCACCAGACGGGCACGTTGATGCTGTTGTTCTGGGTATTGTCGGCCGCTTTTTTATAGGGTACCGCGTTCAACGCACTTTCTGTACCAGGGTAGGGCATCCGTGCGGGGAGCAGCCCGTTGTTGAGGCTGGCCGAAATTGGTTTCAGGCGGGGGAAGCCCGTCCGGCGGTAGTCCGTCCAGCCTTCGTAGCCATTGTTGATGTTGCCCAGCCACTTCTGCGTCAGGATTTGCTCAATCGGGTTCTGGCCATTCTGTCCGTACGCCACCCGGCTACTGGTCAGGTAGTTGGCCGGTAGCGTTGTTCGCCAGTAATCGAAAGCCTGAGTAATGCCGCGTTCGTACCATTCTTTGGCCGGGGCCGCCACCAGCCCCCGCTCGGCCGCTTCGGCCAGCCATAAACTGGTTTCATAAGCGGTCATATAATTCGCATACAACTTGTCCGACTCTTCCCGGAATATTGTTCCCGTAAACGAGTAATCGGCCAGTGAGATGGAAAGTTTCGAGGCATCAGGTCCGTTGAGCAGGCCCCTGTAGGTGCCCGGTTTGGCCGAAGTGGGCCGGAAGTACACCCCAATGCGCGGGTCGTTCAGGCTAGTCAGGAGTTCTTCACTGGTTTTTGACATGATAAACAGGTTGTAATCACCAATGCGGGCCGTGGACATGCGGAAGTTGTTAGGCTGCGACAGCGAGAACCGGTACACGGCATTATCGGTATTGGCTTTGATGAAATTACCGTCCGTAAACACTTTTTGCAGAGCCTCTTTCACGTTCATCTTACCGGAAATGCGCATCAGCGACTTAATCTTCAGGGAATTGGCGAACAGTATCCACTTGCTGCGATTGCCGCCGTACAGAATGTCGCCCTCGAGGGCTGTAGCCCCCTTATAGTTAGTAATGGAAGCAATGCCCTTGTCGAGGTTGTCCAGTATGCCCCCGGCAGCCGTATAAATGGCCTCCTGCGTGTCGTAGGCAGGTGTAATGACGCCCGTTTTCCCCTGTAGGGCTTCGCTATAGGGAACATCGCCGTACAGGTCCGTCAGTGTAGCGGCCAGGTAGGCTTTCAGTATCAGGGCCGGACCTTCGTACACCCCGAAAGCCGTATTGGCGCGTGATTTTTGAAGCAGAATCTCGTTATCGCGCAGGTTGGTGTAGAGAAACGGCCAGGGATTGCCGCCGTACTGCGGCTCGCTGAGGCTATGCCGGTCGAACAGGTTGAAGTCGATGGCCGTAAAGTACTGTCCCAGCAGGTTGCCCGCTACGAACGCTTCGTAGGACATCTGCTCACCGTAATCGAACAGGATTTTGCGGAACAGGAGCGACGGTTGTACGTCGACCGGTGCATTGGGGTTGGTGTTAATTTCCTGGAATTTATCCGTACAGCCCGGCACAAAGCCAGTGAGTGCGACGAGCAGTAGGGTGCTATAAAGTATTCGTTTCATGGTCAGTTGGTCAGAGGTGCCTGGGTGGCCGTATGGGTTAAAAATTCACGCTTAGTTTTACGCCCACGTTGCGGGTAGTTGGGTACGTCATATCCTCCACACCCGTTTGCAGTTGATTTTGCTGGAATGAGGTTTGTTCGGGGTCAAAGTGCGGGATGTGAGACAGGGCCAGCAGGTTCCGCCCTACCAGGGCCACGGTTAGCCGCTGCATACCCAGCTTTTTGGCCAGCCAGGCCGTTTCGGGCACGGTGTAGCCAATGGTTAGTTCCCGCAGTTTTATGTACGACGCGTTGTAGGTGCTGTTCTCCTCGTGGTTCCGGTCGTAGTACATCCGGTAGTAGGTTTCGGCCGGAATAAGCCGCGTGTTAGGCTGGTAGTTTGGGTTTTCGGTTGTGCCGGTATTTACCACGCCTTTAGCCATGATACCCGCTTCGGGCCGGTCGGCCGTTTCGATCAACTGACCCGCCACGCCCGCCAGCGCCAGCGTCCGCGATACCAGAATACCGCCCTGCCGCCAGTCGACCAGAAAGCCCAGGTTCCAGTTTTGAACGCTGAGCTGGTTCGACAAGCCCACGATAAAATCGGGGTTGTAGTTGCCTAGTTTCTTCAGGGTGTTATCGGCAATGTACTGCCCGTTGCTGCCCACAATAAAGTCGCCCTGCGGGTTGCGCCGGTAGCCGGTTCCCCACATATCGCCCATGCGGTCGCCTTGCCGTACCTGGTACCATACGGTCTGGTTCACGTTGTCGTAAATACGGTTGTAGCCCAGCGTCAGGGTGCCAGCCTCTTCGGGTAGCGACACCACATTGGTCCGGTTCCGGCTAAAATTCAGGCCGACGTTCCACCGAATGCGGCTGGTCTGGATGGGCGTAGCCGTTACCACAGCCTCAATACCCCGCGACCGTACTTCTCCGCCGTTGATGACCCGTTCGCTGTAGCCCGTTGGGATGGCAATGGGCAGCGACAGAATCTGATTGCTGGTGCGGGAGTCATAATAGGTCAGGTCGACGCTCAGCCGGTCGTTGAAAAATCGGACGTCGGTACCCACCTCTAACGAGGTGATCGACTCCGGTTTCAGGTTGGTGTTGGCAATGGCGGGCTGATCACTAAAAGCGGGCTGCGAAAAAACCGGGTTACGGGCATTGAATACCCCCGTTGTCTGGTACGGGCTGGTATCGTTACCAACGCTGGCGACGCTCGCCCGTACTTTGGCAAAGGAAACCACCGCGGGTAGAGAAAACTGGTTGGATAACACCCAGCTCGCTGATACCGACGGGTAGAAGAAGGCCGTATTAGCCGTGGATGTGGGCGTTGCCAGGGCACTCGACCAATCATTACGACCGGTAATATCGACGAACAGCACGTCTTTGAAACCCAGTTTAGCCAGCGCGTACAGGCTGTTGATGCGCTTGCGGGCACTCTGCTGGTACACCTCCACCGGTGAGGCTGCGTTGTTGAGCTTGAATACACCCGGCTGCGCCAGCGTCAGTGCCTGATACTGATCAAATGAAGCCAGTTGATTCATCCGGTTGCCCCCAGCCGATACGTCAATTGAGAGTGGCCCCAGGCTGCGGGTGTAGTTCAGCAGGAAGTCGGTATTGATTTCCCGGAAAAAAACGGCGTTCTCGGCGTAGGCTCCGCTCTTGAACCGGTTGCTGCTGAAGGCCCGCCGAAACTGGCGATTCTCGTTCGAATAATCCATACCGCTCCGCACCATCAAGGTCAGGTTGGTGGCCAGTTCGGCCGTTACGGCTAGGTTCCCGATCAACCGGTCGCGGTTGAAGGAGTTACGATTTTCGTAGAGGGTAAAATACGGATTATCGAAGAACGTGTAGTTGTAGGAAAACTGCTGAATACCTTCCAGCCCCGGCTGCCAGTACTGCTTCATGGGGTTAACGTCGGTCTGCCGGCCCAGCCAGGCACTCAGGGCATAATTCGTGTTTTCAGACCCGTACTTGGTGGCAGGACGGTTGTCGCTGCCGCTGTTGATATAATTGATGGATGAACTGATTTTTAGTCGTTTGGTAGGGTCAAACTGCAACCGGGCGGCCAGCGTTTTGCGCTTCAAATCGACGCCCGGAATGGTCGACTGGCTGTTCAGGTCGGTGAATGAGAGCCGGTAGCTGCCTTTGTCGTAGCTACCCGAAATAGCCAGGTTATTGATGGCCGTGTGTCCTGTCTCGTAGAAGTTTTTCAGGTTGTCGGGCTGCGATACAAATGGGGTAGGAGTGATGGGCAGCCCGCTGTATACCTGCGTATCGGCCCCGCGAACCATCCGGCCGTCGGCCAGGGTTACGGGGCTGTCGTACTGCGGAATCAGCAAACCCGCGTCCAGTTTGGGGCCGTAGCTGTACGAAATGTTGTCGTTGATACCCCCGCTCAGGCCGTTGACGTACTTGAACGCACCACTGTTACCCTGCCCATAGCCATTTTGGAATTGGGGTAGCTGGAAAGGACGCTCGGTAAAGAACGTGCTGTTAAAGCTAACGCCAATGCCTTTGCCCGCCGACGAGCCGTCTTTGGTAGTAATCAGAATAACCCCGTTGGCCGCGCGGGTGCCGTAGAGCGCGGCTGCTCCGGGGCCTTTGAGCACCGATACCGCAGCCACATCGTCGGGGTTGATGTCCATGGCGCCATTGCCGAAGTCGATTTCCTGAAACCCGTTGGCATCGTCGTTGACCCGGTTCACCACCGTGGCGTTATTGATCAGGATACCATCGACCACAAAGAGAGGGTTGTTGTTGGTAAAGGACGATTCACCCCGGATAATGATGCGCGACGACGACCCCACGCCCGTTGAGCCGGAGGTAATCGTGACGCCCGCTACCTTACCCGAGAGGTTATCGAGGAAGTTGGGCGCTTTTATGTCGCTGACCTGCCGCCCATCCACTTTCTGAATGGCGTAACCCAGGCTCCGGGCGTTGCGCTCCAGCCCCAGGGCCGTTACAACGACCTCATTGAGCGATACCCCCGCCACGAGTTCGACGGTCAGATCAGTCTGACCCGTATACTGAATTTCCTGCGTCCGGTAGCCGAGGTAGGAAAACGTCAGGACGTCGGCTGGCTGGAGGTTGGCCAGGGTAAAAGTGCCCGTAGCATTGGTAAGTGTGCCCGCCTGCGTACGTCTTACCTGGACGGTGGCACCCGCAATAGACTGTTGCGACGTTTGATCGATAACCTGCCCGGTTAGTTTCTGGGCCGATGAAGTAACGTATGACAGTAAAAAAAGAGCAATAAGTAGTACTGGTTGCATAGAATGGGGATTGTACGAGAAAATAACTAGTGGTAGCAAGCGATGGGAAAAGATATAAAGCGTATAATCGGTCTGTTACCCGGTAACTAACCGTTGTAGGGGCATATACGCATTGCCCGCTTGCTGCGATTGAACAGGCGGGCTCTTTTGCGTTGCATACTTCGGAAAAGGGTGGAAATAGGGACCGGGGCCGCGAACCTGGGATGATTTCAACGTTCTTTTTAGGCTGGAGCGGTAAAAGTGTGAAGTCCCCTGAATTTGTTGGGAAACGATGCTGCCTGTTTATTCTGCAAGCGGGCGACTCAAATTTCCTGTTTTAATTTTTGTAGCCGGGCGATATGTGTTACTGGTTGACTTAGCCATAACTCGTTTGCCGGGTAGGAATTACTTTCCCTGTATACCACTGGCAAAAGGGGTAGCCTTGCCAACTACTTACTTACTTTAGGCTGTTTGATGATGGGTGATGGAAGAACCGCCGTCTCGTACCAGTGCTTTCTCAAAACGCGGATATAATCTTTCCATTCCTGTAACGCCTGTGGCTTCCGGGTGTAAGCAACCGCGCCGTTAGAATAAGCCCGTCGGACCTGATCCTGTTCATTGGAGTTGGAGAACATGATAATGGGTAACTGTCCGGAAAATTGGCTAACCAGTTCCGGAAGAGCCGATAACCCATCCGTACCCATCTGAAGGTCAATGTCAAGCAGGATCAGTCGGGGGAGGGTACTGGTCGGGCGGGATAAATACGAAACGGTCTCCTGATGCGATTGAGTCCAGGTAAAGACTGCTTCTGAAAAGGCATGTTCCCCCAATCGCTTAAACAGATCAATGACGCTCGGGTCGTCATCAACTACCAAAATCTCAAAGGGTTGATCATCCATCTTATCAGACAATTTAAGTACAATGCCAAGTTAGGAGATACAAAGCTACGCGAAATTTCAACGCTATAAACGACAGATAGCGTGTCAGTTGCCCCAACAACGCCGTTTCAATAGTTTGTGTGACGTAATTGTTTTGGGATTGGGCAAGATAGGCTGAAAAATCGGTTTGAACTTGTTGCTCAAATTAGGGTACGTTTATTCGTGCCACAGCGGATTACTGCTTTCTGACTCAGTTTTCCGGGTACGGGTTACCTGATGCTGACTACTAAATCAGTTGTCCGTTAAAATGGCTCCATAGACCGCCAATGCCTGGGACCGGTGAGTCAGGAAACGTTCTGGCGAATTGGTCAGCCGGAACGTTCGGGTATTGGTCGCTGGCAATGCACGGCCAATCCGGATAACCCGTGTGGATTGGTTATCCCCTCAAATCGAGCGTTCGGGACGGGTATCAGGTGTTGCCTGTTTTACCCGGCCTAATTCTCGCTCGAAAAGCAGGCGCATGGTACGGGGAGCACAAATCAGGTGACGGCGATCGCTTGTGGTACGGCACATAACGGTTAATGCGTTAGCTTTGTGCGGAACACGGGAAGAGCCGGTAAGCGGCTTTCATTCATTTCATGCTGCGAACTTTACTCTTTACCATTTTCCTCGCAATTGGATTTTTCGTAGCCGACGTATATTTTGTTTCCCCCTGGCTACACCCGTACTGGAAAATTCTGCTGGGTTTCTTCCTGACTATATCGCTCCTGACGCATCGGCTGGTTGAGACTGGTTTACAGGGCAATCAGGAACGATTGATCCCGCTGTATTTGGCCGCTACCGTTGCCCGGCTGATACTGGGGCTTGCCTTTGTGGGTTTCTTTCTGTTCCGCCACGTTGAACAGCGTCGCGCCTTCATTTTGGACTTTCTTGTACTATATATATGTTACACAGGTTTTGAGATTTGGAGCCTTACGCGTAACTTGCGACGCGATTCATAAAATGGATTGGTTACATCATATGTTGCATTCGTCAATTAAAAGATTCTTAGTAGTAACGGCGCTCATTTTGAGTTCCTTAATCGGTGTTCGGGCACAAGAGCACCATCAGGAAGGTGAGCCGGGTGTGCCACAGTTGAGCGGTGAGGCAGTCGCCAAAGAAAAATTTAATGTTGGTGAGATGATTATGCACCACATCAAAGATGACTACGGCTGGGAGTTTGCCCACGGCGTTACACTGCATCTGCCCGTTATTCTTTACTCGGCAGATCGGGGACTGGAAATGTTCTCGTCGTCGCACCTGGCACATGGAGAAATTCATGATGGTTACAAGAACGTGCACGGCAAAATTCACCGCGTAAACGAAGCCGGTGTTGTTGATGAGGACGCAAAACTCTACAACTTTTCGATCACCAAAAACGTAGCTTCCCTGTTCCTGAGTGCCATTATTATGTTGCTGGTCTTTACGGCTGTTAGTCGGGGTTATGCCAAAAACAAAGGTCGGGCACCGTCGGGTATTCAGTCATTGCTGGAGCCGATCATCCTCTTCGTTCGCGATGAGGTGGCTAAGCCCAGTATTGGACCCCGCTACACGAAGTTTTTACCCTACCTGCTGACGCTGTTCTTCTTTATCCTGATTAACAACCTGCTGGGGTTATTGCCCGGTTCGGCCAACCTGACCGGCAATATTACCGTTACGCTGGTACTGGCCGTTATCACGTTCCTGATTGTTACCTTCAGTGGTAACAAACACTACTGGATGCACATTTTCAAGCCAACGGGCGTTCCCGTGGCGTTGTTACCCATCATGGTGCCGGTCGAGATTGTGGGTGTGTTCATGAAACCCCTGTCGCTCATGATCCGGTTATTTGCCAACATTACTGCCGGCCACATTATTATCCTGAGTTTGCTGGGCCTCATTTTTATGGCTAACAACCTGGGAGGTACGATGACGAGTGTTGCTATTAGCCCGGTTGTCCTGGCGTTTACGCTGTTTCTGAACCTGATCGAAATATTGGTCGCTTTCCTGCAGGCGTTTATTTTCACGCTGCTGACGGCCATGTACATTGGCAGTGCCGTTGAAGATCACCACGAAGCCGATCATGGCATTGGGTACGAAGGGGCTGAAGCCCACTGAGTACGGTTGGTTGGTTCGCAAGTCGATCAACCAGCTTAATGACTGTTTACCTGTTTTTGCAATCTTTTGTTTCACGTTTAATACCTAGTTTATCATGTTTGCAATGTTGTTCGCTTTGTTGTTGGAAGCTACTGGTAGTGTTGCCGTTATGGGTGCTGCTATTGGTGCTGGCCTTGCCGCTATCGGCGCTGGTTTGGGTATTGGTAAAATTGGTGGTAGTGCCATGGAAGGTATTGCCCGTCAGCCAGAAGCGGCTGGTCGTATCCAGACTGCCATGCTGATTATTGCCGCTCTGATCGAGGCCGTTGCCCTGTTCGCAGCCGTTATTTGTCTACTGGTTGCTACGGCCTAATTGGGTCGGCGCAAGCCAATAGTCAGCCGAGTACGAGCAGGCTGGTTGCATTAGGCACCGGCATCCCTGCTCACTGATTTTCCGGAAAACGTTCGCCCGTTTGGGGTTGCCGACGGGCGAACGTTAACCAACAAAAGATTGCCTATAAACTGACAGTACTGATTTTATATACGTTAAACAAATGGATTTACTTACCCCCGATCTCGGTCTCTTATTCTGGCAGGTAATAGTCTTTCTGGGCCTGTTTCTGATCCTGCGTGCGTTTGCCTGGAAACCCATTACGGATAGCCTGCACGAGCGCGAAAACAACATTCAAAGTGCCCTCGATCTGGCCGAGAAGACCCGGCTCGAGATGACAGCACTGAAAGCCGACAACGAAAAGCTACTGGTGCAGGCCCGTGCCGATCGTGATATCATTCTGCGGGGTGCCAAAGAGGCCTCTGATAAAATGATTGCCGATTCACGCGACAGAGCAGAAGCGGAAGGAAAGCGTATTCTGGAGCAGGCCCGCGAGTCGATGAACAACGAGCGGCAGGCCTTGATTGCTCAAATGAAGAAAGAAGTGGTTACGCTGTCGCTCGATATTGCCGAGAAAGTACTCCGCAAAGAACTGAGTGATAAATCATCGCAGGAGAAACTGGTAAGTGATCTGGTCGCTAACGCGCATTTAAACTAGTCCGTCAGTTGGATAGCTGTTCAGTCAACCTAGTACTGATTAACCGGCTCTCTAACTAACTGACTCCCTAACTGAAATACACTTATGGCCGTTGCTACTGTAGCCGCCCGTTACGCCAAATCACTGCTGGATTTGGCTCAGGAAAAAGGTCTCACCGAGACGATTCATAAGGATATGCAGTTCTTCAAGGAAACGGTGGCTAACAATCGGCCGCTGTTACTGATGATGAAAAATCCAATCGTCCGGGCAGAGAAGAAGAACAATATTATCAAAGCCGTTTTCGAGAGTCGATTGAACGCAATGACGATGGCCTTCTTTCAAATCATTGCCAAGAAGAACCGCGAAGCCATCCTGGATGCTATCGCCGAAGAGTTCATCAATCAGTATAACCGACTGAACCATATTGAACGAGCTACCATCATAACAACCGTGCCGCTGACTGCCCGTTTTGCGGGAGAAGTTCAAGGCAATGGTGATGCAGACGACCGGCGGTAAAGTGGTTGAATTGGAGGAGAAAATAGACGATAAACTGATTGGAGGCTATGTTCTTCGCCTGGGGGACCGGCAGGTCGACGAATCACTCCGCAGCCAGCTGAACGACCTGCGTCTTCAATTCCTGAATTAAGCTATATATCTTTACGCAGCAAAATAGCCGCCCTTCCAGCAGAAGGGCGGCTATTTTGCTGGTACGCATTGCCCGCTCAAAAGCCCCGTCTGTTCCAGCCCAGCCGGGGATCGCTATGCCATCATTATGACGAAGGCATTTCTTATCGATCAATTCCTGCCCGCGTTAGTCGTTATGGTTTTCCCATGCGCAGGGCAGAGACAGGCCACCAATAAAACGCAGGTAACGAAAAAGCGCATCAGGCGCTGATTGGTTTGACCAGTTTGTAATGGGATAAGCGGAACGATTCCCGTTCGTAAAACCGGATGGTGTCCTGCCGTTTTTGATTGGTTGTCACTTCCAGATTGAGGCAGTTTTCCCGCGAGACAAGAGATTCTACAGCCGCCACCAGGTCATGACCAATTCCCCGTTGTCGATAATCGGGGTGAACGAACAGTTCCTGAATCTCGCCCACTCTGCCGCAATGGTGCAGCAAAAACTGCACATGGCAACTGACAAAGCCAATCACTTCGCCGGCCAGTTCGGCAACCAGGTAGTGAACACATGGATTTGCCAGATTACGGTCGTACACGGCCTGGAAAGCGGTTGTGTCCAATGTCATTTCTTCCAGGATACACAAAAAGTCATACACAACCGGGGCATCGCTTGGCGTGGCTTCCCGAATGTGTATAGCCGTTTCAGAAGTAGATTGAGCGGTCATCGTATTTATAGAGAAGCATTCACGGATGAGAACAACCGGGGAAGTTCGCTAATTTTCGCTTCGCCAGTCACGGTATGATAAAGAAATCTATTGTATTCCTTGTTAGTGGGTTGGTCATTGCCTGTTCCAGCCCGAAATCGGCCACCGACACGCAGCAAACCCAGTACCGATTCCAGTGCACAGACATCAGGCATGACTACATACGAAAAAGACCGGCAGTTTTTAACGCAGCACCACCCGGATTTGGTTGAGTTGCAACTAGGCAATGCCCGGGCACTGGTTTGTCCGGCTTACCAGGGGCGGGTCATGACGACAACGGCTGATGGGCAGGCCAGTTACGGCTGGCTCAACTATGACCTGATCAAGTCCGGCGAGTTGCTCCCGCACATGAATGCCTTCGGGGGAGAAGATCGTTTCTGGCTGGGTCCGGAAGGAGGACAGTACGCGCTGTTTTTTAAAAAAGGTGACCCCTTCGACAGTGAACACTGGCAGACACCAGCGGCCATTGATTCGGAGCCATTTACCCTTACCAACAAGACAGAAAACGTCGGCAACTTTTACCCGACAGGTGGTGCTCACCAACTACGCCGGCACCCGTTTCGAGATTGGTATCGAACGAACGGTGCACCTGCTAGGCAAAGAGGCCATCGAAAACCTGCTGGCCATCCAGTCTGATTCGCTTCGTGTAGTGGCTGTTCAATCCGACAATAGCATCACAAACCGGGGGAGTCAGGCCTGGACGGCACAAACCGGCATGCCTTCCATCTGGATACTGGGCATGATGAACGCATCGCCCGGCTCCACCATGATCATTCCCTACCGGGAGGGGGCGGGGCAAGCCGTTAATGATGGGTACTTTGGTAAAGTCCCGGCCAATCGGCTGCAGGTGGGCAAAACGGCGGCTTTCTTCAAAGCTGATGCTGATTACCGCAGTAAAATTGGGGTTTCGCCCGAGCGGGTAACCAACTGGGCTGGTAGCTACGACGCCCAAAGCAAGACCCTGACGCTGGTGACCTATGACTTCGACCCTAAAGACCGGCAGTATGTCAATTCGGCCTGGGAGATGCAGCAGGAGCCGTATGCGGGCGATGTGCTCAATGCCTATAATGACGGCCCTATGAAGCCGGGGCAGCCGCAGATGGGCCGTTTTTATGAACTGGAATCGTCATCACCAGCCGCCGGACTGGCTCCGGGTGCCAGGCAGCGCCACCGGCACACGACCCTTCATGTGCAGGGAACAAAAGAGCAACTGAATCAACTGGCAGCCCGTTTCCTGCTTACAAACCTGAACGCCCTGCCCTAAAATCTGCCCACAAAACAGCCGTGTCCCAGCCGTCAGTTAGCTAAAATTCCTGCAACACATCGGATTCAAACACGTGCTTACCCGTCAGGTTCTGTTGCGTCGTCTGTAGCATGGCATTCGCTACCTTATCCGCTTCGATACCCCGGTACTTAGCCGGAATGATGGGATTGAACAGGCGCATGGCTCCAGCGGCAATCCGCTCCACCAACCGGTTTTCGGAGCGATTCCCGAACAGAAGCGAAGGGCGGAAGATGAGGAACGTCGGGTAGTTGAGCACTGCCAGATCCCGCTCGACCTCGCCTTTGATCTTGTTGTAAAAAACACGGGAATCCGGGTCAGCTCCCATGGCTGTAACGATGGCAAACTGCTGGGCACCGTTGGCCAGTCCCAGCCGGGCTATATCCATTGGGTATTGGTAATCCACTTTACGAAATGCGGCCTTCGACCCCGCCTTTTTTATGGTGGTGCCCAGACAACAAAAAATATCATTGGCCTGCGTTAATAAGCCATTGGGGTTGTCGAAATCGAACGGAACTTGCTGTAAACGGGGATGCTGCCAGCTTAACGATTTGCGTACCAGCACCTTGACACTGGAGTAGAGGGCTGATTCGACGAGAGAATGCGTGAGCGAATCACCAATGAGGCCACTGGCACCGAGCACCAACGCCGTTTTCTGAATCGGTAAAGTCATAGCAACGAGAAGGGATTTCTGCTAATTTAGTTGCTTCATGGCCAAATGACCATAAAGCAATCATAAATCTATCCATGCAACCTTACTTTTTTCGTAGACTTATCCCGTATGGGTTGGTATTCACCCTGTTTCTGGCGGCTTTCCGTTACGGAGCCGATGACGGATTCGGTAAACGGCTGATCGCTAATTTTCGGGCTTATTCTCAGGAGCGACCTACCGAAAAGGTATACCTCCAGACCGATCGCGATGCGTACCTGATTGGCGAAACGATATGGCTAAAAGGCTATCTGGTGAATGGCACAACGCACGAATCCGATACCGTCAGCCGGGTGCTGTACGTGGATCTGGTCGATCCTGTGGCCAGCCGGGTCCGCCTACGGACGCAACTCCGGGCCACGGCGGGCTACGCACCCGGTCAACTGCTGCTACCCGATTCGCTGGGTGCGGGCAAATACCAGCTGCGGGCCTACACAAACTTTATGCGTAACGAGCCGGACGCGTACTTTTTCACCAAAACCCTAACCATCCTTCCTGGTAGGGGGGTAACACCCGGCCCACCACCGGGTGCTGCCGCTCAGGCGGTGCAGCCACCGGGTGGGTTCGCTCAACCCGATGTGCAGTTTTTGCCGGAAGGAGGGCAACTGGTAGCGGGTATCGAAAGCCGGGTGGCTTTTAAAGCGGTTGGGTCATCGGGACTGGGTGTGCCAATCAGTGGATTTGTGCTGAACAGGCAGAAAGATACCGTGACCGGTTTCGCCAGTAGCCACCTGGGTATGGGTTTTTTTACGTTCAAACCGGAAGTTGGTCAGGTATACACTGCCTTTGTGGAGGCTGCTACGGGAACGGTAGTACCCTATCCTATACCGGCAGTGCAGGAGCAGGGTATCATCATGCAAGTTGACAACATCAGTTCTAAAGAGCAGGTAAAGGTATACGTGCGGCACAATAGAACCAGTTCTGACGAGACCGCTGCCCTGACACTCCTGGCCCAGACGCGCGGTCAGCCTATTCATCAGGTGAGCATGCCAATCACCAAAAAAGTATTGATGATTCAGTTGCCAAAAAAGGAGTTTCCTGAGGGGATTGCCCAGCTGACCCTGTTTGATGAAACTCACCGGCCCGCCTGTGAGCGACTAATTTTTGTGAACCGGGACGAGCGCATCAACATTACCCTGACACCCGATAAAAAGGCTTATAAAAACCGGGAGAAAGTAGCGCCTTTCCCTGACCACTACGGACGCCAATGGAAAACCCGTTGCGGCCAACCTGTCACTGGCAGCTCTGGATGCCCGACTTGCGCCCGTAGCCGATTCCAACAGTGCTACCATCGTGTCGCACCTGTTGCTGTCGGCCGATCTGACCGGCACTATTGAGCAACCTGCCTGGTATTTCGACGCTGCGCATGAAAACCGATGGATAAAGCTGGACCTGCTGTTAATGACGCAGGGGTGGCGACGTTTTGCCTGGTCTGATGTACTGGCAGGAACCATACCGCCCATCAAGTACCCGGTGGAGCGGGGCCTGTCCTTGACGGGCCGGGTAGTTCGGCCCAATGGCAAAGATATTGGGGGTAAAGTAAACCTGAATTTTATGGTGGTGAAACGCGACAGTACCCGGGACTTTTTGCTGGGGGAAAGTGATGAGGCCGGTAATTTTGGTGCCTACGACCTCAATTTTACGGATACGACCCTCGTGCGGATACAGGGGGTAAAGGGCCGGGCCAACCGCGACCTGGTTATCCGGCTCGATCAGTTACTGATGCCCACCGTTACCCTGACGAAAGTACCCTATAACCCCGTTGAGTTTCAACGCGACGAATTAGCTGAGTTCATGAAACGGGCCAGCGAATACCTCGAACTGGAACGCCAGATTCGGCGCAACGGAGAGGTGCTCCTTAAGGCCGTTACGGTGAAAGCAAAAAAGTACGTGGAGCGGGATTCGCGGGTGATTTATAGCAATCCCGATGCCAGTGTCAAGTTTACTACGTTGAACTCGGCGGGGCGGCAAACCATTCTGGACGTCATTCAGGGGCAGATTGCCGGTGTGCAGGTAACGGGTTCGGGTTTTCAGGCACGCGTGCAAATCCGGGGAGCCGTCAACTTCAGTGGCCCCGTCGAACCGTTATTCGTGCTGGATGGAATGCCCACCGATTTGCAGGGGATTATCAATATCCCGGTTTCGGATGTTGACCGGGTAGATGTACTAAAAGGGGCATCGGCGGCTATTTACGGCTCGCGGGGTGGGGGCGGGGTTATATCCGTACTGACCAAGCGGGGCGCACCCGACTATGACTTTACGAAGGAGGTAACCCCCGGCACCTTACTGGCCAAACTGCCCGGCTATGCCCCCGTTCGGGAGTTTTATGCGCCCCGGTATGATGTGAAAAAGCCGGAACAGTCCGGAACGGCGGACAATCGACCCGATTACCGGGCCACGTTGTATCTGGGCACCCATGATCCAAACCGATGCCGAGGGAAAAGCCAGCGTTTCCTTTTTTACCTCCGATGCCCGGAATACCATCCGGTTTCGGGCCGAAGGAATCACCATAAACGGAATGCCGGGCGTGGGGCAGGGTAGTGTGAACGTGGAATAAACGAGTGTTGTTTTTGTCATTCTAACGGCAGGAAGGATCCTTGACCGTTACTAGCCAAATCGGCAGTCGGATACGAAAAGTGGCTTACTGTGTCCGGTGTAACGGTGGGAACCGCTAATTACCGACACTAGCCATAATCTAAACGGCACCCATGATTTTCATGTTGATGGGGTCCCAGCCAACAATTTTCTTTTCGAAATAACTCATGTTGCCGCACGGCGTTGGGCCACAGGCACGCAGCCCGAAGGTAGCATCCTCCACGTTGGGGCTACTGGTCCTGACCGAATTGAAGAAGTTGACAAAGTGCTCGTAGCGGTCGCCCTTGTAATCTTTCGGGAACGCGTATTTGAACTCTTTCGGACCAATCCAGTTCGGGGGTTTCGGGATACATTTTCTGGTATTCGGCGATGTACTTCTCCTTCTGATCTTTCGGGAAATTGTCAATCGACATGCCCGGTGCCTTCGGGAATTTGTTCCGGTGAACGGTCAGGCTGTCGAAGCCAAGCGACAGGTCGCCTTCCGTACCCACAATCCGAACCAGGTAATTGCCACCACCCCCATCTTCAAAGTTGGAGCGGGTGGTCAGGTTAAACGCCGGGTGTTCGGCCGTTTTGGCGTAATCGTAGATACTGAGTTGAATGTCGGGTACGTCGCGACCATCTTTCCAGTACCGCGTACCCCCGGTTGAATACACCCGGTTGGGGCCTTTTGAGCCAGTAATGGAGTGCAGCGAGGTGAGCAGGTGAACGTACAAATCCCCGGCAATACCGGTTCCGTAGTCCCGGTAGTTGCGCCACCGGAAAAAGCGGAGCGGGTCCCAGGGGCGTTTGGGCGCACTGCCGAGGTAGGTATCCCAGTCCACGGTTTGCGGAGATGCATCCGGCGGAATAGAGTACTGCCAGGCACCCATGGCGCTGTGGCGGTCATAAATGGCTTCGGCAAAAACCAGCTCGCCAATATCGCCCGCTTTCATCAGTTCGCGGGCTTTAGCAATAAGCAGGGAGCTGGCAAACTGGCTGCCCACCTGAAACACTTTACCCGTTTTTTTCGCTACATCGATCAGCGTGTGCCCATCCTCCACCTTCTGCACCATCGGCTTCTCGCAGTACACGTGCTTGCCTTTTTTCATGGCATCGGACGATATTTTTTCGTGCCAGTGGTCGGTGGTGGCGTTGATGACAGCGTCGATGTCCTTCCGTTCCAGAATTTCCCGGTAATCCCGGGTAACGGGCAGTTGATCACCCCAAAGCTCTTTGGCCCGGCGCAGTCGTCCGTCGTACAAATCGCAGGCGGCTACCATTTCAACACCGTCTATCATCAGGGCCGTCTGGGTATCGCCAATACCCATGCCTCCCGTGCCAATCAGGGCAATGCGAACTTTATCGTTGGCGGCCGTGCTGGAGTGGCTGCGGACCAGATTCAGGTATTGAGGGATGCGGCTATTGGCGCACTGGCAAAGGCTGCGGGAGCTGCGGCAGCAGCCGTACTGGCAAGACCAAGGGTTTTTAAGAATGACCGCCGGGAAGCGTTTTCGCTGTTTAGCGGGGAAGCAATTTGTTTTTTATTTTTCATAGAGAACTAAGTCAGGAAAGGGGTAAGTTACTAAAAAAACAGAGAAAGGGGCTTGCTCAAACCCGAATTTCATCGTACCATTAGTCTGAATTCCTAAACCAACCGCCATGAAACGAATCGCATTACTCCTCACCACCGGGCTGGCTCTTGCCCTGCATACGGGTGTTGCCCAAACCGTGTCCTTGCCTACCATCGGCCAGATTATTCGGGCAGATTCCCGGCTGGATAAGCTGATTCCGCCCGATGCCAAAATAGAGGTGCTGGCCAGTGGTTTCGTCTGGACTGAAGGGCCGATATGGGTGAAAAAAGATGGGTTTCTTTTGTTCTCCGACGTGCCGCAGAACACTATTTTCAAATGGACCGGCAAAGAAGGCGTAACCCCGTTCCTGAAACCGTCGGGTTATACGGGGCTGGGCCCTTACAGTGATGAACCCGGCTCCAATGGCCTGACCATCGACCCGAAGGGCAGACTGATTGCCTGCGAACACGGCGACCGGCGCATTACGGCCATGACACTGGATGGCACCGGGGGCAAACGCACCCTGGCCGATAATTACAACGGCAAGCGGTTCAATAGTCCCAATGATGTAGTAGCGCATACCAACGGCAGTTACTACTTTACCGACCCCCCGTATGGAATGCCCAAAAAGGAAAATGATCCTGGCCGCGAAACCGACGGGTGGGGCGTGTACCGCATTGCCCCCGAACGGGCGGGTGTGCCGGGGGCGGTGTCTATAGTGGTGGGTGATCTGACCCGGCCCAACGGCATTGCGTTCTCTCCCGACGAAAAAATCCTGTACGTTGCCCAGTCGGACCCCATGCGCCCGCTGGTGATGGCGTATCCCCTGCTGGCTGATGGTTCCGTTGGGAAAGGTCGGGTAGCGTTCGGACCCGATGAGATGAAGAAACAGAACCTGCCCGGCGGCTTTGATGGCATGAAAGTAGACCGTGATGGAAATTTGTACGTAACGGGGGGCGGTGGTGTACTGGTACTGGCCCCAACGCCCGGAAACGGCCCCTACGACTTTCTGGGACATATCCGGATTGGGGGGGCTACGGCCAACTGTGCCTGGGGTGATGACGGATCCACGCTCTACATCACGGCTGACATGTACCTGTGCCGGATCAGGACGCTGGCAAAGGGTTGGTGATGAGGAGGAGTGCAGAATGAAGAGTGAAGAATAGTTATGGTATATGGGTATTCTTCACTCTTCATTCTGCACTCTTCACTATCTATTCATAATTAGTTGAGTAACTTTGTAGAGAGTACATACGTAGCTTGAAAAAAATATTCTCATGTTAGAGAATCGAAAGTGGGTTATTATTGGTGTTTTTTGTCTGTTAGGGCTGGTCTATCTGGCCCGCCTGTTTTATTTGCAAATTCTGGACGATACCTACTCGTTGGGGGCCTCGAAAAACTCCATCAAACGGGTAGTTGAAATTCCGTACCGGGGCCAGATTTACGACCGGAACAATCAGTTGATGGTGTACAACACGCCGGTTTACGACTTGTACGTTACGCCAAAACAGGTTCGGATTGCGGATACGGCCTCTTTCTGCCGGTTGATGGCCATTACTCCGTCGGAGTTTGACAGTATCATGGGCCTGGCCAAAAACTTTTCGTCCGTTAAGCCCTCGCTATTTTTACGACAACTGTCAAAGGAAGACTTTGCCCGGATTCAGGACGCGCTGGTGGATTATCATGGATTTGAACCCGTTATCAGTTCCATGCGAACCTACCCGGCCAATACGCTGGCCAACGCACTCGGATACGTCAGCGAAATTACCCGAAATCAACTGGAAGAACAGGACCTTACCTACTACCGGCAAGGGGATTACGTCGGGCAAAATGGTCTGGAGAAATACTACGAAGAGCAACTTCGGGGTAAACGCGGGGTTAAATTCATGATGCAGAACGTGCGGGGCATCAATAAAGGCTCCTGGAAAAATGGGGAGTACGACACGCTGGCTGTGTCCGGTAAAAATCTTATTACCACCATTGACGTTGAACTGCAAAAATACGCCGACAGCCTGATGAAGAATAAGGTTGGCGCGGTGCTGGCCATTGAACCATCAACGGGCGAAATTCTGGTTTCAGCTTCGGCCCCCACCTACGACCCTAATATGCTGTCGAGCCGGTCGTTTTCCAGGAGTTATCGTTCGCTGCTCCGCAACCCATACAAGCCCCTCATTAACCGGCCCGTAATGGCCAGTTACCGGCCAGGTTCTACTTTTAAGCTGATTCAGGCACTGGTTGCCCAGCAGCAGGGGTCGCTGTCGCCCCACATGGTGTACGGGCACGCGGGTTCGCCCATGCGCTGTCACTGCCGGGGTGGTAATGACCTGCGGGGGGCGGTGCAGTATTCCTGTAACCCGTATTTCTATCAGGTATTCCGGAAGTTCATGTACTTCAATGGGGAGCAAAATACCTTCAGGGCATCGGCCATTGGCCTGCGCGAGTGGCACGATATGGCGGAGAAATTCGGGATGGGCGACCGGCTGGGTGTCGATTTGCCGAGTGAACGGCGGGGCAATCTACCAACGCCCGAGTACTACAACAAAGCGTACCGGGGTGCATTTCGCTGGAAATTCTCGAACGTGTACTCGCTTAGTATCGGCGAAGGCGAACTGCTGATTACGCCCCTCAAACTGGCTAATCTGGCCGCTACCATTGCTAACCGGGGCTGGTACATTACCCCCCACTTCCTCAAAGGATTTGGTAAAGTGGGCGCAGAAATGCCGTCGGAGTACACGCAGCATCACGAAACGGGTATCGAATACAAGTATTACCTCCCCGTTATTGACGGGATGCGGGCCGCCGTTGTACACGGAACAGTCGATCAGCGGGCCAATATTCCGGGTATCGACCTGTGCGGAAAAACCGGTACGGCGCAAAACGCCAAATTTGGCCATAAATTCGATCACTCCATTTTTATCGGTTTTGCGCCCATGAACAACCCCAAAATAGCCGTTGCCGTGTTTGTTGAAAATGCAGGCTGGGGGGGTGAAGCAGCCGCCTTTGTGGCATCGCTGGTGGCCGAGCGTTACCTCAAAGGGAAAACAGAAGCCCTCAGCCTGGACAAACGGGTGAAAGCCTCCAGTTTTTATCCGCCATCGTATGACGCGCCCGCCCCAAAACGGCCGCTGCCTGCTCCAAAAGATAGTAGTCACAAGCCACAGGCACCCAAATCGCTAATTACGGACACCCGGCCAAAATCGGCAACCATTGTAGCAGTAAGCGGAAACTAGTGGTTTGTTCGTTATTGGTATGATTAGCCATCGATGGCTGGTTTCCCCGTTCCCGAAAACCGGCATCGACACGTACAACCTGTAAATAATAAACAATACTTTGTCTCGCCGGAACGACCCATTCGCCCAAAACATTGACTGGATTACTGTACTTCTTTATCTATGCTGCATAGGCCTGGGGTGGGTCAATGTGTACGCTGCCGTATATAGCCCCGAAGAGCAGACCAGCTTGTTCGATATGTCGACCAATTCCGGTAAGCAACTGATGTGGATTGGCACAACGGCCATTCTTATCATCTGTATTCTGGTCATCAACCACACGTTTTTCGACACGTTCGCTTTCGTCTTTTACGGATTTATGCTGCTGATGTTGATTCTGGTGCTGTTCGCCGGCACTAACATCAACGGGTCCCGGTCGTGGTTCAAGTTCGGGGCCGTTTCTATTCAGCCCGCCGAGTTTGCCAAAGTGGCTACTGCACTGGCACTGGCCAAGTACCTGGATGTGCCGGGTATCAACCTCATGAAGCAGAAAGATTTATTATATGTTGCGGGCATCGTTGTCCTTCCCTGTATTCTGATTCTGGCCTCCAACGAAACCGGGTCGACACTGGTATTTGCCTCTTTCGTTATCATGCTGTACCGGGAGGGGTTGCCCGGCTGGATTCCGGCGGCCGGCATCGCGGCTGCGGGGTTGTTTATTCTGGCTCTGCTATTTCCCAAGCTGTACATCTTCCTGGGTATAGTGGCCCTGCTGCTACTGATTGTGCTGCTGATGCCCCGCTACAATCGGTCGATTCCTAACCTACTCGCTTTGGGTGTGCTGGGCATTGGCATGATGGTGTACGTAACGGGGGTCGACTTCTTCGTGAATAGCGTGCTGCAAAAGCACCAGCGCAACCGCATAAAAGTACTGGTAGACCCCACTATTGACCCGCTTGGCGTAGGCTGGAACGTAACGCAGGCCAAAATTGCCATTGGTTCCGGGCGGTTGCAGGGTAAAGGATTTCTGGAAGGCACCCAAACCAAATTTGACTTCGTACCGGAGCAAAGCACCGACTTTATTTTCTGCACCATTGGGGAAGAACATGGCTTTATCGGCAGCCTGGTTGTCGTTGTACTATTCATCGCCCTGATTTCCCGGATCGTTATTCTGGCCGAAAAACAGCGGACCAAATTTGCCCGGGTTTATGGCTACTGCGTGGCGGGTATCATTTTCTTTCACGTCATGATCAACATCGGGATGACTATTGGTCTAATGCCCGTTATTGGTATTCCGCTGCCTTTTTTCAGCTACGGGGGCTCCTCACTCTGGTCCTTCTCCATTCTGCTGTTTATTTTCCTCAAACTCGATTCGCGCCGTACGGCCCTTACCCGCCGTTAAGCAACCCTATATCCTATGGCTAACCGGCCTGGATTGTGGCTGCAAATTTCACCACAACCGGCGCGTGTCGCCTTCATCTCTCAGTTAATCAGCGTAACGCCTGCCTGCTGGTAAGCGGCTACAACGGCCGGGCTGGCCTCGTTGTCGGTGATGAGTACATCGAACAGGCTCAATGGGGCAAACCTGAGGTATTTGTCCGTTTCCAGCTTCGTGGAATCGCAGAGCAGGTACACTTTTTCCGATTGCCGGGCCATGGCCAGCGTTGTGCCGGCTTCCCGCTCGCCGTTGGCACTCAGCCCATGTTGTAATGAGATTCCGTCGACGCCTAAAAACGCCCGGTTAGCCCGGTAGCGGGCAATGTGTTCTTCCACCATCAACCCGTGCAGTGCCTGCCGTTCGTTGTCCACTTCACCACCCACCAGGTTAAGAGAGACCCCAGAGTCCATCAATTCGGCCACTACGGGTAAGGAGTTGGTAATAACGGTAATGCGCTTGTTTCGAATAAACGGACAGAGCCGGAACACAGTGCTGCCGCAATCCATGAAGATAATGTCGCCTTCCTGAATTTCCTGCGCGGCCCGCTGGCAGATGTAGTCTTTGCATTCGGGATTCGTAGCGGTTTTGTTAGCAAAGCGGTGTTTGTCCACTGCCAGACTAATTTTCATGGCCCCACCCCGGGTACGGTACAGCAGCCCCGTTGCCGCTAGTTGGGCCAAATCACGCCGGACGGTCATCTCCGACGTTTGCAGCAGGTTGGCCAGTTCCCGCACATCAGCAGTCCCTTTCTCCTCAACCGTTTGTATGATAAGTTGCTTACGCTGTTGGAAATTCATACCCAATGTTGTTCTTTTGTTCAAAAATAAACAAAAAAGAACAAATTTAAACAATATGGGTGAGGCTCGTGTGCAGATAACGGAGGAGAAGCTACTCTCCGACAATTGGTATGTTCTGAAACGGTACACGTTCAACTACCTGAGCAAGAACGGGCAATGGACAACGCAGCAGCGTGAAGCCTACGACCGGGGCAATGGGGCCACTATTTTGCTTCATAACCCCGAAGCCGATACGGTGATTCTGACCCGCCAGTTCCGGTTACCCACCTTTGTAAACGGCAACCGTACCGGCGGACCATCCGACGGGATGCTCATTGAAACCTGTGCGGGTTTGCTGGACGACGATGACCCGGAAACGGCCATTCTGCGCGAAACGGAGGAAGAAACCGGCTATAAACTCACGGCGGTGCAAAAAGTGATGGAAGCGTACATGAGTCCGGGGTCAGTGACAGAAAAGCTATTTTTCTACCTCGCCGAATACACGGCCGATACGGAACAAACCGCCGGGGGCGGCATCGACGAAGAGGAAATTGACCGGTTGGAATTGCCCTTCAGCCAGGCGCTGGCCATGATGCAAACCGGCGAAATTCAGGATGGGAAAACGATTATGCTGTTGCAGTATTTACGGTTACAACAGTTGGAAAAGTAAAGCTTTACAAACGCTGCTGTATGGCTTAGCGGTAAGTGCTAACTCAAAAGAGTAAAGCAAGTACAAAATAAGATGACACAGTTTAGTTATAAGCATACACAGTAAAACGGTGTTTCAGCTTTTATTTAACCTTATTTATACGGAGAGGTCAAATTTACTCTTGCTTCATCCATCTTATTCAAGGTGTACTACGCTTGTCTGAATTTCGTCTTCTCATGAAAAAGGTTAAGCAAGCCAGGTATTGGCTATTTGCAACAGCTAGTTAGTTTCAGTGGGCTGGTTTCCTCAAAATGACATTACACATCACGTATATCAATTAAGGTTTTACAAACGCAACATGTTCGTAGATTTCAGACAGGGGAATCGAAACGCCTAAGGAACGCAATGCGATAAATCCATCAATGTTCTCCCTGCATCGTTTTATCCCAACTGTGTTCAGTTGTGCGAAACCAGGACTCGACACGGGGGTAGTTTTGTTCAACCAGCACGTACTCCTGAAAGGAAGGCAACTGTTCGTACAGCAGAAACTTCCCGGACTTATCGAAGGAGGCCGTGCTGCGCGATAAAACCTCGATAACCAGCAACGGATTAACGATTAAATCCTCGCGACCCCGCCAAAACTGCGGTTCCTCGCAAACAACCAGCGCATCGGGGTAAACGCCAACGTTTTCCGATTCGATGTACACTTTCTGGTCGCTGTTATAAACGATGAATTTACGCGGGAGGGGCCGCAGCGCATACTTCAGGGCTCCCGTCAGGTTAGCGGCAATTTGGTTGTGCCGTGCTTTTGCTCCGGCCATGCGAACGATTTTGCCGTTATAGAATTCGTGTTTTTGCAGCGACCGGGCTTCCCTCGTCAGGTATTCGTCGAGTGTGTATTTTTTTTCGGCTGCTATCATTACTTGGGGTACTTTATCAAATATAACCAAAATAGTCAGGCCACCACATTCCACCTTCTCCACCTCCTGTGATGTCGGTTTTGAGAACCTGACACCACAGAACACAGCGCATAGGCGAAACACTTAGCGTTTGGCAGGAGAACCAGACACGGACGATGCCGGATCATCCCCAACCGATATCATATTGGCAAACAAGCGATAGGCACCGGGCACACCGGCGGGGAGTTCACGGAAGAAAACGAGGCCCGTGTACATGAAATGACCCTTGCCATAGGGAGCGTAAAGCAAACTGCCCTGTTTGGCGGTTTCGTTCTGGTCGTGGGCCGCAAAAATGGGTTGGTACGCTTTGTCCCACTCCTGCGCGAAGTAGATACCCCGTTCCTGAATCCAGCCCGAAAAATCGGCCTCGCTAATTTTGTTCGGGTAGTTGAGTAAACGGCTCTGGGGATTGATAAACGTCATTGACGCATCTTCCTCCGTTACGCGGTCCCGGTTAATGGTAAACGGATAAGGGCCTAACTGGGGCAAGGGCGGGTCGGTACGCAAAAACGAACTGGCCGGCGTTACGTACTGCACAATCATGGTCCCCCCGTTTTTTACGTAATCCATCAATTTGGGCTGATACCGGGCCAGCCAGTCATTGGTGTTATACGCCCGAACCCCGGTGATGATGGCATCGTAGCCCGCTAAATTTCCTGCCAGTTCGGCCGGGCCAAGTAGCGTGACGCGGCCGCCCAGTTGCTGCAGGGCGGCTGGTACTTCGTCCCCCGCTCCTACAATGTAACCAATGTTTTTGGCCGTCACTTTTACATCCAGTTTCACCAGTTTCGCGTCGGCGGGCGGGAACAGGGTTTGCGTTGGAATATGCTTGTAGGCAATTTCCCGAAGGCCGGTCGTAAAGGTGCCATCGCTGGTCGTCATCACCATCCGGATTTTGCCATCCTGGGCCTGGGCCGTTGGCGTGAGCGTAAAGGACACCCGCTGCTCATCTCCTTTGTTGGCCAGGGAGAAAGGAACCGAAGCGGGTTTAACCTGCCAGCCCGCCGGTACGTCCAGTTTCAGCGTACCCGATACGTTGGCCCGACCCGCTGTCAGCACCACATCACCCGTTTTGGGTGCGTTCGTGGCGAAGATAAATACCCGTTCAGCCAGGTTGGCCGTTACGTCGGGCTGGATAATGAAGGGCCGGTACGTTTCACCCTCTACGGGGTCCGTCGACTTATAAACAACCGGCCGGGTGAAGGTAAACGGCTGGCCGGCAATCTCAACCGTAAAACTGGCCGTAACGGCCGGTGGGTTTTCGGGCAGGCCAATCAGTTGCTGGTTATCGACCTGAAAAATGCCCTTGTCAATGGGTTTTTCGAGCCAGTAGGGTTGCGATATCTTCGCCGTTTTCGGGATAGTGAGTTGGGTGGGTAACAAAACCACCCCGTTTGGTTTGAGAGCCAGGTTCAGCGTAGAATCTTTGCCGGTAGAATAACGAATGCGCACCAGTTGAACCGGCGTGCTGGCCCGACTGACAATGTTGGACGTGACTTTAATGGTTTCGCCGGGGGTAGCGGCATAGCTGCCCGGATTAGACTCTACCCATAACCCAAGGCATGCCTGAATCAGCGTTTCAACGTCTTTGCGCTTGGCTTTTACGTACACATTGGTGGTGTCCAGGGTGCCAATGGCGTTGTATAACTGCACCAGCGCGGGAACAGACGCGTCGGGCTGGTCGGGTTTGAAGGCACGGATTACCTGATTCACCTGCGCCTGAACGGCATCGCTGTTCGGGACGCGCTTCCAGCTAAGATCAACGCCATCGAGCGGGTCTTTTTCGGCCGGGTCACCATCTTTCAGCAGGAAGTAGTCCATTTTAGCGCCCCGGCTGGATGGTGCGCCGAAACCCTGACTCTGGTGCTGACTGCGACTTTCGGCCGCAATCTCCCCATACGACCGGCCCAGCAGTGGATTGAACACGCCCGTTTCGATGCCAACCAGATTTCCCGCTTCTTCGGGCTTTTTATTGCTCAGGAAAGCACCCGGAATAAACATATTCCACATAATGCGTTTAGCCTGCCAGGGTTTTACGTAGGCCAGCTGCTCCGGGAATTTGGTGGGGTCGTTCGAAATTTTGAAGGCTTGTTCGGCCAGAAACGCCGATGCACTGTGGTGGCCATGCCCGGCGCGGGCATCGGGCGGAAAACGGGTCAAAATCACATCGGGCTGGTATTTACGGATCATCCAAACCACGTCGGCCAGGGCTTTTTCCTGTCCCCAGGTACGAACCGCTTCATCCGTCGACTTGGAGAACCCGAAATCATAGGCACGGCTAAAAAACTGGTCGGGTCCATCCACCCGACGGGCGGCCAGGAGTTCCTGCGTTCGGATAATACCGATGTTTTCACCCTGTTCCGGACCAATCAGATTCTGCCCGCCATCGCCCCGCGTCATGGATAGGTAGCCCGTCCGGACGAGCCGTTCTTTGGCTAAATAGGCCAGCAGCAACGTATTTTCATCATCGGGGTGAGCCGCCACGTACAGTACCGACCCAAGGACATTCAGCTTGTTGAGGTTCAGCAGAATTTCGCTGGATGGGGTTGGCTTGATGGGGCCATAAGGCACCTGAGCGAAGGTAGTGGTGATGGCTAAGCCACCGAGTAATAAGGCTGGCAGGAGTTTTCTGATAGACACAGGCAGGAAATCGATTTTAGGCTAGGGGACAAATTTACGATAAACACCAGAAAAGGCTACCTTAAATGGAGGTAGCCTTTTTAAATAGCTGACAGCGTGTACGCGCTCTGAACGGTTGAGCACACACCCTGGAATTCAGGGCTTCGTTAACAGCGCATCAAGGGTAAATATCTCTCCGTTCTTGATGACCTGCTCCACGTTCAATACGTCTTTGATGGTTGTCAGGGGATCCCCGTTAAGGATGACCAGATCGGCCAGTTTGCCCGGCTCGATGGACCCCAGGTCTTTGCTGACGCCAACCGTTTCGGCTGCCCATAACGTAGCCGAGCGCAAGGCCTGATAGGGCGTAAGACCAGCACCCACAAAGGATTGAAGTTCGGTGTGCAGGCTCATGCCATAAGGCACAAACGGGCTATCAGTACCCGTCGTAACGTGGGCCCCCGCATCAACCAGGGCTTTGACCCCTTTTTGCAGGTTACTGAAATTGCTTAAATAACCGGGACTTATTTTGGCGTACTGCGCCGAACTGGCCTGGAGGGCATTGCTGTATTCTTCAGAATAAAACGCTTTGTACTGCCGGTTTTCAAAAAGATCAGGGTCTTTGGTGGTCAGAACCGAAAAACCACCCTGCAAGCGAGGCAGTTGGGGTAATGTTCATGCCCGATTTGGCAATTAGCTGAATAACATCCTGATAGCTCCGGTTCATGGCCGTAATCTTGGGCGAATACCCCCGCCGACTGGTGCCCCCGATGTGTTCGACCGCGTCCACATCGTAGCGCATGGCCGGGAAAATTTCGTGCGACGAGACCGGGAGTCCGTGGGCGTGGGCAAACGTCGTGATGCGCTGCTGCATGGCGTCGGGCATCCGGACGTAGGTTTTTATCAGGTCGTACCCCAGGTTTACCGCCCGGTTCAATTCCCGGTCGAGCTGCTCGTTTGAGTTGATGCTGGTGGCGGCTCCGTAATAAATGCGGGTGCCGTCGGTCAGGCCACCGGTAAAAAACTGGCGGGGACCGGGCCGTACACCACTCGCCCACGATTCTTTACGTTCCAGCGCATCGAAGGGGTCGGCACCGGGTTCCCGTACGGATGTGATGCCGAAGGAGAGCCATAACCGCCCTATTTTTTCGCCGACCATGGCGTGCTGGTGCGTATGCATCTCAAACAGGCCGGGAATAACGGTTTTGGTCGAGGCATCGATCAGCTTTCCCGGCCGACCGGCCTGATGGGGCTGGATGTCCCGTATCCGGTTGCCGTCAAGTAAAATATCGACGTTGTTTCGGTAACTGTCCGACTTGCCATCGAATAACCGTCCCGCATGAACCACAACAAGTCCGGTCGGTTGGCTGGTTTGCCAGGTTAAGTCCATCGGGTGATTCTCGATGTGACCATCGGCCAGGTACACCTGTTTCAGCGTATTGGTTGCCAGAAAAAGCAGACTTTTTGAATCGCCCGTCCAGGTTGGGGTGTCGGTTTGCTCGGTTGTGAACTGGCGGGGTGTTCCTTTTATCGCGCCGTCGGGCTGAACATCCGTTACCCACAGCAGTCCATCCAGCACATACGCCATTTTGGTGCCATCCGGCGACCAGACCGGGCCATTCTGACTCCGGGTGCCCAGGCTGTGGCCGGGGGCGGGTGTGACATACCGGTCGTTTTTGCCCTCCAGCGACAGCAATAACACTTCACTGACTCCTTCGCGATACCGGGAGGAGTAGGGGTGCAGTGCCGAGATGGCAATCGTTTTTCCATCGGGCGACCAACTGGCCTGACTCGGCACAAAAACGGACTCGTGTAATTTTTTGGTTTTAGGAACACTCACATCAGCCGTGTACGTAACGTCAGCGGTGTAGAGGGTACTTCGGCCCCAGGCGTTCCGGGCATCGCTCTGGTAAAAGGCCACCCTGCTGCCATCCGGCGACCAGCTCGGAAAGTGCAGATCGTCGGCCATGTCAACCAGCATTCGGTCCTGTCCCGTTTGTAAATCCCGTATCCAGACATCCATATTGCCCGCCCGGTCCGACACGTACGCCAGCTTTTTTCCATCCGGCGACCAGGCTGGCTCAATTTCCATGGCTGGTCCCTGCGTTACCCGTTCCGGCGTTTTTGTCCCTTTGTTCAGCAACCACAGGTCACCGAGAGCCGCAAAGGCAATCTGTTTACCATCGGGTGATACCACAGGCCCTTTGATGCCCATAACGGGCTGGGGTTTCTGACTATCGAAATCGTATGTTTTCCGTTTGTAAGTGTTTCGGGGTAGTGCTATGACAGCCTTAAAGGGAATCGTCAGGGCGGTAGCACTCCCGATTTTCCGGCGTTTCAATAATCCACTGGCGGTGTACAAATACTCGTTCGCCCCAAACCAGCTTGGCCGAAACGGGAATACATCATCGGCGGGTTCGGTTAGCATGTCCGTTTTTCCACCGGCAAGCAAGACGGTTTCCAGTCCACTCTGGGTTTTGTTCAGGGCATTGTAAAAGAGACGCGAACCATCCGGCTGCCAAGCTACACCGGCAAGTTTGGCCACAGACGGTGAAACGATCTTCTCCGTACTCCCCGGCGTCAGTACGTACACCCCCGGCGCATCGGTCCGGTCCGAAACAAAGGCAATCTGCGAACCATCGGGCGAAAAGGCCGGATTGAAATCATTGCCGGTGTCATGCGTTAGCTGGGTTAGTTTTCCATCGGCCAGCGTAAGTTGCCAGATATCATAATTACCACTCCGGTCGGAGGCAAACAGGATTCGTTTCCCATCTGCCGACCAGTGAGGTTCGCGGTCGTCGTAAAGGCCCGTGGTTAATTGTTGAGGTGTACCCCCTTCTTTGGCAACAGCCCAGATGTGATAGCGGCCATCCCAGAAAGCGTGAAAGGCAATGCGTTTGCCATCCGGCGACCAGGTAGGCTGTCGGCAGTCGCCCAGGGCATCGGTAATGGGGCGCGCCGTACCCCCCGTTGCTGGTAAAACCCAGATTGTTCCCTGTAAGTCCATGGCAATCTGCGTTTTATCGGGCGATAGCGCAGCCGCCATATTGGTTCCCTCGGTGACCGTTACCCGAAGCGAATCGGTAGTCATTCCCAGCGCTCTGGACGCTGGCAACAGCACTAAAGATAGACTTGTCAGAGCGAGTTTAAGCACTAATAGCGTATAATTTATTGCCATAATTATAAAAAGACAAATATTTACTAACTAAAACAGATAATGGCCAATATTTTATTTTGTGAACCTACGTAGTCACTACCATACATACAAGTAATGAGTTACTTTGTCGTCGATTCCCGATGAATCTCTTATAAAAAACGTAGTTTTCCTTAAAAAAAGTCAACCTATATGATTGGCACGTTGGGTTATGCGTGCTCAGATTCTATCTTTGCGGGCAATTTACCTTTTTCAACCAGTTAATAAATCGCATGAACAATAGTCTTTACATCGTCCCTTTTCTGGGTTTGGTGGGCCTGGCAGTAATGATTGCCAAGTTTAGTTGGGTGAACCGGCAGGATGCCGGCGACGCCCGAATGCAGGAGATAGCCGGTTACATTGCCGACGGCGCTATCGCCTTTTTGAAAGCCGAATGGCGGGTGCTTATCGTCTTCGGTATTGTCGTTGCCGCGATATTATCATTTGCCGGTTCGCAGGTAGAAAGCTCCCACTGGTCCATCGGTATTGCGTTTGCGTTCGGCGCGTTTACCTCCGCTTTTGCCGGCTACATCGGCATGAAAGTAGCGACCAAGGCCAACGTGCGTACTGCTCAGGCAGCCCGCACCAGCCTGACCCGGGCTTTAGACGTGTCATTTACGGGCGGTTCTGTAATGGGTATTGGCGTAGCCGGACTCGCGGTACTGGGGCTTAGCCTTCTGTTTATTATACTGTACAATTACTTTGTTGCCAACACGGGTGGAGCCTTCGGGGATGTGAATGGTGTGCCGATGGAGCGTGCACTCGAAGTACTGGCCGGTTTTTCCCTTGGCGCGGAATCCATTGCCCTGTTTGCCCGGGTAGCGGGTGGTATTTACACCAAAGCGGCCGATGTGGGCGCTGACCTGGTGGGTAAAGTAGAAGCCGGTATTCCGGAAGATGATCCCCGTAACCCGGCTACCATTGCCGATAACGTGGGGGATAACGTGGGTGACGTGGCTGGTATGGGTGCCGATTTATTTGGTTCATACGTTGCTACGATACTGGCCACCATGGTACTGGGTCGCGAAATTCGGATTCCTGCCGATGTCAATATCACAGGCCATGCGCCCATCGTGTTGCCCGTTCTGATTGCGGGTATGGGCTTGATTTTCTCAATTCTGGCCTGTTACCTGGTTCGGGTAAAGGATGATAACGGTAATGTGCAGGGTGCGTTGAACCTAGGTAACTGGGGGTCAATCATTCTCACACTCATTGCGTCGTACTTTCTGGTTGGTGCCGTATTGCCGGACACAATAATGGAAATTCGGGGTGTTGAGTTCACGCGGATGGACGTATTCTTCGCCATCGTAACGGGTCTGGTTGTGGG
Organism: uncultured Cytophagales bacterium; assembly: GCA_963784335.1. Classification (GTDB taxonomy): domain Bacteria; phylum Bacteroidota; class Bacteroidia; order Cytophagales; family Spirosomataceae; genus Spirosoma. The sequence continues at coordinate 12,927 of CAWARB010000005.1, read as the reverse complement.
AGCACTGATGTCGACCATTACCGAATACTACACCGCAATGGGCAAACGTCCGGTGATGAGTATTATCCGGCAGTCGGCTACGGGTGCCGCTACCAACATCATTGGTGGGCTGGCCGTTGGGATGGAATCAACCGTGCTACCCATTCTGGTGCTGGCGGCTGGTATTTATACTTCCTACCACTTTGCTGGTTTATACGGCGTAGCTATTTCGGCCGCCGGTATGATGGCCACTACGGCTATGCAATTGGCCATTGATGCCTTCGGGCCCATTGCCGATAACGCGGGTGGTATTGCCGAAATGAGCTACCTGCCCGAAGAGGTTCGGGGTCGTACCGATATTCTGGATGCAGTGGGAAACACCACGGCGGCTACGGGTAAAGGCTTTGCCATTGCGTCGGCTGCGTTGACAGCCCTGGCTTTGTTTGCGGCCTTCGTCGGCATTTCGGGCATTTCGGCCATCGACATCTATAAAGCCGACGTACTGTCGGGTTTGTTCGTGGGGGCCATGATTCCGTTCATCTTCTCGTCGCTGGCCATTGCGGCGGTAGGTCGGGCCGCTATGGCGATGGTGGAAGAAGTGCGTCGTCAGTTCCGCGAAATTCCGGGTATTATGGAAGGAACGGGCAAACCAGAATACGAAAAGTGCGTGGCCATTTCGACCAAAGCGTCTATTCGTGAGATGGTATTGCCGGGTGCTATTGCCCTAACCGTGCCGGTTATCGTTGGTTTCATCTTCGGTCCCGAAGTGCTGGGCGGTTTGCTGGCGGGTGTAACGGTGTCGGGCGTGCTCATGGGTATTTTCATGAATAATGCCGGTGGTGCCTGGGACAACGCCAAGAAGTCGTTCGAGAAAGGCGTAATGATCAATGGGGAGATGTTCTACAAGAAATCGGAGCCGCATAAAGCTTCGGTAACGGGCGATACGGTAGGTGACCCATTCAAGGATACTTCCGGTCCATCCATGAACATCCTGATCAAACTGATGTCGATCGTGTCGCTGGTTATTGCACCTTATATCGCCGTGCAGTCGTCCGAAACCCCGGGCTATAACCTGGAAGGCAAGGAAGCCGCTGGTACGGAACTGCCACTAGAGCAGTCAACCGCGGCTGATAATGATAAGGTCAGCACGCCTAATGCCGAAAAGCTCGGGATATTTAGTCTCAAAAAGCTGACCAATGGTATCGAGTTGAACCTGCCTGAATTCGGGGTGGAGAACAAACTGCTGTCGTTTATTGAAGGGGATAAAGCCGTTGATAAAACGACCTGGTTCGACTTCGACCGACTCACGTTCGAAACGGGCAGTGCCACGCTGAAACCCGAATCGCAGGAGCAGTTGAAAAACATTGCCGAAATCCTGAAGGCGAACCCAGCCGTAAACGTAAAACTAGGCGGTTACACGGATAATACAGGAAATGCCGCAGCCAACCAAACGCTATCGGGCGAGCGGGCTGCTTCCGTCAAAACCGAGCTATCCAACATGGCTATTGCCGCCGACCGTATCGAAACGGAAGGGTACGGACAGGCGCAACCGGTGGCCTCCAACGATACGGAAGAAGGTCGGGCACAAAACCGGCGGATCTCCATCCGGGTGACGAAGAAATAGCCGTATACAGGCTAATAAAAAGCATCGGGGGCCTGGATAACGTTTGTCGTTATCCAGGCCCCCGATGCTTTTTATCAACTCCACAACGGTGCGGTTAGAATCGGATACTAACGGTTTATCCTATTGAGTATTCGCTTTTGCATCCGAACGTACCCCTGATAGACAGTGGGTTTACCCCTTAAGGGCAATCTTCTGAATTGGGTAAGGGTTAAGCATAAACGTTTACAGCAGGGCTGAATACCCATCAAATCACCGGTAAAAATCGACTGGAACCCCTGCAAACGGAGCAGCCTCACCAGATACTATCCAGTGAGGCTGCCATTCAGTCAAAATCGTTGAGTAAATCGGGGGTATTCTAGGTGGTCTTAAATGATGACTTATTGGCATCGACCTCATTTTTGGCATCATCGGCAAGTTCATCGATCGTGTCGTTGTACTGCTCTTTTTTCTGCCCGTACTGTTCTTTAAATTGCTCTTTTCCTTTGTTCATGGCTGTTTGCGCCTGATCCTTCAGGTGGTCATACTGCTCCTTAGCCTTGTCGGTATACTGGTTTACCTGCGTTTTTGCCTGTTCCAGACCGTCTTTAACCTGTACAACGCCTTTCTCCCACTGACCTTTCAGATCGCCCGTGCGTTTGCTTGCTTCTTCGGTTAGCTTCTCGCGTGTTTCTTTTCCGCTGCGTGGAGCGGTTAAAATTCCAATCACAACTCCTGTAATGATGCCTGTAAGAAAATCTCTTGTGCTTCTCATAATTATGTCTGTTTTAGGTAAGTCTAAAGCGGGTGAAACAGTACTCTATCGTTTAACTTTTTTCTTGGCCTGGCTAACCAGATCCTCTGTTTTCTCGGTCGTTGAGTCAACGTAATCGTTGTACTGGTCCTTTATATTATCAAGACCGCTTTGCAGTTGATTCTGAAGATCCTTGAAGAACGAATCCGACTCCGACGAAATACGCTTACGGGTCTTCTTTCCGCTTTCAGGGGCCATCAATATACCTACTACGGCTCCGAGTGCTAATCCAACTAAAATTCCTGGTAGTGACTTCATGGTTTTTTACTTTTGTGAATACCTAATTGCTTAAATATACCTTGTTCAGTAGAAAATACTGTACCACTTATTCTAATAAAAGTGTAATCGTCTGTGTTAAAGTGATTTATCTACTGAAATTCCCCTTTGTCAACAGCAGTAGGCTGAGGACTTTTCTCCACAATCACGTCCACGTTTTACGCAACACGCTTATGTTTAAAGAAAATGTTGGCGCGTAAAACGTTTTCTTTACGGCTGTCTATCCAGATGGCTCGTACATGAAAATCCCCGCGCTCAAACTGGCGCAGGGATTATGTACCCACCGTAACTTGTACTTAACCTAAAATATGTTTGCACGGAATAATCCGTTTCTTGTAGTCTTCGTAGCCTTCAGCAATTACTATAGTCGTACTAAAAAGGGTAATTACCTTGTCCTGGACTGATCACGGTCAGCGATAAGTCCTGACAGGTGTCACGCATATCGGTAGACTAAAATCAGAACTGCTGGTAACACAAACTCCTGAAATGGTCAGGAATCGTAACACAGTCAGAACAACTGAACAGCAAATGGCTTCTTTTTCGTGTCTGTTGAGTAAATCAGAGTTAAGTTATCTCGCCATCGATAACTTAAGTAGAAAAAGTTATGCCAATGTTTTTTGAAACATGCTGTCCCACGTTATAACATCGTGTATTCGCTTGTAAATGAGGAATTAGTCATGATTTGATAGCTTACCCGTAGCAAAACAGGAATGGGAACACCCGGTTAGAAGTGTAGATGATTTTCTACATACGTAGAATAAGCGGGGAAAAATGCCGCGTTGTAGCCTGAAACCAACAACCCTTTTTTAGCGAATTTTTAAATAAGTTGGTACGGATATAGTCCCCTGCAATCTATTATTGCACATTAATAACTTTGACTGGCTGAAAATTGCCTCACCGCTTTACGTTTCGGCACATATTTTACTAGGTGTATAGGATACAGGATGACCAAAAAAGTAAATGCCGTGATAAGTACATCAATAGGAAGTAACGTGGAAAAAAAATATGGACCTCTCCTCAATGCCTCGTCAAAACGGGTTTTGATTGTCGATGATGAAACCGATATATGTCTGCTGCTGTCAGGATTGCTACGGCGCTTAGGGTATCAGCCCACCTGCGCTCATTTCATCGAAGAGGGTCGGCAGTGCCTGAACTCACAGCAATTTAGTGCCGTTTTTCTGGATTTAAATCTGCCCGATGGACTGGGATTTGATCTACTGCCGGTTATAAAAGAAGACCAGGTAGCGGCTAGAGTCATCATGATCAGTGCATTTGATGGGCAGGCCGAGCGACGAAGGGCTACTGAACAGGGTGCCGATTATTTTATTGGTAAACCATTCACCCGTCGTTCCGTTGAGATGGCTTTGCAAACCACTCAGGTTTGAGTAACTTTGTTCATACGGCTAAGCCGGTTTATGCGTTTTTTAGTAAGCGCTAGAAACTGCCTGGATATGTTCAAAGTCTCTTCATGGAAAAAATTCTGATTATTGACGATAATAATGATATATGCCTGTTGCTGGAGCGTTTTCTGGGTAAACAGGGGTATAAAACAGTGTCGGTACAGCGTGGCGATGACGGTCTGGTTCTATTGCGGAAAGAAGCATTTGAGTTAGTAATATGTGATTTTAAATTGCCCGATATAAATGGTCTTGAGATGCTGCGCCGAATCAAGGTCATGCACCCCTCCACCGCCGTTATCATTATTACCGGGTACTCTGATGTTCGGATGGCTGTGCAAACAGTTAAGCATGGTGCGTACGATTACGTAACCAAACCGCTCTATCCCGACGAAATACTATACACTATAAAGGCCGCCCTCGAACGTCGCTCCCAGTCGTTGAACCAGGGCAAGGAATCAACCGATTCAGCGGGAGGAGCCAAAGGCCATTCGGCCAGGTCGGTGTCCGGTAAATCCACGTTGACATCCGACGGCAAGCGATTCATATTCGGCAAAAGCCGGGCTGCCGAACAACTTCAGAAACACATCGATTTAATTGCTCCCACCGATATGTCCGTCATTATAACGGGCGAAACCGGAACGGGAAAGGAATTTGTGGCAAACGCCATCCACCTCAAAAGTAAGCGTTCTGCCAGGCCTTTTGTCGCTATCGATTGTGGCGCACTAGGAAAAGAACTGGCTGGTAGTGAGTTGTTCGGCCACCTGAAGGGCTCGTTTACGGGGGCGATGACCGATAAAGCCGGTAGCTTCGAGTTTGCTGACGGGGGAACGATTTTTCTGGATGAGATTGGCAATCTATCGTACGACAACCAGATTAAACTGCTGCGCGTATTACAGGAACGTAAAATAAGGCGCATTGGCAGCAATCAGGATATTCCGGTTGATGTGCGAATTATTGTCGCTACCAATGAAGACCTTCGGGAAGCGGTTCGGCAGGGTAAATTCCGGGAGGATATATACCATAGAATTGCTGAATTCGAAATTCATCTGTCGCCCCTGCGCGAGCGAAAAGCTGACATCATGATTTTTGCCGAGCACTTTCTGGAATCGGCCAACGGTCAGTTGGAAAAGGATATCCTCGGATTTGACGAAGAAGCTAAAGAGAAGCTGAAAGAATATTACTGGCATGGTAACCTGCGTGAGTTACACAACGTAGTAAAACGCGCCGTTCTGCTGACTCAGGGCGATTATATTGAGGCTGACGTGTTACCCCAGGAAATTATCTCTCCCCAGTACTTCACCCAACAGGAAGCGCCGACTGTTCAGATCAGCTACGATCCGGCCAGACCTGGCGTGCCCGTTTTCTCTCAATCGGGTGCTAACCTGAAGTCGGTGTCTGAGAACGCCGAGCGGGCTGCTATTCTGAAAGTGCTGGAGAAAACAGGCTACAACAAGACCAAGGCGGCCGAAGTACTCAATATTGATCGCAAGACGCTTTATAACAAGCTAAAAGCGTACGATATTCACTTGTGACGAATGTTGATCAACAGATTAGATTGATTGAGTGATTGAACAAAAGGGGCTGCCCCGTCAATCACTCAATCAATCTCCTGGTCAATGTTAATTCAGGCTGAACCCTACCGAAAGTAGACCCACCCCATTTCTGGCATTCCCCAGTATTGTTTTGGCGGCACCACTGTTGGCAATCTGCTGCAGTCCCTGTTCGTACCGGGCACCGATAAATGCTTTACCGAAATAAAAGTTTATCCCCCCGGCCACACCGTAATCAATTTTATTGAAGTTATCGCGGTTGATTGCGCTCGTCCCCGTACCAAAGTCTCCGTTGGAGTTTATATTCGAGTTGAGTAAGTAGGATACGTAAGGCCCCGCCTGCAACTCAACGGCCTGACCTAATTTGAAAGTAGCCAAAACCGGTAACTCGGCATAATTGAGTCTGAACGTGTTCATTCCGTTGAAACCAAGTACATTGTACGTGGCCGATGCTCCTTTGGTCATGTAAAGCAATTCTGGCTGAATGGCAAAGAACTCACCGGCCGGTATCTGCGTAAAAAGGCCAGCGTGGAAACCAATGCGCTCTTTTTTGCTACTAACCCCCTGACTATCATAGAAAAGGGAGCTTGCATTCAATCCCCCTTTTACGCCAACCCGTGTAATACCCTGGGCTACGGCATCCGACGAATTCAACGTAAAAATCCCCGTTGCAAGAACGGTAATCATACTTAATACTTTAACTGACTTTTTCATGCCATCTATTGAATAGTGAAAAGAGCCTACGTGTGCTGCTCTCTCGTGGCATTGACTCAATTTCGTGCCAGAACCGCCATTATGATGCGTCTTCGTGCTATTTGATTCATTATCCGTTGATTACGCTGAAAGCTACCGGTTTCTGATAAGCATGTTATTGCCAAAAAACGAGTAATATATTCCCCAACCTGTAGATACAAACGTTCAGAGGTGCTGACAGTGTAGCGTCAACTCACCGCCCGAAAAATACCCATTTACTTTTTTTACGGACGCACGAGTCGGTATTACCAACGATGTTTTTGATTAATTTTGGGAGGTAGTGGACGTCTGTACTGGCTGTTATCCATCTTGTACGAAAGAGAGTCATCCAAACCACTTACAGGCTGAACCCTGGAATTTAATCGGTAACTATCGTTACCGGATGTGCACCGTAAAACAATACTTAACTCAATGACTATTCTGATTGCAGATGATGACACTGATGACCGACTGTTTGTCGAAAAAGCCTTTCGTCAGAGCGGTTATGCCCAGGCGATTAAATTCGTTGAGGATGGTGAGGAGTTGATGGAGTATCTGTATCGCTATGGCCGGTATAACGATCAAAATGCCCCCTGGCCTAATCTGTTGATTTTAGACCTGAACATGCCCCGTAAAAATGGATTTCAGGCTTTAGGTGAAATTAAAGATGACCCAAAGCTGCGCCGGTTACCCGTAGTTGTCATGACGACTTCCTCCGCCGACGAAGATGTGCTGAAAACCTATAATCTAGGCGTTAATTCGTTCGTGACGAAACCATTTAATTTTAACCGCCTGGTAGAAATGGTCGATGCGTTAAAAACATACTGGCTGGATACGGTCAAATTGCCGTAAATACGTTTTACCCCCGGCATCAAAGCGGTTATGGCTGCCACTGGTTGCGTACCCTGTTTATTTGCCTTTCAATTGCCCATTACCCGTTATGGTCAGACTCAATAATACGGAGAAGGAAAAAGAAACGATTAATATATTGTTAATCGAAGATGACGAAGACGATTATCTGCTTACAAAAGCCCTGGTTTCAGCGAAAGAAAACGCATCCATCAGGCTCGATTGGGTGGATAGCTACGAACTGGCCATCCCGGCCATCAACAAAAAGCAACACGACGTTTACCTGGTCGATTACCGACTGGGTCCCTATACCGGAATTGACCTTATTCAGGAAGCATTCCGGCTCGGGTGCCGGGCCCCAATGATTTTATTGACGGGGCAGGATGACCTGACCGTCGATCAGTCGGCCCTGGAACTGGGGGCTGCCGATTACCTGGTGAAAGGTCGTATTGATGCCCAGCTTCTGGGGCGCAGTATTCGGTATGCGCTCCGGCAGGCCAGTGTGCTGGCGGAGGTGGCACTGAAAGAAAATAAATACCGTACGCTGTTCGAGCGGTCCATCGACGCTATTTTCGTTGCCAATGATCAACTGCATTTTCAGGATGCCAACTCGTCGATCGAACGGTTGCTGGGGTACACGCGGGAAGAACTGCTGTACCTGAATCCCGCCCGCCTTTTCGATGATTTGAACCAACTGCGTAACCTGCGTTTCAACGTCCGTGAGCATGGTCAGATCAAGGATTTTGAAGCAACGCTGATCAATAAAAACAGGCACAAACGGGTTTGCCTGATTTCGGTCTGGTCGGTAGAAGATGTGGTTGGCCACCCAAAGTGGTATCAGGGAATTGTCCGGGATATCACCGATCAGAAGCGCGCCCAGCAAGACCTGATTATGGCCGAAAAGCTGAGCATGACCGGCAAAATTGCCCGTAGTATTGCGCATGAAGTTCGTAATCCACTCACCAACCTTAGCCTGGCACTGGAGCAGCTTAAAGATGAACTGGATACGGATGATGAATACATAACGATGTTTACGGATATCATCGGGCGTAATGTGAATCGGATCGGGCTGCTGATTACCGAAATGCTCAACTCCTCCAAACCGCGCGATCTGGATCGAAAAAAGCAGGACTTCAACCAAATCGTCAAAGAAACATTACAACTCGTCAGCGACCGGATCAAGCTGAAACGAATGCGGTTGGAAACCCAGTTTTCCTCCGATGATTGCAGTGCGCTCCTTGACCGGGACCAGGTTAAAACCGCCCTGCTGAATATTCTGGTCAATGCCGTCGAGGCTATGGAGGAAGGTAAGGGTATATTATCCGTCAAAACTTCCTGCACTGAATCTAACCGGTTGTGCGTGGAAGTGAGCGACAATGGTGGCGGTATCAACGAAGCACACCGGCAACGGCTGTTCGACCCGTTTTTTACGGGCAAATCGGGTGGTATGGGCCTCGGGCTGACCGCTACGCAGAATATTATCAATAGCCACAAAGGCTCCATCGAGGTCGATAGTCAGGTCGATAAAGGGACTACGTTCCGGTTATACTTTCCCAAGTAACCACGGTCCGTTTGGTAGGGGGTAAAAATTAGTTTATGGATGGCTTCGTGCACGGGGTGCCGCGCAGGTAACCGAAAAGGGTATGCCCCATAAATTATTTACTCATTCAGATAATCTGATACACTACCCTTAAGCGCTTTGTCGCCTTTATTATGTCTATTTCTGTGAGTAACGCCTGCCTTTCCATCTTGTTTTCTGGTTTAGTAACCGTGGGTTCGCTTACGAGTGGAGTGATCCAGGCCCAATCGGTTAAGCCCAAAGCCAACGATTCAACTACGCCCCTGCACCTGTTGCAGCCCGATTACCCGGTTCCGTACGGACAGCCCAAAATTGAGGAAGTAACGGGCGTAATTCGTCGGATCTATACCTACCTGGACGCCAACACACCCACGCAGCTCATCGATAAAGAAACGAAGAAGGACCTGGTGCCGGGTAAGCCGTTCAATCCAAACGCTATGTTCAAACCGGGCGACTTTCGGCTTATCAGTTACGAGTGGGGCGTTACATACATGGGAATGCTGGCGGCTACTGAAGCAACCGGTGACGCCCGCTATGCCGCGTACACCAACAAACGTCTTCAGTTTATCGCCGATCAGGTTCCTTATTTTCGCGCGCAGGTACTGGCAGACCCAAAAGCCAACACACCCATGCGGGGCGTACTGGCACCGCACGCGCTCGATGATGCCGGGGCCATGTGTGCCGCTATGATCAAAGCCAGCAGGGCGGGCGGGGTAAAAGCGGATGTACGACCTCTCATTGATAATTTCATCGACTACATCCAGACGAAGGAGTTCCGGCTAGCCGATGGTACGCTGGCCCGAAATCGCCCGCAACCCAACACGCTCTGGCTGGATGATTTGTTCATGAGTGTACCTGCCCTGGCACAGATGGGGAAACTGACGGGGGACAAAAAGTACTACGACGAAGCCGTGAAGCAGGTTACGCAGTTTGCCAAACGAATGTTCAACACCCAGAAAGGTCTTTATATGCACGGCTGGGTGGAAGGAATGGCTGTGCATCCGGAGTTTCACTGGGGCCGCGCTAATGGCTGGGGCATTCTAACCGCCGTGGAATTGCTGGATGTACTGCCCGAAGACCACCCCGGCCGGCCGGCGATTCTCGATTTGCTGAAAGCACACGCTAAAGGATTGGCCGCGCAGCAATCGGGCACCGGTTTCTGGCATCAACTGCTCGATCGACATGACTCCTACCTGGAAACATCGGCCACGGCCATCTACGTGTATGCTTTTGCGCGGGCTATAAACCGGGGGTGGCTCGATCCACTGGCGTACGCGCCGGCAACACTGTTGGGCTGGAATGCAGTAGCGACCAAGGTTACGCAGGGTGGACAGGTAGAGGGTGTTTGTGTGGGCACCGGTATGGGTTTCGACCCGGCCTTTTACTACTATCGGCCCATCAATCCGTATGCCGCGCACGGCTATGGCCCGGCTCTGCTGGCAGGTGCCGAAGTAATTAACATGTTGAAAAAACACACGTTTGAAATCAACGATAGTTCATTGCAACTGACGCAGACCAGGTAGACATAGGGGCGTAATTGACCCAGCGCGGTGAGTGGGCCATCCGGCTGCTTAGCCTTTGTGGAAGGGGGGGCAGGCAGGTGAGTTCAGGAAGGTTAGTGGTTAATAACCCGGTATGTTTGTTTTCGTTATGTTTTATCATAGGATATACCGGATAAGTCCACCAGATACCTGGTGGACTTATTTTGTGTTTACCGAATCCAATTCTAAATCTTTACCGCCTGCCTGGCCAGGAGCTGCCAGCTCCCTTTTTGTTTAATCCAGACTAACAGTACGCTTAGGTTAGCCTTTCCTGGCTTGCCATCGTTCGCGTGTCGGCCGAAAGGTTGTGCCGAACGAGAGCGGTATTATCGACTACGGTGATGGTTTGGTCAGTGAGATTAATATTTATAAAATCGGACGCACCACTGGTGAGGGCTTCAACAAAAGCCGCTTTATCTTCCAGTTTTCCCGTCGAATGCCCGTACGTTAGCTGATTGGTAGCCAGGGCTTCCAGTTTCGCTTTGTCGGGGTTAATCATCAGTAAGCGCAATTGCTCAACGGCCTTGCCAAGGGCTTCCTCATCTTTCGACTGGGCCAGGCTATTAACGGAGAGTAAACTAGCAAAAGCCAATAAGGGCAGATAAAAGAATTTTTTTGTACATGATTAACTAGGGATTAGTTAGTAGAATGACCATTCGGGAGTCATTTCTACTCAAAAAGTAAAAACCGCTGAATTTTACCGTAAGGCCACCTGGTTCTTCTCGTTTTGTATAACTCCCGTTTCGTACGGATGAAACGCACGGTACCGTATTCGTTCAGGGAAGAATACAAACCAGCAGCGACCGGGCGCCGTGCGCGCCGATAACCAGACTCTGCTCGATATCGGCGGTTTTGGAGGGGCCGCAGATGAACGTACCGAATCCGGTAGCATCGACCTGTATCTGCTTATAGGCGTCGTGCATATTGGGAACAATGGTAGCCTGACGGATAATAATCACCAGTTGTTGCGTAATCATGGGCACCACACGCTGCGGTAACTGACGCTCATCAACCCAGATGGCTGCGTTTTCGGCCACGGCTACGGTCCCCTCGATGATCGCCAGATTGAGTCCGGCCAATTCGTGCGGGTCAGCCACGTCCAGTGTCATATCCGCGAAACCCGCCAGGGCAGGAACCGTAGTTCCTACGTGGGACAGGCCAGCGTACTGCGCCTGTAAATGCTGTTTAACCGCAGCCATATCGGGCAGTAAGACAGCACGTGCCACCCACAAAAGTCAGGATATCGACAAACTGCCGGGTCAGGTCCGGGAAAGTCGATACGAAGGTAAACTGGGTAGGCAGAGGCAATACGGCGGGCTGATTTGCCTTGATAGTAGCCAGCATCTGATCGCGGGTGGTCATGATTTTTTGTTGTTGATGTACCAATCACGGAAGCTTTCGGCGGGTGGTTCGGGCATTTCGCGCTGATTATACCAGGGGTTGAACTTGTTCTCGACCGCAACGGGGGCAAACCGAAGCACACCACGCCCTACTTTACCCGCTATGCGGAACAACCGGGGCGACTCCAGTACGGTAGCCATCGTTTTCATGGCGGCCGTTTTGCTCCCCGGTCCATATCCTTCCTGCATCAATACCTGCCGCCATTTGTAGAGCTGGTCATGAATGTCAATCTTTACGGGGCACACGTTGGTACAGGACCCGCAAAGCGTGGAGGCAAAGGGCAGGTCGGCGTTTAACTTCATATCCAGGTTAGGGGCCAGAATAGACCCAATTGGTCCCGCAACGGCACTGTGGTAACTGAAACCACCCGACCGGCGGTAAACGGGACAGGTGTTCAAACAGGCCGCGCACCGGATACACTTCAGCGAATTCCGGAAATCGGGCCGTCCCAGTTGCCGGCTGCGTCCGTTATCGACAATGACGATGTGCATCTCCTGACCGGGGCGGGGCCGGTGAAAGTGACTGGAAAACGTGGTGATGGGTTGCCCCGTGGCCGAGCGGGCCAGCAGGCGCAGAAAAACGCCCAGGTGCTCCGCGCGGGGAATGACTTTTTCGAAGCCCATGGCTGCAATATGCACGTCGGCCAGGTGAACGCCCATATCGGCGTTGCCCTCATTGGTGCAAACCACAAAGCCACCCGTTTCGGCCAGGGCAAAATTAACACCCGTGAGGGCTACTTTGCGGGTCAGAAACGTGTCGCGCAGGTGCTGCCGGGCGGCTTCGGTCAGGTACTGCGGGTCAGTGGCGCCGGCATCGGTACCCAGGTGTTTGTGAAACGTATCACCTACCTCGGCTTTGGTCAGGTGAATAGCGGGCAGCACAATATGGGAGGGCGGTTCGCCCCGCAGCTGCACAATGCGTTCGCCCAGGTCACTGTCAATTACCTCGATGCCATGCCGGGTCAGGTAATCGTTCAGATGACATTCTTCCGTCAGCATGGACTTCGACTTAACCATGCGGTTGGCCCCGGCTTTCTGGATGATGTCGTGGATAATTTTATTATGCTCATCCGCATCGGCCGCCCAGTGAACGGTGATGCCGTTTTTAATGGCGTTCTGTTCAAACTGCTCCAGCAAATCGTGCATGTTGGAGAGGGCATAGTTTTTTATCTGCGAAGCCGCTTCGCGTAACTGTTCCCATTCCGGT
>CAWARB010000004.1:0-25374 GCA_963784335.1 uncultured Cytophagales bacterium | reverse complement strand
GATGGTCTATAAACCGGGGATCAGAGCTTAGCTGGCCGAGTTCGATTTTCGTTAGTCCCGTTTCCTTCAGGGCACTCAGCGCACTTAGCTGAACGGCTGGGTCCGTATGGGTTGTGTAGGGAACAAGTAGCGTTATGAGGTCAGAATCACCCTGGTTACCCAGTACCCTCAGGGTAGTGCAAAGCGGATGGCCGGTTGCCTGGTGCATGTATTGGATCAGGAAGGGGAGGGCTTCGGGTGAGCCGAAATAGGCGAAGGCATCCAGTACCGCCATCTGTACTTTCGTGTCCGGGTGTTGAAGCAGGTTCCCCAGTTCCGGCACCTGATCGAATCGGTTAAAATGGCGGCAAAGGCGAACGCCAAAGAGTACCCAGCCTGTGTAGGCAGACGTTAGCCAGATCTCGAACGGGGGGAGCTGGTCGGTGTTCAGTCGCCGGAATCGTTCCAGCAGTACGATCTGCTCCCAGTCGGACAGGGGCGCGCTGGTGTAATCAATTTCCTGTAGCCAGGATTGGTCCCCCAGGGCAATCATCGCGGTAATTAGTTCGAGCCGGAGCGTACTGTTTTTTGTTTTGAGTTTACGTTTCAACAGGGGGAGGGCCTGCTCCAGCTGGAGTTGACCAATAATTTGAGTAGCATAGGCCTGCTGATACCAGTACCGGTCTTTAAGGAGTTCATAACAAAGCTGATGGAGGTTGAGGCCGGTAAGCAGCTGGCGCAGGGCATCCTGCCCCTCCTGCCGGAATAGCTTACTGGTGGCAAAAACCACGTTGAGGATCGTTTTTCTGGCCCGTGGGTCTTCTTTTATCTCTTCCTGAAGAATACTAATCAGGTCCTGAATCGAATAATCGCCCGCCAGCCAAATGGCTATTCTGTCTTCAATTCGTGCCTGCAGAGCATCGGCCCACCGTTTCCTGCGGTTACGAATCAGCATCAGCACGATGACGTGAACTACCAAAAAAACAGCCGTCAGGGTCGAAATAACGACCAGTGTCAGTAAGAGTAACTGAAAAGGGCCCAGGGAGTCTAACCAGGTATTCTCGAGATCCGCTATCCAGTCAGTGTGGCTTATGCGCATCAGTAGGGGCGGCTAACGGCTTTTCAGGTGCTTTCGGACACGGCTGACTAACTCATTGGGACTGAAGGGTTTCAGGGCAAAATCATCGGCACCGAGACTAAAGGCTTTTAAAACGGTTTGCTCCTGACCGGATGCTGAAAGGACAAGAACCGGGATGCGGCTGCTGAGTGATTTTTTTACGTACTCCAGCACTTCCAGTCCACTGTGATAAGGCATCATCAGGTCGGTAATGACCAGGTCAGGCGTTGTGGTCCGAAGCAACTCCAGCGCCTGTTTACCATCACTGGCTGCCAGTACCGTGAAGCCTTCTTTCTGTAGTCGATAAGTCAACATTTTCAAGTACGAGTGCTTCGTCTTCAGCAATTAAAATAGTATATGTCTTACCCATTAACTCACCTTCCATAGAATAAAGTTAACAATAACTATATTTACTATAGCCATTGTGTATAGTAATATTGATTTTTCGGTGAAATATGTTATTTATATACACATATACTCATCATTTGATAACATCTGATTCCAGCTTGTTTTCCAGTGTACCGAGGCCGTCATTAATGGCCTGAAACAGGCCCGCTAACCGGGCGGCTAAGGTAAGGTTAAATTCCTGGCCTTCGCTTTCCATTTCTTTTAAACGCTCTGCCAGGCTCAGCATCGCCAGTGAATTGAGCGAAGAACGGAATTTATGGGCGGTCTGATTAAACGCAGGACGGTCCTGAACCTCAATTGCACCAAATAATGCCTGTCGATACTGGGGTAAATCCCGGGTAAACAACGAAAGTAAGTCGGCTAGTAACTCATTGTCGCCGTCTGTAACCTCATTCAGGTACGCCCAGTCAATGAGTTCTTTCTCCGTATTTGCCGTATGTACATCCAGGCTGGCAGCGGCAGGCAGCACCAATTCCGGTGCAAACAGGGCCAGAATTTCGTCGATCTGCTCCATGCGCACGGGTTTAGCCAGGTACGCGTTCATGCCGGTAGCCAGGCAGCGTTCGCGTTCGCCCGGCATGGTATAGGCGGTCATGGCAATGATGGGTGTATTGAGGGCAAGGTCTTGCCGAATCGTTTTCGTGGCGGTGTAGCCGTCCATCCCCGGCATCTGAATGTCCATCAGGATCAGGTCGAACGTCCTGTTTGCCAGAATAGCCACGGCTTCGAGGCCGTTGTTGGCGATTACTGGCTTGAGTTGATAGCGCATCATAAAACCCTCCAGTACTTTCTGGTTCATTTCATTGTCTTCAACGACCAGTACATCAATGGTTGACCGGCGGGGAGGGCGTACGTGGTGGAGCCGACGGGGGGAGGGGCGCTATAGCCGGTACTGGCTCACTTGTTTGAGGTATGCCGAACGGTATCCGGATGGTGAAGGTAGTGCCCTTCCCTAAGGTGCTTTTTACATCGGTTGTACCAGCCATCAGGCTTACCAGGCTCTGGGCTATATTGATACCTAACCCCGTACCCGCCGACCGGAACAGATCATCCGAGTATACGCGGCTGAACCGGTTAAAAATATGGGCCAGGTTTTCGTCGGTCATACCCCCCCCCGAGTCCTCGATGCAGAACACCAGCGTTACTGGCCCGGGCTGGCTGGAAGGCTCCGGATACACACTCAGGGTAACAAGCCCATCTTTGGTGAATTTGACGGCATTCGTGCAGATATTCAACAAGACCTGGGTCAGCCTCAAGGGGTCAGCCAGTAAAACCGGAGGAACAGCCGGATCTACACGCACCTCATACTGTAGTCCTTTCGCACCGGCTCTGCCCGATAGATGGGTTTCTACGGTCTGAATCAGTTCACTGGTAGCCGTAGGGACGGGCTCCAGCACCAATTGCCCCGACTCAATTCGGGATATATCCAGTAACTCATTGATCAGGGCCAGCAGGTTATTCCCCGATAGCTTTATACCATGCAGGTAGTCCTGTTCATCGGGCGCCATTCGTTTTTGCCGAAGGAGTTCCGTAAAGCCCAGTATGGCGTTCAGGGGCGTTCGGATATCATGGCTGATATTGGCCAGGAAAATTTCCCGCTCCTGCAACGACTGTTCCGCAATGGTACGGGCCTGCTGTAGTTCCTGCTCTTTCTGGTTTGCTTCGGTAATATCGCGAAAGATGGAAATAGCCCCGATCAGCTCGTCTTCCCGGTTGTACAGGGGGCGGGCTTGTGAGGATACAATTCGGGAGCCGTTTTTCGTTTCCAGCAACATATTGTCCGTTGACACAATCTCCCCCTTCAGGGCCCGGCTTAACGGGATATCATCCGGCTGAAACGGTTTCTTTGAATCGGCATAGGCCAGGCGAAACCGCCGGGCGAGGTCAGACAGGTACAGGTTTGATTCAGTCGGGAGAATAGTCAGCATCCGCTGGGCGGCCTGATTGGTATAAACAAGTTGTTTCTCCGTGTTCAGCACAATAACGCCTTCCGGAATGGCCTCCAGATACTGAGTAAGCTCTTTCTGACGGTCAATTACCTGTTTGGTGAGCCGCTCCCGGCGTAGCATGTAGCGGTAAAAAACGATCAGCAGCGCAGTGGCAAGTAGTAGCAGTACACCGTCAACAATGGTGTTGAGCGTTCGCATAACCGCAATGTGACCGCTAATCTGCTGCTGATTACTCAACAGGCTGTCACTCAGGGCCAGCCGAAACGTTCGCAGCATCCGCACTAACTGCTGGATTTTTTGGCTGGCCTCATCGGAGTTCCGGACTACATTGGCCTGTAGTACAACGGCAGCCTCAGCCTGTAATTGACGGGCTAGTGAGTTGAATTCGGGGGTGTCTTGCGTCAGGGTAACCAGCGAGTCGAGCAGTGGTCGTATGGCCGCTTTTGTACGGGCAGACTGGTTTGCCCGCAATATAGCCTGGGCAGTTGGATCGGATAGCTGGGCGTAGAGCGGATAGCCGAGTTCTGTTGTTAATTCGATGGCATTGTTCAGAACGGCAATTGTTTGAATGACAGACTCACTGCCGCTGCGTACGCTGCTAAAGGTAGTGGCTTCGTAATAATGGCGAATGGTTAACAGGATGATGGCCAGGCCAAAACCGGTAAACAGCGCAATACGGATAGTCTGGTTCCGGATGGTTAGTTTCATCAGCTAAATGATCGCCAAAGGCAGGAATTGGTCTAACGTTTGTTGCTTTTTGTTACTTTTTACGTCTGAACAATCTAGTTAGTCTGCCCGTATGTACAATGTGTAATCGATATAAAGCTACCACTCATTGTTGAGGGTAAAAAGTAAAGTCAGTAACATAGGATGAGTAGCTACCCATTTGATGAAATTACGAACCAACTACCGGAGCGCCCTGCTGGTTCAATGGATTCATATTGGAATGGGGGAAAACAGATTTACTTTACGGTTCATTTACTACCTGACCGCGACCTACTAACTTATTGACCCCGTAGTGACCGGGTGTTTACAGCCACTACCCTTTAGAGACAATTGGCGTGCCGCAGCCGGGTAATTGACTCAAAAATCTGTGAAAAAAAATCGCAGTTCACGTGAACTGAGTAATTTACTTTCTTTACGCCAATGAAATCTGCTCCAATACCGGAAGACGAATCAGCCAGACTCGAAGCCCTGACGGGATATGATCTGCTGGACACGTTGCCTGAAGATATTTACGACGATATAACACGACTCGCTTCTGAAATCTGTCGTACGCCAATCTCATTGATCAGTTTAGTAGATAAAAACCGGCAGTGGTTCAAATCTAAACAACGGATCGCACCGGATGAAACCCCACGAGATTACTCTTTCTGTGCGCACGCCATTTTGAATCCGAGCGAGATTCTGGTTGTTCCTGATGCACGGGAGGATGAACGCTTCTCGGATAATCCATTGACTACCGGTCAGCCCAAAATTGTTTTCTACGCTGGTGTGCCTTTAGTTAATCCTGAAGGGTATCCATTAGGTACGTTGTGTGTAATTGATAGCCGCCCGCGTACCTTAACGGAGAACCAATTGCTATCGTTGCAGGCCCTGGCCCGGTTGGTGAACACCCATTTTGAACTAAGAAAGAGTAAAAAAGAACTGGAAGCATCACAGGTCCGACTGGCAGTAGCCGATTCCGGTGCGTCAACGGAACGACTGGTCAGCAGGCTGCAACCCATGATACAAGTACTACAGGATAAGGTTAAACAGTTGCTTAATCAAACACCCCGTCCCGATCAGCTCGATACCCTTGGTGCGTTGAAACAGGTAGGAACGTCTTTGGAGGAGTCCCTTACAGACGCTGGCTCAGATAACCCGTAGGATAAGTTTAGGAGAAAGTTTCTATATTATTTATTTAAGTAGCTTCATGTAACTGTTAAATACATACTTCTTTATACTTTTACTAGTAAGGTTACTTAACATCGTTGATTTGGACAATTATGAAATACGCTTTACCCGTTACATTGCTTTTATCACTGGTTATGCTGGCAGGCTGCCAGTTAGATATAATTGACCCTGTGGCTCCTCGTACTGCCGAATCAGCCCGTAGAGCCGTCGTGGCGCCACCCGCCTACCGGGGTATTTATGTAGATGGGTTTAACGCTATCCTTGGCAACACCGTTCGGGAAGATTCATTGCTCAACTGGTGCGTGAGCAACAACATGAACGCCCTTAGTTTATACGACCTTAACACGGTGATGGGTAATGAACGGTACACGGATTTAGCCCTGTTCATGCAGAAAGCCCGAGTCACCTACGGTATTAATCAGGTGGCCGCCGTACGGGGAACGGCGGCTAATTTTCAGCAGAACGCCAGTTATGATGCATCCAGAACCAACCTGAACGAGCGGTTTACGACCTACAACCTGGAGAATGAGTGGTGGAACAATGGGCCGTCCTGCAATTTTAGCTGCTATACGGCTATCCTGCAAAGCATGAGTAATAAGGCAAGAGCTGCCTCGCCCCCAATAACGACCGAAGCGTATATTGGGTGGTTCCAGAATCCTACGGGGCAGGACCTGCAACAAGCCAAAACGCTGGTACGCTGGCTGGACCGCATTATGGTGCACGACTACCGGCTCAACCCCCAGTTCGGGTATATGCAGAGCCGCCTGTCTACGATTGGCAAAGCGGCCCAAAGCCAGAACCGGGTAATGGATATCATCGTACTGTTTAGTGCCGAACCCGAATTTATGCAGGATTACTACAGTGTCAGCGGCCAGAATCACTCCTTCGATGACGCCTATGCCGACATTATGAACCAGTTCAATGCGGCTAATTTTACGGGTAAAAACAATATTCGTTTGGTTGGTTATCAGGTGTTTGACTATTCGTTTGCCAAACAGGCCAGGCCTACGTATATTTCCCTCTATCAATAAGGGCTGACGGAGGGTAATGGCGGCCTGGCTGCCATAGTCCCCTTATGCAGCACACAAACATGCCCGGTTCTGACGGCAATTAGCGCCAGAACCGGGCATGTTTGTGTGTGAACCGTTCGGCTGCTGCGCCGTGTTCTACAACCAGCATCTGTTTTTAAACCAACCCTTGTCAAACACCCATGAACCGTCTTCTACTGGCTACGCTGCTCTTGGTGGCAGGTTGTGGCCCCGCAGCAAAAAAGAACGACCGACCCGAAGCGGATACGCTGGAAGAATCGTTTAAACTGCCCTACCAGCTTACGGCCCTGCGGAAACGTACACGCTGCCGAAGGTACTGACAGAAATATCGGGCCTGACGTACTTTAAGGAAAACCAACTACTTTGCGTACAGGATGAAGAGGCCGTCGTGTACGTGTACGATACGCAGAAAAAGAACGTGGTGAAGGATTTCGGCTTTGGCGGCTACGGCGATTTTGAGGGTATCGAGTACATAA
This sequence comes from uncultured Cytophagales bacterium, assembly GCA_963784335.1. GTDB lineage: Bacteria > Bacteroidota > Bacteroidia > Cytophagales > Spirosomataceae > Spirosoma. The sequence goes on along the minus strand of CAWARB010000004.1, from coordinate 18,500 downwards.
ACGATGAAGTGTATGTGCTCGAAAGCAACGGGAGTTTGTTCCGGTTCGCTCCCGAGTCGGCACAAATCGGCCGTACCAAAACGGATTTGCCCGCAAAAACCGAAGTGGAAGGGCTGGGCTACAACCCAAAAACCAAACGGCTATTGATTGCCGTTAAAAATGGGAAAGGATCGAGTGATAAGGCGGTTTACTCATTCGACCTGCTGAACCGGACGGTCTACAAAGACATGAGTCTCAATGATGCCCAACTCAAAGCGGCCGGTATCGACCCCAAAACCTACAAGCCATCGGGTATTGCGGTACACCCCATAACGGGCGAATGGTACATGCTTACCTCCGCCGGAAAACGACTGCTCATTACCAGCCGACAGGCCAAAATCATATATTCCGAACCGCTGGACCCCACGCTGTTCCGCCAGCCCGAAGGCATTTGTTTTGCCCCCAATGGTGACCTGTTCATTGCCAGCGAAGGCGACGGCAAGAAGGGGTATATCCTGAAATTTTCCTACCAGCGGTAAGGCTGGTGCAGTGATAGCGAATACGGTTGTCCGTTCTTTTCCGAAACTGCTTTAACGGACAGTGGCAACCTCGAAAAAAGGATAACTTTTGGGCGTTCTTTGGCGTTGTGCTGATACGCTGCTGGATGACCAATGCCAGTGGTTTTTTAGTCAAAACATACGATCAACTCAACGCCATGATTAACGTACTGATCGGCTCGCTGCTGCTAGCCACAACTGTTCTGGGCCAGACTACGCCCCAAACGCCAAAGGGTGGTGCCACAAAATCAACGTCGGCTTCATCGGCTACCAGGATGACCAAGCCTATGGCCGCTTCGGCGACCAAACCGTTACCCCAAACCACGCGGGAGCAAAAATTGCAGAGTGGCAACAGCAACATCCCTACGTACCGGATGCAGAAGGACGCGGGCGTACGCAAAGGGAGGAACCGGTATCCGGCTAAAGATGCCAAAAAGAATCAGTAATTTTTACCGGTTGGCTTCTGCATGGGGGCGGTTATAATAATCCCTGTGCAGGAGCCGCCATTTTTAGTTGTTAGCTTTCTTGCGCTGTTCTCGTTTTTGCTGCCGCTCGGCCTTCCGTTCGGCCCGTTTTTGTTTACGCTCGGCTTTCCGTTCGGCGCGTGCTTCCTTAAAATCCTCCTTTACGCTTTTGAACGCATCCTTCAGGGTGATGTTATTGTCGAACTCACCCCGGAAGGCTTCGACGTAAGCGTTACGCAGCAGACCAAAAATGGTTGGCCAAACGGCGGATTTAACGTCATCTATCGTACCATTCAGCGGAATACGGGTAGCTACCTGATCGAGCTTTTGATTTTTCAGCACACCGGTACCAAGCTGAGCCAGCAGTTCGGTGAAAAAACGCCCTACCGTCCGCCCTTTGTTCTCATCCAGCTTAAAAATCTGCATGTCCTTGGTTAGCGGCTTAATGTACCCGTTCATTTTTTTGTCGAGCATGGCCATCTCGCTGTACACGCTCACCGTCCCCCGGTTGAAGTCTACATTGGCGTATTCCCGGGCTAAGGGATTGAGCTTTACCAGTTGAATGTCTGTAAACTCAAGGTTGTAATCGAAGTCCGGCACTACTTTCAGCAGATTCGTATTGGCCGTAAGGTTCATGTTCCCTCCGTAGCCGAGTACATTCCCGGAAGCGGTTACCGGGGAGGGTAACGCCTTTTGCTCATCGTTGACGTTCCGGATGTTTCGGATTTCGCCCTGAAAATGCTGGAGGGATAAGTCGGAACGGGGCTGGGTAATCAGACTGGTCAGGTTCACTTTTCCGTCGATTACGGCAAACCGGTTGATGCTGATGGGTAATAATCTCATCAGGTAAACCGTCCAGTCTACCTCTTCGCCGGTTTGGCTGCCGGCGTCGCTTTCGCTAAAAGCGAAGTTGATTTCAGGTTGGTAGCATTCTACTTCGCTGACCAGCTTACCCTTGAACAGTGATTTCCACTCGACCGACAAATCGGTCTTGGGGATGTACAGGAACGGCTCTTTTATTTTCCCGTTCACTTTCCGGATGCGCAGCTCATCGATCTGGTAAGCACCCCGAACCAGGTGAATGTCGATATCGTCAACATGACCCGTATAGCCCTCCATGTCGGCCAGTGATTTGTTCACGTAGCGCAGCACGAAATACGGGAGCAACAGACGGGCAATAACCAGCAGGGCAACAACGGCGATGATAATCTTGGTAGTTCGTTTCAAAACAGCGTATTATTGATGGTCATCTTCTGACTAACTAAATTAGGGCACTGAAGTTAAAAAATGAGGGGCTGGAATGATAAATTTGCGCTATTCACCGCAAGTTGTGTGATGAATAGGTATGTACATCCACCAATGTATGAAGGTTAATTCCCCGTTTGCCCCCGTTTTCCTGCTGATTGGCCTGACGATAGTAGCCGCCTGCCAGAACAAACGAACAGTCGTAGAAACGACGGCCGACCAGGCTACACCACCCGTAGCCGTTCTCTCAAAACCAGCTTTTATCCTTGGCGATTCGATTCTGGTCCAGTTGAGTGAACCACTAAACCAGGTGACTGTACGTATGGGATAACAAGCCGATTCCTCGGATTCATCTGACCGAAAGCAGCGTATCGTTTGCGTCGGCAAACGCAACAACTGGGTTACACCAACTGGTCGTTGATGGCACAACCAGTGGGGGCAAAAAGACGACTGACACCTTAACCGTTGAACTCTGGTCGGATGTGAAACCCGAAAAACTTACTTACTCCGTATTGCAGACGTACCCTCACCAGCCTGACAGCTTCATTCAGGGGCTTGAGTTTTATAAGGGAGCCTTATATGAAGGGACCGGCCAGAATGGGCAGTCAAGGCTGATGAAAGTAGACTTGCTGACGGGCACTGTTCTCCAATCGGTTTCCCTGCCCAACCAACACTTTGGGGAAGGCATCACCATCGTTAGGGATACTATTTATCAGCTGACCTGGACATCGGGGCAATGCTTTCGGTACACCCTGAATCTGGTTCCTGACAAAACACTTACTTACCATACCCAGGGGTGGGGGCTTACCCACCGGGACACCACGCTGATTGTGAGTGATGGGTCGAATAAGCTGCATTTTTATACCACAGACTTTCAAAAAACGGGCGAAGTGGTTGTCTATGATAATAAAGGCCCCGTCATGAATCTGAATGAACTGGAGTACATAAACGGCTTCGTTTGGGCGAACATCTGGCAAAGCAACCGGATTGTGAAGATTGATGGCGAATCGGGCAAAGTGGTTGGTGAATTACTGATCGACTCGTCTGCGTTGGTACCCATCGATACGGACCAGAACGTGTTGAATGGCATTGCTTACCAACCCGCCCAAAATGCCCTGTACATCACGGGTAAGAACTGGCCATCGTTATTTAAAATTCAGGTAAAGGGGCTAGTGAAATCGACCACCCAAAAGGCAGTAGCCTCCCGCTGATGGGTGGCCCTGTTACGCGTTAAAACGGTTCATTATGAATCAGCCCCACCAAACAATTTTGGTGGGGCTGATTCATGACGGGAGTCACGCTAATTACTGCCGGTTGGGGGAGAATTTCCGGCCGTCGAGGGTGGTGTACTTGAAATCGGTCGACCCCTCGAAGCGGGCGTTGCTGAAATTGGTGCCGCGTGGGAGGTGGGTGTATTTAAAATCGGCGTTGCTGGTAAACCGGGCCTGGCTAAAATCGACGCGCTCGTCAAACTTCGTGTACTTGAAATCGGCAGGCTGTTCGAAAGCTACATTCCGAAAAAAAGAAGGCTCGTTAAATTTCGTGTATTTAAAATCCGCGTAGCCCCGGAAGGTGGAGCCACTGAAATCGGCCGGTTCATCGAATTTGGCGTACTTGAACAGCGCATCGTTGCGGAAGGTATTGCCGGAAAAGCTGGCCCGCTGGCTAAAGGTTGAATACTTAAAAGCGGCATCGTCGGCAAACTGGCAATCCTCGATGATAACCGCTTCGGTAAAATTGGTATTATACACCGTGTTGTTCCAACTCATAAGTCGCCGGTCATTGTCTTCACTGCGATACGCCAGAAATTTGCCCTTGAACGTGCAATTCTTGAAGGTGAGCGGCACGTCAACCGTACTCAGGTAGCTGTTCTGGTCACCCCGAACTTCTTTCCGGTTGGCTAAATCAGTCAGGTCAAGGTCGCCGGTAATGGTTGTGTTCTGGTACGAAATGGCCTCTTTTCGGTTTATTTTGGCCATAATATCCCGGGCGTCAACCGTTTTCTGGGCCAGCGTGGGGGTTAGTACGGTAAGCGCAAGCAGGAGGGAGGCAAGGAGCATTTTCATACGTGTATGGCTTTTTAGCGTTCGTTTTCCGGAAAGATGCAATTCGGGCGGTCAGCGTTGCGTGAGCCTCAAAAACAAATCCGCCGTATTTGGAAAATACGGCGGATTTGTTTTTGCGTAGCCATTGCCGGACGATGATAGGCTAATCCAGCCACATGACCTGGTCATAGGCCCGTTCGTAGTCCATCTCTTCGAGGGGAACCAAATCCCGGAAAGTGGCCGGTTTCGTCCGTTCTGACGGCGTTCCAGCGACCCGACGCATCGCGGAGCAGCAGCCGGTAGCCGTAAAGAGGGTGCAGCGTATCGCCATCGGTGCGGTGGTCCCAGCCCGTTTGCAGTTCAATGGCAAAGGCAATGCGGTCCATCACGTCAGGCAGCTGGTCGGCCAGGCTATTGGCCCCGTCCAGTTCTTCAATCCACAGCACCAGCCCATCGGTACCCCAGTCGAAGTGGAGCGGGGTGGGGGTGAGGGTTATTATGGAAGCGTTCATACCGTTTTGCTGGTTTAAAATAGTGAGGTTTACGATTGACCGATGCGTTAATACCGCCTGCGTCAGCCAAACGCATCGGCGGCCCGGCGTAAACCAAAAACCCAATGCCGTACCACTCTCAGGCACTCATCGGCCAGGCCGACGAACTAAGCTGTGGCTGCGCCCGTTCTTCCTGCCATTTGCGGAGCCAGAAACGGTACTTCTTTCGGCCATAGTCCATGAACCCCGGAATAGACGTGGCATCCACCGCAAAAAGCCGGTGGGGCTTCTGTTTCATGATGCCAATGAACACAAACCGAAACTGCCGGGTGTCGGCCCACTCGCCCGTATCGGCATTGCGCAGGCTGTCGAGGTAAAAGGCTGCCTGCCGGTCGTAATCATAGGTATAGCACGATTCCAGAAACTGGGCCTGGGTGCGGGCAGAAGTCGTTTTCAGGTCAATGACCAGCGCATTCCGGCGTTTTGGACTGGTGTAGACCATGTCCAGCCGGGCTTTGCAGGCAACCCCGGTTGTGGGTTCGGTGGCTAATATAATGCGCTCCCGCTCCGACTGCCGTAAATACCGCCGACAAAAACCATCCTGCCGGATTACCTGCATCAATGTCTCCAGCTTCTTTTGCTGGTTCGGGTCCAGCGCATCGGCGTCAACAGGCAGGGTTGGGTCAACCATATCGGGCAGGAGCTGCGCCATAACGGTGCCTACCGTTTCGGGCTCGAGCAGGTGCTGATGAAAAGCCCGGCCAAATACTTTCGTCTTTTCGGTAATAAAGCGAGCCGACGGCGTTGCCACCGGGTAGCCGTTGCTATAGCCGAGATGCTCTTCTTTCAGCCGGGTGAGGTCGGAGTTTGAAACCCGTAACAAGGCCCGGTACGCGTCGCCGGGGTTAATAATAGCGGATGACTTGGGCGGAGAAATAAGGGGATGAATCATGGAATAACGTTGAATGGATGAAAGCAGGCGCAACGCTTTTAAGGCATTACGCCTGCATTAGAACCGTACAGAACGGATCAACCTGCTATCAGCAACTCCGGCTCATCAACCGGGTTGAGGAACGGGTTGTAATAGTTCATGGCCGTTTTGATGTTGGCAATGTCCGTGAGGGTTTCCTGCCGGAATATTTTGGCCGATTCCGCAAACTGCTTCAGTTCGGTGGTTTTCTGCTCATCGGCAATCTTGTAGGAGAACGTAGCGATGTAGTACACGCCTTTGGGCTGCACCTTGGTATTTTCCTTCTTTTCGGCCACCGCCGTAATGACCACATCGGCCAGCGTCAGATCGTCGTAGTAAAGCGGTTCGATAAGCCGGAATATGTTATCCACTGAATACCCGTGAAACAGAATCGCCGACACGCAGTTCTTGTCGTCGATGAAGAAGAGCTCCGCCCAGTTTTTGGTGCCCATATTCAGGATGTTATCCGTAAAAATGCGCCAGGCAATGGGCTGAAACGTAAGCGTACGGCCGTTCGACGGACCGCCTAGTTTCTCCGTGCCGTTGATGTTGAACACACCTTCTTTGGCATCGAATCGATACTGCCGGGGGTGCCCTTCCAGGTATTTGTACCGGCGAACAGCCGCGTTGCTGACTACCTCGCCGGTCAACTCATTTGCGTTTTGATGCGGTTTCTGGTCGTTACCGCTTTGAATTGTCTCGATTTGGCTTTTGTTTTGTGTGTTCATTAGTATTTGTTGTTTACTGTTCAAGCAGGGGACCCGTTTTGCGGTCCCTTTTGCCTTTTTAAGGGCTGTGTTTACTGCTTTAAAAATACATTGTTTTGTGTAATTTTCAAAGCATTTTTAGGCTGATCTGGCCATTTATTTTACAGGGTAGTGTGTATTTTTAGGGTGTGGGCGTTCGGAGCGGGTAGCGGTGCGTTACTGGCGTATCAATCCGTGATGTACCGGCCACTAATGCCTGCCCGTTCCCAACGCCAGACTCCTGTTCCCTGAAAGCCATGATTCATCTCCGTCTTCAGCAACTCATCGACGCGCTCGATGTCAGCGTTCTCGAATTTGCCCGCCAGCTGGGTGAGCATCGGGGCGAAAAAGTGTACCATATCCTGCACGGTCGGCTGAAACCCCGCTACGATACGCTCGAGAAAATTCTGGTGGCTTACCCGCAGGTCAACGGCGACTGGCTGTTGCGGGGGGAGGGAATGATGTTTAAAGTGCTCAACTCACCCTCCGCAGCCATCACGACCGAAGAGCGATTGCGTAACGTAGAGTTTCTGCTTTTTCAGCTGAACGAGCGGATGGCGCTGCTCCAGCAAACCAATGATGAGTTGATTGCAACAATTAAGGCGTTAAGGGGCAGGAGTTAGGAGCGGGCAGCCATCCGGTTCGGTTTTTACTCCGGAGGCTTCCCGCTCCCGACTCCCGGTTCCGAATGCCCCTCCTTCCCAAAACATCTGCCTGTTATTCCGGGTTATACCCCAAAAGACACTAAACGCTATGGCTACCCAATCACCCTTCGACCCGGATAAACAAGATGCTGATTTTTATTCCAAAGACCCAAACCAACACGGTAACTCCGACTATGGTCGCGAGTCGGGGGGTGTTGGCACCAATGAAATGATGGCAACCAGTGGTATGGACATGGATTCAGAAAGCAGGGATTATACGCACGACACCCGCGAAGCCAACGTGGAAAAAGGCCGGTTTGAAGAGCCTACCAACCAGAGCCTGGGTACCGACCAGGAATGGGATGTGGACGCTGATGCCATCTCCGAAAAACCGAAAGGAAAGATGATGAGCGACGAAGCCGCCAAAAAACTGGGAGAAATTGCCGAAAACCCGTCCGACGATGCGTTACTGCACCGGGCCGATGCTACTTACCTGGAAGAAGGCGACGATCCGAACAAGGGCTACGACCCGCACAATGTAGGCTACAAAGGAGCTGATAAAGAATCCGTCGAAAAAAACGACACGGATGAATAGGGCTGCTTCATAACCGGTATCAACCGGTCAGTAAAAAAGCAACGGCAAAGCAGCCGTTGCTTTTTTATTGGAACAGGTTTTGTGGATACATCACTTTACGTCCAATTCTTTTGTAAACTTGTCACCTGATTGATTATTCCATTAAGCCGGTGGATGAAAATTCCCCTTTTTGACTTTGCTTATTGAAACCCGCGCTTATGCCCGAGCCGGTATGCTCGGCAACCCATCCGACGGTTTTTTTGGTAAAACCATCGCCATCACCGTTCGTAATTTTGGCGCATCCGTTACCCTGTATCCGTCTCCCGAACTGAACATTGAGGCCCAGACGCAGGATACCAACACCTTCCGTAGTCTGCACCACCTGCGCGACGCCGTGAGTACACTGGGCTATCACGGGGGCGTTCCGCTGCTGAAAGCCGCCATCAAAAAATTTGCGGAATACTGCGAAAAGGAACACATACGGCTTCCCAATCAGAATTTCTCCATCCGATACAGTACCTCCATTCCGCGTCAGGTAGGCTTGTCGGGGTCGAGTGCGCTGATTGTAGCTACCTTCCGGGCGTTGATGCAGTTCTACTCGGTAGAGATTCCCCTTCCCGTACTGCCCAACCTGGTACTGGCTACCGAAACCGAAGAGCTGGGCATTGCGGCCGGGCTGCAGGACCGCGTTATCCAGTGTTACGAGGGCTGCGTGTACATGGATTTCGACCGGGCTACCATGGAGCGTCAGGGGTATGGTCAGTACGAGCCCATCGACCCGCACCTGCTGCCTAAACTCTACATTGCCTACAACACCGACCTCGGCAAACAATCGGGGCAGGTGCATAACGATGTACGGGCGCGGTGGCTCAAAGGCGAACCGCTGGTGCTCGAAACGATGAGTGCCATTGCCGATGTGGCCCGGCAGGGCCGCGAAGCCATGCTCCAGCAGGATACCAATGCCCTGCACGAACTGGTCAACCGTAATTTCGACCTCCGGGCCCAGATTTATACCATCAGCGACCGCAACCGGCAACTGATCGAAACGGCCCGTTCCTGCGGGGCATCGTCCTCATTTACCGGGTCGGGCGGGTCCATCATTGGGCTGTACCGCGATGATGCCATGCTGAACCGACTATTTGTAGAACTCAAAAAAATAAACGCCCGCGTTATCAAGCCATACGTAGTTTAATTATGATTGAGTGAATGAGTGAATGGCGCTGGCGCATATACTCACTGATTTCGTAGATTGCTCATTTACTCATTCACTCATTCACTCATTCAAAAATGATAAAGAAAGCCGTTATTCCCGCGGCCGGGTTTGGAACCCGGTTTCTGCCTGCCACCAAGGCGCAGCCCAAAGAAATGCTGCCCATCATCGACCGCCCCACCATCCAGTATGTGGTGCAGGAGGCCGTCGATTCGGGTATTGAGGATATCCTGATTATTACCGGTAAAGGCAAACGCGCCATTGAGGACCACTTCGACCGGAACTACGAACTGGAAACCCGGCTCGAAGAAAAAGAAGACCAACTCCTGCTGGATGAGATGCGCCGACTGTCGGACATGGCTAACCTGCATTACGTGCGGCAGCGCGAACTGAACGGGCTGGGCGATGCCATCCGGTATGCGCGCCATCACGTGGGGAATGAGCCTTTTGCCGTGCTCCTGGGCGATACCATCATGGATGCCGTAATTCCCGTAACGCAGCAGTTGATTGATACCTACGCACAGTACGGCGGCTCGGTGATAGCGGTGGAAGAAGTGCCGCACGACAAGGTGAACCGCTACGGCATCGTGGGCGGTAACGTCCTGAGCGACCGGATTCTGGAGCTGACCACCCTGGTTGAAAAACCCGCCGTAAAGGATGCTCCCTCGAACCTGGCCATTGCCGGTCGGTACATTCTGACGCCCGACATCTTCAACATGCTAGAGCAGACCCCCGCCGGGAAAAACAACGAGATTCAGCTGACGGACGCCCTGCTGCTCCTGCTCAAACGCGAAAACCTGTACGCCCACCGCATCGAAGGCAAGCGCCACGACATCGGCAACAAACTGGATTTCCTGAAAACGACCGTCGAATTCGCCCTCAAACGCCCCGAGTTTGCTACGCCCTTCCGGGCCTTTCTGGAAGAGATTTTACGTTCGTAGTTTCTGCGGCATACCCGTTTCCGGTTACCGTTCGATTTTGGTTTAACAACAACAAACCCCGGTATCTTACTATAGATGCCGGGGTTTGTTGTTTATGCAGATAGCCTACCGGACTCGCACCGACAAGCTGGCTTCGTCATCTTCTCCATTGGCATAACCATTACCCGGTGTGGAGTCGGGGTCGGAGGGGGAAGAGGTGGCAATTTGAGCCTGTGTAGGGTACCCGCGCCGGACACTTGCACCGATACCGTCAGCGTACCCGAATCCCCGGCGGCAATCGAGTCAATCGTACCCGTTACGGTCTGGCCATTCACCGTTAGTCCATTGGTGTTGGCCAGTTGCCAGCCCGTGGGTAGCCGCGTTTGCAGACCTACGTTGGTGGCCGTAGCTCCCCCCCGGTTGTGTACGGATAATGTAATGGTAATTATCTGGTCGGTAGCCGCTACCAGACTACTCGCACTGAGCGATAAACTCAAATCCGCCTGTGTGGGGTCGGTGGGGGGCTGGCTGGACGCTACGGGCGGCAGGGGCGTCTGATTTGGGTTGGGTGAGGCATAAAACTGCCCGCTGGCATTGAGGGTGCGAAAATCGACCGTCGTGGCGTCGTCCTGTCCATCGCCCGTGCCGGAGTTGGGCTGGCTGTCGGGGTCGGTCTGGCTACTGACCATAATCTGGGCAGCCATGGCGTAACTTCCCGGCTGGGTTGCCCTGAGCCGATAGGCAAATGCCAGTTGGTTACCAGCCTCTATTGTTCCGGCATCGATGGTGATCGCACTGGCTGAACCACTGACGGATGAGGAAGTAGCATCCATAAACGCCATGCCCGAAGGAAGCAGACTTTGGGCTATCACGTTACTGGCCGATTCGGGCCCGTCATTGGTAATGACTAGTGTGAGCGTGATGGGTTGGTCGACGGCGGGGGCTCGGGTGTCCAGGCTTAGGGTCGTGGAGAGATCGGCCATGCCCGCGCAAAGGCTAAATGGCCTACTGGGCGCACTGGCTACAGCTGGATTGCTGGCCACCACCCGAATCCGGTACTGATTCCCCGGTAGCAGGGAAGCCGGAATTAGTGCGGTAATGGGACTGGTTTCACTACGGCCGATACTGGTCTCACTGGCAAACGAACCACTACTGTCAGATAACAGTACGCTGAACAGGTTACCGCTGTCCAGGCTCCCTTCCGATACAGAAACCGACACGCTAATTGCTCCGCTCAGGCAGGTGCCCGGCAGGTTGTCGATAGAAACCACCGGGGGAACGGGTGGAATAGCTTCTACCTGGTAAAGGATGACGCGCCCCCCCTGAAAAATCAGATCGTACCATAAACCCGGTCCGCTATCGCCCTGGGCACGTACCGAGTACCGGTAGGTGCCCGTCGGTTCTACCCCGCCATTACCAAATGCTATCGGTGGGTAATTACGCACGTAATTGAACCCGGCAAATGTGTCGTAGTCAGGAGCTTGTGAAACGGGGGGAGCCACATTCCACCCGGAGTCGTTAAAACTACCACCATCCGTGCGTTGTAGCCGTACCTCTACCGGTACCGACGACTCGATGAGGGAATAGAAACCGTGCGAACCGGTTTCGTACCGGTAGGTGAATCGTTTCAGGGCTGCACTGGGCGTCCCCCCCTGGATGGGCTTACGCAAAACGGGTAGCAGCGGACTGGGAGGGACCGATTGGGAAATGGTGAATGGCTCACTCAATGCTCCCATTATAACTGGCTGGGTAGAGCGGGTTCTGAACCGATACTGGCCATTGGGCAGATTGGCGGGTATCGTCACCAGAATTGGATTATCCAGACTGGGCCCCGACTCATATACGCTTACCCCATCACTCGCCCGGACCAGTTGAGCAACGTATTGGCTGCCCGTTTCGTAGGGGTTGCTGCGAAGAGAGGCTACGGCAATTACATCCCCCTGCCGGCGGGTGAGCGGTAAGGTATAGCCACTGCTGATGGTGGATGCCAGGGCCGGGTTGGTCGGCAAAAAAGGAACGGCCTGTTGAAAGAAGGTGCTGGTAAGTGCCTGATCCCAACTGTTCGTAAACCGGACAAGGCCCGGCCCCGTCATGTGTATGTTATCCGGTCTGTTTTCCGGCCCCACAATGCTATCGGAGGCTGGCCCCGGAAAGGTGTTCGATACATCGGCAATGATCTGGTTTTGAGCGGCAATAATACCCGGACTAACGGCTCCATAGTTATAACTCACCCGCGAAACCATCCAGGCAATAGGACTGGCACCCACCTGCTGGCGACTCTTTTCAATAACGGAAAGGAGGTTGTTGTAATAGGTTTGGCCATTAACGCCGTTGTACGCATCGGTTTCGCCCTGATGCCAGAGTACGGCCCGTGCGCCGGTGCGGGAAACGTAATGCAACAGCACTTCGCCCAGCCGGCGATAAACGGCTAACTGGGTGGTAGTGCCCAGATTACCGGCAGCACCCTGTGCCCATTCTGTACTGCTGGTACCGCCCAGGGCAGCCCCCAGAAATAAAACCGGCACGTTCAGCCGCTTCACCAGCTTGTCGCCCAGCGTGCTCCACAAATGGGATGGCTGGTTGGGGCCAATGGAGCTTCCTTTGGTAATATGACTGAACTGGAAGGGTAATAACTGGTCGCTGAGGCTATCCTGCTGAAAATCTACGCACGATACACGGTCTTCGGTTGCGGAAGGTACGCTTTGAAGATTGCCGAATACGTTCGACTGACCCGCTATGACGAACACCTCACCAACGCCCACCCGCCCAACCTGCGTTTGGGCCAATACCGTGTTGTTGGCCTGCGCCCGCACATCCAGCCGATACCAGCCCGCCGATACCGGTACGATACCCGAAAAAGCGGAAGACCCCGCCAGAAAAGGCAACGGCGTCCAGGCGGTTGTACTGCCCTGCCCAACCACCAGAGGCACAAAGCGGGCTTCTATCCCCGTGGCCGACGCGGGAGCCGTGCCCGTTATGGTAACCGAGGCTTCATTGGTCAGACTACGCTGAAAAACCATACGATTCACCGGACTGGTAATGGTAAGCTGTGCTACTGATGGCCGGGAAACTAACGACAGTAGTAATGAAAGGGCCGTAATCCGCAGCAAAATGGAAATCATACTGATTGAGCGTTGAGGGAGGATATAATCCATTGTATTGCAAATTGTGTGCCTTAGTCAGATAAGGCAGGTTGTCTGACCTGGTCATTAACGGAAGTTTAATGCCAAAAAAAGAGCGGGCTGCTTGTTTCTACAAGCAGCCCGCTACACCAGAAAAACCGATTATCCGGGTTTATTTTCCTACCGTTTTGATTTTCAATTCATCCAGTTGCTTACCGGAAATGACGGAGGGGGAATCGATCATTACATCGCGGCCGGAGTTGTTCTTGGGAAAGGCAATGAAGTCCCGGATAGAATCGGCCCCGCCAAAGAGGGAGCAGAGCCGGTCGAAACCGAAGGCGATACCGCCGTGCGGTGGTGCGCCAAACTCGAAGGCGTCCATCAGGAAGCCAAACTGGGCTTTGGCTTCTTCGTCCGAAAAACCCAGAATGCTGAACATACGCGCCTGCAGATCGCGGTTGAAAATCCGGATCGAGCCACCACCAACTTCCGTGCCATTGATCACTAAGTCGTACGCATTGGCCCGCACGCTGCCCAGGTCGGTGTCCAGCATGGGAAGGTCTTCCGGTTTGGGTGAGGTAAACGGATGGTGCATGGCAAACCAGCGTTGATCCTCCTCCCCGTATTCCAGCAACGGGAAGTCGAGAACCCATAGGGTGCTGAATACGTCCGGATCGCGCAGACCCAGCCGACTGCCCATTTCCAGCCGCAGTTCGCCCAGTTGCTTGCGGACTTTAGCCGCATCGCCGGACATGATCAGCAGCAGGTCGCCGGGTTTGGCCGGAACGCCGGACTGCCCAAAATGAGCCACCCAGCCTTTCAGGTCGTCTTCCGAATAAAACTTGTCGACGGATGATTTGATCCCGAACCATCTTCGTTCACACGGGCGTAAATAAGTCCCTTGGCACCAATCTGCGGGCGTTTGACCCAGTCGGTCAGTTCGTCCATCTGCTTGCGGGTGTAGTGCGCGCAGCCGGGGGCATTGATACCGATGACCATTTCGGCCGAATCGAACACCCCGAAGCCCTTGCCCGAGGTCATGTCTACGGTATCGAAGGTGCCTTTAAGTTCTACGAACTTCATGTCGAAGCGGGTATCGGGCTTGTCTGAACCGTAAAACCGCATGGCATCGGCGTAGGTCATGCGGGGCACACTGGCCATGTCGATGCCTTTTACGGCTTTAAACAGGTGGCGAATCAGGCCCTCGAACATGGTCAGGATATCTTCCTGCTCCACAAACGACATTTCGCAGTCGATTTGGGTGAACTCCGGCTGCCGGTCGGCGCGGAGATCTTCATCCCGGAAACACTTCACTATCTGGTAGTACCGGTCAAATCCCGACACCATCAGCAACTGCTTGAACGTTTGGGGCGACTGGGGCAGGGCGTAAAACTCGCCCGGATTCATGCGGCTGGGTACCACAAAATCCCGCGCGCCTTCGGGTGTCGATTTAATCAGGACCGGTGTTTCTACCTCAATGAAGTCCTGCCCGTCCATGTACACCCGCGTTTGCTGGGCCATGCGGTGACGCAGTTCCAGACTCCGTCGAACGGGGTTCCGGCGGAGGTCGAGATACCGGTATTTCATGCGGAGGTCATCGCCCCCGTCGGTTTCGTCTTCGATGAGGAAGGGGGGCAGTTTAGCCGGATTCAGGATGTCCAGCGCACTGACTTTCAGTTCAATGTCGCCGGTAGGAATGTTGGGGTTTTTTGATTTTCGTTCGATCACCGTGCCCGTCGCTTTCAGCACAAATTCGCGGCCCAGGGAGCGGGCAAGGGTAAACAGTTCGGGGGCTGTCTGCCCGTCTTCGAGCAGGAGCTGGGTTATGCCATAGCGGTCGCGGAGGTCAATCCAGAGGACTCCCCCCTTGTCGCGAATGGTTTGTACCCAGCCAGTCAGGGTAACGGTGGTGTCAACGTTTGTCAGGCGGAGTTCTCCGCAGGTATGCGTTCTGAGCATTGGTAAAGAGCGAAAGAGTGAATGAGTAAAAGAGGGAATCAGTAAACAGGCGGCCATACACCAGTCACTCATTCACTCTTTCACCCATTCGCTCATTAAAATGTATGCCGCAAAGGTAGGTGGTTTGCTGAAACCCGGCTAATCACTCTTTCACTCTTTCGTTCTTTCACTCTTTGAAATATGTGGGGAATTTGTCCATTTAGTCTGACACCGTGCTTAACTGATGCATCACGTTTGCCCGGAAAGATGGTATATTTGACTAAACAAGGTATCGGGACAATGAGCATCACCATCGACATCGACGATCAGCTACTGGCGGACTTAGGCCGCGAAGAGGTAGAGCGGGAGTTCAAAAAGGCCATCGAACGACTGGAACTCCGCAAACTGGCCCGGCAGATGGCCGAGGACCTGAAGGCCATTGACCTCACGAACGACCCTGACTGGCAAAAAGCCCGCGAGGCCGCCTGGAGTGAGTATGGCCAACGTAACAAACCAAGCCGCTGATGGAATGCCGACAGTATTGATTACGTGCTGGATGCCAATGTAGTAATGAGTATACTGATTAGCGGCAAAGCATCGCAATCGCGAGGTATTGACTGTACGCGAGTTGTTCTGTTGATTCGCTTTGATTAAATCGAAGGAACTGACTATATGCTGCTTATTCAGACGAAAAGCCAAACTTGCCGAAGAACAGTTTGAGCAGTTTGCTGTCTTGATATTTTCAGCCAATTGACGATTGTGCCACGCTTATGTCATTGATGAATGATGACGATTAACAGTATGCAGCATAAATTTGTCAGACATCGACATCAAAGACACTGCATACGTAGCACTTAGCCTAAGGCAACTCGTTCCCTCTGGTCACCCGCGATAAGCCATTATATACAGGATTACGCAGGAAAGGTTTTCGAAGCGTAATCCTGTTTGATGCGTTTCTCGACTCGATTTGACGGCTATTCACTCATTCGCTCATTCACGCATTATTTCCGATAATCCAGCGCGGGTTTCCGGTCGCCGAGGAGGGCTTCGTATTTGAAATCACCCCCGCGTTTCTGCTTCCATTCGGCCGTTGCTTTCTCGATGAGGGCGGGGCTTTTGTACAAATCCAGGGCGGTAAGGGCCAGGGTTTTAGCCGCTACCAGCATCCCTTTCTGCCCGATGCTCATGCCACTGGCCGCCGTGGACTGCCAGCTGTGGGCACTCGAACCGGGTACCCACGTAGCGGTAGACAACCCGACTGTTGGCACGGCCCAGCTTACATCGCCCACATCGGTAGAGCCACCACTAATGGCCCCTTCCGAGGCATCGCGGAAGTCTTTCACCTCGGCCGCATTGGTGATGGGTACTTTCTGATCCCCGAATGTTTCGCTGATTTTCTGGGCAAACGCCGTTTCCTCGGGCGTATAGTTGACACCCCCCACGGTTTTGAGATTCTGGTGCATCACCTCGGCCAGCGTAACATTAGGTAACAGGTCGTACACGCCCCCCAGTACTTCCCAGGTTACCTGCGTTCCGGTGCCCTGAGCGGCTCCCTGGGCCGCATCCTCAATCCGTTTCCAGACACTCTTGACGATGTCCCGGTCTTTGTTGCGCACGTAATAATACACTTCGGCATTGGCGGGCACCACGTTCGGGGCTTCGCCCCCTTTGGTAATCACGTAATGAATACGGGTATCGGAGGGGATATGCTCGCGCATCATGTTCACCATAAAATCCATCGCTTCTACGCCGTCCAGTGCCGACCGGCCCCGCTCGGGTGAGGCCGCTGCGTGGGCCGCAATGCCTTTGAACCGAAATTTGGCATTTTTATTGGCCAGCGAGGTGCCCGCGTCGGCGGCATTCTGCGCACCGGGGTGCCAGTGCAGGGTCACGTCTACATCATTGAACAACCCCTCGCGCACCATGTACACCTTGGCCGAACCGCCTTCTTCGGCCGGGCAGCCGTACATTTTGATCGTACCGGAATGACCCGACGATTTGAGCCAGTTTTTTATCTCTATCGCGGCCGCCATGGACGCCGTTCCGAACAGGTTATGGCCGCAGCCGTGCCCGCCTTTTTGCCCGGCGATGGGCGTAAACTCCGGTTTGGCTTCGGTGGCCAGACCGGGCAGGGCATCGTACTCGCCCAGTATCCCGATAACGGGTTTGCCCGAACCAAACGTAGCGACGAAGGCCGTAGGAATACCCGCCACGCCGGTTTTTACGTCGAAGCCTTCCTGGCGGAGTTGGTCTGCCAGCAGGGCCGAGCTTTTCTCTTCCTGGTAGCCCAGTTCGGCAAAATTCCAGATCTGTTTCGAGATACCGGCCAGGTCGGGGAATCGTTTGTCCAGGTCGGCCAGGATCGTTTGCTTGTCGCGGTCCGGCGTTCCACCGGATGCGGCTGCTTTTTTGGCTTTCGGCTGGGCAACAGTGAGCAGACGGCAGCAACAGGAGCTGCGGTAAGGAGTTGTGTTTTCATGAAGTTGGATTTGGAGATGATTGGGTTGTAAGCCGATAAAAATACGGCAAAAAGGGGAGTAAGCCAACGTGAATAGACATTCGTATATTTGGGCAATGTTTACCAATGCCGATTTTGACCACACTGCTGTAACCTTATACGCCCGGCGTTTTGCCAGAGTCAGACGGGCAAACGGGAAGGCTCCTCATAAGCCAGTATTGCTGCTAACCCTACTTGAATTAATTGATACGGGGTTAATAGCGGAAAATGAGGTAGCCATTTCGCCCGAGTTAGTCGCTGTCTTCAAAGAGAATTTTGGGTTGTTGACCTCCGGTGCGGGCTATAAAGATGACTTCACGCAACCGTTCTATTATCTGCAGAGTGATGGATTCTGGTTACTGAAACCTAAACCCGGTTTTCTGCTTGATACGCACATCCGGAGTGTACAAACCCTATGCGACCGGCTCGACTATGCGTGTTTCTCCAGCGATCTGTTTGCTCTGCTCACGAACGGGCAGGCTCGTCATTTACTTAAAAACAGTTTGCTGGATACGTTTTTTGCTGATAGTAAAATGCAGTTTCTACAGATCAAGAATGCCGGCCGTAGCTACCTGAATGATCTGGAAACATATCTGCTCAACGAGAAAGAAGTAGCCTATCTGCCGCTGTCATCTGCCGACGATGAAGAAACGCGGTTTGTACGGGGTGGCTTGTTTAAAAAGCTAGTGCCGAAGGTGTATGATTTCACTTGCGCTATTTCGGGCCTGAAAGTCATCGCTATAGATGGCTCGTCGCTGGTCGAAGCCTGTCATATCGTCCCTATCAGTATAGCGGGCGACGACAAAGTCACCAACGGAATTGCCCTTTGCCCCAATCTGCACACCGCATTCGACAGGGGTATGATTGGCGTAGATGAGCAATTACGTGTTGTCGTTTCGTCCTCACTGGCAGAAAATATGACCAGCCCCTACAACCTGAAGCAGTTTCATGGCCAGCGGATACGGTTACCATTCGGGGAGGTGCATTATCCAAGAATGGATAGTTTTCGGTGGCATTTAAAGGAGAAATTCAGAGTCTGATCACAGACTGCCTGGTTAAGTGCCCCTGATGTAGCGGCATAATGATATTGCCCCGCGA
>CAWARB010000003.1:0-25632 GCA_963784335.1 uncultured Cytophagales bacterium | reverse complement strand
GAACAAAAACAAATCGAAAAAAAAGCAAAAACAATGAAAGCGATTAAACTTACATTAGCATTAGTTAGTATGCTGGCTATCAGCCAGGTATCATTTGCCCAGGAGAAAACAGTAATGGTTGGTGGTGCCGCGATGTACCCATCCAAGAACATTGTTGAAAACGCCGTAAACTCGAAAGATCATACGACACTGGTAGCGGCTGTAAAAGCAGCTGGTCTGGTTGAAACGCTGTCGAGTGCTGGTCCATTCACGGTGTTTGCTCCAACGAACAAAGCGTTTGACAAACTGCCAAAAGGCACCGTTGAAACACTGGTGAAGCCAGAAAGCAAAGAGACGCTGACCAAGATTTTGACCTACCACGTTGTAGCGGGTAAAGTAAGTGCAGCCGACCTGATGAAAATGATCACCGATGGCGGTGGTAAAGCCGAAGTTAAAACCGTTGCAGGTGGTACGCTAACGGCCATGGTAAAAGGCAAGAAAGTAGTATTGACCGATGCCAAAGGTGGTACATCGACGGTTACTATCGCCGACGTAAATCAATCGAACGGTGTGATTCACGTAATCGACACCGTTCTGATGCCCTAATTGGCTTCTCTGATTTATTCAACTCAATAAAAATGCCCGACCACTACTGGTCGGGCATTTTTTCGCTTTAATGGGTTTCATTGTCAGGCAACGCGCTTACCACCGGTAATGAACCGGATTTTTGATGTACGTATCGTATACTTTTTTTACGGCGGCCATCTGTTCTGATGATGGGGCCGGACGTTCTGATGCCTGTACATTTGAGGTGAGGTGTTCCAGCTTCGAGGCCCCCGGAATAATGCAACTTACCGCGTCAAAAGTCAGAATCCAGCGTAAAGCATCAAGCGCTAAATTAGCATCGTCCGGGAAAATAGTCCGTAACTCGTCAACGGCGGCCAGACCCGTTTCGTAGTTCACTCCCGAAAACGTTTCGCCCTGATCGAAGGCTGCACCCTCCCGGTTGAAATTCCGGTGGTCATCGGGCGAAAAACTCGTATCCGGGCTGAACTTACCTGTGAGCAATCCGCTCGCCAGCGGCACCCGCACAATAATACCCACGTTGCGCCGGGCGGCTTCCGAGAAAAACAGTTCGGCCGGGCGTTGACGGAACATGTTGAAAATGACCTGTACCGTCGTTACGTTCGGAAATTCAATGGCTTTCAGCCCCTCTTCCACTTTCTCAACGCTGACACCCAGATGCTGGATTTTACCTTCCTCTTTCAAACGGTCGAACAGTTCGAAGATTTCGGGGCGGTAGTAGACATCGGTCGGCGGGCAGTGGAGTTGAATCAGATCGAGGGTTTCCAGTCCCATGTTTCGCAGACTGTCCTCCACAAAAGCCCGAAGCACGGCGGGCTGATAGGCTTCGTTGGTGTGCGGCTGCAACCGCCGACCGCATTTGGTGGCAACGTAAATACGCTCTGAACGGGAGCGCACCAGCCGTCCAACGGCTTTCTCGCTCTCGCCATCGCCATATACATCGGCCGTGTCAATAAAATTGATGCCCTCATCCACGGCATTGTTAAGAATCTGGTCGGCATTGGTGTGGCTAAAGGGTTCGCCCCATTTTCCCCCAACCTGCCAGGTGCCCAGACTTATTTCAGAAATGGCAAAGCCCGTTTTGCCCAGTGTTCGATAATTCATATGCATTGAGTGTAAGTAAAATTCGCTAATTTGTCTTGTATAAACCTGTCAGCTTTTCACAATTTTATTCCAAACCGTTCGCCCAGTTCTTCCAGACTTTTCATGACGGGTTCAACCACGGGAATACCGTTGGCCAGCCGCTCTGCTTCCATCATTCGCTCCGGGTCACCGGGAATCAATACCTGCTTGCCTTCAACGGCTTTTGCCTGCCGAAATCGTTGAATCCAGGTATCCATATGGGTTTTAAACTCGTCGGCAGGCCGGAACGCATCAATGCGCATGGCTCCGAAGAAATGGCCGGTGCCCATGCCCACCCCTTCGTTGGCCTGCATAAAGCCGGCCGTAGCGAAGGGCGGTACCCAGGGGCCATAATTGGCACCGGACAGCACGCCCGAAAAAATATCGACAATGGCGCCCAGCCCATAGCCCTTGTGCGAACCATGTTCGCGGTCGGTGCCTAGCGGTAATAAGGCTCCCCCATTACGAATGGCATTGGCATCGTGCGTTGGTAGTCCTTCGGCGTTCTGCGCCCAACCTGCCGGAATGTCCTGACCTTTGCGCTGTAAAATTTCCAGTTTGCCGTACGCTACGGCTGTCGACGCGAAATCGGCCAGAAACGTCGGTTCCGTGGCCGCTGGTATGGCTACGGCAATGGGATTGGTACCGAGCATCTTTTCCAGCGAAAACGTAGGGGCTACCAGTGGGGCCGCGTGGGTCATGGCCTGCCCAATCATATCGTGTTCCGTGGCCAGCAACGCATGATACCCCGCAATACCGAAGTGATTGGAGTTGCGCACCGCTACCCAGCCCGTTCCGGCCACTCGGGCTTTGTCGATGGCGACCTGCATAGCCCAGGGGCCAACAACCAGGCCCAGTCCCCGGTCGCCATCCACTACGGCCGTTGATGGGGTTTCGTGAACGATGCGCATCTGGGGCTGCGGGTTAATCCGCCCGAGGTCATACAGTCGGATATAACCCGGCAAACGCGCCACGCCGTGCGAATCGACGCCCCTAAGGTCGGCACTAACCAGCACATCGGCAGCCAGGCGGGCATCGGTTTCGGAGCAGCCGATAGCGGTAAAAATCTGTTCGGTAAACGTTCGGAGTTGATTGGCAGTCATCATGCCCGCAAACTTAGCTAACCCTGGGCGAATGGGGTAAATTTTTCTGAGAATTAGGCTATCGACCGTGTTTTTCGTGTTATTGGAGAACCTACTCTCTATATACTATGAAGTTGAAACTTGCCTTCCTGCTTTGTATTGCCTTTTTATCATCTAAAGATATAGTATTTGCGCAGCCGCGCGATACGCTCACGACGGAGCAACTGCTGCAACGTAGAGGGACAGCCTACACGGCTTTACTCCGCCCCTCCCGATACCTGGCTCTGGATGTACACCACGCGCCTGGCGGTTTCCATCGCTATCGTTTTTTCGTTGGTGATGAACTGCACTTCAAAGCACGCGGGGAAAAATACAACGAGCAGCTTTACGACGTAACAGATAGCACGTTTAGCATTCTGATGGCTAATGAAGTTATGAATCGTGACGAGCCCGTAACCTTTCGGCTGGATGAAGTGGAAAAAGTGTTATTGCACCGCCGTATTCCGTTCGTAACAGCGGCCGGAACTATTTTCCCCATTGCCGGTGGGGTTTATCTGTTGGCCGACATCGTAAACAATCGGGGATTTTATAGCAACACCCTTCCCGTAGTGGGCCTATTGGCGGGCAGTGGGCTGCTGTTTCACCTCATCAGCAACCCGCACATTCGGATAAACAAAAATCACCGGCTCAAGGTGTTGCGTACGTATTGATAAACGGGCTCAGCAACGGCCATTGGGGTAACGTAATTTACGTTAAGTTTGCCCGTTGAAACAAGTCAAAAATCATAACTACACTGCGATGGAAAATCGTCCACCCACCGAACCAACCGGCCCCTTTACCAACGAAGAACGGGCCTACGCCATAAACATGCTGAAAACGACGCAGGCCGACCTCCATCAGTCGCTCGACGGATTATCGGCCCACCAGCTTTCCTACAAACCCCGTGCTGAGCGCTGGTCTGTTGCTGCCTGCGTCGAACACATTGCCCTGGTTGAAGATCGTATTTTCAAGGGTGTTCAAGTAGGCATGGAAGCCCCGGCTGACCAGGGAAAAAGAGCAGAAATAAGCGTGTCGGATGTGGATGTTATCAAAGCGATGCGTAGCCGAAAGAATACCCGGCTGGCTCCAGCCGGTACGGAACCAACAGGGCGGTTTGGCGACGCTGCCGGCGCACTGCAAGCCTTCGATACGCTGCGCGATGCCGTCATTAACTTTAGTCAAAACACACGGCAAGACCTGAGGGCGCATTACTTCGACAACAAAATTTTTGGTACGATTGATGTTTTTCAGGCTCTACTTATGATGGCTAACCATTCGGAACGGCATCGCAAGCAGATTGAAGAAATCAAAACAGATACCGAGTTTCCTCGGTAGCGCATAAAAATCTAGCTGGTAAACTTCCCCTCAAGTTACCTTTATACTACATTTTCAAACAATATACATTTTTCTGTAACCCGCCACCCATCAAGTTAATACTGGCCTCTGGCTCTCACTTCTCATACCCGAGCCAGCATCTACTAATTCCTGATCCAGCCCGCCGTAGAGCTTATTAAGCCTGATTGGTACCATCCTGTCTGTCTCCAGCCCACTTTCTCCGGTTATGACGCCACAGTTCAAACGGGGAGACGACCGGTTGCATTCTTACTACTTCAGCACTCTCATCGTGTTTATCCACTGGGTATTCAACCCGGTTTCCATTTTCGGTTACCACGGAAACCCTATGCTGTATTTTGTTGATTATCAACAGTTTACTTTAGAAAAAAGCTATTAAAGTCTACAGATAGCTTCCGCGTCTTTCTGGTGAATTCGGCTATTATAAAAAATAGTATATATGATACTAGTAGTTTATTTAATTATCCTCTTTGTTGATATACTTAAATAGGTAACTTTATACTTAAATAAATCTTTTAGTTACAAAAATCCACTTGAACAGGGATAGCAACGCTAAGTACGGGAGTAACGTAATTAGCCACGAACAGAAGAACACCAGGGGTATCTATTTAATGTTTCACTTTATCATTTCGTCTACAATTTCTCAAACCACTGATTTATGAAAAAATGTTTCTACCTGATCGCCTTGCTGGCGAGCAATTTTGCCTGGGCTCAAACCAATATGGTTGTTACCAACGCAACCGCCGATGCTGTTATGGCAGGCAATTACAATCCGGCCAGCTACAACTCCGGAATCAATGCGTTACCCTCTACCATTGCGGCTGATCTCAATCAGTCAATCTCTGCCGATTCGCTAAAAGAATACGTTCGGAAGTTAGCCTCATTCACCAATCGAAACACCAGTAGCTTGTTCAACACATCGACTACCAGAGGGCTTGGAGCCGCCAATAACTGGGTAGAAGCAAAATTCCGACAATTGAGTGCCCAGCGGAATAACCGGCTGCTGGTTTCCCGGATGAATTTTAGTGCCACTGTCTGCTCGGCGACAAAGACGTTTAACGAAGTATTCGCCGTTTTACCCGGTACCGACCTAACCGATAAGTCAATCATTATTGTAGAGGGGCACATGGATTCCCGTTGCGAAACCAGCTGCGATGCAAACTGTAATGCGCCCGGTGTTTCAGACAATGCCACTGGTTCGGCACTGGTACTGGAAACAGCCAGGGTTTTATCGAAATATAACCTGAAGGCCACCGTCGTTTTTCTGCTAACGGTAGGCGAAGAACAGGGACTGTACGGCAGTACCGCATTTGCCAACTATTCGTCCAGCAAAAGCCGTAGCATCAGAATGGTGCTGAACAACGATATTGCCGGTACTACGCTCTGTGGTCCCTGTTCATCGGCTCCATCCTGTGCGCCGGGAAATCTGTCAACCAACAACCTGCGGATTTTTTCGTACGGCAGTGCCAATTCCATTCATAAGCAGTTGGTGCGCTTTGTAAAGCTGGAATACGCCGAGCAGATAAAATCAATAGCTGCGGTACCCATGACGATTAATATCATGAGTGCCGAAGACCGAACCGGCCGCTCAAGTGACCACGTTCCGTTTCGGAGTAAAGGCTACGCTGCGGTAAGGATTATTTCCCAGAATGAAAACGGCGACGGGTCGGGCAGCTGTGGTATCGTTCACTCGATTAGAGATAATGAGCAGATTGACACCAATAACGATGGTATTCTGGACGACTTCAGCGTCGATTTTGATTATCTGGCCCGCAATTCGGTCATTAATGCCAACGCCATTGCCATGGCTGCGCAATCGGTGAAAGCACCTACCGGCTTTACCGCTAAATACGTTAGTCCGAACAAAATTTCCCTAACCATTACGGATGCTACCAATGCCCCTTCGTACCGGGTAGCTTTACGCTCGGCTACCAACGATTGGGATTCGGTGTACACGGTTACCGGCAAAGCGCCTTCGGTTATTTTCGTTGGCAATGGCAGCACCGTACGATACGTTAGTGTAGCCGCGGTAAACGCCAACAGCGTAGAAAGTCTCTTTTCGAGCGAAATATCCGTTACGGTACCGGCTACCACCCCCGCCACGAATCAGGTAGCAGGGCTCAATTTCTCAAATCAGCTATTGAGAACACCCGCATCGCCAATAGCGGGAATAGAAATTCTCCGCAACTACCCGAACCCATTTGACGAGTCGACCTATGTCGTATTGAAAAATGAGGCCGAACAGCAATTTAACGAGGCTTATCTCACCATCAGAAAAGGCGATGGTACCTTAGTCGAGAAAAGAAAAATCCAGATTAAGCCGGGTCTTAACGAGTACTTGTTCGATTATAAAAATGAGGGCCGGATAGAAGTGTTCTACTACACATTCGAAGCTGACAATCAGGTGATTGCCACCAATCGTATGATGATGAGACAGTAACAGTTCATTCCGTTCGTTGTGCCAGGGCCTCTTCCAGCAAGCTATCATGCTACTGGAAGAGGCCCTGGCATTTTACCGTTACCGGTCGCCCAAAAATAGCCGGAACGACTCCGGCCGGCCGACCTTCCTTTCTTTCTAACCGCCTGACCATTTTTTGCTGGTCGACAGGGAATGGCAAGTGTATGGGTTTTCCCGATTAACAATACGCACCAGCGATGTTATAAACAGCTTTTGTAAAAACTGGTTTACATTTGCCGTATGTCCGACTCAATTGCCACTCTGCAAGCCGACTGGAATCGGCAATATAAACAACGTACTAACACGTATCAATCCGGTCAGTTGTCGTTTATACCAAACCTACTGCCTCAAACAGCCGTACAGTTCACGGTGTACCAAACGCTCGACATTCTACACAAGCGATTGGGAAACGATGTGCTGCGAAAGGCGTTGAATCCAGCCGAAACCGTTGAAAGTCCGGCCAGCCAATATGCGGATGGGTCGTGGTTAAAGAAGAGCAATATGGTTGGGGTTAACGTTCGGACTATTGGCTCTTTTTGGAATCTCATCAATTATACCCTCACTTTACCCGCCTGTCATGATAGTATTCACTTGTTGCCTATCTGGGAGCCGGGCGTAGTTGGCAGTTTATATGGCATGGTAAGCTGGCAGATAAACCCGGAGTTTTTCGACGTATCCCTGGCCAGTTTCGTCCCCGCACTCGATTCGGTGGAGAAACAGCTGAAAGTCGTTACAAACCTGATTCATGCGCTGGGTCGAACCATTGGCATGGACGTTATTCCGCATACCGACCGACTTTTCGGAGATGGTACTGGCTTGCCCATCTTTATTTGAGTGGGTTCAGCGGGATGTTAAACAGGGAAAACCAGCACCAACTGGCCGATCACTCCAGCTATGTTTACCGATACGTAGAAGAAGCCATCTGGCAGTTTCTGAAGTTTCACGGAGCGGCCGACGATACACAACTGACGTTTACGAAAGACACTTTTTTTTCGGCGGATGTCACTCAGTTAAGTGATGATCAGCGTTCGCGGATTCTTTTCGGCTACCCAAACGATCACGGCGGACGGCTGAATCGACGGTTGGCACTGATCAGGCACCTGGTAGCGCAGGGATTTGAAACCCTGCCCATGACCATGGCCCCGCCCTACCGGGGTATCCATATTGACCCGACTGATTTTGTGCTGGATGATTTTGGGCAAATCTGGTACCAGTACGCCTTTGATAAGCCAGAGTCAATGTCGCGGGTGTTTGGCCCGTTGGCCCGGTACCGGTTCTACGAATCAACAAATAATAATCAACAATGGGAGCTGGATTTCGACCGCCCCAATGTGCCCGCCTGGGATTATATATGCCGGAAAGTAGCCGACTGCCAGCGCACGTACAACTTCGATTTTATGCGGGGTGATATGGCGCATGTGCAGATGAGACCGGGTGGCGTACCGGCCGAAATAGACGACTATTACGACCCGTTACGGGCCATCAAGAAGTACGTTCAGGCGAACGGCGCACCCCATTACGCCTTCTTCGCCGAAACCTTCCTGGCTCCCCCCGACACGATGGGCTACGGCAATGAGGCCGACCACCTTGACGCCATTGAAGCCGATTCGACCCTGGGAGACTTACAGTCGTTGGTGGTTGGTTCGAAGGCGTTCAACCACCAGTTTGCTCAATACGATGCATACCTGAGAACGCGCCGGTTTGCCCCCAATTTCACGGTGATGACGGCGGATAAGGATGACCCTCGTTTCGACGAATTTTACCGGACGGGTAATCTGTTTCGCTACTTTACCGCACTCTTCCTGACGGATATGCCCAGTTACGTGGGGTTAGGGTTTGAGGTGCGGAACCTGCACGAACAGCGGGGGGCCAACGAAGAATACACCAAACTTTACGTATTCAGGATAGAGGATGATCAGCAGCCCGACAAAGTGACCCACGGCCCATTTGAATGGGGTCAAAACGCGGATCAGTTCCTGGCTATCCTGCGAATGCGCCAGTTTGCCGAAGGTATTTGGCCAGCTATTGCCGGTAAACAAACGACCTGGATTATCCCCCCCGGCGGCACGAAGAAATACATCGTCTGGACCCAAACTGAGCAAGCCGACACAGACGCACCGAACTACGTTTTTGCGGCCAGTATGACGGGGAAACTGCCTAAAAAAATAGCCGAAACCCCACGTGGAGAAGTAGTTTTTGAGGAAGAAGGATGCCGGATTTACAAGCTGTCGTGACCAGCGAATGCGAATGCTCTTCCTAACGACTTCCTCACCGAACCAACCAATGGAATCCCGATTGATTGGAAGACGGTATTTTGGTAGTGGATTGACCGTACCTTTGCTACATGAATCGCAACCTCTTCGATGGATTGAACTTCGCGTCCAAACTCACCCCCAAACGGGTGGCGAATGCGCTGAAAGTGCTGTCGAGTTACTACCTGGCGAGGCAAACGGGAAAGCCGGTACAGCGGGGCCTGCCCATGTCCATCTCGTTTGAGCCTACCACATCGTGCAACCTGCGCTGCCCCGAATGCCCCAGCGGACTCCGGTCGTTTACCCGCCCGACGGGTATGCTGGGGGAGGAACTCTACAAACGCACCATCGACGAACTGCACGACACGCTGCTCTACCTTATTTTTTACTTCCAGGGAGAGCCCTACCTGCACCCGCAGTTTCTGGACCTGGTTCGGTACGCTACGGAACGGAATATCTACACCGCTACCAGCACCAACGCTCATTACCTGACCGATGCCAACGCCCGAAAAACGGTAGAGTCTGGGCTGGACCGGCTGATTATTTCCATCGATGGCACTACGCAGGAGGTGTATCAGCAATATCGGGTGGGGGGAAAGCTGGAAAAAGTACTGGAAGGGACGAAGAATATTTTACGCTGGAAAAAAGAACTGAAATCCCGCACGCCCCACGTGGTGTTTCAGTTTCTGGTGGTAAAACCCAACGAACATCAGATTGCCGAGGTTAAAAAATTGGCCCGCGAACTGGGTGTGGACGAAGTTGGACTGAAAACCGCCCAGATTTACGACTACGAACAGGGAAATGAACTCATCCCGACTTTGGATGAATACAGCCGCTACGCCCCTCAAACCGACGGTACTTACCAGATTAAAAACGGATTTGGCGACCATTGCTGGAAGATGTGGCATTCGTGCGTTATTACCTGGGATGGCCTAGTAGTACCCTGCTGCTTTGACAAAGACGCGCACCACCGGCTCGGCGATTTGCAAACCCAGTCGTTTGCCGACCTCTGGCATGGCTCGGCTTATCAGGATTTCCGCGAGACCCTGTTTCGTTCCCGTTCCGAAATCGAGATGTGCCGCAACTGCACGGAGGGAACAAAAGTGTGGGCGTGAAACAATGAGTGAATACTACGATGTTTGTTGTTACCAACTGAGTAATCACGCAAATTTAAATTGATGTGTTTTTTGTCATTCCGAGGGACGAGGAACCTTCGGTAAGAGCAAGAAAAGGCAGGCTTACCCGAAGATTCTTCGTTCCTCAGAATGACAGAAAATGCAGTAATCTAATTCTGCGTGATTACTCATTCACTCATTATCATTCACTCCGCTTTGGCTATTTCGCGAGTGCGTCATTTTACCAAGTCTTTGTAACTAATCAACTGAATGCCTTTAGTTTTGATGAATGCCTTTACCCGGGCATTGGTCCAGCAGTCGGTTACACCCTGCCGGTCCATGGCCACCTGTTCGTAACCGATGTGATGAATAGCCCGGAGTTCGGGCGTATCGAGGCCGGGGTGGTCGACAAACAGGTACGTTTTGCCCGCTTCCAGCTTTTCGAGCATCTTAATAAAACTGTCAATTTTCTCCGCCGATGTGGTATGTGCTCCGGTATAGCCGATGCTGGTTACGCCCAGGGCGCCGGGGTCAATGTCGATCCTGTATTCCTGCGCTAGTTTTTTTACCAGGGCTTTTACGTCATCACCCATGCCGGTGCAGCCCATATGACCGGAAATATGACTGATGCGCGGAATCTTTTTCAGAGCCAGTTCAATTTGGGCTCTAAACTCTTTTTCGACATCGACCAGTTGCCAGTTATTCTCGACGACCGAGCGTTTGGGGTAGTTTTTGTTCGGGTAAATCATGGGATAAAAATACCCGTCGGCATCCCGCAGGCTGGGGCAATCCGATACTGGTCGCCACTTAAGGTTGTCCCACTCACTACTGAGGGTTAAATGAATCCCCACGTCGACAGTCGGGTTTTCGGCCAGTATCTGAACCGCTTCCGGGAACCAGGGCGACGGCACGAGCACCTCGATGGACGTTTCAATACCGTCTTTAAAACAGGTAATCAATGCCTCATTCCCACCGTGTGCATAGCCCATGTCATCACCCCGGATAATCAATCGGGGTGGTGGCGTTTGAGCAAAGCCAACGCGTACGAACAGAAGAAAAAGGAACGCAAAAAGACGTTTCATAAACGGTGAATCTCAACGAATAACCATACTTTCCGGCGTTGCTACGCTAATCATCGTCATCCTCATCGCCCTCGCCTTTCTTTCCTAATCGCACAAAAGCACCACGCCGGGGTGCGGGCATAACACTGTTGTTGCCGCGCACTGTTTGCCAGACAATCTCGCTGAAAACAAGGTCGTCAATATCATCGGGATGGCTTAGGTTGAACAGCGACGAGCGTTTGGAGTTTCGGTTGACAGCCACGTTTTTCTCGTTGATGTCGATACCCGCTTCGCGTGCTTTAAACGGCGTTGAGTCCGCTTTTTTGGCGAAACTCCGCCACATGGGTGTAGCAGCCGCATCGTACTGACTCATGGGTTTGAGACCCAAAATCAGCTCTATCGTGCGCAACATACCCGAAGTAGAATACATGGTATGATCAACGAAACCCCGTTTTACGTATCCTCCGGCCATAAAGGCAATGGAGCGGTGCGCATCCACATGGTCGGGGCCATTTTGGGCATCATCTTCCAGAATAAACACGACGGATTCGTTCCAGATGGGACTTTTGGACAAGTGTTCCACGAATCGGCCAACGGCCAGATCATTATCGGCGACGGCCGCTTCGGGCGTGGGCAGGCCAATACGAGCCCCCGAGGTATGATCGTTACCGAACCGCACGGTGCTAAGGGTTGGCAGCTTGTTGGCCGCTATCAGTTCATCAAAGTCTTTCTCCCAGGCTTCTTCCCGCTTTATGTCCATATAGCCCATATCGAAGCCCTTAAAACCGGGGCAGAAATGGCCTTTCAGCACGTTTATGTTGGCTTTTGCATCGTCGGCAAACCAGCCGTAACTACGATAGGATATACCGGCACGCTGGGCGTGGTCCCAGATGAAGCCATCCCGTGGGTGAGCAATCTCTTTGCTGCCCTCATAGTCATAGGTACCGCCCCGGCCACCGTAACTGGTTACCCAGTTTTTTTCGATGTAATCATTCGCGTAAGCAGCCGACGACCAGTTGTGCCCATCGGCACTGACTTCGGCATCCACGTAAAAGTTATCCAGCAACACAAACTCTTTTGCCAGCGCATGCTGATTTGGCGTTATTTTCTGGGGGAACAAACACAGGGAAGCATCGCCGTTACCTTCCTTCACATCGCCCAGAATCTGATCATAAGTACGGTTCTCTTTGATGATGTAAAACACGTATTTGATGGGCGACCGTGACGACGAACCATTTCCCCCGACCCGCATCGGAATTGGATTACCGGCCTCCCCTTCGGCCTGGAGTTCTTTGGTTTTGGTGTAGGGTGTATTGGCGTAAACCAGCCGGGAATAGGCCGCTAAAACGTCGGTGCCGGGCACGTCGATGATGGAAAGTGTTCCTTTGAACAACCCACCAATGTACTGAACCGGACCGGTATTTGCCTGTGGATTAGGACCAACTACCTGCGCCGTTCGGGATTTCACGGGGTTTGGCCCGCGGGGATTGGCTCTGGAGGAGAAGCCTTTCCCGTTCGTTACAAAAACTTTCGAACCAATCACTTTCACGGACGTTGGATACCAGCCCGTTGGGATGAACCCGCTGGACTGGCTTTTGCCTTTGCGGGTTACATCGAATACGGCCAGACAGTTGTTATCCGCGTTGGCAATATAAAGGGTATTTTCATCGTCGCTCAGGGCAAGTCCATTGGGTGTAGTACCTACCGGCGCATCAGGAAAGAGCGAAGATGTGAGCGTTTCAACAACCTGTCGTTTGGCCACATCAATCAAAGCCACCGTATTATCGTTGCCATTGGCAACAAAAAGGTATTTACCATCGCGGGTCAGCAGCAGGTCATTGGGGTTTTTATTGGTGGCAATTTCAGCCGTAATAGCCTGCGTATTCGTGTTAATCAATACTACTTTGGCACTGCCCCAAATCGAGATAAACAGCTCATTTTTATCGGGCGAAAGAAGGCAGGTATACGCTTTGTTACCTATGTTTATCCGGCGCAGCACTTGCCGGCTTTTGGTATCGCAGATATACAGCGAACTGTCTTCTTTTGTGACCACGTAAAGCCGGTTCTTCGCATCATCCACACACAGCCCCGTTGGCGAAATTTTCACCGGCCAGGGTTTACCCAGTACAATGGGCTCGTCCGGCACCAGTTTCTGGTTCTCGATTTTGTACACCAGAATTTTATTGTCGTTACCCCCCGACGCGTACAGCCGCGTTTCGTCATCGCTGAAAGCCAGCCCCAGATACGCTTTGGCCACTTTGGTGGAGTCAATAATCTTTTCGGTTTTAGCCTCAATCAGCATGATACTCTGCGTACTCTGCCCGTTGTTCGTAACGGCGAGGTACTTCCGGGAGGGCGAAACCACCAGATTAAGCGGCAAATCGTCCAGATCCACACTCCGACCGGTGGGCGTTAACGACCACCCGTTCGGCAGATTGATCCGTTTGGCAGCCAGATCTTTATACACATCGGCTTCCTGCGTGGTTTGAGTCGAGTTACTTTTCCGATTACACCCTGCGGCTACCGTAAGGAGTACCAACGCTCCCAACGCGTACAGGATAGTGGCATTTTTTGTCATGGCTGATAAAGTATAACAGGGGTTCAAAGTAAAAATGGGTTCAGTCATTATCGTCATCGTCGTCATCCTCCTCAGCACCGGCCAGCTCGGCAGGGTACCGTTTTTTGCCTTTCGCGCTGAACCACAAAATACGATTGAGCAGGTCATCATGCCCCCGATCAATGAGATCAAATTTGTACTTGATTGACTGAGTGGCAAATCGCAGGGCGGCCCCTTTCAGCCCAGTAGGCGACGGGTTCATTTCGGCCAGATTGACGAGGTTCGGTTTCTTCGTGTACGCAAACAACCGGTCGGGGGTATCCGTGAAGCAGTCGAACATGGGCAGGGCTGTCGCGTCGATGATATTCATGGGGGGCAGACCCAGTATCTGTTCCATCGTCCGGACCATGGAGGTCTGGTTGTAGTTGGTATGAACCGTTTTTTTCAGCCGGGAATAGGGGCTGATCACAAATCCGGTGGTTCGGTAGGCCGACAGGTGGTCCCAACCCGCCTGCGAGTCATCTTCCGTAATGAAAATGACGGTCGATTCCGCAAACCGGCTGTGCGTAATGGCGTCCACTATCCGGCCAACGGCCAGGTCATTATCGGCTACCATGGCCCTGGGCGTGGGGAAAGCCGGGTTCGTACCCGCCGTGTGGTCATTGGGTAGCGACATGACCATCAGGTTAGGCAGGTCGGCATTGGGGTTGGCCGCCGTTTCGTTCAACTCGTTGATAAACGCATCGGCCCGCATCTGATCGCTGATGGTTTCGTCGTCGCAACCCGGGAAGTCCGCTGCCAGAATAGGCTTCACACGGGAAATGGTGGTGGTATTCGTGTAGGAAAACGGCCGACCCGTTTGCTGAAGCTGGTACAGGTCTTTCCAGTTATACTGTTTTTTGTCGAACCGGCAGGTGCAGGCTTCCCCGTAGATACGAACGGTTTTACCATGGTCGAGGGCGTTGTTCCAGATCAGGCCTTTTTTATCGTACACCAGCGCATCATATAGTACGTGCGGGTAACTGCGGAACCAGGCCCGCACGCTTTTTTCGGTGTAATCGGTAACGATGGCGGCACTGGCCCAGTGATGCCCTTCGGCCGATGATTTCCCGGAAACGTGGTAGTTATCCATCAACAGATAATCTTTCGCCAGTCGATGCTGATTTGGGGTAACGCTATCGCCAAAGATGCACAGTTCAGGCATTCCGTTCCCTTCTTTCATATCGCCCAGCACCTGGTCGTACGTGCGGTTCTCTTTTATAATGTAGAGCACGTGTTTGAATACAGATGGCTCACCAATTCGTTCGGGTACTGGCTTGGGCGCAATGCCGGGTCGGGGCATCTGTTCCGTCAATGCCAGCCGAAACTGCATGCTCATCCGTTGAACCTTCTCCGTAAACGCATCCAGTTGCTGCTGGCCGGGAACAGGAATAAACGAAACGGACGCCAGCTGCTTATGCGAGTTGTACGCCTTTACCTCTTTCCTGAATGAATTTCTGCCCTGTCCACTCTGATCGACCGGGTTGGCAATTCGGGCACCAGCGGCTTCCAGATTCGTTACGTACAGTTCATTGTTGTTCAACACAATGCCGGAGGGGTACGCCTGCGTAGGAATGTAGCCTTTTATAGTGGTAGCACCAGTACCGGACGTAGCCACCTTACTGCCCAGCGCAACGACGCAGAGGGCATTGTCCATTCCGTTCGCTACGTAGAGCGTGTTTCCCGATGGATTTATCGCCAGGGCGTTTGGGGTACTGCCAATATAGCCAGTGCCCCGGTTGTACAAACCCACAAAAATAGAGTCGGTAACCTGCTGCGTCTGCACATCCAGTACCGAAACATAATCACTGTTGCCGTTCGCTACGTATATAAAGCGCTGATCGGGGCTGCTGATGATGGCATTGGGATGCAGGCCAACGGGTACTTCCTGCTCTGGCTTACCCTGCTGTATGTCGATAATCGAAACGGTGCCCCGCGCTGTAGCCCCCGTTTTGGGGTCAACATAGGCGCTCCCCCAGGGTACACCGGCGGTTTCCAGCCCATCGGCCGCATTGGGTACGGGGCCGGCCCAGTTGGTCACGTAGGCTTTATTGCCTACGATGGTCAGACCGAAAGGAGCCACACCGGTCGGCACGGTCCAGACTACCTGTCTGTCGGCCACCCGAATCTTTACTAATTGATTATTACCATTCAGAACCGTGTACAGATATAGTTCTCCGTTTTCCTCTTTGACCGCTACCTCGTTAGGTAGGGCAATAGTGGCTGGCGCTGCTGGTTCGAAGGGGATAGTCTGTACCAATCGGGCGCGAGAACCGTCCCAGACGGCCTGCATCACGTAGGAGTTTGGCTTGCCCCGGCCACCTGCTCCCCAAAAAATATAGGTGGAATCGCGATGGATGATGGCCTTTATCCCCGAGAAAGAACTCATACTGCCTTTAAGGGCCGAGCCTTTGTTGTAATCCCAGCGCGAAAGAAGCTGGTGCGTTTTCGCGTTAAAGAAAGCGATTCCGAAGCGGTCTTCCACAACCAGGGTCTGCTTGTCGGGCAGTAGTACGGCATCCAGGCTGTGGTTCTCCAGGCTGGCATCGCCAAAACTGACGGATTGCCCCGCGCCATCGATAACCCGGTTATAGGGCATTAGAAACGGCGATTTGCTACCGGCCAGCGTGCTGTCGTCCGTCGCCGTTTTATAGGCCGACGTGAGGCCATGGGCATCGCTGACTGTAGAGCCAGCCCGGCGACAACCTCCCAGCAAGAGCAGTAACGAAAGACAAATTAAACCGTAAATGGCGAGCGTACTGTTGATCTTCATAGTATAATGGTAGCCTTCAACTCCCTAAAGCCAACGCACTCGCGTTTATTACCTGCCATTGGCAAGTACACCAGATTTTATCTACCAAGGGAACGACTCGCTGAAAGTGTCCGCACCGAATTTTCAGCAATTTATTCAACCGTACAGGTTCTATCCTAACACCCAATGCCTTACCACGTTAACCGATTATAAACTTCAGCTATTGCCTATTCATTAACCCTTAATAAAACAAACGCGCGTTTAAGCCGAATAAAATTTTGTGAAACATTCCGTGAAACAGTTCTTGCATTCGTGAAAACTATCCGGCATCTTTGGGACTGCAACGCACAGACCCATGGGTAAAGTCATTGCTATCGCCAACCAAAAAGGTGGCGTCGGTAAAACTACAACAACGATCAATCTAGCCGCCAGTTTGGCCGCCCTCGAATTTCAGACGCTTATTGTTGATGCAGACCCGCAGGCGAATTCTACGTCGGGGCTGGGATACAATCCGAAAGAAATTGAGAACAGCATTTACGAATGTATGGTAGAAGGGGTTCGCCCACAGGATGCCATCATTCATACGGACTTTCCGAACCTGGATTTGTTGCCGTCTCATATCGACCTGGTCGGGGCCGAAATTGAGATGATCAACTTACAGAATCGGGAAGACAAGATGAAGCACACGCTCGACGGACTGCGTGATGAATACGATTTTATCATCATCGACTGTTCGCCTTCGCTGGGCCTCATTACTATCAATAGCCTGACCGCAGCCGACTCGGTCATCATCCCGGTTCAGTGCGAGTATTTTGCGCTTGAAGGGTTGGGTAAACTGCTCAATACCATCAAGATTATTCAGTCGCGACTCAATACGCATCTAACCATTGAAGGTATTCTGCTGACGATGTACGATTTGCGGGTTCGGCTATCGAATCAGGTAGTGGGTGAAGTAACAAGCCATTTCCAGCAGATGGTGTTCAGCACCATCATTCCGCGTAATATTCGGTTGAGCGAATCGCCCAGTTTTGGTGTACCTGCTTTAGCCCAGGATGCCGATAGCAAAGGGGCGGTGAGCTACCTGAACCTGGCCCGTGAAATTTTGATCAAGAATGGCCTAATGCCACAGGAAGCATAATCAAGGTTTTCAGTTCATGGTTTACAGTTGCCCGAAGCAGCTCTAACGCGCTGACAGGTCGTTTCTCAGGCCGCACCGCGCAACCGAAAATCATAAACCGAAAACCGTAAATCCATTTTTAGATGGACAACGCAAACGCCAAAGCACCGAGTAAGAAAATGATAGGGTTGGGTCGTGGCTTAGGTGCCTTGCTACACGATAATGAATCGGTTAGTCGGCAGCCCAAGCCGTCGCCTTTCGAGTCGATCAGTACCATGACAGAAATTAATCTGTCATTGATTGAAGCCAACCCGTTCCAACCCCGGACCCGTTTCGATGAAGAAGCGCTTCAGGACCTGGCAGACTCTATCCGTACGCAGGGTATTATCCAGCCTATTACCGTACGGCAACTAGGGAAGGATCAGTACCAGCTTATTGCGGGTGAGCGTCGTTTGCAGGCATCGAAAATTGTCGGCTTATCACACATTCCCGCTTACGTTCGGACGGCCAATGACCAGCAAATGCTGGAGATGGCGCTGATCGAGAACATTCAGCGCGAAAACCTGAATGCCATTGAAATTGCCCTTAGCTACCAGCGGCTCATTACGGAGTGTAGCCTGAAGCAGGAAGAACTTGGCGAGCGGGTCGGCAAAAACCGCACAACTGTCAATAATTACATTCGTCTGCTGAAACTGCCCCCCGTTATTCAGGCCTCGTTACGCGACAACAAAATTTCCATGGGCCACGCCCGGGCCATTATCAACATCGAAAACCCGGACACGCAGATCAAGCTATTCACCAAGACGGTGGATGAAGAATGGTCGGTGAGAAAGGTGGAAGAAGCCGTTCGGAACCTGTCGGAGGATGGGCATGAACTGGCATCGACCCGGCGCATTACGCTGCCCAAGCAGGAGATGCGTAGTCTTCAGTTTAAGTTATCATCGTTGTTTGGTACCCGTGTATCTATTAAGGCGGATGAAAAACACAAGGGTGAAATAAAAATCTCATTTACCTCGCAGGATGAGTTAACCAAAATCCTGGAAGTGCTGAACTCCCAGACGTAATCGTGTTAAATTACCTTAAAAGGGTGAGCAGTGAGCGGGAGAAGAGGCAATTCGTACGTTTTACAGCTATGAAATGGCCTGTCACACTGCTCATTACCACCCTGTTTTTTTTGGTACCTGCCTGGGCACTCTTTGCTCAAAAGCCAGCCATTGAGCCCGCTCCTACGCCAATCACCGTTGATTCGACCAAACTGATTCGTTCAGCCGCCGACACGATTCCCGAAACCATACGGCGAAATGGGGTGCAGGTCAAAACCAGCCCATTCAAACTCGATGACGATTCGACGACGCTGGATAAGCGGGATACGACCTACGTCACGGCGAAGCAGGAAGCCAAAATCCATAAAATTATCCCGAAAAAGGCGACCATGAGGTCGGTGATGCTACCCGGTCTGGGGCAGGCATACAACCGGCAGTATTATAAAATACCCTTTATCTACGTTGGGTTCGGGGTTATGGGTTACCTGTTTGTCAGGTACCGGGGGCTGGCCAAAGAAGCGGAAACGGGTTACCGTCGGTTGTTGTACGGGGATAAACTGGCAAATGCCTACGAAGCTACGCTGCCATCCATCTACGCACCGGCCATATTAACGCAGCGCTGTTCTGATACCTGCCGATATACAGGCTGTTACTGAAGTAACGATTGGCATTGACCCGCTCTCAGACAAGGCTACGGTGTTCCGCACAACGGCGGGGGCCAAGAACGTTTACGATACCTTTCGGCGGTACCGGGATTTGAATATTCTTTTATCCGTAGTTTTGTACGCCATAAACATTGTGGAAGCCAATGTGGCGGCTCACCTGAAAACCTTTGATTTGACCGATGACATCTCCATGAAGGTTGAACCAAATGTACTTACTATACCCGGTACAGGCTTCGTCCCTGGCGTTCGGGTGGCATTTACGTTCAAATAGGTTTTGGGGCTCTAGTTAACGGATGGTTTGTCTACACTAGTTACGTGCCCACCAACCTTAAACCAACAATCGTAAACTCCTTATGAATATTCTTCTCCTTGGCTACGGCAAAATGGGCAAAACGATTGAGCAGATTGCGCTCGAACGGGGCCACCAGATTGTGGGCCGCATTGACGCTGATAATTACACGGACCTGGAAAATCTCGAACCCGATGCTGTCGATGTTGTTATTGAGTTCAGCTCGCCCGAGTCGGCCGTGAATAATATAACGTACTGCCTGAAACGGGGATGGGCCGTTGTTTGCGGCACTACCGGGTGGCTCAGCCATCGGGCCGAAATCGAAACAGTGTGCCGGGAAGCGAAGGGGGCTTTTTTCTACGCATCGAACTACAGCATTGGGGTTAACCTGTTTTTTCGCCTGAACAAAACGCTGGCCCAGTTTATGCACAACTACCCATCGTATCAGGTTTCGATGACGGAGATTCATCATACCGAGAAGAAAGATGCCCCGAGTGGAACGGCCATTACGCTGGCCGAAGGCATACTGGAACAGTTGCCGACCAAACAGCGTTGGGTAAGCAGCGAAATGGACAATAGCTTGGAGAACACGGATGACCATACCATCGAAATAGCGTCATTGCGGGAAGGAAATGTACCTGGCACCCATACAATCCGGTACGAATCGGACGTGGACCGGATCGAGATTACCCATCAGGCGCATAGCCGACAGGGTTTTGCCGTTGGGGCTGTAGTAGCGGCTGAATGGCTGGCAGGAAAAGAAGGCGTGTTTGGCATGGATGACCTTTTAGGATAGATGTTGACTTAGGCAGGATAAGCGGTTACCTAAAACCAGTACATCTTCGTAATTTCGTCTTTGATTTAGTCGTTTGCAGTTAACACTCAATTACATAGCCTGATACCTATCATCGCCCCGCATTGGCGGTCTGACGGCGACCCAGTTATAATTTATTATTCATTATTCATCATAGTACACGTGTCTGAAGTAAAAACCAGAGCCGAAGAAAGAACGGCCAAAGCAAAAAAATCACCCATTCGGGAGTGGTTCGATTCTGTTTTGTTTGCCGTTGTGGCGGCTACCCTTATCCGATGGCTGTTCATGGAAGCGTTTACGATTCCAACACCGTCCATGGAAAATAGCCTGATGGTGGGTGATTTTCTGTTTGTCAGTAAACTGCACTACGGCACCCGGACCCCCAGAACGCCTTTGCAGGTTCCTCTGACGCACCAGAAAATATGGGGTACAGATATCCCTTCCTACAGTACGGCCATCCAGTTACCATCCTATCGGTTGCCAGGATTCACCCACGTTAAAAACGGGGATGTTGTTGTGTTCAACGTACCCCCAAAGTACCTCAACGACAACATTGACTATCCGGTCGATCTGAAAACCAACTACATCAAGCGGTGCATTGGTATTCCGGGCGATGTACTGGAAGTCCGGCTGCGGGAGGTGTATATAAACGGGAAACCCTTTCCTACCCCACCCCGCTCTGAGCAGAAGTATTTTGTAAAAACCACGGAAGTGCTGGATGAAGCATTCTTCCGTAAGTACGATATCGTCAACGACTACCGTGACCCCAGCCAGCCCACCGAAAACTGGAAGCCCCTGGAGCAGTATAACGACTCCACCAAAGCAACGGCTATGGTTGGGTATATGCTTAACACCACCGAAAGCACGATAGCTAAGTTCAGGGAATTCCCCTGGGTAAAAGAAATCGAACCCATGGTTGACAAGCCAGGAGAAACATCACCAATGATTTACGGTGCCCCTACGTTTGCCTGGAACCACGACAATTTTGGCCCGATCACCATCCCGAAGAAAGGGGCTACTGTTCCCATCAACGCGCAAACGGTCGCGCTTTACGGGTCGGTTATTCAACAGTACGAAGGCAATGAGGCTGTTGAACTCGGTACGGCCAGTATTAAAGTGGGCGGTCAGCCCATTACGTCCTATACATTCAAACAGGATTACTACTTCATGATGGGCGACAACCGGGACAACTCGCTCGACTCCCGGTTCTGGGGCTTTGTTCCCGAAGACCACATCGTTGGAAAAGCCGTGTTCGTCTGGATGTCACTTGACCCGAACCCCGCTAACGCCTGGAATAAGATTCGCTGGAATCGCCTGTTCAGAACGGTAGATTGAGGCATTCTGCGTAACGATTAGTGCAAATCCCCTGGTTTGTTTACGCATGTCGTAGCAAATTTGGGGGGTTTGTTTTATGTCCCAATCCACACTCAATCCGTTTGTACAGTAAGAACACCACGGCTTCCTGATTTTTTCTACGTACCTCTATTAATGTGTTGAATTCGTTTTTTTTGATAAGTGCCCTGGTAAAGACAGCAAAGAAATTGCCCGATGGCCATCGAAATTGGTTTTCAGTTTTGCTCGTCTTGCTACTTGTTCACGGAAAAATTTATCCTGTTTCGGCTCAGGGGAAAAGTAACCACTCGTCCGTTCAGAAAAAGACAATCAAGCGTCCTGCCAATACCAAAAAAATCATACCTGGCACTAAAAACAGCAGGTCTGCACGAACGGTAAAGACGTTTAAAAAAACGATTACTACGCTAAATGTGCCAATGATGGGGCCAAGATATGCCCGCGTCACCATCAGAGACCGCACATTGGCAGGCACCGTTTATTATTTGGTTTCGGGTCATGGCGGGCCAGACCCCGGCGCCATTGGCCATTATGGCAAGTACCCTCTGGCCGAAGACGAGTATGCCTACGATGTAACGATCCGGCTGGCCCGGGTATTGATGGAGCACAGTGCAACCGTTTACATGATTGTTCGTGACCCGAATGACGGCATACGCGATGAATCGATATTGAAACTGGATCGCGATGAGTTGACGTATCCCGGCCAGAAAATTCCCCTAAGTCAGGTTAAGCGGTTACGCCAGGGCGTAGATGCCGTTAATAATCTCCATCGAAAACATAAGGGAGCTTATCAGCGGATGATTACGATTCACGTCGACAGTCGAAGTGAAGGCCAGAATATTGATGTCTTTTTTTACCACCATGAGGCCAGCAAAGTTGGCAAAACGCTGGCCACGCGTATTCACAAAAGCTTCCAATCTGGCTATAAGCGCAGCCAGCCCAACCGAAACTACCTGGGTACCGTCTCGAACCGCAGTAGTTTATACGTGGTCAAAAATTGCCACCCTCCCACTGTTTTTATCGAGTTGGGAAACATCCGTAGTGCAAAAGATCAGCAACGGTTCCTGTTGGCTAACAACCGGCAGGCACTGGCAAACTGGATATACTTGGGCCTGCAATCGGCTTATAAAACGCGCTGATTAGACCCGCCCTACCACTCTACGGGTGCCAGCCCCTTACTGTCCAGGTAGGCATTGGCCTGACTAAAATGTTTGTTCCCAAACCAGCCGCCGTAATTAGCCGCCATCGGCGAAGGGTGTTTGGCCTTCAAAATCAGGTGCTTTTTACCATCAATGACGGCACCTTTCTTTTGGGCATAAGCCCCCCAGAGCATAAAGACTACGTGCTGCTT
Source organism: uncultured Cytophagales bacterium (assembly GCA_963784335.1). GTDB lineage: Bacteria > Bacteroidota > Bacteroidia > Cytophagales > Spirosomataceae > Spirosoma. The sequence continues at coordinate 2,609 of CAWARB010000003.1, read as the reverse complement.
TTCGTCAGAAATTAATTTAATAACCGTGTCGGTAAACGTTTCCCACCCTTTACTCTGGTGAGAACCGGCCTGCCCGGCGCGGACAGTGAGGGTCGAATTAAGCAGCATTACCCCCTGCGTAGCCCAGCGTTCCAGATTACCGGATTTGGGTACGGGCTTCCCCAGGTCGTCCTGAATCTCTTTGAAGACATTGATTAAAGACGGTGGCTTGGCGATACCGTCGGCCACCGAAAAAGCCAGTCCATTCGCCTGCCCCTCACCATGATACGGATCCTGTCCCAGAATAACGACGCGGGCATCATCAAAACTACAGGTATTGAACGCATTGAAAATCAGGCGGCCGGGCGGATAAACGCGCTGGGTACTGTACTCCTGCCGCAGAAACTCGGCTAGCTGCGTAAAATAAGGTTTGTCGAATTCGGATTGCAACCGACTTTGCCACGATTCGTCAATAGATACGTTCATGAGGGAACTGATAAAGTGGTTAAGAAATTATACGCCTACAATTGTTTTGACGTTGTTTACGTAAGTTTTTGGGCATAGTGCTTGCCTAACTGAAATAATCAACCTAATTTTCGTTCTAAGGTTGTAAACGATAGTAAATTTATGGTTTCCACAATCACAGAAGGCGTAAAAGTTAGCGTAAAGACGGAGTATCAGTCCAGTTATTCCAGTCCGCTTCAGGCTCATTACGTGTTCACCTACCGCATTACCATCGAGAACGCCAGCGATCATACCCTTCAATTGCTTCGGCGGCACTGGTTTATTTACGACTCCAACGGCACCGTTCGCGAGGTTGAAGGAGAGGGCGTAGTTGGGCTGCAGCCGGTACTGGAACCGGGCGAAATACACGAATACGTATCAGGTTGTAACCTTCGTTCCAGTATTGGAAAAATGTCGGGGACTTACCTCGTTGAGCGTATCATTGACGGAAAACAACTCCGGATAACCATTCCTGAATTTACGATGGTGGTGCCATTCCGGTTAAACTAACGATGTAAAATGAATTGGATAGGCGATTCTGAGCGTGAATAGCCGTATTATTGTTCATGTTACATCCGCTACGGCGTCTTATTATCCATTGTGATTACCGCTTACTTCCGTTACCTGAGTCGCGCCCGCGACGAGCACTCGCTTCACTCTCCTTTTCTTTACGCCTTATACACCGAAGTGATCCGGGCCACCCGTGGCCCCAAAAAAGCGTTTGTGCCAATCCGGGCGGCACGAAAAAAACTCCGCCGGAGTCAGCAACGGATTACGATTACGGACCTGGGCGCGGGCTCTAAAATAAATCCCTCCCGGCAACGTACCATTGGCGATATTGCCCGCAACTCCCAGAAATCACCTCGTTTCGGACGGCTTCTTTTCCGGCTTGTCCAACGGTTTCAGGCAACGACGGTTGTCGACCTGGGAACATCATTAGGACTGACAACCGCCTACATGGCCGAAGCCACCAGGCCCTACAATGGTCGTGTACTGACATTTGAAGGGTGTGCCGAAACGGCCGCCGTGGCCCGGCAAAATTTCGACCAGCTGGGGCAGGAGAACGTAACCATCGTTGTGGGTAATCTGGACGAAACGCTGGCTAGGGGCCTTGCGTCCCTTGGTCCGGTCGACTTCGTTTTCTTCGACGCCAATCACCGCTACGAACCGACCGTCCGTTACTTCGAAACCTGTCTGCAACACATTCACAACGACACGGTTTTTGTATTCGATGATATTCACTGGTCGGATGAGATGGAGCAGGCCTGGGCGTACATCAAAAAACACCCGTCTGTCACCGTCACCATCGACTTGTTTTGGGTTGGGCTGGTCTTTTTCCGGCACGAGCAGCCCAGGGAAGATTTTATTCTCCGTTTTTGATAGCTGGGGGCTGTTTACCAGCACAACGCTTCGGGCAATTGCTTTAAATGGTCTTCTATTGGGAGGTTATTTGCCCTCGTTGGTTTTACCCGGACGGGTGGCGCACCAGGTGGCATGCTCTATCCTGCCAGTCAATCTGTTATCCATTGAGTAAAATTGATTTGCTGCTACTTTTAGCGGTAACGATTCCTGTTAAAATAACGGCCTTTTCCTATGTACACATCCCGTTTGCTGATTCCACTTCTTGGCGTCATTCTTTCGTTGTCCGGTGCGCAAAAGGAGCGCGCCATTTCCCATACCAGACTGGTTCAGGATACCGTAAAGATTGACCGGGAGTACGCGCTGGAAGCTACCATGCTCGGCTATTTTGCTAGAGATGGTGCCCGAAATCCTACGCTGAAAGCCAACAAAGGCGACCGGGTTCGCATCACGATTACCGATGGCGAACTCATGACCCACGATATCGCCCTGGAGAAGATGGGCCTGAAAAGCAAGTCCATTAACGAAAAGGGAGCCACGGCCAGCATCACCTTTACCGCCGACAAAAGCGACACCTATTTCTGCACCGTTCCGGGTCACCGGGCTGCGGGCATGGTCGGTCAGTTTGAGGTCGTCGAAGGCCTGATCGCTGCGGCCACTATTGCGGGACAATTACCCACGAAAAACGGGCAACCCGTCAACCTGAATTTTGAAACAGGCACCCTGAAAGACTGGACTGCTACCGGCGATGCGTTTGCCAGCCCTGT
>CAWARB010000002.1:0-57653 GCA_963784335.1 uncultured Cytophagales bacterium | reverse complement strand
CACTCAACCGACAAATGGGTTCGGATCAATTTAGCCAAAGTGTTGGATAAAGAGCTGGTCAAGTATCAACTGCATCCTAATCAGTGGTACGTACGGCAGGCTCGGACGTTGTTGCAGGCGCGTGGCCCGAACAAAAACGTACACAAAGCCCTGAAAGAAATGCTGACCAGTAACCCCGACGTCACCCGCAAACTGCGTGCGCTCTGGACCCTTCATGTCACAAAGGGGATTTCTGAGAAGGAGTTGACGGACTTGCTGACCCATGAAAACGACTACATCCGGAGTTGGGCCATTCAACTGCTGGCCGAAGACAAAACGGTTTCGCCCGAAGCGCTGAAACAGATGGCGATGCTGGCCAAAACGGATAATTCGGCCATGGTACGGCTTTACCTGACCTCGGCCATGCTCCGCCTTCCACCAGACCAGCGATGGGACGTGATGGACGCGCTCGTTCAAAAATCGGAGGATAAAGCAGACCATAACCTGCCGATGATGGTGTGGTACGCCACGGAACCACTGGCAACGGCAGATGCAAAACGGGCACTCCAGCTGGCCGAGAAAGCGCAACTACCCAACATACTGCCCTATACCGTTCAGCGCATCGGAGCACTGGGTACCGATGAGTCGAAAAAGCTGCTGAAAGAACTGAACGATCGGGTCGGTAAGCGTGACCATTCGCCCGAAAACCACGAAGTCCAGCGGCTGATTGCCAAAGTTCTGGGCGAATAAAAACGGAAGGACAACTATGAACAAACCAACCATTACCCGCATCCTGCACCCGGTAGGCAACCTATTGATAATTTGTCTGTCCGTTACGCTGTCGCACGGGCAACCGGCCACCGGCGTTTCTTCCGGCGATTTTAAAAAGACGGTACTAACCCGTGATTTCCTTTCAGAAGGGGTAGCCGTTGCGGACCTGAATAAAGACGGGCGCATGGATATTGTAGCCGGTTTTTACTGGTTCGAAGCCCCCAACTGGACCCGTCACGAGATGGCCCCCTCCCGCTCCTTTGATCCACGAAAAGAGTACAGTAATTCGTTCCTCACGCTGGGCATGGATGTTAATCAGGATGGCTGGGACGATGTAGTAATCGTTGACTATCCCGGCAAACCCGGTTTCTGGTTCGAGAACCCTCAGAACAAGGCAGGTAAAGCCGGGCCGGGTGCGGAGTGGAAAAAGCATATTATCGCCGATTCAACAGGCATCGCCAATGAGTCGCCGGGGTTCATTGATATCGATGGCGACGGTCGGCTGGATATCCTCTGTGGCGATAGGGCTAAAAAGCAGATTGTCTGGCTGAAACCCCCATCCAACCCCGGCGAAACCGAGTGGAAACGCTTTGCCCTTAGCCGGGAGAATGTTCCGGGAACGGAGCCCTATTCGCACGGCATTGGCTACGGGGATGTAAACAAAGACGGCATCAAGGACGTAGTTATCCGCGAAGGCTGGTTTGAGGGAACGACGGATAATAAGTCCGGCAATTGGGTATTCCATCCGGCTAGTCTGGGCGAACCCTGCTCCCACATGCAGGTGCTGGACGTGAACGGCGACGGTAAAAATGACGTAGTTAGTGCATCGGCCCACGCGCTGGGGGTCTGGTGGCACGAGCAGCTAGTGGATGAGTCGGGGAAGCTCAACTTCAAAACTCACCTGATGAGCAACACCACCTCCCAGACGCACTCCTCCATCATGGCCGACCTGAACGGCGATGGCCGCGCCGACTACATTACCGGCAAACGGTTTCTGGCCCACAACGGCCGCGACCCCGGCGATGCTGATGCCCCCATGCTGCTATGGTTTGACTTTACGCCGGGTCAGGAGCCCTACTACAAAGAACACCTCATTGATAGCGACTCCGGTGCGGGCCTGAACATTGCCGTGCATGATATGAATGGCGACCGTAAACCCGACATCGTGATAGCCAACAAAAATGGCGTTTTCCTGTTTGAGAACAAGTTAAAAAAGTAAGTAGCCAAACCTGTTCAGAACGACTTAGCTAAGCAGGAGTGATATAGTCCGTCAAATTTCCTGTTTACCCCCAAACAGCACACCCAGCATACGCGCAAACTCCGCCTGAACGGGAGCCGTAATGCTGATTTCCTCCGCCGAAGCCGGATGGTTAAACGTGAGCTGCTGAGCGTGTAGCAGCATAGTGTTCATCTCAAAATGCTCCTTGAATAGTTTGTTCTGTTTGTTGCAACCGTGAGGTCGGTCGCCAATGATGGGGTGGAGAATATGGGCCATATGTTTCCGCAACTGGTGCATCCGGCCCGTAGTAGGCGTCAACTCCACCAGCGAGTAGCGGGACGTAGCGTGTTTGCCAAACGGTACCGGAATTTCGGTACGTTGCAGCGTTTTGATAGAAGTGACCGCATCCTGCCATATGCCCGTTTCGTCGTTGCGGAGGGGATAGTCGATGGTTTGGGTATCGGGGGCGTAACCCCGCACAATGGCGACGTATGTTTTATGGACCAGGCCATCCATAAACTGTTGCTGCATGACCGAATTCATGGATTCGGTGAGGGCAAAGAGTAAAACGCCCCCGGTTTTGCGGTCGAGCCGATGAACGGGGTATACCCGCTGTCCTAACTGGTCGCGGAGCAGCTGTACGGCAAATTCCGTTGCATCACTCGCTATCGGTGACCGGTGAACCAGCAGACCATGCGGTTTATTGATAGCGACCAGCTCATGTGTCTGGTACAGAATGGACAAGGGTTGTAGACTATCGGGCAATGGGTTCATTGTGTACAAATAGTAAAAAAAATAGCGGTGTTCCCGTAATTTACCCCCGCTATCAGCTAAATTCCATGACTATACACGTTTATCTGTTCAAAAAGCATTTCATTCCCCTGCTCTTTCTATTCTGTCCGGGATTTTCTCTGGCGCAAAAGGCCACTGAAATCAGGCGGTTTCAGTTAAGTCAGGTACAACAGGGAGTAGCTGTTGATGCATCGCATTTTTACGTCATTAATAATCACTCGCTGACGAAACATGCCAAGTCCGATGGGAAGCAGATAGCGGCCTGGAGCGACACGACAGGGTTGCTGAAACACATGAACAGTGGTATTGTAATTGGGAGAAAACTCTACTGCACGCACTCAAATTACCCCGACGTCCCTATGGCAAGTTCAATCGAGATTTTCGACACGCGAACGCTGCGGCATATTGGGAATCATAGTTTTGGTTTGTTTCCCGGTTCGGTTACCTGGGCTGATTTCTACAATGGGTACTGGTGGGTGGCCTTTGCCAATTACTCCAATAAAGCCTCAGCCGAAGGGCGCGATAATCGCTGGACTACGCTCGTTAAGTTTACCCCAACCTGGCAGCAGCTCGAAGCATGGGCTTTTCCGGCTACGGTGTTGCAGGCATTTTCGCCCTATAGCACGTCGGGTGGTACCTGGGGATCCGACGGTCTGATGTACTGTACCGGCCACGACAAACCCGAACTGTATGTATTGAAACTACCGGAGCGCGGGCATACGCTGCAACACGTCAAGACCATTCCGACCCGCAGCGAAGGGCAGGCGTTCTCTATTGACAGGAGCGTGAAGAGTAAACAGGTTCTTTACGGCATCACCCGTAATGACAATTACGTAATCGTGTCAGTACTGGAGCCGTAAGGGGTTATGGTACCTACAAGGGAGGTAGCCGGATACCGACTAAGCAGTCAAAAATCAACAGCGCGACCTGCACATCGGCAGCACAGGTGGATGGCCGCGATGCAGACGCAGAATTATGAAATGGCTGAATAGGCTGTTGGCGTACGGCTACCCGGTAAGGCTGAATTCGTTACCGTTTCGCCAGCGCAACAATGTCCTTTACTTCCAGAACCGGTTTTTCGTGGCCAAGGCTAACCGACTTAATCATGGCGAGAGCCAGTTCCTGCAACGTGGAGAACCCAGCGGGGAAAAGTGCCCGGCCAATGGGGTAAACCCAGGTAATGAGCTTATAGTAACTCTTCACGTTTTTCAGACCAGGGGTGGGTTTCATGAATCCAGGTCTGAACATATAGGCTTTTTTGACCGGTAGCCGCAGAAGGGCATTTTCGGTTTCGCCCTTTACTCTGGCCCACATACTGCGGCCCAACTCGGTACTGTCGGTACCCACGCCGGAAACGTAACAGAACGTCATGTCCGGATTGAGTTTCGCCAGCATCCGGGCTACGTGGAGGGTCAGGTCATACGTAAGTCGGCGGTATTCCGGTTCGTTTATACCCACGGATGATACACCCAAACAGAAAAAGCAGGCGTTGTAGCCACTCAACTGGCTTTCGATGGGTGCCAGGTCGAAAAAATCAGTGTGGACAATTTCTTTCAGCTTATTGTGCGATACCCCACCCGGTTTTCGGTTGATAACCAGCACCTGCTCAACGTCAGCATCATTCAGGCATTCGTGCAACACCCCCTCCCCTACCATGCCGGTAGCGCCGGTTATAATGGCTCTTAGTTTCATAGGCTGGTTACCAGGGCAGTTTTTGCTATCGAATCCAATAAATGTACCGGGTCACCCGGCAGCTTCCAAATGACCGTCGGGAAATGCCAGCCATGAAGAGCGGGACCTGGGTTAAAACCGGATCCCGCTTTTCATTACTGGAAAGAAAAAGAGCGCGTTAGTTTATACTACTCAGATACGTCTTGTTTCCATTTTTATTGATGTAATACTTACCACCACGCGGGCCAGTCCTAACAGCTTCTCCATTGGGGCCCTTCTGCGAGCGATCAACAGGAGCTTTGTAATCGGCCGGTGTAGCTTTTTCTTCCTTCATGGCGGGCGTTGATACCTTTGTGACGTTGGTCTTCTTTGCCACCATTGCCGACTTACTCTTACTCACCTTATCGTCTTTCATCCCGGCATTATCGGCCATCTTATCCGCTTTCTTGGTTGCCTTATCCATTTTGGTACTAGTCGTTGCTGCGCCTTTATCGGCGGCATTAGCGGCATCCTTCTTAGCCGTTTTAGCGGCACGGGCAGCCGCCATACGGTCGTTCATTGCTTCTTTCTTAGCGGCATCGGCAGAAGCGTCTGCCTTTACTTTCACATCGGCTTTGGTTGCTTTAGCAGCGTCCTTTACCACTTTCGTTTCGGCTTTCGTGGTGACTTTAGCCGAACTTCTCGCTGCTTTCAACTCTTTTTTAGCCTTGCTCGACGATGGGCTGGTTTCCTGAGCAATACCCTCAACAGCGATAAGCAAGCTGAAGGCAAGGCAACATACCAAAAGGGGCTTCTTCATGACAATCAGATTAGGGTTAAAACTACATGTATACTGATAGGAACTTGAGACGGAAAGGTGAGCAAAAAATCACACATTCATCATCAAAAATGACTTAAATTCTGCTTAAATTTGATATACTGGTACGTAACAAAGCGTTCGTCAATCGCAGCCAGTTGAAACGTGTCACCCGCCACGCCACTCATTGACGCTACATTCTTCCGAACAACCTTGATGCCTAGTACCCAATCGACTCAAACACCCGCCGATTACCTCAAACGTTATTATGGCTACGACCGCTTCCGCCCCATGCAGGAAGCTATTGTCCAGTCGATTCTGAGTGGGCGCGATACGGTAGTTCTTATGCCCACGGGAGGGGGCAAATCGGTATGTTTTCAGATTCCAGCCCTGATGTTGCCCGGCCTGACGGTGGTGGTATCGCCCCTGATTGCGCTGATGAAAGACCAGGTCAACGCGCTTCACATGAACGGGATTCAGGCGGCTTTTTACAACAGTACCCAAACCAGCCGCGAACAGCGTGATATTGAAGCCGATTGCCTGAGCGGAAAGCTTAAGTTACTCTACGTCTCACCCGAAAAACTCCTGACGACGTCCTTCATGGACTTCCTCCGGCGAACGACCCTCTCGCTGTTTGCTATTGACGAAGCGCACTGTATTTCCTCATGGGGGCACGATTTCCGGCCGGAATATACACAACTGCACATCCTGAAAGAGCAGTTTCCAGCCATACCAACCATTGCTCTGACGGCTACAGCCGATAAACTTACCCGACACGATATTGCCACCCGGCTCGGCATGAGCGAACCGGCCATCTTTCTGGATTCGTTCAACCGAAAAAACCTGAGCTTGCAGGTGCTGCCGGGCCAGAACCGGATTCAGCAGATTCTTCGGTTGCTTCAGCAAAAACCCGATTCGTCGGGCATCATCTATTGCCTGAGTCGGAAATCGACCGAATCGCTAGCCGCCAAGTTGCAGGAGAAAGGCTTTAGCGCGGCTTTCTACCACGCCAAAATGGACCCCACCGACCGGGCCAAAACGCAGGAAGCGTTCCTGCGCGATGATGTCCGGATTATGTGCGCTACCATTGCCTTCGGGATGGGAATCGACAAGTCCAACGTACGGTGGGTGATTCATTATAACATGCCTAAAAACATCGAGAGTTTCTATCAGGAAATTGGGCGGGCAGGGCGTGATGGAGCAGCGGCCCAAACGGTTCTGTTTTACAGCTTCGCCGATGTGGCTACGTACAAAGAGATGCTGGCCGAAAATAGCCCGGCTAACCTTGGCCTGCAGCTGGCTAAGCTGGAACGAATGCAGCAGTACGCCGATGCGCACACCTGCCGCCGTCAGATTCTGCTTTCTTATTTTTCGGAAGAATTGCCCGAGCCCTGCGGCAACTGCGACGTTTGCCGGGATCCCCGGATTACGTTCGACGGTACTGTGCTGGCTCAGAAAGCCCTGTCGGCCATTGTGCGAACGGGCGAGCGGGTACCCATGAATTTACTCATCGACGTCCTGCGGGGTTCGCGTAGCCAGCAGGTTATTCAGGGCGGATACGACCAGGTAAAAACGTACGGAGCCGGTCGTGATCTGCGTTTTGAGGACTGGCGAAGTTATTTGCATCAGTTAATCAATATTGGCGTCATTGAAATTGCCTATGATCAGCATTATGCCCTACGCCGGGGTATCCTGGCCGACCAGGTGCTGTTTGGCGGAAAGACCATCAGCCTTGTCCGGCCCGACGATGCTCCGAAGCCGGTAGTCGAGAAAACAAGGGCCAAAACCGAAACCCAGCGCGACGATTTGTTCGAGCGGCTACGGGTACTGCGCAAACAGGTGGCCGACGAGCAGAACGTTCCCGCCTACGTTGTTTTTACCGATACAACCCTGGAAGACATGGCCCGGCAGCGGCCAACCACGCCCGATGCCCTGCGGAATGTGAGCGGAGTGGGCGAACGCAAACTTCAGCTATTCGGAAAGCAATTTCTGGACGTCATTCTCAACTACGTTCGGGAGCGGGTACAGTCGGGCGAGAAGCCCAAAGGCTCTACGCAGTTGATTACGCTGGATTTGTACAATACCGGGATGACTATGCAGGAGATTGCCACCGAACGGCAACTCACTACCGGCTCCGTAGCGAGCCATTTGGTACAACTTTCCAGAGCAGGCTACACCATTGACCTGGCCGATCTCATTACCCCTGCCGAACGGCAGGAAATTGAGCAAGCTATAAGCATTGCAGGGGTTGAAGAAGGCCGTTTAAAGCCCCTGTTTGACCATTTTGAGGGTAAATACGATTATGGTAAGTTGACCCTGGTAATGGGCCTTTCACAAACATAAAGTCCTATTTTTCGGGGTACCGTTGGATAATTTTTAGAAAACCGTTTGGTATCTACCAATTAATAACCTTAATTTGTTTTATAGAACGTAGACAAACCCGTTACGAGAGTGCGGGTTTGTCTACGTTTATACCAGACAAAAAGACCGGTTGTTTTGATAAAAAAAGTTACCTTATGTTTGCTCATGGCCGCTGTTTCACCGGCCTTTGCAGCACCTGCTTTCGAAGCAGATACGAGTCGGGTTATTGCCTCCGTGAATCCATTGGATACGCCCGAACTATTGGTTGTTGATTCAACGAAGCGCATATTTCCTGTTTACTTTTGCGGGGAAGAAGTCCCAATCAACGAAACGAAGGTTTCGCACCGGTGGGTACAAACATTACGTACCTACGGAGCGGAACAGGAGTTTTTGCTTGACCTCCGCTCACGTGCTTCGGAGTTTTTCAGAATCATCGATCCTATTCTTCGTAAACATAAGATTCCCCGCGACTTTCGTTTTATGCCCCTGGCAGAAAGTGCGCTGGATAGCCGTAGTGTATCCTATAAAGGGGCTGCGGGCTATTGGCAAATCATGCCCGGTACCGCCCGCGATTTAGGACTCATCGTAAACAGTGAAGTAGACGAACGCTTCGATTTGGAAAAATCGACCGTAGCCGTTTGCCATCATTTACACCAGCTATATGGTGAGCTAGGCTCCTGGACCCTGGTAGCCGCTGCTTATAACGGCGGTATCAACCATGTTCGGCACAGAATGAAGCAACAGGGTCAGACGAACTATTTCAGACTCCGGCTGCATCGGGAAACAAGTCATTACCTGTTTCGGATTCTGGCCTTCAAGGAATTGCTCACAAACCCCCGGCAGTACGCGCAGCTTTTGCGTGGCTCAACGATTGCCGAATTAACCAAGCCACTTCCTAGCTGGAACAAGCCACTGGCCCAACCTAAAAAGATTAAAGACTCACCAACAATCGAACTGATTGACGAAGACTACACTGCGCCTAATTGGGGACCGCGTCCCAACACAGCACTAACCAAAACGCTGTCTGATTCGGAACAGTTGATTGCCCATGCCTCTGCCACCTCGAAGACGCCTAATGCCCCTCTTTCTGATTTGGAGCAACAGGGTACGCATCTGCCCATCCAAAAATTGATGATGGGTCTGATGATTCTTCGCTTCCGTCGGCCGCGGATACCGCCCTGGAAGAAAGGACGGGGCATCCGACCACTTCACTTCTGGGACTGGCTCTAATCTTTTCACAACTAGCCAGATAAGGCATTTTCATACCCTGTTTCATTCCTGCTATCGGGTTACTCCGGTACTGGTATCACTACGTTCGTATACGTCAAAAAGGCTGCTCTTACCGGGTAGCCTTTTCTTTTTATTTAGCTACCACATAATAAATAATACTAACTCCATCATGTTACCAGAGATTGAGAAAGAAGTCTAAAAATTTGAACCCATAAGCTGTTTTACGTCTTTATTCATGCACATAATAGCCTCACTTTCACTGACGGCTGGATTAGTTGTGGCTGCGGCATCGGCACCAACCTATCTGTTGCCTGCTTTGGCAGACGGGCCACTTGCATCCAAAATAGCTCCGGCCCTTAGTGTTGGGCCGGGTCTGACCCGACTGCTGCCCCCGGTCTATTTCTGTGGCGAATCGGTCCCCCTGCATGAAGAAGCAGTAGCGCGCCGTTTGGTGAGGGCATTGGTAAGCAACACCAACGAGAATCGGGCTCTATACCTGATTAGGCGACGGGCCGCTGTGTTCTTCCCAATCATTGAGCCTATTCTGATCCGCCACCACATACCCCTGGATTTCAAGTACTTACCTCTGGTCGAAAGTGCGCTTAAAGGTATGGCCGTGTCGCCAAAGGGCGCCGTTGGCTACTGGCAGTTTATGCCCGCTACCGCCCGGGAATTGGGCTTGTCCATAAAACCGGGTAACGACGAACGAAAGAATCTGATTAAATCCACCAATGCCGCCTGCCGGTATCTGCGGTGGCTTCATACGCGACTCGGCTCCTGGACGCTGGCCGCAGCGGCTTATAATAATGGAATCGGCGCACTACTCTCCAACATTCGCCGACAGCAGCAACACGACTACTATTACCTGCGGCTGAATGCCGAAACGGGCAAGTATCTGTATCGCATATTAGCGTTCAAAGAACTGTTTTCTAACTCTGGTGCCTACCAGCATCTTATTCCTGAACGGATGATGGCTTACCTGAGCGAGCCACTTAGCCCGGATGCGGAGCCTGACGAGGGAGAGGTATTACTCCCGGAAGTGGTGCTGGATGAGGCCACCCAGGTGGCGGTCAGCACGACCGCTGGCGAGGTACTGCATCCGACACCCGACCGACCGGAGGATATTCCACTTCCCAATGCTGCCGATGTGTTTCGGGAGGGTATCAAGGCCCGGCTAACGGAAGCGGGTGATGTACAGCGAGGGAAAATCTGGGTATTTCACCTCACCCGCAATGGCATGGCTGATGGAAAAGCGGTGGATGAAGGTGATATCCTGTACGCCGTGGTGGAAGATATTGACGCTAAAACGGGCAAAGTCTACCTGCGGGCCGATAAATTATATTCGACCAGTGAGAAATACACCTATAATCTGTCATTATCGGCTATTGATGCCTCCACCGGCCGTATTGGCATTAAACTACCCGATGTCAAACAGGTGAAAGAAGGGTGGATTCTTACCTGGAAAACCTTGTGACCGAACTAAACCATGAGACCGGTTCGTTGTCCAATCGTCTGACCATCAATCTTAGTTTTGACCTTATCTCCAACAAGCACAACCTGTACTAACGCTGATTCATCTGCTACTTTTTGTTTCAGTTAGTGCCCAGAAAATACCCTCCGGAAAAAATAAGCCGTTCCATAAAGCATCCTATCAGCCCCGCCTGTCGACTGGGTTAAGCAGGCTGCATTTTTCTGGAGAAACCGTACCAACGGAGCAGGGCGATGTTTCGGCAAAACTAGCTTTTGCCCTGGCCAGTAACTCGGGTTACGCCCGGCATATCAATAGCCTGAAAGCTCGCTCGGCCCCTCATTTTGCCGTTATTGAGCCTATTCTTCAAAAGCACAATATTCCTAATGACTTCAAATACCTCCCGCTCATCGAGAGCGACTGGCACGCCAATGCGGTATCGTCAGCGGGGGCAGTTGGCTACTGGCAGTTTATGGATGAAACGGCGCAGGATATGGGGCTTTCCATTACACCGGGCAACGACGAACGAACTGACCTTCGGAAATCGACTGAAGCGGCCAGTACATACATTAAATTTTTATACCGCAAACTGGGTTCCTGGACGCTGGTAGCCGCTGCCTACAACGGGGGCGTTGGTATGATACAGCGGAAAATTACGAAATCAGGCCGACGCGATTACTACACCATGGCCATGAATGCCGAAACGGGTCACTACCTCTACCGGATTCTGGCCATGAAAGAATTATTTACCAACCCATCCTACGGCATTGGTTCGGTGGGTATTATGCTGGCTTCGGCCGGAAATGCCTACGAACAGGAACGGGAGCAGGCCCGGGAAATGGGCTGGCTTCAGGACGACGAACCCGAACCGGAAGGAGTGCCAGTTGAATCTTTCTATGGACAGCCCCGCACGTAAAGAATCCGTGGTGGTGGATAGCCTGTTGGCGGAACTGCTTAAAAGCAAACCCCGCAAACCAATGGTATATGTGGGCGATGTGGCTACGAAACTGGTTAAAGCCGGCCCCTTAAAAGTGGGTAAAAGCTGGGCATTTGTCCTGACAGAAGATGTGCAGATTGGTGAAGACGCGCTTAAAAGCGGGCGATGTCCTGTACGCTGTTGTAGATGATGTTGATGAACGGGGAAATCTGTTTCTGCGGGCTACCAAAGCTATTCCAGCCGATACAAAAAGACCATTTCGCTTACGCTTGCTGGCATGAATCCAGGCACGGGTATGGCCGGCTTGACCCCTGCCTAAGAAGATTGAGCCCGGCTGGATTGTGCAGTGGAAGCTGTAGTTGACCAACCTCAGGTCCAGTACCACCTTCATGTAGCCAATGCCTTTTTGTAGGTGTCAATAGCCCGCTGCCGGGCCTTTGTGTGCTCAACCATCGGCTTGGGATATTTTGCGCTTGTTGACTTCCGGTACCCATTGTTCCATGTACTTCATCTTTAGGGTCGAACTTTTTCGCCTGTAGGGTCGGGTTGAAGACCCGGAAATAAGGGGCAGCATCAGTCCCCGAACCCGGCTGCCCACTGCCAGCCACCATTGTTGGCCGACAGGTCGTAATCCCGCAGTTTTCTGCCGAAATAAGCCTCCCCCCACCGCCAGTCGATGAGCAGGTGTTTGCACAGAAAGCTGGCGGTAATCATCCGAACCCGGTTGTGCATCCAGCCAATGGTATTTAACTGGCGCATACCGGCATCTACAATAGGGTAACCCGTTTCGCCCCGGCACCATTTATCAAATTCGTCTTCATTGTTTCGCCACTCGATTTGGTCGTACTTGCCGCCGAAAGGAGTTTTTCTCTACGTGCGGAAAATGATCGAGCACCTGAAAATAAAAATCCCGCCAGCAAAGTTCGTTCAGGAACGTTTTGTCTTCTGCTTCCTGCGCCTGTCGGGCCAGGTCACGAATGCTGATGGTACCAAAACGCAGGTGCATACTTAACTCGCTGGTACTTTCGGGCAAGGCCGGAAAATCGCGGGTTTCAGCGTAGTTATCGAGTAATTTATCAGAAACCGTACGGGGCGGGAAATGACTCCCTCACCGGCTGAAAGTCCCATATCCTGCAATGTGGGAACGGGTGTTGGCTTCGTGTGCCAGAAATGGTCGAAATAATCCTCCGTCGGGTATGACTTGAGATAAAACGTATTTAGCTTGTCGTGCCATTTGCGGCTATAGGGAGTGAAAACGGTGTACGGCGTTTTTTTCCCGGTCAGGACTTCATCCCGATCAAAAATTGCCTGGTCTTTACCGCGTATGAAAACCAATACCCTCTTCCTTTAATAAATCGCCAATGGCTTTGTCGCGTTCTTTGGCGTACACTTCATAGTCGGAGTTGGCAAATACCTCCCCGATGGAATACTGCTGAATCAGTTCTTTCCAGACTTCCACCGGATGGCCATAACGCACGATGATGGTAGATCCCATCTTGGCCAGTTCGTCGTGCAGGCGGTTAACTTCCTGCACCAGAAACTCCACCCGCCGGTCCAGCCGGTCTTCCAGACCATCGAGAATGGTACGGTCGAAAATAAAAACGGGCAATACAGGTCGCCCACTTTTCAGGGCATAATATAGAGCGGCATTGTCGTGCAACCGTAAGTCACGACGGAGCCACACGAGCGACAGGGATTCTGACTCTTTCATAAAAGCATACAACGACTATATGCCTTCCAACCAGCGGTCGACCAAAAATGTTGGGCAAATGAGGCTTCCCGTACGCTTAACAAAGAAGCGGGTGTTTAACTCAATGAGTCAAACACCCGCTAAAAACCGGCCTGAGTGGTATTTACACTAACTTATGCTTCATTAAATACTCGGCTATTTGTACGGCGTTGGTGGCCGCTCCCTTACGAAGATTGTCAGCTACAATCCACATATTCAACGTTTTGGGCTGGCTCTCGTCGCGACGGATTCGGCCCACAAAAACGTCGTCTTTACCATGGGCCGTCAGTGGCATGGGGTAAATTTTATTGGCCGGGTCGTCCTGTACTACGACGCCTTCGGCCTTGCTCAGCAAATCAACTACCTCGGCCAGTTCGAACTCATTTTCAAACTCGATGTTAACCGCTTCCGAGTGACCACCGATGGTTGGAATACGAACCGTAGTGGCCGTTACCTGAATCGAATCGTCGCCCATTATCTTCTTGGTTTCGTTCACCATCTTCATCTCTTCCTTGGTATAACCATTATCGAGGAAAACGTCGATGTGCGGCAACACGTTGAGATCGATGGGGTGCGGATACACCTTCGGCGCGTCTGTTTTACCGGCCCGCTCGGCAAAAAGCTGGTCAACAGCCGCCTTACCCGTTCCCGTAACGGACTGATATGTTGATACCACCACCCGTTTAACCCTGTATCTGTCGTGCAGAGGTTTCAGGGCAACCACCATCTGAATGGTCGAGCAGTTGGGGTTGGCAATAATCTTGTCTTCGGGCGTCAACGTATTGGCATTGATTTCCGGAACAACCAATTTTTTGGTTGGGTCCATCCGCCAGGCCGATGAGTTATCGACCACCGTAATACCCGCTTCAGCAAATTTCGGAGCCAGTTCCAGTGAAGTACCTCCCCCGGCCGAAAAAATCGCGATAGCTGGTTTGGCAGCAATAGCATCCTCAAAGCCTACGATTGAGTACGATTTCCCCTTGAACGCAACCTGTTTACCAACCGACCGCTCGGAAGCAACGGGAATGAGTTCGGACACGGGGAAGTTTCGTTCTTCCAGCACTTTCAGGATTTCACTACCGACCAGGCCGGTAGCCCCAACAACGGCAATTTTCATAATTTTTACGCACAATTGTTTTAGAAATCGCCCGCTCCGGCGGACCGGCGCAAAATTACGCCAAAAGTTTAACGTACAGTTGGCCTGATTCTAAAAAAGTCAGAACTGGCCCACCAGCCCAATACCCGAATGGCTAATACCGGAATAAGGAGTAAACTGCCAGGAAACACCCTGTCTTTTTAGAGAACGGTTATAATACTGTACCGAACGACGCAGATGAAATTCCGGGCGAACGGCCAATGCTCCAATGGCCACGACAATAAAGCCAGCACCCGCTGTAAGCATACCATTCGTATACCTCCTACTCGCATCATTTGCAAACGTGCTGAAAGTAGTTGGATTGGGTGGACCCGAAAATAGTCTGGAAGCAGAAGATTTGGTGGCAATAATGCCACCAAATAGCATAGTAGCACCACCTGCCGCCAGCATGATTGTGCGCACCCTGCGTTGGCGAGCGTATTGCTGAAATTCCTGAATGGCATTTTTATCGCCGGAAGCCATTATATACGGAGCCAGGTCCGGGGCACGCCCAACCTCGATACCATCGTATATGTATCGCTGACTAAGGCCATATCTATTTCCATGATGGAAGTACTGATAGGTTGGCTCCGATGTAGTTTCTATAGGCTTGAGTGGTTCATTCTGTGCCCATCCGCCAATTGGTAAGGCAAAAAGAAGAAGAAAAAGCGTTTTCATAATCAGTCCGTTTAGTTAAATAAATATAAACAACTGACCATATAAGTGAATCAAAATCGGGTAAAATTTTGCGGCTTTCCTTTACTCTCTCATCCCTACCAGGTTGAGCATAAACGCGTATTCCAGCGCGATTTCCTTCAGGGCCTGAAAACGGCCCGATGCGCCACCGTGTCCCGCTTCCATGTTAGTGTGCAGCAGCAGCTGCGTTTCCTCGCCAGGGTTGTTATTCGTTTTCATAACACGGAGTTTGGCAACCCACTTGGCGGGTTCCCAATACTGCACCTGCGAATCGTGCAGGCCCGTGGTTACCAGCAGGTTCGGGTAGGCTTGTTGTT
Source organism: uncultured Cytophagales bacterium (assembly GCA_963784335.1). Classification (GTDB taxonomy): domain Bacteria; phylum Bacteroidota; class Bacteroidia; order Cytophagales; family Spirosomataceae; genus Spirosoma. The sequence continues at coordinate 42,552 of CAWARB010000002.1, read as the reverse complement.
TCACGTTGTCATACGGCGAATACGACAGCATGTAGTCGTAATACTCCTTATTTTTAGGATTTCCCCATTCCTCAAATTCGCCGGTGGTGAGCGGAATCGTTTCATCGAGCATGGTCGTAACCACGTCTACGAACGGTACAGCCGCTACCACGCCCCGGTACAGTTGCGGAGCCTGGTTGATAACCGCGCCCATCAGTAGGCCACCCGCACTGCCGCCCATGGCGAAGAGTTTGTCGGCACTTGTGTACTGGTTTTTAATCAGGTATTCCGATACGTCCACAAAGTCATTGAAGGTATTCTTCTTCTTCAGCATCTTCCCGTCCTCGTACCACCGTCGGCCCATTTCCTGGCCACCCCGGATGTGAGCGATGGCGAAAATAAAGCCCCGGTCGAGCAGGCTCAGGCGGGTCGAGCTAAAACCGGGGTCCATGGAGTAACCGTAGGAGCCGTAGGCGTATTGCAGCAATGGGGCCGCTCCGTCTTTTTTGGTCCCCTTCCGGTACACCAGCGAAACGGGCACCTGCGCCCCATCCCGAGCGGTGGCGTAAACCCGCTCCGACACGTAATTATCTTTATTGAAGCCCCCCAGCACGTCCTGCTGTTTTTTGAGCGTTTTCTCCTTCGTATCCATGTTGTAATCGAAGGTGGAGTTGGGCGTGGTGAGCGATGAATAACTGTACCGCAGGACGTTGGTATTAAAATCAGGATTGTAGGCAATCCCGGCCACGTAGGCCGGCTCACCAAAATTGAGGTATTCGTCGGCTTTGGTCTTCTGGTTAACCACCCGGATATTGGTCAGGCCCGCCTTGCGTTCGCCCAGAACCAGGTGGTTCTCGAATACATCCATATTAGCCAGGTACACATCGGGCCGGTGCGCTATCACTTCCTTCCAGGCAGTGCGATCGGCGGTTTTACCTTCGGGCACTTCCATCAGCCGGAAGTTCTCCGCCTTCCAGTTGGTACGGACGTAAAACTTATCCTTGTAATGAACGATGTCGTACTCGTGCCCCTTTTCGCGGGGCAGGAACGTTACGAACGGACCCATCGGTTTAGCCGCTTCCAGTAACTGGTATTCGGTCGACACGCCGTTGTGGTCGGAGCCAATCTCGATGTATTTCTTTGACTTGGACCGGCTAAGGCCCATGTAGAACTGGTTGTCTTTTTCTTCGTACACCAGTACGTCGGCTTTAGGGTCGGTACCCAGCGTATGCCGGTAAACCTGGTAACCCAACAGGGTTTGCGGGTCTTTTTTGACGTAGAAAAGCGTTTTGTTATCCGTTGCCCAGGCAAAACTACCCGCTTCGGTATTGGTAATGATTTCGGGGTAAATTTTGCCGGTTTTCAGGTTTTTTACCCGCAGGGAGTACAACCGCCGACTAACGGTGTCCTCCGCAAAAATGGCCAGTTCATCGTTGTCCGACACCTCGTAGCCGCCAAGCTGGTAATAATTATGCCCTTTTGCCAGCTTGTTTCCGTCGAACATAATCTCTTCGGTCCCTTGAAGTGAGCCTTTTTTGCGGCAGTACAGCGGATATTCACCCCCGGTAATGTAGCGGGTGTAGTAATAATAGTTGCCCTCTTTGTACGGAACCGACTCATCCTGCTGCTTAATGCGCCCTTTCATTTCCTCAAACAGTGTCGTTTGCAGACCTTTGACGGGAGCCAGCACCTGTTCGAGATACGCATTTTCAGCATTCAGGTAGCTAATTACCTCCGGGTTCTCCCGGTCGTTGAGGTAGTAGTAATTGTCGACCCGTTTGCTGCCGTTGGTAACGAGTTCTTTAGCCTTGATAGCGGCCCTGGGGGCCGATGGAGTTTGTGCCTGAGTCATGCTGTAGAGCGTGAGCGTAGTAAGTATCGTTGAATAAATTAGTTTCATCATGAAGTCCTGCTCGTTTTTCCCGAAAAACTTTTGCAAAAGTAACCCTTATTTGCACGCATCGGTAGGATAGAAAACGACAGAACTCTACGACCTTTGCCCTCACTCAACCTCATTGCGGACAAAAAATTATGCCTGAACTCGTCGTTGCTCACTACACCGAAAACCTCAACTGGCTGAGAAACCTGCCCACAGGATTAGCAACCAGCGTTTACACCAAAGGGCCTGACGAGCAAAGCGAACATAAAACGACTCCCCTGCCCAATGTAGGCCGCGAAGCGCACACCTATCTGCACCACATCATTGACCGATACAATTCGCTGGCCGAATGGACCATTTTTTGTCAGGGCAAACCCTTCGACCACGCCTACGATTTCAAGAAAACCTTACGCGAAGTTGTCGCTAACCCTGCTACAATCAGCCCAGCCGGTTTCCGATGGCTCGGTCACTTAATTGATACCGACGATAAGCAGGGGCATCGCCTTTTCCAGCCATGGAGCAAAAACGAAAATGGCCGGGGCCTTGATTTGACCGGCTTTCACCGGGCCCTGTTCGGAACGGATGGACCGGAGCAGTACACGTTTGTGCTGGGTGCTCAGTTTGCCGTGCATCGTAATGTCATTTTGCGGCAACAGCTGTCATTTTACGAACGGGCACTGGAAGTATCCATATCGTTTCCCGATGCGGCACACTGCTACGAACGTAGCTGGGACCGGGTTTTTAGGGTAACGGGCATCGACCCTGACTGGCTCGCAGGACGCCAAACGGTGTACATGAAACAGATGAAACAGCAGCAGACTGGGTCGGCTGTTCATGATCTGCCAGGATGAAATGATAGCCCGTTTTTTCCAATCAAGTGGATTGTAGGTAATCGAGGCACTACCGTTAACTAAAAACGATCCGGGAAAGGTGTAGCTGCGGTAAAAAGAGCAATTGAAACGAACCCTTTTAAGAAATATGCGGTCTTACTGTCTGGTATTCAAAAACAAATACGCTTTTTCGTATCTTTAATCAATTACATCTACCATTACTTGTTCATGGCCCGGAGATTCTACGTGCCCCGATTTCGGCTCGTTCTGTTCTGTATCGGTACCGCTGGTACACTGACCCTATTGACCGGCTTCTACCCCGAGAAAGAGTCCTTTCAGAAGGCGTTTGCCCGTATCAACAAGGAAGTTAGCGACCATAGCCGTGCGTATGAAACGCTGGTTGATGCCACAAATCAGGTAGGTCACCGGCTAACGGGTAGTGCGAATGGGACTCGCGCCGAAACGTATGCGTTCGATTTATTGTCCTCGTATGGCTATGGGTCCAAAGATGTCCGTTACCAGCCATTCGAAGTAGAAGCCTGGATGCGGGATACGGTTACATTATCAATCGTACCGGAAAAGAGTGATAATTTCCGGGATGTGCCCGTAGTAGCCCTAGCCCACTCGCCAACAGAGGCTCACATCAAGGGTGAGATTCTGGACATTGGCAACGGGCTGGAAGGTGATTTTGCCGCTCTTCGGGACAAAATAAAGGGAAAAGTCGCACTGGTCAATATCGGTTTGGCGGCTCCGGTGAAGGGTGCCCGTAACCTGCACCGCTCCGAAAAAACGGCCCTGGCTATCCAATATGGTGCATCGGGTGTGATTATGGTCAATCTGGTGCCCGGCAACGTACTGCTCACCGGAACGGCTTCAGTAACGGGGCAACTCATTCCAATTCCATCTGTTTGCATTTCTCTCGAAAGTGGCGAGGCTCTCCGCTCATGGATGCAGGAAGAACATGGTCGCTTACAGGCAGTGATTGACATGACCAACACGAGCCGTAAAATACGCGCCCGTAATGTGATAGCAACCCTCAAAGGCTCTACCTACCCCAACGAAAAAATTATTGTAGGCGGCCACCTGGACTCCTGGGATTTAGCCACCGGAGCAATTGACAATGGCATTGGATCCTTTGCCGTTATGGACATTGCCCGCACGTTTAAAGCCCTCAAACTGAAACCGAAGCGTACGGTTGAATTCGTCCTTTTTATGGGCGAAGAACAAGGTCTGTTAGGCTCTAAAGCACTGGTCGACAACTTAAAAAAGACCGGACAAATTGACCAGGTACGGTACATGCTCAACCTCGACATGACCAATGACCCAACGGGACTGAATGCCTTTGGGCACTCAGCCATGTTGCCTTTCCTGACCGCCATTGGCGAAACAATGAAGGCCGTTGAACCAGCCTTTGCCAACGACATGCGCAATCAGGCCGGATTGCACTCCGACCACCAACCATTCATGCTACAGGGAGTGCCTGTAGTGGGCATGAACGGTCACCTGGAGAAGGAAGTACTTGACTGTTACCACGCCAATTGTGACCGGATAAACCTCGTTAATGCCGGGCAATTAAAAAACACCGTTCGGTACTCCACCATGCTGCTCTATGCCCTGGCCAGTGCCGATGCTATTCCGGCAAAACGGCAAAGCGATAACCAAACCCGTGATTACCTGGTCACGCAGGGACTACGTACACCGTTGCAGATTGCCAATGAGTGGCGCTGGAAGGAGTAAATACTTAATGTTAAAGTAAAACTTTAACATTAAGTATTTGGAGAAAGGATGTTTTTGTTACTTTGTAATCCTATCTCATCCTGCCCTGATAATGGCTAAAAATACCTTTCGGAAACCAGAGCGGGTTGTTCCCGAACGAGTCATCAAACGAAAAAGAGAACGCCGGCGAATACGTTTGGCTGCGTGGCTCGACGACCTTATCCCCCTCAACCGTCTTTTTGGGGAAGACAATGCCTGGCCTATCCACCACATCGACCGTATCTTGTGGGTTACCTTCCTGTTCATTCTGTACATTGGTCTGAATCACAACGCAGAACGGTTATTCCGGCGCATCCTGCGTACCAAAGCGCAGGTTAGCGAGCTTCGCTCGCAGGCTACGGTATTGCAGGCAGATTTCGATAAAAGCGGCAAACAATCCGAGATTAGCCGACGCGTAGCCCCGCTGGGGCTCTCTGACAGCCAGACCCCACCCTACAAAATTGTTGTCAAGTCCCATGAAGAACCAAAATAACAACATCAAGCAGGACATCATTCAGCGGGCCGACCATATATTCTATCTGGTTATTGTCCTTGCTGTCAGCGTGATGGTTCGGCTCGTTTACCTACAGTATTTCCATAAGGACTTGAAAGGTAAGTTTTGGCGGGAGCGCGTTGCAGCTACCCTCATTCAGCGGGACACGATTCGGGCTATGCGGGGAAATATTTACGCTAATGACGGACGACTGCTGGCTACGTCGTTGCCAACCTACGTTGTGGGCATTGATCCCACCGTGGCCAAACCGGCTTACTTCGCAGATAAAGTAGATTCCCTCGCCCAAACACTCGCCCGGATCTACCGGGATCGTTCTGCCCGCGATTATGCCGGTGTTATCAGGGATGCGCGCAGGCATAAACGACGCTACGTTTTGCTAAACCACCGGCGAATCACGTTTCAGGAGCGACAAATTCTGCTCAAAGCTCCCTTCTTCCGGTCCACATCGAAAGTAAATGCCCGGGGCGGAGTACTACGGGCGTATTATGAGCGCTATCACCCATTCAACCGCATGGCCGAACGTACTATCGGCAATCTCGATGCCAAAACGGGACGCGGTCTGATTGGTCTGGAAGCCTCTTTCCAGCCCGAACTGGCGGGTAGAAATGCCGTTGGCTTAGTAGAAGTTCTGGCGGGTGGTGTTCGTAAACCCGTTAATGACGGCCCCGATATGAAGCCCGAACCAGGCATGGACCTGTACACTACCATTGATGTCAACTACCAGGATATAGCCGAATCGGCCCTGCACGAAACGCTGGAGCAGTACAAGGCGGCTAAAGGCTCCGTTGTCGTGATGGAAGTGGCAACTGGCGAAATCCGGGCAATGGCTAACCTCACCCGTACCAGGGCTGGAAACTACGTAGAGAATTTTAATCATGCCCTGGCTGGTGGCAATGACCCTGGCTCAACCTTTAAACTGGCCACGATGATGGCCCTGATGGAAGAGAAAGCTATTTCCCTGAATCAGATGGTTCAGACGGGTACACACGCCGTTCGGTACAACAGCATCTGGATAACTGACTCTAACGGGGGCGGCTCAGGTCCGCTCACCGCTCGTCAGGTGTTCGAGAAATCATCGAACATAGGCACCCATTTACTGATGCGCAGCTATTTCTACAAACGACCTGAGTTGTATTGCCAGTACCTGAGCCGGTTCCATTTAACCCAGCCAACTGGTATTCATATGAAAGGCGAAGCAATGCCCCTTATCCGTAATCCCGATATGAAAGGCTGGAGCCGGGCTTCCATCACCTCCATGTCATATGGCTACGAAATGCAGCTAACACCGTTACAAATGCTTGCGTTTTACAACGCAGTAGCGAATGACGGCTATTGGGTGCGCCCGTTGCTGGTGAAAGAAGTCAAGCTGGCCGACGAACTGGTTGAAGAGAACAAACCATACGTATCTCCCACACCTTTCTGCTCGAAAGAAACCATTCGGAAAGCCCACGAACTGCTGAGGGGTGTGGTAGCGCACGGAACGGCCAAACACATTGACAATCCCCACTACGAGATTGCTGGCAAAACGGGAACAGCCCAGAAAATAATTGGCGGGCTTTACCAGCGCGGTCGGTATTACACGTCGTTTATTGGTTATTTCCCCGCCGACAAGCCTAAATACAGCATGATTGTCGTTGTGGATAATCCACATCAGGGAGAAAACGGTGGCAGCCTGTATGCCGGTGCGGTGTCTGCTCCCGTATTCAAGGCGGTAGCCGACCGAATTGTGGCGTATGATATTCGGATGCACGCCCCAATGAAAGCCAGCAACGCACAGCCCCAATCCACCACAAACGTAGTAGCGGGCTATGCCGACGATCTGCACACGATTAGCTCAACCCTGGGTATCAAAAGCGAACCCGCCATTGAGGGATGGGTTGAAACCACACCCAGCGGAAGCTGGAAATCACGTCCGACCCGCCCTGACCAGGTTCCTGATGTGCGGGGTCTCAGCCTGCGCGACGCGCTATTTTTACTCGAAAATCGCGGCTTTCGGGTACAGGTTGAAGGCAAGGGTAAAGTAAAACAGCAATCTGTGGATCCGGGAATCGAAATCGCTAAAACAACGGGGAGGTTGATTACATTACGGTTAGGGTAAACAGGAACTGTAAAATTAGGTAGTCCGCTTTTCTACCCGTTTTTTTGCAGATGACAACCGAACGGGTGGTTTGTCCAAACTGTATGCTGCTCAAAAATCTTCTTTACAAAATTCCGTTGCTGGCTACTTCCGGCAACATGGATACCGAAGTAACCAGTCTGACAATGGACTCGCGCCAGGTTGGGCCCGGTTGTTTGTTTATTGCCCTGCGTGGCACGGTTACGGATGGTCACGCCTTCATTGATACAGCGGTAAGTCAGGGGGCTTCGGCCATTCTGTGCGAAGAACTACCGGCCAGTATGTCACCCAGTATAGCGTATGTACGGGTGCAGGACGCTGCCCGGAGCATGGGGTTGCTGGCTGCCAGTTTCTACGAACACCCATCCCGTAAACTCAAGCTTGTTGGGATGACGGGCACCAATGGCAAAACGTCCGTTGCCACGCTGCTCTTTCGTTTATTTCGTTCGCTAGGCTACCGATGCGGTTTATTATCGACAGTTCAGAATCAGATTGAGGATAAAATTATCCCCGCCACGCACACCACCCCCGACGCTATTACCATCAATCAACTACTGACCCAGATGCTGGCGCATGGCTGCACGCACGTGTTCATGGAAGTAAGTTCCCATGCCATGGTGCAGGAACGGGTGGCCGGATTGACATTTACGGGCGGTATTTTTACGAATATCACCCACGACCACCTTGATTTTCACGGTACGTTCGATCATTACATCCGGGCAAAAAAGAGTTTTTTTGATCAGCTTCCCGCCACCGCCTTCGCGCTAACCAACGTAGACGATAAACGGGGACTGGTCATGCTCCAGAACACAGCTGCCCGCAAAGAAACGTACTCCCTCCAAACACTGGCGACTTTCAAAGGGAAAGTACTGGCCGATAGTCTGTTTGGGTTGCAGATGCTGGTCGATGACAAGGAAGTATGGTTTAAGTTGATTGGCCGTTTCAACGCCTATAATTTGCTGAGCGTGTACGGTGCGGCCGTTTTGCTGGGCGAGGACCCAACCGATGTGTTAACGCTGCTCTCGGGTATCACTCCCCCACAGGGCCGGTTTGAGCAGATTGTATCATCCGACAACATCGTGGGGATTGTCGATTACGCCCATACACCCGACGCGCTGCAGAATGTGCTCGAAACCATTAATGAGTTACGGCAGGGTAATGATCAGGGACGTCTGCCACAAATCATCACGATTGTGGGATGCGGAGGAAATCGTGATGCCACAAAACGGCCAATTATGGCTGAAATCGCCTGTCGCTTCAGCAACCGCGTTATTCTCACCTCCGACAATCCGCGGCATGAAGACCCAATGGCTATTCTGGAACAGATGCAGGCCGGCGTTCCACCCGTCGATGTCAAAAAAACAGTAACCATCGAAAACCGGCACGAAGCCATACGACAGGCCGTTTCACTGGCCCGTCCGCACGACATTATTCTGGTAGCGGGCAAAGGGCACGAGACCTATCAGGAAATCAGCGGGGTAAAATATGACTTCGATGACCGGCTTGTACTGCGGGAGTCTTTCGAAGAACGCGGAATTCAATAACTTTGACCATCAATTGAGAATGATGGGATGATAGAACGAGTGAATGGCAACAAAACATTTACTCATTCTATCATCCCATCATTCACTCATTCATAACCTATGCTTTACTACCTTTTCCAGTTTCTAGACGAACAGTATAACTTTCCCGGAGCCGGGGTTTTTCAATATATATCGTTTCGGGCTCTGGGTGCCGTTATAACTTCCTTACTGGTGGCAGCCCTATTTGGCCAGCGTATCATTGATAAACTCCGTAACCTACAGATTGGTGAATCAATCCGCGATCTCGGGCTGGAAGGGCAGATGCAGAAGCGCGGTACCCCCACGATGGGTGGTTTCATTATCCTGGCCTCCCTGCTGATTCCGGCTTTGCTCTTCGCAAAACTGTCAAACGTCTATGTCATTCTCGCTATCGTGTCAACCATCTGGACGGGTATGATCGGCTTTCTGGACGACTATATCAAGGTTTTCAAGAAGAACAAAGAGGGCTTACAAGGAAAGTTCAAAGTAGTAGGACAAGTTGGGTTGGGGCTCATTGTGGGTCTTACGCTGTATTTTAACGAGTCCGTCAAAATTCGCAAATACGCCCCCCGGATGTTTAGCACGTCGAACGTTCCCGATGTGTACCAGGATATAAAATCCACGCTGACAACGGTGCCCTTCATGAAAAATAACGAGTTCGATTATAGCTCGTTGCTGTTTGGTTTCCTGCCCGATAATTACTCCTGGATCGTATACGTAGGCATCTGTATTTTCATCATCACGGCCGTTTCCAACGGCGCGAATATTACCGATGGCATCGACGGACTGGCTGCTGGCACCTCCGTAATTATTGGGTTGACCATTGGTGTACTGGCCTATCTGTCAGGAAATAAGGTTTTCTCGCAGTACCTCAACATCATGTATATACCGAACGCGGGCGAACTGGTAATTTTCTGCGCGGCTTTCGTTGGGGCTTGTGTGGGATTTTTATGGTACAATTCGTATCCCGCCCAGGTATTCATGGGCGACACGGGTAGCCTGATGCTGGGTGGGGTTATTGCCGTATTGTTCCTGGCAATTCGTAAAGAGTTGATGATACCGGTCATTTGCGGCATTTTTCTGGCCGAACTGGTATCCGTCATAACCCAGGTAAGCTATTTCAAGTACACCAAACGAAAATATGGAGAGGGAAGGCGAGTTTTCCTGATGTCGCCCCTGCACCATCACTTCCAGAAACAGGGGTATCACGAAGCAAAAATCGTTACCCGAATGTGGATTGTGGGTATCATTCTGGGGGTGCTGGCTTTGGCAACGCTAAAACTGCGGTAGCTTTTTACGTTGAACCGCCCATCGTGCATTCGTATATGATGCACGGTGGGCGGTTCAATATACCGGGCGGCTCAGGCTACTTACTCTCTTAGGGATGCTTTTCCCCTTTTTATAGGTGCTCTTCACAGCATCACTGACCGTTTCGAGCGTCTTATCCGCTGATTTTTCGGCCGCTCTCGCTTTGTAGCGGTAACGGGCGCGGTCATAGGCGCTGATTGGATTCAGGTCAATAGTACCCCCCTTTTTCGAGAACAGCCAAAGACCACCCAGAACAAGGGCCCCCGTCAGTACGGCAATCGTTATAACATTTTTCTGATCTTCTTCAGCCTGCTCTTTGGGTGTCATGTCCCTGCGTACATTGGCAGCCAGCAATGGGTCTGGCAGTACGTGGGAAATGGCAACGCGGGCTTTATTCATCCAGCCCGCCACTACGTGGTCTTTTCCCTGCAAAAGTGCGTCGTACCCTTCCTTTGCCACACTTGCCGGACTAGCTGTTTTTTGCGGGTCGGCTCCTTTTACATTCTCGGCACCGGCCACTTTGAAGAAATTCGTGTTGGTTGCGCCCGGCATCAGTACCGTAATGGTCACGTTCGTGTGTTTAACCTCATTGCGAATCGCTTCCGAGAATGACTTAATAAATGCTTTTGTCGCCCCGTACACCGCCATCAGCGGATTCGGGATCACCGACACTTCCGAACCAAGCATCAGAATTTTACCCTCATTACGATTGACCATATCTTTCAGGTACAATTTAGTGAGGTGAACCAGTGCCGTGGCGTTGACCTGAATAACGTTTAACTCTTTATGTAAATCTGTTTCGGTGGCAAACTGACCATACTCGCCGAAGCCCGCATCGTTTACCAGCACATCAACCACAATCCCTTTTTCCTGCGTTTCGGCGTAGATCTCCTCCGGGGCATTGGTATTGGCCAGATCTTTAGTCAGAATAGTTGTCTGGGTGCCGTACTGATTATGAAAGTTAGACGCTAGCTGCTCCAGACTCTCCTGGTTACGCCCTACCAGCACCAGATTGTAACCGTCTTTGGCAAAAAGCCGGGTCAATTCCTGCCCGATGCCGCTGCTTGCCCCGGTGATAAGGGCGGTTTTTCCATTTTTATGTTCTTCCATTGTCGGGTAATTAGTATTGTTCAACACAATTGATCGGGTGCCTAAAACTCACTACTTCACTCAATCAGGGTTTCAAAATCACTTTAGTACAATCGTCTTCCTTTTTCTTAAACATCTCATAGCCCCGGCTAATGTCAGCCAAGGGCAGTACATGCGACACAATATCATCGAGTACAACCTTACCCTGCACCACTAAATCGAGCAGGTAGTCAATATTTTTATGAACCTGCGATTGCCCCATGCGCATGGTAACGCCTTTATCGAACAAACGCCCGATTGGAAAATTGTCGGATGGGGATCCATACACCCCAACTACGGATACAATACCTCCGCGCCGAACGGCCTGAAAGCACAGTTCCAGTACCTTGGTTGTCCCTTTCTCCAGGTTAATAACGGCCTTTGCCTTGTCCAGTATTGATCGTTCAGCTTCCATACCAACCGCATCAACGCAGAGGTCAGCCCCACGGCCGTTGGTCATACTACGGATTGCTTCAACAACGTCAACCTCGTTCGGATTTATCGTTTCCACGTTGTTTACCCGCCGGGCCCGTTCGAGTCGGTAGGGCAGCGGATCGATGGCAATTACCCGTCCGGCCCCCTGCAGCCAGGCCGATTTCTGCGCCATCAGCCCCACGGGTCCGGAACCAAAAATAGCTACCGTTTCGCCACCCCGCAGTTCTCCCCATTCAATGGCACTCCAGCCCGTTGGGAAGATATCGGTCAGAAACAGAACCTGCTCATCTTTGAGGGTTTCCGGAACATGACGCAAACTGTAATCGGCATAAGGAACCCGGACGTACTCTGCCTGTCCACCGTTATAACCGCCGTACAGGTCCGAATAGCCGAACAACGCGCCACCCTTTTCTGTGAGCAGACCACCATCGGGACCGTAGAATTCCGGATTCGAATTTTCGCAGTGCATTTGAAGATTATGTTCGCAGAAGAAGCAATGCCCGCAGGCAATGGTAAACGGTACCACCACCCGATCCCCTTTCTTCAAATTGGTCACCTCCGAACCAACCTCTTCCACAATACCCATAAACTCGTGGCCCAGTACCTCATTCCGAAGCTGGGGTAGAAATCCGTCATAAATATGCAGGTCGGATCCACAGATTGCCGTTGACGTAACGCGCAAAATAATATCCCTTGACTGCTCAATTGTCGGGTCATCCGTTGCCTCGTAACGAATGTCGCCCACCTTGTGAAAAACGGCTGCTTTCATAAATACGTTGAGTTGGTTTTACGTCAGCCAACAGGCTGAATTAAGAGACTAACTGTTCGGTTTGGCATTGGTTTTAAAAACCTATTTATTACACAGACTTTGTTACTCAGTGGATTTATTTGATTGGCCAGTTGTTACCTGCCTAATGGGTTGATCGTTCAGCAGTTATATTCCTGCTTCACCCTTGTTTTTAAGGCCCATAACGCCTATATTTGCACTCCCGTTTCGGAACGGGCCTATCTTTTTGGTAGGTAATGTATTGAAAACAAACCAATTAGTCTCCATAAAGTGAATACGCTCAGTTACAAAACCATCTCGGCCAACAAAGAAACGGCGCAGAAGGAATGGGTTGTGGTTGACGCTCAGGGTGAAGTGCTCGGTCGGCTGGCCAGCCAAATTGCTCACCTGATCCGCGGCAAACACAAGACCAACTTCACTCCGCATGTTGATTGCGGAGACAACGTGATTGTCATCAATGCCGATAAGGTACGCCTTACGGGTGCCAAGATGACCGACAAAGTTTACGTTCGCCACACGGGCTACCCCGGCGGTCAACGGTTCGCATCGCCCCGGTTGCTGCTCGAGAAACATCCCGAGCGCATCATTGAACATGCAGTGAAAGGTATGTTGCCGAAAAATCGGCTTGGTCGGCGTTTATACACCAACCTGTACGTATATGCTGGTGAGCAACACCCGCACGAGGCACAGCAACCCACCGCAGTTAAATTCAACATATAATGGATCGTATTAATACCATTGGCCGCCGTAAAACTGCCATCTCCCGCATTTACATGTCGGCGGGCAGCGGAGCCATCTCGGTAAACGGGAAAGATTACAAACAATATTTCCCAACCGAAGTACTGCAAATCATTCTTAACCAACCCTTTGCTACGGTAAATGGCGTGGGTGGGTACGACGTAAAAGTCAACGTTCGTGGTGGTGGCGTAGCCGGTCAGGCAGAAGCTACCCGTATGGCCATTGCCCGTGCACTGGTTGAAATGAATGCTGAATTTCGTCCGGCGCTGAAAAAAGAAGGATTCCTGACGCGGGATTCGCGTATGGTAGAACGGAAAAAGCCAGGTCGGAAAAAAGCCCGTCGTCGCTTCCAGTTCTCGAAACGTTAATCAGTGGCCGGGGGATTGGTGCCTGGAGCATAGAGCTGTTTATTTTCACTCCTCTCCTTTCCCAACTTGCCTTGCCCATTTTGTCCAGACTGCGCTTAGATGATGCCGATGCGTGGTGCTGCGTATATTTTATTTATTCATTTTATATCGTTCATTTTCAGAAATGGCACAAATCGAATATAAAGAACTCTTAGACGCTGGTGTGCATTTTGGCCACCTTACGCGCAAATGGGATCCCCGGATGGCTCCGTATATCTTTATGGAGAAAAACGGCATCCACATTATTGACCTCAACAAAACGGTAGCTGCGCTCGATGAAGCCTGCAATGCCCTGAAAGGTATTGTTCGCTCAGGACGTAAGATTATGTTTGTTGCCACCAAAAAACAGGCGCAGGAAATTGTTTCGGAAGAAGCCCGTCGCCTGAAAATGCCGTACGTCACCGATCGTTGGCAGGGTGGTATGTTAACGAACTTCGCTACTATCCGGAAATCGCTGAAGAAAATGCAAACGCTGGAAAAAATGCTGAAAGACGAGGAGACCGTCAAGAGCATTGCCAAGCGGGAGCGTTTGACCCGTAGCCGTGACAAAGAAAAGCTGGAGCGTGTACTGGGCGGTATTGCCGATCTGACCCGTTTACCAGCCGCTTTGTTCATCGTTGACGTAAAGCGTGAACACATTGCGGTATCCGAAGCTCACCGGCTGGGTATCCCTGTATTTGCCATGTGCGATACGAACTCAAACCCAGAAGATGTTGAGTTTGCTATTCCCGCTAATGATGATGCCTACAAATCTATTTCGCTGATCACGCTCGCCATTGGTAAAGCCATTGAAGAAGGCCTGATGGAGCGGAAGCAGGATAAAGATGATCAGCGGATTCAGGAAGAAGAGGAAGCGAAGCGCAAGCAGGATTTAGCACAGGCTAGTGCCGAAGGCGAAACCCAACCAGAAGCCGCTCCAGCTCCCACCGCAGTAGTGGAAGATGAGCAGGAAGGATAAAAACAGTCGGTAGATTTGTCAGCTAATTAGCCGACGAGTTGTGGTTGTAGTAACCAATTCACCGATTGAATACTTGTTGAAATAGCCCGTAGCCAGCCGCTATGGGCTATTCCATTTCAATAAAAGCAATTCAATATTTACTTTTTATTTGGCGTTTAATTCAATAAACACCCTTTTATTATGACAATTACTGCTGCTGACGTAAATAAACTTCGGCAAGAGACCGGAGCCGGTATGATGGACTGTAAAAAAGCCCTTACCGAAGCGGATGGCGATTTCGAAAAAGCAAAAGAGGTTCTGCGGAAGCAGGGTCAGAAAATAGCCGACAAACGGGCTGACAACGCGACAGCCGAAGGCATCGTGCTGGCGCATGTAAGTCAGGATGGCAAGACAGGGAAAGTAATTGCACTGGCCTGCGAAACGGAACCCGTATCGAAGGTAGCTGATTTCCAGAAACTGGCGACGACTGTGATGAATACGGCCGTTGAAACGGATGCTACGAGCAAAGAAGCACTGCTGGCCGCGCCCCAGGCGGATGGTCGTTCTCTACAGGACCACATTACAGACCTGATGGGCAAGATTGGTGAGAAAGTAAATGTAGCTTCATTCGAAACCATTTCTTCCGATAAAGTTGTTTCCTACATCCACTCAAACGGTAAGCTTGGTGTATTAGTTGGTTTGACCAATACCAGCGGAACCGACGTTGCCGAAGTGGGTAGAGACATAGCCATGCAGATTGCGGCTATGAAGCCTATTGCTTTGGATAAAGATGGCATTGATGCAACTACCGTAGAACGTGAAATCGAGATCGGGAAAGAGCAGGCTCGTCAGGAAGGCAAACCGGAAGCCATGCTGGAGCGGATTGCGCTGGGAAAACTCAATAAGTTTTACAAAGACAACACCTTGTTAAACCAGGAGTTTGTGAAGGATACTTCCTTAACAATTTCCCAACTGCTGGAAAAAACCAGCAAGGGGCTTACGGTATCGGCTTTCAAGCGGGTAGCTATTAGCTAATGGTTGCAACTCAGGCACCACAAAAAATGCCCGGCTTTTGGCCGGGCTTTTTTGTGGTGCCTGTTTATATGAACAGGCGGTGTTCGTTTATAATGAATGGAATGAAATCACTATATGCCTCGCCCCTGAATCAGACGGAGAATAACAGCGATTACCGCAATAACCAGCAAGATATGGATTAGCCCACTACTAGCTATACCAGTGCCTAATACACCTAAGAAACCCAGCAACCAGATGATGATTAAAATTACTGCGATTGTATACAAAAGATTACCCATTGTTGTGTTATGTTAAAAAGTGAGACTTAGGATTTCCCCAGTATAACCAGTGCCTTTGTTAAATGTTTAGGAAGTTGTTTGTATAGCTGCAAATCGGCGGTTACTACCAAAGTACCCAACCAGCATTTTCAAGCCCATCATCCATACAACAAGGTCCACACTTTAAACATCATAACTCAGTACCGGACTCAACCACCGCTCAATTTCTTCCAGTGGCATGTCTTTCCGCTGGGCATAATTCAGTACCTGATCCTTATTAATTTTCCCGACCGGGAAGTACCGGGATTCGGGGTGGGAGAAGTAGAAACCACTTACCGATGAGGCTGGATACATCGCGTAACTTTCGGTTAGCTCAATCCCGATTTTGTTAGCGTCTAATAACTCGAATAAGGTACCCTTTTCGGTATGATCGGGGCAGGCAGGGTAGCCTGGCGCGGGCCGTATTCCCTGGTAATCTTCTTTAATAAGTTGTTCGTTCGTCAGTGTCTCGTTGGTAACGTAGGGCCAGAACTCCGTACGGACGCGCTCATGCATACGCTCGGCAAAGGCTTCGGCCAGGCGGTCGGCCAGGGCTTTCACCATAATGCTGTTGTAGTCATCGTGGTCGCGTTCGTACTTATCCAGCAGCGCTTCGATACCAATGCCTGCTGTTACGGCAAACCCACCAATGTAGTCCTCACGACCACTATCCAGCGGGGCAATGAAATCCGACAAACAATAGTTAGGCAGGCCAGCCGCCTTTTGGTTCTGCTGCCGCAAGAAGTGTAGCACCGTCTTCGTGTCGTAGATTAGCTCCCCTGCCGAAGCAGCCGCCAATTGTGACTCTGCCCGGCTAACTTTATATTCGATGTGCTGATGCGATCCATGCCGTTCGCAGGAAATGGTCTTAACCTGTTCGTCAAACTCATGCAGCAGCACATCGTCTTCGGCGGAGTTGGCGGGGAAAAACCCTACTACTGCCTTTGCCTGTAAGAGTTTGTTATCAATAATTTCCTTTAACAGCTGGTTGGCATCATCAAACAACTGCTGTGCTTCTTTACCCACTACGGCATCGTTGAAAATAGCCGGGTATTTACCGTGCAACTGCCAAGTCTGGAAGAAGGGCGTCCAGTCAATGTATTTGGCCAGTTCAGCTATATCATACTCCTCGAAGTAGCGGTTGCCCAGGAATGTTGGTTTTGTTGGTTCAAACGAACTCCAGTCGATAGGCGCACGATTAGCCCGGGCTTTTTCAATACCCAATGTATTTTTTTCCTTCTGCCGCTTCGCGTGATCCTCCCGCATTTTGGCGTACTCCGCTTTAATTTCGGTAAAAATCAGATCGCGGGTTGTTTCCGTTTCGCTCACCAGTCGACCTGCAACCGGAACGCTTCGGCTGGCATCCAGTACGTGAATAACGGGCCCTGAATAGTGTGGATCAATTTTTACGGCGGTATGCACCCGAGAGGTGGTTGCCCCCCCAATCAGCAAGGGAGTCTTGAACCCCTGGCGCTCCATTTCTTTGGCAACACCCACCATCTCATCAAGCGAAGGGGTGATAAGACCGCTCAGCCCGATAATATCTACATTGAGCCTGCGGGCTTCGTCGAGAATTTTCTGGGTCGGCACCATCACACCCATATCAATAATCTCATAGTTATTACAACCCAGCACTACGCCCACAATATTTTTGCCGATGTCATGCACATCGCCCTTCACGGTGGCCAGAAGGATGGTACCCGCATTGGTTGACGTGTCGCCCCCAACAAGTTTATCCGCTTCTATGAACGGGAGTAGATAAGCTACGGCCTTTTTCATCACCCGCGCCGATTTTACCACCTGCGGCAGAAACATCTTGCCTGCGCCAAACAAATCACCGACTACATTCATCCCGTCCATCAAAGGTCCTTCAATGACGTGAAGAGGTCGCTCTGCCTGTTGGCGGGCTTCTTCAGTGTCTTCGTCGATGTAATCGGTAATGCCTTTTACCAGGGCGTGTTTGAGCCGTTCCCGCACGGGTTCGAGCCGCCAGCTTTCATCCTGCACAATGACTTTTCCTTTGGCCTTTACCGTTTCGGCAAAGTCGACCAGGCGTTCGGTGGCATCATCGCGCCGGTTCAACAGCACATCTTCGCAACGCTCCAGAAGTTCTTTCGGAATACTATCATATACTTCCAGCTGGCCGGCATTCACAATACCCATGTCCATACCCGCCCGAATAGCGTGGTACAAAAAGGCAGAGTGCATGGCTTCCCGAACCACGTCATTTCCGCGGAAACTAAACGAAATATTCGATACCCCCCCGCTTACTTTGGCCAGTGGCAGGTTTTGCTTAATCCAGCGCGTGGCGTTGATAAAGTCAACGGCGTAGTTGTTATGCTCTTCAATACCCGTGGCAACCGTCAGAATGTTAGGGTCGAAAATAATATCCTGCGGGGCGAAGTGGACCTTATCGACCAGAATGCGGTAGGCCCGTTCGCAAATTTCAATGCGTCGCTCGTAGGAGTCGGCTTGTCCGGTTTCGTCAAAAGCCATCACTACCGCAGCCGCTCCATACCGCTTAACCAGTTTTGCCCGCTCAATAAAGGCTTCTTCGCCCTCTTTCAGCGAGATGGAGTTCACAATGGCTTTACCCTGTACGCATTTCAACCCGGCTTCGATAACCTCCCATTTAGAGGAATCGACCATAACAGGTACGCGGGCTATATCCGGTTCGGCCGCAATCAGGTTCAGGAAGGTTGTCATGGCTTCTACCGAATCCAGCATACCCTCATCCATGTTTATATCAATCACCTGCGCCCCGCCTTCTACCTGACCACGGGCAATGCTAAGGGCTTCGTCATAATTCCCTTCTTTGATCAGGCGGGCAAACTTTTTAGACCCCGTTACATTGGTTCGTTCGCCTACGTTCAGGAAGTTGGTTTGCTCTGTAATTTTCAGCGGTTCCAGCCCACTCAGTTTCTGATACGGTTCGGGCTCAGGTAGTTGCCGGGGTGGGTATTTAGCGGCTGCCTCTGCAATAGCCCGGATATGGTCGGGCGTAGAGCCGCAACAACCACCCACGATATTGACAAAACTGCTTTTTATAAAGTCTTCGACTTGCAGCGCCATCATCTCCGGCGTTTCGTCGTATTCACCAAACTCATTGGGTAATCCGGCGTTTGGATAAGCCGACGTAAAGAACGGCGACTCTTTAGCCAGGGTCTGAATATAAGGACGCATCAGTTCGGCACCCAGTGCACAGTTCAGACCAATACTCAGCAGCGGCAGGTGCGAAACAGAATACAGGAATGCTTCCGTTGTCTGCCCGGATAACGTTCGGCCACTGGCATCCGTAATCGTACCCGAAATCATGATGGGCCGAACCGCCTGCTGCGGATTCAGGGTGAAATACTTGTCGATGGCGAACATAGCCGCTTTGGCATTGAGCGTGTCGAAGATCGTTTCGACCAGCAGCAGGTCGGCTCCACCCTCCACCAAGCCACTGACCTGCTCATAGTAGGCATCGACCAACTCATCAAACGTAACGGCCCGGTAAGCGGGGTTATTGACATCGGGGGATAAGGAAGCTGTCCGGTTCGTTGGTCCCATAGCACCCGCCACAAAACGGGGCTTATCGGGAGTGGACCGGGAAACGTCTACGGCGACTTCTTTGGCAAGCCGGGCCGATTCATAATTTAATTCGTAGGCTAATTCCTCCATGTGGTAATCCGCCATGGCGATGGTGGTTCCACTAAAGGTATTGGTCTCGATGATATCGGCTCCGGCTTCGAGATACTGCCGGTGGATGGCCTGAATGATGTCCGGTTTGGTTAGCGACAGCAGGTCGTTGTTTCCCTTTAAGTCGTGTTCCCAGTCGCGGAAACGCTCACCCCGGTAGTCGTCTTCGGTCAGGTTATACCGTTGAATCATGGTACCCATCGCCCCATCGAGGACGAGGATGCGTTCGTTCAGAAGTTCGTATATCGTTTTCAAAAGCGAGTGCTGCAAGGCTTGTCTGTTAGAGTGCTTAACAAACAGTGTCCTTAAAAAAGTCCAAAATAGAAAAGACTTATCAGCAGAAAGCCCCGTGGCGGAAGGCTGCCTTATCTATCCCGCTAATTAGCGGGAGGAAATTGGCACCATTTCCCGGGATGGGTTGGTTGCCAAGACATCGTCGGGTCCGTTCCCTCCGTCTTTCTGGATAAGTATCGGCAAAAATACGCAAAAAAAAGGTACGCCTGTTAGCCGTGTACCCCACTAAATACAATTCCGGTTCTACCTTGCCAGCAGGGAATGCAGGCTACCCTGTACCAGCAACGTCCTTTATGCTATACAGGTGATTACGTTCCGGATAAACCCATTGCTCATCAGTCTGTTTGAGAGCCATCGGTTTTGGGCTGTCAGAATGTGAGGCTTGCAGTGGCAAAAAACAGTATATTTGGCCGTTTTTCACTACCCTAACGTAATACTCTACTGTGAAACTGGCAGCTATTGATATCGGTTCGAATGCAGCCCGACTGCAAATTTCAAGAGTCCTTCATAACGACAGTCTGGTGAGTTTTAAGCGGATCGAATATGTACGATTTCCGCTCAGACTGGGTCACGATGTATTCAATTTCGGCACACTGACACCCGAGAGTGAAGCTCGAACGGCCAAATTGATGCAGGTATATAAATTACTCATGGAGTTGCATGAGGTAGAAGATTACATGGCCTGTGCTACCTCAGCCATGCGGGAATCCTCGAACGGTCATGAGATTGCCAAACGGATAGAAGCCCAGACGGGTATTAAAATTAATATTATCGATGGGCGTAAAGAAGCAGAACTCATCAATGATGTAGTGGTTCATGCGTTGGACGATAAGCAGTACCTGCACATTGATGTGGGGGGCGGTAGCACCGAACTGAACCTGTATGAAAATCGGCAGAAGATAAATTCCAAATCCTTCAAGATTGGGTCAGTGCGCCTGCTGGAGGGAAAAGAAACAAAGGGCGCCTGGAAAAAAATAGAGGACTGGGTGGAAGAAAACGTCGATTCAGCCCGCGAAATTACGGCTGTTGGTACGGGCGGAAACATTAGTAAGCTGTTTAATCTGGCCGCCAAGACAGCTGATTCAGAAACGACTCAAACCGAAATTGAACGCATCCGGAATTACATAGCGGGGTTCAGCCTGGATGAACGAATCAATAAACTTCGCCTGAACGCTGACCGTGCCGATGTTATCGTTCCGGCAGCAGACATTTACATATCCGTTATGAAATGGGCAGGCGCGGAGAAAATAATGGTACCGGACCTCGGCTTAAAAGATGGCATTATACAATTGGTGTACAATCAGCTGGGCCGACGAAAATCGCATTAAGGCATAATTACTACCAGCAATTATGCTTGCAGCTGACTGGATTAATCACCACGGCTTACTATCGGGATATGCTTCGCTGAACAACAAACGGAATACATAATCCCGGCACGCAGGAGCAGGGCGTATTCAATAGCATTACCGCCTTTTCTACGTAACAGCCGAACGAATTGTATACCCGAACTCCGTACGTTGCGATTGAGCCCGTCCGACTCAGGTTTCTGACGACCAAACCATCACCCGGTACTGGGTAGCTTGTGCCGGAAAATATACCATTGTTCGCCAGTTCGTAAGTATCCGTCGGTTTAAACCCAACGACTGACACTGAGCCGTCGGCAGCCGAAACGGTTTCGGCACACGTTGCTTCCGTGGCCTTCACAGTAGCCACTGGATTGGGGTTGATAGTAACCGTAAGTAACGCAAACGGGCGGCAGGAAGCATCAGCCGGTGTGGGTTTGAGATACCCATATACGTAGTAGGTTTTGCTGGTTGTTTCCGCATTGGGCGGAAAGGAAATCGTTCGCATGGTAGCGATGCCGTTGGATGAGATCAACTCGCCCAAATACACGCCATTGCCCCCTTCGTACGGATTGGACTGGGGCGTATCGAATCGGATCATCCCTATTTTAGTTGGGAAAAGAGCCGTTGTCCTAACCTGTAAACTATCCACGATATAACCCGTGCAGACCGTTACCGAAGTTTGATTCGTATTCGTAATCGTTGGGCATCCAGTTTGTGCATATAAGCTGGTCAATAGTGACTGACAACAAGCAACCAGGAAGCTTGCTTTAAGCAGGATTCGATTTGCACCATATCCAGTATCACCCTGCGATGAACTTACCATTTCCGTACGTTTTCTAGAAGAAATAAGGAGTTACACTGTACTAACTACTCATACCTAACAAAGCTGACAGGTATACGTTTAGCTTCATTTTAACTTTTGACCAAAAAGCTCCCTCTTCGTTACTTTCTTGGGGAAACTTCCGTCGATAGCATCACAACGTTATTGGGTGCACTACTATGTATGAGATGTTACTACAGCATGAACCGTCCGGCACCCTGGTTCCTCCATTTAGTGAGGCCGGTTTCCTCTTCAATACGTTCGAACATCTGCAACATCAACAAAAGGAAGGTGTTTATATTCTGTCGGCAGTAAATGCCATAACCCGGTTTGCCGACGCCCGTTGCGCTTTTTTCGTTCGGTCAGGCATAGCGGTTAGCCCCATTTCTGCGCCATTTGGCTCTATCGAATGTTCCTCTGTTTTTCCCGGGGAAGTACTCGACTTGTTTATCCAAACACTGGTTCAGGCAGCTCGTTCGGCAGGAGCAGTTACGCTGCGGCTGGTCAATTTCCCACTGTGCTACGCTCCTGAATCAGCAGAGCGTCTGGCCAAAAAATTACTCACGCACGGGTTTGTTGTCCCTGAAACCCACCAAACATTCTACCTGCCCGTTTCCAATACACCTTTCGATCTGAATCTTGTTCCGGCAGAACGACGGCGAATTGCCAAGTGTCTCGAAGCAGGTTTTCTCGTCAACCAATTGCCATTATCCGACAAGGCTGAGGTGATAAATTTCCTACTAAAAACGCGCCGTCAAAAGGGATATACATTGACCATTTCTCCAGAACGCCTGGCGGACTTGTTGCATACGTTTCCAAACGAGTGTGCCATTTTTACCGTGATGGATGGGGATACAATAGCCGCACTAACCATTACCGTTCGGGTTCGCCACGATATTCTTTACAGTTTCCAGCCCGCATCCAACCCCGACTACGACGCTTTCAGCCCAATGGTGCTGTTGACGAAAGGGCTATATACGTATTGTCAGCAACACCAAATCGGGTTATTGGATCTTGGCCCGTCTCTGGACGAAAATCGGCAGACCAAACCAGGACTGGCGCGCTTCAAACGAAATCTGGGTGCTCAGGAATCACCCCGGCTGGTTTTCGTACGGGACTTGTCCAGGCTGTAATCCAGACTAGTCTGATCTGCTATTTTCTTCGTTATTTTGTAGTAGAAAGGCTCCGCGTCGGGAGCTGTTTGCATGATAGAAACTGGTTTTAATTCGGTTAGTCAATTTCTGAGTGAGCTGTTTGCCTCACTACTCTCACTACTAAAGGTGGTGATTCGTGGGCGGTACGCCACCCAACTGCCTGCCCGGCAGCAACCCATCTGCTCCGTTTTAGGTAATGGTCCATCCCTGAAAGAGTCATTGGCAGAGCAGCTTGAATTCATTCGGCAGACGGAAATTGTGTGCGTCAACAACTTTGCCCACGCCGACGTTTTTGCGCAACTGCGTCCGCAGAATTATATCATCTCCGACCCCAACTATTTTCTCTTTACGGAACAAACCACTGACCGGGACGATATCAGGCAGACGCTGAGCGTTTTTCTGACCACTGTCGACTGGCCAATGTTCCTGTATGTACCCCATTTTGCCAAAGGCTCGTATCTGCTCCGGCAGATTGAGCAGAGTAATTCCAGCATCAACGTAGTTTATTTCAATTACACGGTCGTTCGTGGCTTCCGGTGGCTGGTTTACGGGTTATACGCCAGAGGGCTCGGAATGCCACAGGCACAGACCGTTATCATTGCGGCATTGACGCTGATGATTAACCGGAAATTTGAGCAGATTTATCTATTCGGTGCTGATACGTCATGGCATGAAGAGATCCGACTGAATGACCAAAACCAATTGCTTATCAAGCAGATACACTTTTACGATAAACCGAAAGACATCACCCATCAGCCCGTATACTCCGATGCGCTGCGGCAACGAACCTTCTCGATGGCTTCGCAGTTTTTATCCCTGCACAAAGTATTTCGGGGCTACGAGGTTCTTCGGGAGTATGCCGACCACCGGGGCGTGAAAATCTTAAATGCCAGCGCGAAGAGTTACATCGATGCTTTCGAACGAACAACCAATACGGCAATACCAAGTGGGCGGTTATAAGTGCGTCTGCCATACAGTGCGTACGGAACCCTTACGATACACGAATTTTATCCTG
Source organism: uncultured Cytophagales bacterium (assembly GCA_963784335.1). Taxonomy (GTDB): domain Bacteria; phylum Bacteroidota; class Bacteroidia; order Cytophagales; family Spirosomataceae; genus Spirosoma. The sequence continues at coordinate 18,536 of CAWARB010000002.1, read as the reverse complement.
ATTTTATGCTTGACTTAACCAATAAATCCATTCTGATTACAGGCGGCACCGGCTCCTTCGGTAAGAAGTTTGTCGAAATGGTATACCAGCGTCACCCGAACCTGAAGCGCCTGGTCATTTACTCCCGCGACGAATTGAAGCAGTTCGACATGGCTCAGTATTACCCGCAATCGGACTACAAATCCATCCGCTTTTTCATTGGCGATGTGCGCGATGGGGAACGGCTCAAGCGGGCTTGCGAAGGGATAGACATCATTATTCACGCAGCCGCGCTGAAACAGGTTCCGGCGGCAGAGTACAACCCGATGGAGTGTATCAAAACCAACGTGTTCGGGGCGGAGAACGTAATCAATGCGGCTCTGGATAACGGCGTGCAGCGCGTCGTGGCCCTCTCGACCGATAAAGCGGCCGCGCCAATCAACCTGTACGGCGCCACTAAACTCTGCTCCGATAAGTTGTTTGTGGCGGCCAACAACATGAAAGGCAGTCGTGATTTACGCTTTTCGGTGGTTCGATACGGAAACGTAATTGGCTCGCGGGGGTCAGTCGTTCCGTTCTTTATGGAAAAGCGCAAAGACGGCGTACTGCCCATCACCCACGCCGACATGACCCGATTCAATATATCGCTGGAAGACGGTGTCGAGATGGTATTTCATGCGCTTGAACACGCCTGGGGTGGCGAAATTTTCGTCCCCAAAATACCCTCCTACCGCATAACGGATGTGGCCGAAGCCATTGGCCCCAACTGCGAGCAAAAAATAGTGGGCATCCGCCCGGGTGAGAAGCTACACGAGGAAATGATCACGGAAACCGACTCGCTCAATACCGTTGAGACGGCTAAATATTATGTCATTACGCCCTCAACGCCAACCTGGAGTGTGGATGATTATATGAAAGCCTTCGACGGAAAGCCCGTGGAAATGGGCTTCAAATACAACTCCGGCACCAACACCGACTGGCTCAACGTAGCCCAACTGCGCGCGCAAATCCGGGAACATGTCGATGCTGATTTCAGTGTATAAACAAGCCGGATTGTCCGTTCTATACTTATGAACCAACCCATTCCCTACGGCCGTCAACACATCACAGACGACGATATTGCGGCTGTGGCCGAGGTACTTCGTGGGCCATTCCTGACGCAGGGGCCACACATCGGTGCGTTCGAAACGGCGTTTGCCAATTACATAGGCAGTCCCTACGCAGTGGCCGTAGCCAATGGCACAGCAGCCCTGCACCTGTGTTGCATGGCTTTGGGCGTAAAGGAGGGTACACGGGTTATCACGACACCCATTACCTTTTCGGCCTCGGCCAACTGTGTCCGGTACTGCGGGGGCGAAGTCTTTTTTGCGGACGTTGACCCCAACACAGCCCTGCTGGATATAAACGCGGTACGGGCGTTACTGGAACAGCACCCAGGAGGTTATTTTTCGGGGATTATTCCCGTTGATTACGCAGGGTACCCGGTCGATTTGACCGCTTTTAGGGCATTAGCCGATGAATACGAGCTTTGGTTGCTGGAAGACAGTTGTCATTCTCCAGGAGGTTCGTTTCGGGACGATGGCGGGCAGGAGCACCGCTGTGGTGATAGCTCTCTGGCCGATTTAGCCATCTTTAGTTTTCACCCGGTAAAGCACATTGCGGCTGGTGAAGGCGGTATGATTACGGCCCGCAATGAAGCCCTGTACAACCATTTACTCCGGCTTCGCACGCATGGCATCACCAATAAGCCCGGCGATTTGACTGAACCGTATCCGGGTGAACCCGAACGCGGAGGCTGGTACATGGAATTGCAGGAACTGGGCTATAACTATCGCCTAACCGATATGCAGGCGGCTTTGGGCATGAGTCAGTTAAGCCGCGCCGACGCCATGCTGGCCCGTCGGCAGGAAATTGCCCGACGGTATGACGAGGCCTTCGCCGGGTCGAACGTTACCACTATCATTTCACCCGACAGCGTCAACCATGCCTATCACTTGTATGTGATTCAGGTGAACGACCGCAAAGAACTGTACGACTTCCTGCGGACGAAAAACATTATGGCGCAGGTGCATTACGTTCCGGTACATCTGATGCCTTACTACCGGCAATTTGGCTGGAAGCCGGGCGACTTCCCGAATGCCGAACATTTTTACGCCCGTTGCCTGAGTTTGCCCATGTTTCCAACACTAACGGATGAAGAACAGGACTATGTGATTGAGTCGGTCAGGGAATGGGCGGCACTCCGCCTGCTAAACGCATGAGTAATCTGGCCATCATACCAGCGCGGGGTGGCAGCAAACGCATTCCCCATAAAAATATCCGGCCCTTTCTGGGAAAATCCATTATTGCCTACGCCATCGAAGCCGCGCTGAAGTCCGGGCTGTTCAGCGATGTGATGGTTTCGACGGATGATTTTGAGATTGCGGACATAGCCCGGCAGTATGGGGCATCGGTGCCGTTCATGCGCCAACCCGAAACCGCTGACGATTTTTCCACCACGGCCGATGTGCTCCTGGAAGTGCTCGGCCAATATGAGCAGCGGGGACAGGTTTTCGAGTATGCCTGCTGTTTGTACCCGACGGCCCCTTTCGTTACGCCTGATTTGCTGAAACGCGCCTTGTCCACGCTGACTGAGAAACAGTTCGATACAGTGTATCCCATCCAGCCGTTCAGTTTCCCCATTCAGCGGGCCGTACGTTTGCAGGATTCAACGGTGCAGTGGTTCCAGCCCGAGCACGCCCTCACCCGCTCGCAGGATCTGGAACCGGCCTACCACGACGCCGGGCAATTTTACTTTTTTCGGGTAGTTAATTTTTTGAGCAGTGGTGTACTCATCCCCACCAATTCGGGCGGTATCATTATTGCTGAACTGGAGGCCCACGACATTGATACTGAAGCGGATTGGCAACTGGCTGAGATGAAGTTTAAGATGAACAATGAGCAATGAACGATATTTAATCCTCATACAAGATGATTCGATAAACGCCCCATTAAACCATGAATCAACTTCTTTTTCGCGCGGATGGTAATGCACAGATTGGCCTCGGACACGTGATGCGCTGTATGGCCATGGCGGACATGGTACAAGGTGATTTTTCGATGCGTTTTGCGCTGACAGTGCCATCATCCGATGTTCGGGCGTTGATTGAGAAGGCGGGAATAGCCGTTGTCGAACTACCGGAGGTGGGTTCTGAAAAAGCCTTTTTGGACCATATTCAGCCAGACACTATTGTGGTGCTGGACGGCTATGCATTCGATAAAGCGTTTCAACGGGCAGTTCGGGAACGGGCGAAGAAACTGGTTTTTATCGACGACCTGGCAGTGGGACATCAGGTAGCCGATGTGATTATCAATCATGCCGGTGGCATAGCGGAGGCCAATTATGAAGCCGAATCCTACACGCGCTTTTATCTGGGACCGTACTACGCCCTACTCCGACCCGAATTCCGTCAACCCGGCGGCTTTGCCCCCCCCCCGGCCGATGGCCCTATATTCGTCAGTTTCGGTGGTACCGATGCGGGTAATGTATCACTGACCGCACTGAAAGCCATTCAGCAGGTGGATGCAACTCTGCCGGTCCACCTTATTTTAGGGCCGTTTCACCCGGACCGGGCGGCCATGGCCATCGACGCGTTCCAAAGCCAGTTACCTAATCTGACGATCGGGCAAAATTTAACGGCTGCACAAATGGTGGATGCATTACAACAGTGTAGTCTCGCCATTACGGCTTGTAGTACCATTGCTTATGAAGTGTGTGCGGTGAACCGGCCATTAATTACCGTACTGACGGCGGATAATCAGGCACGACTGGCGCAATTTCTGTCGGAAGAAAAGCTGGCCATTTCGGTTAATTTTCCCACGCTGCTCACCCGATTAACACCCGTAGTCAGTTTAGAAACTATGCTAAAACTGGCAATTCAGGGGTTTCAGTTTTCGCCGGATACCGTAGCGGACTCATTAGCCAGTCAACGACGTTTTTTCGATGGTCGCTCGCCGGAGCGACTTCGAGACTTGTTTGTACGCTTACTGGCTTAAACCAGAAAGCCCGTTTTTACGTGTTACAAACACCCTGCCCTTCAAACTTTCTGACGATGGGTATGACCTCACCGTTTTTTCAGCCAATAGCCAACAGTTATACCCAGAGCGGAGTTGTGCGTGGCAACATTGCTCAATGATGCGGCAGATGGGTTGTTCAGGTTAGCAAAACCGGGTACGTAGTAAGTACCGATAGAAAGGCCGGAGGGTAGTTCATAATCGATCGAAAGCCGCCCGCCTACATCATTACGCCTATACTGGTCGGCATTCGGGCCAAAATCGTCCGTAAAAGTTCTGGACTGGCCATTGCTGGTAACAACGGCTTTGCTGCTCAGTCCGTAGGCTACGTATACGCCTGCTCCAAAACTCAGGTATCCTGTTCCTGAGTCTATGGTATAAACCAGTTGTATCGGCGCTTCAACATAATTGAGCAATAAGTCAACATCGAGCGGTCCGGGTATGTTTTTCCTGGCCCCTTTGGCCGAATAAAGCAATTGAGGACGTAAGGATAAAGTAGGACTTAGGGGAATATCGAGCAGAACACCAGCAAAATAGCCCGTCTTTATTTTGTTCCGGACGCCAACATCTGCTGGTGTGTGTGTGGCTAATTGTAAACCAGCCGTTGCACCCATACGTACCTGCCCGAAAGAGGTGACTGCTGTGATGAAAACGAGCAGGAACAAGTGATAGATTTTATGCATACGAGTGGTGGTTAGGCAGAAACGACAAAGAAAACGAATGGAGAGGGAATCGGCAACTAGTCGATGAATCGATGCACCTGCGTAGGCGTAATGCAGGCGTCCAACCGTACATCAGTTGCTTCAACATCATTAATTGAGTCAATCGGTTCAAAAAACGACAAGCCAATTTTTCGGCTGTGGGGTACATCCCCGGCCAGAAACCGGTCGTAATAACCGCCCCCATATCCAACCCGATGCCCCTGCAAATCAAACGCCAGCAGCGGAACCAGCACTACCTTCACAAAAAAAAGGTCCGTTTGTGACCTTTCCCGAAAAACTGGTTCAGGAATGCCTAGTTTATTTTCGATGAGTGGTGTTTCGGGGAAGATAGTATAATGAGCCATGTGGCGGGTACTACCGTCTACAACCGGAACACTAACAGTATGATGGGCGAATTTTGCCCAAAAACAGGTTATAATGGGCCACGTATCCACCTCATTGTGCTTTCGGATAGGCAGAAAGGAATGAACGACCGCTGGCTCACTGGCAAGGCCTTCGCTTGCGAAGTAATCGAAAAAATGCCCGGCAATCAGTCGGCTCCGTCGCTCAACTTCAGCCGGTGCTAACGCCCGTCGCTGAGTCAGAAACTGCCTGCGTAACGCTGTTTTCATCATACCATAACCACTGAAGAGTTTACGCCAGACAAAGCTGCATCCGGTAATCGAACGGGTCAAAAACGGCTAGCATTTGCTGCAGGAACGTTGGATCGTTAAGGTAAAACGTCAGGAAGTTCTCGCTTCGCTCCTGCGGTCCTCCGTTGGGGAAAAGTTCACTTTTAATACACATCAACTGCCGGATACCCACCTCCTGATTTCGCTCTTCGGCACGGCGCATTTTCTTCTCCAGCCGGGCCACGGCGTTTGTAAACCGCTTTGTTTCGGCCAGAACGGCTTTCTCCAGCGTTGGGTCAACCATTTGCGCTTTATGAAGAATAGCATCCAGTGCCTTATTCACCATTTTATTCTCATTATCGAATTTGAGTGAATGCCGGGTGTGGTGCTCAACATAATTGCGTTTGAGCGTTATCAGGTCCATAAAAAGCTCCTCGGGAGTCAGGCCCAGCTTCGTGATGCGTTTGGCCGAAACGGATGGCACGTAAAGGGCAAAATTACGAGGCATCAGAATCGGAAATGCCGTTTGATAATGGTCAAATACTGGTTTAAGCTGCAACCAGTAAGGCACCTCCGACGGGCCACCGATGTAGGCTAGATTGGGCAGAATCGTCTCCTGATACAACGGACGCAGTACCACGTTCGGGCTGAATCGCTCCGGGTGTTCGTCCAGTGCAGTAAGTAGCTCCTCTTCCGAGAATGTCAGCGAGGTGTGCAGCACCCGGTACGTACCATTTTCTTTTCGTTCGATACGCTCACGAACCTGGTCATCCAGATAAAACAGGTTGATGTCGCGCGGGGCGATTACAGTCTTATAACCTATCTTTTCCAGTTTTTCGGTTTGACGCTGCACCAGCTCGCCCGATTTCTGCTGCGTCAGTTCATCCCGCATGACCGGAGAGAAGATTCGCTTTAGGGCCGCATCATCCGCATCCAGACAAACCAATCCCTCGGCACCAAACAGCTCATTGACATAATACCGGGTGGCATCGGCCAGTGTGGGTTGTTTTAAATAAGCATCCTCAAACAGGAACAATTTTTCGGGAATCTGTTTAAAGAGTGTTTGTAACTCCTGCGGATTCATACGCCCAACCGCCCCGCGTTGCTCAGTTTGCCAGGAATAATTATTGCCAAACAGGGAGAAATGGTTGATCTCGGCGAAGTCATGATCTTCAGTAGCCATCCAGTAAACTGGCACGAAATTATAGTCTGGGTACGTTTCTTTCAGTTTCCGGGCCAGCTTAATGGTCGTAATCAGTTTATAAACGATGTAGAGCGGTCCCGAAAAAATGTTTAGCTGATGGCCCGTCGTTACCGTAAATGTATTTGGCTGAAGCAGTACTGAAAAATCGGGTTTAGTCTCAACAGCTTGATATTGCCGTTCCAGCGCATCTACCAGAATCTGCCGTTTCAACGTATCAAAATGTTTGTCAGCCAATTGTCCACCAAAAGCGGCTACATCGGGGAAGCGGTTGTAAAAAGGTGCAAGCTCTTCTTGTTTGTTAATGTAATCGAGAAAAAGAGAGGAAAACTGGCCGGTTTGAGCAAGCGGCAGGTACTGACAGTTCATGCGGTAGGCGGGGTTGCGTTTACCGGATTTTAACAATGAAAGAACCCGCAAGGTTCGGGTTTGGACTGGTACTTATCCGTTGACTTGCTATCTTGCAGGACCAATTCAGGCAAAGTCTGATTCTGTTCCTGAGAGCAAGTGCATGTAGGGATTAGATGAGTTGAACCGAAATTCAACGAGTGCGGATTACGGTGTCTGGCCGCTGCTACTGGTTAATGTCGACAGATAAGTTAACCAGAGAGCCGGAATTATTTTTTCGTATCCGTTAGAACCGCGTGATTAGCCATACGGGTCGATGGATTCTACTAAACGACCGCAGTAGAAAGAGCGTTCAGCTTATTTGCCCGCTGATTGGTTTTCTAATTTTTGGCAGTCCTACTACATAGTATTCGGCCTACTATTACTATTTGAGCCGAAATGAATCAACGAACGATTAACCCCCATTACCCACTAACGGATTTAGGTAGAAAGGAGTGGTTGATACTTGGATTGCTCTACCTGGTTACTACGGCTATTAACATCGACAAAGCCTATCACATTGATGATACGTTTCATCTGGAGGCCGTTAACTGGATAAAAAGTCATCCACTCCGGCCCATGTCCGGCCTGATTAACTGGAACGAAAGCAAACAGCCAATGTATGCGGAGAACCAGCCGCCTTTGTACTTCTACATAGTAGCACCTGTTAGTGCTTTGTTCGGAAACGGGGAAATTATTCTGCACCTTTTCCAATCCATTTTCACCCTCTTCTCGTTGGTTTGTTTCTACAAAATAACGCAGCTTCTAAGGCTTGAAAAAGGATTATTGCTGACTGCTTTTTTCGCCTTTTGTCCGGCTTTTCTGATAAATCAGAATTTGATGCTCGATGTTCCTTTACTGTGTTTTACCCTTTGGTTCCTATACTTTTTGCTGAAAGAGAATGTCCAATCCGAAACAAAACGCTATTGGCTAGTTGGCCTGCTGCTTGGCTTCAGCCTTTTGATTAAATACAGCAGCCTCCCTTTGCTGGTCGTTTTGCTGATTACATTGCTTTGGCGAAAACAGTACCGTTTGTTGTACATATTGCTTATACCAATTGGTATGCTGGGACTCTGGTCGTGGTGGAACTACGTTGAGTTTTCGAGCATTCACTTACTAAACAGACCCCATAAGGCCCTGAATTTCTCTATATTCAGTAGCAATCTAGTCACCTATATTACTTGCCTGGGAGCTATTGCTCCTTTTTCATTGGCACTTGCTACCGGCTATTTCTCCCGATATAGACTTGCTACCTTATTGACGCCTTTGATTGCTTTTCTCTTTGTTTTTCTAACAGTGGCAACGGCTAAGAAAAGAATAAACCTTCCAACAGCGAATGCCACTTTAGCCGCCTTTTTTCTGGTAAACGGCCTGGTTATTAGCGGGCTTGTTTTACTGAGTATCTGGAAAAAAACAACCGAGACACAAAAACTTATCACCACAGATTTAATATTAGTCCTGTGGATACTGGCAATGGGAGGATTTATTATTTTTTTCGCGCCCTTCGTTGCCAGCCGACACGTGCTGTTAATCATTCCTCCAGTGTTGTTTCTGGGAGGCCGCTGGCTGGCTCCTTTATCCAGTATCAACGCAGCACAAGCCCTCCTAGTGGCTATTACTATCTGCCTGATTCTGGCAATTTCTGATTGGAAATTTGCCAACTTTTACCGTCAGAAAGCAACCGAGGCAGCAGCAAAGTTATCAGGGCAAAAGCGAGTATGGACGGTTGGACACTGGGGCTGGCAGTGGTACGCCAAACAGCAGGGCTTCCGGGAAGTGCAGAGCGACTCAATTAACCTTCGGCGGGGCGATTATTTGCTGCGACCCACCGGCATTGCCAGTCAGAAAATCCCCGCTTCTATTCAATTGAAACCCGTTGATTATCTGACAGAATCGGTTAGCTGGCTAACTTTTTTATCAACGAATTATTATAACAGCTTCTACGGGCGGGGCGCTAGCTGGGCGTATTCCCGGTATCCGACCGACACCATAAAGATATACCGGGTTGTGGCTGTCCCTCTGGCTACGCCTAACCAGTCGGCCAAACAAGCCCCCTAATGCGGTCAGAACGGGTTGCGGCTGCATGAAACAGGTGTATCATACACACCTATAAACCATCCATATAAGGAACCGATTCTATACAACCTCTCCGTACAGGTCAAACTCTTCGGCCCGGTTGATGCGGACATTGGCGAAATCGCCAATCCGGACGTATTGCCGGTTCGCTTCTACTAATACCTCGTTATCCACTTCGGGTGAGTCGCCCTCGGTTCGACCAACAAAGTAACCCCCTTCTTTGCGGTCGAAGAGCACTTTGTACGTTTTGCCCACCTTCTGCTGGTTTAACTCCTGCGAAATACCCTGTTGTAGTTCCATCAGGTCATCAACGCGTTCCTGTTTTACATCGGCAGGAATATCGTCGGGCATTGAGAATGAATGGGTATTATCTTCATGCGAGTACGTAAAGGCACCCATACGGTCGAAGCGCATCCGCTCCACGAAATCGTACGTTTCCTGAAACATCGCATACGTTTCGCCGGGGTGCCCCACAATGAGCGTTGTACGGAGGGTGATGTCAGGTATTTTTTCCCGTATCGTTTCAATCAGGCTTTCGGTTTTCTCGCGGGTAATGCCCCGGCGCATGAGTTTCAGCAACTCCGTCGAACCGGTTTGCAGGGGCATATCCAGGTAATTACAAACATTGGGACGATCGCGCATAACGTCCAGCACATCCAGCGGAAACCCCGACGGGTATGCGTACTGCAACCGAATCCAGTCAATGCCTTCTACATCCGACAGCCGGTCAATCAGTTCGGAAAGATTACGTTTTTTGTACAAGTCCAACCCGTAATAGGTCAGGTCCTGGGCAATCAAAATCAGTTCTTTGGTGCCGCGCCGGGCCAATGATTTTGCTTCCATTACCAACTCGTCCATCGACCTCGATATGTGCCCTCCGCGCATGAGCGGAATGGCGCAGAACGAACAGGGGCGGTCGCAACCTTCAGCAATTTTAAGGTACGCAAAGTGAGAAGGCGTGGTGAGCAGGCGTTCACCTACCAGTTCATGTTTGTAATCGGCACGGAGGGTCTTGAGCAGGCGGGGTAGTTCATTCGTACCGAACCAGGCATCAACGGTTGGCATCTCTATCTCCAGCTCGTCTTTGTACCGGTGTGACAGACAACCCGTCACGTACACTTTGTCGACCACGCCCGCATCTTTAGCGTCAACATAACGCAGAATGGTGTTGATCGATTCTTCCTTGGCGTTATCTATAAAACCGCAGGTATTGATGACAACAATATTGGCATCATCTTTTTTCGATTCGTGGGTTACGGCCATGCCATTACCCCTGAGTTGCGTAAACAGCACCTCCGAATCGACCAGATTCTTCGAGCAACCGAGCGTAACGATATTTATTTTATTGGTACGTATTCCTTTGGTTTTCATTCAGATACATGGGTAAAACCCACAATTTTTTATTATTGGCAGTTTCCACAGAATCAGAACACTGCCTGATGGGTAATTTCCACGAGAATTTCTTCCTGCTTTCCTTTTTTGACTGTTACCGGGAAAATATTATTCTGCGCATCGAACAGGTTGGCGTACAAACCTTTCGGCTCTCGAACTACTACAGAGTATTGGCCAGCGGGCAACGAAACACAAAATTTGCCCGCCTTAGTCGGATTTAACCGTTTTTATTGGTTTTACCCCGCCAACGGATTCAATGAAGCCATTATCCCCAGCTACTACCTGACTCATGTTCAGAAGCGGGAAAATAAGAATTTCACGATTAACGGGATAGCCCTTAGCCGGGGGTGAATCGGGGGTGGGCATGTGGTTTCCCCGCCTTTCCAACACGGTTCCGCAAATACCCTGCCCGTTACCAGAGCGGGAAACTTTCTGGGCGCAAGCGGTTAGGGACAATGCCAAAATCAACAGGAGAATAGCGGATGATTTATGCATCACTTCTTAAAAAACGAGTCCACAAATTCCATCTTGTTGAACATTTGTAAGTCGTCTATCTTTTCCCCAACACCGATATACTTGACCGGTATCTTGAACTGGTCCGAAATACCAATCACTACCCCCCCTTTAGCTGTTCCGTCCAATTTTGTGATGGCCAGGGCAGTTACATCGGTGGCTTTTGTAAACTCCGTTGCCTGAATAAAGGCATTCTGCCCCGTTGAGCCATCCAGCACAAGTAATACTTCATGGGGTGCATCGGGCGTGAACTTCTGCATTACCCGTTTTATCTTGGTCAGTTCATTCATCAGGTTGACTTTCGTGTGGAGTCGACCTGCGGTATCGATAATGACAACGTCGGCATTGATTTCAGTTGCTTTCTTTACCGCATCAAACGCAACGGCCGACGGGTCGGTATTCATCCCGTGCGAAATAACCGGCACCCCTACCCGATTACCCCACAGGATAAGCTGATCAACGGCAGCGGCACGGAAAGTATCACCCGCTCCCAGTACCACTTTTTTACCCCGCTTGTGAAACTGGGCGGCCAGTTTACCAATGGTTGTGGTCTTGCCCACTCCGTTGACCCCCACAACCATGATAACGTAGGGTTTTATACCAGCGGGCAGATCGAAGTCATCCCGCTCCGGGTGGTTTCCCACCGTATTTGTTTCAGAAAGCAGGCCCGCAATTTCCTCCCGCAGTATCCGATCCAACTCATCGGTGCTTACGTACTTGTCGCGGGCAACGCGCTCTTCAACCCGACGGATAATTTTAACCGTTGTCTCTACCCCCACATCCGATGAAATCAAGACGTTCTCAACTTCATCGAGTACGTCTTCATCAACGGTCGATTTGCCTGCTACAGCCCGGCCCAGCTTGGAGAAAAAACTGTCTTTCGTTTTCTCCAGTCCTTTATCGAGGGTTTCTTTCTTTTCTTTTGAGAATAAGCCGAATAAAGCCATGTGTGAGTTGGTGAGTTGGTCAGTCAAACACGCGGTCAGTAGTGAGTTAGCAAAACGATTAGCAACCTATAGCTGACCGACTCACTCACTAACCGACTGTATGATTGCACTAACTGGTTTTCAACAAAAAAAGTCCCACAAAGGAATGTGGGACAAACGTCTTTATGCATGAAACCAGCCGCTAAAACACGGCTAGCCGGTACAACTGATGGTAAGAAGACTAGCTTTTCAGCGCGGCCTGAACTTCATCAACTGGCACCATTTCTTCTTTGAACGTATAGGCGCCCGTTTTAGGCGACTTAACGGCTTTAATGATTTTGGCGAATGCCTTGCCGTTGTCCTTTGTTTTCAGGGTAGCAACTACCTTTTTTGCCATGACTTTGTCAGTTTATGGTATTCGTTCTCTAATAGGTGATCCCCGTTGCCGTGGCATTGATGGTAGACCATCTACTAAAAACCGAAAACCTATTTAATTTCTTTATGCAGCGTTACTTTCTTAAGGAACGGATTGTATTTTTTCCGTTCGATACGAGCCGGGGTATTTTTCCGGTTTTTCGTCGTGATATACCGGGACATACCCGGAACACCGCTGTCTTTCTGTTGGGTGCACTCCAGAATAACCTGGATTCTATTGGCGCCTTTCTTTGCCATCGTTAAAGTCTGTTTTCTCGATAAGGACCGCAAAGGTACAAAATACGGTTGAATTAGCCAATAGCTTTAGTAGAAAAACAAATGATTTGTAGTGGATTAGGCCCTAAAACCCGGTACAGTTTTGCATTAGGGTTGGCTTTTTCGACATTTGACCCAGCAATGACTACGCAAAAAATTCAATACGAATATACTCCTGGCCATTTTCGGGCTTCGGAACCAGGTATCTATAGCCCTGCCGACCTGGGTGAGGGTGAGATGATACTGAATATGGGACCGCAACACCCATCCACCCATGGCGTACTGCGTTTCGAGGTAGTTACCGATGGCGAAATTATAGTTGATGTAGTACCACACCTGGGCTACCTGCACCGTTGTTTCGAGAAGCACGCTCAGTCACTCCCCTTCAATCAAACGATCCCTTTCGTTGACCGGCTCGATTACCTGGCAGCCATGAACTGCGAACACGCGTATGTAATGGGGGTAGAACGGATGCTGGGCATTGAGAACGACATCCCAAAACGAACCGAATACATCCGGGTATTGGTGGTAGAACTTAACCGGATTGCCGCCCACTTTTTGGGAATTGGCACGTACGCACTCGACATTGGTGCCTATACCCCCTTTTTATGGCTCATGCGCGACCGGGAGCACATCCAGCGACTACTGGAATGGGTGAGCGGTGCCCGAATGCTTTACAATTACATTTGGGTTGGTGGCTTGTTTTATGACCTTCCGGTAGGTTTTGAGGAACGGTGCCGCGAGTTCATCCAGTATCTAAAACCAAAAATGACCGAGTTGCAGCAACTGGTTATTGAAAACGATATATTCATAAAACGCACGGCAAACGTGGGGGTATTACCCTTGCCGGTTGCCATTAATTACGGCTGTACCGGCCCCATGTTGCGCGGTTCCGGTCTGCGCTACGACTTACGCCGGGTTGACGGCTACTCTGTTTACCCCGAACTTGACTTCGACATTCCAATTGGTGAAGGGCAGATGGGCACTGTTGGGGATTGCTGGGACCGGAACAACGTCCGGGTCCAGGAATGCCATCAGTCTATACGAATCGTTGAACAGTGTCTCGATCAGCTTCTTGGTAATTACCGCCGTACACCGGATTATGACCCCCAGGCAATTGTTCCGAAGAAAGATTCGACCCAAAGCCATGGATTTTTACGCCCGTGCCGAAAGTGCGAAAGGTGAGCTGGGATTTTTCTTCCGTACCGATGGCAAATCAGATGTACCCGTGCGGTGTAAAGCACGCTCATGCTCGTTCCACAACCTGTCAGTCATCAGCGAAATCAGTAAAGGGGCCATGCTGGCCGATCTGGTTGCTATTATCGGATCAATAGATGTGGTGATGGGAGAAGTAGACCGATGAATAACCGGCACCCCATACACTGCCCAGGAGTGCTTTACGATTCTAGTACGAGAATATCTTTAGTATTTCGCCCCCACCCGTCGTAGTCAAGTCCGTAGCCAAGCACAAAACGATTTTCGATTTCAAATCCTACGTAGGGTAAATCAAGCGGGCTTTTCAGTGCTTTTGGTTTAAACAACAGGGTAGTTATAGCCAAAGAAGCTGGTTTCTGAGCCTGGAGCTGACTACATACTTCACTAATTGTAAGTCCCGTATCAACGATATCTTCAACCAGAATCAGGTCCCGGCCTGTAATCGTATCGTTCAAACCCAGAATTTGTTTGATCTGACCGCTCGACTCCGTAGCCGCGTAGGAAGCAACCCGGATAAACGTAATCTCGCACGGAATGGTCAGATGTTTGACCAGATCCGCAGCAAATATAAATGCGCCATTCAGGACAACAACAATTAACGGTTGCCTGTCGGCATAATCCTGGTTAATCTGATCAGCCAACTCCTGAATGCGGGCCTGAATGACTTCGGCGCTAATAAAGGGGACAAACGTTTTATCTTTAATCGTTACCATAATGAGGTTGGCAGAATCTCAAAGGTACGCGGATGCGCGGGAAGCGGGAAAAAAAATGCCGGAAAAATAAATGTCGTGCAAACGGACTTACGTCTGTTTACGTTGATGTACTACTAAAGCTATTTTAACGAATGAAGAAAATATTGTTGACGGTATGCCTGTTTGGACTAGCTGTTTTAGCCAAAGCCCAGCTCTATGACCCGTCGGCTTTCGATAAGAAATATGATGGTCTGCTCAAGCACCCCGGCGTTCAGATTGAGTCGGCAGAGGCTATCAACCAGATGTACAATTACAAGTTCTACGAAGCTGATAAAGAGTTTCGGTGGTTACGGCTGCGCTATCCGAACCATCCTATGCCCTACTTTTTAATGGGCCTGGCAGAGTGGTGGAAAATTGTTCCGAATACGGATGTAACGGAGTATGATGACCGGTGCCTCGCACTGATGGATACGACCATTACGCTGGCCGAAAAGCTGTACGACAACAGCGAAAATAAGCTGGAGCCTGCCTTTTTTCTGGCAGCCGCCTATGCTTTCAAAGGACGGTTGTACTCCGAGCGAAAAAAATGGGCAAAAGCAACGTTAGCCGGCAAAAATGCCCTTAAATATTTTCAGAAATGTAAAGGCAATGCGGACTTGAATCCTGAACTGCTTTTTGGCGATGGCATGTACAATTACTACGCCCAGTGGATTCCTGAAAACTATCCTTTGCTGAAGCCCATTCTGATGCTTTTTCCGAAAGGAAACAAAATAGCTGGGTATCAAGGAACTGGAGAAGACGGCAAATACCGCTTTTTATACCCGTGTGGAGGCCCGTTATTTTCTGGTTCAGATTTACAGTATGGAGAATCAGTACGATAAAGCGTACGAAATGTCGAAGTACATGACGGAGCAATATCCGGACAATCCTTTTTTTGAGCGCTACTATGCCCGGTCAGCATTTGTAACGGGTCGTTTACCGGAA
This sequence comes from uncultured Cytophagales bacterium, assembly GCA_963784335.1. Lineage (GTDB taxonomy): Bacteria > Bacteroidota > Bacteroidia > Cytophagales > Spirosomataceae > Spirosoma. The sequence continues at coordinate 3,095 of CAWARB010000002.1, read as the reverse complement.
GCAGAACGCGTATTCCAAAGATATTTTGGCGAAGATTGAACAGGGGAAAACGGGTTATGAAGGCGTTAGTGGCCGAACAGCAGCGTATATTCTGGCTTATATGAACCAGCTATTCTATAAAAATATACCCGAAGCAAAAATCTATTATCAGAAAGCCATAGATTTTGCCAAACAGACGAATTCCGTCAATACGGGCTACTATTTATCGTCGGTACTGGGGTTGGCAAAGATTGCCACGCGAAGAAAAGGAGTATGATCTGGCCCAAACGTATTTCAATGAAGTGATTGGATAAGGGAGAGCGAAAATCCAGCCAGTATAAAGAAGCGAAGAAAGCGATTGATGACGCCAAGAAGGCAAGGCGGGAGGAGCGGAGAAAACGGGTATAAACATGAGTTATCAGTTGGCTTATACCAACTGATAACTCATTACCCGCTAATCAGGGAATTGGCAATACCTTGCTTTCCTTGAAGGTCGACATGATAACCATCGTCTGTGTGCTGGCCACCTCATCAATTTCATTGATAACATCCAGCATCAGCGCCTGATACGAAGAGATATCTTTTGCAATCACTTTCAGCAAAAAATCACCGGAGCCTGTGATGTGGTGGCATTCAATGATTTCCGGAATTTCGTTGACTTTCTCCACAAATGACATGGTTGTGTCCTTTTTGTGACCAACCAGCGTAACCATTACAAAGGTTGTGACCCCAAGCCCGATTTTATCCCGGTTTAGCTGCGCATGGTAGCTCTGGATAATACCCGATGTTTCCAGTTTTTTAACACGTTCCAGTGTGGGCGCGGGCGAAAGACCAATTTCTTTAGAAAGTTGTGCGTTGGTGATTTTAGCGTTGGCTTGCAGAATCTCTAAAACGTTGCGATCTATCTGATCTAATTTTTGACTCGACATAAAACAGTCTGTTGAAACTTGGTTACAAAACGGTGCAAAGCTACCATCTTTTCCAATAGAAAATTCTTAAAATATATTGGATTTTTGTCAAAATTCAAAAGAAATATAAGCAATACCCCTTTAAGTCGGCACAAAATTAAGCGAACTTGAACTGGATGCCAAATAGAGCTTTATGCTACATTATCAAATAGTGTGCCAGTGGGCTTCTTTTCTAGTACGTCGGCAACGCTGTTGAATAGAGCCTAAAATTATTAACTCATAGTTGGCCTAAAGTGCCATACTTTTCGGCCATTACTTGGTCGACTTATACCATTGAATATAGTTAAGTCGATTGCCGGTAGCAGAAAGCATTAAAAAACGCCGGACTCATCATGTTCCGGCGTTTCCGCACTCTTTTCTTAACTTAAACGCTTTGTGGCGTTCAGATTAATGACGCATTTGCCGACCTTATGTTGCAATCTAAGGCATCGCTGTTATTTGAGTGGCAAAATATAATGACAAACGGTCAAGGCGCTTGAATAGCCGGAGCCATATACGGTTCCGCGCACTTCAGGAAAGGATTACTATGCATCCATACAAAATTGAACAATTTTGTTAGTTTTGTTGCACGCGTCAATAGGCCAAAATCCGGCTTATGCCTTTGCACTTATCCTTAGCGAAGTGACCCTAAACGTATAAGGAATGTCTGCTCTTCAAACCCTTACTCTTTCCATGAATACAGAACCCGCCCTTAAATGCCTATCCCTGGCGACGTTTTTATCCGAAGGGAATTCCATACGAAATTAATCCGGATGCTTACCCATCGCTGGCAGCGCTTGCTGGAAGAAGGTTGCCAGCGGTTTACGGATCGGCCCGCTTATGCCTGCATGGGCAAGCAAATTACGTTTCGTGAATTGGATAAACTATCCGCACAGTTTGCTTCTTTTTTGCAAAATGATCTGGAACTTCAGAAAGGAGATCGGCTGGCCATCCAGATGCCGAATACGCTACAATATCCTGTAGCCATGTTTGGGGCTTTGCGGGCGGGTCTGGCGGTGGTCAATACAAATCCGCTTTACACGCCCCGCGAAATGCAGCACCAGTTTAAAGACTCCGGGCGCAAAGGCTATTGTGATTCTGGCCAACTTTGCCAGCCATCTGGAAAAAATCATTGACCGGACCGACATTCAGCATGTTGTTGTTACGGAACTGGGTGATTTGCTGGGTTTTCCTAAAAAGCAACTTGTCAATGCCGTTGTCAAATATGTCAAAAAACTGGTACCTGCCTATAAACTGCCTGATGCCATTTCGTTCAACGATGCGCTAAGCCGGGGAAGCACCCAACCCTTTAAGCCAGTATCTATTACGAATACCGATCTGGCTTTTGTTCAATATACAGGCGGCACAACGGGGGTTTCGAAGGGAGCCATGCTCATCCCACCGAAACATCATTTCGAATGTAGAAGGACAGCATTACTGGATGAAACCGGGCGGTATTCCCGATGGCGAAGGCATTATTGTGGCCGCCCTACCGCTTTATCATGTCTATGCTCTGACCACAAACGCACTGGCAGCCCTGAAAAGTGGTTCGATGAATCTGCTGATTACGAACCCGCGCGATTTGAATGCCTTTATTGATGATCTGAAAAAATATAAAATCACGGCCTTTACGGGTGTTAACACGCTCTACAATGGCCTGCTCAATCACCCCCGCATTGGTGAAGTAGATTTTAGCTACCTCAAAGTTACCTCGGCAGGTGGTATGGCGCTGCAAACGGCCGTGGCTGAACGTTGGGCCAAACTAACCGGCAATACGCCCTGCGAAGGGTACGGACTTACAGAAACCTCGCCTGTCCTGTGCTCTAACCCCATTGATGGTAGCGTACGGGTTGGGACTATTGGTATTCCCTGGCCCAGCACCGATATGAAAATTATTCGGGATGATGGCACCGATGCGCCCATTGGCGAAGCCGGTGAAATTGTAGCCCGTGGTCCGCAGGTATTCAAGGGCTACTACAATCGGCCCGAAGAAACGGCCAAAACAATGATGGGCGACTGGTTTAAAACCGGCGATATTGGCGTAATGAATGAAGATGGATTTTTCAAAATTGTTGACCGCAAAAAAGACATGATTCTGGTGTCTGGCTTCAACGTATACCCGAATGAAATGGAGGATGTTGTTGCGCAATGCCCCGGTGTGCTGGAGCT
>CAWARB010000001.1:0-58917 GCA_963784335.1 uncultured Cytophagales bacterium | reverse complement strand
GCACGTTCAGGAACGAATTGACTTTGAACTGTTTACCATCCGAACGATGGGTTTCGCGGGGTACTTTCTCATCGTGGCGGACTTTATCCAGGCCGGACGCGATTTGGGCGTGATGATTGGGCCGGGACGTGGTTCGGCGGCTGGTTCGGTAGTAGCCTATTGCACCGGCATTACCAACATTGATCCCATTAAGTATGACTTGCTGTTCGAGCGGTTCCTGAACCCCGACCGGAAGTCAATGCCCGATATTGACACCGACTTTGACGATGAAGGCCGGCAAAAGGTGATTGATTACGTAGTGGAAAAGTACGGTAAGCAGCAGGTAGCCGCTATTGTTACCTACGGCACCATGGCGGCTAAATCGGCCATCAAAGATGTGTCCCGCGTGATGGACCTGCCCCTGAGCGATGCCAATATGCTGGCCAAGCTTGTACCCGACAAGCCGACCTACAACATGACGCTGAAGCGCATTTTTGAGGACCCCATCGACGGGCCGGGCGGGTTATCCAACCTGATCCAGCCGGATGAGGTGGAGAACGTAAAGAAAATGCGGGCCCTGGAATCGGGCGACCAAAGTGTGGGTCGCACGATGAAAATGATTGATACCGAGAAAGTCCAAAATGTACTGAAACAGGCACGTCGACTGGAAGGGACGGTTCGGAACACGGGCGTCCATGCCGCCGGTATCATCATTGCCCCCAGTGATTTGTCGGACATTGTGCCGGTTTCGACCTCCAAAGATACCAACCTGATTATCACCCAGTATGAAGGGAAAGTAATTGAGGATGCGGGCGTAATTAAGATGGACTTTCTGGGGCTTCGCAACCTGACCATCATCAAGGAATGCCTGCGCCTGATTAAGCAGAACCACGGCGAAACCATTGAGATAGATAACATTCCGCTGGACGACCCGGCAACGTACGAACTGTTTCAGCGGGGCGAAACCAATGCCATCTTTCAGTTTGAATCGGATGGCATGAAAAAGCACATGAAAGACCTTAAGCCTGACCGCTTCGAGGACCTCATTGCCATGAATGCCCTGTATCGTCCCGGCCCGATTGCCTACATCCCCAACTACATCAACCGGAAGCACGGCCGCGAAGACGTCAAGTACGACCTCCCCGAAATGGAGGAGTACCTGGGTGATACCTACGGCATTACGGTCTATCAGGAGCAGTTGATGCTACTGTCGCAGAAGCTCGGCAACTTCACCAAGGGTGATGCCGACGTGCTGCGGAAGGCCATGGGTAAGAAAGATCGCGCCACGCTCGACAAGATGAAGGGCAAGTTTATGGATGGCTGTAAAGCCAACGGACTGAATTCTAAAGTATGCGAAAAAGTCTGGACCGACTGGGAAGCCTTCGCGTCGTACGCCTTTAACAAATCGCACTCCACCTGCTATGCCTTCGTGGCCTACCAGACGGCTTACCTCAAGGCCCACTACACCTCGGAGTACATGGCCGCCGTATTGACGAGCTGCCTGGGTACGATTGACAAGATTACGTTCTTCATGGAAGAATGTAAAAACCTCAGCCTGCCGGTATTAGGGCCGGACGTGAATGAGTCGGAGCGATTCTTCGGGGTCAATAAAAAAGGCGAAATCCGGTTCGGGCTGGGTGGTATCAAAGGCGCGGGTGATGCTGCCGTAGAAGCCATCATCGAAGAGCGTAACGCGGGTGGCCCGTTCAAAGATATCTTCGACTTTGCCATTCGGGTCAATCTCCGTACGGTCAATAAAAAAACATTTGAATCACTAGCCTACGCGGGTGCCTTCGATAGCATTGACGAGTACCACCGGGCGCAGTATTTCGATTTGGCGGAGGGTGACACATCGCCTTTCCTGGACAAGATCATTCGCTACGCTAACAATTACCACGCCGAGAAAGCAGCCGCGCAGCAATCCCTGTTTGGGGCGATGATGGGCGGAGAACCCATGCTCTCCCGCCCCAAACCACCCGTGGTAACGGAATGGAATCAGATCGAAAAACTCAAATTTGAGAAAGACGTGGTCGGATTCTACATTACCGGCCACCCCCTCGACGAATTCCGGCTCGAACTGGACGGCTTCTGCAACTGTACGCTGGACAAAATCTACGAAACCCGCCAGCCCGAAATCAAGGTAGCGGGGATCGTATCGGCCATGCAGACCAAAATTGCCAAAAATGGTAACCCGTTCTGCATCTTCAAGATTGAGGATTACAATACATCCATCGAACTGGCCTTATTTGGGGAAGATTATGTCCGGTTAGGGCAGTACATCGAGGTGGGTCGGTTTCTGCATATCACCGGCAAAACCCAGAATCGCTGGAACTCGGATAATCTGGAGTTTAAAGCTGTCACGATCCGGCTCCTGACCGAAATGCGCGAGAAATTTTGCAAGGAACTCCGTGTATCGCTCACCATCGACTCACTCAGTGCGCAACTGGTCGCGCAGATCAACGACCTGGTTAATGCCCATCCCGGCACCTGCACGTTGTCGCTGAATGTGGTGGACCATCAGGAGCGGATCGAAGTCAGTCTGCAATCACGGACCCTGAAAGTTCATCCCGCCAACACATTCCTGCGGGCCCTGCAGGCGATGGAGGGTGTGAGTTGTAAGGTGGCGTAGGACAGATAGGTGAAAAGTAACCTACATGCCTCACGCAATGGCGGAAATAAGCAGACGAAGCATACTCAGCGTATATTGATCACGGATAAGTTAGCGAAAAATTACTCTGATGAGTACCTGGGTTAATGAAAAACTTAAACCAGATTCCATTCATCACTCAACTCTTTGGCAAGTGATTTCAGCTGATCGTACGACAGCGGTTTCGTTAGAAACTGATTGGCTCCCAGCGCCAGCGAAAGGCTGCGCTCTTTTTCTTCAGCAGAGGTTGTTAGCATGACAACCGGTATGTCAGCATAGGCCGGAACAGCCCGTAGTTCTGTAAGGGTTTCAAAACCATTCTTTCGGGGCATGTTAATGTCCAACAGTATCAGACCGGGCAATTCGACACATTCACTCAGTTTGGGTAACAGTTCTGAACCGTCGCTTAGGGAGAAGACCTCAATCGGTTGTTCACCATTGGCAAATGCTGATCGAATAAAAAGTTGATCGTCTTCGTCATCATCAACTACCCATACGGTAGAGGTACACATAATCAGTTGAGCTAAGCGGTGGTATACTAGCAGGAGTGGGCTTCGTAGGTGTACAATGATACTGGTTTTCAGGGCACCAAACAATAACTAACCCGCTGGTTAGTAGACTATTTAATGTTTTATTAATTAGCTGAGCAATCAATTATTGAAGGAGTTAGTAGGCTGTACCAGCAGGTGACAGTGTAAAAAGCTGACTATCAACAGGCTTATTCGCTTGACATCCAAACACGCACCTATCTGTAAATTTCACGGCACTTGTGATTGATGATAAAGATAATGTATTTCTGCTTGCTCAACACACCCAGCACTGCCATTGGGGGTAACGCTACCCTACGCCCGGGATGGCCCGGAAGCCACCAGAAAACTCACCGAAGGATGCCAGCCTAACCTGATTGTGGTGGAAGTTATTATCAGGCTGGGGCTAATTCACTCATGCTGAGAGCAGATGCTTTGCAGGATTTAGCATTGTTCTGCCATCACTGGTTCAGCTGCCTAAATCGGTTTTATAAAACCGGTCGCTCTTCCTACCAACATCATCCTGTTATCACTTGTCGGGTTGTGCAGCCTGCATAACTCAACGTACCAACCGGTCACCAACGTATCCACTGTTAGTTTACCGACAGAATCAGTCTGACCAGCCGGGACGAAGCGTTGCAACAGCTACCCGGCAAACTCGAGGTAGTAGGGTCAACCATTTTTCATGAACGGGGACATTAGTTATAGCACTTGCCTCCGTATTTTCATTCGCCGATACCTCACGTGGAAAAGCAAAAAATAAAGCCCCATCCTGATGGATGGGGCTTTTTCAGGTTTGGCAATGAGGTGAGATTATCGGATTACGCTAGTTGACTCCAGCCGCCTGCTTTTTCTTTTCCTTGGCTGTGGCCTTCAATTCCTTGGCATCGGCCTTCATTTCTTTCTTCTTGGCCTTGTCCATTTTTCGATCCGCTTTAGCATTACGGGTATTGGGGTCCGATACACCAGCTACCTCTACACCTTTACCCGTAGCGGCATTGGTGTTAAGCTCGCGGGCTTTGGCCATTTTCTTTTCCGCTTTCATTTCCTTCTTAGCGGCTTTGGCTTCCTGAACCGCCTGAGAAAATCCATTTTGGGCTATCAGCAGCATTACACACACTGAAGCAGCCATAATTACCTTTTTCATAACTATACAGTTTTTAGTGTACTGAATTACTTTCAACCGCTATTTAACCAGCCGGAATTTATTTTGTTCATAAAAGAGGAAATGGCTCGCCAAAATTTTATTAAGGCACCGCCCGCTGGCATATAGAACACACATGTTTGGCAGGCCGCAGTTGGATGCCATCCTCTTGGTCTAAGTAAAAGCGAAAGAAATCACCTATTGCTGTCTGTATTCGCTGGCATACCACCTCTGTCCAAAAATGCCCCATTTCTGTGGATAATAGTTCACAGGTAGCCATACAAGCCATACATACTGAAAGGGAATTACCGTCCCACTGGCCTGTGGACAAATGCCTTGAAACGGGTCTATTACTGTCGCTGTCAAATGGATAAGCCACGTCTGGAAACCGAAAAACCAATTAACCACGCCAAACAGGTTATCTGGCAGACAAATTGCCGCTGGATACCTATTACGTGACTTACCGAGTCATACACCATTCGAAGCATACACCATGTCCTCACTTCACTCCACCTGGCGATCAGCACTAATTGGTATTATTATTATCAGTCTGGCCATTGGCTGTTTTATAGTCCTCCACCTGTATACTCTGGCATCAGTATGGCTTAAGCTGGTTGAGGAGGGTGGTTCAATCAATAGTACCGGGCTAACGGCCTTTAAATTCTCCGTACTATTTATTTATGGCGTTGCTGGTTTCGGTTTTCTTCGTCAGAAGCTGAAACTATAGATTACCCCACGGCCAGTTCCAGATAAGGAGTTTACTGCGTTGATTGGTGCTAAAGGAGATTGGTGATAGACGACCTTTTTCTTCTGCCCATTCGCGCTGACAGTTAATCCGAGTATTCCCGGGCACGTGCAGCCTCCTACTAGCAGCGGCCATGAAATTCGCCTATTTGCTTTGCGTGGCCATTCTGCTGTCCCTTGCTTCACGGGTGACACACGGGCAGCACACCCCTTTCGACGGAGCCAACACACTTTATAGTACCACCAATCTGATCGAAAGACCTACGAAGCGATTGAAAAGGTACCATCAGCGCAAGGTGTATTGTTTTCTGCCTTCATACTCCCCCTCCACAATCGCAATTTCGGCATGCTTCACTCATAAAGCCTGTCAACCCGTTGGTCAATTTCGGCTTGTAACGCGGGTATGTTGGCGGTTGGATCAGCAACTCAAGCAGTTGGGATTTGGTCAACATTTGAAGTCGGTAGCGCCTGATCATTAGCAATGCTTATCGGAATTGGTATATGGTCAACGTACTAATAGTCAGTTTGATTCTTACAGCACAACACGGGAAAAAACTTTAGGCAACATTTTAAAATTATATACCTTGCTGGGAAGCACTACTGATCGTGCACAACTCCCAGTTGATGTCACTGATTCACAGCGTCCAATAAACAGTGCTTTAACCAACTGTCCATCCCAAACGGAGAGAGCAAGGCACCAACTTGTGTTACCAAGTGTGTCAGAAAACGATTCAGATAAAGAAAATGAGCCGATTAACTTTTCAGCTAACCGGCTCATCTTATGATATTTACGAGTGAGCGGGAAATGGGGTTCGAACCCACGGCCTGCAGCTTGGGAAGCTGCCGCTCTACCAACTGAGCTACTCCCGCTTATTTTACTCCACCAAAATTGCGCGTTTACCAGCACAATGTCAAGTGATATGGGTCAAATCGTTTGTAACAGGTCAATTATCTGCTGGTATGTGTAGTCCAGTTGTTCATCCGTCGTGCAGTAGGGGGGCATCAGGTACAGCACATTGCCCAGGGGGCGCATCAGCACATTACGACTAATTAAAAAATCATTGGCCACATCACGAATGGTACTGAAGTATGACGTCTGCTCGTCTACCTTCAGGTCGAAGGCAAGCAGGGTGCCCCGCTGTCGGATGTTTTCAACGGTCGAATAGGTGGCTAAGTGCCGGGCAAACGTACTGTGCTTCTGCCCAATCCGCTGGATAGCCGCCTGCGTATCGTCCAGCATTAAGAGGTCCATACTGGCCAGCGAAGCAGCACAGGCCACCGGATTTGCGGTGAAGGAATGCCCATGAAAAAGCGTCCTGTACCTATCGGCAGACAAAAACGCGTCGTAAATAGCCTGCGTACAGGTGGTTACTCCCAGGGCCATCGTGCCACCCGTCAACCCTTTGGAGAGGCACATCAGGTCAGGCTTTTCGGTCAGGTAATGGGAGGCAAAAAGTTGTCCGGTACGGCCAAAACCCGTCATCACTTCATCGGCAATAATGAGCGTACCAGCTGGCGGGCGAGCTTGAACAAAGCATCCAGCGGAGCGGATTCGTACATAACCATACCACCCGCCCCCTGCACGAGCGGTTCAGCAATGAAAGCAGCTACTTCATCGGTAAACAAGGCTTCAGCCTGTGCCAGAACGGCTTCCTCCTGCCCGGCAACGGGAACGGGCAGGTATTCCACATCGAATAAAAAAGGCGCAAACGGGGCGGTAAAGGCACTGCGTCCACTCACAGCCATAGCTCCGAAGGTATCCCCGTGGTAGGCGTTCTCGAACGCAACCACTTTCCGGCGGGGCTGACCATTATTGTGCCAGTACTGAAAGGCCATTTTAAGCGCAACCTCAACGGCAGTCGACCCATTATCAGAGTAAAAAACCTTTGCCTGATTGGGGGGCAGTATCGCCAGTAACCGCTCGGCCAGTTCAACGGCGGGTTGGTGGGTGAAGCCCGCAAAAATAACGTGTTCGAGGGTGTTCAACTGCTCCGATACCCGCCGGGCAATGTGCGGGTGCGCATGCCCGTGCAGGTTGACCCACCAGGACGAAATCATGTCCAGGTACTCGCGGCCATCGGCCCCGTACAGCACCGACCCTGCCCCCCGCACAATGGGGATGGGCAGCGGGGCCGTTTGCATCTGCGTAAAAGGATGCCAGATTACCGCCCGGTCGCGTTCAGCTAAGTTATTCATCGTTGAGCGTAGAAAATGAAGCATGGCACGTTCATCACCTGAACGCCAGTCATCATTTATCGTTCATAACGCCCCATTTCCCCTGTGCCCGCATTACCCGTTCGATAACGTCACGGGCGGCTTCGTGCCCACCCGACTTCGGCGATATGTACCGGCAAATTGCCTGCACGTCGTCCACCGCATCGGCAGGGCAGGTGCTTAGTACATCCGGGCGGCTCAGGATTGGGCAGTCGGGCAGGTCATCGCCCATGTACAGAATTTCGGCTTCGTTCAGGCCGTCGCGGGCCACGTAGCCGAGGTACGCATTTAGCTTCTGGTCGGACGGGCCACCCATGAAAATGTCCCTGACTCCTATGGTGCTCAGCCAGCTCCGAACGCCTTCCGCATTGGCCGCCGACACGATAGCGACCCGGTACCCCGCCTTTAGAGCCTGCTCAATAGCGAATGTATCGCGGATATGGACGCTCCGGAAACGCTCCCCCGAAGCCAGTAGATGCACGCTCCCATCGGTCAGTACGCCATCGATGTCGAAAATAAAGGTCCCGATACGGGCAAATTGGTCTTGTAGGGTAGCCATGCCGCAAGTTTAGTAAAAACCGGGCTACTGTTCCGTATTTTTACCGAATGAATGCAAACAAACGGGAATCGGGTAACCCCCTTCAACCGGCAACGGCCCCTGCCCTACCGGCTGCTTTTGAGGAGCAGATGCAGACGCAGCTCGCAGCGGAATTTCCGGCTTTTCAGGAAGCGTTGGCGCAACCCACGCCCGTCAGTATTCGGCTCAACCCACGCAAGAAAGGCTATGACACAACAGGTTTGATCCCGGTGCCCTGGTGTGCTGATGGGTTCTACCTGCCCGAACGACCCAGTTTTACGCTCGATCCGCTGTTTCAGTCCGGTGCTTACTACGTGCAGGAAGCCTCCTCCATGCTGCTCAGCGAAGCCCTCCGCCAAACCGTCAATCTGAACCGCCCCCTTAGGGTGCTGGATTTATGTGCCGCGCCGGGTGGCAAAAGTACGCTGCTGGCATCGGCCCTCTCGCCGGATAGTTTGCTGGTCTGCAACGAGGTGATTCGGAGCCGGGTGTCGGTGTTGCGCGAAAATCTGGACAAATGGGGTTGCCCCAATGTGGTTGTTACTAACCACGACCCGGACGAGATGACCAACCTGGCTGGTTTTTTCGATGTGGTGCTGGTGGATGCCCCCTGCTCGGGAGAGGGCCTGTTCCGGAAAGACCCGGAAGCCGTACAAGAATGGTCGGAAGCCAGCGTGCAGCTCTGCTCAAGTCGCCAGAAACGCATCCTGGCGGCAGCTGCCAATCTGCTCGACGAAGGGGGTATTCTCATCTACAGCACCTGCACCTACAATGACCCTGAAAACCGGAACAACATGCAATACCTGGCCAAACACGGCTTTCAAAACCGCGCCCTGACGCTGCCCGACGAGTGGGGTATTGTCGAGAAAGAGACCGATGACGCAGTTGGGTATCAGTGTTATCCGCACCGGGTTCGGGGCGAAGGTTTTTTTATCAGTGTTTTCCGGAAAAAGACCTTCACGGCGGTTGTAAAACTAGACGCCCGTACGTTTCGTACTATCCGCGCACTGCGCACCCGCGACACGGCCTCTGCGGCAAAGTGGCTGCAAAATCCCGCCGACTTTTCGTTCTGGGAAAAACCCAACGGGGCAGTAATGGCCCTGCCCAAAAGCCTCGAAAAAACGTTCCTGTTTCTGGATAGTGCGCTGCACAACAAGGGATTCGGTCTGGACATGGGTCAGTTTAAAGGGCAGGATTTTATCCCGTCGCACGCGCTGGCACTCAGCACGGCTGTCAACCAAAGCCTGCCTGCCCTTGAACTCAGTAAAGAAAATGCCCTACGGTACTTTAAGAAGGAGAACCTGGTGTTCGATACGCCGGTGAGCGGCTGGTTGCTGGCTCAGTACAAAGGGCTGAATCTGGGCTGGGTAAAAGGCGTGGGAAACCGGGTGAATAATTACCTACCGAAAGACTGGCGCATCCGAATGGATATCAAAGAATACGTATGAAACGGCTATTTCTTATTGTTGGATTACTGCTTACTGTTATGGCAACTGGCTACTTACTCGGGCCAACGGCCCAGACCGACGTGGTTAAAAATGAATCGGTTACGCTTGATTCCGACCTGGTAAAGCTGGAGCAGTCCATTGCTCAGTCGGAGCAATCCCTGAAGCTACGGCCCGACAATGAAGCCCGCATTGTGTGGGCCAACAGCCGGCAAAAAGTGAAGACGCCCTACAGCATCGTTTACATTCCGGGCTTTTCGGCAACCTGGGCCGAAGGCGACCCCATACACAAACAGATTGCCCGCCGATTCGGCTGTAACCTGTACCTCGCCCGCACGGCCGAACACGGTCTGAATTCGCCCGAAGCCATGAAAGAACTAACCCCCTCCCTGTATGCCGCATCGGCCGAGCGGGCACTGGCTATCGGCAAGGAGTTGGGGGATAAAGTAGTGGTAATGGGCACGTCGGCGGGTGGTATGCTAAGCCTTTATCTGGCAGCGCATCACCCCGAAATCGAGGGATTAATCCTGTATTCTCCCTGCATTGCGGTGGCTAATCCGGCTTTACAGTTGGTAACCAAGCCCTGGGGAAAGCAGATTCTCGATCAGGTTTTTGGCGGTGAGTACGTCAAAAACACGCATTACAGCGGTGGACGGGAACGCTACTGGTCACCCCAATACCACACCAACGGCCTGATTACGCTGCAAACCATGCTCGACGAATTTATGACTCCCGACCAGTTTGCCAAAATAAAACAGCCGGTTTTTATGGGCTATTATTACAAAGACGAGGAGCATCAGGACCAGGTAGTATCGGTGCCCGCTATGCTGGATATGTTCGATGAACTGGGCACTCCCGCAGCGCAGAAAGTAAAAAAGGATTTCCCGAGCCGCGGGGGAGCACGTCATTGCGTCCCACTTCACCTCGGGCGATTTGGCCGGGGTCTATCAGGCTACCGAGACGTTCCTGAAAGACGTATTGAAGATGCCCGTTGTGCCAACAGCGGAAGGGTTAACAATCCGCCAAACTAAAAAATAGCCTACCTTTGCGTAAACTAGTGAAAGGTGAAGAGTGAAAAATGAAGAGTAATCTCTTTTTATTCTTCACGCTTCATTCTTCACTCTTCATTTAAAAACAACATGGCTTACGGATTACTGAACGGAAAACGCGGCATCATCTCCGGTGCGCTGGACGAAAAATCAATCGCCTGGAAAGTGGCGTTGAAAGCGAAAGAAGAAGGGGCAATATTCACCCTGACCAACGCCCCCATTGCCATGCGGATGGGCGCTATCAAACAACTGGCCGAGCAGTGCGACGCGGAGATAATTCCGGCCGATGCCACAGCGGTCGAAGACCTGGAAAATCTCTTCACCAAGTCGCAGGAGGTGCTGGGCGGTAAAGTCGATTTTGTGTTGCACAGCATCGGTATGAGTCCCAACATCCGCAAAGGGAAAGCCTACACCGACCTCAACTACGACTGGTTCAAACAGAGCATTGATATTTCGGCGCTGTCATTCCATAAAATGATGCAGACGGCGTATAAACTTGACGCCATCAGTGCCGGGGGTTCCATTGTGGCGCTGACCTATATGGCGGCCCAGCGGACTTTTCCATTCTATACCGATATGGCCGATGCCAAAGCCATTCTGGAATCCATTGCCCGCAGTTTCGGGTATCGCTACGGCAAATACCGGCAGGTACGCGTGAACACCGTTTCGCAATCGCCCACGCCCACTACGGCGGGTGGCGGCATTGGCGGCTTCGACAAGTTTTACGACTTCGCCGATAAAACGGCTCCCCTCGGCAACGCCAACGCCGATCAGTGCGCCGATTACGTCGTTACGCTCTTCTCCGACCTGACCCGCATGGTGACCATGCAGAACCTCTACCACGACGGTGGGTTCTCCATGACGGGCATTTCAGAAGAAGTGATGGAATTGATTCATAAGAGCGAATAAATTCAGTCTACAACAAAAAAAGGGAGTATCTACGGATGCTCCCTTTTTTATTGTAGGTTACCTTAACCCGGTCGGTTGTGCGTTAAAACCGACTATTGCCCTAAAAAGTAATTTGCTGGGTCAGGTACGTCGCCTGATTGTCACCATTGATGCGAACCGTGGCGATGGGGCGTTTCTGGCTCCAGTCAATCGTAATGAGGCCGTAGTTTAATTTGGCCACCATTTCGCCCACGCGGTGGCGGTTGGGTTCTACGTGCGGAGCGGATACGTGCGTCAGGCCGCTGCTGGTGATATCGTACAAATCATAGCCCAGCCCCGGCACGCTTACTTTGGATACTTCGGCCATGTGCCGGTCGCCACTCAGTAAAAAGGCTCCCCTCGGTTTCGTTTTGCCCAGCAGGTCCAGCAATCGCTGGCGGGCGGTGGGAAAATTAGCCCATTTTTCATACACATGCTCTTCGGGCAGTACCTGAATCCCGCTGCCAATAATGTGCAGGTCGGCAGCGGAGTTGGTCAGTTCTTTTTCCAGCCATTGCCACTGGGCTTCACCCAGCACATCGCCGGAGGGGTCGGGCACATTGGCCTTACCATCTTTTTTGAGCGGGTCGCGGAAATAACGACCATCCAGCAAAATGACCTTCACCCGCTGTCCTTTGGGGCCGTAGCTATGTGCCGAATACCCTCCCTCCCGGGTTCTGAGCGGACTGTTGGTGGGCACATCCATAAAATCGAGCATCACCTGCTGGCTTTCTTTCCGCATCGGATATTCTTTGCCGCCATCGTTTACACCGTAGTCGTGGTCATCCCAAACACCGATGACGGGGGTCGATTGCCGCAACTGCTGGTAAACGGGATTATTTTTTTGCCGGGTGTATTTGGCCCTCAGGGTATCCATATTTTGCGAATCGCCGTAGATGTTGTCGCCAAGCCAGATCCACAAATTGGGTTTTTGGGCCACAATATCGTCCCACAGGGGCTGGGGCCGTTTCTGGTCACTACACGATCCAAAGGCAATGGTCGTGAGGGCCTTTCCCGGTGAATCAACCGGGGTTGGTCTGGACGTCTGGCAGCTCGCTATACACACACAAACGAACGGCAGCAGGACAAAAAACTTTTTCATTCCGGCAGGATTATAGATTTAGTTATCCAGCAAAAGTAGCGTATCATCGTATTACTGGCAATGAGCCGGACCAGGCCGGGATTTTCTGCGCATTGGTGTAGCAACTAACTCAGAAAGCGTAGCCCAACTGAACACCCGTTCGCAAGTCCAGCATGCGGTAATCCCGGCCAGCATCGGAAGTGACAGTACCGTAGCGCATGGTATGCACAAAACTGGTTAAGGCATCCGGAAAGAAGCCCCCTCCGTGAACCAGCTCGATCACAAAACCCCGTTTCAGCACCCACATATACCCAACCGATAGCCCCAGACCAATGGATTGGACCTTAACTTCGTCTAAATCGCCGACTTTATTGAATCCGTACCCAATTTGATTGACATACCGCAGCGACCGGGCTTTCAGATAGGGACTGACAAAGAAACCGCCGGGGTGTTCGCCGACCACTAATCGGGACCGTTTCGCCGTGTAAAATTTCCCTTCAATCGTCGCATTGATAAATTTTTCATCTTTGGCAACAACGCCAAACTGCCACCACCGTATACTGGTACGCAGGGCAAAACGCGGGGTTAATGCCCGTTCGTAAAAAACGGAGATGGGTGCCAGCAGATTCGTTTTAAGTACGTTTGGGCGACGCCATCGCTGGGCCGTGTCCTGCGCCGATAGGGGGGCTAAGGATAAGTAAAGGCAACCCAAAATGAGGGGTAAACGCATAACTGTAAAGGAACAGGGTGTATGATGGAGGCTAATACTTTACTTTTTTAGTTACTCACGCCGGTCCGGTCATTGTCAGTTTCAAGGCTTATACGTTGCCGATAGTTCCCGTTTTCGGCAGGTAGCCCAATCGACTTTCTGCTATCATGCGTGTATCCACGCGTCGTTCCTGCGCAGGGCATTAGTTTGCCATATCAACACCGACTTTAAAGGCAATCCAGGCCTCTGATCGGTCGCGGTAGAGGTTTGCGGAGGCAGGGAGTTTTGTGAAGGTGATGGGGTTTTTGATTTGTACGTATTGCACAGGGGCAACAATAGTGGCGTTACTGCCCGTCGAGTAATTCAGTTGTAGTATAAACGTCACCCGAACGGGCCGCACACCCGGCGGTGGCAAGTCAGGACTTACGTTTACCTTTTTGACGATAATCACTTCCCCCGGCGAAATGGGACTATCAATGGTCGACATACCGACCTCATAGAACCCCGTTGCTGGTACAGGGCCCGGTACAGGCGTTGGTCTGGGTGAAAAACTGGGGGTGTTGATTCGTTTAAAATCGAGCGAGACATTGTACATATAGGAGTCACTACTGGTTGAGTGAACAATTTTAACAGCCTTACTCTTGGGCAGTTTCACAGTCGTGTTCGTGGGCGTAATTTTACCGGCTACTTCGTTATTAGCGCCCAGAAAATATACGGTCTGAATTTGAAATTCGCAGGGGAATGGGCGCGGCTGGCCATTGTTCATTTTGCAGGGTATTGGCGCTGGTGGCGCTGGGTTAGTACCGGGCCGGGAGTCGGCCAGGCTGCTCAGGAGCATGGCAATTACTAGTGTTTTCATTGGTATGGTCAAACGTAGCGTGGCTCAATTAAATATACATCCCTATCGAAAGCAGCAACCTGATTACTGAATCACTTACGTACTTCTGTCTTTAAAGGCTGCGGCTGAAAATCGGGGTGGCCCGCTTGCCAGAGCGCGAAAGCGTACATGTTGGCGAAGTTCCGGAAGGTTACCTGCTTGTCTTCCGTAAAGTGTCCATTGTCGTAGTTAACCTGCATCAGCACGGGTTTGCCCGAGGTGCTGGCCACTTGCAGCGCTGCGGCAAACTTACCCGGTTGCCAGACAATTACGCGCGGGTCGTTCATGCCACCAATGCACATTACGGCGGGGTAGCTGGTGCCTTCTTTTACGTGGTGGAAGGCATCCATCTCATAGAGGGCCATGCACTCGGTGGAATCTTTCACGGTGCCAAACTCCGGCGCATTGACAGGGCCATTGGGCGATTCTTCCATGCGCAGGGCGTTGGAGCAGCTAACGTTGCTGATGGCAGCCGCAAAGAGGTCGGGGCGTTCGGTGATGGCACGACCAATGAGGATACCGCCCGCGCTGGTTCCTTCGCCAATAAGGTGCCGGGGGCTGGTGTAGCCATTTTTGATGAGGTATTCACCACTACTGATAAAGTCGTTCCAGGTGTTGGATTTGGTGGTTTTGTAGCCCGCCTTATACCAGTTTTGCCCCTTTTCTGAACCGCCCCGTGGGTGGGTTTCGGCCAGTATTACGCCCTGGTTCAGCAACGCCAGACTCCGGCGACTAAAATAGGGGGTGGCCGAAATACCGTATGCTCCGTAGCCAGTCATGAAACAAACCGCGCTACCATCGCGTTTCAGCCCCTTTTTGTACACCAGAGACAGGGGAATCAGCGTACCATCCTGCCCCGGTATTTCCAGTTCTTCCACCACCAGGTCGGCCACGCCGGGGTACCGGGGCTGCACATCGAACGTGCTGACGGCAAGCTGCCCGTTATCGGGGTTGTAATCATAGGCTGTTCCGGGATTATTCCAGGAGGTGATGTAGGCTATTGCTTCGTTGCTCCGGGGAGCATCGTACGGTTCGATGCTCATGGTACCACTACCGGGTATGGCTACATCGGCCCATTTTCCGTTGCGTGAATCGTACTGCCGGATTTTTTCGTTGATGCCGTCACTCAGCGTTACAAACAGGAAATCCCTGGTCGACATGATACGGGTGATGTTCTGTTTGCTTTCGGGAAGCAATACGGTAGCCGTGGCCGGATTAGGGTTCCCGGCATCCATAATCAGAATCTGGCCGTTCGGCGCGTTTTTGATACTCTTCAGATACAGCTTATTGCCCAGTTTAAGGAAGCTCGTTACGCTGTCGGTGGGCGCAGCCAGCCGTTTCCAGGTAATCGTAGGTTTGGCTAAATCGGCCGGGTCAGCCAGCCACCCATCAACCCGGCTATCCACCGATGACAGAACACCATACACCTGCGTGTAGTCGTCCGAAAAAAACATAACCGGATAGTGGTCAGGACGGATGCCCATGTCAGGATTCTTAGCCCGCGACCACAGTTCGGGGTCAGCATTCGGGTCAGTGCCGAGTTTGTGCAGCCGGGCTTTAGTGTTCAGGTTCCCTTTGGGGTCTTTGACATCGAGGGAATTGTTGGGCAGGTACATAAAACCGCTGTTATCGGGTAACCAGTCGATACCACCCCCAAAAACGGCCGTGATGCTTTCGGGCCGGAAGGTTCTGGTGGCAACGTCCATTGTCCGTATCGTAGACAGTTCAGCGCCACCTTCCTGCAAGCCAATCGCCATTGTTTTCCCATCCGGGCTGGGGGTAAACGTGCTCATGGCGTACTTTTTGTTTTTTTCGCCCCCCGCCGGGTCAAAAAGTAACTGTTCCGTCCCCGTTTTCCCATTCCGGATGTAGAGTTTCCCCACGTTCTCGTCGGGCAGCGTTTTGCGATAGAAATACGTGTTTCCTCTTCGCTTGATTTCGCCATAGCGAACGGTCATCAGCCTGTCGTACTCCACGAAGGTCTGAATCAGTTTGTCGCGGCCCGGAATCTGGTTCAACACGGCGTTGGTATAGTCGCCCTGGGCTTTGAACCAGTTCTTTACTTCGCTGCTGTTCATATCTTCGAGCCAGCGGTAATTGTCCACTATCTGTTTACCAAAATAGGTATCGGTGACCGGGCGTTTGGGCGTAGAAGGGGGAGTCAGCGCTTGCGCTGAAGCGGTTCCGTAAGTGCTTAAACAACTGAACAGCAGGAAAACGAGTTGACGCATAATCGGCTTGGGTTAACGGCTCAAAGCCGGGTTGAGAAAGCCAAATATATACGTTTGATGGAGAGATGGTTATCCGCGATTAGCCGGTTTTGAGCGAACGGTCGATTGCCCTTCGGCGGGCGGGCATTTGTGCTGCTCAACGTACCTGCGGGACCGCCAACGGGATCAGTATTACAGTTAGTGGAGTTGTGAGTGGCTAGGGGTAACCCTATTGATGGGTGAAGTGACGGACGTGGCTGGAGACCTGTTCGACGCTTGTATTGAGCCGCCAACAGGCGCAACACAGAGTAGCAACTGGAAGTAATTGTGTGCGCTGGAGTCATTTCTGAATGACCGGGCACGAATGCCACTTTTGTGCCCGGCGGGTTTGCCCTGATTGGCAGGAACGCCCTGACGGGTCTGCCAGGGGCCGAGTTGACTAGTCTCAACGGGGATATAAGCGGGCTGCCAGAATTGAAAAACGGGACCCTATGTGCTACGGTGCAGGTAAACATGCGGGTATCATCGTTTGCCCTTCACCGTAAAATTCACAAAAAAAACAGGTCGTCAGACCTGTTCACTAACTCGCCGGTTAAAAAACCGAATGCCGAAATATACATAAACCGTCAGGGCAACCAGGCCGATCGTGTTGCTGAGTAAACCGGTTCTGTTGTCATCGGCTTCGCCGGAATTATCCGTCATCCAGTTAAACACTCCGGCAGCGTACGCCATCAGCGCAACGATCAAACCCAGCAAGATTAGCAACGAGGTAATCGATTTAGTATTCATTTGTCAACTTGGTTCAAGCCCTAACGAGTACACACGCACTCGATTAATGGACATCTTATTCCTGAAAAGGTTTAATACGCTCTGCTCTTTTCAGACAGACACCCCCACAGCACGGGCGATTTATCAAAGCAATGTTCTCCTTTCCGACCGCTCACGTACCCAAAACCTGCCCTGATAATCCGGTATAACGATAAGACAGTAGCAAATACTTTGCCCTTCTGACAAAAGTAGCCGGTACTATTGGGCGAATAGTAACGTTTTCGAGTAAACGGTTCGTACATACTACCTATGATTGCTATTATTCAGCGTGTTACCCATGCTTCCGTTACGATTGAGGAGCAGGTGAAAGGGCAAATCGGTACGGGTTTTCTGATATTGCTCGGCATTACCCACACAGATACCCAGGAAGATAGTGTCTGGCTCAGCCGGAAAATTGTGGGGATGCGTATTTTTAATGACTCCGAAAAAAAAATGAATCTCGATCTGGCTGCTGTCGGTGGCGATATTCTGCTTATCAGTCAGTTTACACTGCATGCCAGTACAAAACGAGGGAACCGGCCCGGCTTTACCGAAGCGGCTCGCCCCGACATAGCCATTCCGCTCTACGAAGCCATGATACAGCAACTGGAAACCGATTTAGGAAAACCGATCCAGACGGGCCAGTTTGGGGCCGATATGCAGGTTTCGTTAGTAAACGATGGGCCGGTAACGATTCTGATCGACTCAAAAAACCGCATTTAGTCCTAGTCATTTACTAATTTATGCCAGTTATCCGTTAATTTTACTGAAACCAGCCCTTATCTGTTGAACCGACGTTTCATACGGATAAACCGCCGAATGGATTTTTTGCCTGCCAATATAACTACCTACGCCGAAGCCCACACCTCACCCGAGAGTGCGTTGCTTTATCGCTTGAACCGCAACACCCACGCGCACATTATGGCTCCCCGCATGTTGTCGGGACATATGCAGGGGCGTTTTCTGGCGATGGTGTCCCGGATGATTCGGCCGCACCGGATTCTTGAAATTGGTACCTATACCGGTTACTCGGCTCTTTGCCTGGCCGAAGGATTAACCGAAGAAGGTCGGCTGATAACCATTGACTATAATGAAGAGCTTGAAGCCTTCAGCCGTTCCTACTGGGCAGAGTCTCCGCTGAACGATAAAATTGATTTTCGGGTGGGTCGGGCAACGGATATCATTCCAACGCTCGATGAATCGTTCGATCTGGCGTTTATCGATGCCGACAAACGGAACCTGTCCACCTATTTTGATTTAGTGCTGGACAAACTCCGCCCCGGTGGGTTCATGCTGGCCGACAACGTATTGTGGAGTGGTAAAGTAGTAAAATCCGTTGGCGCAGGGGATGCCGACACGCAGGCAGTTATGGCCTTTAACCAGCGAGTGCAGGAAGACCCACGGGTGGAAAATGTACTTTTGCCCGTACGGGACGGGATAATGATGATGCGAAAACGATAAGTACGATAGAACAACATGAACCACCGCCCGGGCGGTATACTATATGAAAAAACGGATGCGTTTACTAACCTTACTTGTAACCCTGATAAGCGCTGCGGTATCGGCTCAAACAAACGGGCCAACCGTACCGGAACAGCTTACGTTTGCCGGCATTTCGGTTCAACTGGACCCCGATGCCCGTCGGCTGATACAGCAGGATGTTAATGCACTTATGGCTAACCGGCAGTACTGGACGGCCAAACTGGACCGCGTTGCCCTGTATTTCCCCATGATTGAAGCCATTCTGATTGATGAGGATGTCCCTACCGATTTCAAATACCTGGCCGTTCAGGAGAGTTCACTGACACCGGATGCGGTATCATCGTCAGCCGCTGTGGGCTACTGGCAATTCAAGCGAGAGACAGCAACGGACAATGGCATGCGGGTAGATGATGAAATTGACGAACGCAAAAGCATTATAGCCTCCACCCACGGAGCTGCTAAATACCTGAAAAAGAACAACACGCAGTTCAATAACTGGATTGCTTCCCTGTACTCATACTACCTGGGCGCGGGCGGGATTGCCAAACTGATTCCACCCGACTGGTCGTACGCCCGCGAAGTAGCCCTCGATGGCCGCACCGACCGGTACATCCTCCGGTTTTTTGCCCATAAGATTGCCATTGAAACTGCGCTGCAAACGCACCAGACCAACAACCGGTTTGCCTTGATTGAGTACCCGAACGGGGGCGGCAAATCCATAAAAACCATTGCCGACGAACTGGGTATTGATGAGTTCGAACTCCGCAAGTACAACCGCTGGGTGCTGAATGGGGGGGTCCCCAACGACCGCCAGTACATCCTGGCGATACCGGTAGCCACCGATCAGATCAATGATGTCCGGCAAAAGATAAGCGCGAGTACTCCCACCCAAACGGCCGATTTTGTTCAAACGGATGTTGGCTTTCCGGTTCTTCGCAAGGTGACTACCGGCTTAAGCAGTAAGAATGACCCCGTCCTTTACGAAATCAATGGCTTACCGGGTATCCAGGCGCAGGAAGGTGATAATGCCGCTTCCCTGGCCCGGAGATCGAAAATCAGCCTGTCGAGTTTTCTGCGTTACAACGACATGAGCGACCGGGACCCCGTGCTGCTCAATGATGTGTACTACCTGGCAAAAAAACGAAACAAGGCACTCGTGCCCTTCCATACCGTTCGCGAAGGAGAAACAGCCCGCAGCATTTCGCAGCGGTACGGCATCCGGCTGAAAAAACTGATGCGCTACAACCGCCTGGATCGGGTGCAGAAGTTGGCCACCGGGCGGGTCATGTGGCTTCGCGAACGCAGACCAGCCAACAAACCGGCCGAGATTATTACCGCCCCGACACAACCGGTATACGACCAGACGCCCACACCGGCTCCGGTTCGGGTTGATGTAGCCGCCAATGCGCCCGCCCGCCCCGCCGGGAGCAGCGAGGTTCCCCGTAATGCATCGGAACGGAAACGCTACCAGCCCAAACTGGTAGGTGGCGGTATAACACCCGACGACAAAACATCGGAACCAGCGGCTGCCCAGCGACCAGCGCCCGCCAGGCCCGTCTCACAACCTACCGTAACCCGTTCTGTTCCGGTATCGCCACCCGCCAGTGGCAGTTCGGAGGGAACCCAACGGATTGTTATTGTGCGCACGCCCGATGCCGCCGAACCGACGAAAGTAGTACCCGTAGCAACCACCCCCGAACGGGTAACCCCCGAAACCAATTCGGCAGTGAGCGAATCCAAACCGGCAAAAAAAGCGGATACGTACACCCGTCAACCTAAAAAAGCACCCGTTTCGGACACGGACATGGGGCGGCCTGAAACCGGTGCGTATAAGGGACCGACCGAGCAACAGGCTGATGGGTCCATCGTTACGTCGTCGACTGTACCCCCCAGCAAGGCCCCACCCCGGCCTGCAGCTACGGTTAGTCCAAAACCGGAAACACCCGCCACAAGGCCGGAGCCAGTGGCTAAAACGCCCGAACCCAAACCAGTGGTTACGCCTGCGCCAGCCACGAACAGCCCGGCCACGACTGCGGCTACCGTGGACCGGTCGGCAACGACCCACACGGTCGGACCTGGCCAGACGTACTATAGCATTTCCAAGCAGTACGGCCTGACAGTAGATGAGCTAATGACCCTCAACAGCCTGACCGACAATGATGTGCTCGAAGTAGGAAAGAAACTAAAGGTGAAAGCTACACCAGGGAGTCAGTCGGCCGGGTCGGTCCCGGTCAAACCAGCGGCAGGGACGAAAGCAACCGTGAGCTACCATACCATTGCCAAAGGAGAAACCATGTATCGGGTTTCGCAGCAGTACGGTGTGAGCATCGAACAGATAAAAGAGTGGAATAACCTCAAGGACACGGGCGTTCAATTGGGACAGAAGATAAAAATCATCAAGAATGAATAACGAATTGGGAGAAGGCAGAAAGGAATCCCACGCCAGTCCTTTTCTATCTGCCTTCCCTCCTCTCTCCTGCTATGATACTCATTGATACAACCTGCATCAGCGACGATGTTGCCGAAAAGTTTTTCGTTTGTAATCTCGACAAGTGCAAGGGTGCCTGTTGCGTTGAAGGCGATATGGGTGCCCCGCTGGAAGGCGACGAACCCGCCATGCTCGACCGGATATACGAATCGGTAAAACCCTATCTTTCGCCCGAGGGCATCAACGTTATTGAGCAGCAGGGTGGCTATGAGTCCGACGGGG
Source organism: uncultured Cytophagales bacterium (assembly GCA_963784335.1). GTDB lineage: Bacteria > Bacteroidota > Bacteroidia > Cytophagales > Spirosomataceae > Spirosoma. The sequence goes on along the minus strand of CAWARB010000001.1, from coordinate 37,788 downwards.
CCGGTGGTTTTGTGACCAGCACCGTGGGTGGCCGGGAATGCGTGTATGCCACCTGGAACGACCGGGGAATTCTGAAGTGCGGCATCGAAGAAGCGTATAACGATGGCAAAGTGGACTGGAAGAAACCCATTTCCTGCCATCTGTACCCCATCCGTGTCACCAAATACGACTCATTCCATGCCCTCAACTACGACCGCTGGCCCATCTGTAGCCCCGCCTGTGGCTTTGGCGAACAGTTGAACGTACCCATCTACAAGTTTGTCCGCGAAGCCCTGATTCGGGCGTACGGGGAGCCGTGGTACAACCGACTGGTCCAGGCCATCGAAAATCCATCAGCGTCGGAGCCGGTGTAAACGGGATGCAAAAGCGGGATTATTTCGACGAAGTGTATGAGGTTGTGCGGTTGGTGCCGAAAGGCCGTGTAACGACCTATGGTACCATCGCCCGGTACCTGAGTCTGCGGGCGGGTGCCCGGATGGTGGGGTGGGCCATGAACGGATCGCACAGCCAGCCTAATGTGCCCGCTCACCGGGTGGTCAACAGCGTTGGCGTACTAACGGGCAAACACTTCTTCGGCGGCCCCACCATCATGCAGCAACTACTGGAAGACGAGGGCGTCAGCGTTAACAATGACCGGGTAGTCAATTTCAAAACCTTATTCTGGGATCCCGCCCTTGAGTTGGGTCTATAATCTGTTTTCGCCAAAGCACACCAAAAAGGCTCTTCCCAAAACTAGTTTTGGGAAGAGCCTTTTTGGTGTTTGTATTTTCACTGCATTTTACCGCTCAAACACCACATCCGCAAAGTAACCCTTGCAATCGGTGAACCAGCCGGTCACTGAAAAGCCGGTTTGACGAGCCAGTTCCTCAATCTGGGCGCGGGTGAACTTGCGGGAGATCTCGGTATGGATGATTTCTCCGTAGTCAAACGGTACAGTCATATCAAGGGCCTTAATTCGGACCACCTGCGCTTTCTGACTGACCAGGTACGAACGGGCCTCGCCACTCTCGGGGTTGTAGGTTTCGTAGTGGTCAAAAGCGGCCAGATTGAAGTCGGCATCCAGTTCGGTATTGATACGCCGGAGCAGGTTCAGGTTGAAAGCGCGGGTCAGCCCCATCCGGTCGTTGTAGGCCGCGTGGATGATGGCCGGGTGCTTTTGCAGGTCGAAGCCCGTCAGCACCAGATCGCCGGGTTGCAGCCGATCGTGAAGTTGCCGGTAAAAATCAATGGCTTCGTCGGGGGTAAAATTACCGATATTAGAACCCAGAAACAGCACGATACGCCGGGCGTCGGATTCTTCGGATAGTGCTGCAAGGCGTTGAAGTAATCATCGTGCCGGGCATTCAGCAATAAATCAGGCCATTGTTTCTGTACATCAGCCACCAGTTTATCCAGCGCATCGCCCGAAATATCAACGGGCGCGTAAGTAAAGTCGGCGTGCTGATCGGCCAGAGAAACCGAGCAGGATTTTCGTTTTCAGCCCATCCCCCGCGCCCAGTTCTACCAACTCGAATGGGCGGTTATCGGGGGTAAACAAGCGCAGCAGATCAGCCTTCTGGGTATCCAGCATCTCGTACTCCGACCGGGTCAGGTAATACTCCGGCGTGTGCATGATTTCAGCAAAAATCCGGCTCCCTTCGGCATCATAAAAAAAGCGTGACGACAGCCGTTTGGGCGTTTGCTGCAACCCCGTTCGTACTTCCTCGGCCAAAGCCGGCATCGGCTTCTGGTACTGCCTCCCACAAAGGGCGTCTCCATGTATGGATTCAGCCTAATACGTATTCCCGTAAACTGCCATTGCTTGTCAGGTTGAAAAAAATTGCGGTAGGTTGGCCGGGAGTGCCCTTCCGGTGTGGCCACCGAAGCACCGCGCAACACTAGCTGTCCGCTCATGAATTTACCATTGTATTCGCCTACAGCCCCTTCGGCGGTTATAAAACCGGGATAAGGCAGGTAAGCCGAATTTGTCCATTCCCAGCGGGTACCCCAATTGATACCCCCCGATTGGGTACAGGCTTCCCACTCAAATTCGGTGGGGAGTCGCTGCCCTTTCCAGCGGGCATACGCGTCAGCTTCGTACTGACTGACGTGGCTAACCGGCGCATCCGGATCAACGGGTTGCAGGCCATCGAAGGTGTAATACCACCACTTCCCCTCTATTTTATGCCAGTACAACGGAGCCGAACGCTGTTCGCGTTGACCCACGCCCAGCCATCGGACAGCCAATACCGGAAATTCTGATAGCCACCGGACTCAATAAACGCACGGTATTCGCCATTGGTGACCAGGTTCCCGTTCAGTTGCGTGTCGTTGAGGTATACCTTATGGGGATTCAGTTCATTATCGAAGCAGAATGCGCCGTTCTCCCGCCCGTGGTGCTGAAAACCAATGGTGTAAATACCCGACTCAAGGCTGACGGGCGGGGCCATAACCAGAGCGGGATACTCAACAAAAGGCATCTCAACCGCCGGAAGCAGGGGATTGTGGCCCAGAATATACTTGATGTCGGTAATGAGTAATTCCTGGTGTTGCTGCTCGTGATTCAGCCCGATGTCAATCAGGGCAAGCAGGTCATCCGTGAAGGCCGCAGTATCCAGCAGGCGGCTCATGTGCTTATCCACGTACGCCCGGTACGCATACACCCCCGCCACCGTAGGGCGGCTCAGGTTACCCCGGTTTGTCCGCAGCACCCGTTTGCCAACGGTTTCGTAGTAGCTGTTGAAAACGTAGCTGAAATCGTCATGAAAAATTCGGTAGTCGGGTACGTTGGGAGCCAGCAGAAACGTTTCCCAAAACCAGGTTGTATGGCCCAGATGCCACTTGGGCGGGCTAACGTCGGCAATAGGCTGTACAACGTAATCTTCGGTTTCGAGACCCCGGCAAATGGTCTCGGAATAAGCCCGTACGCGCAGGTATTGGTCGGTTAATGTTTGTTCAGCAATCATAATGGTTCTCTCTTTACGCCGTACCCCTTGTGGCCAATCCTGCGGCCTGATGTTGTCCGCAAAAACAGAATGAGGAGCCCATACCCCGTCTTGAGTCTTGGATACCGCAATCGGTGTTGTTACACGCAAACGTTAGAGAATAAACTGACTATTAAGCCCCTTGTTTTAATATCCAGCCATTTGTTCGTCAGCGTAGCACCAGAGCCACCGTTCGCCCGGTTCGGCGGAGACAACCACCGGGTGATGGCTGGTTAAAAAATGCTTTGTAGCGTGCTGATTGGGGGATGAATCGCAGCAAAGCGTTGTACCACAGGTCTGGCAGGTACGCAGATGTACCCAGGTATCCCCCGTTTTTACGCATTCGTCGCAGATATAGTCAGCGGCCGGACGGATGTCGGTAACGGCTGACAAATGGGCACAGATGGTTTGTTTGAGCATGATGCAACTGACGTGAAAAGAGTTACCGTAATCGGTACATTATACATCGTTTAGTTTTCGGCCAGGTATTTATGGACGAAGCTGACGGCCATAGCCCCTTCGCCTACGGCTGATGCAACCCGGTTCATGGCGCCGGCCCGAACGTCGCCAGCAGCAAAAATACCGGGGCTACAGGTTTCCAGCAGGTAGGGTTCCCGCCCTAGTTTCCAGACACTCCTGAAATCGGCATACTTCGCCATATCCCGGCCCGTAGCAATAAACCCTTTGGGGTCTTTCAGGATATCCATCTCGATCCAGTCGGTGAAGGGTTTTGTACCGATAAAAATAAACAGTCCGGCCGCTTCCACCGTTCGGTGCTCTTTGGTATCCATGTCTTCCAGCACCAGGCACTCCAACGCATTACTGCCAAGTCCTTCCACCACTTCGGTGCAGCCCACTACCGTTATATTGGGTGTTTTGTCAATCTGGTCGATCAGGTATTGCGACATTGTTTCGGACAGATCGGGCCGTCGGACGCAGATGAATACCTCGGGCCGCCGTTCGGGACAGGTACATGGCTCCCTGCCCAGCCGAATTCCCCCCGCCCACGATGTACACAGCCTTTCCTTTGAAGGCAACGGCTTCGGTGGTGGCTGCGCCGTAATAAACCCCCGCGCCGGTGTATTTATCCAGGCTTTCGTTTTCCAGTTTGTGGTACGCTACCCCGGTACTCAGCACAATAGCCCGCGCCACAACTTCTGCCATCGTCCGACATTTTTATGTGCTTGTATTGCCCCTGCGACTTGATGGACACCACCTCCTGCGGGGCCAGAAACTCCACGCCAAACCGTTGTGCCTGGGTAATGGCCCGCCGGGTCAGGTCGGCCCCGCTCAAGCCATTCGGAAAACCGAGATAATTTTCGATGCGGGAACTGGTACCTGCCTGCCCACCGGGAGCCCGTTTGTCGATCAAAATCGTTTTCAGCCCTTCCGAACCACCGTAGACCGCGGCTGCCAGCCCAGCAGGGCCAGCCCCAATAATCGCCAGATCATACAGCCTTAGGGATGCTTTAGGCTGTAGTCCCAGCTTTTCGCCCACTTCGCTCAGGTAGGCTGCGTCAGGAGCGTTCCATCGTCAAGAACAACAGCGGGCAAATCGTTCTGGTCAACTTTCCGTGCAGATCCAGCAATTCCTGCGCCTGTGGGTTCGTCTCAATGTCGAGCCACTGGTACGGGAACAGATTGCCCGCCAGAAAATCTTTCAACTCATGCGACCGGGGCGAAAACTGGTAGCCAATCAGCTTCAACCCTTCGAAAGCGGGCCGGTAATTCGACTGCCAGTCGCTCAAGTAAGTCGTCCAGCACCGGATATAGCTTTTCTTCGGGCGGGTCCCAGGGTTTGGCAATGTAATAATCCAGTTGCACCTCATTGATGGCCCGTACAGCCGCGTCGATGTCGGAATAGGCCGTCAGCAGCGCTCGTTTGGCATTCGGGAACACCTTGCGGGCCTGCGCCAGAAACTCAACGCCCGTCATGTCGGGCATTCGCTGGTCCGACAGAAACAGGGCCACCTCCTCCCCTTTTTTCTTCAGTTCGGGCAACGAGTCGAGGGCTTCCCTGGGCCGAACTGGTACAAAGAATACGGTATTTTTTTCGGTACTGCTGCCGCAAATCATGCTGAATAGCCTGCAATACCTGCGGGTCGTCGTCAATGGAAAAAATGATAGGAAGCTCATAGGAGAGTGAAAAGTTATGAGTGAGGAGTGATGAATACCGGCGTGAACAAGGCCGCTATTCTTCACTCCTCACTCTTCATTCTTAACTAATTTACTGGCAAGCAAACGCTGAACTCAGTATGGCCCGGTTCTGATTGTACTTTGATGGAGCCATTATGATGCTTTATGATGCCCTGCACAATGTCGAGGCCGAGGCCGCGTGCCTTTGCCAATTTCTTTCGTCGTAAAAAAAGGCTCAAATATTTTATCGGTAATATCGTCCGGAATGCCCGACCCGCTGTCGATTACTTTAGTCAGCACAAACTCCGATCCGTCGGGCCGTTTATCGACCTGACTAGCAATTTCGAGGTTACCACCGTCGGGCATGGCATCGATGGCGTTGTCGATCAGGTTTGTCCAGACCTGGTTCAACTCACCCGGCCAGCCACAAATAGTAGGCAGATCGTCGGGAATAGCTACAGTTACGGTGAATGTGTTTACTCTTTGACTTTGTGATCTAAGCAGCGTAAGCGTATTCTGAATACCTTCGGCCAGCTGAACTGTTTCTTTACCCACTACCCCGGTCCATGTGCGTATAGTTTTTGATGGAGCCAGTCAGGGTAGAGATACGTTTGGATGCTTCGCTAATGTCAGAGACCAGCTTTTCAGTCACCAGATTATTGACTAACCAGTTAACTACCCCCGCCAGATTCTCATCGCCAATTTTTTCCAGAATCCAGTCCAGATCATCCACCGTAAAACCATAGTCAACCAGTGGCCCAGCCAGGTCCATCGTATCATCAACGCCATGATCGTCGAGCCAGTCGGTTACTTCATCCTCCAGACTGCTTCGTTCCAGCAGCGTTAGCCGCTTGTACCGGAGCAGGCCTGACTGCTGGTCTACTTTTTTAAAAAATACCGTGTTGACCGAATCGACCTGCTCGTCGGTCAGATTGAGGCGCATGACCGTCTTGAATGCTTCGGGGTAGCCCGCATGTGGGTTTTAAGCGTGTCGGCCGAACGCACAACGGCGGCCACCGGATTATTCAGCTCGTGCGCCAACCCTGCCGACAACCGACCCAGCGACGCTATTTTCTCGTTTTGCTGCGTCAGTTTGGTAAAATCCCGAACCCGGGTAGTCATCTGATGCACCAGGCTCTCGGTCAGTTCGTAGCACGCATGAATCAGGTCGGGGAAGTGCGTACGGTGAAGCCGCAGCATCTGCACCGGTGCAGTGGCCATTACCCATTCAGCATTAGTTTTCATGCGCGAAAAGGGCAGCACGCCCAAACCGAATGGGGTTCAAAAGCCAGCAACTCATCCCCGGCACCACCCGTTCCGGCATCAATCCGAATACGACCGTCGAGCAGCAAGATCAGGTAATCGGCTGGATAGCCGGGTTTATAGATGACGGCTTCTTCGGGAAACGATACATCCTCGGCCCGGTCAATAAGCCATTGAAGCTGCTCATCGGGCACCTGGTCAAAGATTGGAAACTGGCGAAGGGTTTCTAACAGATTCATACAGGGAGACATAAGAAATGGGTGAATGACCGGCTCCTCGTTCGAATGAACGAGTAATGCTTTAACGAAAGGGAACACTGATTGGAGAGCCTGATGCGTAACGATTTGTCGGCGCGATTAGTTACCAAAAAGACGTTAACTTACTAAAACGTATTTTCTCTGCTATGCGCCCTACGCTGCTTCTGCTTTGTTTCCTGCTTTGCTGCCTTCCGCTCCGACAAACCGGCTTACCAGCTCTATACCCCTGCCCTGAAAGCCACCACTTATGCTAAACTGCTTCGTCAGGCGGCCGATGCCGATGTTGTTTTGTTTGGCGAACTGCATAACAACCCCATTTGCCACTGGCTCGAACTCCAGCTGACTAAAGATTTGCAGGCTCAGAAAAAGGGAAAGCTGGTGCTGGGTGCCGAGATGTTCGAGACGGATAACCAGACAGCCCTAAGTAGTTACGTGCAGGGGCAGAACAACGGCAAAGGAACTGGCTGCGCAGGCACGGCTCTGGGCCAACTTGATACCGATTATAAACCCATTACGGATTTTGCCCGCGAACAACACATTCCGTTCATTGCCACCAACGCACCACGCCAGTACGCCCGGCTGGTTTCACGGCAGGGATTAGCGGCCCTCGATACGATTTCGGCAGAAGCCAAACGCCGGATAGCCCCCCTGCCGCTCACCGTTGACCTGACTTTACCCGGCTACAAAGCCATGATGGACATGATGAGCGGTGCCGGCACATGGAGCTTCAGGGGACAACGACGAGTGGGCATCCGGCTGCAAACGCCGATATGACGGCCAATTTTGCCCGTGCTCAGGCAATCAAAGACGCAACGATGGCCTATTTTATCCTGCAAAACGTAAAACCAGGCCAAACGTTCCTGCACCTGAACGGCGATTATCACTCCAAGAACTTTGAGGGCATTGTCTGGTATTTGCGAAAACAGCGGCCCAATCTGAAAATCCTGACCCTCTCCTCCGTTGAGATGCCCGACACCGACAAGCCCGACCGGGAGAACCGAAATCTGGCCGACTTTGTGCTGGCAATCCCCGCTGATATGACCAAGACGTATTGACCAAGAAACCGGTATATTGACGCCCACGGACTCCTTTTATTTGTATAACCGGGAGAAGTAGCTACCTTCCTTCAGTTTATCGATCATGAAGCACTTTCTCATTCCTGGCGTCCTGGCCTGCCTGGTTACGCTGGCCGCCTTGGTACCACCAACCTACTGGAAACCACCCGCCGACAGCCGAATTCCGGCCGGGGCACTGGGTAAACAAATCCGGTATGGGCGGGAGCTGGTTGCCCACACGGCCAAATACCTTGGCCCAAAAGGGTCAGTAAAGCATTTGTCCAATGGCATGAACTGCCAGAACTGCCACCTCGAAGCGGGTACCAAAGTGCTGGGCAATAACTACTCCGCCGTATTTTCCACCTATCCCCGTTTTCGCGAACGGTCGGGAGCGACCGAAACCGTTGTTAAGCGCATATCGGACTGTTTTGAACGCAGCCTGGGCTGGTAAAGCACCGGACAGTGCCAGCCGCGAAATGCAGGCGATGGTAGCCTATATGCGTTGGCTTGGTACGGACGTAGCTAAGGGGCAACGACCCGAAGGAGTGGGTCTGGCGAAAGTGGCTTACTTGCAGCGGGCCGCTGATTCCACCAAAGGTCGACAGCTGTATGTGGCCAAATGCCAGGTTTGCCACGGTGTAAAGGGAGAAGGCATGAAAGTGGCTGGTGCCCCGGAATACGTGTATCCGCCCATGTGGGGACCAAACAGTTACAACGACGGAGCGGGCCTGTACCGCCTGTCCAGCTTTGCCGGGTACGTTAAAAACAACATGCCGTTTGGGGCTTCGTACGCCAGTCCGCAATTAACCGATGAGGAAGCCTGGGATGTAGCGGCCTTCATAAACTCCATGCCCCGCCCCCACAAAGACCAAAGCAAGGACTGGCCCAACATGGCCAGTAAACCCATCGATTTCCCCACCGGCCCCTATGCCGACTCTTTCCCGGAAAGGCAGCATAAGTTTGGCCCGTTTCAGCCCATTGCCGATGCCCGAAAGAAACAGTAACTTCACCTGGAAAATAAAGCAACCATGAAAAAAACAATCTACTTATTCGCGCTGGCTTTACTGAGTATTGCTCCGGCCATGGCGCAAACCAGCGAAACCGGCACGTTCCACGGGGCCGAAGCCACTAAATCTCGCTACCGGGCCGTTTACCAGCTCAACACGGCCGACACAGCGGTTATCAGCCATGCTCTGGCCAATATTCAGAATGCCCTGAACGACCCACGTTTGAAAGGGAAACTGGACATGGAACTGGTAGTATATGGCGGGGCCAACATACTATACCGCAAAGACAAGCCTCAGTACGAGAAAGCAACTTCAGAATCTGCAAAAGCAGGGCGTTATTCTGGCCATGTGCGAAAACACCATGCGGATGCGGAAAATCAAACGGGAGGAGTTGTTCCCGTTCGTTAGCTACGTACCCACTGCCAACGGCGAACTTATCATCCGGCAGGAAGATGGCTGGGCCGTTATTCGCCCGTAAGAAACTGACCATTTAGCCGAAGTGCCCGTTGCCGGATATACGGCAACGGGCATTTTGGTGAATGCTTCCGCTTCGTCCTATGGCTAAACTTACTCATTAATGCTCGATTTTCGTCTGCACGTTTTTTATACCGTTGCCAAACGGCTTAGTTTCACCAAAGCGGCTGCGGAACTGTACGTGACCCAACCCGCCGTAACCAAGCACATTCAGGAACTTGAACACCAGTTTGGTACGGCCCTGTTCGACAGGCGGGGCAACCAGATTAGCCTGACGGCGGCCGGAAATGTGTTCCTGCGCCATGCCGAAACCATTATGGCTACGTACCGGCAACTGGAATTCGATATGAACGCGCTGAAGGGAGAACCGGGGGGGACGCTTCGGGTGGGGGCCAGCACCACCGTGGCGCAATACGTAATTCCGCCCGTACTGGCCCGCTTTCACGAACAATCGGCCGACGTGGCTATCTCGCTGCTGAGTGGTAATACCGAACGGATTGAGCAGTGGTTACTTAACGACGAAATTGACCTGGGCCTGGTAGAAGGCCGGACGCACCACAGCGACATTCGGTATACGCCCTTCGTAAAAGATGAACTCGTGCTCATCTGCCGCGCCGACCATCCCCTGGCCGACCGCGATGAAATTACGCTGGATGAGTTACGGGCCATTCCCATCGTGTTGCGCGAACGGGGTTCCGGTTCGCTGGAAGTGGTAGAACACGCGCTCCGGGGCGCTGGCCTGCGGCTCACCGATCTGACCATCGAGATGCAGTTGGGTAGTACCGAAAGCATGAAGTCGTACCTGGGCAGTTCGCGGTGCATGGCCTTTGTATCCGTTTTTGCGGTGCAGCATGAGTTACAGGCGGGTTCACTGAAAATTCTGGATGTGCAGGGACTCGCTATCCAGCGCGACTTTTACTCGATTCAGATGCAGGGCGTTAGCGAAGGGCTGGCCGATACCTTCATGCGATTTACCCGGCAGCACTACCGGAAAGGTTAAATCAGGCATGAGGGCCAACCACCGGGTTTTCGTACTTTTGGCGGTAGAAACTCAATCATCATGCAAATAAAACGTACCCTGCTGCCTGTTTTGGTAGTAACCCTGTTTTCGTTATCCCTGCAGGCCCAGTCCCGGCTTCCCCGCCCGGCCGCTACACCGGCAAAGGGAACGACAGCGTCGTTAAAACTTCCTGAATTTGGTATGTCTGCTTCCGAAGTAGAAGCGCATACCCGGTTCCTGGCGTCCGACGAGTTGCAGGGGCGTCGCACGGGTGAGCCGGGTAATGCCGTAGCGGCCCGGTACATTGCCGAGCAGTTTCGATTACTGGGGCTGAAACCCGCCAGCGAGGGCGACTTTTTGCAGCGCATTAACCTGGAAAAGGTCAAAGCCGCCAACTCAGCTATGATGATACTGGGAAATGACACCCTGCGGCTGGGTAAAGAACTAGTGGTCATGGCGGGTGATGCAGCCAATTTGTCGGGCGAGGTCATGTATGTTGGCTACGGTCTGACAGATGGGGAAGATGGCTACAAAGGCCGCGACGTGAAAGGGCGAATTCTGGTAGCGCAGGGTGGCTCGCCGGAGGCAAAGGGGCCGGGCGAAATTTTCCGGGCCTCGAATGAAAAGCGTAAGCTGGCGGCCGAAAAAGGAGCCGCTGCCCTGATTGAACTCTACAGCGAATCCATCCCCTGGGGCTTTATCAATCAATACTTTAACCGCGAACAGGTAGCCATACCTGTCACAACAGAAGGGGCGAATTCGCTAGCCCACGTATGGGTCAACAATGCCAATAACAAATACAGGCAATTGAAAGAAGCCGGTCAGACGATTACCTTACAGTCGTCGGGGCGAATGCGTACGGCTACCCCGTCGGCCAATGTAGCGGGTATCATTGAAGGCACCGACCCCAAACTAAAAGATGAATACGTAATTCTGTCAGCCCACTTCGACCATATCGGCGTAGGTAAACAGGCAAACACACCCTACCAGCCGACGGACAGCATTTTCAACGGAGCGCGGGATAACGCTATGGGCACGGTAGCCATCCTCGAAGCGGCAAAAGCGTTGTCGCGGCAAAAACCAAAGCGATCGATTCTGGTACTGGCCCTAACCGGCGAAGAAGTAGGACTGCTGGGAAGCCGGTACTACGCCGAACATCCGTTAGTGCCCCTGAAACAAACAATATTCGACCTGAACATCGACGGAGCGGGGTACAACGATACCACCATTGTATCGGTAATTGGTCTGGAACGGACGGGGGCCAAAACGGAGATTGAAACCGCTGCCAAAGCGTTTGACCTCGGCGTATTTGCCGAACCCGCCCCTGAACAGGGGTTGTTCGACCGATCTGATAATGTCAGCTTTGCGGCCAAAGGTATTCCGGCCCCTACGTTTTCGCCGGGGTTCAAAACGTTCGATGCAGCCATCGGCAAATACTACCACCAGGCTATCGATAACCCCGAATCGCTGGATTACGCCTATTTCACCCGCTTTTGTCAGGCCTATGCCTATGCGGCCCGCCTGATTGCTAACCGGGCTACCCGCCCGCAGTGGTCGGCAGATGATAAGTATGCGCCAGCCGCAAAGGCATTGTACGGCCAGTAGTAGAGGTTTATAGAAAGGTGCTTTTAACGGCGACAATCATGCGCTTCCGGTCAACCCGGATAAAAGCCGTCTGACAGAAGGGAAAACTAAACGACTGGACTCATCGTTTATCTACTACTAACGACACCCGAACATGCTATTCAAATATCTGTTTATCATCACGCTGATTATCCTGTTTGTACCACCCGTTCGCCGGTTTGTATTTTACCTGCTGGTTGGCCGAAAATTAGTGAAAGAACAGGAGCAACAGGGAAACAAGCGCAACAAAACCCGTGAGGGTGAAATTCGCGTTGACAAACGCTCCGATGCGAACGGTAACACCCCGTACAAAGGCGGTGAATACGTCGATTACGAAGAGGTTAAATAAGTCCCGCTCAGTCACGTTTGCGGACGACCGGAAACTGAGCAATGCGTACCGTTGTGCAACCGTACGGAATCAACGTAATCTCTTCTTCCTCTTTGGCCGTTTCCAGCCCGTATGTGATGCTGTATGGAATGGGACCGGTCATTTCGTTATAGAGTTGCCAGGATGGGATGCGCTTTGCCCTGAGTTTAATCTCAAACGGAGCATTGGCTAAATTCCAGGGGTAAGCCGCTACGGGGCCTTTCTCTACCACTTTCACGTTTTTCTCGATAGGACTGTTTCCCCGTTCTACCAACCCGTAATTCCTGGGGGTAGTAGAGCGTACTTCCTCATACGTACTACCATAGTCGATTGGGTCTATCTCGTTTTTTACCAGGTTCCGTTCTTCTTCCATTTTCAGGGCGTAGGTCAACGGCCCCGTTCTACGGAAACAGAATTCTCGTACCACTGGCTTTTGAAAACGTGCATGGGCAGTATCAACTCCACAACATCCCCCTATTTCCAGACTTGATTAATGATAACGGTCTGATTTCCCGGCAATTCTTTATAAACCTGTCCATTCACCGAAACGGTTACTTTAGTACACCAGTCCGGAATCCGCAGATGAAACGGAAACTCGACTCCTTTTCCGTTCTTATCGGTCGTTACCGTGAATTTGATGGTTTCCCTAAAGGGGTAGTGAGTTAGTGCTGACCAGTCGGTTCCACGGTTGTTTCCTCTTCCTGGCTGTATTTTACCGCTACGCCCTTCATTACGTACCCATTGTCCGTTGTAGAGGTGTAGTAGGTGTAGCGAACAAATACCAGCGCGTCGGCGCCCATCCGCTTTGCCTGTAACGTAAGCCGAGCCAGCAATCAACTCTTTCTGCTGCATATCATTCCCCCGGCTGAGCATCCGTTTATTGCCGGACTGGCGCTCACTAAGCGGTAATTCTCCTTTTACTTCCAGGTCTTGTAACGTCGCAAAAGGACGGTCGGGGCGCTGATTATCATAAAATACGTCAACGGGGTAATTGGGCTTGTTCTGCAAATAGACAATGGGCTTGAAACAGCCCGTTACAGCCAGAACTATCACCAGCAGGTAAAGTTTTTTCATGATTTTGGCGTTGATTCAGCTAAAATTTCCGCTACTACGCGTGGGTAGTGGGTATGTTCAAGTGCCTGTACCTTTAAGGCTACCTCATCGGGCGTATCCGTTGGTAGAACGGGGCAATGAGCCTGAAAAATAATCTGTCCCTCGTCGTAGTGCTCGTTCACGTAGTGAATCGTAATGCCGGACTCAGTTTCCTGAGCCGCCACCACCGCTTCGTGGACAAAGTGGCCGTACATGCCTTTCCCGCCAAACTTAGGCAGTAAAGCCGGGTGGATATTAACAATTTTATTGGGGAAAGCCCGCACCAGTTCAGCCGGCATCAGCCACATGAAACCAGCCAGTACAAGTAAATCAATTTTCTGATTAATAAGAAACTGCGTGATTCGATTCGAATCGTAAAAGGTAGCCCGGTCGAACACCAGGACCGGAATGTGCAGCCGTCTGTCGAATCCACGACGGGCCCGTTCAATGACACCCGCCTTAGGGTTATTGGAGAGGATCAGGGAAATCTCCACCGTTGCGTTATCCGCCAAATAAGTGGCAATTTTTTCGGCATTCGAGCCGGAACCGGAGGCAAAAAGGGCGATTCGTTTCAATGGGGAAAAGAGTAATGTAAAATGAACAACACAGAAGGGCAGAGCGCACCGTAAAATTATTCATTCTGCCTCGTTCATTGTACATTATCCATTCTAATTACAACTTTTGCCTATTTTTGTGGCTAATCGTTTCTACCAGATGCTGGAAACCAGGCACCTCACCTTTGAATACACCCCTGCCAAACAGTTTACGTTTCCGGATGTACACTGTGCCAATCGGGAGGCCCTGCTAATACTGGGGCAGTCGGGCCGGGGCAAAACGACCTTCCTGCACTTACTGGCTTTATTGCTCAAACCCAAAAGCGGCTCGGTTGTCATCGACCAGACCGATCTGACGCAGCTTAGTGTTGCCGATACGGCTACCTTCCGGGCCAGGCACCTGGGCATTGTGTACCAGAAACCGCACTTTGTGAGCGCGTTATCGGTACTGGATAATCTGCTGCTGGCCAACTACCTGGCCAATAAACCGCAGGATAAAAGCCGTGCCCGCGCGCTGGCAGCGCAGCTGGGTTTTACGGAGCAACTGACAAAGAAAACGCATCAGCTTAGCCAGGGCGAACAGCAGCGGGTTAGCATTGCCCGCTCCGTCATGAACCAGCCGGATGTTATCCTGGCCGATGAGCCAACGTCCAGCCTCGACGACGAGAACACCGAACGCGTTGTAACGCTCCTGCGCGACCAGTCGGAGCAAATCGGGGCCAGCCTTATTGTTGTTACCCACGACCAGCGATTAAAAGATGCCTTTCAAAACCGAGTGAATCTGTAGCCCTTCATCCTGACAAACTAATCCAAAAAACACACCATATGCGTAATACCCTATTGCTTTTCCTGTTGCTGCCAATGCTGATGGCAGCACAAAACCGCGACGGCAGACCGCGCAGGAATAAGAAAAAAGATTATCTCGTTTCGTTGAATACAGGGTTCGGAACCATGCGCCTGGTACTGTACGATCAGACGCCAAAGCACAAGGAAAACTTCATCAAACTCGTTGACCAGAAATTTTACGATAGTCTGCTGTTTCATCGAATCATTCCCCTGTTTATGATTCAGGGAGGAGATCCCAACTCGCGAAAAAAAGAAGCGGGTGAACCGCTTGGCAACGGGGATGTCGGTTACAAGATTCCGGCGGAGATCGTGCCGACACTCTTTCATAAAAAGGGGTCATTAGCTGCTGCCCGCGATGGCAATCCTGAAAAAGCATCGAGCGGTTGCCAGTTTTACATTGTAGAAGGGAGGGTTTGGGACGAAGCGGGGTTCCAGAAACAGGTCGAACGGCTTAAAACCCTGAAGGGACACATTCCCACCGAAGAGCAAAAGCGGGTCTATGAAACTATTGGCGGATCGCCCCACCTGGATGGCAATTACACCGTTTTTGGGGAGGTGATTGATGGATTGGCAATTGTTGACAGTGTAGCGAAACAACCCCGAAATGAACTGGACAGACCCAAACGCGATGTGCCGATGACCATGACGGGCGAGTGGATAAAGAAACGAAAAATCACAAAAAAGTACGGATATAAATTTATGTAGAGACGCATATTTGCGTCTCATAACCGGATGGTTGTTTAAGCATATTTACGTCTTCTTTTGCCGACGAGCAGAAGAAACAATTTATGACGGACGCTATACAAACAGTATGAAAAAAATTCTTATCACGGGTGCCAACGGCCTGTTAGGCCAGAAACTGGTTCATTTGCTGACGCAGCAACCCAACGTTGACCTAATTGCCACCGCTCGGGGCGATAACCGGCTACCCTTTTCGGAAGGTTATACCTACCGTTCCATGGATATTACCGACCGGCAGCAGGTGCTGGATGTGATCAGCGAAACACAGCCAGACGTAGTTATCCACGGAGCGGCCATGACGGATGTGGATAAGTGCGAAACACAGAAGGACGACTGCTGGGCGCAGAATGTTCATGCCGTGGAATACATCGTGGAAGCCTGTAGTGCTACCAATGCTTTTTTAGTCCAGGTATCAACCGATTTCATCTTCGACGGGGCCGCCGGTCCGTACGACGAAACCGCCGAAGCCAACCCCATTAGTTTTTATGGCTGGAGCAAGCAGGCTGGCGAATCGGTCGTGCGGCATTCGGCCATTCGGTGGGCCATTGCCCGCACGGTATTGGTATACGGGATTGCGCACGATATGAGCCGCAGTAACATCATTCTGTGGGTTAAAAAGTCGCTGGAAGACGGGAAGAATATTAAGGTCGTGACCGATCAGTGGCGCAGTCCAACGCTGGCCGAAGACCTGGCTATGGGTTGCTACCTGATTGCCGACCAGGAAGCCGAAGGCATATTCAATATTTCGGGGAAGGAAGTACTGACACCCTACGAAATGGCCATCCGGACCGCCGACTATTTCAGTCTCGATAAATCATTGATTGCTCAGGCCGATGCTTCTACCTTCACACAGGTAGCCCGCAGGCCCCCACGCACGGGTTTCGTGCTGGATAAGGCCCGGACGGTGTTGGGTTATGACCCGCACTCGTTTGAGGAAGGTATTGCCGTGCTGGCGGGGCAGCTCAACAGGTAGGTATTATGAGTCAGGTGAAAATATACGGTGTGCGCGAGCAGTTATTACCCATCCGAAACCAGCTTTCTGAGGTGATTCATGCCTGCGTAGTGGAAGCGCTTCAATTCCCGGTGGACAAACGCGCGCACCGCTTTTTCTACCTCGACAACGACGATTTTTTTCGACCAGCTACAGCATCGGAGCGATATATCATACTGGAGTTTATGATGATTGAGGGCCGTACAGTAGAAACGAAAAAAAAGTTGATTCATCTGCTCTACCAGCATATCAACGAACAACTTGGATTAGCCGTTACGGATGTGGAAATCTGCATTCTGGAAATCCCCGCCCACAATTGGGGCTTCCGGGGTATGACCGGTGATGAGATAAAGCTGAGTTACAGGATTAACCTATAAAGAGTACGGATAGAGGAGTCAACGCAAAGCCCGGCTGCAACGCGACACATGGCTACGATTATAGGTAGCCATGTGTCGCGTTATGCTATTCCGAGTGTGCTGGGCCAGCTTGAATTGAACGGGGAATTACTGGTAATCATTGCTGGATTCCTGGCTAATCAATTGGGACGACCAAATCGACTATGACGATTTCAGCTAGTTTCACCAATCCGCGAAAACGGATCGAGGTCGATATCGAGCTAAAGGAATACGAGCGTTTTTTGCTGAAAATAGCACCTACAGCTTCCCGGTAAAGTTCAACACATACAATAAATAAGTGAGGCCTTACTTATTGTGCTATTCCCAGAATGGCATACTAAGTAAGGCCTCACTATAGGATTCAAGGCAGAACCGAAAGAGACAAAAAAAGAGTATATCCGCACCATTAAGATTACAAAAATACCGCTTAATATATTTGCCGTTACTGTTTCGATGTAGGTACATCCAATTTGTATCCCGATGCGTATACGTTCAATCTTAAATACGTTTTCTTACCTACCACTTACAAGTAATATGCGCCTTTCTACCAAGTACACTTCATTAACCGACGAAGAAGTAATCCAGCAAATCTTACCAACTCAGCCCAACCAATGCTTTGAATCGCTCTACAGCCGCTATGTGAGTAAAGTTTATCAGCGCTGCTTATCGATGACCCATGACTCGGAGAAAGCCCATGATTTCACCCATGACATTTTCCTGAAAGTATTCGATAAACTGCCCACTTTTCAGCAACGGTCGAGTTTTTCAACCTGGCTTTATTCGATTTCCTACAATTACTGTTCAGATCAACTTCGGATAGCCAAGCGGCTTCCACTGATGTCCATCGACCAAACGGTCAATCTGGAGATTGCTGACTCTCAGGAAGCTCAGATACAGGAAGAAACGCGCCAATTGGTGAGCCGGGCCATGGCAGCACTCTCGGTCGAAGAACAGACCTTATTGAGCTTAAAGTATGAGCAGGGAATGAGTATTGAGAAAATTGCGAATTTGTATGCCATCAAAGCCAGTGCCGTTAAGATGCGCCTGAAGCGAAGCCGGGGGAAACTGCAAGGGCTATATAATCGATCATTGGTTTTATGAGCGACAGTTAGGTTAGCCCGGCTGGCTATTCTCAAAAAAATGGGGACTACCAAACCAGCGTAAGCGTAGCGTCTGTCGTATAGATCGGTGGTCTGAAATCAAGCCGCGTTAACTGGCTCTTGTGTAGCCCTGGCGGTTTTTTGGCGGGGGATGTAGTGGCGAAAGAAGCTGCTGATTTTCATTTGTAACACGCCAAAAACGGCTTCTTTGAAAATCTTGGACGACATTTTCGATACGCCCCGCGTACGGTCAGTGAAAATAATGGGGACTTCCGTCAGGCGGAAACCGTATTTCCAGCAGGTGAATTTCATCTCAATCTGGAAAGCGTAGCCCACAAATTTGATGGGATTATGCAAAATCACTTCCAGCACTTCCGCACGGTAGCAAATAAATCCGGCCGTGGGGTCCATAATGGACATACCCGTAATGAACCGGACGTATACGCCGGCAAAATAAGACATTAGCACCCGCCCCATGGGCCAGTTCACGACATTGACCCCCTTAATGTAGCGCGAGCCAATGGCTACATCGGCACCGTCTTCGGCGCAGGCCCGGTAAAGTTTAATAAGGTCTTCGGGGTTGTGCGAGAAGTCGGCATCCATCTCGAACAGATACTGATACCCTCTGGACAGTGCCCACTTAAACCCGTCGATATAAGCCGTTCCCAGTCCCATTTTACCCCGCCGTTCCAGCAGGTGCAGTCGGCCAGCGGCATTCGTCCGGGATGAGCCGTGAGGGGGAAATTCTTCCTGCAGGTCACGTACGCGCCGGGCTGTTCCGTCGGGAGATCCGTCGTCTACAATGAGCAAATCGAAGGTCTCCGGCAGACTGAACACCTTTCGGATGATGGCCTCGATATTCTCGATTTCATTATAAGTTGGGATGACGACCAAACGTTCTTTCACAGGTAGATAATAGGTTATATACTGGGTTTGCTACAACAACAGCAAATCACGCCGTTTTTGTGCAAAAAAATCATTAAAAATTAGCAGCAATCAGGTTGTTTTTCACCTGCTGGCCCATTTTTTGCGCTTTCTGGATACAGTCGGACAATGATACACCCCCGTACCAGTTTGCACAGACAAATAACTGGTCTTTTTCGGACAGTTGTACCGGTTCTTTTACGGCTGCAATGGCAGCGTCATACTGGGGTATAGCCCGCTCCCACCGTCGTACGGATTGAAAAACCGGCTCGCTGTCGGCCCGGATGTCAAAGCCTTTCACCAACTCCTGATGAACACTTGCCATCAATACATCATCCGGCTGGCAAGCGTTGCGTGCCGACTGGGTTCCGCCAACAAAGGAGGTAAACAGCACCTCATCAGCAGGGCACCGGCCGTCAAAAATGGAACTGCTCCAGATGTGGCCAGCGGCAAATTGGCCCTCCCTTTTTGGATTCAATCCACCAAACCCGTTTAGGGCATGGCCGACGGCGTTACGCTTGTAAGTCGAGTGAACAACGCTCATGGGCGGGTAAGCAACGGCCCGAAGCCGGGTCGCGAGCGTCTCGTTATAGGGTGCCAGTAACGCAGCAGCAGCCTCCGTACCAACGGCGATAACCAGTTTATCGACTATCGCGGTTTTACCGCCCGCAGTTACCTGCCATCCAGCCTGTACGGGAACGATTTGCTCAACGGGTGTATTCAGCGCCAGGTTCGTTAGCCGGACGGCCAGCGCGTCGGTCAGGGTTTGCATCCCGTCCTGAAAGCTGAACGATTGCCGCCGAGCTGTTTTGGACTGGTTTTTTATCAGGCCACGTACCACAGAGCCGTACTCCTTTTCGTATTGAAGCAGTATTGGAAACGTCTCCGATACGAGGAGTTGCTCCGGGTCTCCTGCGTAAATGCCGGCCACGAACGGCCCCAGTGCATAATCGACCAGTTCCTGAGAAAACCGTCGGCGAAAAAACTGAGCCAGCGTTTCACCCGTTGGCGACAGCGTTTTATTTGAGCGTTCCTGCCAGAGGGCCAGCTTTGTTTTCCAGCTGAAAAAACCACCAAACAGCAATGAGGGCGGTCCGGATGGGAGTTCGCGGTATTGCCCATCCCGGAAAATAAACCGCGCTTTGCTCACGGGTTTACTAAACAGGCGTTTGGGCGTCAGGCCCAATTCGTCAATCCATGCCAATAGCGCATCATCGCCCAGCAACGAGTTTGGCCCCGACTCAAGCAGGTAGGAGCCATCGGATGATGCGTCCGGCTGCACCCGTTGCGACTGGATATAGCCACCAGGCTGCGGACTGGCTTCCCAGAGCTGGTAGGGTATACCCTGTTTCTGTAACTCATACGCCAGGGTAAGCCCCGAAATACCCGCGCCAATAATACCAATCGTCATGGCTTTTTCGATCTCTTCGCGTTTTCAGCGTCAATTTTCTTCTGCAAACTCTGGGTTACCTGTTTGTAGATGATTTCCATGTCTGCGGGATGGGACGAATAAAAGACGTAGCTTTTTCGGTAGGCGGCTGTATCGACCCCGAATTTTTTGAAAATCTGTTTTTCCAGGTGCTTATAGGCCACCTGCGACGAGTCGATAGAGGTCAGGCCAAGCCGACTGACGCGGGCCTCAGCCAGGTGTACTTCGGTCAGAATCTCGGCCATCGCCCCTTCCTCAACCAGGCCAGCCGGTTTGCTATCGGTGGGGTTTGTACAGGCAGTAGCCAGCCATCCGCCAAGCAGCAACGCCCATAGGTAGCGAAAGAGTGAGTGTCGGTGCATACGGTTAAATCAATAGCTTTGTAAGGTAATCCCGGCGGGCAAAGTTCGGGATTGGCTGTTAAAATAGTATAACGCCTATTTTGTATGGACGAGTTCTTAGCCCGGCTTCGCAATTTCGACATCCGCATCCGCAAGGCAGTCAACTCCCAGATGCGGGGTAGCTTCCGATCCATTTTTAAAGGAACAGGGCTTGAATTCAGCGATTTGCGAACCTATCAGTACGGTGATGATGTGCGCGCTATCGACTGGAACGTTTCGTCCAAAGGGCACGGCACGTTCGTCAAAGTGTTTCGGGAAGAGAAAGACCAGACCGTTTTTTTTGTAGTGGATGTCAGCGCATCGCAGCAGGTTGGCCACCGGCACCGCGACAAACTGACGGCCACCAAAGAGGTGTGTGGCGTGCTGGCGTTGTCGGCCATTCATGAAGCCAGCAACGTGGGCATGTATTGTTTTTCGGACCAGAAGGAGCGGTATATCAAACCCGCCAATGGCATAAAAACGGGCTACCATCTCATTATGAGCCTGTTTAAACTTCAGCCAGCATCGGGTCAGACCAATATTGCCGACGCCCTCCTGTTTACGCTAAACGCCCTGAAACGCCGGAGCGTCGTTATACTGCTCTCCGATTTTATCGACACCAATTATGAACATAATTTAAAGGCACTAGCCAAAAAACACGATCTGGTCGTTATTCATTTATACGACCAGCGAGAGGTGAACCTGCCCAAACTGGGCATTATTCCGGTGTATGATAGTGAGTCGGGCCGCATGGTGTGGGTTAACACCTCGTCGGCCTCGTTCCGGGCTACTTTACACGATACGTTCCAGCAAAACCAGCGCCAGCTGGAACGGCTTTGCCGCCAGTATAATGCCAATTACCTCGCGCTCGATTCGCAGGAGGATTTTGTACCAAAGCTCGTTGAATTGTTCCGGGTAAGAAAGTAAAACTACTGTGCCATACCCCATTCGACTCCTGCTGCTCCTTTTTCCCTGGCTGATACAGGCGCAGCCACCCCCACGAAATGCTACGCTGAGTGGTCACTTCCTGGCGGATAGCCTTGATATCGGGCGACCCGTTCAGTACAGTCTGGTGTATCATCATCCTGCCACAACGGATGTGTTGTTTCCTGATACATCCCAGAGCTTTGCGCCGTACCGTGTACAGAAGGTATCCGTCTTTTCCACCCAAACCACTGGTTCTGGTGCCCTTGCCATTAGCCGGGATAGCGCGGTGTACACGCTGGTATCCTTCGAAACGGATTCTCTTCAGTTGTTAAGAGTACCTGTGCGGGTTATTCACGAAACCGATTGCACAGCTCAGTGGACACAGACCGACACCATTTTTTTACGGTCTAATTTACCAATAGTTGCGTTAGCTGATTCGTCCCGGTCAATGCCGGTTCCTGAGTTACTTACCGAAACAAATCTGGCTCCTCTTCAGCAGCAATTCAACTACGTAGCCCTGGTTGCGGGCTTCCTGCTGGCTGGTTTGGCAGGACTTGGCTTATACGGGTTGCTGGGACAAACTGTTCTGCGATACTGGCAACTTTTTCAGCTAGGCCGGAATCACCAGCGCTTTCTGACGGAATACCACCAGCTTACCCAAATCGTCAATGCATCCTCAGCGTCCGAAACTGCCCGGCGAGCCGTTATGACGTGGAAAGTGTATCTGGAACGGCTGGATGCACAACCGTACAGTTCATTGACAACGTCCGAACTGGCCGACCGTATGAAAGACGACCGGGTTCTAGATGCATTGCGCGAAGCGGACCGGATGATCTATGGAGGGGCTTTCTCCGCCGATTCACTACCCGCTCTCAGGTTGCTGAGCAGCGTAGCCACGAACCGCTATCACCGCTATCGGACCCGGATGCAGCATGAACCCGGCTTTGCCAATGTACCCGCGAGTCAGTTGGCCGAAAAACCATTTACGCCTTAACCAAATGGAACCCTGGTATTCGCTTCACTGGTTTGATCCGGCACAATGGCAGCAGTTTCGGGTTGCGCACCCATTGGCGCTGGCGCTCATTCCGGCTATCCTGTTGCTGTTTGCCCTTCGGTACTACCTGTACCGTAAAACACAGCAACGGCTTACACTATCGCTGTCGCAACTGGATAAGTCCCGAAATTCGAACGCACGTGCCCAATCGTACTGGTCGTGGCTGAGCGGGCTGCGGTACCTGTTGCCGGCTAGTGTATTCATCGGCACGTCGTTACTATTGGTTGCGCTGGCCCGCCCACAACTTATTCGGGAGCAGCGTGATGAGCAATCGGAGGGTATCGACATCATGCTGGCCATCGACGTATCAGAGTCGATGCGGGAGGCCGATTTGCCACCCAGCCGGTTGGCAGCCGCCCGACGGGTGGCCCAGCGTTTCATTAACGGACGCCGAAATGACCGGATTGGTCTGGTCGTCTTTGCGGGCGAAGCCTTTTCACTTTGCCCCCTCACAACCGATTATGGTTTGTTAAAACAATACCTGAGTGACCTCGATACGCAGATGATCAGCACCTCCGGCACGGCCATTGGCGATGCCCTGGCCCGGTGCATCAACCGGATGCGCGATCGGTCGGTTTCGCCGGCAGATACCACGCTGACACCGGCTATAGAGCCGAAAAAAGGACGTAGTAAGATCATTATTTTGCTGAGCGATGGGGATAATACGGCGGGTAACCTGGACCCGGTAACGGCGGCACGGCTGGCCAGAGCCTTTGCCATTCGCCTGTATACCATTGCTGTTGGCCGACCGGTTGCCTACACATCTACTGCCGTTACGGTAGATGAAGGCATCCTTAAAACCATCGCCACTATTGGCAACGGGAGTTTCTTCCGGGCCACTGACGCCAAACGCCTGCAAACGGTGTTCGCCCAGATTGACCGCCTGGAAAAAGCGCCGGTTCGGGTTCGGATTTATGAAGATGTCCAGGATTACTACCGAATCTATTTATACTGGGGAATCGTTTTTCTGCTGTTTGCCCTTGCCCTGAAAGACAACCATTTTTGGCAATATTCTGGAAGATTAACGGTACGTGACGCACTTTTCATGGGTTCCTCAGTGAGTGCCAGCACCAGATCTTCGGTCAAAAATGGAACGACGGGTCTCCATTGAAGAAGTTGGTGGCAGGCAGGTTGACGTGCCCCGTCTAAACGATAAGTAAATTTCTACGTTCTGTTTTGGCCTACCTTTGCCCTTGAAAACTCTCACTCATGTGGCTTTTTAGATTTTTATTCACTGAAACAGCCCGGCTGCTTCGCTCAGCCGAAGGTAGGCGCTTGCTGGGATTAGCGGTGCGCTACGGTGACCGGCCGCGCAATCAGATGACCGACATTACGTTCGGGCCTTACCGGTTCCGGGTGCCCGATGCGCTGTCGTTTGTGTGGCAATACCGCGAAATTTTTGTGGACGAGTTTTATAAATTCTACACCACCTCCGCCAAGCCTGTCATTTTCGATTGCGGTACTAACATTGGTACCAGCGTCCTTTACTTTCGACAGCAGTACCCCACCGCGCTTATCGTGGCATTCGAAGCCGACAAACGCATCAGTGACCTGTTGCAGGAAAACCTGCGGGAGAATAAAATAACCGGGGTTGAAATCGTTACAAAAGCCGTCTGGACAAATGCGGATGGCATCCTGTTCGGTAGCGATCAGGCCGATTCGGCCTCTATCTTCTCCCAAACGGACCGAACGTTGGTACCCTCCCTACGGTTGCGCGACAGGCTGTTGCAGGAGACCCAGATCGACATGCTCAAAATGGATATCGAAGGGGCCGAAACGGCAGTACTAACCGACTGCCGCGATGCGCTGGCCCACGTGCAGAATCTGTTCGTGGAGTTTCACGCGTACCTCGATCACCCCCAAACCCTGGCGGAGGTTATAAAAGTGCTGGAAGACAGTGGCTTTCGGTACTACCTCAACACCAGCCAATACCGCCATACCCCCCTGGTGAACCACCAGTACAAAGGCAACAACAGCATGGATTTGCAATTGAATATCTTTGCATACAGAAAATAAGTTCGCGGTACATGGTTTACGGTTCATAGCGATAAGCCATTGGCTGGTCAACCAACCATAACCCGTACATCACGTAGCGCAAACCGTACCCACATGATCGACAAAATACTTTCCCGCCCCGAATTCCAGGCCGAACCACCCGTACTGGTGGACATTGGCGCATCGGGGCAATTACACAACCGCTGGAAAACGTTTGCCAAATACGCTGTCTGTATCGCTTTCGATGCCGACGACCGCGATTTTGGTTACGTGGAAAGTGAGTCCAGCCACTTCAGGAAGTTGTACACCTTTAATCACATCGTTACCGGGCCAGACACGGTCAGTGCCGAAACAGATACCGATGATTTTTACCTGACGGCATCTCCTCACTGCTCCAGTTTGCTCAAACCCCGTCCCGACCTGATTCAGGAATACGCGTTTGCCCCCAAGTTTGAACCGGTGAAAGTCGTTCAGCTGAAAACGCGCAGCCTTCGCTCATCGCTCGATAACCTGAAAATAAAGCAGATTGACTGGTTCAAAACCGATTCGCAGGGCACTGATTTACGCCTGTTTCGAAACCTGGGCACCGAGCGTGCCCGGCACGTACTCACCGCCGAATTTGAGCCGGGGATAGCCTCCATTTATGAGGGCGAAGACAAACTGTTTCAAGTATTACAGTTTATGGACGAAACGGACAGCCATTGGTTAGCAGAACTGTTGCCAAAAGGATCGCCCCGTATCACGCCTTCCTTACTGGATAGCTTCTCACAGCAGCCACTCGTCCGGAAGTTTGTGCTCTTTTCGTTGAAGAACAGTGCCGTTTGGGGCGAGATGACCTACCTCAACCGATTTGCCGATGAGGCTATGCTCACCCAGCGCAACCTCCTGCTGGGCTGGGTATTTGCCACTACGCTGAAACAGCACGGCTTTGCCCTCATCCTGACCCAAAAAGCAAAGGAACGGTTCCAGGACCCCATTTTTGCCGAAATGGAACACTACTCACGCCGACGCATATGGGGGCGGGTGTTCGGGCTGGGATTCTGGCCGGAAGTTGTTAAAAAGTTCGATAAACTAGTGGGCCGTTGAGAGTTACGCACCTGAGTACCTACCATTTGTTTGGCGGGGCGGCTGTGGCAGCGAATCGACTGCACCAGGCCCTGCAAAAGCAGCTATGGGGTGATGAATCGATAGAAAGTACGCTGCTTGTAGGTACGCCGAACCGGCTGGAGAAGCATCGGTCAGCACCGGGTGTGACGTATTTAGCCAATAATTTTCTGGCCGAGCAAACCGCTTTCGGACGGTTTGTGGCCGAACGACTTTATTTTCTTCCGCACGAACGCGACACATCCGTACGATTTCAGTTTTCGCCCGCCCGGTTTGGCGCAAACCTCAACTTCCACCCGGCCATTCAGCAGGCCGATGTGTTGCACCTGCACTGGATAAACTTCGGATTTCTGTCGCTCAGTGGGTTACAGTCTCTTTTTGACCTGGGCAAGCCAATCGTCTGGACATTGCACGACCAGTGGGCTTTTACGGGCGGGTGCCACTATTCGCGCGGTTGCACTCATTTCCATGACGCACTGCCACCAGTGTCCATACCTGAAAAAACCGGGCGAGCAGGATTTATCCAATCAGGTTTTTGAACAGAAACGAAAACTTTTTGCGGAGGCCTCCATTCACTTTACGCCACCCAGCCAGTGGCTGGCTGCGGAGGCACAGCGGAGCACGTTGCTGCACGGGTTTCCGTTCACGGTTATTCCCTACGCCATCAATCAACGCATTTTCCGTCCCATCGGGCGGGCAGAAGCGAACGCTCACTTTGCGTTGTCGGACCGGTCTAGTAACCGTACGGGTGCGGCCCGGCTCCTGTTTGGTAGTGCCAACGTGACGGACACGCGCAAAGGGTTCCGCTATTTTGCCGATGCCCTGACGCTGTTGCACCAGCAGCATCCAGACCTGGCTCCCGAAATCCTGGTGTTCGGCAAAGGACGTTCGTATCTGTTCAATGAATTACCCTACCCCGTGCGGCACCTCGGTCTGCTGACCAGCGAGGAGGATATTGTAGCCGCCTACAATGCCGCCGACGCGCTGGTGGTTCCTTCACTGGAAGACAATCTGCCCAATACGGTTATCGAAGCACTGGCCTGCGGAACACCGGTTGTTGGTTTCCGAACGGGCGGCATTCCCGAAATGATCGATCACCAGGTAACTGGTTTTCTGGCCGATACGGGTTCGGCCCAGCAACTGGCCGATGGACTGGCTTTTATTCTGACCCATTCCAACCCGGAACTCCTACGGCAGAACGCCCGCCAAGCCGCCGAAGCGCAGTTCTCGGAAGATGTGGTGGCGCAGCAACATATTAACTTGTATAAAGAAATGTTGACCGAGGCCAGCGTTCCAGTGATAAGTGCAGCAGGCTTATCCTGCATTCATCATGCATCATTTATCATTCACTCATTGCCTACCCTCTCCATCATCACCATCACGTACAATGCTGAACGGTTTCTGGAGCGCACGATTCAGAGCATTATTGAGCAGCATGAAAATGATTATGAGTACCTTATAATTGATGGCAGCTCGACAGACGGGACGCTGGACATTATCAGGCGGTATGAATCACACGTCACCACCTGGATTTCGGAACCTGACCGGGGCCTGTATGATGCCATGAACAAAGGGTTGCACCGGGCACGGGGCAAGTACGTCTGGTTTATGAACGCGGGGGATACGCTGCATGATTCACGAACGCTGGCAAACCTGCTGATTACCATAAAAGAAACACCGGCGGATGTATATTACAGTGATGCCCTGTTTGTGCAGAATGACGGTACTCCGGTTGGTCTTCGGAGCGCAGTAACTCCTCATGCACTCCCCCAAAATCTGACCTGGCGCGATATGGCATTGGGTATGAAAGTTTGTCATCAATCATTTATCGCCAAACGCAGCATTGCCCCTGACTACCTGCTCAAAAACCTCAGTGCTGATCTGGACTGGGAAATCCGCTGTTTGAAGGTGGCTCAAAAAATTAAATTTCTGCCCTTTACTCTGTGCAACTACCTCATGGGCGGGCTATCGGTGCAACACCACCGTCGCTCTCTCACCGACCGGTTTAAGGTACTGGTAACCCATTTTGGCTTACTCGCAACAGTAGTCAATCATGGACGGATTTTAATCCGGGCTTACCAGTTCAAAAACCGGTAAACAGCGTTAATTCAATCGGCCAGCCCTGACACCGGCCATGATTGGTAGGGTATTATCGACACGGCTTGTCTCATCAGTTGAAGCCGGTAGAGCAGGTAGTGTAATTTTGTAAAGTTCCTTTGTGAAATTTGTATGAAAACAACAGGATAATTCCCCATCCCATGCCTTAAGATTGGGAAATGAGAATAAATTTGCGAGGTTCAAAAGAACACACCGTAACGTTTTTTGTGAAATTCCGTTAAAAAATTGACTTGACCTATGAAACGAATAGCTGTTTTTACTTCAGGTGGCGATGCACCGGGTATGAACGCCTGCATCCGGGCTGTTGTCCGGGGGGCGGTTTACCACGGTGTAGAAGTATTTGGTATCCGCCGGGGGTATAACGGAATGATAAATGGTGATATTTTTCAGATGACCTCCCACTCGGTTAGTAACATCGTACAACGGGGAGGGACTATCCTGAAATCGGCCCGGAGTAAAGAGTTCATGACTCCCGAAGGAAGGGCTAAAGCCTACGAACAACTCAAAAAATTTGATATAGAAGGCCTGGTTGCTATTGGTGGTAATGGAACATTTACGGGAGCCACTCTTTTTTTCGATGAATTCGGTATCCCCACGGTTGGTGCCCCCGGTACGATTGACAATGACCTGTACGGTACAGATTATACAATTGGCTTCGATACGGCCGTAAATACGGCGCTGGAAGCTATCGACAAAATCCGCGATACCGCCGACTCGCACGACCGCATCTTTTTCATTGAGGTGATGGGACGCGATTCGGGCTATATCGCCATTCAATCGGGTATTGCGGGCGGAGCCGAAATGGTCATGGTACCGGAAGTACTTACGCCTATTCCCGAAGTGATTGAAATCCTGAAATCGGGATGGAGTCGCCAGAAATCATCGTCAATTGTGGTTATTGCGGAAGGCGAAGAAGCGGGTAACGCCAGTGAGATTGCCGAGAAAATCCGGCAACAGGTACAACCCGACATCGACATGCGGGTGACCACGCTGGGACACATTCAGCGGGGGGGCGTCCCAACGGCCTACGACCGTATTCTGGCCAGCCGCCTGGGCCTGGGCGCTATGGAGGGCCTCATGAATGGCGAGCAGAATGTAATGGCCGGTATTGTCAACAACGAACTGGTGTACACGCCTTTCCGCGATACGATCCGTTTACCCAAGCCTATTAGTGAAGATTTGCTCAGAATGGTGAAGATTCTGTCCGTATAATAATTCACTGCCCGCTAAATAGCGTACCGCTTTCACCCCTTATCCAGCCGGGCGTTATGTGACACTCTTTCAGGCAGTACTCCTGTCGGCATTCGTACCAATCCGGGAGCGGAAAACAACAAAACTACAGACTATAACCGCTGTGGCAAGCGTTTTGTAGGCAACGTGTTACCCAGCAGCCCGTTCGTATAACCATCCGTTTTACTCTTTTTACCAAGCTATACACCCACTTGCATGAAGAACCTCCTACTGGCCTTGCTTGCCGGATTCCTTTCATTGCCGGTAGCGCAGGCCCAATCCACGGCTCAGGCACCCTCCGATGGCTTCAAGATAACGGGCCACATTGCGGGGTTGAAAGACACTACCTGCGTGTTGGCGCACTATTTTGGGGCTACTCAGTACATTCCCAAAGACACGGCCCGGGTAGATGGTGCTGGAAACATGGTTTTTGAAGGTAAAAAAAGCCTGCCCCAGGGGTTATTCCTCGTCGTAGTTCCCAAAAAGGGGTATATGCAGTTGCTTATCACGGAAGACCAGCAATTTTCTTTTGATACCGATACGGCTTCCATCGTCAACGCGATGAAGATCACCGGCTCGAAAGAAAATGAATTATTTTACGCCTATCAACAGAAACTGGGCAAATTTTCGGAAGAAGCACAGGCGATCAACCTGCAGAAGAAAACGCGCAGTGATGCCGCTTCGTCCACTATGCTTAATAAGCAACTGAGCGACCTTCAGAAACAGGCAAATGACTACCGTGCGCAGTTTTTGACCGATAACCCAACCACATTCGCGGCCAAACTATTTAAAGCCACCGCCGAGCCGGAAATACCACCCGCCCCCAAAGCAGCCAATGGTCGCCCGGATTCCATCTGGGTTTTCAATTATTATAAAGACCACTTCTGGGACGATTTCGACTTCTCCGATGAGCGTTTTGTCAGAACACCTTTCTTACAAACTAAAATTGAGCGGTATATCAAGGAGTTGACGGTGCAGGTTCCCGATTCACTAATTAAGGAAGCTGACTTCATGGTGAATAAAGCCATTGCCGGGAAAAATACCGACATCAAATACTACACAATTTACTACATCACGAGTCAGTACGAACAACCCAAAGTCATGGGCACGGAGGGGCTGTTTGTCCACATGTTCGAGAAGTACTACAAAACGGGGATTATGACCGTATCCGACTCGTCTACCCTAAAGGCCATTGGCGAACGGGTAGCGGCCATCAAGCCCAACCTGGTTGGCAAAACCATGCTATCGCCCGTTTTGAGCGATACCCTCCGCCGGCCCATTAACCTGTCGGCTATAAAGGCCGACTATACCGTCGTTTTCTTCTATTCTCCCACCTGCGGGCACTGCCGGGAAAGTGCACCCGGGCTGAAAAAACTAGTCGACAAGTACAAAGGCAAGGGTGTTGAGGTACTGGCTATCGCCATCGACCAAAGCCCCGAAGAGTGGAAGAAATTTATTAAGGAGTTTAAGCTTGGCAACGCCATCAATGGCTTTGATTACGCCCACAAGAATGACTTCCGCAATCAATTCGACGTATTTACCACGCCAACGGTCAATGTGCTCGATAAAAACAAGAAAATACTAGCTCACAAACTACCCGCCGAGCAAATTGAGGATTTTATCCTTTTCCAGAAACGGCAGCAGGCCGATAAAAAGGCGGCTGTGGCTCCCAATAATGCCAAGGCGAGTGTGAAGAAATAAGTATCAGGACGGGGTCGCCCGGGGGTTAGGAGTGGGGAGGCTGACCCGAGGATTTTGCGTCAGCCTCCCCACTCCTATTAACGAACAATACCTGCTACCGCATCTTTGTCCGCTTCACCAGGTACGAATTCAGGATCTGATCGAATCCCTGCGCAATGTCCGCTTCAACGAAGTCTATTTTGTATTGACCGCACCGCATTTTCAACTCCTGAAAGTATGACTTTACGGCTTGCTGGTACGTATCACGCACCTGCCCCGGCTGGAGTTTTACCTTCTCCCCCGTCTCGAGGTCGATGAACTCATACGGCCGCTCATCGAAGGCGAACTCCTCCTCCGTCTTTTTATCGGTTACGTGAAAAATCAGTACCTCGTGCAGGTTATGGCGCAGGTGCTGGAGTGCCGAAAACAACGCGTCGGCCTTTTCACTGTTATCGAACATATCGCTGAAAATTACGACCAGCGACCGTTTGTTTATTTTCTCGGCTACCTGGTGAATCACTTCGGCAGCGGCCGTCCGGCGTAGGGGTTTGGGCTGCTGCATCAACTGATCCAGTTGGGTAAACAGTTTATGTACGTGCGACGGGGTTGATTTGATGGGCGTTTGCACGTCAATCTGGTCGGCAAATGTAGTCAGGCTCACCGCGTCTTTCTGCCGCTGGAGCATGTACGCCAGGCAGGCAGCCGCCATAACACTAAACGTCATTTTGCCGTAGTTCTCCTCCGGGTAATACATGGAGGACGACGTGTCGATGAGCAGGTGACAGCGCAGGTTAGTTTCTTCCTCGTAGCGCTTTACGAACAGCTTCTCTGTTTTTCCGAACACTTTCCAGTCGATGTGCCGGGTCGTTTCGCCCGTGTTATAGAGCCGGTGTTCCGCAAATTCGACGGAAAACCCGTGAAAAGGCGATTTGTGAAGCCCGGTAATGAACCCTTCGACTAACTGACGGGCCAGAAATTCGACGTTGCCGTAGGAACGCACCTGCCCCAGATTGAGCGTTTGTTTCATGAATAAACCGAAGAAGAAAAGAAGGGGAAGAACAGTAAAATCAACCGCTTGTATTCCCCCTAATTTAACGCAAAAACCGAACCGTTCGATATCTCCGACAGGAATTGCACGGGGAAATAGCGAACGGTTCGGTTGGTCTGGTTTAAGCAGACAAATTACAGGGCTGGCTCCAGTTGAGGCTGGAAGGCTACGGGTATATCGAAGACGGACGGCGCCAGCGCCACGGCGCGTTTGCTTTTGTCAACAACCCGGAGCGATACGGTAGCAATACCGCTGGAAATCATGCCAATGGATTTGGCCGCGGCATAAGTCAAATCAATAACGCGGCCTTTGGCGAAAGGTCCCCTGTCATTGATTCGTACAATTACGGAACGGTTATTACGCAGGTTGGTCACTTCAACAAGCGTGTTCAGGGGAAAGTGACGGTGGGCCCCTTCGAGCGCAGCGGGATTAACGCGCTCACCATAGGCCGTTTTGCGGCCCGTAAACTTTTTGGAATAAAAAGACGCTTTGCCTTTCTGTATGAGGCCTGGTAAAGACCCCGTCGGGTTCATGCTGCCAAAGAACAACATAAGGGACATGATTACATTCATACAGCTTTTGGTTACGTGAAAAAAAATAGGCGGGTCGTATGCGGATAAACCTCACACATACCACCTGCCTCCAAAAAGTGCAATTCCTACAAAACAAAGATAGATTACAGGCCCTTCACATACAAGCAATTAGGCCAAAAACTGTGGAACGGCCTCCACAACTTGGTTCGCTTTTGTGGTTTTATGTCCCCAGAATATATTTATCTGCATTCTTTTTGTTCTTTCACGAATGCCCGTACTTTAGTGGTCATATATTGACTAAACCCTATTTATTGTGGACGAAAGAGACCGGGAGAAGATCTATTCCAATCGGGTTCGGGCGGGCAAGCGAACGTATTTCTTCGACGTTAAAGCAACCCGTGCCAACGATTATTACCTGACCATTACGGAGAGTCGGCGACATCCGCAGGGCGAGGGTTTTACCTACGAAAAACACAAGATTTTTCTGTACAAGGAAGATTTCGATAAATTTATCGAAGCCCTTCAGGAAACCGTAGAACACGTAAAAACGGAACTGATGCCCGAAGTAGACTTTACGCAGCTGGCCCAGCGGGAACGCAGCGAGCAGGACGATTTCGCCAGCGAATTGAAGTGGGAGTAACTAAACCAACGGAAACTGAATGCAGTAAACTCTACTAAACACCAATTTATTAACCAACCATCATACGTAAAGCCTTTGGCGTGCCCAAAGGCTTTTTTTGCTGTTCGCCGTTGCGGTGGTCCGCCATTGCAGTTGTATTTTTGCGAAAAATTTTAAAGAGCAGAAGGTTGAAAGACTGAACAGCCAACGGTCTATACGGGACAATATATCCGGATAGACCTTACTTTCACTCATTCACTCTTTCACAATCATCTATGGGACTTCAATGTGGAATTGTGGGCTTGCCAAACGTGGGCAAATCCACCCTGTTTAATGCAATATCGAGCGGAAAGGCGGAAGCCGCCAATTATCCGTTCTGCACGATAGAACCAAATGTGGGCGTAGTAACGGTTCCCGACGAGCGGCTGGATACCCTGGAAGGGCTGGTGAAACCTCAGAAAGTGGTGCCTACCATTATTGAGTTTGTCGACATTGCCGGGCTGGTGAAAGGCGCCAGCCAGGGAGCTGGTCTGGGCAATAAATTTCTGGCCAATATCCGGGAGGTAGATGCCATCGTTCACGTGATCCGATGCTTTGAGGATGATAATATCGTTCACGTAGAGGGAAAGGTAAACCCCATTTCGGATAAAGAGATTATCGATGCTGAACTTCAGTTGAAAGACCTGGAAGCCGTTGACAAGAAAATTCAGAAGATTCAGAAGGCAGCTCAGGTAGGCGATGCGAAAGCGAAGTCGGAACTGGAGATCCTGAAACGGTTCAAGACGGCGCTGGAATCAGGCCAGAGTGCCCGTACAGTGCAGGTATCGCCGAGGAAAGCGAAGCCGCCATCGGTGATATTTCCCTGCTCACCGTGAAGCCGGTTATCTACGTCGCTAATGTAGATGAAGGATCTCTGCCCAACGGAAATGCGTATTCTGACGCTTTGCAGGAAGCCGTAAAGGGTGAAGGAGCCGACGTAATTATTATCAGCGCCGGTATCGAATCGCAGATTGCCGAAATGGAAGACCCCGAAGAACGGGAGTTGTTTCTGGGTGAGTACAGCCTGACTGAATCGGGTCTGAGCAAACTTATCAAAGCATCGTACAAACTACTGGGCCTGATTACCTATTTCACGGCGGGCGTAAAAGAAGTACGTGCCTGGACCATTCACCGGGGCTGGAAAGCACCGCAGGCGGCCGGGGTTATCCACTCCGATTTCGAGCGGAAGTTCATCCGGGCACAGGTGATGAAACTCCCCGATTTCTCGCAGTTTAAAACCGAAGCAGGCGTTCGGGAAGCGGGTAAACTAGCCGTAGAAGGCAAAGAATACATCGTACAGGACGGCGACATTATGGAATTCCTGCACAGCGCGTAAGTTTGGTCTGTATGCCATCAGTCCCCGGTTTAAACCACGGGCTGACGGAACAACGTGGTTATTTACGTTGATTGACACTCACTCGCCGGTAGCTTATCAACTGGTCGGCGCGGGAAGCGGGGGGGCGATGGTAGACGAATACTTCATAGTCGTTTTCAGTGGATGAGAAACTACCCTCGATGTAGTTCTCATCCACTTTTTTTTGTGGGCCCGTCGACATAACGGTGTAATCGTAGTTGTAAACGCCCTGCTTCAATAGAACCGATGCCCGGTACGCTCCCAGCAATGCATCATAAGCCATTCGGTTATGGTCGTTCAGTTGCCAGAAATTGAACGCGCCATTTACGTACACGTCAAAATCAGGCACTTCCGGAATTTTGAGGGTAAAAATCGTTTCAATGTAATCGGCATTGGTCGCTCCGTTACCCGTTTCGCGGTGGTCGATGATGAATTGACCGTTGAAATCATCACTCTGGATGTAAACACCCTGGTTGCGGGGCTTGTCGACCTGCACGTACGCAATATTACGGTCAGCGAGCCGGTCGATTCGGTCAATGTAGTTGGCGCGGGAGAGAACCGTTCGGGTATCGAAAAAGCGAAATTCATTTCCGCCCGGCATCGTATTACTCAGGTCAATCAGCCGGTATTCAAGTAGCTGGTCAAACGCCTGCACATTGGTGGGGCGCAGGCCGGTCAGGGTTCGGTCGTCGCGAAAATTCTGGCGAATTACGACCTTAAAATCGTCCTGGGGCGATATTACCTGATACCCCCGGTAGTTGATCGACAAGTCCAGTTGCTGGTCTGTAAATTGCCGGTCGGGAGCCGATGAAAAACGCACAGCCGCGTTGACGAGTAATCGATTCTGATAGGTAGAAAATCGACGCGTAAAGATGATATTGTTACGGTTCCGTTCGTCATACACCACCAGTACGTAATTGCCCGGCAGTTTCAGGCGGGGCAGGGTAAACCAATAATGAAAATACGGGACTTTGGTATTGATAGAAATCTGGTAATCTGTAATGGGGTTGTCGTTGTATTCGTAGGTGAACTCGATATCGTTCAGGATTGACCGCTGCCAGTCGGCATTGCAGTGAATAATCCGGGCGCGAAATGAGCGGTAGTTGGCCGTCAGGTCATCAAATTCGAGTTGCAGGGGCACCTGCTCATCCAGCGAAATAACGGGGGGGTTGAGGGTAAGAGCCGGTGATCCGGCATTGCGATCAGTCAGATTCGTACCCACCTGCGGAAAAAGGAGCACTGTTTCCACTTTTGGATCATAAATGTGGTCGATGGTTTCCAGCTTCTGAGCCAACGATAGGGAAGCCGAACAAAGACCAAGGATTACCAGGATAAAGGAAAAAATAGAAGCACGCATTCAGTCGGTTTTATGGCTGTGTTTATACCTAAACGCTGTAAAATCAACTCAATTATACGGAACAGGAAGGGTAACCGGATTTTACCCGTTGATAATCCTGTTAAAATCCAGTATGATTATACCTTGTTCAACGCAATACCACCATGGTTAACTACAACCCGAAAGATTGGGTACGGTTTATTATCACCTTCAACCGGGCCGATACGGTTCGAAAATTGCTTCCTGCCCTGCTGGGTATTGGCCTTTACTCGTTCATTGTGGTGTACTTCATTGAACGAATGGGGCTGAGCGATAACGTCCATCTGAAGAACTTATCGCTGATGCACACGTTGCTGAGCTTCGTTATTTCGCTGCTCCTGGTGTTTCGGACCAACACCGCCTACGACCGGTGGTGGGAAGGGCGGAAATTGTGGGGCAGTCTGGTGAATAACAGCCGAAACATGGCGCTCAAGCTAGACCAGTTGCTGGAAAGCGACCAGGCCCGGGAACGCCAGTTTTTTCAGTTAATGATTTCCAATTTCGCTTACGCATTAAAGAACCACCTGCGGCATCTTTCGCCGGAAAAAGAGTTTATTAACAGTGAAACCTTCGGCCTGTCGAACCTGCGGCTAGACGAGCACGTGCCGCAGCAGATTGCCCTGGCTATTTTCGGTAAAATTAACGCCTTACAACGGCAGGGTGTCCTGCTCCCCGAACATCTGTTGCTGCTCAATGCCGAAGTGCAGTCACTGATGGATATTTGCGGTGCCTGCGAGCGAATCAGGAACACCCCAATTCCATTCTCGTACAGTTCGTTCATCAAAAAATTCATCTTCGTCTACTGCCTTACGCTGCCATTCGGGTACGTTTCCAACCTGCACTTTCTAATTATCCCACTGGTTGTGTTCGTCTTTTACGTGCTGGCCAGTCTGGAAATTATTGCCGAAGAGATAGAGAATCCGTTCGGTACCGATGCGAATGACCTTCCGCTCGATACCATCTGTAGAGGCATCCGCCAATCAGTAAATCAATCGTTTGACCATCGTGAATCGGTACCGGGGGCAACCACACCGCAGGAAGTACGCCAGAAGGGGTTTTCGTACGACCAGTAAATGCCAAAGCCAGCCTGTATGACAGGCTGGCTTTGGCGGTACATTCTGAAAAAATCACCTTATCAGGCCAGTTTCTTTTCCCACTCTTCGGCTTCGAGCATGGCCGTTTCCCACTCGTCCTGAAACTGACTAATCTGCGTCGTTACCCGCCGGTATTCGTCGTTTTTGGCCTGCATCAGTTTATCGTCTCCGTAGGTAGCCGGATCGGCTAGTTCCGCTTCGAGCCGTCGCTTACGCTCTTCCAGCTGGCTAATTTTATGTTCGGACTCTTCGGCTTGCTGGCTCAATCGCTTTAGTGTGCGCTGCCACTCTTTCCGTTCGTCGTCGTTACCACTCCTGGGCGGGGGGCTTGGAGCCAGGGGCTTGGGAGAAGCGCCGTTTCCGTTACTGGTTTGTCCCTTGCTTTCCGTTTTTTGACTGGCCACCGCGTCGGCTTTACGCTCTTCCATCCACCACTCATACTCATCGTAGGTGCCCGGATACTGCTTTATCTGTTCATCTTCGATGTACCAGATTTTGTTGGCAATCTGCGATAC
The DNA here is from genome assembly GCA_963784335.1 of uncultured Cytophagales bacterium. Lineage (GTDB taxonomy): Bacteria > Bacteroidota > Bacteroidia > Cytophagales > Spirosomataceae > Spirosoma. Next base: position 506 of record CAWARB010000001.1, on the reverse strand, counting down.
GAAGTAGCGGTCGTGGGAAACGACAACGTACGTACCCTCATACTGCTCCAGCGCCTGAATCAGAATATTCACCGACTGCATATCGAGGTGGTTGGTCGGTTCGTCGAGCAGCAGGAAGTTAGCCTGCGACAACAGAACCTTTGCCAGCGCTATCCTCGACTTCTCTCCCCCCGACAGTACTTTAATTTTCTTAAAAACATCGTCGCTTGAGAACAGGAAACAACCCAGTACCCCGCGCAATTCGCCTTCACTTTTGTTTGGATTGGCGTGTTTGAGCTCTTCCAGCAATGTATCATCTACGCTCAACGACTCCAGCTGGTGCTGCGCATAGAAACTGAATGATACGTTATGCCCCAGTTGACGCTGCCCGTCACTGACTGGTTCTGACCCCGAAATGATACGGAGCAACGTAGATTTACCCTTCCCGTTGGCACCGATCAGGGCGACTTTATCACCCCGTTCGAGCCGAATGTCGGCATGGGTCAAAATCTTTTTCGGACCGTACG